>JBGATB010000056.1:11654-64735 GCA_044229415.1 Myxococcaceae bacterium | reverse complement strand
CGCAACCTCAAGCTGCCCTTTCCTCGAGGGCTGCTTCCTGCTTCTCTTGTGCATGGCGGCTCCTGTTTCTCGCAACCCCGAGTCTCCATGACTCGGGGGAGCCGCCACTTCGAATTTCAACTACGCCTGGGACATCCCCCTTGCGAACGCCCTCATCGTCAAAGACGGCTTCATAGAAGTGGCCCTCCACCAGCGTGACCGACACCAAGCGTGAGCTCATTCTCTCCCTCTATCGGAGTTATTGGTTCGAGGCGGTGCTACTGAGTCGACCGATAGCTCAGCGGCATAGAGCACGGGCACTTCTCCACGACGATCCTCGACGACGCTGATCCAGCGCTCTGGCCGCTCCGGGAAGAAGAGCACCCAGTGCCAAAGGCGTCCGAGAACAATCGGGGTGCAGTAGAACGCGAAAAACTCCCCAGTGGCTCGGGCCCTCAAACCGTCCCTTCAAGGGCCCATCGAAGTAGACCAAGTCGTCTTCGACGAACTCGAAGTGGTCTGAGATGTCCGCCCTCAACTCAACCCTCCCCCTCTCGATCATCAGCGCCTCCGCACACCGCGCGTAGTCCGCGGCCAGCCAGAACTTTGTTTAGAGGGGAGAGCGTGCAGGGAGGACGAGCGAACCGACGAAGGCCACTCGAGCTCCTGACGAGGGTTACCCTCGAAGGCTCAACGAGTCATTCGGCAGAGTCGCGGACAGTTGCCCTCGCAGCGGGAGCAGATCCTGTTAGCGCGCATGGACCTCGATTCTTGAACACGCCGTCGAAGCTGGAGTACGTGCGCGTGGTCGGGACGCCAGGGCTCGCCTAACCAACAGGCGGATCTCAGCGAGTCTGCGCAAACCATGGAATCTATCGACCTGTTACCCCCAGCCTTCGCGAAGCTCTTTCGACGCGCCTCCATTGCGCAGAGGAGCCGAGCGGTGTTGGCCGCATGTGAAGCCGCCGTCTCGGGATCTGGGCTGAAAGCCAAAGAAGTAACCGCGGCGCTCAAGGTACTCCGGTCGGGCGCAGCTCCGACTCCACGCTTGCGAGCGCAGGTCGCCACTCTCGCTGCTCGCATCGATGGCCAGTATCTGGATCTCCATGAGAGCGACAGCCACACGAAGAAGGAAGCCAGGCTCTTCTCACAAGCGCGGGCGGCTTCAGCTTTGGCCTACGCCCTCTCCGATGAGGGCAATCAGCTTCAGCAGGCGATCTACGAGGCCGTGCACTCGGCGCCGGACGAATTGGACGACATCCTTCGGGTGGCGACCGAGGCCTTGCGCCAGAGGTAGGCCGCGCCGCGTCTCTATGTCGCGCTCTGGTTTCAACAGCCGCGCGGGCATGGGGTTCTCGCGGCGATGCCCGGCTTCATCCGTCGGCTGTTGTGGTTCGGGTTGGTGAGCGGCTTGAGCTCCGGTTGCGCGGCCCTGGAGGGGTACCGGAGCATCGGCACCGTCGTCTCCTTCACCAACGCGGCACGACGAATCGAGTTAATACCGGTATCGCACTGCGCCCCGCCTGAGCTCTACGTCCGGATTGCGGCGCAGATCCGTGCACTGGAAGAGAATCAATTCGTGCTGCTCTGGGAGGAGCTGGACCTTCGAACGGACGACCCATCCGCCCAGCGGAAGCTGAAGCGCATCTTCGGATGCGAGGCCCGCGCCTTGGTCTGTCAGCGCTCGGCCTGTACACAGAAGAAAGGCATGGCACCGCAGTCGAACGCAGCACTGCTAACCGGGAACGCGTCTCGCGAGCGCCGCGTCGATCTGGACTGGGAGTCCGTGATCGCCCTGTACGAGAAGCAGATCGGGCCGATCGTGCTCACAGAGGATGAGCAGACCCGCCCTCTCTGGCTGCCGTCGTGCGAGCCCACCCGGATCGACGAATTCATTCCTACCCTGATGCAGACACGTGAGGACCTTCTGCTCTCAGCGATCGAAGCGAGCCCGTCCGAGCGCATCGCCATCCTCTATGGCGCAGGGCACTTGCCCTCCATCCGACGGCGACTCGAAGCGTCAGGCAAGGGCTGGGTGCTGACCGCACGCAGAGAAGTCCCGGCCGCCCATGATTAGGCGCGCCGAGACGTGCGCCGGGCGCAGAGCCACGCGGCGAGGGCCCCCAGCAGGATCGCCGGCTCACCCGCGCCATTGCACCCGCAAGCCACCGGCAGGTGCAGCGGCGGCAGCGTGTCCGCGCACACCTGGGCCACGCAGCTGCCGGACTGGCACTCGACGCTCGCGGCGCAGGCAGCGCCCGGCGGAAGAAGTGCCGCCCCCTGCGTCCCGCCGAGCGCCAGGTAAACGAGCTCCGTGGGAGCCGAGTCGTTGGGGCTCCAGGAGAGGGTGAAGCCGTCCGCGCCGAAGGAGGAGAGCCTCGCCGCCGCGTTCACCGTCCCCGCGCCGTTGTCCACCTTCACGAAGACCACACCCGCCCGGTCGACCGCGGTCGCGTTTGTCGGGGTCACGCCATCCTGGTCGTTCACCGCGGAGGCGGCCGAGGATGTGGCGTCGGCCGCGCCCAAACCACCCCGCGCATGGGGGAGGTCCACGCCCGGCGCGGCCACGCTCTGGAAGGACGCGAGCAGCAGGGCGGCCGGCGCAAAGCCGAGCCCGGTCACTGGCTGGCTCGCCGGCGCCGACGCGACGCTCTTGGAGAACGCGCCCACCTTCGCCGGCAGCCCCGCGAGCGCCAGCGAGAAGACATGGCTCCCGCCCTGGACGATCCCGGTGTAGCTCACGGTGAAGCCGTCCGCGTCCATCGACGTGTAGACCGCGCGCTGGTTGTTGGAAGCCCCCTGGCACACCACGGCGCCCAGCTCCTGCCGGCGGAGCGTGTCGGAGACGGGGTCGTCCGCGCTGAAGAGGTACGTGCACCACTGGTTGCCTTGCCGGTCCATCGCCCCCAGGCCGCCCTGCGAGAGCGGGTTGGAGCTGGGGAGGCTGGTCGTGTTGGGTCCGCCAAAGAGGTGCAGCACCACGTCGGGCGAAAAGCCCAGGCCCGTCACGGGGCGTGGGCCGACCGCGCTCGGGGCTGTCCACTCCACCACGCGCGCCGACACGGCCGTGCCGCCGATCGCGATGAAGTGGACGAGCCGCGCGGCTGGCTCGTCCGGACTCCAGCTCAGAGTGAAGGTGGTCGCATCCCAGGAGCCGAGGACCGCCTCGGCGGCGACGGTCAGGTCTGGGCGCATAAGCGTGAGCGCGGCTCTCGCCGTGCGCTTGCCGACTTGGGGAGACGCCAACCCATCCCCAGAGGCGAGGCAGACCGAGAAGCTCGACGTCCCATCCGTGAAGCCGACGGCGCGCATCTGCGATGGGTTGAGGACACCGTCCGCGAGGGGACCGTCAAGCCAGAGCAGGAGCGCCTTCGGGACCTGCCCGAGCCCGTGGGCCACGCTCTGCGAGCCGGGGCCCTTGGCGAACGTCCCCACCTTCACCACCGCCGGCTGCGCGGCAGCTGCGGTAGCGAGCGCGAGTGCGGCAACCCCGGACAACCGGGAGACACCGCGCAGACGCGCATGGCGGAGGTCACGCACTCAGGGCGAAGTAGACCAGAGCACAGGGGGTGCGAGTCGTGCGTACCGGCGCCTACCGGCCCGGCGGGGCGGAGGTCTCACTCCCCCTTGGGCGACTTCGCCGCCAGCACCTCATCCGTTCGCAGCTCGATGTAGAGCTGTTCGACCTTGGCGCGCGCCCAGGGCGTCCGGCGCAGGAACACCAGGCTCGACTTCACGCTGGGGTTGCTCGCGAAGCAGTTGATCGGCACTTGCTCGGCCATCTCCGCCCAGCCCAGGTGTTTCACCAGGTACTCGACGATCTGGACGAGCTTCACGCCGTGCAGCTCGCTGATCAGGTGGCCGGACTCGTCGAAGGCGTCGCTGCGAAGGACCAAGTGAACTCCCGCCGCGTCCGTAGCAAACCTCGGGGTCGGAATCACCTATGGTGCCCGCCCCGTGACCACTCCCCTGCCCGCCCTACCGCCCGAGCTCCAGCGCGTCGTCGACGAGGAGGAGGCCCTGCTGGCACGGACGCTCGAGGCGCTCAAGGCGACTCGGCGCCGATTGCGCGGCGGGCAGGCCGTTCCGGGCCTGGCCGAGGAGCTCGGGCTGCTCAAGGAGGAGGCTGCCACCGCGCACGCCGCGGATCTGCCCCACCTGTTCAACCAGATGGATCTGGTCAGCGCCGTGGTGGATCGCAGCGGCGCCGAGGCGCTGATCGATCAGCAGTCGCCCTACTTCGCCCACCTGAGAACGGACGGGCCCGCGGGGCCGCGCGACTTCCTGCTCGGCCGGGCGAGCTTCACCAGCGCCGCCGCGGACGTGCGGATCATCGACTGGCGGAAGGCGCCGCTGGCCCGCGTCTTCTACAACTACGAGGAGGGCGACGAGTACGAGGAGACCTTCGGGGATCGCCTCTCTACCGGAAACGTGCTGGTCCGCCGGCTCGTGATCATCGAGCGCGGGGTCCTCACCGGGATCCGCCGCGGGCGGCTCTCGCTGGAGCGCCTGCCGGATGGTCGCTGGGTTGACGCCGGCGCTCGGCCGGGCGGCACGCTCGGGGGCGGCGCGGGGACCGCGGTGAGATCCGGCTCGCTCGGCATCGGCAAGGGCAAGGACGGCGCCCGCCGCTACGACATCACCTCCCTGCTGGACCCGGAGCAGTACGCCGCGATGAGCGTGGGCGCCGACCAGCCGCTGCTGGTCCTCGGCAGCGCCGGGAGCGGCAAGACCACCGTCGCGCTGCACCGCCTGGGCATGCTCGCCGCCAAGGAGCTGGCGCAGGTCGGCCGCGCGCGGCTGCAGGTGGTGGTCCCCGAGGAGGGCCTGGCCCGGCTGTCGCGGCGCCTGCTTGCCCCGCTCGGGCTCGACAAGGTCCCGGTGAAGACACTCAGCGGCTGGGCGCGCGACACGGCTCGCAAGGCCTTCAAGGAGCCGCAGCTGGAGCCCTTCGAGGACGCGCCTCCGCTCGTCACGCGCCTCAAGCGCCATCCGGCGCTCGCGCCTGCGTTGAAGCAGCACCCCTCGCTCAAGCGCGGCGCGGCGTCCGTGGCCACGCTGCGCCGCCAGCTGGCGGAGGTCTTCACCGATCGCCCCTTCCTCCAGGCCGTGGTCGCCGCTTCAGGCGGAGACCTGCCGACCACGGCGATCGAGGAGACGGTGCAGCATACGATGCTGCAGATCGCCGCTCCCTTCGGGGGCGGAGATCTCTCCGGCTACGACGCCGAGGCAACGCAGACGATCGACGGGAAGAGCCTCTCGGAGGGGACGCCGGAGACGCTCGCCGGGACGATCGACGTCGAAGACCTGCCGATCCTGCTCAGCCTGATGGCCGAGCGGGACGATCTGGACATCGAGTCCACCGCGCACCTGGTGCTCGACGAGGCGGAGGACTTCTCCCTCTTCGAGCTCTTCGTGCTCGGGCGACTGCTCTCCAAGGAGCGCAGCTGCACGATCGCTGGCGACGAGATGCAGCAGACCAGCTCCAGCTTCCCGGGGTGGCCGAAGGTGCTGGAGACGCTCGGCGTTCCCGGCGCGGAGCAGTGCCGGCTCAAGGTCTCCTACCGCTGCCCCAAGCCGATCGCCGAGCTGGCTCGGCACGTGCTCGGCGCGCAAGCGGCAGGGCTCGAGAACAACGCGGACGCGCGCGAGTCCGTGCCGGTCGGCTACCACCACTTCTCCAACTTCGACCAAGCGACCCTCTTCCTGCGCGACGCGATCCGCGACCTGCTGGATCAGGAGCCCAAAGCCTCGGTGGCGATCATCGCCTCCAGCTCGGACGCCGCGGACGCCTTCTACGCGGGGCTGTCTGAGCTGCGAGGCGTGCGCCGCGTGATCGAAGGCCAGTACACGTTCGAGCCGGGCGTGGACGTCACGGACGCGGACGAGGTGAAGGGGCTCGAGTGGGACTACGTGGTGCTCCCGGACGTCACGGCGCGCGCCTACCCGGTGGATGACGAGGCCCGCCGGCGCCTCCACGTGGGGATCACCCGGGCCGCGCACCAGCTGTGGGTGCTCTCCTATGGGTTGCGATCGCGGTTACTGGAGCGCGACTCGCCTGCGCGGCTCGGGTAGATTGCGCGCCGCCTTCGCTCTCTCGGAGCCCCCGCTTGAACGCTGTGACGTCCCGCGCCCTCGCCCTGCTTCTGTGCCTCGTCTCCGGCGTGGGCTGCATCGACTGGGAGTCCCTGCGCGGCGGCGGCGCGGCCGACGGCGGCACCTCCGACGGCGGCACCAGCGACGGCGGGACCGGCGAGGACGGCGGCACCTTGCCGGATGCGGGCCCCCCTTCCCGGCTGGCCACCCGGCTCGGGTGGGGCTACGCGCAGCCGTCCCCGCTCGAGGGGCCGATCAACGGGCTCGCGTACACGGAGGGGCGGCTGTTCGCGGTGGGTGAGCACTCGGCGCTCGGCGAGTGGGTGAACGGCAGCTGGAACGGGTCCATCGACACCACGCTCGGCGCGATGAACGCGGTCTTCGCGCGCAACGCCGCGGACATCTGGGCGGTGGGCTCAGCCGGGCAGGTCCTCCACTACGGGGGCACGCTCTGGGGCGCCGTCCCCAGCAGCACCACCAAGAACCTCTACGGCGTCTGGGCCGCCGCGCAGGACAAGGCCTGGGCGGTCGGCGACACCGGCACGATCCTGTTCTGGAACGGCAGCACCTGGGCCCTCGAGTCCGCGCCGAAGATGAACAACCTGCGCTCGGTCTGGGGCTCGAGCGCCACCGACGTGTGGGCAGTGGGCGAAGGCGGCACCATCCTCCACCGCGACGCCACGGCCTGGGGGATCGTGAACAGCGGCGGCGTCACCGCCAACCTGCTGGGCGTCTGGGCGCAGAGCACCACCGTCGCCTTCGCCGTGGGCGAGATGGGCACGCTCGACCAGTGGAACGGGACGCAGTGGACGCCCTACACGATCGGCGGAGGCGCGCAGGCGCTGCGCGCGGTGAACGGCGTGGCCGGCGCGGCCTACCTGGTGGGCGACAACGGGACGGTCGCGCGCTGGAACGGCAGCGGCTGGTCCGGCATCACCAGCGGCGTCTACGTGAACTTCACCGCGGTTGCGGCGGTCTCGGCGACCGAGGCCTGGGCCACGGCGAACAACGGAGACACGTTCCACCTCGACGGGAGCATGTTCACCAACCCGCTCAAGGCCGAGAAGCTGACCGACTGGTCGCTCAACGCGATCTGGGCCCGCACCGCGGACGACGTCTGGGCGGTGGGCCACGCCGGCACCTTCCTGCGCTGGAACGGCAAGAAGTGGATCGCCTTCGACGCCGGCACCACGTTCCTGCAGCGCAGCATCTCCGGGACCGCGGCCAACGAGATCTGGGCGCTCGGGGATGACGCCATGCGGTTCGACGGCACGTCCTGGGTCGTCACCGTGGGCGGGACTGGCGGCGGCAACGCGATCTTCGCCGCGCCCGGAGGGGACGTCTGGGTGGTCGGCGAGGCGGGGAAGATCCTCCGGCGCGTCCCCGGCTCCGGCACCTGGGCCCCCGTGGCCAGCAACACCACCGAGTCCCTCACCTGCATCCATGGCTCCGCCGCGGACGACATCTGGGTGGGAGGCACCAAGGGCACGCTGCTGCACTGGAACGGGATCGCCTTCGGCCCTGTCCCCAGCAAGACCACGCGCAACCTCCTGAGCGTCTGGTCCCACAGCAAGAACGAGGCGTGGGCCGCGGGTGAACGCGGCCCGTTCGACCCGGACGACAACGTGATCCACTGGGACGGCCAGGCTTGGGCCATTACCCCCACCAACGTGGCCAAGGGGACCACGCTGCGCGGCATCGCCGGCTCGGGGCCGAAGGACGTCTACGCCGCGGGGCTCTACAACACGGGGAACGCGGCGCTGCAGAAGTGGGAGATCGTCCTCCACTGGGATGGGATCACCTGGTCCACCGTGCAGTCCGGGAACCCGGCGATCCGCACGGCCAACGGCTGGAACGGCGTGGCGGCGGTGGCGGGTCGGGCGTGGGTGGTGGGCGAGAACGGGGTGATCCTGGAGCACCGCTAGCCGCAGCAAACCGCTTAGGAACCGCGCGAGGGGCGCGGGCGTCACAGGCGACTTCGAAGCGACAGGAGCGCGAATGTTCGTGGCCGTGTGGGTTGCGGCGGTGCTGGGCGCGGTGGATGCGCCGGTAACCGCCGTGGTCGTCTACTCGGACCGGGCGCGGGTGACGCGCACCGCCTCCGTGGGGCTGAGCGGGACGCAGAAGGTGGAGCTGCCGCTCCTGATGGACTCGGTGGACACCGGCTCCATCCGCGTGGAGGCGAGCGGCGGGCAGCTGCAGCGGGTGGACATCCAGCGGGTGCCCTCCAACGAGCTGCCGATCGGCGAGGCCCAGAAGCTGATCTCCGCGATCGACGCGCTGGACGTGAAGCTCAGCGAGGTCCGCGAGCAGCTGCGCGCGAACAACGCGGTGCTCGGCTCGCTGCAGCGGCTGACCGCGTCCAGCCCTCCACCGCCCGAGGATCGCCCGGAGCCGCGCCTGACCTCCACCGGCTGGGTGGCGGCGATCGGCTTCGTGGGGAGCAAGGGCGCCGCGCTCCAGGCGAAGGCGCGGGAGCTCGGGATCAAGCAGCGGGCGCTGGAGGAGGAGCGGCGCGAGCTGGCGGAGAAGGCGCAGCTGCTCGGCGCGCAGCGGCAGCGCTCCGGCGTCCGGGTCGTCGCCACTGTCTCCGGCAGTGGCAGCGCGAAGCTGGCGCTCACGTACGTGGTGGGCAGCAGCCGCTGGTACCCCAGCTACGATCTCCAGCTGCTCCCGGACACCGGCAAGGTGCTGGTCTCCTTCTCCGGCCTGGTGAGCCAGGAGAGCGGCGAGGACTGGAGCGACGCGCAGCTGACGCTCTCCACCGCCATCCCGGCCAGCTCGCCGCGGCCGCCCCGGCTGCTCTCCTGGAAGATCGGAGAGAAGGAGCGCTTCATCCCCACGCCACAGGCGCGGGTGGAGCAGGTGCTGCCCCCGCCGCCCGCCGTCCCGCTGCCGCGCACGCTGCGCGAGCAGGACGCGGTGATGCAGCGGCTCGCGGCCCGGGCCCAGAGCCAGTTCAAGGGGATGGTGAACTTTGGCTCCAACGCCGCGTACGACCAGGACGAGGGCGGGATCGTCGGCGGTGTGGAGGGTTCGGTCGCGGCTGGGGCGCTCGGCGGCGTGAACCGCCCGCCCGCGGCGCCGCCCCCCATGCCGTCGCGCCGCCGGGCTGCGGAGAAGAAGGAGGCGCCCGCCCGCGAGTACGAGTCCATGGCCCAGTCCGCCCCTGCCGCCGCGCCTGAGTCCGACGACTACGGGGTGGCGGCCGAGGAGATCGTCATCACGAGCGGCCGCAGCTCTGCCAGGCGCGAGCCCACCGTGGGGCTGCCGCTGGCGCCGCCGCCGGCATACGTCCGCCCCAGCTACGCGGCGAACCTGCCGGCCACCCTGGCCGCCGGCTACGACCTGAGCTTCGCCTCGCTGCGCCGCGAGTCCGTGAAGACCGGCGGCGGCGCTCGGCGGGTGGCGCTCTTCAGCGAGACCTGGCCGGTGTCCGTGGAGCGCAAGCTCTTCCCGGCGCTGGCGCAGGAGGCGTTCCTGGTGGCGGAGATCAAGAGCCCCTCGAAGCAGGTGCTTCCGGGCGGGAGCGCCAACCTCTTCGTGGGCGCGGATCCCTCCGGCACCGCGCAGCTCAAGCTGGTGGCGCCGGGCGAGCCGTTCACCCTGCCGCTGGGCCTGGACCGCGCGCTGCGGCCCATCCGCAACGTGAAGCTGGTGACCGCGGAGAAGGGCTTCATCGGCAAGGAGGAGCTCACCGAGTACGAGGTCACCACGGAGATCGCCAACCCGTACGCCACCGCCATCCCGGTGCGGATCCTCGACCAGTGGCCTCTCTCCGGGAACGACGACACCGAGGTGAAGCTGCTGCGCACCGAGCCTGGCGCCATCCAGGACAAGGCGACGGGTGGGCTGGAGTGGCGCCTGTCGCTGCCGGCGCGCGGGAAGACCACCGTGAAGTTCACCTATTCCATTCGCCGCCCCAAGGGCTGGCGGATGCAGCAGTCCCAGTGAGGCGCGCATGAACGCCCCGCTCTTGATGATGGTGGTGCTCGCCGCCTCGCCCGCGGATCAGGTCGAGGAGGTCGTCGTCTATCCGGACCGCGCGCAGGTCAAGCGCGTGGCGCCGGTGGACTGCGGCGGCCAGCGCGCCGCGCTGTTCGAAGGGCTGCCCCCTTCCGCGGACGCCGCGTCGCTCCGCGCCCGCGTGGAGGGAGGCGCGCTGGAGGGCCTGCGCACCGAGCTGCGCCCCCGGCGCAAGGAGTACTCGGACAAGCTGCGCGAGTTGGAGACGGAGCTGGAGAAGCTGGACGTGGAGCTCGCCGCCGCCGCGGACGCGAAGCGCCAGGCGCAGGTGGCCGAGGGGCTCGCCGCCAGCTACGAGAAGCTCGCGGTCGACCGGATCGGCCGGGAGCTGGGCGACAAGCCGGATCCCAAGGCCTGGAGCGCCGCGTTCGACGCCCTGCTCGCCGCGCGGGTGAAGGCGGCGGAGGACGGCGTGGCCGCGGCCGAGCGGCAGCGGGCGCTGTCCGAGAAGCGCCAGGAGCTGCAGCTGCGCAAGAGCCTGATTGAAGGCACCGCTGGCCGCCGCGAGCTGGCGGCGGAGGTGCTGGTGGGCTGCGCGGCGGGACAGAAGGCGCGCGTGGAGCTGACCTACCTGGTGGGCGGCGCCTCGTGGCAGCCGCAGTACGAGGCCCGCGCCGAGGACGGCGAGTCCCACGTGGAGCTGGCCACCTTCGCCACCGTGGTGCAGTCCACGGGCGAGAGCTGGAACCGGGCGCGGCTGATCCTCTCCACCGCCCTGCCCTCGCAGAACGCCACCCCGCCGGAGCTGGCCGCGCTGCGCGTGGCGGCGCTGGAGCGCAAGGAGCCGAAGAAGGTGCTGGTGCGGCGGGACGAGTACGTGGAGCAGGCGCAGGCCGGCTCGAGCGAGACCACCCGCGGCGGCGAGGGGCTCGCCGCGCGCAGCCAGGGGCTCTCGGTGCAGCTGGTGGTGCCCGAGCCGGTGGACATCCCGGGGGACGCCACCCCGGCGCGCGTCTTCGTCGCCCGGCAGAAGCTGAAGTCGCAGCTGGTGTACCGGGCGATCCCCAAGCTGGCGCCGTACGTGTACCGCGTGGCGGATCTCACCAACACCGCACCGTTCCCGCTGCTGCCGGGCTCGGTGGACGCGTTCCGCGGAGGCAACTTCGTGGCGCGCTACGGCCTGGAGCGCGTGCCGGAGGGCGGCTTCTTCCAGCTCGGCTTCGGCGCGGACGAGTCGCTCCGGGTCAAGCGCACGGTGCTGGACGAGCTCAAGAAGGACGTGGGGCTCTTCGGCGGCAAGCGGCGCTTCCACTACGCCTACCGCTTCGAGCTCTCCAACTTCGGCAAGCAGCCGGTGGAGGTGGAGCTGGCCGAGCACGTCCCCATCTCCGAGCTGGACGACGTGAGCGTGCAGGTGACCCCGCAGACGACCGCCGGGTACAAGCTGACGCCCTCGGACGGGGTGGCCACCTGGAAGCTTCCGCTCAAGCCCACCGACACCAAGCGCGTGGAGCTGGCGTTCGACGTGGACGTGCCCTCCAGCTACGAGTCTGGCGGTCTGTAGCGCGCCCTGTAAGCTAGCGCCCTCGAGGTTCCCCCAAGGAGGGCTCACAACATGAGGCTCGTGGCCGCTGCCGTCGCTGGTTCGCTCCTGCTCGCGCTGCCCGCATTCGCGGCGGAGGGCGCGGATGGCGGCGCTCCTCGCAAGGCCAAGGCGAAGGGCAAGAAGGCCGGCCGGGCGGACGCGGGCGCGCCGAGCACAGCGCCGGATGCGGGCGCCTCCTCGGAGCCGGTAAGCGCGGCGGCGGATGCGGGCAGCAGCGCCAAGCCGGACGCCGGCGCCCGCGTGCTCTCCCCCGCCTCCAACGTGGAGGTGCCCACCACGGCCGAGGCGAAGAAGGTGCTCGATTACTACTACCGCGGCCGGCAGATCGGCCCGCTGCTGGTGGAGCTCAAGGCCTGCCTGAAGGTGGACAGCTCGGAGGGTCCAACCAAGAGCGAGTGCCTGGAGCCGGTGAGCGGGCCGGTGAAGAAGGGCTCCACGGTGCACGCGTGGACGCTCTGGATCGTCCCGGACGGCGGGGACTACGACGACGTGGTGCTGCAGTGGACGCTGGATGGCCAGGTCCGCAGCACCACGGACGTGAAGCTCACCGCCGCGTTCCGGAGCAGGACGTGGCGCCCGTCCGCCGTGCACAAGGCCGGCAAGTGGGAGATCAAGGTGCTGCGCGGCGGCGCCACGCTCGGCTCGACGGTGGTCAACGTCGTCGACTGACCGTTCACCCCGAGCGTAGGACCGAAGGTCCGTAGTCGAGGGGCGGCACGGAGCGCGTGATCACCGAACAGGCGGCTTCGAGCTCGGTGCCGCCTCTGGACTACGCGCCTGCGGCGCTGACCTGAAACTTGCCGCGCCCCGCTCAGCCCGAGCGAAGTCGCGGGCCCGCCGATCGTAGGGACTCTGCCTTGATTGATCCGCCCAAGGGGCGGCGGCCTCGCTACGCTCGAGGTGAACGTGGGGTGGCGGCCCCGTAAGGGGAAGACAGGTAACCAACTCAGTGCTGCTCGCCCCAGAGCGAGACATCCACCACGCCGTCCGCCGACTTCCGCAGCTCCCACGCGGCGAGGAGATCCACCGCGCTCTCCACGCCCGCGGCAGCGGGGAACTTGCTCTTCTTCGCGTAGTCCTGGATGAACTTCCGCAGCACGGGCGCGAGGAAGTAGTTCGCGAGCACCACCTCGCTGGAGTCGATGTACTCGCTGAACTTCACCGCGAAGCCGGAGCGCGCGCTCTTCCCGCGCCCCTCTTCGATCCGGATGATCCGCCCCTTGGCCCTCACCACGCGGTCGTTGGGCGGCAGCCGCAGCTCCACCTCCACCAGCGCGCCGGGTTTGAGGAAGAACGTGCTCTCGAAGAAGAGGCCGCCCACGGAGATGTCCGTGGTGGACAGCGTGGCCTCGAAGCGGCTCCCCTTCGTCTCCCCGGCGCTCATGATCCGCGTCTTGATCCGGACCGGAGCGCGTGGGTAGCGGCGGCGCGTACGTTGCGAGAGCTTGTCTGGGGGCATCGGGCTCCTGGAGGGAACTCCGTGGTGCCCGCGAGTATAGGGGCTTTAGGGCGCCCAGCGGCCGCACTTCACGCAGTTGTCCTTCTTGCTCCCGAAGCCGCAGTTCCCGCAGACGTAGGCGAGCGCCTTGCTCGAACCCACCCACTTCCCGCAGCGGACGCAGTCATTGCCCTTGGAGCCGAAGCCGTCCTGGCCGCACAGCCGGGCGGGGATGCTGGTGGACCCGCGCCACTTGCCGCACTTGGCGCACTCGTCCTTCTTGGAGCCGAAGCTGCAGCCGCCGCAGAGCTTGGCCGCGTAGTGCTCGGCGCGGGCCTGGCTGGAGAAGAGGACCACCGGGGTGGCGGCGAGGAAGGCGAGCAGGCTGCGGCGGCGAAGGGTGTGCTTCATGGGTCGATGGCTCCGTGGAGAAGCGTTCGCCAGGTGAGACCCAGCGGACAGGGGCGATGTGAAGCCGGTGTACTCCCTGTGTTCCCGGGGGCTTTGCGGGCGCTTGTCAAGACACCCCGGGCCGTGCGGGGGGGAGGGGGCCGCTGCGGAAGCGGCCCTGCCATGGCTATGCTTCTGCTTTCCCCGGTGAGGCCGAGCGAAACACCCGGGGCCCTCGCGTAGGAGGTCGCGTGGAGACGTTGGTCTTGAATGCCACCTTCGAGCCGGTCGCGCGGGTCTCGTGGCGCCGGGCAATCACCCTCCTCTTCGAGGGCAAGGTCGAAGTGGTGGAGGAGTACGACGATCGCTTCGTCCGCTCCATCACCCTCCAGATCCCGATGCCGTCCGTCATCCGGTTCTTGAAGATCATCCGGGGCGGCAAGCGGGCCATCAAGTTCAGCCGGGAGAACGTCTACGCGCGGGACGGCGGGCGCTGTCAGTACTGCAACCTGAAGGTCGCCCGGCACGAGGCCACGTACGATCACGTGGTGCCCAGATCCCAGGGCGGGATCACCTCCTGGGACAACGTCGTGATCTGCTGCGTCCCCTGCAACCAGCGCAAGGGCGGGAGGACGCCAGATCAGGCGGGGATGCGGCTGCTCTCCAAGCCGGTGAAGCCCAAGAAGCTGCCCGAGACCGTCCGCATCACCTTCATCTACGAGAAGGGCATGCCCACGAGCTGGCGCAGCTACCTGCGGGACATCGCCTACTGGCACGGCAAGCTCGAGGAGTGACGTGTCACTCCCGAGGGGACGGCGCTTGACGCGCCGCCCTGCGTTGGACTCCACTGCGCGCCCGTTCTAGGCCGGTCCCTCCAAGCCGCACGTGGAGCACCCATGTTCTGGCGTCCGCAGCCGCGGCTGCTCGTCAGCTTCTCTCTCGCCGCTCTGATCCTCCAGGCCTGTTCCTGCGGCGCTCCCGTTCAGAAGCCAGACTCGGGGACGCCGGTGGTGGACTCGGGGATCCCCGACGCCGGGCCCAGCTGCGGCCAGGGCCAGAGCGCGTGCAACAACGCCTGCACCACGCTCGACACGGACTCCTCCAACTGCGGCAGCTGCGGCCACGCGTGCGGCCCGCATGAGGTCTGCGCGCTGGGGACCTGCCGCTTCGAGTGCCAGACCGGCTGGACGCAGTGCACGGACATCTGCGTGGACACCAAGGTGAACCCGTACAACTGCGGCGCGTGCGGCCGCGCGTGCGGCGCCGGGATGCTCTGCCAGGCCAGCGAGTGCAAGTGCCAGTCGCCCACGCTCCTGTGCGGCAGCCAGTGCGTGGACGTGATGAACGATCCCATGCGCTGCGGCAGCTGCACCAAGGCCTGCGCCGTGGGCGAGGTCTGCGTGGCGGGCAGCTGCACGCTCAACTGCGCCCCCGGCAAGACCAAGTGCGGGAACGTCTGCGTGGACTTGGGGTCAGACCCCAACAACTGCAGCGCCTGCGGCACCGCCTGCAGCGGCGGCCGCCAGTGCAAGGGCGGCGCGTGCGCCTGCCCGCAGGGGCTCACGCTGTGCAACGGCGTCTGCTCCAACACCCAGGTGGATCCGGTCAGCTGCGGCACCTGCGGCAACCACTGCCCCACCGGCACCACCTGCGCCGGGGGCATCTGCCGCTACAACTGCCCCTCCGGGAAGGTCTTCTGCGGCGGCCAGTGCGTGGATCTGGCCACCGACCCCTCCAACTGCGGCTCCTGCGGCACCACCTGCTTCGGCTCCGGGCAGTGCACCGCGGGCCAGTGCGCCTCCTGCAACAGCGCCACCACGGACTGCGACGGCGACGGCTGGACGGTGGCGGAGGGGGACTGCTGCGATCAGCCCGGCGCCTGCGGCCCCAACCCGAAGCTGATCAACCCCGGCGCGGTGGAGATCGCCGGGAACAACGTGGACGACAACTGCAACGGCTACGTGGACACGCTGGACGCGCTGGATCTGGACGCGTGCGACACGCCGCTGACCAGCAACTCCTCCAACGCGGTGGACTTCGCCAAGGCGCTCGGCATCTGCCGGATGACGGTGGAGAGCCCGCCCACCAAGCAGCAGAAGACCTGGGGCCTCATCTCCGCGCAGCTGCTCCAGGCGGACGGCAAGCCGCTCACCTTCCCCCAGGCCAAGTCCATCCGCGATCACTTCGGCGCCAGCATCAAGCCGCTGGAAGGCCGCAGCCTGGTGGTGCTCTCCAGCGGCATCGCCTCGGACGCGGTGCAGACCATGCCCGGGCCCAACGGCGGCCCCAGCGGCGGGGACGTCTCCACGGACCAGAACACCGAGGCGGACCTGATCGCCTGCACCGCGCCCTACTGCCTCAAGGACTGGCTCTCCGCGGCGAACCCGCCGCTGAAGCTGGCCAACGAGCTGCCGGTGGCGCCCAACTGCGGCGCGGGCAACCTGGGCGAGCCGGACCTGGCGCGGGACTCGGTGATGCTGGTACTGCGCATGCGCGCGCCCACCAACGCGCTCGCGTTCGAGTTCAGCGGCTACTTCTATTCGGCCGAGTACCCCGAGTACGTCTGCACCGACTTCAACGACCAGCTGGTGGTCCTGGTGGACACGCCCGGCGGCATCCCCTCCCCCATCGCCAACCCGGTGGACAAGAACCTCTTCACCTATGACCAGGGCGGCGTGCGCTGGCCGGTGGGGATCAACGTCGCCAAGGGCACCGGCGTCTTCCGCGTCTGCGACACCCAGGCCACCAAGCCGTTCTGCTGGGACAACGACGTCTCCGCCGCCTCGTGCGCGCTCGGCGCCTCGGCGCTCACGGGCACCGGCTTCGAGGCGGATGGCACCCTGCCCACGGACTGCACCATCGGCGGCGGGACCTCGTGGCTGCGCACCAGCGGCAACGTGCGGCCCGGAGAGATCGTGGAGCTGCGGATCGCGACCTGGGACGTGGGGGACCACATCCTCGACTCGCTCACCCTGCTGGACAACTTCCACTGGCTCACCACCGCGGTGAACCCGGGCACCAAGGACTAGTGCCGGAGCGCGCTGAGCTTGATCAACTGGAGCTCAACCCGTTCAGGCCGAGCGGAGTCGAGGCCCGCCCGCCGCTCGACGCAGCGGTCGACCGGCGGCTGAAGCGCGCGGCTGCCAAGGTCGCCTTCGCCTTCGCGTTCCGCTTCGCCTCGGTGGCGGCGATGACCTGGCTCATCCTCTACGCCGAGGCGCGCCCGGCGCCTTCGCTCCCGGACGCGCTGCTGCCGCTCATCCCCTACGTCCCCTGGGTGGACCGGACCAACTACCTGCTCTGGCTGGCGGCGTACGTGCCGATCGCGCTCTGGTTTCTCTGGCGGGACGTGGACCGCTTCTGCCGCTACATGGTCTCCGCCGGCCTGGTGGCGCTCTTGCGCGGGCTGTGCATCCTCGCCACCGGCCTGGGGCCCGTGCACGGCGCGGACGTGAACGCGGGCATGGGCGCGCAGGAGCGGCTGCGCGCCTGGGTGGAGATCCTCTCGCCGGTGGACTTCTTCGGGCGGGGCGCGGCGCGGACGTATCTGACCAAGGACCTCTTCTTCTCCGGCCACGTCTCCACCACGTTCCTCCTGCTGCTCTACGTGTGGCCGTACCGGCGGGCGCGGATCGCCATGCTCGTCACCCACGTGCTGGTGGTGGCCTCCGTCTTCCTCTCCCACCTGCACTACACGATCGACGTGATCGGCGCGTACGCGATCACCTTCTCCCTCTTCGCGCTGCGCGAGTGGTCCGTCCGCGCGCAGCTGAACCGGAGCGCGGCATGAACCTCGAAGGGAAGACGATCGCCGTGACCGGGGCCACCGGTTTCCTCGGCCGCTACATCGTGCAGGTGCTCCAGGCGCGGGGCGCCAAGGTGATCGGCGTGGTGCGCAACCCGGACCGCGTGCCCGAGCTGAAGGCGAGCGGCGTGGAGCTGCGCAAGGCGGACCTGGCGGACCGCGCCGCGCTCACCGAGGGCTTCCGAGGCGCCGCCGCGGTGGTGTCCAACGCCGCGCTCTTCTCGCTGCGCAGCAACGACCTGAAGGCGTACCTCAAGTCCAACGTGGAGGGGACGCGCAACGTCTTCGAGGCCGTGGCCGCCGCGGGCGTGCGCCGGGTGGTGCAGATCTCCTCGGTGGCCGTGTACGCGAACAAGCCGGCCTGGAAGAAGATCGACGAAGACTGGCCCCAACACACCGAGCAGTCCAAGCCGGGGTTGACCAAGGCGTACAAGGTCTCCAAGGCGCTCTCCGAGCAGGAGGCGTGGAGGCAGGCCGCGAAGCACGGGCTCGAGCTCACCACGCTGCGGCCGTGCGGGATCTACGGCGCGTACGATCGCAACCTCACCCGGATCGTCGGCTGGCTGCTCTCGGTGCCGCTGGCCACCCTCGTCCCCGCGTACCTCCAGCTCCCCTTCGTCTACGCGGGGGACGTGGCGGAGGGCGTGGCGCTGTCGCTCGAGCGGCCGCAGTCCGTGGGGAGGGCCTACAACCTCACCGGCGACGACGTGACGTTCTGGGACTTCGTGAAGGCGTGGCGCGAGGCCGGGGGCAAGGCGCCGCCGCTGAAGCTGCCGGTCCCCGCTCCCGGCGGGCAGTGGTTCGACCACAGCCGGGCGGAGCGCGAGCTGGGCTGGCGCAACCGCCCCTACGTGGAGGGGCTCAGGGAGACGTTCGTGCTGCAGGGCGGGCATGGCGGTCTTGCAGAGCGAAGGCCCCCGGTCTCCCCGAGCGTAGCGCCGTAGGCGCTACGCTCGACGTGAACGGGGGGGAGTTTCATCCCTGATTGATCCGCCCAACGGACGGGGCCTCACTGGGTCATGTACCAGCTGCCCAGGCACATCTCGTCGCCGGTGCCCTCGCCCCAGTTGAGCTCGCGGGGCGGCTGCGGCTGACCGTTCACGCGGGGCTGCTTGGCCTCGGTGTTGTTGAAGTGGCACTCCACCGCCATGGCGTCCCCCGGGCGGACGATCTCCGCCTTCGCGAGCCGGTAGCTGCCCTGCCAGTGGAAGTCCCAGCGCTGGATGTCCAGCAGGCACTGCTTGCCCGCGCCGCCGGCGCGCTCGATCTCCAGCCGCGCCCGCTCGCCGCGGGTGTGCATGTGCAGCCCCACCGACCAGACCTTGAAGGCCTGGCCGCTGGTGAAGGCGCCGTTGGTGATCGTGCCCAGGAACTGGGTGGCGTCGAACGCGAAGCGGAAGCCCACGTCCGCCTCGCCCGGGGGGATCACCATCGTCTTGCCGGTCACCCACTGCGGGTTGGCCCACGGCTGGATGAAGGCCTCCTTCTCCACCGAGTCGTCCAGCTTGAGATCCACCGAGGTGAGGTCCTCCAGCGCGGGCGCGGAGCTCAAGTTGTAGTGGACCTGGAGGACGATCTTCGAGCCGGGCTCGATCTTGATCCCCGTGCCCGCGGGGAAGTCCCCACCCTCGCTGCCGGGGGCCCACGCGCCCACCCAGGCCACGCGGTTGGTGTTGGTCCCGCCCGGACCACCGAAGCAGGTGTAGCCCACGCCCTCCTCCGCATCGTCCAGGCCCTGGTACTTGGCCACGTCCGCCGGCTTGGCGAGGAAGGCGATCACGTGGTGGACGATGGAGGCCTGGCCCGGGTTGGCGCGAAAGCCGGTGACGAACTTCGTCGTCGTGGCCGGCCAGTCCACGATGAAGCAGCGGTACTGATCCGGCGCCTGCGTGGGCTTGAAGGGCACCGACATGGGCAGGTGGAGATCCACTCGGGAGAGCCCGCTCTGGGAGCTCTCCGTGGGCGCCTTGGACGCGTCGCCGCGCGGCGCGCCGCCGTCCACCCAGCGGCTGACGGTGTCGATCTCCGCGTCGCTCAGCGAGCGATCGCCCAGGTAGCTGTTGCAGTCCTTCGAGGCGAGCCACGGCGGCATGACCCGGGACTGCACCGCGGCCTTCACGCTCTCCTTCACGGAGGAGAGCTGCTCATAGGTGCCGAGCGCGAAGGGGGCGATGCCGCCCTCCACGTGGCAGCCGCCGCACTTCGCCTGGACGATCGGCTGCACGTCCGCGCTGTACGTGGGCGTGGCCTCCCCTCCGGGCGCCTGGGAGCAGGCGGCGGCGAGGAGCAGGACGGCGACGGAGAGCTGGCTTCGATCCGGGGAGAGGGTGGCCGCGGTCATGCGGCGGTTAGACCATCCCCCCGGTTCTCCCTGCAAACGGCTACTGGACCTTCACCGTATAGGCACCAGTAGAGGCAGAGGACGTGGCCGCCACCCGGAGGTAGTGGTTGCCGGTGGCGTTGGCGGTGAAGCTGAGCGTGGTGCTGCTGGTGCTCGCCACCAGCGTGGTCCCGTTGGTCGAGTACACGTAGAGGTAGAGGCCGAACGGGGTGGTGCTGGTGACCTGGTACGCGGTGCCGGCGGTGACCGGGAAGGAGAACCAGTCCACGTCCCCGCCGAGCTCGATGTTCCCGTTGGTCACGGTGGCCAGGGGGATCGCCGTGGCGGAGACCGCCGCGTCGCCGTGGTCATCCACGCCCAGGTCCTCCAGCCGGTACGTGTACGTGCCGGTGTAGCTGGTGCTGTAGCCCTTGGCCTCGATGTAGTGGGTCCCGGTCTGCGACGCCTTGAAGCTGGCGCCGTTGGCGCCGGTGATCAGCTGCACGCCCGTGGGATTCAGGATGCGGACCGGGCACTGGTAGAGCGAGGTCGAAGGCGTGCAGGTGAAGCGGTAGATCTTGTTCAGCGTGGCGCTGAAGGAGAAGTAGTCGAGGTCGCCGGCGAGCTCGATCGCGCCGTTCTTCGCCGGATCTCCCGCGGTGAGCGCGGTCGCGGTGGCCATCGTGTCGCCGTGGTCCTCCGCGCCGAGGTCCTCCAGCAAGTACGTGTAGCTGCCGGTGTAGCTGGTGCTGTAGCCCCTCACCTCCACGTAGTGCGTGGCCGCGGCGCCGGCCTTGAAGGTCGTGCCGTTGGTGCCGCTGGCGAGCAGCGTCCCGGCGTTGCTGAGGATGCGGACCGGGCACTGGTAGAGCGAGGTGGAGGGGGTGCAGGTGAAGCGGTAGAGCTTCCCGGCCACCGCGGTGAAGGAGAAGTAGTCCACGTCCGCGGCCAGCTCGATGGTGCCGGTGGCGGCGGTGCCGAAGGCGGAGATGGGCGTGGCCGCGGTGATCGTGTCGCCGTGGTCGTCCGCGCCGATGTCCTCCACCACGTACGTATAGGAGCCGCTGTAGCTGCTGCTGGAGGCCTTCACCTCCACGTAGTGCAGCCCGGCCGCGGGCGCCTCGAAGGCCACGCTGGTGCTCCCGGCGGCGAGCAGCGTGCCGGTGCTGTTGAGCACCCGCACCGCGCAGCCCACCAGCGCCGCGGAGGGGTTGCAGGTGAAGCGGTAGATCCGCGACGCGGTGGCGGTGAAGGAGAAGTAGTCCACGTCCGCCGGCAGCTCGATGAAGCCGGTGGCGAGCGGCGCGCCCACGGTGAGCGAGGTGGCGCCGGCCATGGAGTCCGCGTGGTCATCCGGGCCCAGATCCACCAGCGCGAAGTCGTACGTGCCGGTGTAGCCGGTGCTGTAGCTCTTCACTTCGATCGCGTGGGTGCCGGTGGCGGACGCCTCGAAGATCACCGAGCCGGTGCCGCTGGTGAGCAGCTGGCCGGCCGTGCCGAACAGCCGGACCGCGCAGTTGCCGAGCGAGGCGGAGGCGGTGCAGGTGAAGCGGTAGATCCGCCCGGTGGTAGCGGTGAAGGAGAAGTAGTCCAGGTCTCCCGCCAGCTCGATCGATCCGGTGGCGGCGGGCGCGCCCGGGGTGAGCGCGGTGGCGGTGCCCGCGGTGTCGCCGTGATCGTCCGAGCCCACGCTCTCCAGCGAGTAGGTGTACGAGCCGGTGTAGCTGGTGCTGTAGCCCTTGGCCTCGATGTAGTGGATGCCGGCGGCGTTGGCCTCGAACGTCACCGTGTTGGTGCCGCTGGTGACCAGCGTCCCCGCCGCGAGCAGCACGCGCACCGGGCAGGAGTAGAGCTGCGTGGAGGGCGTGCAGGTGAAGCGGTAGATCTTCCCGGCAGTGGGCGTGAAGGAGAAGTAGTCCAGGTCGCCGGGCAGCTCGATGGAGCCGGTGGCGGCCGCCGCGCCCACGGTGAGCGCGGTGGCGGTGGCGGGCGTGTCGCCGTGGTCATCCCCGCCGATGTCCTCGAGCCGGTACGTGTACGCGCCGATGTAGCTGGTGCTGTACGCCTTGAGCTCGATGTGGTGCGTGCCCGCGGCCGCCGCCTCGAAGGTGAAGGTGTTGGTGGCGGTGGTGATCACCGCGCCGGTGGGGCCGAACAGCCGCAGCGGGCAGGAGTAGAGCTCGGTCGAAGGCGTGCAGGTGAAGCGGTAGAGCTTCCCGGCCACGGCGGTGAAGGAGAAGTAGTCCAGGTCTCCCGAGAGCTCGATCCGGCCGTTGGCGGTGGGCGCGCCCGGGGTGATCGCGGTGGCGGTGGCCGGCGTGTCGCCGTGGTCGTCCGGGCCGAGATCCTCCAGCTTGTACGCGTAGGCGTGGACGCCGGTGACGGTGGAGGTCAGCCGCAGGTAGAGCGTGCCCGTCTTGGCGGCCTCGTAGGTGAGCAGCGCGCTGTACCCGTTGGTGTCCTGGGCCAGGACGTTTCCGGCCTCGTCGCTCAGGACCGCGTTGCAGGAGTTGGTGCTCGGGGTGGGGTTGCAGGTGAAGCGGTAGATCCGCCCGGTGCTCGCGGAGAAGGAGAAGACGTCCGCGTCCCCGGCCCGCTCGAAGGAGCCGTTGGTGAACGCGTCCGAGGCGGTGAGCGCGGTGGCGTCGAACGGGACGTCCCCGTGGTCATCCAGCCCGTTGTCCTTCACGGTGAAGGTGTATTTGCCGAGCACGGTGGGCAGCGCGCTGGTGAAGCGGACGAAGTAGGAGCCGGCGGCGGCGGTCCGAAGCGACAGCTTGGGCGCGGGGCCCTGCTGCTTCTGGAGGACGGTCTTGCCGTCGGTGCCGAGCAGCTCCGCCACCAGGTAGCTGCCCTGGGTCCAGCTGGCGCCCACCTCGTAGTTGTGGCTGCCGGCGAGCGGCACGCGGATCACGTCCGCGTCGTCCCCGTACTGGATCTCGCCTTCGATGCTCTGGCCCACGGCGGAGTCGCTGGCGGTGGCCGGGGCGTCCGCGAAGTCGTCCAGGCCTCGGTCGGAGATCTTCAGCACATAGTCGCCCGTGGCGTTGGCCTGGAAGGCGCGGACGCGCAGGTAGTAGGCGCCGGACTTGGCGGCCTTGAAGCGGAGGAAGATGTCGCCGCCGCCGCGGTGGTCGAACGCCACCGAGCTGACCCCGTCCAGCGCGTAGACGTCCACGTAGAGCCGCAGGCCGCCCGGGCTGGTCGCCACCACCTCGTAGATCCGGCCCTCCAGCGCGGCGATGCGGAACCAGTCCGCGTCGTTCGCCGGGGAGATCTGGTGGCCGGTGAGCTCCATGCCGTCGCTCTGGACCTCGCCCGCCAGAGAGGGGCACTCGTCCGGCTCGAAGGTGTCATCCGCGGCGCCGCCGCTGTGCTTGGCCGCGCAGTCGAAGACAGGCATGGCGCTGCAGGCCGCGCCTTCAGGGGCGTAGCCGGCGTTGCAGCTGCAGACCGCCTGGATCCCCTGCGCGGTGCAGACGTTCTGGTTCACCCGGTTGCAGGGGTTGGGCATGCACGGGTTGTTGGGGACGCACTGCCCCGCCTCCTCGTGCCGATCCGCCACGCAGTCGCAGCGCGCCTTGCCGGCGGAGGCCACGCAGACCGTCCGGCCCGCCGTGGTGCAGGGGTTGGGGTCGCAGGGGTTCGAGTCCTTGTCCACGCAGGTCAGCCCCTCGGCGACGTAGCCCTCGTCGCAGGAGCAGGAGGGCTGCCCGTTGCCTCCCGTCACGCAGCGGCCGTTGGGGCCGCAGGAGACGGACTGACAGCTCTTGTCCGGGGCCGGACAGCCGGTGGCGACCGCGAGCAGCGCCACCACACCGAGGACGAGGGACGCGCGAGAGGACAGCAGCGACATGGCGTTGGGCTCCGTGAATTGCCGGCCTGCCGCGGTGAGTGGAGAAGGGCGGCCGGAATTCTTAACCCCCGGAGATCCAACCTTGCGCACACGGAGTTGGGGCTACCCGCCGGCGAGCGTCTGAAGCTCCTGCCAGCGGGCGTAGAGCCGCTCCACCTCGGCCGAGGCCGCGGCCAAGTCCGCCTGAAGCTTGGGAACTTCCGCGTGACGCTGGGTGTACGTGGCGGGGTCGGCCAGCGTCGCCTCCAGGGCCGCCTTCTTGCCTTCGGCGGACTCCAGGGTGGCCTCCATCTGGTCCAGCTCGCGCTGGTCCTTGTAGGACAGCTTTCCGGGCTTGCGGGCAGCTCGACCCTGCTCGGGGGGGCTCTGCTCGGTGGCCCCTCGACGTAGCCTGTCCCGAGCGAAGCCGAGGGGCTCGGGGTGAGCGGGGATCGACCCGCGACTTCGGGCCTGTTCGCGCAGGGTCCGGTACATCTCGAAGTTGCCCTCGTACCGCACCACCCTGCCCTCCCCTTCGAACGCGAGGATGGAAGTGGCGACCTTGTCCAGGAAGTACCGGTCGTGGGTCACGAGCAGCACGCTGCCGGTGAAGCCGAGCAAGAGCCGCTCGAGCACGTTGAGGGTGACGATGTCCAGGTCGTTGGTGGGCTCGTCCAGCACCAGGACGTTGGCGCCCTCCAGGAACAGCCGCGCCAGGAGCAGCCGGTTCCGCTCGCCGCCGGAGAGCGCCTTCACCTGCATCCGCTGCATGGGCACCGGGAAGAGCAGATCGTCCAGGTAGTCCCGGAGCGCCACCCGCTTGCCGCCGAGCTCGACGTAGTCCTCGCCCCAGGCCGCGTCGTAGACGGTCTGCTCGGGATCCAGCTGCACGCGCGCCTGGTCGTAGTAGGCGACCTTCGTCTTCGCGCCGATCACCACCTCGCCCGCGTCCGGCGCCAGCTCGCCCAGGAGCACGCGCAGGAAGGTGGTCTTCCCCACCCCGTTGGGGCCCACGATCCCCACCCGCTCGCCGCGCTGGAGGATCACGCTCACGTCCGCGAGCAGCTTCCGCCCGCCGAGCGATTTCTCCACGTGCTTGGCCTCGATCACCGTCTGCGACAGGCGCGGCACCTCCACGCCCTGCAGCGCCGCGGTCTTCGGCCGCTTGTAGCCGCGCTCGGCCATCAGCTTCTGCGCTCGCTGGATGCGCGCCTTGCTCTTGGTCCGCCGCGCCTCCACCCCGCGCCGCAGCCAGGCCACCTCCTGGGCGATCCAGCGGTCACGCTTGTGCTGCTGCGTGGTCGCCTGCTCGTGGGCGATCAGCTTCTGCTCCAGGTACGCCTCGTAGTTGCCGGGGTAGGACGTCACGCCGGCGCCCGGCTCGATCTCCACCACCCGGTCCACCAGGTCGTCCAGGAAGTAGCGGTCGTGGGTGACCAGCAGGAGCGCGCCTTCGAGCTTGTCCAGCTCCTCCTCGAGCCAATCCACCGTGTCCGCGTCCAGGTGGTTGGTGGGCTCATCCAGGAGCAGCAGCTCTGGGCGCGTGAGCAGCGCCCGGGCGATCGCCACGCGCTTGCGGGTGCCGCCGGAGAGCTCCGCCACCGGCCGGTCCCAGTCCTTCACCCCGAGCCGATCCAGGAGGGTGCGCGCCTTGTGCTCGGTGTCCCAGCCCCCGAGCTGCTCGATCCGGTCCGACAGCGCGGAGAGCTCCTCCAGCCGCCGGGCCTGCTTCTGCGTGTCCTGCGCCAGCTTGGCGGAGAGCGCCGCGTGGGCGTCCAGCGTCTCCTTCAGCTCGCCGTGCGCCACCGTCAGCTCCGAGGCCACGGTGGCACCGGGCGGGAAGAGCGGCTCCTGCGGCAGGTAGGTGACCGTGGCGCCACGGCGCAGCTGGATCTCCCCGCTGTCCGCGCTCGCCGCCCCGGCGAGGATCTTCATCAGCGAGGACTTGCCGGAGCCGTTCACGCCCACGAGCCCCACGCGCTCGGACTGCTCGAGCGTGAGGGTCAGGTTCTCGAAGATGGTGCGGCTGCCGAAGGTGAGCTTCAACTCCGCCGCGCGCAGGAGCGTCACGCGCCGCCACGTACCAGAGCCCGCTCTGGGTTGCACGCCCCTCGATCAGCTCAGAGCCGCCACTCCGCTCCGAACGCGACGGACGGGCCGCCCACCTGTTCGCGCGAGGGCCCGTCGAAGATCGCGGCGTAGCCGAGGCTGGCCGAGAGGATCACCGTCCCCCGCGCGCCGATCCCGTTCACGTAGGTCCGCAGCCCCAGCTCGCCGAACGCCCAGCCGTTCTCGCCGCCACCGCCGGCGCCGAACAGCCCGAGCTGACGGGTGAACGGCACGTTGATCGCGCCGCGCCCCACCCCGAAGACGAAGCGGTCCGGCCTGGAGAAGATGGACGAGCGCCAGGAGAGGTTCAGCCCGTCCAGCGCCCCCAGCCGGAGGCTCTGGTTGATGGTGAAGCCGGTGTTCACCTCGCAGCTCTCCGGCCCCAGCGGACCGGAGAAGCAGGGGCCCTGGTTTCCGACCATCGCGCCCGCGCCCAGGCCGATCTCGAACCAGTCCGTGGCGTAGGCGAGCCCGCCGGTCACCGTCACCGGGTAGTGGCCCTCCACCGCGCCGATGCTGAACCCCACCGGCGACACCGAGGCGCTCACAGAGAGCGGAAACCCGTCCGCGTACCAGGTGGCCTCCAGGTCCCCGAGCAGCCCGAACGAGCGGCGCGTCCCGCTCGCCGCGGTCCCCGCCTCCAACCCGAGGAACGGCCGCAGATGGAACCCCACCAGCACCGAGAACGGCGACCGCCTGGGGAACATGATGCTCTCGGACAGCGGGGCGTCCGTCAGCTCCACCACGTCACCGGCCACGGCCACGTCGCCCCGCCCCAGCCGCGCCATCGAGCGGTCCGCCTGCGCGTCCTCGATGCGGACCACGGCGCTCACCGCGTTGCTCGGCTGATCCCGCATCTCTCCGGTCGCCAGATCCGGCCTGCGCTCCAGGCGCTGGGAGAGGACGCGGACGCGCGCCCCCACGGCGAAGCCCTGCGCCTCGCCTGCCTCGAAGATCACGCTGCCGCCGCGGACGCTCTGCACGCGCGTGCGCGCGGCCGCCGGCTTGGGGCCGGGCGCCGGGGTGGCGAGCGCGGGTGCGGGTTCAGGCGCGGCCACCGCCGGGGGCGCCTCCCGGCCAGGCCCCGTTCGCGCAGGCGCGCCCGGGTTCGCCAGGCTCCAGACGGTCGCCTCCTCGCGGCTCTCCAGCAAGACCAGGGTGTTGTCCTGGATCAACATCCGCGAGGCGATCCGCCCCTCGGCGAAGCGCCCGAGCACGCGCGGGGCCTGCGGATCCGAGCGGTCCACCACCTCCACCCCGCCCGCGGCGAGCGCCACGTACCGCAGGTGGCCGTGATCCAGGTGAAAGAGCTCCTGACCGAAGGCGGCGGAGGCGAGCGCGCAGAGGACGAGGACGAGGGTAGGACGCATGGGGTCTCCCCCTACCAGACCAGACCCCTGAGGAGCTCAGCCGCGCGCACGGTCCCCGCATCCCCCCCCTGACCGACCCAGGGCCCGCCCGAAGATCTGTTGCCCCCAGCTACCCACGGTCGCCTCGGGAGACGCTGGGATCAGGCGGGGCTTGGGCGCCGCCTTCCGGAACAGGAGCGCCTCGTATTCCGCGGACCGAAGCACCCGCGGCCAGCCATCCGATCTCGTCCCAACGCTCATGCTGCCTCCCGCTTGCTGCCGCGGCACGCTGCAAGCGCGTGGCCAGCACATCCGCGACCAAGTTCTTCAATGAAACGGAGCGGCCGCACGCACGCGCTGCCGGAGCAGATGCGGGGGGCGCACGATTTGCGCTGCTCTGCTATGCACCTGCGCCGTGCGCTCCGCCGCGCGGCTGCTGCCGCTTGCCCTCGTCCTCGGCGTGACCACGGGCTGCCTGATGCAGCGCCGCTACAGCTTCCCTGCGGCGGCCGAGCTGACCCCGGTTGCCCCGCTGGCCGGCGGACCGCAGTGGCACGTGGGCAAGGTGGAGGCCTTCCTCAGCCCGCGCAACGCCGCCGAAGGCGTGGAGTGGGACGCGGGGCTGCGCCAGCTGGAGGCGCGCGTGCACGGCGCGCTGGAGGGCGCCCCCGGCCTGGCCGAGCGCACCGCCAGCGCCGGGCTCCGCGTGGACGTGGCTGTGGCCGTGCGCGAGGAGAGCTGGCCCAACCGCTGGTTCCTGCCCGCGGTGGGCGTGGAGGCCGCGCTGCTGGGCGGAGGGACCTTCACCGGCTACACGGTCGCCCGGTTCAGCGGCGGAGATCCGCTGGTGGGGAGCATGGTGGGGCTGTGCCTCTCCGTCATCCCCGCGCTGATTGTGCCGCTGTTGCTCCCGGCCGCCACGCGCAGCGGCAACCTGGAGGCCACGGTCCAGCTGATCGATCCGCAGGGCTCGCTCGTTCGCGCCGGCGCGGTGGCCACGCGCTGGACCCTGGAGACCAACGTCTTCAACCGCGAGGAGAAGTTCGCCGCGGCCTCCGGCGAGGGCGCGGTGGCGCTGGAGCGGGCCGTGCTCGAGGAGCTGCGGCGGCTGCTCGAGGCGGAGCAGGCGCGCTGATGGCAAAGCCGCCCAAGAGTCAGCTGGACCTCTTCGGTGCGCCTGAACCTCCCCTCGACTCCGCTCGGGGCGAACGGGGGACCAAGGCGCGCGGCGTGCAGCCCGCGCCGCAGAACGAGGAGGTGGCCGCGCTGAGCGACGCGCTTCCGGCCGGCATCCACATGGGTACGTCCTCGTGGTCGTTCCCGGGCTGGGCGGGGATCGTCTACGACGGCGAGCACGGCGAGCAGAAGCTCGCGCGCGAGGGGCTGGCCGCCTACGCGCGCCACCCGCTCTTCCGCTCCGTGGGGATCGACCGGACGTTCTACGGGCCGATCCTCTCTGAAGGCTTCGCCAAGTACGCCGAGGCGGTGCCGGAGGGCTTCCGCTTCCTGGTGAAGGCGCACGAGTACTGCACCCAGCGGCGCTTCCCCAACCACCCGCGCTACGGCGCGCGGCGCGGGAGCGACAACCCGTTCTTCCTCGATCCGGCGTATGCCACGGACGTGGTGGTGGCGCCGATGGCGGAGGGGCTGGGCGCAAAGGCCGGGCCGCTGGTCTTCCAGTTCTCGCCCCAAGCGGAGCTGAGCAAGGAGCTGGACTTCCCCGAGGCGCTGCACCGCTTCCTCTCCGCGCTGCCGAAGGGGCCGCTCTACGCGGTGGAGCTGCGCAACCCCGCCCTGCTCACGGACGCCTACGCCCAGGTGCTGCAGTCCACCGGCGCCGCGCACTGCTACAACGCCTGGTCCGGGATGCCCACGGTGCTGCTGCAGCGGCGGCGGCTGGCCGCGCCGAGCGCGCTGGTGGTGCGCTGGCTGCTCGCGCCGCACCTCTCCTACGAGCCGGCCAAGGAGCGCTACGCGCCGTTCAACGCGCTGGTGGATCCGGACGAGCCCACGCGGGACGAGGTCGCGGACCTGGTGCTCGAGGCCACCGACAACGGCCGGCCGGGGTACGTGATCGTCAACAACAAGGCGGAGGGGAGCTCGCCGCTCTCGGTGGTGGCGCTGGCGCGCCGGCTTTTCGAGCGGAGACGACGGAAGTGAGCGGAGAGGACGAGGAGCCGCTGCCGGATCCGGACGCCGTGGTCGAGCTGCCGATCGACGGCGTGCTGGATCTCCACCTCTTCCGGCCCAAGGACGTGAAGGCGCTGGTGCCGCACTACCTGCGCCTGTGCCAGGAGAAGGGGCTCTTGGACGTGAAGATCATTCACGGTAAGGGCACCGGCACCCTGCGCGCGCTCGTGCAGACGATCCTCTCACGGATGACCGAGGTGGAGTGGTACCGCACCGCGGACGAGGCGAACGGCGGCTGGGGCGCTACCCTGGTTCGGCTGCGCGCGAAATAACGGGGACCCTTTCCGAACGGGGGAGCGCGAGCGATCGGTACACGCCGGCCTCCTCGAACGTGGGCACGTCCTTCGGCCGGCGGTGCCACCAGTTGACGATCACCGCCAGCCGCAGCCGCGCCGGGCCCGGCAGCTTCCCCGTGGGGATCGCGTTGTTCGCGTCCAGCACGCCGTGGGTGAGCCTTCCGTCGAACACGGCCAGCCGGTTCGGGCGGGGCGCCGCCAACTCGCAGTCGAAGCGCTCCGGCGCGAGCGCGGGGTTCTCCTCGCACGGCGGCTCGGAGGTCACCGCCAGCGCGCCGCCGCGCACTCGGTTGAGGAACAGCACCGAGGAGACCAGCGGGTGGACGAGCTTTCCCGTGGCGAGCGCGAGCCGCTCGTCGCGATCCTGGTGGAAGTCCACCTGCACGTCGGTGGCGCGCATCCGCGAGAGCCACCACTCCACCCCCACCGCGCCGCGCGGCCGCACGTGCTGCCGCAGCGCCGGAACCACCGCCTCCACCACGTTGCTCGGCGGCGCCTCGAGCGGGTACCAGAAGGTCGTCTGGTAGGTCTGTCGAAGCCGCTCCCGGCCCAGCGCCCGGACGCGCCGCAACAGCCGCGCGAACTGCGCCGGCGGCAGCGCCTTCTCCCGGATCCGCAGCCCTGGGTCGTCCACGGGCAGTTCTCTTAGCGCGATCGGCCGTTTAGCCCACCAACAACCACCTGAGAACTGCAGTTCACAGGCGGCCAGGAACCCGGAAACGGGCCGTTGACGGAGCCCTCCTCGTCGCTGCCAACCACGCGCCAAAGCACTGGATTTGCCAAGCGGTTTCACGCCCCGAAGCGGCCCCGGACTTGCTCACTGCCGGGGTCGTCGGAGGCTCCATGAACCTGTCTCGATGGTTGACGCTCGCTGCGGCGCCCGTGCTCCTCCCCCTGCTGGGCGGCTGCTTCGGAGCCAGCGACGTGAACGGCGTCACCACCACGCCCCCCACGGTGGAGAACCCCCTGCCGGATCCCGCGCACGAGGACACCGGCCCCGCGTTCGAGCTTCCCCGGGATCAGCTGGCGCTGCTGCCCTTTCGCGTCCGGCTCGCGAAGGTGGCCGCCGTGCTGGGCGTGCCGACCTCGGACCCCGCGCTGGCCGAGCTGCGCAACAACCACCTGGACCTCGGCGACTTCGATTTCGCCAGCGGCGTCCGCGCTGACCGCGCCTGGAGCCCCGTCCGCATGACGCTCTGGGTCCGCTCGCTGCGGCCCGTCTGCAACGCGCCCCAGATGAAGGCCCGCTACCCCGCCCTCCCGGCGGACTTCGGCAAGTTGGTGCTCGCCGCCCACGGCCGGCCGCTCGACCCATCCGACAGCGCCCTGCTCGAAGAGGCGATGAACGGCGTGGCCCTGGATGACGCCGGCCGCTACCTCGCCGTCTGCCTCGCGGTCCTCTCCAGCGCGGAGTTCGTGAGCCGATGAGAGCCCTCCTCCTCGTCCCCCTGGCCGCGCTCGGCCTCGCCGCCTGCGAGGCCTCCGTCCCGCGCGATCCCGCCCTCTCCGGCCCCACCGGCGGCACCGGCACCCCGGAGCAGAAGACGCCCGCCAAGCCGCCCGTTCCCCAGCGCATGCCGCTCGGGCCGGTGGCCACCCGCCTCTACCTCTCCCAGCTGGCGCCCTACCTGGTGGGCCGCGAGCTGAGCACGGACGAGCTCTCGCAGGCGGAGGCGCTCGGCGAGCTCGCCATCGAGCCGATGCTCAAGGCCTGGACCGCCGAGCCCGGCTTCGTGGAGTACGCCCGCAGCATCGTCCAGCAGAAGCTCTCGGTGAGCGGCACCAAGGGCGGCGTGGACTTCGAGCTGCCCGGGAACCTCGCCGCGTACCTGGTGAAGAACCAGCTGCCCCTCAAGAACCTGCTCACCGCCGACTACTGCGTGAGCGCCGCCGGCGCGAAGATCGACTGCGACAGCGGCGCGCCGTTCAAGGCCGGCGTGCTCACCACCCGCGCCTTCCTGATGAGCCGCGCGAGCCGCTTCAACCTCACCCGCGCCAGCACCCTGCTCAAGGTCTTCGCCTGCCGCGGCTACCCCATGGAGGATGACCTCCAGCCCCGGCTCGAGCGCACCACGCTCATCCCCATGTTCCAGGCGCAGGTCCCCGAGGAGCAGACGGACCCGCTCGCCAGCAACGGGTTCGGCAACGGCTTCGCCTGCTACACCTGCCACGGCCAGTTCTCCGCCCACGCCCAGGTGTTCGTGAAGTTCGACTCCGCGGGCATGTACCGGGAGACCGCCTCCGGGCTGCAGGATCCCGCGGGCGAGCTCGGCCGCTCCACCAACGAGCTGTTCGCCTCGCACCTGAAGGACCCCGCCGCCGCGAAGATGGAGGCCTCCCAGATCTTCGGCAAGAGCGTGGCCAACCTCGCCGAGGCCGCGCAGGTGCTCGCGGAGAGCCCCACCTTCCTTCGCTGCCAGTCCCGCAACCTGCTCGAGCTCACGCTCGGGCTGGACCCCGCCTCGCCCATCTCCGCCACCGTGCTGGAGAAGGTGGCCGAGGCCGCCACCGCCGCAAACCCCGAGCCCACCTTCGCGGACCTCACCGTCGCCACCTTCACCAACGTGAAGATCATCGACGCCGTGGCGGCGGGCATTGGAGCCACGCCATGAAGCTGCACGAGCTCGAGCGCCTCTCCCCCACGCAGCGCCGCCAGTTCCTCAAGGGGCTGGGCGTGCTGCTGGGCGCCACCACCCTGGACCCCCAGCTGCGCTTCGCGGTCAACGAGCTGGTGGGCGGCACCGCCTACGCGCAGACCGCGGCGGAGCTGCCCACCTACTTCATCGAGATCGACCTGCGGGATCAGTGGGACCAGGGGCACGTCTTCGTCGCCCCCGGGCTCGCCTCCAAGACGGATCTGGTCCGCGGAGCCACGGGCCGGCGCGCGGCGCTCTACTACACGCAGGCCGAGCTGCAGAAGAACGTGGTCAACGGCACGGACGTCTACCTGACCGCGGACTCGGCCGCCCTCAAGCCGCACCTGGACAGCATCGCCATGGTGGACACCTGCGAGCTCTCCATGGGGGCGATCCACGGCCACGAGGCCGCCAACGCGGTGCGCTCGCCAGGCCGGACCTACGACTCCAACGTGGCGGGCAAGACGGCGATGTACCGGCTCGACCCCGTCTCCAACTTCCCGCAGGGCTGCGAGGCCTTCTTCTCCAGCACCCCCACGCCCGCCTCGCTGCACAACTACTTCTCCAAGCAGCAGGACCCCGCGCTGAAGAACGGCGTGGCCTTCAAGTTCATCAGCCGCTCGCTCCACACCGTCTACCACTTCGCCGCCGGGCTCGCGGGCGCGGAGCTGGACCGCAAGCAGACCGTGGCCTCGCTGCTCTCCGCGTTCCCCAACACCACGGTGGACGCGAACGTGCTGGCGAAGAAGGAGTACGCGGACGCCTTCACCAAGATCCTCCAGCGGCTGGATCGCAAGTACCTCGAAGAGCGCCGGATGACCGCCAAGGTCATGGAGGGGCACCAGTCCAACCTGGACGAGAGCAACAAGACCCTCTACGTGGGCACCCCAAAGGTGATCAGCCTCCCGCTCACCGCGGAAGAGCGGGCCTTCTGGAGCGAGGGCGTGCCCGCCCAGGTGGACGGCGGCGCCCCCAAGGCCAACATCTGGGAGCAGGCGGCCTACGCCTTCAAGCTCGTCTCCAACAACATGGTCCGCTCGGTGGCGCTCGAGTTCGACTTCCTCGACGTGCACGACACCCGGCCCGAGGCGCAGGTCCGCACCGAGGCCAAGCAGATCTCGCTGCCGCTGGCGCGGCTCATCCAGAAGCTGAAGGAAGCCAACATCTACGACCGCACGCTGATCGCCGTGTACACGGTGGACGGCAGCCGCTCCCCCGCCGGCAACTCCGCCGGCAACGAGGGGAAGAACACGGTGATCCTCGCGGGCGGGATGATCAAGGGCGGCTACTACGGGGACGTGCGCGTCGCCTCCAATGTCACGGACGGGCACGTGTACTCGTTCCACGCTCCGGATCCGCTGACCGGCACGCTGATGCCCGGCAAGACCGACAACAGCGGCCGCCTGCCCGGCTCCACGCTCTGGCGCACGGTGATGAAGGCGCTCAAGGTCCCGGACACGCTCTGCGATCAATTCCCGGACGTGCGCGGGGTGAAGCCCATCCCGTACCTGCTGAAGGCGTAGGGCTCCGAGCCATCCTGATCAACGGCCCCTCCCCCGTTCACCCCGACCCTGATCCGGAAGGATGGAGCCCAACGTAGCTGGAAGGGATCGAATTTCCGGCGCTAGCGCGCTGGGTCCGATGCACCGTCTTGGTGAGGGATCCCGGCGGGGTCTGTCCCCGACAATGGCTGCATGCGCAACCAAACTGGGCGATTGCCGTTCGAGTACGCGGTGGACGAGAAGGAGGCCCACGTCACGGCGTGGGGTGGGCTGCCGCTCGTCGCGGAGGTGTTGAGTGCCTCCGGCACAGTTGAGTCGATTCGCAGGAATGTCCACCTGAGCGACCGCGCCCGCGAGTTCGACGAGGTGTCGTGCGCGACCGCCTTGGTGCTGATGCTCGCCGCGGGCGGAGACTGCCTCGACGACATGGAGACGCTTCGGAGGGACGCGGCGCTTGCACGCTTGATGGGGCGACGGTTCCCGTCGGCGGATACGACTCGGCAGTTCCTGTACGGGTTCCACAACGAGGAGCTGATCCAGAAGGCGGAGGCAGAGCGCAAGGCAGCGGACCGCAGGGCTGCGATCCCCGAGGAGAGCGCACCACTGAAGGGGTTGGGAAGCGTACTTAGGGAGTTTGTATCTGCTGTGCAGGCGCGATGGCCGGTAGCGACCGCTACGGTCGACATCGACGCAACCATCCAGGAGAGCCACAAGAAGGAGGCCAAGCCGCACTACCTGCAGGGACGCGGCTACCAACCGGTGATGGCGTATTGGGTAGAGCAGGGCTTGGTGGTGCTCGACGAGTTTCGAGACGGGAACGTACCCGCGGCGATGAACTCGCTGGACATCATCAAACGCTCTCTCGAAGCACTGCCAGCAGGCGTGAAGAAGCGGCAGCTGCGGGGCGATGTCGCCCTCTACAACCCTAGAGCAGTGAAGTGGCTCCTGGAGCAGCAGGTTGGGTTCGCGATCGGCGCCCGTGGGAAGAAGCAACTCAAGGCTGCCTGTGCCGCAGTGCCCGAAGAGAAGTGGGAGCGCGTCGAAGAACGAAAGGACACCATCGTTGATGTGGCCGAAGTGCCGTACCGACCAAGAGGGTTGAAATCGGCCGGCCCGAGCCTGCGCTACATCGCTGTCCGAATGACGCTTCGGCAGCGAGCAATCCTGCCGGAAGAGGGAGAGGTCATCTACCTGCCCATCGTCACGAACAGAGACCTCCCTCTGGTGGAGCTGGTCCGTTGGTACTGGGGGAAAGGGGGGACGATCGAGCACGTGCACGATGTGGTGAAGAACGAGCTCGGGGGCGGTGTTCTGCCCTGTGGGAGATTCGGAGCAAACGCAGCCTGGTTCCGGCTTTGCGTGTTGACCCACAACGCGCTGAGTGTGGTCCGCAAAGCCGGGCCCAAAGCCCTTGAGGACGCCCGACCGAAGCGGCTCCGGTTCAATCTGCTCGCGATCCCAGCGATCGTTGCGCAGCACGCAAGAAGGTTGTGGGCGCAACTGGCCAAGCAGGCACGGCACGTCGGCGACCTGATCACTGCTCGCGAAACGATCTGGGCGATCGACTGGGCGACCCGGTGCGCTCCAATCCTTCCGGATTAGGGCCCGAGCGAAGCCGAGGGGCGCTCGTGCTCTCCCATCCCGCTCATCCGAGCATTGGGGCCCGATAGATCCTCGAGCCCCCCCTCGACTTCGCTCGGGGTGAACGGAGGGGGATCCCCAACATGCGCGCGCCCGCTCCTCTGGCTGCTCGCCGCGGCGCTCGCGCGTCATCCCCATCCTGAAGGCTGCACCCTTTGAGCCCACAGGAGAGGTCATGAAAGCGCTCGTCTACCGCGGCATCGGAGAGATCGCCCTCGAGGACGTTGCGGATCCGAAGCTGCAGGAGCCGCAGGACGCCATCGTCCGCATCACCACCAGCGCCATCTGCGGCACGGATCTGCACTTCATCCGCGGCACCCTGCCAGGCGTGAAGCCTGGGACGGTGCTCGGCCACGAGGCGGTGGGCGTGGTGGAGGAGATCGGCAAGGGCGTGCGCAACCTGAAGCCCGGAGACCGGGTGGTGATCGCCTCCACCATCGCGTGCGGCAACTGCGCCTACTGCCGCGCCGGCTACTTCTCGCAGTGCGACGTGGCCAACCCCAACGGCAAGAGCGCGGGCACCGCCTTCTTCGGCGGCCCGGCGGACGCTGGCGGCTTCAATGGCCTGCAGGCGGAGCTGGCGCGGGTTCCTTTCGCCAACGTGGGGCTGGTGAAGCTCCCGGCGGACGTCACCGATGACCAGGCGATCATCCTCTCGGACATCTTCCCCACCGCGTACTTCGGGGCGGAGCTGGCGGAGATCAAGCCGGGGGACACGGTGGCGGTGTTCGGCTGCGGCCCGGTGGGCCAGCTGGCGATCGCCAGCGCCTTCCTGCTCGGCGCGGGGCGCGTCTTCGCGGTGGACCGCAAGCCGGACCGGCTGGAGCGCGCGCGCACCCAGGGCGCCGAGGTGATCGACTTCGACGCCGAGGACCCCACCGAGGTGATCTCCGAGCTGACCGACGGGATCGGCGTGGACCGCGCGATCGACGCGGTGGGCGTGGACGCCGAGCACGCGGACCACGGCCCCGCGGCGAAGAAGGCCAAGAAGGCCAAGAAGGCCAGCGGCGAGTTCGCGGCAGAGGTGAAGGAGGTGGCCCCCAAGCAGCGGCCAGACGGCGACAACTGGCACGCGGGCAACGCGCCGTCACAGGTGCTGCGCTGGGCGGTGCAGTGCCTGGCCAAGGCGGGGACGCTGTCGATCATCGGCGTCTACTCGGAGGCCTCCAACGTCTTCCCGATCGGCCAGCTGATGAACAAGAACCTCACGCTCAAGGCCGGCAACTGCCCCCACCGCCGCTACATCCCCAAGCTGCTGCAAATGGTCCGCAACGGGGCCCTGGATCCCTCCGCGCTGGTGAGCCAGGAGGAACCCTTCGAGTCGGTGCTGGAGGCCTACCGCCGAGTCGGTGCTGGAGGCCTACCGCGCGTTCGACCTGCGGCAGACCGGCTGGCTCAAGGTGGAGCTGCGGGTGGCGGCGCCGAGCGCGGACGCCGGCACCACCGCTGGCTCGGTCCTCCACTCCTGAGGGCGCCCAGCTACAGCACGTAGGCCGGCAGGTTCTGCGCCTGCCGCGCGCGCTTCTTGGACAGCTCAACGCCGATCGCGTCCAGCCCCAGGCCGTTGGCCACGGCGAGCGCGGTGCCCCGGCCGCAGAAGGGATCCACCACGGTGCGGGTGGCGGTGGAGCCGAGGATGAACCTGCACGCGGCCACGCACGCCTTCACCCCCATCCCCCGCGTCCAGGTCATCTCCCCGGCGTCCGGGAGCACGTCCGGCGTGGCGCGCGCGAGGTCTATCGACAGCGCCGGCGCGAAGCAGAGCATGTGCGAATAGGCGGGCCGGCCGAAGGTGGTGTCCCCCGGCGCCGCGCGGCAGACGATCTTGTGCCAGAGCGTCCTCGCCCCGGCCTGCTCCGCCGCCTTGGACACCAGGTACCCCTTGTCCACCCACTCCCCGCCCTTCTTGATGTCCGTCTGGAAGAAGATCGCCACGCCCTCCGGCGGACACCGCGAGAGCACCAGCGCGGCGGCGGAGACGAACCACTCTCGCCAGCTCGCCACGGTGTGGCCCGCCAGCTCGGAGACGTCCGGGAGAGAGGTGATGAAGGAGCAGCCGGCGAGCGGCGGCTGGCGAGAGAGCCAGCCGATCGCGTCCTCGCAGTGGACTGTCCGGGTGGGCGCGGCCGTTAGACGATCCCCAGCTCAGCGTACGTGGCGAGCGCCGAGCGCGTCAGGCCGCTGGGCGAGAAGTCCCGGAAGTACTCCGGACCGTGATCCCGGGGGACCACCACGCCAGCCACGCCCCAGTGCCCCACCGCCTCGGGCGGCAGATCCACCGCGTTGGGGAGGTAGTTGCCGACCTTCTGGTGCTCCACGGCCACCTGGTAGTCGTTGTCCAGGCCGAGCGCGCGGAAGAACTGGTAGCCCAGCCGCTGGCTCTTGGGCACCAGCTCCAGCTCGCGAGGCATGGGCACCGCGCCGGTGGAGTTGAGCACCACCACGTTCTTCATGTTCTCGCGCAGCTGCGGATCCGACATCAGGCTCTGGCCGTACTCCGTGGTCAGCGAGTAGAGGCCGCCCTTGATGTACTTCTCGATCAGCGGGGCGATGGTGTCCTCCCCGAGGAACTCGCCGACCTTCTGGACCTCGTTCCAGAGCGGGCGCATCACCGCGGCGGCGGCGCGGCCGGCCCAGCCCTGGTCCTCCAGCTTGCCCACCCAGTCCTCGCCGTTCAGGGCCAGCTCGACGAGCCGCTTGCCCACCTCTTCGTCGCTCACCAGCTCGATCCCCATCGCCTTGGCGATCGGCTCGGAGAAGTGCTTGAAGCTCTGGATGGCGTGGCGGAGCGCCGAGAGCGCGCGGTCCAGCAGGATCATCCCCTGCTCGATCACGTGCTCGCCAAAGTGCGGCAGGTGGAACTGCGCCTCGTTCGCGCGCGAGAAGGCGTAGAGGAGCTCCTTCGCCTTGTCGTCCGGTGGGTTGTCCGTGGTCAGCCAGCGCCCGAGCGCGAAGGCCAGGTCCGCCAGGTGCGAGCCGCCGGCCGCGCTGTGCATGTCGTGCACGGCGACCACGTCCTTGCGCAGCTCGCCCCACTGGTTGAAGCGATCCCGCATGAAGGCGAAGAGGTTGGTGTTGCCCTGGCTGTAGCCGACGAGGATCACCTTCGCGTCCGGGTTGCCCACCAGCGCCTTGGCGTCCCGCACCGCCCCCGCCACCACCTTGGCGTTGTCCTCGGCGTCGATGAAGCTGCCGGTCTCCGCGCGGGTCGAGGCGAAGCCGGCCTTCAGCGCGGCGTGCTGCTGGTCCACGAACTCCTTCCCGGAGCGCGCCACGCCCGGGCAGAAGACCATCACCACGTCTTTGCGCGCCTCGCCCTTCTTCCCCTGCACCACCACCTCGGTGGTGGGGACGCCCTCGCGCTTCACCTTCTCGAGCGAGGCCTCCTCGCTCATCGTGGGGACCTGCAGCAGCGGGTTGTTCGCGACCACCTCGGCGGCGGAGCTGTCGGTCAGCGCCACCAGCACGCGCTCGATGAAGGGCGCCACCGCGTCCCGGTAGGCGGAGCCCACCTGGGCCTTCACGTCCGCCGGCACGTTGTGCCCGAGCAGGGCGGCCTGCGCCGTCTTCGCGGTGAAGCTCTTCACCACCGGGGAGTCGAGCGCGCCGATCGCCACCAGATCCGCGATGGTGGCGCGCCAGGCCTGGTACTCCGCCTTGAGCGCGGTCTGCGCTTCCCGCGCCTGAGCGGGATCCGTCATCTCCGGCAGGGCCCGCGCGCCCTCCAGCACCTTCTGCTCCCGCTTGCCCGCCTCGGCCTCCAGCGCCGCCCGGTCGGCCACCTGACCGGTCACGGAGGACGCCACGGACCGGGTGTTGAAGAGATCCGCCTGCGGGATCGCCGCGGCGTTGCTCGCGCTGCTGCCGCCTCCCGCGAGCGCGGGTCCCGCGGCGGCAGGGGCCGCGGTGAAGGCGTCCGCGGGTGCGGCCGCAGCCGGCTCGGCAGTGGCGCCGCTGGCGTCTCGCGGATCCGCCGGGGCGGGCGCGCTGTCGGCCCGGACGCTCGTCCCAGGTCTGAAGCCGACATCTCGAACCGGGGTGGTCATGGCGTCCTCGCTTCAGCTCACTCGAAGGTGTCGGGCCAGACGGCGGCGATCAGCCCATCTCGCAGCTGCTCGATCTGGCTGCCCTCCAGCGCCTTCAGCTGCCGGGTCTTCTTGCCGTCCGGGCCGGCCACCACGTCCTTGTCGAACACTCGCTTCTCGAAGTCCGCCACCCAGGCCGGGTCCTCGACCAGGGCGACGATCTCGCGGTTCCGGTCCAGCGCCACCTCGTCCACGTTGGAGGAGCCGACGGTGGCCATCTTGCCGTCCACCGACACCGCCTTGCTGTGGATGCGCGTCGGGTAGACGTGGATCTCCACGCCCGACTCGAGCATCCGCGCGTAGTTCTTCTTGGCGAGCGTGCCGAGCAGCTTCTCGTCGCTGCCGACGATGTAGCGGACCCGCACCCCGCGCTGGGCGGCGGCGCAGAGCGCGTCCACCAGGTCCGGCGTCATCGGGAACGAGTTCTCCACGTTCACGTGGTCCTGGGCGGCGTTGATCATCGCGAGATAGGCCGCGCGGATGTCCACGTCGTTGTCCGGCACGTGGGCCACCACGCGCATCTTCACGCCGTCCGGGCGGGCGTCGTTGTTGCCCTGGAGCTCCGCCTCCGGGATGGCCGCGCCACCCGCCGCCACCCACGAGTCCGCGAAGTCCTTGGCGGCGTCCTTCACCGCGGGGCCTTCGAAGCGGCTGAAGAGATCGTGCCGCCAGTCCGGGTTCGAGCCCGGGGCGCTCATGTACGAGTCGCCGGTGTTCATCCCGCCGATGAAGGCGGTGCTGCCGTCCACGATCACCGACTTGCGGTGGTCGCGGCTGAAGTCCACCAGGTCATCCACGGAGTCGATCGGGTTGTAGATGCGGACGTCGATCCCGGCGGCGCGCATCCGCTCGATGACCTTGTTCTCCTTGAGCGGCAGGTGCTTCGAGCCGACCGCGTCCGCGATCACGCGGACGTTGACCCCGCGCTCGTGCGCGGCGATCAGGTGGTCCGCCATCGTGTTGGCGACCTCGTCCTCGTGGAACTCGAAGGTCTCGTAGCAGACGCTCTTCTTCGCCGAGTCGATCCCTTCCAGGATCTTCGGGAGCGCCTGCGGCCCATCCACCATCAGCTCGATGTGGTTGCCGGTGGTGGCCCGGCTGCCGGTGATGCGGTCCAGCTTCTTGGAGAGCCGCGCGTACGGATCATCGGTGCTGGGCGTTCCGCCGTACGACTTGCTCTCGTCCACCGCCTTCTGCAGCGAGGCGGTGAGCTGCTTGATGAAGGCGGCGTCGTAGTCCTTCACCATCGTGCCGTCGAAGTCCGCCGGCAGGTTGTCGTTGCCGGGCCTGACGTCGTGGATGAAGGCGGTGGCGCCCTGACGGGTGTACGCGGACGCGTCGCCGAACTTGTCGTCCCCGAAGCCGAACAGCTTGGCCTCCGGGAAGGTCTGGCGCAGCTCGCCGAGCACCTTGGCCTTGTAGAAGCCCTGCATCCGGGCCTGCTCTTCATTGCGCGGATCCAGGTCGCGGATGCCGGCGTCGTCGCGGTCCAGGAGGATCCCGGGCGGCAGCTGGCTGAGGAAGTCCAGGTTGGCGCTGCGGATCCGGTCCGGCCCCGCGGAGAGATAGATGATGGGGATGCCGAGCTTGGCCGCGGCCTGCAGCGCCTCGTTCGCGCCGGCGAAGGGCTTCTGCCGGCTGCCGGTCACCACGTCCCCCACGTTGGTGTCGCGCAGGGTGTCGTCGATGTCCGAAATGAAGATGGGGCCGTCGTAGTCCGCCGGCAGCATCATCATGCCCGCGTTGCCGGCGTCGCCGTTGGGGGTGGCGATGCCGATCCGCGCCGTCCCGCCCAGCTTCTTGTCCAGGCCGGCGGTGATCCCGTCCAGGTCGGAGAACTTGAGCGGCTTGTTGCCCTGGTCGTCCGTGACGGTGGTGAAGGTGCGCCCGTCCGGCAGCGTGAAGGTGACCGGCCGCTTCTCGCCGTTGGCCAGCACGGCGGCCACGGAGTCGGTGCCGTTGTTGATCCGCACCAGATCCCGGTCGCGGATGCGCGCGCCCGGCGCCCGGCCACCCGAGAGCGAGCCATCCGCCGACACCGCCGCGAAGCCATCCCGGCCGGTGGCGAAGGGGCGCTCGATGTACTTGTCCCGCAGGTCGTTGATCCGCGCGGCGCCGTTCGCGATGTGGCCGCGCAGCCGGTCGAAGAAGTCACTGCCCGCGGCCGACGCCGCGTTCGCCACTGGCTGCAGCGCCGCCGCCGGGGGCGGGTTGCTCGAGCCGGCGCTCGGCGTGTTCCCCGAGGAGGCGGGGCGATTCCAGGGAAGGACGCCGGAGGGGAGAATGTCGCTCATTGAGGCCTCGGCCGCGCAGGCGCGCGGCTTCACGGGTTCACTCGCAGATGCATTCTCCGGGGGGAGTTGGAGGGGTTGTGTCAACCGCGGCTACAACTCGCGCTCGACAAACCCGTGCAGATCCGGCCGCTTGGGCGCGAGGAATGAGCGCGCAAATGCACGCGCGCGCCGGCGCCAGTTGGGCGGATCATTTCGAAGCAAGAACTTGAGTCTCCGCTCAGCCCGAGCGAAGTCGAGGGCCCCACGGGCGAGGCTCCCTGCTTAGCGGGGCCCTCGACTTCGCTCGGGCTGAGCGGGGCGCGGCACCGCGTCCGCAGCTCCCGCGGCGCCGTCAGCGGATCTCGAGCGAGCCCACGGCCACGTCATTCGGCGCGGCCACGTCGTTGCCGGCGCGGTCCCGGAGCCCCGCCCAGAAGCCGCCGGGCAGCGCCGCGGGATCCACCACCTTGCGCGCCGGGGTGTTGGGGGCGAGCGCCAGCTTCACCGTATAGAGGGTGGAGCCGGCCGGGATGGCGCTGTCCGTGGGCACGGCGCCGGCGCCGGCGGCCTTCTGGCTCACTCCGACGATCAGCGTGCCCTTCAGTCGCCCGGCGGTGGGGACCGAGGCAACAGCCGCGACCGGCGAGCCGCCCACCGGCAGCGCGGTGCCCGGGATGAACCCGTCTGGCGCCACCGTGACGCCCTCCCCCACCGGGAGGTTCATCCCCGCGGAGAAGCCGGTCATCGGCGTGGTGGTGACCACCTTCAAGGTGAGCAGGTTCCAGTCCGAGGCCGCGTCGTCCTTCACCAGCCGCAGCTTCCCGGTGGCGGGCGGATCCACGTAGACCAGCCCCGCCGCGAGCGCGGTCTGGTTGAAGGTGACCGGCGCGGCCGCGGTGTCGAAGGTGGCCTGGAAGGTCTGCGCGCCGCCCTTGTTGGGGCCGGCGAGCGTGGCGGTGCCGCGCGCGGTCCCATCCGGGCCGCTGTTCACGGAGGCGGGCGTCACGGTGGCGCCGGCGGTCTGCGCGGTCCACGTCACCTTCACGCCGCTCACGGCGTTGCCCTTGGCGTCCTGCACGCGGACCACCATGGGCGCCGGCAGCGTCTTGCCGGCCACAGCCTGCTGCGCGTCTCCGCTCACGAGCACGAGCGTGGTGGGAGCCCCGCCGTTGGCGGTGGCCCGGAAGATCACCGGCGACTTGCGCAGCCCTTCGGCCGAGGCGCTGAAGCGGTGGTTGGAGCCCACCTTGGGCCCCAGCGTGGCGATCGCCGTGGTGGTGCCGTCAGGACCGCTCACCGAGGTCTCCGGGGAGATGCTGCCGCCGCCCTCCTCCACCGCCCAGGTCACGGTCACGCCGCTCACCGCGCTGCCCGAGCCATCGCTCACGCGGACGATCAGCGGCTTCTCGATCGCCTCGCCCACAACGCCGGAGCGCTGCTGGTTGTCGATCCCGGAGAGGTACACCGCCGGGCGCGCCGCGGGAGGCGGACCCGAGCAAGCCGCAACGGCGAGCGCGCAGAGCAGCAGACAAGAGCGGGCGTTCATGGGTTGCTCCCGAACTTCCCGAGGACGACCTTGAGGTCCTCCTCGTCAATGGCGTTCACCAGCGGGCCGTTGACGGGCCCGGTCACGTCCGAGAACCAGGAGTAGGTGGGCCAGGTCAGCGTGGCCGGGGTGGTGCCCAACCGCGCCGCGAGCGCCGCCACGTCCCGGAAGTCGATCACCTGGTTGCGGTCGAAGTCGCCGTTGCCGATCACGCCTTGGGGCGCGGTGGCCTCCGGGTAGATCTCCCAGAGCCCGCGACCGAAGGTGGCCACGCGGATCAGCGAGCTGTTGCGGGCGATGAAGAGGTCCTCAATCCGCACCAGCGGCAGCCCCACGCCGTAGCGCTCCCACGTGGCCCCGCCGTCCTTGGAGCGGTACAGGCCGTAGTGGGTGCCGGCGTAGATCGTGTTGTTGGTGGGGTCCCCCGGATCGTACCGGACCACCGTCACCGGCACGTTCGGCAGGTCCTTGCCGGTGCCGTTGCCGTGGAACGGCGCCCAGGTGGTGCCGCGGTCGTTGGTGATGAAGATCCGCCCCATCACCGCCGGGACCGGCTGCTGGTCCTCGGTCACCGCCGCGGTGGTGGCGCCGATGAAGACGTCGCCCGGGTTCTTGCCCGGGGGCGTGGTGATCGGGAAGGCGATGCTGCTGGTGAAGGACATCCGGTCCGCGGGCGTGGCCGCGTTGTTGAGGCCGATCTGGTTGGAGATGGTCCAGGTGGCGCCGTCCGAGGTCACCGCGAAGCGGCCGCCGGAGAGCGCCACGCCGTAAAGGTTGGGGATGTTCTGCGAGGCGAACACGTTGCGGGCCGCGCGCGGGCTGAAGCTGGCGCCCACGCGGGTGAAGGTGAGCTGATCCGCCGCGGCGCCGGTGGTGCCGGTCTGGGCGCTCTTGAAGATGGAGTTGTTGCTCACCACCAGCACGCCCGCGCCGGTGGGATCCGTCTGGATCGGCGAGTAGCGCACCAGGAACGGAATCCCCTCGCCGCCGAGCGCCGAGAGCCGGTTCCAGACGCCGTTCGCCCCCACGTTGCAGTTCTTCGCGGACGCGTGGCAGTAGGCGACGGTGTTCTGGATGCTGGCCCAGATCCACTCCCCCGTATTGCCCTTGTTCACCGCGGAGCCGATGCCGTCCCCACCGAGCACCTGGTTGAAGACCGTGGGCTTGGTGGCGCCCACCTCCTGCCAGGTCACCGCGCCGTCCGTCACCGTGCCGCCGGCGGCGGTGGGCCACGCGGGCTCGCTGGCGCCCGCCACGCCCGCGGTGGTGGCGCGGTACGAGTGGCCGTTGGGGTTGGACGGGGTCACCACGTCCCCCACGGCGTACGTCGCGCTGGCGAACCAGCGCAGGTAGTCGCGGAAGCGGGTGCCGTTGTCCTGGAGCCCGGAGAGCACCACGAACGGGTTGCCGGTGGCCGGATCGCCCGAGCCGGCCGAGTAGCAGAGGTGCGAGGCCAGCCCGCGGTTGTGGTGATCGAAGATCACCTGCGTGGGCTTCACCTTGAAGAGGTTGGCCGAGGTGAACAGGCCGCCGTCCGAGCCGGCGAAGGCGCGGACCACGCCGCCCACGGCGGAGATCTTCGCCACGTGCCAGTCCGCGTGGACGTACTGGAGCCGCCCGCCCGCGGTGTCGCCGCCGCCGCCGGTGGGGAGCCAGTGGGAGACGTTCTCCCAGCTGGGCTTCGCCGAGAGGCCGCTGGTGGTGCGCACGCCGCAGAGGTTGCCGCCCACGAGGACGTTGTTGTCGTTCGTGGGGTCCACCGCGATCGCCTGGTTGTACCAAGTCTGATCGTTGCCCAGGTTCGGCCAGTTGCGGCAGTTGGTCCCGTTGGTGGGGTTGGCCAGCGTGCCGCTCGCGTCCGCCCAGGAGATCCCGCCCACGGTCCGCCAGAAGGCCACCGTCTCCGTCCCGCCCGCCTCGTTGCCCACGTAGGCGTAGGCCACGGTGGTGCTCGGCGTCTTCGCCTTGCCCGCGGCCAGGGAGATCCGGCCCAGCCCCTTGGCGGGGATGGAGGGCAGCACGTTGTTCAGCCCGCGCAGCGCCACCCAGCTCTTGCCGGAATCGCTGCTGCGCCACAGCTCGCCTCGGTTGCCGCCCACGCAGACCTGCGCGGTCCCGTCCAGCGCGCTGGAGAGCTCACCGGCGGAGACGCCGTTGGTCCCCGGCGGCCGCCAGTCCGGCGCGCAGGCGCTCACGCCGCTGGCCAGCCAGTGCGACTCGCCGTTCTGCGCGCCGAGGTACGCGATGCTCCAGATGGACTCCGGGCGCTGCACCCCTTCGCTGTTGGGCAGGTCCACCACGCCGAAGGTCTTCCCCGAGTCCTCCGACCGGAACAGGCCCACGTCCGTGCCCACCAGCACCACGCTGGGGCGGGACTGGTCGATCTTCAGATCCCGCGCGTTGCGAGGCGCGAAGCTCTTGCCGCCCGCGCTGGCCGGATAGTTCGCGAGCAGGAAGACCGGCTCGTCCCACGTCCCGCCGCCGTTGGTGGAGCGAAAGACCGCGTTGCCGTCCACGTCGAACGCGTCGCCGGTGGCCACGAAGATCGTGTCCGGGCTCTCCTCGGCGAGATCCATGGCGCCGATGGAGAGGTTGCCCAGCGTCTCGGTGATCGGGTGCCAGGTGGGGTTCGGCGCCTTGTCCACGAAGTCGTACGTCTTCCAGACCCCGCCCGAGGAGACCCCGAGGTAGACGACGTTCGCGTCGCGCGGGTCGATCAGGATCCCCGAGGCGCGCCCCGAGTCCACCTGCGAGTAGGTGCTGCCGTTCCACTGGAAGTAGGCGTCCGCGGGGCCGATGTTGACCCAGGTCTCGCCCTGCACCGCGGCGCGGCCGGTGCGCGCGCCCGGCATCTTCTCCGGCCAGCGCTCCGCCTCCCTGCGCGCGGTCTGCATCCACTCGCGCTGAACTTCGGGGGTGGGATCTCCGTAGACGGTCCGGCGCGCCAGCTGCCGCAGCGCCGCGTAGTCGCGCTCGCCCTCCTCTTCGGACTCGAGCGGGCCGTCCTCGTCCGCCTCCACCTCGAAGGCTTCGAGCGTGTTCGGCGCCGTGTAGAGCAGCGACTTGAGCTTGAGCTGCCGGCGCCACTTCTCGTACGCGCGCGCGGAGGGAGCCACGATCACGGCGGCGAGGGCGACGACGGCGAGCGTCGCCCCGAGCAGGAGCTTTCTACGCTTGGGCATGGTGGACCTCGGAGGCGGAAGGGGCGTCCCCGCGGCGCTGCTTCATACCGCGGCGGGAGGAGCGGGCGGAAAGGTCGGCCAGCCGCTCGGGCGGCTGGGCGCAAAGCAGGCGGGCGCGGCTCACTGGCTCACCCCGATCACGAAGCCGCCGCGGCTGTTCGGGTAGCCCGCGGTGCCCGGGTAGTAGCTGTCCACCGCGAGGAAGTAGGTGGTGCCCTGCGTGGCCGGGAACGTGAGCACCTCCGGCTCGCCGGCGAGGTGCCGGTCCTCGGTGGCCACGCAGGCGTTCTGGGCGCAGCTGGAGAGCAGCGCCACGCTCACGTCGTACCCGCGCTGCGGCGTCACCGTCACCCGCACCGTCCCGGTGGCGGTGGCCGTGTACCGGTAGACCACGTCCGCGCCGGGGAAGAGCTCGTTGCAGGTGGTGGACGTGTACCAGGTGCCCACGCCGGTGCTGCTCAGGTCGTCCGCGGCGCCCAGCGTGCTCCCGGCCACGCTCATGTTGTTGGCGAGCTCGGCGGTGGAGGCGCAGGAGTCGTTGGCCGCCGGGGAGGCCGCCACGTCCACCTGGAGCGCGAAGGGGCCACCCGCGCCGCCCGCGCCGTCCACCCAGACGGCGTAGTGCGTGGCGGGTGCCAGACCGACGCCGTAGGCGATGGCCTCGTGCGGTGCGAGCGAGGAGCTGTCGCAGTCCAGCTCGGAGCTGACCATGCCGCAGGTGGAGCGGATGGACACCGCGGGGAACAGCTCCGCCGCGTTCGAGCTGGCGACGGACGCGCGGAGGTTGAACGCGGTGGCCCCTGCGGGCAGCGCCGGGGTGACCACGTCGTAGACCACGTCCGGCCGGCTGCCGGAGCCCGGCGAGCAGACCAGGGTGGCGTCGTTCATCGCCCCGAGCGTGGTGCCGCTGGCGCTCGCCGAGCCATTGGTGAGCGGCAGCGCGGCGGGCGCGGCGCAGGTGTCGTTGGCGGGCGCGCCGGCCACCGCCTCCGCCTTCACGTCCAGCGTGAAGTCGCCCTTGGAGCCGTTGGCGCCGTCCACGATCAGGTAGTGCGTGCCCGCCGCCAGGTTGGAGACGACGAGCGTGGCCGAGGCCCCTTCGGCGCCGCCGGTGATGCAGCCGAGGCTGCCGTCCCCGTTCTTGGCGGAGCAGTTGGCCAGCGTGTCCCGCAGGTACACCAGCGGGTTGAGCTTGTGGCGGCCGGGCAGCGCGGTGACCTTCGCGGTCAGCCGCTGCGCGGTGGTGGTGGTGATCTTGTAGACCACGTCGTTGCCGGTGGTGGACGCGGCGCAGGTGGGGTTGGCCACGTCGTCCTTGGCGTTCCGGGTGCTGCCGGACAGGTTGGCCGGGAGCGTCAGGTCGGCGGCGGTGGCGCAGGTGTCGTTGGCCACCGGCACCGTGGGCGGCGAGACCTGGACGGTGACGTCCGTGGGACCGGCGCCGGCGCGGCCAAAGCCTTCCACATAGAGGTAGTAGTCGCCCGGATCGAGGTTGAGCAGCTCCACCTCTTCAGGGACTGCGGGGGCCTCGTCCGCGCAGGAGTCCGGGACCTCGATCCCGGCGTCCGCCGCGCAGCCGCCCTTGCGCATCCAGATCACCGAGTCCACCGCGAAGCCCGGCGCGGTGACCGCCTTCACGTACACGTCCTTCGGCGCGGTGAGGTTCAGGTGGTAGACGGCCTCGGGGCTGTCCGCCGTGGCGTTGCAGCTGCCCGCGTGATCGTCCAGCGCGGCCACCGTGTTCACCTGAAAGGTGACCTGGTCCTGTCCCGCCGGGAAGACGATGTTCTGGGCCGTGGCGCAGGTCTCGTTGGGCGGCGGGAGGATGGGCGCGGCCACCGAGACCTCGAGCTTGAAGGGCCCCTTCGTCCCCGAGGAGCTGTCCACCCAGAGCGGGTAGATGCCAGCAGGGAGGTTGGCCAGCTGCGCGCTCGCGGGCAGGCCCAGGTTGGCGCCCAGCCCGCACGTCAGCTCGTCCGCGGCGAGCGCGCTGGTGCACAGCGTGGGCTTGCGCACGTAGAAGGACGGCCGGTAGCCCGGGTTGAGCGGCGTGACCGTGATCTTCACGCTGGAGGCCTGGGTGAGCTCGAAGGTGTAGACGACGTCCGGACCGGCGCGCGCGGTGCCGGAGCAGGTGGGCGTGGGATCCGCCGCGCCGTTGTTGGTGACCGCCAGCGTGGTGTCGCTGAACGCCACCGCGGTGCCACCGTCGAACACCAGCGCCTGCGCGGTGGCGCAGGTCTCGTTCTGCGGGGCGACCGGGGCGGCCACCTGCGCCACCTCGAGATCGAAGCTGCCGGAGGTGCCGCCGTTGCCATCCACCCAGACGTAGTACTCGCCGGCGGGCTGGGAGGTGATCGAGAGGATGTTCTGACCGCTCTGCGGACCGGAGCAGGCCGCCTCGCTCGCCGGATCCGGGCTGGCGCAGAGGTTCGCCCGGCGCAGGTACACCACCGGGTTGAAGCCGCGCGCGTCAGTCGGCGAGACGGTCACGCGCACGCTCGTGGGGCTGGGGAGGTTGTACTTGTAGACCACGTCCCGGCCCACGTTGCGCGCGCTGGTGGAGCAGCTGGGCGAGGCGAAGCCGGCGTCGTTCAGGCCGCCGTCGGCGAGCGTGGTGACGAACGGACCGGAGCTGTTGAGCGCGAAGACGGTGGTGCCGCTCCCCTTCGCGACGCCCGCGTCGTCGAAGGTGAGGGTGACCACGCCGCTGCAGTCGTCGTTGAGCGGGACGCTGGCGTCCACCGGCCCGGCGTCGAAGCCCTGGAAGCCGCCCGCGTCACCGCCGTCCGCCGTGCCGCCATCCTTGATCCCCGCGTCCCCCGCCCCACCATCCGGCAGCGCCGCGCACGTGTTGGTGGCCACGTCGCAGATCGGCTGCTCATCCGGGCACTGCGAGTTGAGCAGGCACTGCACGCAGAGCGCGCGCACCACGTTGCAGTAGGGCTTGTTGCCGCTGCAGGCCGGGTTGCACGTGCCAGCGTCCGCGCCGGCGTCGACGGTGGGCGTGCCCACCACGCAGCGGTTCTCCTGGCAGACATAGCCGGTGCCCCGGCCGCGGCAGTCGAAGGTGTCGACGCACTCGGGATTGCAGCCGCTGGTGAAGAGCAGCGCGCCGAGCAGCGCGAGCGCAGCGAGGATCCGTGAAGCCTGGGGCACGTGACGCCCTCCGTGAAACGAGACGGGGGCGGATGATCGCGATCTGCTCCGGGAGATCAACGCCGAAAAAGGCGCGGCCCGATGTCCCAACCGGGAACACCGGGCCGCCAACTTCCTGGCACGTCCTGGAGCGTCAGAGGCTCTTCAGGTACTCCACCAGATCATCCAGCTCGGCGTCGGAGAGTCCGGCCGTCAAGCCGTGGAGATTCTTGGCCTGATCCTTCACCAGCCGGTCCCGGAGCGTGGCGACGCTCCCGTCGTGCAGGTAGGGGCCGGTCCGGGCCACCGCCAACAGGGACGGCGTGTTGAGACCCTTGGCCAGCTTGATCCGGTCATCCTTGACGTCTCCCACCGTCACGAAGGTGCCCACGTCCGCGAAGGTGTTGTTGGTGAGGCTCTCACCCGCGTGGCAGCTCTGGCAGTTGGCCTTCTGGAAGACGGCCGCGCCGCGGACCTGAGCGGGGGACGGCTCCGCCAGGCGGTGCGGGTTGTCCGGCGCCTCCATCGAGTCGATGAACGCGAGCAGCTGGGCCTCCATGGCGGGGGTGGCGCCGCTGCCGCCCATCCGCAGCCGGACGGTGTGGGCGAGGAAGTCGCCCAGCGTGTTGAACTCGCCGTTCCAGTGGAAGGGCGCGGTGGCGCCGGTGCGGCGACCCGCGAGCGAAGGCGTCTGGCGCGGACCCTCCGCGAAGTTCCAGACGTGGCCGTCCTCGCGACCTTCGAGGTGGCAGCTCGCGCAGGCGATGCCGGTGGCCGGGTTGTTCATGCGCGAGTCGGTGGCGGAGAAGAACAGCCGGCGCCCGGCGGCCACCGCCGGAGTGAGCGTCTCCTGCGCCACGACGATCGTCTTGCCAGCGTTCGCCACGCCCCGGCCCGCGTCGGCGCTGAGCGTGCTGATGGTGTGATCGAAGCTGTTGTAGACGTACGCGCGCTTGCCATCGCGCGTCAGCGCGATCCCGCTTGGGCCGGAGCCCACGCGGACCACGTCCCTCACCGCGGCCGTGGGGGAGACCATCTGCTTCGCGTCGAACGGCTGGCTGCCGGTGATGGACTGGGTGCCGCGCCGCTGCGTCGGCATCACCGCCACGTTGTCGCTCTCGTGGTTGACGACGAAGAGCCAGTCGCCGGTGGGATCGATCACCGCGGCGATGGGGCCCTGGATGGGCTGGCTGTTGTCCGGCGCGCGGAGCACGGAGCCCGGGAAGTCCTTGTCCTTCTCATCGAAGCAGCGGGCCACGTCGTCCACCTTCGGGGTGGTGGTGTCCTCGGCGAGGAAGGTGACCACGCCCGCCGTGGCCACCGCGCCGCCGAAGCAGGGGCCGCCGCCGTAGGCGCCGCTGCCGCCGCCGCCGGTGCCAGGATCGATCGGCGCGAAGCCGCCGGTGCCCGGGTCGAGCGCCTTGGTGCGCGAGTCGAGCACGTTCTGGCTGGACCAGAGCGCGGTGCCGTACACCTTGCGGCCATCCGGGCTGACCACCAGATCGCCGATCCCGCGCGGGTTGAACTTGGAGAGGCCGCTGCTCCCGGGCCGGAAGCCTGGCTCCGGCGGCGGGGCCTGCTCGTCCAGGCCGGGCTTGTTCGGATCGCTCGGATCCGAGAGCCCCAGCGCGGAGAGGTTGGCCCTGGTGAAGAGCTCGGTGGAGCGCTGGATGACCTCGTGCGCCGCGAGATCGACCGTGACCACGTCACCCTGCTTGTAGAGGGAGACGAGCGCCTTGTTGCCGTCCACCAGGGCGATCCCGTGCGGCTCGGGGCCCACGTCCAGATCCCACATCGTCTGCAGGGTCTTGGTGTCGATCGCGGTGAGCGTGCCGTGCTCGGCGCTGGCGAGAGAGGCCGCGCTTACGACGTAGAGCGTCTTGCCGTCCGCCGAGATCGCCATCCCCACCGGCTCCACGCCGACGGAGAGCCGCGTGGCCTCGGCCCAGTCGCCCCGGCGGATGACCGAGACGCTGCGCGCGCCACGGTTGGCGACGTAAATGGTGTCGTCCGGGCCAACCAGGATCCGCTCGGGGACCTTGCCGAGCTTCACCTCGGCGATCTTCACCTCTGTTGCCGTGTCCACGATCGCCAGCAGCTCGTTGTCCGTGTCCACCGCGTAGAGGAGCGCGTCATCCCGCGACAGCGCGAGCGTGCCAGACGCGTTCGAATAGGAGGCCGTCTTCGCCTCGCACCCCGCCAACAACGCCAACGCCGCGAGAGCTGCCACTGTTGAGAGCCACCTGCGCATCCGCGTACCTCCGGAAGAACGGCCTCGGCCGAGCCGGGCGGGCAGGCTGCAGACCACATGCCGTCCCCTAAAGCTCCAAATCCCACGGAACCACGTGGGATCCGGAGGAATCCAGTGCGCCTGCAGGCGCATCTGCTCGAAATTCTGAGGCGAATTCCCAATGAACGGGCCGGTACACGGTGCGTGCGTGCCGCACACCGGCGCTCCTCTGTACACGGGGCTACCCCAACGCAAGGCCTGGCATTAGGTTGCGCCCCGAATGGGTGGCACCTTGGTCTACGGCGGTTCGACGACGCTGCGTCCGCGCGGCAAGCGCGTCCGGTTCGTCCGCCCCGTCCACGTCCGGCAGCAAGCGGGCGAGGCGCAGCGGTTGATGTGCAGCAACCTCTCGGATGGCGGGATGTTCATCCGCACGCCGGTGCCGCCCCAGGAGGGCACGCCGGTGGATCTCTCGCTCGAGGCGCGGGGCCGCACCCTCCCCTTCGCGCGCGGCGAGGTGGTGTTCTGCCTGCCAGAGGATCAGGCGCGCGTGATGGGCTGCCTGCCCGGGTTCGGCCTGCGCTTCACCTCGCTCGAGGGGCGCGCCCGCGCCCTCGTAGAGCGGCTGGTGGAGATCTGCCCGCCCTCCCCGAGCGAGGCGGCGGTCCCGTTCCCGAACCGCGAGCTGATGCGGCCGCAGGTGGATCCGTTCGGCGGGACGCCCCACCCGGCCGAGCCAGAGCCGGCGCCCGTGAAGCTCAGCCGCTTCGCCTTCCGGCCGCGGCTGACGGTGGGAGCCGCCGCGGTGCTGGCGATCGCCGGCTATCTGCTGTGGCCGAGCGGCGGCGCGCCGCCCCAGGAGCGCTCCGCGCGCGTCGCCACGCCGCAGCCGCCTCCGCCGCTCGCCGAGCCCGCCGCCGCCGCCAGCCCGCCGGTCGCTCCGGCGCCGCCGCCGCGCTCGCCGGTGACGGTGGCCATGGCAGTGGCGTCCACCCCGGAGCCCTTCGTGGGGCCGCTGGCGATCGCCGCTTCCGGCCCGGCCACCAACGTGAAGGCCCCCGCCGGCCCGCCCGCGCTGCTGGAGCTCGCGCCGGAGAACGGCGCGCTTGCCAAGGTGCGGGTCTTCTCAGAGGGCAACCGGCTGATCATCGAGCTCGCCCGGCGCGAGCACGCGGAGATCTCCAACGCCGCCAGCCTGCGCAGCCCGCCGGGCGTGGTGGTGGACGTGGACGGCGAGGCGCCCGCCGCCGCGACGAAGCACGCCGGCGCCGGGGCGATCAAGCACGTGCGCTTCCTGCCGCGAGAAGGCGGCGGGACGCGCATGGTCCTCTCGCTGGATCGCGCCCCGTTCTGGGTGCGGCGCGAGGGAGACACGGTCACCCTCTTCTACCCCGACCGGCGCAGGCGCTGAGCACAGCCGGATGAAACGCCCCCCTGACGGCCTGACCTGAAACTTGCCGCGCCCCCCC
>JBGATB010000056.1:0-11632 GCA_044229415.1 Myxococcaceae bacterium | reverse complement strand
GCCCTCGACTTCGCTCGGGCTGAGCGGGCGGCCTCACGTTTCTTGCCTTGATTGATCCGGCCTCACAGCCTCTCGGGGTGAACGGGAGAGGTCGCGATCGGCCTATCGCCCGTCCAGCTCGAGCAGCCCAGCCTCGGCGCTCTGGCGCACCTTGGGGCTCGGATCCGCCAGCGCGGCCATGAAGCGGGCCTTGGCGTCCGCCAGCCGTCCGGCGTCCAGGAGGATCCACCCGAGCATCGCGGACAGCTCGGCGGCGCGCGGGTTGGCGGGGTAGCGATCCAGGAACGAGCCCATCGCCGAAGCCGCGGCGTTGCGGTTGCCAGCGCGGGCGAGCGCCACGGCCTCCCAGAAGCGGGCGTCCTCGGCGAGCGCGGTGTCCGGGGCGCTCTGCGCGGCGCGATCGAAGCTGCGGGCCGCGGCGGCAGCGTCGCCCTCGCGCAGCGCCTGCCAGCCTTCCGCGAACGCCTCCTCGGTGGCGCCACCGAGCAGCCCGGCCTTCGCCGGCAGCGGCAGCGGCGGAACGGCCGGCTGGGGCGCGACGAGCGCTGCGGAGCGCCGCGGACGGCTCTTCACCACCGGCGCGCTCGGCGCGGCAGCCACCGGCTCCGGCCCCACCAGCGCCACGGGCGCAGGCGCAGGGAGCACGGCCAGCACCGGCGTGGGCGCCCACCGCTGGCCCTTGGTGAGGATGACCTCCGCCCCACCGCGCGGGCGCACCACCACGGTGCCTTCGTGCACCAGCACCGAGGTGAGCTGATCCTGCTCCGCGGCCACGTCGAACTCGGTGCCGCGCACCTCCAGCTCCGCGTTGCCCACGCGCACCCGGAACCGCTCGCCGCCGCGCAGCGGATCCACCGCCACGCGCAGCCGCCCGTCCGTCAGCCGGACCACCTCGTCCGCGCTCCCGTCCGCCAGCACCGCGCGGGTGTGCGTCAGGCGCGCGCCGTTCGCGGCCTGCACCCGGCCGCGGTGGGAGCTCTCCGGTCCGCCGCTGCGCACCGCGAGCACCGCCAGGAGCGAGGCCGCGAGCGCCAGCGGCGCCGCCCAGCGCGCCGTCCGCGCCGCGCGCCAGGGCAGCGCTGCCACCGTCGGCCGCCGCTCCTTCTGCGCCGCCGCCAGCACCAGGGTCCTCAGCTGCTCCACGCGCGCGGGCGCCGGGCTCGCCCTGGGCAGCTCGCGCCCGAGCGCCGAGAGCTCCTCGTAGCCGCGCCACTGCGCCGCGCAGCTCTCGCAGCGATCCACGTGCTGGTGAACGGCCAGGGTCCCCGCTCCCGCGTAGGCCTCCGCGAGCGCTTCAGGGTTCGGACAACGGTCGCTCATGGCAACCCTCCTTCCAACGCGCCACGGAGCGCCTTGCGCGCCTCGTGGAGCCGGCGCCACAGCGTGCCGGGCCGAAGCCCCAGCACTCGCGCCACCTCCACTCCGGGCGTCTCTTCGAGATCGCACATCACGAACGCCACCCGCAGATCCGCGGGCAGCCCATCCAGGGCCGCTTGCAGCCGGCCCACCAGTTCCTTGCGCTCCACCGAGCCGGCCACGTCCGCCGCGTTCGGCTTGGGCACGCTCGCCAGCGCGCCGATCGCCGCGCTCTTGCGCTGCTCCCCGCGCACGTGGTGCCGCGCCAGGTTCGCGGCGATCCCCAGCACCCACGTCCGCACCGCCGAGGTCCCGCGGAACCGCTCCGCACAGCGCCAGACCTCCAGGAACGTGCCCTGGACCAGATCGTCCAGCTCCTCGCACTGGCTCCCCACCAGCCGCGAGAGGAAGCGGTAGGTCACGCTCTGGAACCGGTCGAACAGGGCGCCCAGCGCGGCAGCCTCGCCCACGGCGCACGCGGCGACGAGCGCCTCGTCGGAGAGCTCGGCGATCTCCCCGGCCACCCTCCGCAGCGGCACGACGACCCCCTTCACGGCCCGCTCCAGTGGACGCCGAGCGCGGTCCTCAGCGCCCAGCGCGGCTCGCCCGAGAGCGGGATGACCGGCTCCGGCAAGGTCAGCGCATCATCCGGGAGCAGGTGGTCCTTCGACAGTGGCGCCACGGTCAGGCCAATCGTGAAGTCCACGCCCACGTGCTCGGTGGGAGAGAGCGACAGCAGCACGCCGGCCTCGGTGCGCAGCGAGGTGGCGTTGGCGGTGGCGGCGGGGATCTCCGTCCCCACGCAGACATCGTCCGGCCCGCCGCTGCACTCCTTCTCCAGCTCGAACGCGGCCCGGCTGGAGCGCAGCCAGCCCACCCCTACCGAGAGCGAGGGCCCCAGCGTGAACAGGCCCCAGCGCAGCGGCACCCGGACGCCCAGCAGCGCGTCCAGATCCGTGCGGTGCTCCGGGTGGAGGCTGCGCACCGAGCTGACCGACCAGCGCGCGGTGAAGAGCGCGCAGACCGGGCCGTAGGCCGCGCAGCCGGAGAAGGCCGCGCCGCCCCAGTTAGCGCCGTCATCCGAGAGCGCCACGTCCACCGCCAGCGCCAAGGTGAAGGAGGACGGGAGCGGGCTGGAGAGATCCGTCACCACCAGAGGCGGCGGCGTCACCTTGCGCGGCGTGGCCTGGCGGGAGAGCAGCAGGTCCGGGAGATCCGTGCGCGCCCAGGACTCGATCAGCGCCACCGCGGCGTCCAGGCTGCCCACGTCCCGCTCGCTGCGGCGCCCCTGATCGTCGATCACCACGTGGAGCGTGGAGTCTCCCCGGGTGACGGTGGCGAGCACGGCGTTGCACTCGAGCGACGCAGGCGCCCCCACGGCGATGCCGCGCCTGCCCAGCTCCTGGCCCACCTGTTCCACCAACTCCATGTCGCCGGCGACCTCGGCAGCGGGAGGGCACGGAGCGGCGCCCAACGCCCGGCTGGTCAGCAGCACCAGCGAGAGCGAGAGGAGCCGTCCGCCTGGGCGTGAGTGCCCAATGCCGGTCATTCCTTCTGCGCGGCGGCGGGTCACCGGCCGGCTTGCTGCGCTGCGCATGCCACGGTCCGACCGGCGCATTCCGCGAGCTTAGGCCGCCGCCGCCCCCTCAGAAAACTGAGGGGCTGATGTGGGCCAGGGCCCTAAGGCCCTGATTCCCCGATAGGGGACGTTCGAAAACGACCGCGGGCCCCCTCGACTACGGAGACCGCGTGGGGTTCCGGGCGAGCCGCTGGGCCAGCGCATCCAGCGCCGCGGCCTCCTCCCCCGTCTTGCGCTCCCGCAGCGCCCGGACCCGCTCGGCCGTGCCCGGAGCGTCCACCACCATCAGGGCGTTGCTCGCCGCCTGCCGCACCGCGGGCGATCCGGAGACGTACAGCTGGAGCAGCGCCTGCGCCGCGCGCTGCCGCACCGCCTGTTCGTCCGCCTTGGCGACGGCGCCCGGCGTCCGCCAGGCCCACGCGTTGCCGAGATCCGCGTAGGCGCGGATGAAGGCGAGCCGGTCCTCGTCGCTGCGGGCCCGTGCGATCACCTTGGTGAGCCCCGCCGCCAGGCTCGCCACCCGGCAGCTCCCCACGCCCGCCAGCACCGCGCGCTGGGAAGGGGTGAGCGCGCCACCCTCCCCCACCCGGCCCAGCAACCTGGCCGAGACCTCCTCCGTCTGGAGGAAGCCGTAGGCCTCGGCGGCGGCGGTGGTCAGCTCAGCGGCCAGCCCTGGCCGGGAAACCACGCCCCAGAGCACCGGCGCCGCGCGCGCGTCCCGCTGCGCGCCGATCGCCTCGAGCAGCCCCACACCCAGCGAGAGCGCGGCGGACGGCGTGAGCGGCGGCCCCTCCGGCACCCGCACCGCGGCCAGCTCCAACATCGGCATCAGCGCCGCCGGCCCCAGCGGCTTGAGCGCGCGGGAGAGCGGCGCCAGCGGCCCGCGCTTGGACTCGTCGAGGCCGTTGGCCGCCGCGTAGACGCGGGCCACCGCGCCGAAAGCCGCCGGGTCCGAAGCCCGCGCCGCGGCCAGCTGCTTGGAGAGGGCGCTCGCTGCCTCCGGCGGCAGCTGCTCGAGGGAGAGCAGCACCCCGCCGGCGAGCGCGGGGGACGCGAGGACGCAGAGGGCCACCACCAGCGCGCGCGAGCTCATCGTCCACCCTCCCACCAGCGCGTGGCGGGGATCTCCCGCGCGGCGTTGGAGCCGCAGTGCACCTCGCCGTGGCCGAGGTGGTAGATGTCCCAGTCCTCCACCCACTGGACCTGTACCTGGTAGGGCGCGAGCGCGCTCTCCAGCTGTGCCTTGAAGAGGTCCTTGCCGTTGATCACCGGCCCATGGGGATCCGGCGCGCCAAAGACGGTGGGGCTGATCCAGACCCCGTTCACGGTGCCGGGCTGGTACGCCAGGGCGCGCCCGCTCACCCGCTCGTGGAGGAACGGGACCCGGATGATCTCCGCGTCCGTCAGCCCCGTCTCCGCCTTGAGGATGGCCACCTGCGCGTCCACCGCGGCGGCGGCGATCGCGCTCTGGTTCATGATCGCCGTGTCCGCGAGCACGTCCGAGATGGAGCGCGCCGCGGAGATCACGTTGCCCACCGGCCCGTAGGTCTGACGTCCGACGAACATCTGGATGTCCCCGCGCCCGGCGAGCACCTCGGCCTCCAGCAGCTTGCGCGCGAGCGGCGCGTCGTTCACCAGGAGCACCCAGCCGCGCGGCGAGGCCACGGGCAAAAAGCTCATCGTCTCGTCCACGTGGCCCACCAAGAGCCACGAGGTGTCCACGTACACGGGGGGCTGCACCGCCTGCGACTCCACCATCGTGAGGAAGTGCCCGTCCGGGTGGAACGTGGGGATGTTGCCGCGCAGCACCCGCCCCAGCGGGTAGCTCACGCCGTCCTTGCTGTAGGGCGGGATGGTCTCGAAGTTCCCGAACGAGTTGAGCGAGTCCATGGAGCGGTTGGCGGCCGGATCGAACTCCTGGATGCCCGCCACGTCCGGCCCGCGCAGCGCCGTGAAGACCAGCCGGCCCGCCGTGCGCAGCGGCGAGGACGGGTTGGTGAAGCGCAGGTTCGCGGACCGGTAGGCCACGCGCATGACGTGCTGCCCGCCCCTGGCCGGCATCGCCATGTAGCCGGTCTCGAAGAAGTCCTGGGCCCAGACATCGCTCGTGGAGAGCCCCACCAGCGGCCGCGGGTTCTGCGCGAGCGTCAGCCCCGACTGCAGATCCGCGCGGAAGAGCGCCGAGTCCGGATCTCCCGCGAGGTTGGTGGCGTAGAGCGTCTGCGCCGCGGTGAGGTGCGAGAAGGAGATGACCGGCGCCACCCGCAGGGTGACCGAGTCGCTCGCGGTCAGCTCCTCGTAGAGCGCGCCGCCGTCCCACGCGCCGGGGTTGCCGGGCGTGCCGTCCGCGCGCGGCGTGGTAACGGTGAGGGTGACGGTGACGAGCCCGTCCCAGACCGCCCGATCCCGGACGATGTCCGTGCCTTCGAGCAGCAGCGTCACCCCGGCCCGGAGCTCCTCCGCGGAGAGCGCGTCCCTGGCCGGATCCACCGCGCTCCAGGCCAGCGCGGCGCCGCCGTCCTGCTCGAGCACGCCGGCGTCCGGGCTCCCCGGAGCCTGCCGGAACAACCGCGCCTTCCCGGCCGGCGCGATGGCGAGCTTCCCCACCGCGCGCGCCGGCGCGAGCGGCCACGCGGCGATCTTCAGGGGCGCGAGGTCGCGCAGGTCCGCGTCGCCGTTGACGCGCTCGTCCGCGGCGTCGTGGCACTTGGGCAGCTCCAGATCCGTCCCGGTCTTCGGGCAGCGGCGCTCGTCGTCATCCAGGTTGGCGAGGAAGATGGCGCCCGCATCCGCGCTCCAGCCGTCCTCGCCGTCCTCGTCCGCGGCGCCCTCCAGCTCCACTTCGCCGTTGCGATCCAGATCTCCCCGCAGATCCACGCGGGGCGGAGTGCCCGGCTGCCCGGCACCCGCGTCCGGTTCTGCCCCGGCGTCCGCAGTACCGCCGTCCCCGTCAGCGCCGCCGTCTGGCGCCACGCCCGTCCCGGCATCCGGGTCCAGCAGGCCCGCATCCCCGGAGCCCGGGATCGGAACGCGGCAGGCCGCACCACCGAGCGAAACGGCCAGCGCCACCAGCGCCAGCCCGCGACCTCGCCACCGGCTCTTGCAGTTCACGCGTGGCTCCTTCTTCACGCCGGCCCTTTGACGCGAGACGGTCTAGCACGACGAGGGCGTTGCCCCCCGGGCGCGCGCTGTTTCCGCAATCCCACAATCACCCAACGTCAAGGACCGATGCACTCCCGGTCAATGGGCCTTCGCCGCCGCGGCTGCTACCCGTGCCTGCGAAACGGGGGGAGTGATGGTCTTGAGCCGTAGGCCCGGAACGCTGCGCCGCCTCGGTGCGCTCGCCCTGCTTCCGCTCGTGGTCGTGCTGGACGTGGGGCTGGACGACGCCCAGCGGAACGCGCCCGTGCGGCACTTCTGGCTGCTCGCCGCGGTGGCTGCACAGCTGATGTTCTGGACCCTTGCCTGGTCCATGGAGCGGGCGCGCCAGCGCAGGGCCGCCATGCAGGCGGTGGCGCGGCGGCGGCCGCTCACCCGCGCCCGGGAGAAGAGCCGGCGGCGCATGGAGGCGCTGCTGGAGTGCGTGACGGACGGATTTTTCTGCCTCGACAGCGACCTGCGCTTCACGCTGGTGAACGGGCGCGCGGCGGCGCGCTTTGGCGCCACCCCGGCCCAGCTGCTCGGTGCGCCGGCCGCGGAGCTCCTCCGTTCCGTGGGCGGCGCGGTCTACGCGGCGCGTGTCCGGGAAGTCCTCGCCTCCCGCAAGGCCGCCCAGTTCGAGATCGTGGATGGCGCCGAGCGGCGCTACGACGAGGTGAACGCCCTGCCCTTCCTCGAGGACGGCGTCGCCATCCACTTCCGGGACGTGACGGCGCGCAAGCGCGGGGAGCGCGCCGAGCACCTGCTCTCCCGCGCCGGGCTGCAGCTGGTGCAGTCGCTCGACGAAGGGACGATGCTGCCGAGGCTCTTGGCGATCGCGCTCGAGGAGCTCGGCGAGTACGCGGTGGTGGCCCTGCTGGACGAGCACGAGGAGCTCGACCAGGTGGCCACCGCGGGCGGCGGGTTGGCCGAGCAGCGCGCCCACCGCGAGACCGCGGTGGTGGACTCGCGCTACGAGCTGGGCGCGCCCGCCGGCCTCGCCGAGGTGCTGCGCAGCGGCGAGGCGCAGCTCGCCCCGGACCTCTGTCCCCGGCTGAGCGCCACCTTCTCCGAGCACCCGGAGCTCGCCGAGCAGTGGGCCCGGGCGGATCTGGGGCCGTTCCTGGCCGTGCCGCTGCGCGCGCGCGACCGGCCGCTGGGAGCGATGGCGTTCTATTCCTCTCGCGGGCGGCCCTTCGACCCGGCGGACCTGGAGCTGGCCCAGGAGCTGGCGAACCAGACGGCCATGGCGATCGACAACGCCCACCTCTACCGGCGGGCCCAGCGCGAGAGCCAGCTGCGGGAGGAGGTGCTGTCCCTGGTCTCGCACGATCTCAAGAACCCGATCGGCTCCATCCTCGCCAGCTCGAGCCTGGTGCGGACGCTGCTGGAGCAGCTGGACTCGGATCCACGCCTGCTCTCCGCGGCCCGCCGGATCGATCTCTCCGCCCGCACCACCCTGCGGCTGATCCGGGATCTCAACGACTACGCCAGCATCTCCGCGGGCGCGCTCTCCATCGAGCTGGGGGCGCACTCCACCGCCGGCATCCTCGAGGAGGCGTTGGGCCTGCTGGAGCCGATCGCGAACGAGCGGCACATCCAGCTGCACGCCGAGCCGCTCGAGTCTCCCTCCTGGCTGCTGTGCGACCGCGGGCGCGTGCTGCAGATCCTCTCCAACCTGATCGGCAACGCGATCAAGTTCTCGCCGGACCACGGGGTGGTCACGGTCAGCGCCCACCCGGCCGGGAAGCACCTGCGCTTCTCGGTCGCGGACCACGGGCCGGGGATCCCCCCGGAGCTGCTCGGCCGCGTCTTCGAGCGGTACTGGAAGGCCAACCGGCGGGACGGCCGCGGCCTGGGGCTTGGACTGTTCATCGTTCAACACCTGGTGGAGGCGCACGGCGGCAGCGCCTGGGTGGAGAGCCAGGTGGGGCTGGGCACCGTCTTCCACTTCACCGTGCCGCTGCACGAGGCGGTGACCGCCCCGCGGGAGCTGCTGCCGCTGTCGCGAGAGGGGTCGCTGGAGACCCGTCCTTGAAAGACGGGACTTTCCCTGAATCCGGCGCCACCCTGCGGTTAGAGTTGCGGCTGTGACACTGCGCGGACAGGCGAAGGCGGGCCACGTCCTCGTCGTCGAGGACGACGCGGACATCCGGGCGTCGGTCTCGGACCTGCTCGAAGAGGAAGGGTACTCGGTCTCCGCGGCCAGCAATGGCGAGGAGGCCCTGCAGATCCTCCGGGGCGGCGTGAGCCCGGATCTCATCCTGCTGGACCTGATGCTGCCGGTGATGGACGGCTGGCAGTTCCGGGTGGAGCAGCGCAAGGACCCCAACCTCGCCTCGCTGCCGGTGATCGCGCTGACCGCCAACCCCACTGCCCAGGCCGCGGCGATCGACGCGGACCGCTTCCTGCGCAAGCCGTTCGACCGCGAGGCGCTGCTCAAGGCGGTGCGCGAGGTCAAGAACGCGGTGGACGCGGAGCGGCTGGCGCAGACGGAGCGGCTGGCGTCGCTCGGCCGCCTCGCCTCCGGCGTGGCCCACGAGATCAACAACCCGCTCGCCTACGTGATGGCGAACCTCTCCATGCTGCAGAAGCGGCTGCTGCCGCTGCTGAAGGAGAACAAGGACGTCCTCAAGCCGATCGACGGGCGCAGCCCCGCCAGCCTGCAGGAGGAGATCACCGACTACGAGGACATGGTCCTGGAGGCGATCCAGGGGCTGGAGAAGATCGAAGCGATCGTCCGGGACATCAAGGTCTTCGCCTCCTTCCGGGAGGAGAAGCCGGACGCGCTGGACGTGAACGTGGTGATGGATCAGGCCCTGAAGATCGCCGCGCACCGGATCCGCCACCGCGGCCGGCTGGTGAAGGAGTACGGGCAGAGCGTCCGGGTGATGGCCTACGCCGGGCGGCTGGAGCAGGTGTTCTTGAACCTGCTGCTCAACGCGGTGGACGCGCTGCCGGAGGGGGACGTGGAGCGGAACGTGATCCGCGCGCGGACCTACACCTCCGCGGACCGGGTGATCGTCGAGGTGAGCGACACCGGCAGCGGGATCGCCCCCGAGGTGCTCAACCGGATCTTCGAGCCGTTCTTCACCACCAAGCCGGTGGGCACCGGCACCGGCCTGGGGCTCTTCGTCTGCCACGGGATCGTCACCGCGCTTGGCGGGACGATCGCCGTGGAGAGCCGGCCGGGCGGCGGCTCCACCTTCCGGGTGGACCTCCCCTCCCACGCGGGGACCGCGGGCGCCACCGGGCGCGAGCTCACCCCGCCGCCGCCGGTGGCCCCCGCGCGGATCCTGGTGATCGACGACGACGCCTCGGTGGCTCGCGGCATCGCCCGCGAGCTGGGCACCCAGCACCAGGTCTCGGTCCTCACCAGCGGCCGCGAGGCGCTGGATCTGCTCATCCGCGGCGAGCAGTTCGACCTCATCCTCTGCGATCTCCACATGCCGGAGACCACCGGCATGGACATCTGGGAGGAGATCCGCCGCCTGCGGCCGGGGACGGAGCAGAAGCTGATCTTCATGACCGCGGGCGTCTTCAGCGAGCGCGCGCTCCAGTTCGCCAAGAGCGTGGGGAACGCGATCCTCGAGAAGCCGCTCAACCCGCTGCGGATCCGCGAGATCATCTTCCGCCTGCAGCAGAGCAAGCGGAGCTAGGGCGTGCTCACGTAGAGGTAGCCCAGGCAGAGCTCCCCGTCCGCGCCCGTCCCCCACTTCAGCGGCGAGGCGTCGTTGTTGAACCAGTGGCAGTCCAGCCGCACCGAGCTGCCCGCGGGCAGGGCCACCGGAGCGCTGTAGAAGTAGGTCTGCTGCCAGCTGGTGTCCCAGCGGATCAGATCCAGGAGGCACTGGCCGTTCGCGAGCGCAAGCCGCGCGGACTTCCCCTGCTCCCGCAGCTGGGGCTGCACCGCCCAGAGCCGCATCGCCGCGGGCGTGACGCCGCTCGCCGGGTAGTTGGCGCCCGCGTCCGCCTCGGTGGACATGGGCGGGACGACGAAGCCGGTGTTGGCCACCGGGATCGCCTCCAGCGGGACGGCCACCGGCGAGGCCGCGTACTGGACCTTCACGGTGGTGCGGTCCGGCTTCGCGGTGGCGGCGGTGCTGTCGTACCGGACCTGGAGGACCACCACGTTGCCCGGCGTGAGCCGCAGCCCGGTGGTGTCCGGCAGGCGCGTGGCGGCGTGGGCAGCGCTGAAGCTCCCCAGCGGCCGGGGGATCCCTCCGTCCGGCGCGAGCGGCACGCCGCCGCAGCTCCACCCGGGGCCCGCCTCGGCGGCGTCCAGCGCGGAGGCCACGCTCGCCGGCAGCTCGTAGAGCATGGCGCTGCGGACGATCTTCCGGACGCCGGGGACGATCTCGAAGGCCACCAGATCTTGCGGCGCGGTGACCGCGGGGGAGAGCGCGAAGCAGCGGGTGTCGATCTCCGGGACGGGCGTGTAGCTGGCGCCCGGATCCAGCGTGGCGCTCACCGTGGCGAGCGCGCCGGCGTCCGGCGCCGGCGGGGCGTCAGAGGGGTCTCCGGCGGGCATCCCCGCCGCCTCCCAGGCCTCGATCGTCTTGACCTCCGCCTGGCTGAGCCGGCGGACGTCGCGCAGCGGCGTGGGGTGGCAGGCCTCCGCGGGCAGCCACGGCGGCATGTAGCCGCTGGAGACCACCCCGTAGATGCTGCCAGCGTTGTTCTTGACGTCCTCGGGGGTCATCAGCGGGAAGGGCCCCACCCCACCCTCGCTGTGGCAGCGCTGGCAGCGCGCCTGGACGATCGGCTGCACATCCTTGAACCAGGTCGCCCCGCCATCCGGGGTGCCCCCGTCGTTGCCAGGTGGAGGGGTGCCGGGACAGGCCGCGAGGAGGAGAAAGCCGAGCGCGAAGGGGCCAGTTGCGGAGCGAGAGGTCATGGTCGGACGGGCGATGGTAGACGAGCCCCGGAGGGCAGCAACCCCTTCCTCCCAGGCCCGCGGCGTTGACGATTCGGCTACGGCCCCGTCCGGCGGAAGCGGCATGATGCGCCGCCATGATCGACCACATGACGGTGACGGTGACGAACCTCGAGGCGAGTAAGGACTTCTTCCTCAAGGCGCTCGCGCCGCTCGGCTACCGCGTCCACATGGAGTTCCCCCAGTTCGCCGGGATCGGCGACAGCAAGCCGTGGGTCTGGCTCAAGGAGGGTCCCACCCCGAGCCAGCCCATGCACCTGGCCTTCGTGGCGAAGAACCGTGAGCTGGTGGACGCGTTCCACGCCGCCGCGCTCGCCGCCGGCGCCAAGGACGACGGCGCGCCCGGCCCCCGGACGCACTACCACCCGAACTACTACGGCGCGTTCGTGATCGACCCGGTCAACGGCCACCCGCTCGAGGCGGTCTGCCACCTGTCGCTGGAGGCGATCGAGGCGGCGTCGAAGCCCGCGAAGAAGGCCGCGCCCAAGAAGGCCGCGCCCAAGAAGGCCGTCAAGGCGAAGAAGGCCGTGAAGGCCAAGCCGGCGAAGAAGAAGCGCCGCTAAGCCGCGCCCCGCTCAGCCCGAGCGAAGTCGAGGGCCCACCGATCGTAGGGACTCTCGCTC
>JBGATB010000055.1:0-65193 GCA_044229415.1 Myxococcaceae bacterium | reverse complement strand
TACCAACCACTCCTTAGGCGGCTACCCCCTTGCGGTTGGCGCACCGACTTCTGGAGCAGTTGACTCCCATGGTGTGACGGGCGGTGTGTACAAGGCCCGGGAACGTATTCACCGCGGCGTTCTGATCCGCGATTACTAGCGATTCCGACTTCACGAAGTCGAGTTGCAGACTTCGATCCGAACTGGGATCGGTTTTCTGGGATTGGCTCACGCTCGCGCGCTTGCAGCCCTTTGTACCGACCATTGTAGCACGTGTGTAGCCCCAGACATAAAGGCCATGAGGACTTGACGTCATCCCCACCTTCCTCCGGCTTGACACCGGCAGTCCCTCCAGAGTGCCCAACCAAATGATGGCAACTGGAAGCGAGGGTTGCGCTCGTTGCGGGACTTAACCCAACATCTCACGACACGAGCTGACGACAGCCATGCAGCACCTGTCTCACGGCTCCCTTGCGGGCACTCCCACATCTCTGCAGGATTCCGTGGATGTCAAGTCTGGGTAAGGTTCTGCGCGTTGCGTCGAATTAAACCACATGCTCCACCGCTTGTGCGGGCCCCCGTCAATTCCTTTGAGTTTTAACCTTGCGGCCGTACTTCCCAGGCGGGATGCTTATTGCGTTAGCGTCGCCACGGCGGGGGTCAATACCCACCACAGCTAGCATCCATCGTTTACGGCGTGGACTACCAGGGTATCTAATCCTGTTTGCTCCCCACGCTTTCGCTTCTCAGCGTCAGTTACCTTCCAGGTGGCCGCCTTCGCCTCTGGTGTTCCTCCCGATATCTACGAATTTCACCTCTACACCGGGAATTCCGCCACCCTCTCCGGCACTCAAGCCTCGCAGTTTCGCGCGCACTTCCTCGGTTGAGCCGAGGGCTTTCACACGCGACTTGCGAAGCCGCCTACAAGCGCTTTACGCCCAATAATTCCGAACAACGCTCGCACCCTCTGTATTACCGCGGCTGCTGGCACAGAGTTAGCCGGTGCTTCCTCTCCCGGTACCATCACTTTCTTTGTCCCGGGCGACAGTGCTTTACGATCCGAAGACCTTCATCGCACACGCGGCGTCGCTGCGTCAGGCTTTCGCCCATTGCGCAAGATTCCCCACTGCTGCCTCCCGTAGGAGTCTGGACCGTGTCTCAGTTCCAGTGTGGCTGATCGTCCTCTCAGACCAGCTACCCGTCGTCGCCTTGGTGGGCCATTACCCCGCCAACTAGCTGATGGGCCGCGGGCTCATCTAGAAGTGATAGCTTGTATACAGAGGCCACCTTTTCCCTCAAGGACCGAAGTCCCCGTGGTCTTATCTGGTATTAGCCAAGGTTTCCCAAGGTTATTCCAGTCTTCTAGGCAGATTACCCACGTGTTACGCACCCGTGCGCCGCTCTACTAGGATTGCTCCATTCGCGCTCGACTTGCATGTGTTAGGCACGCCGCCAGCGTTCGTTCTGAGCCAGGATCAAACTCTCCAATTTTAATTTGAAGTGTTGAACTTGGCGTTTGTCAGGGCCCGGCTAAGGGAACACCTGACACGCTGTTCGAGACATCCGTCGCGCTCACGCGCAATCAGATGTCCTCATGAATTGACTGCGGGTCACCGCAATCTTTCTTGAGCTTGCTATTTGGTTTTCAAAGAACGAACGGCCTGCCCTGCACCGCTTACCGCCTTCGCTGCGTCTACTCTCCGCTGCGAGGGGGCCGGCTTTCTACTTCAGCTTCCGGCACCCTGTCAAGCACTCGGTGATTTTTCTTCACCGTATTCTGCTGTTTGCTGCTCCCCTTCCCGGCTTGCTGCCCGGTTGCGGGGGCGCGGCTTCTACCTCATCCGCTTCCTCGCTGTCAACACCCGAACTTCAACTTCTTTTCCGGGCTGCCCGGCGTCCCCTTGCTGCCTGGGTTCGTCGGTGGGGGGCGGCTTGTACGGCACCGCGTTAAGTGTGTCAACCCCTTCGAGGCACTGCTTTATTTCGTCAACCGCCGATGTCCGTTTCGGGTCCGTTTGGGCACCTTCAACGAGGGCGCGATCTACGGTCGCAGTGCCCCTAAGTCAACTTCTTTCCGATCAGCGGTCCCGATGGGCCGATCCGGACGGGCCCCCTCCCCCCACCTGACAAAGCGGATCAGAGGCGGAGCTTCGCCAGATCCACCCTGCCCCGCCGGCACCGCTCGGCCACCACCACGGACTTGAGCTCCAGGTAGGCCTTCTCGAAGTCGTCGTTCACGATGATGTAGTCGTAGGAGCTGCTCCCTCGCTCCATCTCCGAGCGGGCAGCGAGCATCCGGCGCCGGATCGTCTCCTCGGAGTCCGTCTTGCGGTCGCGCAGGCGGCGCTCGAGCTCCTCGGTGGAGGGAGGAAGGATGAAGACCAGGATGGCCTCAGGGTGCTTCCGCTTGATGGCCGTCCCGCCCTGGACGTCGATGTCGAAGACTGCCAGGCCGCTCTTGGCAGCGGCCTCGTCGATCACGGCGGACGGGCTCCCATAGAAGTGGCCGTGGACCTCGGCCCACTCCAGGAACTCCCCCCGCTCGATCTTCTCCTGGAAGGTCATGGTGTCGATGAAGCGGTAGTCCACGCCGTCCCGCTCGGCGCCGCGGGGGGGCCGGGTGGTGTAGCTGACCGAGAAGACGGCCTCGGGGGTGTCCTTCATCAGGCGGTGGGCGAGCGTGGTCTTCCCCGCGCCTGAAGGGGCGGAGAGGACGAGCAGGAGGGCGGGGGCTGGAGTGGCGGGCGGGTTCGCGGGCGCGCTCATTCGACGTTCTGGACCTGTTCGCGGATCCGCTCCAGCTCCGCCTTCATCGCCACCACGCGGGTGGAGATCTCTGGGTGCTGGCTCTTGGAGCCGGTGGTGTTGACCTCGCGGTGCATCTCCTGGACGAGGAAGTCCATCTTCCGCCCAGCGGGCTCCTTGGAGGCGATCAGCTCCCGGAACTGCCTCAGGTGCGAGGTCAGCCGGGTCATCTCCTCGGCGGTGTCGGTCCGCTCGGCGAAGATCGCCACCTCTTGCGCGAGCCGCTGCGGGTCCACGGTGGCGCCGCGGCTGAGCTCGGAGATCCTGTCCGACAGGCGCGCCCGGTACTCGTCCACGGCGCGCGGGGCGAGCGCTGCGACCTCGGAGGTGAGCTTCTCCACCAGCTTGAGCCGCGTGGAGAGGTCCGCCTCCATCGCCACGCCCTCCACCCGCCGCATCTCGATCAGCGCGGCGAGCGCGGTGTCCACCGCCCCGGTCAGCGCCTTGGCGGCGCGCTCCACATCCACACCGCGCTCCTCGAGCCGGAGCACGCCGGGCTGGGCGGCGAGATCCTTCACCGAGACCTCCGGGGGGACCCCCGTGGCCGCGGCGAGCTCCGCGAATGCCTTCACGTAGGCGCGGGCGAGCGCGGTGTCGAGGATGGGCACGGTGGCCGAAGCGCTGGCGGAGTGGCGCCGCACGAAGACCTCCACGCTCCCGCGGCTGAGCCGATCTCGCACCTGCTTGACGAGCACCGCCTCCAGGCTCGCGAGCTCCCGCGGCAACCTGGCCTTCACTTCGCAGAACTTGTGGTTGAGCGATTTGAGCTCGACCGCGAGCTCCTCGTCGTCGACGCGCGCTCGCCCGGCCCCGAACCCGGTCATGCTGTTCAGCATGTCGGGGTGCTAGGGATTTTTGGAGGCCTCGTCAAGGCGGAGCTGCGGGGCACCTGTCTCATCTCCCAAGCACTCTTCCTTGCGCGCCCACTCCGGTCGGCGGATTCTTCGGCCCCTCTATGAGCTCAAACCGCGGCGACTCCCTTCGGACCTTCCTGCGCGGCGTCCCGGTCTTCGGCGGCCTCGAAGGACGCTCCCTGGAGAGCGTGATCGATGTCCTCGACGTCCAGACCTTCCCCTCCGGCGGGACCATCTTCAGCGAGGGTGAGCTGGGGCGCTCCATGTACGTCCTGCGCAAGGGCGAGGTGGAGGTCCTGCGCACCAGCGCCTCCGGCAAGAAGGTCTCCATCGTGAGGCTGGGACCGGGCGAGTGCTTCGGCGAGATGGCGCTGGTGGAGCTGCAGCCGCGCTCGGCGACCATCGTGGTGAAGAAGAAGGCGGAGACCTTCTCGCTCACCAACTTCGACCTCTACAAGCTCTACCGCGAGGACAACTACGCCTACGTGATCGTCCTCCAGAACATCTGCCGCCTCCTCTCGCGGCGCCTGCGCAAGGCGGACAGCCGGATCGCCGACTTCGTGGATGGCGCCCGCTCCGTCACGCGCCAGCGCGCGAGGAAGCGCTAAGCGACACCCGAAGATGCTGAAGGGGCTGGAGCGTTTGGCGAAGTGGGTGCTCGCGGCCCTGGCCGCGCTCCTGCTCGGACGCCCCTGGCGGCGCGCACGCGCTCTCGCGGCGCTGAGCGCTCCCGCGCGGCTCCTGGTGGTCCGGATCGACGACCGCGTGGGCGAGGCGCTGCTCACCACGCCCCTGCTGACCGCGCTGCGCGCGCTGCCTTGGCGTCCTCAGGTGGACGTCCTGGTGCACGCGCGGGTGGCGCGGGTGCTGGAGGGGCTCCCGGACGCGGACGCGGTGATCGCCTTCGACCGCCGGCACCTCTGGCTGGGTCCGCTGGCGCCGGGCATCCGCGCCCTGCGGCGGGCGGGCTACCCGGTGGTGATCAACTGCACCAACTGGACGGCGCCTTCGGTCACCGGGGCGCTCGTCTCCCGCCTGGTGGGCCCCGGGGCGGCGGTGCTCGGCCCGGCCGGCGCGCCCACCTCCTGGCTGCAGACGGTGAGCACCCCTCCCCGTCCGGACACCCGCAGTGAGGTCCTGCAGCGCGTGCACCTGGCCTCCCCGCTGGCGGGGCTGGCGCCGCGCGAGGCGCTCTCCTTCCGGCGCCCCCGGCCAAGCCCGGCGGTGGCGGAGCTGCTCCCGCGGCTGGGCGCCTTCGCGGTGGTCAACCCGGGCGGCCGGCTGGGCTTCCGGCGGATCTCCCCGAGCGCCTTTGCCGCGGTGGCGCGGGCGCTGCGAGCGCTGGGGCGAACCCCGCTGGTGACCTGGGGCCCGGGAGAGGAGGCGATGGCCCGCGAGGTGGTGCAGGCCGCGCCGGGCGCGGTGCTGGCGCCGCCCACGGATCTGGACGCGCTGGCCGCCCTGATGGCGGCCGCCGGCTGCACCGTCTGCAACAACACCGGGCCGATGCACCTCTCGGTGGCGGTGGGAGCGCCCACCCTGGGGCTCTTCTTGCGCATGGAGATGGCGCGCTGGGGGCACGCGCGGCCGCCGCACCGGATGGTGGATCTGACCCCGGTGGCGGATGCCGGCGGCGACGTGGACGCGGCCGCGGCGGAGGCGGCCCGCGCCTTCGCGCTCGGCCTGGCGGCGCCGGAGGCCGCGGGACGATGAAGGGGCTCGGCGCGGCGCTGGCGTGCGGCTTGGGGCTCATGGCCAGCGGCTGCGTGGTGGCGAGCGCGCTGCGGCAGGTCCCGCCGTCCGCCGCCGTGCGTGAAACGCCGGACCTGGCCTACTACTCGGGCGAAGGCTACGACGACGCCAAGCACCGGCTGGACGTCTACGCCCCCGCGCAGGCGGAGCCCCACGGCGCACCCGCGGTGGTCTTCGTCCACGGCGGCGGGTGGATCTTCGGAGATCGCAGCTTCGGGGGCGCGTACCAGAAGCTGGGCCGGCGACTGGCGGCCCAGGGCGTGGTGACCGCGGTCGTCTCCTACCGCCTGGCGCCCAGGCACAAGCACCCGGAGGCGATCCGGGACGTGGCGCGGGCGGTGGCGTGGAGCCTGCGGGAGCTCCCGCGCTTCGGCGCGGACCCGGCGCGGGTGTTCGTCATGGGCCACTCGGCGGGCGCGCACCTGGCCGCGCTGGTGGCGTGCGATGCGCGCTGGCTCGAAGAGCAAGGCGCCTCCCCCAGGCAGCTGGCGGGCGTCATCGGCATCTCCGGCCCGTACGACATCCGGCGCTTCGGCGGTTCGGCGCTCGTGGCGGGGGTGCCGATGGTGATCCCTTCCTTCGGCAGGGACCGAAAGGTGTGGCGGGACGCCTCACCGGCCAGCCACCTCGAGGGGCACCCGCCGCCGTTCCTGATCGCCGTGGCGGACGGAGACCCAGGCATCCTCCACCGGCACGCGGACGCGTTCGCCCAGGCCCTGACCCGCGCCGGAGTCCCGGTGACGCGCGCCGAGTCGTCCTTCAAGGATCACTTCACGGTGATCATGGACCTCGGCGAGCCCGGGGAGCTCACCCAGGCCACCCTGCGCTTCCTGCGCACGCACCGCGCGCCCTAGAAGGCCGCCGGGGTCAGGACGCCAGCGGCTTGGCCTCCTCCACCAGCATCACCGGGATGTCGTCCTCGATCGCGTAGACGAGCCGGCAGGCCGCGCAGTGGATCTCCTTGCGGTCCTCGTGGAAGGCGAGGTCCCCCTTGCACTTGGGGCAGACCAGGATCTGCTTGAGCTCCTCGTTCAGGGCCATGGCTCCTCTTTCTACCCCTTCGCCCGGCCGAGCCGGCGCTCGAGCTCGGTGGTGCTGTGGTCTTTTGGATCTCCGGCGATCTCCACCCGGCCGCCGTAGGCGAGCACCTCGTCCCGCTCGGGGACGCTCTGCGCGGTGTAGTCCGTGCCCTTCACGTGCACGTCCGGCCGGAGGGCGCGGATCACGCCGCGGACGTCCGGCTCGTCGAAGACCAGCACCCAGTCCGTGCAGGCGAGCCCGGCCACCAGCTCCGCCCGCTCGTCCTCGGGGATCACCGGCCGGGTGGGCCCCTTGGCCGCGCGCGTGGAGCGATCGCTGTTCACGGCGACCACCAGCACGTCCGCGAGCGCCTTGGCCCCCTGCAGGTAGCGCAGGTGGCCCACGTGGAGCAGATCGAACGCGCCGTTCGCCAGGGCCACGGTGCGGCCCGCGGCCCTGGCCTGTTCCACGCGCTCACGGACCGCCTCCAGGGAGAGCCGCTTCATCGCCTAGGCGCCCGTCAGCTCGCGGGTGAGCTCGGCTCGGGAGACGGTGGCGGTGCCCTGCTTCTGCACCACCAGCGCGCCGGCGACGTTGGCGATCCGCGCGGCGTCCAGCGGACTCGCCCCGGCGGCGAGCGAGAGCGAGAACGCGGCGATCACCGTGTCCCCCGCGCCGGTGACGTCCACCGCCTCCTGGGCGCCGAAGACGGGGATCAGCTCCGCCGCCCCGCCGCGCTGGAACAGGGCCATCCCGTTGCGCCCGCGGGTGACCAGGAGCAGCTCACAGCCCAGCTGCGCGAGCGCGGCCTTGCCCGCCGCGAGCAGCTCGGCCTCGGTGCGCACCGGCAACCGCGTGAGCGCCGCCAGCTCCGGCTCGTTGGGCTTGCACACGGTGACCCCGGCGAAGCCCTCCAGCGCGTGGCGCGAGTCCACGCAGACGGTCTGTCCATCCCGGGCGAGCTTGCGCAGGGCGCCGCGGGTGTCGTCGTTGAGCACGCCGGCGCCGTAGTCCGAGACCAGCACCGCGTCCGCGTCCTTGGCCGCCTCGCGGATGAGCTTGTTGAGCTCCAGCCGCACGCGCGCAGGGAGGGGGCCGGCGCCGCCCTTGTCCAGCCGGAGCATCTGCTGGCGGGTGGTGCTCACCCCGCCCGCGAGGATCCGCGTCTTGGTCTCCGTCTGGACGCCCTCCCCGCCGGCCGCCAGCAACCGGATGCCGCAGGCCTTGAACTGCCGGCGCAGCGCGCGCCCCATCTCGTCCGCGCCCAGCGCCCCCACCGCGGTCACCTGGGCGCCCAGGCTGCGCACGTTGGCCGCCGCGTTGGCGCCGCCGCCCAGCTTCACCTCCTGCTGCTCGAAGCGGACGATCAGCACGGGCGCCTCGCGGCTCACCCGGTCCGTCTGGCCGTAGATGTAGTGATCCGCCACCAGGTCCCCAACCACGAGGACCCGGCGCTTGGAGAAGCCGGAAGTGATCTGGAGCAGGCTCGGCAGCTGCCGGACCTTCTCGACGGAGCCCATGCGCGAAGAGCTTCTCCCACAGCCCCGCGGCAGGGACAAGCCGCGGTCAGCCCCCGTGGAGGAACCGGCCCAGGTGCTCCTCCCCCTCCAGCACCGTCACCCCCAGCCGCACCGCGTGCGCGGGGAAGCCGGGCGGCAGGCGGGCCAGGTCCTTCTCGGTGGTCAGCAGCCAGGCGCCTCGGGCGGTCCCGAGCGCTTCCAGCTCGGCGGCCGGGAGCGGCTGGTGGTCCGCGAAGAGCCGCTGCTCCACCACCGTGGCCCCCAGCTGCGTGGCCGCCCGCAGGAAGCGCTCCGGCCGGGCGATGCCGGCAAACGCCACCACCGCCCGGCCGCGCAGCGCCTCCAGCGGCAGCTGGGCGCCGTCCGGGGCGACCACGGCCACCGGGCCGTGCCGGGCGCGCACCACCGGGACGGCGAACGGCGGCAGCGGGCGGGGCTGCGGCGCCTCCACCCGCCAGACGAGCGCGGCGCGGGCCAACCCGGCGAGCGGCTCGCGCAGCGGGCCCGCCGGCAGCAGCCGGCCGTTGCCAAAGCCCACCGCCTCGTCCACCACCACCAGGTCCGCGTCCCGCGCCAACTGGCGGTGCTGGAACCCATCATCCAGCAGGACGACCTGCGCCAAGAGCTCCTCCTTCGCGCGCACGGCCAGCGCCGCGCGCTGCGCGCCCACCCAGACCGGCACCCCCGGGCAGCTTCGAGCGATCAGCAGCGGCTCGTCCCCCGCAGTGGCCGCGTCCGGGAGCGGCCCTCGCGCGGCGTCCAGCAGCACCGGGGAGTGCGTCCCCCGCCCGTATCCCCGACTGAGGACCACCGCCCGCACGCCCTGCGCGGCCAGCAGCCGGGCCAGGTGGATCACCACCGGCGTCTTGCCGGTGCCACCCACGTTGAGGTTCCCCACCGAGAGCACCCGCAGCCCCGGCACGCGCCGGGCAGACAGGAGCCCGCGATCGAACGCCGCGTTGCGCGCCCGCACCGCCGCGCCGAAGAGCCCCGCCGCCACGCCGGCGGCCGCGCGGCGCAGCGGGGGCAGCCGCTCCCCGGCGTACCAGCTGCGCTCGAGCGCCAGGCTCATGCGCCGCCGGCCTCGGCGTAGAGCGCCAGCACGCGCGCGGCGATCTCCTCGTTGGTGGGCGGCCGTCCGGACGGCGCCAGGTGGTGAACGCCTTCGCGGGGCGAACCGCTCGGCCCGGTGGTGGGCGGGTGGAGCAAGGACAGCGCGCCCTCCAACAGCTCGCGGGGCTCCGCCTTCACCAGCGCATCGGCGAGCGTGGGCAGTCCGCCGATCGCCGCCGCCACCACGCGCGCACCGCACGCGCGGGCCTGGGCGGCCACCCGGCCGCTGAAGTCGTTCCCCAACCCGAGCACCCAGAGCTGATCCAGCGCCTGGAGGTGCTCCGCGAAGCGCTCCCCCTGCTGGTAGCCGGTGAAGGTCACCGCGGTGGAGATGCCCAGCGCCTCCGCCCGCGCGCGCAGCCGAGGCTCCAGCGCGCCGTCTCCCACCAGCACCAGCCGCGCCGCGGGCTGGGCGGCCACGAGCAGCGCGAAGGCCTCCAGCGCCACGTCGTGCCGGCGCGAAGGCTGGAAGGTGGAGGCCATCCCCACCAGCGGCGCGCCCTCCAGGCCGAGGCGGGCCCGGAGCGCCGCGCGGTCGCCGGGGACCCGGAACTCGGGCCCGACGAGCGCCGGGAGGACGATGGAGCGGCGCTTGCCCAACCGCTGCCGCTCGCTCTCGAAGGGGACGGTGAAGCCGTCCGCCGCGGGGAGGGTGCGCCGGATGGACCGGGGGGCATGCACCGAGCGGACGATCACCGCGTGGCGCGGGCGGGAGAGGCGCGCCAGGAAGTGGTCGTGGGTGAAGTGCGCGTGCAGCACGTCCACCTCGCGCCGGTGGAGCAGCCGCAGATCCGTCCACACCGCCACCGGCGTGGACTTCACGGACAGCTCGAGCCCGCCCTCGTCCAACAGCTCCAGCGCGGCGAGCCGGGCGGCGGCGGGCTCCTCGGAGGTGGACCCGGCGCGCTTGCGGTCCACCGCGACGGTGACCTCGTGGCCCAGCCGCCGCTGCTCGAGCGCCAGCAGCGCCACGTTCTCCGCCGGGCCGCTGAAGACGGGGCTGGAGAGCAGGTGGAGGATCTTCATCGGCCGCCCGCCACGTCCCGGTAGACCGCGGCGAGGGCGAGCGCCTCGCGCTCCACGGAGAAGCGCGCGCGGGCCTCCTCGGCGGCCGCCCGCCCCACCTGCTCCGCGCGGCCCGGATCCGCGAAGAGCTCGGCCAGCTGCGCCCGCAGGCCCGCCACGTCCCCCGGCTCGTAGAAGAAGCCGGTCCGGCCGTGCTCGAGCAGCGCCCGGTAGTGCGGCAGCCGCGCCGCCACCACGCAGCAGCCGGAGGCCATGGCCTCCAGCAGCACCAGCGAGTAGCTCTCCGCGTGGGACGGCTGGACGAGCACGGAGAGGCCGCGCAGCCAGGGCGCGGAGTCCGCCTGTTGGCCGGGGAGCGCCAGGGCCCCACCCGTGGCGGCGCGCAGCCCCTCCACCCACGCCCGGTCCCGCCCCTTGGCCGCCCCCACCAGCACGGCCCGCCACTGCGGCGAGGCGGGCAGCAGCGGCGCCACCGCGGCCACGAAGTCCCCCTGCCCCTTCTGCGGGCGGATCCGCCCGACCACGCCCACGCCGAAGCGCCCGCCCAGCTCCAGGGAGGACCAGGCCAGCGCGCGATCCACCGGCGGCTGGAACCGCGAGAGGTCCACCCCGTGGCCGATCACGTCCGAGGGGAGCCCCAGCGCGTCCGCCACCTGCGAGGTGAGGGAGATCCGCCGCTGGGCGCGGGCGGCGAGCGCGCGCGTGTACCAGCCGGGGCGGTGCCCGGCGTGCCGGGTGAACACGAGGTGGAGCCGCCGCGCCAGCGCCCGCAGCAGCAGGCCCAGGAGCAGCTCGTTGTTGCGGTGCGCGTGCCACACCACGTCCTCGCGGCGCGCCCGGGCGAGCACCTCGCGCAGGGAGATCCGCGGCAGAGAAGGCGAGAGCGCGCTGCCCAGCGCGCGCGAGTCCAGCACTCCGCGCAGCGCGGCCACCACCGCCTCCACGTGGGCGGTGACGCCGGTCCTGCGGCGGTGCAAGTGCGGGTGGACCACCAACATCGTTCGGGCGCGCCCCTTCGAATGGCAGATAATGCCGACCGGAGGGTCTACGTCCAGATGAGGCGCTGCGCGCTGATTCTTTCGCTGCTGTGGGCAGCCTGCCGCACCGCCGCCCCCGCGCCGGAGGGGGATCGGGGCCAGCTGGAGATCGAAGAGGCCGAGGGCGGTGGCGCCCAGCTCCGGCTCTCCCTGCTCCTGGATCCAGTGCCCCCGGAACAGCCCACCCCTCGGCGCGGCCCCACCCGGCCGCTGGAGCTGCGCTTCGCGGCGGCGCCGGGCCGGAGCGATGACGCGGAGGTCGTGGCACGCATGGAAGGCGCCTCGCCCCGCTACGGCCAGTGCCAGGAGCTCTCGGCGAGCGCCGGCGGAGCGAAGGTGCGCCTGGCCCAGCCCCGCTACTTTGCGCAGCTGGCGTCCTCCGGGCAGGTGGCGGAGGAGCTGCGCAGCGGCACCAGCTACGAGAACGTGCAGCGGCTCGCGGGCGCGCCCGAGGTGACTGTCAGCGTCTGCGCGGACGCGTTCCGCGCCAGCCCGGCGCAGCGACAGACGCTGCAGCGGTTCGTCTCCGAGTGGTCCGCGCGGCGGCGGTAGCGCCCGTTCGCCCCGAGCGAAGTCGAGGGGCGCCCGTGTTCGCCCCCTCCGCTCACCGGAGCAAACGCGTCAGGGCGCGGTCGCGGGGTGTCCGGCCGGCCCGTGAGCACGGGCCCCCCTCGACTTCGCTCGGGTTACCGGACCGGGCACCCCTCGACTTCGCTCGGGGTGACCGGGGGGCTCAATGCGTGGGGCGGGAAGCGAACGCCAGTCCGTCCCGCGGCGCGGGGGTGCTGCGCCCGGGCGGGTGGGCCTGGAGCAGGCGCTCCATGTGATCCACGTTGCGGCTGCTGGCGCCGGAGACCTGGCGGACCGCGGCCTGGGCCAGCGCGCCCAGGTTGGCGAGCGTCTCCGGGCGCGCGAACAGCTCGCCCAGCACCTTCAGGAGGTGCTCCGCGTCCTTCACCTGGATCCCGCCGCGCCCCACCAGCACCTGCACGCTGTCGTGGAAGTTCTCCATGTGGGGCCCGAACAGAACCGGGCGCCCCTGGGCGGCGGGCTCGAGGATGTTCTGCCCGCCCCGCCGCGTGAACGAGCCGCCCACGAAGACGAGCGTGGCGAGCCGGTAGGCGCGCGAGAGCTCGCCGATGGTGTCGAGGATCACCACCGGTGCGTGGCGGGGGTTGCCCGCCGAGCGCAGCCCCACCTCCAGCCCGGCGGCCTCCGCCAGCGCGGCGATCCGCGCGGTCCGCTCGATGTAGCGCGGGGCGATCACCAGCTTGAGATCCGGGTGATCCACCCGGAGCTTCCGGTAGACGTCCAAGAGCCGCTCTTCCTCCCCTTCGTGGGTGCTCCCGGCGATCAGCACCCGTGCGGCGGCGGGGATGCCGAGCGCCCGGCGCAGCTCCTCGTCCTCGCCAGCGTGGCCAGCGGGGACCAGCGCGTCGAACTTGGTGTTGCCGGTGACCCACACGCGCTCCAGCGGCGCGCCGAGCCCGAGCACGCGCTCGGCCTCGTCGTCCTCGCGCATCAGGAAGAGATCGATCTCCTTGAGCGGGTTGCCGATGGCGGCGAAGAGCGCCCGGTACTTGCGCACGTGGTCCGGCGAGAAGCGGCCGTTGGTGAGGACCAGCCGGGCCCCGGCGCCGCGCGCGGCGGCGATCAGGTTGGGCCAGATCTCCGTGTACTCGAGCACCAGCAGGTCCGGCCTCAGCGCCCGGACCGCGCGGCGGGTGGCGCCCCAGAGATCGTACGGGGCGTAGACCACCGCCTCCACCTCGGAGGCCAGCCGCTCGCTGGCCATCATGTAGCCCGAGTTGGTCATGGTGGAGAGGATGACCTTGCACCCGGGGAAGCGCGCGCGCAGCTGGCGGATCATGGGCGAGAGCGCGAGCAGATCTCCCGCGCTCGCCCCGTGCAGCCAGATCCGCGGGCCTCCCCCCTCCAGCGACGGCAGCTTCCGGTAGAAGCCCAGCCGCTGCCACCAGCCGCTGCGCGTCTTGCGGTGCAGCGCCAGCACCGGCCAGAGGACGCCGAAGAGCAGGTAGCTGGCGAGGATGTAGAGCACGCGCATGGGACTGTGCGCTCCCCGTAGCAGACGAGGCGCCCTGCGCGCTACGGCACCACCTGGACCGGGCTGCCGATGATCCACGGTTTCCACTCGGAGCCGAAGAAGCGCCCCGGCGCCTCCACCCAGACCTCCACGAGGACCGCGCCCGCGCCGTCCAGCTGGACCGTGCGCCCGTCCGCCAGGACCTTGCCCGGCCCTCGGACCTCCACGCGCGCGGACGGCGGGGTGGCGGCAGGCAGCACCACCTTGAGCGTCTGCCCCAGCTGCGCCTGGCGCCCCGGCTTCATGCCCTGCACGTCAAAGCCGCTCGCCTCGGCGAGCGCGTGGAAGCCGCAGTAGGCCTCGCCGGAGGCCAGCGCCGTGAGGACGAGCGCTCTGGCGGCGGCCGCGTCCGTGGGCAGGCTCTTGCCGAGCGAGGCCGGCAGGTACATGGAGAGCGTCTCGAACTCCGCCTGGTAGGGCGGCAGCCCGTGCGCGTCGTGCGCGCAGAGGGCGACCTTGGGGCCGGTGACGGAGAGCGAGAGCAGCCGCTCGGTGGCCTCTGGCTGCGGCACCACCACGGTGAGCAGGCCCTGCACCGGCCGGGTGAGGTAGGCGCCCACGGCCGGGAGGAACCGGCTCAGCGGGTGGCGCTGCGCGTCCCGGAACATCGAGTCCGCCGAGTAGAGCTCCAGCCCGGTGGCGGCGGTGGCCGCCTCCCAGTCGGTCCAGGGGCGCTTCTGCTGGATCGGGTGGGCGAGGAAGGTGCTGGCGCCCAGCGAGCGCGCCAGCTGTACCGCGCCCTGTTCGCGCTCGGGGGCGGTGAGGGCGCGCGGCAGGCCGAGCGCCACCAGGTGCCCCACCGGCGTGGAGAGCTCGGCGGCGTGGATGAGCAGCACCCCGTCCACGAACTCCGGCGGGCGCGCGTCCGGCGGGTTGTGATCGGTGAGCACCACGAACTGGAGCCCCGCGGCCTTGGCGGCGGCGGCGATCTCCGCGGGCTCGGCCCGGCCGTCCGAGCGGGTGGAATGAATGTGGTACGCGCCGCGCAGCTGCGCGGGCGGCCCGCCCGGCACGAGCGGGTAGTGCGCGTACGAGGCCGCCAGCGCGAAGAAGCCGCAGTAGCCGAAGACCACCAGGACGAGGCCCAGCACCGCGCGGACCGCCTTGGCCAGCCAGGACGCGGGCAGCCGCGGCCCGGGGAGCCGCATCAGGGCCTTGAGCGCCTTCACGCGGCCCCCGCGTGCTGCAGCCGCCACAGCTGCGCGAAGAGGCCGCCCTGCTGGAGCAGCGCGGTCCGGGTGCCGCTCTCCACCACCCTGCCCTCCTGCAGCACGTGGACGACGTCCGCGTCCGCCACGGTGGAGAGCCGGTGGGCGATCACCAGGGCGGTGCGCCCGGGGAGGACCGCGGCGAGCGCCGCCTGGACCTCGCGCTCGCTCTCCGGATCCAGCGAGCTGGTGGCCTCGTCCAGGATCAACACCGGCGCGTCCGCGAGCAGCGCGCGCGCCAGGGCCAGCCGCTGCTTCTGGCCGCCGGAGAGCCGCACCCCGCGCTCCCCCAGCGGCGTGTCGTAGCCCTTGGGCAGCGCGCTCAGGAAGCCGTCCGCCTGGGCCAGCGCGGCGGCCCGCCGCAGCTCGGTCTCGCTCGCTCCGGGCCGAGCCAGCAGGAGGTTCTCGCGCACCGTGGCGGCGAAGAGCAGCGGCTCCTGGGTGACGAGCGCGAACTGGGCGCGCACCGCGTCCACCGCCGCGCGCTCCACGTCCACGCCGTCCACCAGGATCTCCCCGCGCGAAGGGCGCGCCTGCCGCAAGAGCAGCGCGGTGAGCGTGCTCTTGCCGCTGCCGCTGGGGCCCACCAGCGCGGTCACCTTCCCCACCGGCAGCGTGAGGGACACGCCGCGCAGCGCGGGGCGGTCCCCGTAGGAGTAGGCCACGTCCTTCAGCTCGATGCCCCGCGCCAGCCGCGGGAGCGGCGCAGGCGAGGGCGGATCCTCCACCCAGCGCGGCAGCTCGAGCAGCTGCAAGAGCCGCTCGGTGGAGACCGCCGCCGCGAGCGCCATCTGCCCCACCCGCCCCAGCTGCTTCGCCGGCTGGTAGAGCAGCACCAGCGCGTAGAGCAGCGAGACGAAGCGCTCCGCCGCGTCCCCCTTGGCGCCGTAGGCGGCGAGGAAGGCGAAGGAGATGGCCACCGCCGCGAAGAGCTCCATCAGCCCGGGCACCGCGGCGCGCGCCCAGTTGGCCTTCTGCTGCGCGCGCAGCTGCACGCGGGCCTGGGCGTCGAAGCGGGCCAGCTCGGCCTCGCGGGCGTCGAACGCCTGGAGGGTGCGGATCCCCTGCACCCCCTCCTGCACCTGGGCCGCCATCACCCCGAGCGTGGCCTGCGCCTCGCGCGTGCGGCGCAGGAAGGACTTGGTGAGCCGGGAGGCAGGGAGCACCGCCAGTGGCACCAGGACGATCGCGACCAGGGCGATCCGCCACTCCAGCGCGAGCGCCACGCCCACCAGCACCACCACCTGGACGCCGTCCCGCATGTAGGTGCCCACGGCATAGTTCGCGGCGGTCTCCACCGCGGCCACGTCCGCGGAGAGGCGGCTGAGCAGATCTCCCTGGCGCTGCGCGGTGAGCTGGATGGGCGAGAGATCACAGAGGCGGGAGAAGAGCGCGCGGCGCAGGGAGAGCCCCACCCGGTGGCCGAAGAGCCCCATGGAGAAGAACTGGCCGCAGTAGGCCAGCCCCTTGAGCGCGGCGATGGCGACGATCAGCGCCGGGAGCAGCCACCGCCAGCGCTCCCGGTCCATGTGGGCGAGCCCCGGGAGGACGCGCGCGAGCCCGGAGAGCCCCTGCTCGCCGCCGGTGAGCAAGAAGCGCAGCGCCGGTCCGGAGAGGTAGGCGTAGGCGCCGGTGGCCGCGCCGAGCAGGAGCATGCAGGCGGCTGCGCCCACCAGCAGGCCGCGGTCGGCGCGCGCGTACGGCCACAGCCGCCAGAGCCGGGCGAGCGCGGAGGGGCCGGCGGGGGCCGCCGCGCTCACCGGGCGATCCTGCGCAGCGTGGCCTTCGCCAGCGGGGAGCTGGGGTTCATCTCCAGCACCTTGTTGACCTTCTTGCGCGCCGAGTCCCGCTCGCCGGTCTCCACGTCGATGATCGCGGAGATCACCAGCGGGCGCTCCAGGTACGCGTTGAGGCCGAGCGCCTTGCGCAACAGCTTCTGGGCGGCCTTGGCGCGGTCCGCCTTGTCCCCGGCGCCGGCCTGGTAGGTGGCCCAGGCCAGGTACGAGTAGTACTCGGGCTCGCGGGGGTTCAAGCCCACCGCCTCTTCGAAGGCGCGCAGGGCGCCCCGCAGGTCCTTCTTGCGCAGCGCCATCTCGCCGCGCTTGAGCGCGATCTCCGCCTCCGCGTTGACCACCGAGCTGCGGGCGTCCAGCCGCGAGAGCAGGTACTGCACGTAGGCCTTGCGCTTCTCCTCCACGCTCAGGACCCGGTAGGAGGCGGAGAGCTTGTCCTGCACGGACTCGAGCAGGTCCTGGATGGAGGACGTGTCGTACTCGGCGTAGGTGTCCGGGTGGAACTCGGTGGAGGTCTGGTGGTACGCGCGCTCCACCGCTTCGGTGTCCGCGGTGATGTCCAGGCCGAGCACGCGGAAGTAGCTGCCGGTGATGATCTTCACCGCCTGGTCCCGCAGGTGGGTGAGGACCTCGGCGGGAAGCGGCTTGCGCTTGCGGGGGGAGATCTTCTCCGTGGTGGGGGCGAGCGGGTGCTCCGGCCCGGCCACTGGCGCCTTGGAGAAGGCGATGTCCCCGGTGAGGCTCAGGAACCAGAGCAGGCTGTAGCTCTGGCGCATGCCGCCGCGGCCGTGGGCGATCAGCTCGCTGAGGGGGATCCGCCCGTTGAGTTGCATGGCGGACTTGAGGTCCTGGGTGTCCAACCCCAGCGCGGGGAGATCCTTGCCGAACTCGGGCGAGCGCGTTGGGAACTCCTGGGCGCGCCCCTTGAGGGCCTGGCCGAACACCTTGACCGGGAAGGTCCGGCGGGCGCCCTCCAGCAGCGGCGCGAGCGCGGGGATCTCCACGGACGGCACGTCCTTGGCGAACTCGGCGCCCGCGTAGAAGGCGTAGCGCCCCTCGCGCATGCCCACCACCTGGGCGACCTTCTCCTTGAGGTAGTCCCGCAGCCGCTGCAGCAGATCTTCGCCCTGGCCGCCGAGCCCGGCCTGGTAGAGCGCGGTGCCCACCGGCTTGCCGCTGGCGAGCAGCCGGGCCAGGGTGTCCGCCTGCGTGGGGGAGAGCTCGCTGGACTCCACCAGGTACTGGGGCAGCGCGTCCTGCCGCGCGGTGGAGTCGTAGTGGATGGGCCGCCCGCCCACCAGGAAGACGCGGCGGGTGAGATCCCGCGCGGCCACCACGAGGATCCCGTCCCGGCTGACCCGGTAGAAGGAGTGCAGCAGCGGCGGGAGCGGGTAGCCCTTGAGCTCCCCGGCGGCCACCGGCGAGCGCGAGAGCGTGACGTCGGTGCCGCTGGTGGGGTTGGCGGCGCGGGCCTGCGCGGCGCTGGCGAGCTGCCGCAGCCGGTCAATCAGCTCCTGCGAGCGGGTGGGATCCGGGATGTACGCGTCCGCCTTGATGTCCAGGATGGCGCCCACGCCCCGGGCCTTCCCCAGGTGGGCCTTGTCGATCGCGATCATGGGGATCCGCAGGCCGCGGTCGCTGCCGCGGATCAGCTTGCCCAGGTGCGCGCCGTCCAGCTTGGGGAAGTCCACCGCCACCAGCACGCCGTCCGGCCGGTAGGAGACGAAGAGCTCCAGCGCCGGGCCGGGATCCCCCACCGCGCGCACGGTGAACCCGGCCTGCGCGAGCGCGGCGGAGAGGTGCTGGCGCGTGGGTGCGTGGTGCTCGGCGAGGAGGAGCGTCTTCAAGCGCGCGGACATTACACCCCACGCTCGCAGCGGGTTCCATCTTCGCGCCCCGCTGTAGGCGGACGTCCGGTAGGGTCGCCCACCCAGATGGCGAGCTTCGAGATCCTCGTCGTGGCCGGCGAGGCGTCAGGTGACCAACACGCCGCGGAGTTGGTGGCGGAGCTGGCCCGGCGCCGGCCGGAGCTCCACTTCTTCGGGATGGGCGGGCAGCGGCTCGCCGCCCAGCACGTGGACCGGATCTACGACGCGGGCGAGATCAACGTCATGGGCGTGACCGAGGTCCTGCCCAAGCTGCGGCGGATCCTGCGGGTGATGGACGGGCTGACCGCCGCCGCCGCCCGCCGCCGGCCGGCCTGCGCGGTGCTGGTGGACATCCCGGACTTCAACCTCCGGCTGGCGCGCCGGCTCCGGGCGCTGGGGATTCCGGTCGTCTATTACATCAGCCCCACCGTGTGGGCGTGGCGGCGCGGGCGGGTGGACACCATCGCCGCGAATGTGGACCGGATGCTCTGCATCCTCCCGTTCGAGGAGCGCTTCTACGCGCGCCGCGGGGTGAGCGCGAAGTACGTGGGCAGCCCGGTGGTGGCGCAGGTGCCCGCCCCCGCACCCGCGGAGCACTTCCGGCGCGCGCTGGGGCTCGCGCCGGACCGCCCCACCCTGGCCGTGCTCCCGGGCAGCCGCCACTCGGAGCTGTCCCGGCTGTTGCGCCCGCAGCTGGGGGCGGCGGCCCGCGTCGCGGCCGCGCACCCGAACCTCCAGATCGTGATCCCCGTGGCGCCCACCGTGGACCGCGGCTTCGTGCAGGCCGAGGTGGTCCGGAGCGGCGTGGAGGCGGTGCTGGTGGAGGGCCAAGCGCCGGAGGCGGTGGGCGCCAGCGACGTGGCGATCGTGGCCTCCGGCACGGCCACGCTCGAGGCGGCGCTGATGGAGCGGCCGCTGGTGGTGGTCTACCGGCTGGCGCCGGTGAGCTACGCGGTGGGCAAGCTCCTGGTGAAGGTGGAGCACGTGTCGCTGCCCAATTTGTTACTCGGGCGCCGGGTGGTGCCGGAGCTGCTGCAGGGGGCGGTGACGCCGGGGCGGATCTCCTCGGAGGTGGAGCGGCTGTGGCCGGGCGCGCCCGATCACGCCCCCACCGTGGCGGCGCTCAAGGGGCTTCGGACGCTGCTGGGGCCCCCCACCGCGGCGTCGAAGGCGGCAGATGCAGTGCTCGCGGTGCTGGGACTCTGATGCTAAACGCACGCCCCGGCATGAACCCAGCGCTGGTCTGCATCCCCACCTACAACGAGCGGGACAACCTCGGCCCGATCACCGAGGCCGTCCTCGCGGCGGACCCGCGCGTGGACATCCTGGTGGTGGACGACAACAGCCCGGACGGCACCGGCCAGCTGGCGGACGCGCTGGCGGCGAAGGAGCCGCGGATCCGGGTGCTCCACCGCCAGAAGAAGGAGGGGCTGGGGCGCGCGTACCTGGCCGCGTTCCGGTGGGGGCTGGACCAGGGCTACCGCTTCATCCTGGAGATGGACGCGGACTTCAGCCACGACCCCAAGTACCTGCCCCGCTTCCTGGATGAGGCGCAGGGTGGGACGGACCTGGTGCTCGGCTCGCGCTACGTGGGCGGCGGGGGCACGGTGAACTGGGGCGTGGGGCGCAAGCTGGTGAGCCAGGGCGGCTCGCTCTACGCGCGCAGCATCCTGGGCGTGGGGGTGAGGGATCTCACCGGCGGCTTCAAGTGCTTCAACCGCAAGGTGCTGGAGAGCATCGCCCTGGAGGAGGTGCGCAGCACCGGCTACGCCTTCCAGATCGAGCTCACGTACCGGACGCTCAAGAAGGGCTTCACGGTGAAGGAGATCCCCATCGTCTTCGAGGACCGCCGGGTGGGGCAGTCGAAGATGAGCCGGAAGATCTTCCTCGAGGCGCTCACCATGGTCTGGAAGATCCGCTTCACCGTCTGAGGGCGCGTGCTCGAGGAGCTCTTCTCCTTCTTCGTGGTGGCGCTCTCCGCGATCTTCTTCGTGGTGGACGTGTTCGGCGTGGTGCCGATCTTCCTGGCGATGACCGCCGGGGACTCGCGGGAGAAGATCAACCGCATGGCGCTGCGCGCCTGCGTGGTGGCGGCGGGGCTGCTGGCGTTCTTCGCGGTCTTCGGCGCGCTGATCTTCCGGGTGCTGGGGGTGACGCTCTCCGCCTTCCGGGTGGCGGGCGGGATCCTCCTGTTGATCACCGCCTTGGACATGCTGCGGGCGCGCAACTCGCCGACGAGGACTTCGCCGGAGGAGCAGGAGGAGGGCGCGCACAAGGACGACGTGGCGGTGGTGCCGCTGGCGATGCCCCTGCTCGCGGGGCCCGGCTCGATCGCCACGGTGATGGTGCTGATGTCCAAGGGGAAGACCCTGTGGATCTCCGCGCCGGTGGTGCTGGTGTCGATCGCCGTGACCTTCGTGGCCAGCTACTTCGTGCTGCGCGGCGCGCACCTCGTCCAGCGGGTGCTCAAGCAGTCCGGGACCGCGATCCTCCAGCGCTTGATGGGGCTGATCCTCGCCGCCATCGCCGTGCAGTTCATGGCCGAGGGCGGCCGGGACCTGCTCAAGCTCGGCGGCTGAGGTTGCGCAGTTGCACCGCGCCGATGATCGCCACCACCACCCCAAGGCCGGCGGTGCTCAGGAAGCCGATCGGACGGAACTCGCCGCGGGTGAGCGCCAGTCCGGCCAGCGAGGCAACGGCCACCGCGACGCCAGCCCACAGCGTGCCCAGCTCCACCTTGCGGGAGATCTCTTCCTCGGACTGGTTCTTGGGAACGTTCATGGCGGCGCGACCCTAGTCCCTGGCCGCGGAGGTTGCGACCATCCCCGTGCACCCCGAGCGAAGTCGAAGGGCGGTGGAGACGCTGGGCGCCCCTCGACTTCGCTCGGGGTGAACGGAGGCACGCGCTACAGCTTGCGCCAGTTGGGCGGGAACGGCGCGTTGCCCAGCGAGGGCGGCTCCACGGAGAGGATGTACTGGGCGCGCCGGTTCTTCGGCTCGTCCTTCTCGTCGCCGGTGCCCACCAGGAGCGCCTGCTCGCCGTAGCCTTCGTAGAAGACCGGCACGCGCACGCCCTTCTTGCGGAAGTAGCTGCCGATGCTGCGGGCGCGGTTGAGCGAGAGGGTCCGGTTGCTCTCGCTGGAGCCCACGGTGTCCGTGTGGCCCACCAGGTAGAGCTTCACGTCCGCCCAGCGGCCGTACTTGGCCAGGGAGTCGGCGATCGCCTGGTAGGCCTTGTCCAGCTTGGGGGCCTCGTCCATCCGGACGTCCCACTTGCCGGAGTCGAAGTTCACGTCCTCGTGGGGGATGTCGATCTGCCAGGGGTAGAGCTCGAAGCCGGTGAAGAAGCCGAGCGCGTCGTAGGCCTTCACGTCGATCTTCAGGATGTGGCTGTCGGTCTTGGGCAGGTCCAGCGAGAGGCGGGTGCCGGCGGCCTCCTCGTTGAAGTTGATGTCGTCGTCCAAGGCCTTGTCGCCGTTCTCGGTGAGCACCATGAGGTGCGCCTTGGAGATGGGCCGGCTGAGCTTGAAGTAGACCTTCCCCTTCTCCACGTCCTCGCGGACCGTGTCGAGCGTCAGGCGCAGCGGCCCGTAGAGCTCGCCGTCGAACTGGAGCGGCATCGAGCCGGTGCCGCCCTTGGGGAGGTTGACGATCAGCTCGCCGGTGTAGCTGAACTTCCCCTCCGGCTGGGCCAGGTCGATGTTGCGGGTGACGCCCGGCTTGCCGCCGCCGCGAAAGCTGAAGTCCTTGCCGTCGCTGCGCTTCAGCTTCAGCTCGAACCCGGCGATCGGCTCCACGATGTGGATCTGCACGCTGGGCAGCCCCTGACCCAGGAGCGCGCGCGGCTTGACGGAGACCTCCACCGAGTCCGCGCGCGCGGCGGCGGCGAAGAGCGGCAAGGCAGAGAGGAGGATCCAGCGGGCGGTGGTCTTCAGGGTCAAACCTCCTTGGGTTTCATTTGCGCGTGCCAGGGCGCGCGGCGAAGCGGGGCAGCGCGATCCCGGTGAGCCTGCGCAGCTGCTTGTTGGAGAGGGGCAGCTCGGCGCGGGCGATGAAGTCCCCTTCGTTCACCCAGACCGTCTCCTTGGCGAAGGGATCATGCAGCTGGAAGGCGCGCGTCTTTCCGGAGAGCTGCAGCTGCAGGAGCAGCGCGTAGCGGCGGTGCTCGCCCGCGGAGGGCCCCAGCAGCACCGGGACGGGGATCCCCTTCTTGAGCGCCAAAGCGGCGGCCTCGAGCGCGCGCGGCAAGCTGAGCCTGGGTCCATCCACGACCTGCTCCCGGTAGGTGAGGCCGAACGGCTTGACGGCCTCGCACAGGAGATCTTCAGCCCAGCTCCCCGGCCCCAACCCAGCCGGCGCCTTGCTCGCCTCCCCCCGGGGCTTGGGGCCGGCGCGGCTGACCGACACCTCCTCACTGTCCCCCAGGAAGTGCGGGTCCAGCTTGCCGCTGCGGCTCACCGAGACGGAGGGCTCGTCGTCCTCTTCGAAGGACGGGGGGCGGGCGGGCGGCCGCGGCGGCTCCGGCGCGGGGAGCGGGCGCCGCCCCTTGGGGGCGTAGGCGGGGCCCGGGTCATCCGCGAGCGCCGGGGAGAGCTCGCCGCTGTTGAGCTGGAAGGCGACCAGCGGATCCGCCTGGGCCGCGAGCAGCTGGGCCATGGCCTTGGCGCCGCCGCCGCCCGCGCCGAGGCGGTCCGGGTCCGGGGTGCAGGCCTCGAAGGCCTCCTCGTCCGAGAGGGCGCGCAGCGCGTCCGCGAACGCGTGCAGCTCGTTGGCGTCATGGTTGGCGGCCAGCGCGCGCTGGAGCAGCTCCCGCTGCAGCTCGGTGGCGGCGTCCCGCACCAGCTGGGTGAAGCGGGCGCGGTCCTTGGGGCTCCAGTGCTCGAGCCGGGCGCGCGCCTCCACGGAGAGGAGATCCTGGTCCGCGAGGACCCGGGGGATCTCCGCGGTGGAGGCGGGCAGATCCCTGCGCCGGTCGCTCACGGCTCAGGCCCTCCCCTTGGCCGGGAGGCGCTCGGCGCCGCGCCGGACCGCGGCGATCAGGGCGGCGGTGATCGCCAGCCGCTCGAAGTGGGAGATCAGCGCGGCCACGTCCTCGTCCACCCGCAGCTTGGCGGCCCAGCGGACCAGCAGCGAGGCCAGCGCCGGGTGCTCCTGGAACCGGCCGCTGGCGAGCTCGCGGATCTTGGAGATGGTCTCCGAGACGCGCAGCCCGGGCAGCTGCCGCAGCGCGAGCGCGCAGTCGTTGAGCTGCTTCTGCCGCACCTGCGCGTCCCGTAAGGAGGCGAGCTCCCGCAAGAGCACGTCCCCGTTGAGCTCGCGGTCCGCGAACGGAGGCGAGAGGCTGCGCTTGGGGACCGGGCCGGACATGACGCGGCCTTTATATCCCCTCCACCGCGATGCGAAGGCGCCCCGCGAGCGAGACGAACCCTTCCGCGTCCAGGACCAGGGTCTTTCCGGCCTGGATGGCCAGGGCGCCCGCCCCCACCTCGTGGAGCGTGCGCAGGGTCTGCTCCCCCACCGCGGGCAGATCGAACCGCTCGTCCTGGCCGGGCTTGCAGAGCTTCACCACGGTGGCGCCGGGGCCGCCCAGCTTCCCCCCGCGGCGGATCGCCTCGTCCGTCCCCTCCACCGCCTCCAGCGCCAGCACCAGCCCCTGGCGGACCACCACCGTCTGTCCCACGTCCACCCTCCCGAGCGCCAGGGCCACCTCGCGCCCCACCGCCACGTCCTGCCGCTGCTCGGAGGAGAGCGGCGGGCCGGCGATCGGCCCCAGCGGCGCGAGCAGCTTCTGGAGGAAGTCCGTGGGCGCCGCGATGGTGACCCCGTGCTCTTCGAAGAAGGCGGCCACCGCGCGCAAGAGCCCATCGTCCCGGAAGCTGTCCCGCCGCAGCCGGGCCACCAGCTTCAGGGCGGCCAGGTCCGGGCGCGCCTGCGTGATCGCCCGCACCCGGCCGATCCCGCCGGCCATCACCGCGCGCGAGACGCCCTCGCGCTCGAAGGCCTGGAGAATTCCCCCCACCTGCCCCACCCGGACCCAGTGGAGCGCGTCCACCTGCCCTTCCAGGCTCGGGTCGGTCTCACCCCGGTGCGCCACCGCCACCACGGAGAGCCCCTGCTCGCGCGCGGCCTGCGCGAAGAGGCGCGGGAGGCTGCCGCTGCCGGCGATGAGGCCGATCCGCTCCGCCATGCGCCGCCCGCTTACCGGGTCAGCCCGCGCTTGCTGCTGGTGACGAACTCCAGCAGCACGTCAATCTCCCCGTGGCCGCCGTGCTCCGCCTTGAGCTTGGAGATGGCCTCGTTGAGCCCGAGCTTGGAGCGGAAGAGGATCTTGTAGGCGTCCTTGATCCGGGAGAGCTGCTCCTCGGTGTAGCCGTGGCGGGTGAGCCCCACCGTGTTGAGCCCCACCAGCTCCGCCCGGTCCCCCTGCGCGGTGCAGTAGGGCGGGACGTCCATGGCCACCATCGCGCCGCCGGCGATGAAGGCGTGCTTGCCGATCCGGGTGAACTGGTGGACCGCCGCCAACCCGCCGAAGATCACGTGATCGCCTATCTCCACGTGGCCGGCGAGCGCGGCGCTGTTGGCGAACACGCAGCCGCTGCCGATCACGCAGTCGTGCGCCACGTGGCTGTAGGCCATGAAGAGGTTCTTGTTGCCGATCCGGGTGACCCCATCCCCGCCCGCGGTGCCAATGTGGATGGTGGTGAACTCGCGGATCTGGTTGTCGTCACCGATCCGCAGCTGGGTGTCCTCGCCGGCGTACTTGAGGTCCTGCGGGATGGCGCCCACGGAGGCGAACTGGAAGACGCGGTTGCGCTCGCCGAGGACGGTGTCCCCTTCGATCACCGCGTGGGGGCCGACCTTGGAGTGCGCGCCGATGCGCACGCGCGGGCCGATGACTGCGTACGGGCCGACCTCGACGGTGTCGTGAAGGCGCGCCTCGGGGTGGATGATCGCGGTGGGGTGGACCTTGGAGGACATGCGCGCGCCCTTTCGGTCAGACCTCGCCCGCTGCGGGCGAGGCGTTCTTGTCCACCACGGTGGCGAGGAACTCGCCCTCGGCCACCTTCACGCCGTCCACCAGCGCGGTGCCCTTCTGCTTCCAGATGGGCCCCTTCTGCTTGGTGACCTCCACCTGGAGGGTGAGCCGGTCTCCGGGGACCACCGGCTTGCGGAACTTCGCGCCGTCGATCGCCATGAGGTAGGTGACCTTCTGGGTGGGATCCAGCCCGGCGCTCTTGTACGCGAGGATCGCGGACGCCTGCGCCAGCGCCTCCAGGATCAGCACCCCCGGCATGACCGGGTGGCCGGGGAAGTGGCCGTTGAAGAACGGCTCGTTGAAGGTGACGTTCTTGTAGCCCACCAGCTTCTGCCCGGGGACGAGCTCCACCACCCGGTCCACGAGCAGGAACGGGTAGCGGTGAGGCAGGAGCTTCTGGATCTCCTGGTGATCGATCATCGGTTCTCGCCCTTCTCTTTCTCGAGCGCTTCCACTCTCTTGCGCAGCTGCCGCAGCTCCTTCACCAGCTCCGGCAGCTGGCCCACCACGGCAGAGCTCTTCAACCAGGTCTTGTGCTCCACGGCCGGCGAGCCGGACACCGCCTGCCCATCCGGCACGCTGTTGGACACCCCGGACTGGGCGCCCACCTTCACCATGTCCCCCAGCCGCACGTGGCCCACCACGCCCACCTGACCCGCCAGGACCACGCCCTGGCCCAGCTCGGTGGAGCCGGAGACGCCAACCTGGGCGCAGAGGATGGACAGGGGCCCCACCCGGACGTTGTGGGCGATCTGGACCAGGTTGTCGATCTTCGTCCCCCGCCCGATCACGGTCTCGCCCAGCGTGGCGCGATCCACGCAGCTGCACGCGCCGAGCTCCACGTCGTCTTCGATCCGGACGATCCCCGCCTGGGGGATCTTGAAGTGCTCCGGCTTCTCCAGATCCAGCGCGAAGCCGAACCCGTCCGCGCCCACCACGCTGTTGGCGTGCAGCACCACCCGGTCGCCGATCAGGCAGCGCTCGCGCACCACCGCGCCCGGGTAGAGCAGGCAGCCGTGCCCCACGCGGGCCTGCGCGCCGACATAGGCGTTGGGGAAGAGCACGGTGCGGGCGCCCACCTGCGCGCCGGCCTCCACCACCGCGCCGTGCATCAGCGTGGCTGAAGGGTCCACCTGCGCGGTGGGGTGGACGAACGCGCCCGCGTGCACGCCCGGCTCGAAGGTGGGGCCGGGGTGGAAGAGCGAGGAGATCTTCGCGAAGGCCAGGTGGGGGTTCCCCACCCGGACGTAGGTGAGATCCGCGCGGGGCGGCGCCTCACCGTTGATCAGCACCGCCGCCGCCTTGGTCGCCAACAGCTGCTGGCGGTAGCGGGCGTTGCCGTAGAAGGACAGCTGGGACGGCCCGGCCTCGGACAGCCCGCTCACGCCGGAGATGACGAGAGACGGGTCGCCCAGCACCTCGCCGCCGATGAAGGCGGCGAGCTCCTCGAGGCGGCGGGCGGACATCAACTACTTCTTGGGCTCGGTCGTCTTGGCCGGGGTGGGCTTATCGCCCGGCCCGCCCTTGTTCTTGTCGTTGTAGAGCCGGACCAGCTCGTTGGTGAGGTCCAGGCTGCCCGGGGCGTAGACGAGGCCGGAGTCGGTCTTCTCGAAGACCATGGTGAAGCCCTCGCGCTGGGCGATCTGCGCGATGATCGGATCCATCTTCTGGAAGATGGCCTGGAGCTCGGTGCGCTCCTTGGTGGCCATCTCCTGCTTGCCCTTCTCCCACTTCTGGGCGAGCTCGAAGAGCTTCTTCTGGAGGTCGGTCTGCTTCTGGACCAGGGTCTCCTGGTTCATGGCGGAGGCCTGCTTGTCCAGCAGCTCCTTCTCCTTGCGCAGCCCCTCCTGCTCCTTGTCGATCTCCTTCTGCTTGCTCTCGAGCAGGACCTGGAGCCGCTTCTTCGCCGCGCGCCCCTCCTCCACCTCCACCAGCGCGCGCTGGAGGTCCACGTACCCGAGCTTGATGTCCGCCGCCTTGGCCACGGCGGGCAGGGTCATCGGAAGGATGGCGGCGAGCGCCTTGATCCACGAACGAACGGTCATGTCCTGCTTCTCCTAAGAAAGTCTCGAAGGTGACGGCTCAGGCGGGCCCAATATCAGAAGAAGTTCCCGATGGTGAACTCGAACAGGACCGGCTGGTCCCCCGGCCGCCTGTTGAGCGGGATGCCCCACTCGAAGCGCAGCGGGCCGATCGGCGAGAACCAGCGGAACCCGAAGCCCACCGAGTGGAACAGGCCCAGCGGGAGCTGGTCCTGCTTGTCCTGGAAGAAGGCCTCGTTCCGGGCGAAGGCGTTGCCCGCGTCGTAGAAGATCACGCCGCGGATGCCGACCTTCTCGAAGATGGGGAACTCCAGCTCCACGTTGAGGATGAACTGCTTGTCCCCGCCCGCGTTGAACTGGGTGATCCCGGTGGTGGGATCGCACGCGGAGCCCACGTCCCGCGTGGGGGAGAGCGAGCGCAGCAGGTAGCCGCGGACGGTGTTGATCCCGCCCAGGTAGTAGAGCTCGGAGTACGGCAGCTCGGCGTCGTTGGAGAGCTGCTGGATGTACCCGACGTTCGCGTTGGTCTTGAAGACGATTCCCCAGAAGAGCGGCCAGTACCAGCGGGTGTACGCCGTGTAACGCGCGAACTGGAGCGTGCTTCCCAGGATGGACGGGGCCACCTCCACGGAGGCGAAGTGCATGAATCCATTGGACGGGAAGAGCCGGTTGTCGCGCCGGTCCCACGTCCAGGAGAGCTTGAGGCTGCTCGTCACCCCGCCGTCGTTGTTGGGCAGGCAGATGTTCTGCGAGGCGTTCTGCGAGGTCTCCACCGTCACGTACTCGCGCGTGTACGTGAGGTTCACCATCATGTCCTCGAAGATGTGGCGGCCGATGTTCAGGTCGCCGCCCAGCGAGTTCCGGATGAAGCCCAGATAGTCCGCCTGCATCCGGTAGAAGTCCGCGGAGACGATGTACTGGGTGTCCAGGAAGTACGGGTCGTACCAGGAGAGCTGGATGAAGGAGCGCAGCCCGGAGAGCTGCGCGCTGGCGGAGACCGCGTGGCCCCACCCCAGGAAGTTGTTCTGGGAGATCTGCGCCGTGAAGATGAAGTTCTCCACGTTGGAGAAGCCCATGCCCACCTGGAACGTGCCGGTGGCCTTTTCCTTCACCTCCACCTGGACGACCACGTGCGTGTCGTCCGCGCCGGGCTTGTGGGTGACCTCCACGGTCTCGAAGAAGCCCAGGGCGTTGACGCGCTCCTTGCTCTTGCGCATCCCGCTGCCGGAGAAGAGCTCGCCTTCGAAGACCCGCATCTCGCGGCGGATGACCTTGTCGCGGGTCTTGGTGTTGCCCACCACGTCAATCCGCTCGATGTAGACCTGGCGCCCCTTCTGGATGTCGAAGGTCAGGTCGATGGTCTTCTTCTCGGGGTTGACCTGGGTGACCGGGGTGATGTTCGCGTAGGCGTAGCCGGCGTCGTAGTAGACGTCCGTCAGGGCGAGGATGTCCCGGGAGAGCTTGGAGCGGTTGAACAGCTCGGAGGCCTTGCTGCTCATCTTCTCCAGCAAGACGGCCTTCTCGGAGAGCAGGTCCCCGGAGACGTCCAGCTTGCCAATGGTGTACGGCTCGCCCTCCTCCACCCGGAGCGTGATGAAGATGAACCGCTTGTCCGGGGAGATGGAGACCTGCGGCTTGTCCACCTTCACGTTGATGAAGCCGCGGTCGTAATAGGCAGCCTGGATGACGGCCAGGTCCCGCTGGAAGATCTCCTCGCGGTAGGTGCCTTCTCCGGAGAGGAACGACAGGTGGCCGCCCTCCTTGGTGGCCATCACGCCCTTGAGCTCGTCCAGCGGCACCTGGTGCACGCCGATGAAGTGGATCTCCTTCACCATCACCTTGGAGTGCTCGCGGATGACGAACACCACGTCCACCGCGCTCGAGCCGGGGACGGGATCCAGCCGGTGGGTGACCTCGGCGAGGAAGTAGCCCTTCTCGATGTACTTCTCCTGGACCTTCTTCGCGTTCCGGCGGACCGCGTCCAGGTCGAGGATGGAGAACGGGCGGATGTCGATGGTGTCCTTGAAGTCGTCCTTGGAGAGCTCCTCGTTGCCCTGGAGCCGGACCTCGCGGACGGAGGGGCGCTCCTCCACCCGGACCACGTAGACGATCCCCTGGTCCCCGCGGCGCTGCACCAGCAGCTGCACGTCCTGGAAGTAGTTGAGCGCCCAGAGCGCCTTGAGATCTTCGGCGGTCTTGGCGGGGTCGAAGGTGGCGCCCTCGCGGTTCTTGAGCGCGCGCTTGACCGCCTCCAGCTCCACCCGCCGGTTCCCCTCCACGCGGATCTCCGCGATCCGGTCCGCCGCCTTGCCTTCGTCCACGACCGGGGCGTCCGCCGGGGTCGCGGCGGCAGGGGGCGTGGCGGAGAGCGCCGGCGGCGGCGCGGGGATGGCACCGGGCGCCGCGGCGGGGACGCCGGCGTCAGGGGCGGCGAGCGCCGTGGCAGCCAGCGCGAGCGCCGCGAGAGAAGCGAACAGGCCGAAAGATCGGACGGGGTTCACGTGGGCCTTCAAAAGGGCGCGCAATGTAGGAGATCACACCTACGGATGCCAGGCTTTCGGTTGGGGATCACCACAGCGTTCAAGATGTTGAAAGCGCGCGTGGCGGATTGGCCGAAAGGTGACCCGCGGCCTGGACGGACGACCGGGGCCTCTAGGCCGGGGAGACGCGCCCTTCGCCCAGGCGGAGCCGGCGGGGCATGGAGCGCGCCAGGGCCTCGTTGTGGGTCACCACCACGGCGGTGATCCCCAGATCCCGGTTCACTTCGCGCAGGAGCTGGTGGATGCCTTCGCCGGTGGCGGGGTCCAGGTTGCCGGTGGGCTCGTCCGCCAGCAGGAGCGCGGGCTCCAGCACCAGCGCGCGCGCCAGCGCCACCCGCTGGGCCTCGCCGCCGGAGAGCTCGCCGGGCTTGTGATCCACCCGCGCGGCCAGCCCCACCCGCTCCAGGAGCTCGCGGGCGCGGCGGTAGGTGGGCGCCCGCTCCTTGCGCTGGATGAGCGCGGGCATGGCCACGTTCTCCAGCGCGGTGAACTCCGGCAGCAGGTAGTGGCTCTGGAAGACGAACCCGATGGTGCGGTTGCGGAACTCGGCCACCTCCGCGTCCGAGAGCGCGAAGACGGACCGGCCCTGGAAGAGCACCTGGCCCGCGGCCGGGGCGTCCAGCGTGCCGAGCACGTGCAGGAAGGTGCTCTTCCCCGCCCCGGACGCACCCACCAGCGAGACCAGCTCGCCCTTCTCGATCTCCAGCGAGACGCCGCGCAGGACGTCTATCCGCTTGCCGTGGAGGTAGTAGCTCTTGAAGACGTCGCTGACCTGGAGGAAGCCCATGGCTACTCGGCCTTCAGCCCTTCCACCGGCTCCACCTGGGAGGCCTGGAGCGCCGGGTAGATGGAGCCGAGGTACGTGACCAGGATGGCCAGCACCACCACCAGCGCCGTCTGGAACGGCTCGATCCGGACCGGCAGCGCGGGGATGTAATAGACCTCCGGGTCCAGCTTGATCCCCACCTTCTCGATGAAGAGGCACGAGGCCAGCCCGGCCACCAGCCCGAGCAGCCCGCCGGCGATGCCGATCTGCAGCCCCTCCGCGAGGAAGATCTTCACGATCCCGCCGTCCGGCACGCCGAGCGCCTTGAGGACGGCGATCTCCTTGCGCTTCTCCAGCACCAGCATGATCACCGTGGCCACGATCAGGCACGCGGCGACGATCACGATGATGAAGAGGATGATCCCCATCACCAGCTTCTCCAGGCGCAGGGCGGAGAAGAGGTTCTTGTTCATCTCCCCCCAATCCTTGGTGTGGTACGGGTAGCCCTCGAGCTTGTCGTAGACCTGCCGGGCGATCTTGCGCGCGTCGTCGATGTCCGTGACCTTGAGCTCGATCCCGGTCACGCCCTTCAAGTTGAAGAACTTCTGCGCCTCGGCGAGCTGGATGTAGACGAACTTCGAGTCGTACTCGTACATCCCGCTGTAGAAGACCCCGGCCACGCGGAACGGGCGGCTCTTGGGCATGGGCCCCTGCGGCCCCAGCTCACCGCCCAGCGGCGAGACCACGTTCACCCGGTCCCCCACCACCACCTTGAGCGAGGAGGCCAGCTCGCGCCCCACGATGATCCCCGGCAGCACCGCGTCCTGCCCCTCCGGCGGCTTGATCTTGCCGATCACCGGATCGTCTTCCTCTTCCCGCGGCGCGGCGCGGTGCTTGGGCTCCTCCGCGGGGCGCTTGTCGAACACCGCTCCCCCTTCCGGGGCCAGCCGCTTCGGCCGGAGGATCTCCTCGGGGTGCGCGAGGTTCTCCAGCGAGCCGCCGGGGAGGATGTTGCGGGGCAGATCCGAGACCGCCCCCACCGTCTGCGGATCGATCCCCTTGATCACCGTCCCGGAGATGTTCCCCTCCGAGGAGATCATCACTTCGTTCATGATGAAGGGCGTCTGCCCCTTCACGCCGGGCACGGTGGCGATCTTCTCCATCGCCGCGCCGTAGTTCTCGAACGCGTCCGCGTACTTGAGGACCACCGCGTGGGCGTTGGTGCCGAGGATCTTCTGCTGGAGATCAATCTCGAAGCCGCTCATCACCGACAGCACGATGATGAGCGACATCACCCCCATCCCCACCCCGCCCATGGAGAGCGCGGTCATCAGCTCGGTGGGGGTCTGTTCCTTCAGCTTGGCCTCGTGCTGGGCCGCGGTGGCCAGCAGCGGATCCGCCTCACCCAGCCGCCGCACCCGCATCCGCTCCGCCGCCTTGTCCGCGGCCTTCACCATGACGAGGATCAGCAGCGGCACCAGGATCCCGCCCATCAGCACCCAGCCCACGAGCAGGAGCAGGAAGGGCTGGAAGACGGCCACGTGGCGGCCGGCGATGAAGACCTCGAAGCCGGCGCGCAGATCCACGCGGCCGCTGCCGGTGGCCACGAAGCCGCTGGTGATCCCCAGCACCATCGCCACCGCGATCCCGAAGTAGACCAGCCAGAAGCCGAGCTCCGGCCGCCCCAGCAGCGACGCCAGGTAGAAGATCTCCCGCAGCGCCATCCCGTGCTGCAGCTGCAGCTCGGGCAGCTGGGTCATCAGGGTGAGCAGGATGGGAATGGGCAGGCCGAAGTAGAGGAAGCCGAGCGTGGCCTCGGGAACGGAGAGCCGGCGCGCACGCGCCGCGCCCAGGAAGCCCGCCCCGAACGCCACCGCGCAGGCCGCGGTCCCGGCGATCGCGAACGCCAGCGGGGCCGGGAGCGCGAACGCCGGGCGGGAGAACGCCGCGCGGCCGCTCCCGCCGCCGGCGAGGAGGATCTGCCCCACGATCAGCACCAGCTCCGCGAGCACGAAGCCGCCGCCGTAGGCGCCCAGCGTGGCCCAGTAGAAGTCCCGGTAGCGCGCCAGCCGTGGGTAGAGCGGCGCGCCCACCGCCTCGCTGTGCCCCTGCGCCGAGGCCGGCTTGCGCTGGATCCCCGCGGCGATCAGCCCCCAGCCCAGCGCCCAGAGCCCCGCGCCGAGCAGCAGCGTGATCGGGTTGACGACGCCGGCGCCCGCGGGCGCCAGGCTCGGCGGCGGCGCCCCGCCGAAGACGTTGACCAGCCACAGCACCAGCCCCGCCGGGCCCACCAGCGCCAGGAACAGCATCACCCGCAAGGGGACCCAGAAGAGGGGCGAGCCGGTCTTCGGGAAGAGCTTCGGAGCCGCGGCCCGCGCGCCCAGCATCCCCAGCGCGAAGACGGGCAGCGCCACCGCCGCGTAGCGCCACGCTTGGACCTGACCGCCGGTGGCGAAGAGCAACCGCGCCCACGCGAGCACCGCGTGCAGCGGCGGACCGAAGCCCAGCTGGGCGAGCCCCACGTCACCGGAGAAGGGCGCCAGCGCGCCGGCCACCCCCAGCGCGTACAGGATGCCGGCGAAGCCGAGGAAGGCGAGGACCGCGCCGGACCAGACCAGGCCCCAGCGGAACCGCGTCCGGCGCTCCTGCTGCTCCGCGCGGGCGCGGCGCGAGGCCTCGCCCGGCGCCGCCACCGCGGGGGCCTGCACGCCCGCGGGCAGCGAGGCCAGGTCTGGGGAGGCGGCGGTGGGGTCAGCCATTCACTTGGGGACCGGCTTGAGCAGCGGGAAGAGGATCACGTCCCGGATGGACGGGGCGTTGGTGAACAGCATGGCGAGCCGATCAATCCCGATGCCTTCACCCGCGGTGGGCGGCAGCCCCTGCTCCAGCGCGTGGATGTAGTCCTCGTCGTAGTCCATGGTCTCCTGCTGCCCGCGCTTCTTCGCCTCCACCTGCGCGAGGAAGCGGCCCTTCTGGTCGATGGGGTCGTTCAGCTCGGAGAAGGCGTTGGCGATCTCGCGGCCGGCCACGAACAGCTCGAACCGGTCGGTGATTTCCGGATTCTGATCGTTCCGGCGCGCCAGCGGGCTCACCGCGGTGGGGAAGTGGGTGATGAAGGTGGGGTGCGTGAGCGTGTGCTCCACGTGCTGCTCGAAGAGCGCGCCCACCAGCTCCCCGTGCGCCATCTGGGCGAGCGCGGTGCGCTCCGCCGCGCTCTTCCCGGCCGCGCCCTTCTGCACCTCGTGGCGCAGCCGCTCCGGATCCGCCATGTCCTTGTCCGAGAGCCCCGGGACGGCCTCGCGGATCGCCTCCACCATGGGGATCCGCTTCCAGCCCTTGCCGAAGTCCAGCTCGTGGTCCTGGTAGACGAACTTGGTGGTGCCGACGACGGCGCGCGCCGCCTCCGAGAGCATCTGCTCGGTGAGGTCCATCAGGTCCTCGTACGTGGCGTACGCCTGGTAGAACTCGAGCATGGTGAACTCGGGGTTGTGGCGGGTGCTGATCCCCTCGTTCCGGAAGTTGCGGTTGATCTCGTAGACGCGATCGAACCCGCCCACCACCAGCCGCTTCAGGTAGAGCTCGGGGGCGATCCGCATGAAGAGCGGGATGTCCAGCGCGTTGTGGTGCGTGCTGAACGGCCGCGCCGCCGCGCCCGACACCAGCGGGTGCATCATCGGCGTCTCCACCTCCACGAAGTCGCGCGCGTCCAGGAAGTCCCGGATGAACTTCACCAGCCGCGTGCGCTTGAGGAAGGTGTCCTTCACGCCGGTGTTGGCGACGAGGTCCAGGTAGCGCTGGCGGTAGCGGGCCTCCTGGTCCGTCAGCCCGTGCCACTTCTCCGGCAGCGCGCGCAGCGCCTTGGTCAGCGGCGTCAGCCGCGTGGCGGAGAGCGTGAGCTCGCCGGTCTTCGAGCGGAAGACGGTGCCCGCAACGCCCACGAAGTCGCCGCGCTCCACCAGCTTGAACAGCTCGTAGGCGTCCCCCAGCGCGTCCTTCTTCACGTGGACCTGGATCTCGCCGGAGCGATCCCGCACCTTGATGAAGGCGGCCTTCCCAAAGGAGCGCTCCGCCACCACCCGGCCGGCGATGGTGTAGGCGGTGGGCGGGGCCTTCTCGAGCTCCTCCGCGGTGGCCTGGCCGTGCTTGGCGTGGATCTGCGCGGCCACGTGCTCGGGGCGGAAGCCGTTGCCGAAGGGGTTGGCGCCGAGCTCCTTCCACTTGCGCGCCTTCTCCAGCCGCGCCGCGTAGAGCTCCTGCTCCTTGGCGCCTAAATCCCCGTCTTCCGTTGGCTTTTTGGTGTCGTCGGACATGGTTTGAAGGGCGCGGACCGTAGCGGAGCGAAGTGGGGAACGCAACGGAGAGCAGGCGTGCAGCCAGACCGCGCGAATTGGCTGCCCCTGGCCACACTTGGGATACCGTGTGCGCCCGTGACCTCACCCAACCTGCTGGCGCCCGAGCCGCTCGAGCAGAACCCGAACACCAACCCGAGCGCCATCCACACCCGCACGCTGGTGTCCGGGGCCTCCACCAACCTCGCGGCGTCAGACGCGGCGCGCGCCACGCCGCCGGATCTCTCCTCCGCCACGGGCCTGCGGCTGGATCAGCTGCTGCTCATCTCCACGGTGCTGCTGGTGCTGGTGATCGTGGGCCTGCTCGGCGTGAGCTCGGCGCTCTCCACCCAGGCCCAGTTCGGCGAGATCGCCCAGACCTTCACCGCCCGCTACCAAGATCAGACGCGCGAGCTGGGCGCGACGGTGAGCCACACCCTGTCGCTGGCGGCGGCCAAGGCCCTGCGGGACAACAACTACGCGTTCCTCACGGAGACGGTGCGCGCCATCTCCGCCAACAACCCCAACGTGCTGCGGGTGTTCGTGCTCAGCCCGGAGGGGCGCGTGGTGGCCGACTCGGATCCGGCGGTGGAGCTGGGCTCGCTGGAGAAGCGCCCCATCGAGCGCCGCTGGGTGACCGCCACGTACAACCTGCGCCCGGTCTTCGAGTACCAGGAGCCGGTGGACTTCGAGTCCCAGCAGGGCAACGGGCTGATCGTCCTCGCCTACTCGCTGGAGAAGCTTCAGGCGCAGCTGTTCGAGCTGGAGGAGACCAAGCGGAGCACCATCAAGGCGAGCACCCTGCGCACCGCCGCGTTCGGGCTGGCGTTCGTGCTGATCGCCGCGGTCGTCGCCGCGTACCAGAGCCGCCGGGTGACCCGGCCCCTGGGTGAGCTGACCGGCAGCGCGCTGCAGCTGGGCGAAGGCGAGCTCGACGCGCGCGTGGACACCGCGAACATCTCCGGGCGCGAGGTGCAGACGCTGGGGCTGGTGTTCAACCACATGGCGGACCGCATCAAGTGGCTGCTCGAGGACGTGAAGGCCAAGGCGGTGCTCGAGCGCGAGATGCAGCTGGCCCGCACCGTCCAGGAGACGCTGCTGCCCACCCGCGAGGTCGTCCAGCTGGGGAACCTCCGGATCGCCGGGCTGTGCATGCCCGCGGACGCGTGCGGCGGGGACTGGTGGCTGCGCGCGCCGCTCGGAGATCACAAGGTGGTGCTGGGGCTGGGGGACGTCACCGGCCACGGCCTCTCCACCGCGCTGGTCGCGGCGAGCGCCACCAGCGGCCTGGCGGCGGCCATCAAGATGCGCGACCCCGGCTCGCTGGACGCGGGGATGCTGATGACCTCGCTCAACCAGACGCTGCACCTGGTGGGCCGCGGCGAGTACCAGATGTCCGCGGCGATCGCCCTCTTCGATCTCTCCACGGACGAGGTCGAATACAGCAGCGGCGCGCACCCCAGCCCCTGCCTCTTCAACCGCCATGACGGGAAGCTCTCGGCGCTCTCCATCCGCGGCGCGCTGCTGGGCGCGGCGGAGACCACCCGCTACGGCGCGGTGCGCGCCCGCTTGAACCCGGGGGACGTGCTGGTCTGGTACACGGACGGCCTCACCGAGTGCCGGGACGCCACCAACAAGATCTACGGGCTCAAGCGCCTGGTCTCCGTGGTGCAGCGCTACGGCCACCTGCCCTCTGAGCGGCTGCGCGAGGCCATCGTCTCCGACGTCCGCCAGTTCACCGGCAACACCCCCCAGGACGACGACATCACGGTGATCGTCGCCGAGTACGGCTCCGCAGCCTGACCCGCCCACCACCCATGAGAACCTCCGCCCTTCGTGCCCCGTTCGCGTGCCTGCTCGCCCTGGTCTCCCTGGGCAGCGCGCTCGCCCAGTACCGCCCGCCCCCCGCCACCGAGGCGGAGCAGCAGACCTACGCCGGAGATGACCTGCGCGCCGAGGCGGCCAAGGCGTTGGCCGGCGGAGACAAGGCGGGCGCCAGCGAGGCCTACCGCAAGGCGATGGCCGCGTACGAGAAGGCGCTGGCCCTGGATCCCAACTCCGTGGCCGCCGCCGCGGGGCTGGGCGACTGCGGCGCGAAGCTCGGCGAGTACGACCGGGTGGTGAAGGCGCTGGCGCCGGTGAACGCCGCGCACCCGAGCGACCTGGACGTGGCCTTCCAGCTCGGCGTGGCCTACTACAAGCTCAAGCGGCCCGAAGGCGTGGCGCTGCTGGAGAAGGTCTCCCCCGCCAACAAGCCCGAGCACCTGATCGGCCACTTCTACCTGGCGCAGTACTACCTGCAGCAGCAGCGCGGGAAGGACGCGGTGGCGGAGCTGGTCAGCTACCTGCGCCTGCGCCCCCCGGAGGTGGCGGCCAACGACTACGAGGTCCACACCCTGCTCGGCCGCGCCTTCCTCGTCTGGCGCAAGCCGGCTGAGGCGCGCGCCTCGTTCGAACGCGCCCAGAAGGATCGCCCGGAGTCCGTACCCATCCAGATGGGGCTGGCCGCGGTGCTGGAGCAAGAGGGGCGCACCGAGAAGGCGATCGCCCACCTCGAAGGGCTGGCCGCCCGCAACCCGAACTCGGGCGAGGCCCGGGAGCGGCTGGGGCGGCTCCTGCTCTCCGTGGGAAATCTGCCCAAGGCGGACGCGGTGGCCAGCGAGCTGCTCAAGCTCAAGAACACGCCGCAGGCGCAGCTGCTGGTGGGAGACGTCCGGCTGGCGCAGAAGCGCTCCAAGGAGGCCCAGTCCGCCCTCGAGAGCGCGCTGCAGCAGGCGCCCGGCTGGCCGCCGGCGCAGATCAGCCTGGCGCGCGCCTTCCAGCAGCAGGGGCGCAACGACGAGGCGGTGGGCCTGCTGGAGAAGGCCGTGGCCTCCGGGGCCGGCTCGCTGGAGGTGCTGGCGGCGCTCGGATCCGTCAACCGCCGGGCGGGCCGCTTCCAGCGCGCGGTGGAGGTGCACCTCAAGGTGCTGCAGGCCGCGCCGAACGCGCCGCTGGGCCACCTGCTGCTGGGGGCGGACTACTTCGCCACCGGCGAGTGGGACAAGAGCATCGAGCACTACACCACCGCGGTGAGCACCTCCCCGGACGACCCGCGCGGCAAGCACTGGCTGGCGGTCGCGCTCTCCCACCGCGGCCGGGTCCGCGCGGAGGGGAGCCGGGTGGACGACGCGTTCCGCGACCTGCGCCGCGCGTTCGACCTGGATCGCACCCCGGAGATCGGGCGAAACCTGGGGATCGTCCAGCTCACCCAGCGCGACTACAAGGAGGCGCGGACCACGTTCCAGCAGATCGTCACCCTGCCCGGCGCCAACTGGAAGGATCAGCTCCTGCTGGGCTACGCCCTGCTCGGCGAGGCCAAGGCGCCCGAGTCGGTGGCGGCCTTCGAGCAGGCGGCGAAGCTGACCAAGGATGACGCGCAGCTCGCGGAGATCTACGCCGGCTGGAGCATGGCCAAGCTGGAGATGGGCGAGTTCGACACCGCCGTGGCCAAGCTGATGGAGCCGCAGCTGGTCAACTCGGTGGGCAAGCTCGCGCAAGCGAACCTCCCGCTGGCGCTGCTGCGCCGCGCGCTGGACCGGCTGCGCGAAGCGGACGTGGCGAGCGCCAAGCGGGATCTGGAGGCGGTGGACAAGCTGCCCGCGGGAAAGACGGCGGAGGTGGTGCAGCTCACCGGCTTCACCCGCGCGCTGCTGGACGCAGAAGAGGGGCGCTACGACGAGGCCTCCGCGGGGCTGCGCAAGGCGATGGGGCAGCGCGTGAAGTGGGCCAACGCGCAGGCCAAGCCGCTGCTGGACGCCTACGTGGAGTACCGGCGCGGGCGGATGCCGCAGGCGCGCAAGCTGCTGCAGGCCAACGCGCGCAGGGCGGATCCCAAGCAAGCGGCGTGGGCGGCGGAGCTGGGCAAGGCGATCGAGCGGCGGGACGCCGAGCGCAGCTATGCGGCGGGCACCTACCCCGCGGCGGAGAAGGCGATGAAGGCCGCGGTGGCGGGCGATCCGCTCAACCCGTACGTGGTCCACAACCAGGCCTGCCTGCAGTACCGCAAGGGCGGCACGGCCGAAGCGGTGAAGACGTGGACCACGCTGTTGCCCACGGTGCCGGAGTCCGCGCTCAACCTGGGCATCGACGCCCAGACGCGCGCCAAGGATCCGCAGCTGGCGGCGGACTACTACTCGAAGTACCTGCAGAGCGGCGGCGCGCGCGGCGCGATGGTGGCGGAGTGGCGCAACCGGCTGCAGAGCATCTACGGGGTGGCGGTGGCGCAGGGCTCGGAGAGCCCGCCAGCGGATGAGGCGCCCGCCAACCCGCCCACGGCCAAGGAGGGCAAGCCATGAAGGCGGCGGCGGCGGCAGTGCTGATCTCGATCTCCCTGGCGGCCTCCGCATCCGCGGCGGACAAGCTCACCGTGGGCGTCTTCCTCCCCACCGCCTCGAGCGATGGGCAGGAGCGCCTGCGCTTCGCCGAGTCGTTCGCGGCGGGGCTGGGCGAGGCGCTGGGGATCCCGGCCACCGGCAAGAACTTCGGCCGCTACGAGGACTTCGCCAAGGCGGTGAAGGACGGCTCGCTGGACGTGGCGGTGGTGGACGCGTGGGCGGCGGCGCAGGGCTCGGCCGGGCTGCGCCCGGTGGCGCTGGCGGTCCAGGGCGGGCAGACGCACCGGCGCTGGGCGATCATCGGCCGGGGGAAGGTGCCGCTGAAGGATCTGGCCGGGAAGCGGCTGGCGCTCAGCCGCGGCGTGAGCGCGCTGGACGCCAAGTTCATCAACAACGCGATCCTGGTGGGGGACTTCGAGGCCAGCAAGAGGCTCAAGCTGATCCCCGTGCCCTCCGTGGAGTCCGCGCTGAGCCTGGTGGACTCCAAGGGCGCGGAGGCGGCGCTGGTCCCCGCCTCGCTGACGCCCAAGAACCTCACCACGCTCTACCAGTCCCCGAAGATCCCCATCGCCGTGGCGGTGGTGCTCAAGGGCGAGGTGGAGCCGCTCCAGCAGGCGATCGTCGCCAAGGGCGGCGTGGCCCCGTTCGACAAGTTCGTGGCCGCGCGGCCGGGGGAGCTGGATGAGCTGGCGCGCCTCATCTCCGCCGGTCCCGGCAAGCGCCGGCCGTACATGGCCGAGTCGCCGATCGTCCACCCGGACGCGCCGGCGCTGCTCAACTTCCGTGAGGTGGGGCTGGTGCTGCCTTCGTTCCTCGACTCCTACGAGGTCACCAAGGAGCAGCCGGACGACTGACGGCGCCGGCTGCCGGCTACGGCGCCATCAGCACCAGCAGCGCCGCCACGGCCACGCCCAGCAGCAGCGGGATCACCGCCTCCACCGGGACGCGGTACTGCGCGTGCGCCAGCTGCATGGCGCGCAGGCCGAAGGGGCGGCGGCGGCGCGCGCGGCGGGCGATCAACGAAGCCAGCGCGGCGGGGGCCTTCTCGCGATCCACGCCGCGGACGCGCTCCACGGTGCGGGCGTAGCGATCCCAGCCCTCCCGGCAGCGGTCGCAGTCCTCCAGGTGGAGGGTGAGCCGGGTCTTCTCCTCGGACGCCAGCTCGTCGTCTGCGAAGGCGAAGAAGAGGCGCTGGGCCTCGCGGTGGGACAGCTCGGTGTTCACGGCTGCAAGTCTCCGATGGTTGGCTTCACGGCTCAAGCTCCCCCAGGAGCTCGGCCAGGCGCTCTCGCGCCCGGTGGAGGCGGCTCTTCACCGTCCCCTCGGGAAGCTCAGTGATCTCCATGATCTCTTCGTAGGAGAGCCCTTCGATGTCGCGCAGCGCCACCAGCATCCGCTGCTCGCCGGGGAGGTTGGCGATCGCCTCCTGCACCCGGCGGCGCTCGCGCGCGGCGTGGAGGGCCTCGTCCGGCTTCTGCGGCGCGCCCACCGCCGCCGCCAGCTCCCCCTCCGCCACCGAGTCCATCTCGTTGCTGCGCCCCCTGCCCCGCCGCTTCAGGTACTTGAGCCGGTTGAGGCAGTGGTTCTTGCTGATCCGGAAGATCCACGTGGAGAGCTTGGAGTCGTGCCGGAACTTCTGAACGTTCTGGAGGACGCTGACGAAGATCTCCTGGACGAGATCGCTCGCCTCCTCCCGGTCCCCCACCATGCGGTAGCAAAAGTCGTAGACCCGGTCCTGGTGCTCGCGGACCAGCGCCTCGAAGGCCTCGGGCTCGCGGCGGCGCAGCCGCGCCCAGAGCACGCGCTCCGAAGGCTCGCCGCTGCGCTCGGCCACCGGCTCCGCCAGCCCGATCTCCAGAAGTCCGCTGGCCGCCAAACCCATGCTCCTTTGCGCCTTTCGGAAAGCTTACGCGCCCCGCCCGCCTGCCTGATCGCCCTGGTGAGCAGTTGAGACAACGGACCGCCGAGGCGGTTCCGCGCCTTCACGCGTCGGGAGGTGTGTGACGGTGCGGCTGTTCGCCAAGTACCGGGAACCGCTAGCGCCCGAACCGGTAGGCGCCGGTGGAGGCGTCCACCGCCACCCGCACCGGGCGGCGGTGGGCCTCGAACAGGCGGTAGGCCACCTGGAGCTGCTCCCACAGGGCCCGGTGCTCCCCCGCGCCCTCCAGGGCCGCGGGCCCCTCCAGCCGGCGGGGGAAGAGCTGCACCTGCACCGGCCGGCCGTAGCGCGCCCGCGCGTCCTTCACCGCCAGGAAGAGCCGCTCCACCGGCTCGTCCTCCAGCGGCAGGCAGCCGATGGTCACGCAGCTGCCGTGGATGAAGATCTCCCCACCTGGGTCCTTGGCGCCCAGCTTGCGGTCCGCGGCGTTGGGGTAGTCGATCTTCAAGGAGAGGTGGAAGTTGCTGGCCGGGTTGAGCGTGGAGATCGCGTAGACGCCTTCCGGGACCTGGCCGTCTCCCCGGGCGCGCTTGGGCCCCAGCGTCCCGGACTTCGCGCAGACCTTGAAGGTGTGGACCCGCGTGAGCGGCTCTCCGGCCTTCCCGGCCCAGAGCTCCAGCTGCGACTCCTCCTTGAAGGCGCGCAGGAGCAGCTCCGGCGGCGGATAGGGCACGCCCGCCGCGGTGAACATCGCCTCCACCGCCCCGCCCTGCCGCTTGCGGGCGGCGGCCACGCGCGGCTCCTCCCCCCGCGCGGGGAGCGCGAGCGGGAGGAGCGCGATCAGGAGGGCCGTCCGGGAGAAGGGGCTCAAGGCAGCGCTCAAGACGTCCGCGGGGCGCCGGCGGTTCCCCAGCCCTACTCGGGCGCGGAGCGGTTGGGGTTCTTCACGCCGAGCAGCTGCGCGGTGATGAAGTCCTCCAGCGAGCCGTCCAGCACCGCGTCCACGTTGCCCGTCTCCACGCCGGTGCGCAGGTCCTTCACCATCCGGTAGGGGGCCAGCACGTACGAGCGGATCTGCGAGCCAAAGCTGATGTCCATCTTGGCGTTCTCGGCCGCGTCCCGGACCGCCTGGCGCTTCTTGAGCTCGAGATCGAAGAGGCGCGCCCGCAAGATCTGGAAGGCCATGTCCCGGTTGGCGGACTGGGAGCGCTCGGTCTGCGTGGTGATCACGATGTTGGTGGGCAGGTGGCGCAGCTGCGCGGTGGAGGAGGTCTTGTTCACCTTCTGGCCGCCGGCGCCGCCGCCCCGGATGAACTTCAGCTCGATGTCCTTCTCCGGGATGTCGATCTGGATGGAGTCATCCACCTGCGGGTAGACGTCCACCGAGGCGAAGCTGGTCTGCCGCCGGGCGTTGGCATCGAACGGGCTGATCCGCACCAGCCGGTGCACGCCGATCTCCGCCTTGAGGTACCCGTACGCGTAGAGCCCCTCCACCCGGATGGAGACGTTCTTGAAGCCGGCCTCTTCGCCGGGGACCGCGTCGCTCACCTCCACCTTCCAGCCCTTGCGCTCGCAGTAGCGCGTGTACATGCGCAGGAGCATGGCGGCCCAGTCCATGGACTCGGTGCCGCCGGCGCCGGCGTTGATGTCCATGTAGCAGTTGCTGGCGTCCTGCTCGCCCGAGAGCATCCGCCGCAGCTCCAGCTGGCCCAGCTTCTGCTCCACGCCGTCCAGCGAACCGAGCGCCTCCTGCCGGGAGGCCTCGTCGTTGGCCTCGTTGGCCAGCTCGAGCAGCGCCTGCGCGTCATCCAGCCCGCGGGTGGTCTGGTCCACCGACTCCACCACCGCCTCGAGGCTGGACTTCTCCTTGAGGAGCGCCTGGGCCTTGGTGTTGTCGTCCCAGAAGTTGGGCTGGGTGGAGTCCCGCTCGATCAGCGCGATCCGCGACTTCTTGCGGTCGACGTCAAAGATGCCCCCGGAGCCCGTTCAAGCGCTCCCGAAGCTCGGCAATCCGCTCTGCCGGATCTACGGCCATGACCTTCGTCTCCTTTGGTTACGCCAGCCGCAGGCGCGCCAGCAAAGGCTGGGGCCCCACGGCGAAGAGGTATGCGCCCATCAGCCCCAGGTTCAAGGGGAAGATCAGGGCGAACAGCCGCCAGTTGTCCTGGTGGAACGGGGGGAGGACCTTCGCCACGAGCCCGAGCACCCCCAGCGCGCACAGCGCGCTGAAGCTCCACCAGAGCGCCCGGCCCGCCCGCTTGTTGCCCAGCGCGTAGGCCACGCCCAGGGGCAGCGCGGCCAGGGTCAGCGGGTTGGCCAGGAAGAGGTTTTCGTTGTGGTAGGTGACCGTGTGGTTGGTGAAGGCCCACATCACCACCAGGGCCGTCCCGGGGATCCCCACCACCAGCCCGACCAGCGCGTTGAACAGCCCCAGCCCCACGCGCGCGCCCCTGCTGCCTGACGCCGCGCGCCGCCCCAGCCACAGGCAGAGCGCGCCCAGCGCCAGGCCCAGCAGCAGCAGCCAGGGCCCGTAGGCCGGGGGCGTGGCGGGCGGCGGCGGCGCGCCGGCGTCGAAGTACTTCAGCTCGCGGGCCACCAGCGGCACCGGCGGGGCCCCAGGGGCGGGCGAATAGCGCAGGGCGGCCACCTGCCGCTGCAGCTCGTCCGGGAGGAAGGCCTCGTCCCACTGGGTGATCGGCCGGTCGATCTCATCGTTCATCATGAAGTCGAGCAGGACGCTCATGGGCGGATTCACCGAGGTGTAGCGGCGCGTGTGATCGCGCAGCGTCATCCGGCCCGGGCCCTTGTTCGCCTCGTGCAGCGCCCCGCCCACGGCCTTGTCCACTTGATCTCTCGGCCGGGTGGAGCAGTTGTCGTAATAGTGGTGGTACAGGTAGTCGCGCTGGCCGGGGAGCACGTTGTTGGCGAGCGCCTGGGCCAGGGCCATCCGCCGGTCATCGGGGAGGTTGAGCTCCTGCAGCCGGACGTCCCGCCCCTGGCGCTTGTAGTCCTCGTAGGTGCCGTAGACCGAGGCCTCGCCCACCCAGAACTCCAGGCGCCCCATCGCGAAGCGGCGGAGCATGCCTTCGTCGAAGGTGAACATCCCGTAGTTGTAGAGCCGCCCGTGGCGCAGCCGCCGGTCCTCCACGACCAGGGCGGTGTGGCCCCACCAGGAGATGAGCTCCTCGCCCGGGCCGAACGTGACGAGCGTCACCACCACGTCCTCGGGGCGGCTCTCGCCGGTGGCCCAGGGGGGACCTTCGGCGCGCACGGCGCCGGCCAAGCAGAGGCCAAGCAGGAGGATGGGCGCGGCGCGTCTCAAGACGCGCAGACGTTTAGCACGCCTTCCGCGGCGGTCACCCGCCGAACCAGCGGCGCTCCACGGCCTCGTCCTCATCCTTCTTCTTGGCGGTGAGGTTGACGGCCGAGCCGGCCTCCTCGGGGGTGGCGGGCTCGGTGGTGATCCCGGAGTCCACCATCACCGAAGGCAGCGGCGAGGGGGACGGGAGGGTGAGCGGAATGGGGCGCGGAACGGGCGCGGCCTGAATCACCGCGGGCTGGGGAGGGGGCGTCACCTTGGCTGGGGCCGGGGCGGGCGCTGGGACGGGCGCCTCCGTGGACGCCGGCTTGCCCAGGGCGGCGGCCACGGCCTCGCGGACCACCTGGCCGGCGGACTTGCCCACCTTCGCCGCGTGCGCGTTGAGCGCGTCCGCCAGCTCCGGCGGGGCGCGGAAGGCCACGGTGCGCAGGTTGGCGATGGTGGCGGTGAGCTGCTCGAGCGCCTGGCTCGGCTTGGAGATGGCGAAGTCCCCGCCGTCCAGCATCGACTTGATCCGCCGCGCGAGCTCGTCCCGCGTGTACCACTTGCCTTCGTACTGGATCGCTTCCGAGTCGAGGTCGATGGGCAGGCTCATGGGCCACCAAGCCTCCCAACCGGGCCCTCCCCCCGTCAAGGCGACCGCCTGGTCAGTGGCGCTGCGCGGCGCCCCTTCACCCGCCCAGCATTCCCTCCTCCCCCAGCAGGGCGCGCTCCAGCTGCGCCATCCGCGCCGCCTCGGCGCGGCGGTGGTGATCGTGACCGAGCAGGTGGAGCAGCCCGTGCGCGAGGTAGCGCCGCAGCTCCTGGGCGCAGGTCCGCCCGTGCTCGCGCCCGGCGCGGCGCGCGGTGTCCAGGGAGAGGATCACGTCCCCCAGCGGCCGGGGCCCCGGCACGCCGGGCAGCGGCTCTCCGGCGGGGAAGCTGAGCACGTCAGTGGCCTTGTCCTTTTTTCGCCACTCCCGGTTGAGCCGGCGGATCTCCGCGTCCCCCACCACCGCCAGGGAGAGCGCCACGCCGGAGAGCCCCAGCTGGGCCAGGAACTCCCGGGCGGAGCGCCGCAGCAGCGCGGCGTAGGGGCGGGCCGCTGCGCGGCGCAGCGTCAGCTCCACCTCGTTCGGCGCGCGGGGCTTGGGCTTTGGAGGGGGCACGTTCAGCCGTTGCGCATAGCAGAAAACGGCCCGGGCTCCGTCAGGCGCCGAGCAGGCCGCGGGCGATCACCAGCCGCTGGACCTCGCTGGTGCCCTCGTAGATCCGGGTCACCCGGGCGTCCCGGTAGAGCCGCTCCACCGTGGACTCGGCGGAGTAGCCGGTGCCGCCGTGGAGCTGGACCATCTTGTCCACGATCCGGCCGCACGCCTCGGAGGCGAAGAGCTTGGCCATGCTGCTCTCGGCGGCGGCGCGCTGCCCGCGATCCAGCAGGCGCGCCGCCCGGAGCGTGAGCAGCCAGGCCGCGTCCAGCTCGGTGCGGCAGTCCGCGAGCACGAACCGGGTGTTCTGGTACTCCGCCAGCGGCTGGCCGAAGACCTTGCGCTCCCGCGCGTAGTCCCGGCCCTGCGCGATCGCCGCCTCCGCCAGCCCCAGCGAGAGCGCGGCGATCCCCACCCGCCCGCCGCCGAGCGCCGAGAGCGCGATCCCGTAGCCCTTCCCGCGCTGGCCGATCAGCTGGTCCTCGCCGATCCGGCAGCCCTCGAAGAAGAGCGCCACGGTGCCGGAGGCCCGCTGGCCCATCTTCACCTCCTCCTTTCCCACCGTGAGCCCGGGCGTCCCCTTCTCCACCAGGAAGGCGCTGATGCCTTCCCGGCCGGGCCCATCCGTGCGGGCGAAGACCAGGTGGATCCCCGCCTGCGCGCCGGAGGTGATCCAGAGCTTCTGGCCATCCAGCACCCAGTGCTTGCCTTCGAGGCGGGCGCGGGTGGCGAGCGCCGCGGCGTCGCTGCCGCAGCCCGGCTCGGAGAGGGCGAAGCTCGCCGGCCCGAGCGCGCCTCGCGCGTAGGGCGCCAACCAGCGCGCCTTCTGCTCCGGGCTGGCGTGCTCGGCGAGGATCTTCGAGGTGAGGTTGCTGGAGGCGAGCACCACCGCCGTGGAGGCGCAGGCCTCGGCGATCGCCTCCATCGCCAGCGCGTAGCCGACGTTGTCCGCGCCCGCCCCGCCGTCGGCGACCGGCACCTTCATGGCCAACAGCCCCAGCTCGGCCAGCTCGCCGAAGTGCTCCAGCGGGTAGCGTCCGGTGCGGTCGCGCTCCTGCGCCTGCGGCGCCAGCGAGCGGGCGGCGAACTCCCTGGCCGAGGCGGCGATCAGCCGGTGCTCCTCGGTGAAGTCCCAGCCGAGAGATGCGAGATCCAGCATGGCGGCAGCTCCTCTTTTGGGTGACGGTCAACCCAGATGCCAGAGGGGGCAGGCCGCGGGAAGTGCCCCGAGGTCGAAAGATGACAGGGGACCTGTCATGTTCGAACGCCGTGAAGGTCCGCCCGCCCCGGAAGCTGCGCCAGCGCCACGAGCGGGGAGAGCTGCGCGCGGTGGTGGACGAGACGATCGCCCTCTTCCACCGGCTGCGCTTCGTGGCGGAGCTGATCTACGGCGAGCAGGGCCGCTCCACCGCGCGGCGCGGGGTGCTGCGCGGGCTGGCGCGCTTCGGCCCCCAGACGGTGCCGCAGCTGGCGCGCACCCGGAAGGTCTCCCGGCAGCACCTGCGCGAGGTGGTGCAGGCGCTCGAGCGGGCGGGGCTGGTGGTCCGCGTCCCCAACCCGCGCCACGCGCGCTCCCAGATCGTGGAGGTGACCGCGCGGGGGCGGCAGTTGGTGGCGCAGATGGATCAGACGGACGCGCAGGTGCTCTGGGCGGCGGCCGGGCACCTCTCCCGCGCGGAGCTGGAGATCACCGCGCGGACGCTGAAGCGGATGCGGGAGGGCTTCGAGCAGGCACGGCGCTGGCGGGGCTGAGGCGAGCTCGAGCGGAGTGCCGCCTCTCGACTACGCGCGCCGCGCCCCGCTCAGCCCGAGCGAAGTCGAGGGCCCGCCGATCGTAGGGACTCTCGCTCGTGGGGCCCTCGACTTCGCTCGGGCTGAGCGGACGGCCTCACGTTTCTGGCCCGGGCCTGATCAGCTGCTGGCGCTGCGCTTGGAGTCCGGCCCCTTGACGGGGAGCGCGGCCAGGTTCGCGGGCTTGGTCTCGCCGCTGGGGCGCGGGCCGCCCACCGCCCCGGCCGGGTACGCCGGGCGCGCGTGGTAGATGCCCTCCAGCGTGTGCACGAACGACTGGGCGATCACGTTGAGATCTTTCAGCGTGAGGTCGCACTCGTCCAGTTGGCCTTCAGAGAAGATCAGGTTGATCAGCTTCTGCACCAGCGCCTGCAGCTTGGCGCTGGTGGGCTCGGGGAGCGCGCGCGAGGCGGCCTCCACCGCGTCCGCGATCATCACCAGCGCGGCCTCGCGGAACTGCGGCTTGGGGCCGGCGTAGCGGTAGATGCTCTCGTCGATCGGCTGGGGGTTCTCCTTGCCCTCCTGCTCCTTGAGCGCCTTGTGGAAGAAGTAGCCGACGAGCCGGGTGCCGTGGTGCTGGGGGATGGCGTCCGCCACCAGCTTGGGCAGCTTGTACTGGCGCGCCATCTCCATGCCTTCGGTCACGTGGCGCTTGATGATCACCGCGCTCATCGCCGGGGCCAGGGTGTCGTGCCGGTTCTCCCCCTTCTGGTTCTCGCCGAAGTAGAGCGGGTTCCGGCCCTTTCCGATGTCGTGGTAGTAGGCGCAGCTGCGCGCGAGCAGCGGGTTGGCGCCGATCGCCTCCGCCGCGCCCTCCACCAGGCTGCCGATGATGATCGAGTGGTGGTAGGTGCCCGGCGCCTGGACGATCAGCTCCTTGAGCGCGGGGTGGTTGAGGTTCGCCAGCTCCAGCAGCTTGATGTCCGAGGCGTAGCCGAAGCTGACCTCGATCAGCGGCGTGAGCGCCATCACCATCACCGGCACCGCCACCGCGGCGCCCACGAAGGCGAAGGCGGCGGTGATCAGCGTGTCCACCGAGAGCCCCTTGGCCTCGGCGAGCGCGAAGATCAGCACCGTCACCACGCTCACCAGCCCGGTGGCCACCCCGGACTTGAAGATCCCCACCCGGTCCTTGGCGCGGGTGATCCGGTCCGCCGCCACCAGCGAGGTGACGAGCGCGAAGATCCCGAAGGAGAGCGAGTTGCCCATCATCACGCCGGAGAGCAGGGAGACCACCAGCGCGAAGAAGAGCGCCAGCTCCTGGGCGAGGATGAAGCGGACGAGCATGGCCCCGGCCGCCACCGGGATGCAGTAGTAGAGCGCCTCGGCGGGGACGGTGCGGCCGTACTTGTCGTGGACCGCGTCCGCCACCGTCACCCAGAGGTGGATGAGGGCGAGCATCCCCACCAGCAGCACCCCGAGCAGCAGCGCGTCCTTGCGGGTGGGGCGGAAGCGCCTGAACGCCGCGCGGTGGAACGCGTAGCAGGCGGAGATCAGCAGGGCCACCAGCCCCGCCCCGCCCAGCTGAAGCTGGAAGAGATCCAGCTGATCCGTCTGGGCGCGCATGGCCTGCACCATCACCAGGTGGCGCTCGGTGATCAGCTCGCCATCGCCGATCACCTTCTGGCCCTTCTTGATCTGCACCACCGCGTCCTTCACCGCCGCCGCCTGCTGATCGCGGCGCAGCTTGGTCTCGGCGGTGTTGATGGTGAGGTTGGGCCGGATCTGCCGCTTCGCCAGCCGCAGGATCGCCCGCCGCAGCGGCGGCGGCGCGTCCGGGAGGAAGTTGCCGGGGATGGAGGCGAAGCGGTCCAGCTCGGCGCGGGCCTCGCGCAGGTCCATCACCCCCGGCGGGCTGACCCCGCGGACCTCCTCGCTGGTGCCGCCGAGGATCCGCACGGTGATCCCGTGGTTGCCCAGCTGGGTGAGCTCGTCCCGGGAGGACGCGGCCACGCGCGACGGGTAGGCGCGCTCCACCAGCGCGATGGTGGCGATCTCCGCCTCGTCCGAGAAGCGGCTGCTCACCAGCGCCGCGAAGTCCTCGTCGTCGATGTTGAGGAGCTTGGCTTCGAAGGCCTTGCGCTCCGAACGCAGGCGGCTGGAGAGCGCCTCGTCGTCCACGGCGCCCAGCTCCTCCTTCTTCTTCTTCACCGGCGGAGGGGCGTCCGCGGACTCATCCGATGCGGGCGCCGGGCGGGCCCCCAGTGAGCTCTCCGCGCGGAAGGCGGCGGCGGCCTCCTGCATCCCGGAGAAGGCCTCCTGGATGGCGTCCCGGATCTCGCTGACGACCGCGGGGTTGTAGTCGAACACCGGGGGCACGTTGTTGCGCGCGCTCTGGCGCAGCTGCTCCGTCTCCGCGAGGTCGAGGATCTCGTAGTCCCGCCCCGCCTTGAAGCCGGAGGGGTTGCTCCCCCGGAACGGCTTGCCCACGTCCTCCGCCCCCAGCTGCGGCAGCTGCTGGCTGTAGAGCCCGGGGGAGATCACGAACGAGGCCGCCACCGACACCACCAGCAGCAGGGCGGCGTGGGTGAGCGGCGCCACCCACTCCGGCGCCACCCGCAGCTTGGCGGCGAGCGCGTCGATCGGCGACGGCTGCGGCGCCGGCTCGGGAGGGGGCTCGGGGTCGGTCATGCGCGGCGAACGCTAGGGGGCGACCGACCCCATGACAAGGCGCTCCCTGCCTGCCGGCTCGCTTGACAGGCGTGATCCTTGCAAATCGAGCATGTGGGCGAGCGTGGGCGCGCCCCCGAGCGGAGTCGAGCGGCGCGCCGCTCAGCTCTTGGAGGGCTCGTCCGCGGGTGCGGGCGCCGGCTCGGCCGGGGCAGCCGCCGCTGCCTCCGCGGCGGCGGTGGCCTCGGTGTCCCGGTCGTAGGCCCGGATCACCTCCTGGACGAGCGGGTGCCGGACCACGTCCACCTCGGTGAAGGTGGAGAAGACGATCCCTTCGATGTTGCCGAGGATCTTCCGCGCGTGGACCAGGCCGGAGCCGCGGCCTGCGGGCAGATCCACCTGGGTGACGTCCCCGGTGATCACCGCCTTGCTGTTGAAGCCCAGGCGGGTGAGGAACATCTTCATCTGCTCGAGCGTGGTGTTCTGGGCCTCGTCCAGGATCACGAACGCGTCATTGAGGGTGCGGCCGCGCATGAAGGCGAGCGGCGCCACCTCCACCGTCCCCTGCTCGATCAGCTGGGCCGCGCGCTCGGCGTCCATCATGTCGTTGAGGGCGTCGTAGAGCGGGCGAAGGTACGGGTTCACCTTCTCCGCGAGATCTCCCGGGAGGAAGCCGAGCTTCTCCCCTGCCTCCACCGCCGGGCGGGCGAGGATGATCCGCTTCACCTTCCGCTCCTGGAGGTAGGCCACCGCCATGGCCATGGCCAGGTAGGTCTTCCCCGTGCCCGCGGGGCCGATCCCGAAGACGATGTCGTGGGCGCGGATGGCGTCCACGTAGCGCTTCTGGTTGATGCTCTTGGGCGAGATGTGGCGGTTGCCGGAGCGCGTGAGCACCTGGCCCAGGAAGACCTCCTTCAAGGACTCCTCCCCGCGGCCGAGCACCTTGATCCCCTGCTCCACGTCCTCGCGGTGCAGCGGGCGCCCGGCGCGGACGATCGCCTCCAGCTGCTCCACCAGCCGCACCACGAAGGCGAGCGCATCCGGCGGGCCGGAGAGGTGCAGCTCAGTGCCGCGCTGTCCCACGCGGACGCCCAGCCGGCGCTCGATGTGCTTGAGGTTCTCGTTCTGGCCACCGCACAGGCGCAGGGCGGTGTCGTTGTCGCCCAGGTCGACCTTCGCGGTGGTGTGGGGGATGGCGGTCTCGACGGTAGAGGGACGCAAACTCGTTCGTAGCTCCGTGTCCTAAGTCGCTGCCATGGGTAACGGGCGCCCCTGATGGCCGCCAGGACACGGGCAGCCTAGCGCAGGCACGCTTGCAAGATGAACACGGCCGACTCCGCCGGCATCCCCTCCCTGACGTTGGGGGGGCCCTAGCGCAGCGGCGGAAGCAGGACGAACTCCAGCGGGGCCACCCGCCGGTAGTAGTAGGCATCCCGCCAGGGGTAGCGCAGGTCCTCGCTGCGCAAGAGCCCCGCGTCCACCAGCGCGTCCAGCTGGGGAGGGACCTCGCCCTTCTCCAGGCGGTAGACGTCCAGGGCCGCCTCGATCCGGGAGATCTGCGCGCTGGAGATGAAGCGAAGCGTGGCCGGGTCCTCGAAGGTGGTGGTGGGGCGCCGCGCCAGGCCGATGGCGCCGGCGTTCACCCGGGTGCCGATGAAGGCCACGCCCATCAGCACCATCAGGGTGACCGCCACGCGCGCGGCCAGGCCGCCCGCCCGCTCGAGCAGCGAGCTGCCACCCTCCAGCGAGTGGGTCTTCCCCACCGGGGGGACCGCCTTGAGGTACTCCAGATTGACCAGGTTGCAGAGCGCCTTGCAGGTCTCGAACTCCCCGAGGCACGAGATGTCGATCAGCTTGCGGACGTCCCGCGCGGCGGTGACCAGCGAGTAGACCTTCCGCTCCGCCTCCCCCACCGACTTGAACTCGCCCTTGTTCTCCGCCTTCTTCTCTTCGGAGAACGCGTCGTCGAACGCGTCGTCCGCGTCGTCCTCCTCCAGCGCGGGGGGCGGCAGGTCCTTCAACCGCTCGAAGCGCATCTCGTAGCTGGTGATCCGCTTCCGGATCACCGGCCACTCGTCCACCATCCGGAACCCCTCCATCAGGACGGACTCGGCGCGCAGCGGGGTCATCGCGTCGCCTTCGGTGTCCACCTCCTGCTGCTCGAAGTGGTAGCTGCCCGTCTTCCAGGAGAAGAGCTTGTAGAGCGTCTCCGTGGCCTGCAGCTGCATCATCTGCCGGAAGCGCTCCTGGCTGATGAACTTGGAGCTGATCAGCACGTCCCCCAGCCGCTTGAGGGTGCGCTTCTGCGTCTCCAGCGCCAGCTCCAGCTGCTGCTCGGTGATGATCTCCGCCCGGGCCAGCATGTTGCCGAGCAGCTCCTTCTTCTTGCGGGTGGTGCTCTCCGCCCGGACGATGTTCCCGTCCTTGAAGGCGATGTGCACCTCCTGCTCCTTGGCGCGCAGGTGAAGGACGCCGGTCTTCTGCTGCTGGCCAATCAGCTGGAGGATGTCCGCGATCCCGAAGTCCTTGAGCGTCCCCTGCAGGGCCATGGCGTCCTTTGGTGCTAGCGCGACTGGCGCTTGTAGAGCCCGCGGAGGGAGAAGAAGTAGACGCCGGCCAGGATCAGCGCGGCGGGCACCAGCTTCACCGCGGAGGGGAGCTCGGCGTACGGCGAGCGCAGCACCCCCTGGCGGAAGAGGACGGCGAAGATCGTGCACAGGAAGAAGAACGCGTAGACCGTGCCGCGCAGCGGGAACCCGGAGAAGAGGTGCCCGGCGCCGGAGCAGACCAGCCCCAGCACGTAGGAGAGCTTGTCGCTGCGGTCCTGGTGCCGGGAGATCTCGATCTGCTTGCGCACCCGCATGGTGGCGGCCACCGCGCCCTTGCGGGCGAAGACGTGGACGCACTGGTTGCACAGCTCGCTGGCGCGCGAGAGCTCCGGATCGCAGCGGCGGCAGACCGGCCGGCCGCACTTCTGGCACTCCTTGCTGATCGAGAGGGCGCGCGCGGCGAAGCCCAGCAGGACCGCGGCCAGGCCCAGGCCGAACGCGTAGAGGTAGGCGAGCGGCGGATCCAGCTCGCCGAGCAGGCTGGAGGAGAGCTGCGCGCGGATCCTCACGCCGCGCTCGGAGAGGCTGGCCAGCGTGGCCAGCTCTTCGGGCGGCAGCGGCGGAGAGATCAGCATGAGGTTCGCCAGGGGGCGGTCCTCCGGAGGCTCGGCGCGCGCGGAGAGCGCGGGATCCAGCAGGGTGGCGGTGCGCAGGGCCTCGTCGTGCAGCAGCTTCTCCTTGGCGGCGCCGTCCTGGGAGAGGCCGATGGCGCGGCGGCCGTGCAGCTGGGCCAGGTTGTAGGCGGGCGGGGCGAAGGCCGCGTCCGCCGCCATGGCGCCGCGGTACATCTCCGCCGCGCCGTCGAAGTCCCCCTTCACCAGCAGCGCGTTGCCCAGGTTGGTGAGCAGCGGCGCCTGGCTGTTGCGCAGGCTCCCCGCCGCCTTGAAGTGGGCGATCGCCTCATCGAGCGCGCCGCGCCGGTACTCGAGCCGCCCCAGCGCGTAGAGCTCGCCGTAGGTGGGGTTGCCGGCCTGCACCCGGCGGAGGATCCGCTTGGCGGCGTCCGTGGCGTACCGCCCTCCCCGCTCGGCGATGTACACGTCCTCCGCGGGGGTCCCGGCGAAGTCCGTCCGGTTGACCACCTCCGCGGTCACCAGCGGCACCAGCGCCAGGAGGACCAGCAGCGCGGAGGCCACCAGCCGCTCGGCGAGCGTCAGGTAGAGCGAGACGGCGATCACCAGCGCGAAGAGCGAAGGCACCGCGCCGAGCCGGAAGACCAGCGGCAGCCCGAGCAGGAGCGCCGCCACCGCGGTGGTCTGCCAGGGCGCGGCGCCGCGCGGGAAGACGTGGTGGAAGTCGTGGAGGAAGTAGCGCGCCCGCCGCAGGAAGAGCACGGCCACCACGGCGATCGCGGTGGCGAGCAGCCCAAAGAAGGCCGAGGCGGCCAGGTCCATGGCCGCCGGGCGCAGGTAGCGCGGATCCCGCGCGAAGGCGCGGGCGGCGGCGCCCAGCGCGCCGAAGATCCGGCCCGGCTCGGTGATGTCCGCGAAGAAGTAGGCGCCCGCCAGCCGCAGGTGCGCGAACGGAAAGTCCGGCGCCAGCTCCACCGCGGCGCGCGCGTTGCCCACCGCGCCCGCGGGGTCCTTGGCGCGCTCCCGCTCCTCGGAGGCGCGGGCGAAGGCGAGCGCGTAGGCCTCCAGGTCCGCGGCCCCCAGCTCGGCCTTGAGCGTGGCCAGCTCCTTCTGGGCGGCTTCGGCCGCCCGGGTGTCCCGCGCGGCGGTGGCCTTGCGCCACTTGCCGAACGCCTCCTCGAGCGCGGCGTCGGTGAGCCGGCTCACCAGCGGCGGCTTGGGCGGGGCGCGCGCCTCGCGAGGCGGCTCGGGCTCCTTGGCGGCGGCCTTCTTCGAGGGCGCCTTGGCGGGCACCGGCGCGGCGTCCTCCTCGCGGTGGGCCGGCGCCGCCTTGCGCGCGGGAGGATGCTCCTCTTCGGAGTCCTCACCGGCGCCGGAGGGGCGCGCGTCCGGATCCACTTCCTGAATGGGGCTCGGCGCGTCGATCTGCGCCCGCGCCGTCCCAGGCAGGAGCGCGCCAAGCGTGGCCCACAGCAGCAAGTGCGTCAGGCGCATCGCCCCGGGATATTAGTGGAGGCGCGCGCGGTCGCATCGGTGGGCGGCGGACCCACCCCGTGCCCCGGTCAGGCGCCGTTCGCGCTGAAGCAGCTGAACGACTTCCGCTGCGCGACGAAGTTCCTGTACGTGCTGCGGACGCTGATCAGCCCCAGGCTCTCGGTGCGCTGTCCAGGCGCCACGTTCACCACCCAGTGCGACAAGGCCCCGAAGATCTGGGCCACGGCGGCGGAGGGGCTGCCGGCCGCGGCGCCCGCCCCCTCCTTGCGCACCGCGGTGGCCACCGCGGGCAGAAGCTCACGCAGCTGCGTCACTCCGGCCTTGTCGCTGGCCATCACCGCGAGCGTGCGGCCGTCAAACCCGAGCTGGAGGGTCACGCCGTCCGCGGACGGCCAGAGCAGCCGGCTGGCGGCGAACTCGTCCACCAGCTGGCGCGCCATGTTGACGAAGCGCGGGTGGAGCCCCTTGCTGGTGACGTAGGCCTTCACCTCTTCCAGCGCCGCCTGGTGGCCCCCCTTGCTGCCGACCTCGAAGCGCCTGGGGTCCAGCCCCCACATCACGTAGGGCTCCAGCCCGAAGGTGACCTTGGTGGTCAGCTTGGCGAGCGTGGCCTGGAGATCGTTGGCGTCCAGCTCGCCCTGGTTCTTGGCGATGAAGGCGGAGAGCCGGCCGGCCTCGAGCAGGCCCGCGAGCTCTGCCTGCTTCTCCGTTCCCACCACCAGCACCAGGTGCGAGGCCTGGGTGGCGCCGAAGGCGCGGCGGATGCGCCCGCGCTCGTCGTCCGTCAGCAGGTCGTAGTCCGCCAGCACCACGTCAAAGGAGGAGAGCAGCGCCACCTCCCGCAGGTCCTCGCGCGCGTCCAGCTCCACCGGGAGGGACGCCAGGCCGGCGGCCGCCGCGCGCAAGGCGCCGTCCTTGCCGTGAACGACGAGGAGGCGCTTCTTCCTGGGCTGGGCGGACTGGGCGGGCTCCGTCAACGCCGGCCCAGTCTAACCGCACAAACGGCGAGCGCGGGCACTTACAACCGCTCACCTCGCGGAGCGCCAATGCGCACAGTGAAACCGATTGAGGGCGTCATGAAGCGCGCCTTCTCCGCAGAGCTCCCAGACCCCCACGCCGTGCTCGAGCCCCTTGAAGAGCGCCGTGCCGGCGAAGCGGAAGACCTCCCCGAGCGCCCCGTTCGGGTGGAAGGCGACCAGGAGCTTCAAGGCGCCATCGCCCAGGTACCAGCGGGCATGGATCTCCGGGTGGACCGAGTCCAGGGGGACCTCCAGCGCCCGGAAGATCCGCGAGTCGCCGCAGCGCTCCTTGAAGGCAGCCAGCGCCGCGTCCGAGAGCGCGACCCCAGCGTTGTAGATGTCTCCCACGTCCGGCGCGGCGTGGGCCGAATCCTCGAGCGCCTCCCGGACCGGCTCCGCGAGCGCCAGCATGGCGGTGGAGAGCTCCCCCCGCTGCATGGCCGCGCGCGCGGCGGCCTCGGCCGGGCGAGGTACGGCGATTGAGAACGGCGCCCCCACGAAGACGGACCAGGCGTGGGAGAGTCCCGGGCTGCGGCGGCGCTCGCGCTCCGCCTGCAGCAGCGCGTCCGCGCGGGCGCGAGCGCCCAGCGCGCGCGCTGTGCCGCGGGCGCTCTGGTTGATCCCTTCGGCGATCGCCACCTTGGAACGGCCGAAGACCTCATCGTCGATCGTCACCACCACGGGCGCCGGGCCCCAGGCCACGAAGACGCCGGCCTCCAGCCCCTCGCCGCGGGCGCGCGCCAGGGCCGCGTCCCGCTCGGCGGCCAGGCGCGCCAGGTCCGCCCCTTCCCGGGAGGCGCGCGCGGCGTAGTCGTCCTCGATCGCCCGGACCGCGCGGGTGACCACGTCCGAGGAGACCTCGCGGATCAGCCGGCGCTCGTACGCGAGCAGGAGCCGGCGGATGTCCCCCGCCACCTGCACCAGCGCCTCGATCTCTCCGCTCAAGGAGAGCGCGTCCCCCAGGAGGTTGTTGACGCTGACGCCGCCCTTGTCCGCCAGGTGCGCCATGCCGCCGAAGCGCTCCTTCGCCGCGGTGAGGATGGGCAGGTAGAACTCGCGGCGCAGGAAGTCCGCCATCGCCGCGTCCCCCAGCAGCGCGGTCCGGCGCGTGAAGTCCTTCACGTCCACGAAGAGGTGGGCCAGCTCCGCCGCCTTTGCCTCCTTGAGCAGCGGCTCCGGCCGCGCCGAGAGGCGGTAGAGGCGCCCCTGCTCGTATTCGGACTGCAGGCCCCCTTCCGCCTCGCGGCCGGTCCGCGCCTCCAGCGTCCGCAGCACCGGCAGGCACGCGCGCTCCAGCTGCAGATCGCACGCGAGCGCGAGCAGGCAGCGGGCGAACGTGGCGCGCACCTCCTGGCGCGGCAGCTTGAGGCCCGCGCACGGCTCCTTGTCCTTGAAGCCGCGCAGCCCCTCCGCCAGCCCCTCCAAGAGCTTCTGAGCGGGCCCCACCGCTTGATCCACGGAGGCGAGCAGGGCCTTGGCGAGCGCCTTGCGCTTGGCCTCGTCCGCCACCAGCGGCGGGAGCTGGCCGGGCCGCGAGGCGAGCTCCCGCAGCTGCTCGCCGAGTGACGGCGGGAGCTGTCCCTGCTCACCGGCCACCGCCGCGCGCAGGCAGCGCTCGCGCAGCTGCGCGGCGAAGACGGCGGACTCCGCGGACTGCGCGAGCGCGCCGTCCTCCTCGAGCGCGTCCGCCAGCTGCTCCGCCACCGCCTGCGGGTCCTCTCCCCTCCCGAGCGCGGAGGCGGCGGGGTCCAGCAGGGTGGCGCCGGGGGCGGTGTCCACCCCGTAGAAGGCGGAGCCGGAGCGCGGGAGGTGGGCGCGGCCGCCGAGCAGCGCCACCGGCGAGAGCGGGGCCTCGAGCCGGGCCAGCAGCTCCGCCTGGGGCTGCAGGTCCCGGACGCCGCGGGAGAGCCCCAGCCGCAGGGCGAGATAGATCCCGGTGGCCGCGGCGCCCCGCAGCGCGCGGTCCACGCCGCTCGGCAGAGCCACCGAGCGCAGCGAGGCGTCCACCGAGTGGAGCGCGGCGGCGAGCAGCAGCGAAGCGAGGTAGGGGGTCTCCTCCCGGCCGCGGGCGGCCTTCATCTCCGCGAACGCGCGCCGGTACAGCTCGATCACCAGCGCGACGAGGGAGCGGCCGCGGCCGCCCGGGTTCAGCCAGGCGCCGAGCACGCCGGCGGTGAGCGCGGGGTGGAGCCAGGGCGCCTGCTCGGCGGCGGACTTCACGTCCGGGTTGCCGGCGGTGGTGGCGAGCGCGGGGCCCGGCTTGGGGGCGGTGGCGAAGGCCTCATCCAGCAGGAAGCGGTCGTACTCGTCCGGCGGCAGCCAGGCGCGGTGGCGCGACACCAGCAGGTGCAGCAGCTGCACCGCGGCGTGGTGGAGGATGCCCGCGGCCTCCGGGCTGATCTCGTACGGGAGCTTCAGGTCGGACAGCGAGGTGCCGAGCGCGAAGCGGACGTGGTCCCGGTTCACGCGCAGCGCGTCCGGCCCCTTGCTGGAGAGGGCCCGCCAGAGCTGGACGCGGCGTTCGGCGAGGGCAGGGAGCATGGCGCGTTGGGGGCCGCGCCATCTTACGGCACGTGGTATGGGCTTGGCCCCATGTCGACCGACGCTGGCAGCGCCCTGGTGAGGCTGACGGAGATCATGGCGCGGCTGCGCGCCGAGGACGGGTGCCCCTGGGACCGCGAGCAGGACCTGCGCTCCTTGAGGCCCTACCTGGTGGAGGAGACCTACGAGGTCTTGGACGAGATGGACCGCGTGGGCTACGGCGGCCCGTGGAGACCCTTGTGCGAGGAGCTGGGAGATCTGCTCTTCCAGATCGTCTTCCACGCGCAGCTGGCCACCGAGCTGCGCGAGTTCACCATGGCGGACGTCTGCAACGCGATCAGCGACAAGATCACCAGCCGCCACCCGCACGTCTTCGGGGACAAGAAGGTCTCCGGCGCGGTCCAGGTGCTGGAGAACTGGGCCAGGCTCAAGGCCGAAGAGAAGAAGAAGAAGACGGGCAGCGAAGGCTCGGTGCTGGACGGCGTGCCCACCGCCGCCCCGAGCCTGCTGCGCGCGGAGCGGCTGACGGAGAAGGCCTCGCGGATCGGCTTCGACTGGCCAGACCTCGCCGGCGTGCGCGCGAAGCTCGCCGAGGAGCTGGCGGAGCTGGACGAGGCGATCGGGCTGAAGGACCGGGACGCGATGGAGCACGAGCTGGGGGACGTCCTCTTCTCGCTCGCCAACCTCGCCCGCTTCATCCAGACGCCGGCGGAGGACGCGCTGCGCGCCGCCAACCGCCGCTTCACCCGCCGCTTCCACGAGATTGAAGCCGGCCTGCGGGCGCAGGGCGTCCCCTTCGGCAAGGCCACGCTGCCGCAGATGGAGTCGCTGTGGCAGAAGGCCAAGGAGCAGGAGGAGGCGCTGCCCCGGCCCGTGCACACCGGGCGGGCGCCGGTGGTGGCGCTGCGCTTCCACGCCAAGGAGCTCGCCGCGACCGAGAAGTTCTGGGACGCGGTGGCGCCGCTGCTCGGCTGGTCGAAGCTCAAGGCCGCGGGGGAGGCGCGCTACAGCGACGGCGGGATGACCCTCTGCTTCTCCCCGGAGGCGCCGCCGTCCGGCGCCGAGCTGCACTTCGCCGCCTCCTCGCGCGCGGCGGTGGACGGCTTTGCCGGCGGGCTCGAGCAGCTGACGGGCGTGGCGCCGGAGCCAGCGCGCCTGCACGGGGACACGTACAGCTTCGCGTTCGCGGATCCAGATGGCCTGCGGTGCACGTACGCCTTCAGCGGCGGCGGCGGCAGCTGAACGTTGTGTCTAATCTGCTCGGCGCGGGTTGAACGATTTGTCCACAGCGCCTGTGAAGAACGTGGGGGCAAAGCTGTGGAGGGCGGTGGACGCCCCTCGGACGCGCGAGCGGCACCCCGTGGGCGCTGACGGTTTCCGCGCGGGCGATTCACGCGCGGCGGCGCGCAGTTGGGTGGAAGCGGCCGCCGGTTATCCACAGCGCGCCGTCCTTCCTTGACGCGCCGCCGCCGGCCCTAGTAGGTAGCCCCCCCTCATGGCCAACACCAAGTCTGCCCAGAAGCGAAACCGCCAGGCGCTCAAGCGCCGTGCACGCAATGTCGCCGTCCGCTCGCAGGTCCGCAGCGCGCTGAAGAAGGCCCGCGAGGCCTTCGCGACCAAGGACCCTGCCAAGGCGCAGGAGGCGCTCCGCGCCGCCGCGGCGACCCTCAACAAGGCCGCCTCCAAGGGCGTGCTGCACGCGCGCAACGCGTCCCGCCGGATCGCCCGGCTGACCAAGGCCGCGACCGCCGCGAAGTAGGCGGCGCTTCGCCTCCACTGTCTTTCCGCTACCAGGCCGCCGCGAGGCGGTCGTAGCCGTCTCGCATCATCGCGTCCGCGAGACGGCGCAGCGCGGCCTGGCGGTTGGACTCGGTGGTGACCGGATCCGCGGCGCGGAGGTACTCCTCCGAGTCCGCCACCTGCGTCGCCGCCAGCACCTGGCCCTCTCGCACCAGCTGCAGCTGCACCGCCGCGGCCACGCGGTAGGTGCCGATCAACGTCTGGCTGCTGGAGACGGAGAGCACCTCACCGCTCACCTGCCCCGCCGCCTCCTCCCCTTCCGCCGTCCCCGTCCGCACCAGCTGCTCGCGCAGGGCCTGGGTGAAGAGCAGCTCCACGTTCGGCTCTGAGCTGCGGTTGGCGAAGACGGGCGCGCGCAGCGACCTGAGCCCCTGCGGCAGGCCGGGGGTGCCCGCGGTGAAGCGGTAGCCGCAGCCCACCGCCAGCGCGCCCAGCAGCAGCGCGCAGGGCCAGGGGCCCCTCACGGCGCCGCCTCCACACCCCGCTCCCGGAGCTCGGTGGCCAGCGAGGCGTAGACCCCCCGCAGCTGCCGGGCCTTGTCGCTGCCCAGCCGGGCGAAGCCGAAGAAGAGCTCCGCGCTGCGGCCGTCCCGGCGCGCGAGCACGAGCGCGTAGCGGCGCTGGAGGAAGCAGGCGGCGGCGGCGAGCAGGAAGAGCGCGCCCAGGGCCACCCGGGGCCAGCCCGGGACGAAGGCGCCCACGGAGACGGAGAGCCCGCAGAAGAGCAGCGCCTCCCAAGCGGGCCGCGCGCCGAGCCGGGCCGCGCGCAGCTCGGAGAGCTCCACCGCGAGCGGCGGCTTGCCGGTCCACTCCAGGCGCCGCTCGGAGAGCAAGAGCTTGCGCCCGCCGCCCAGGTCCCCTTCGAGGAAGGGGCTGTAGGCCTCCAGGAGCTGATCTCTCCCCGAGCGCGGCGCGCGCACCGGCGGCTCGGGGAGCGCGGCCCCGCACGCGGTGCACGCGGGCGCCGGCTTCTGCGGCCGCCCGCACTGCGCGCACATCACCAGGACCTCGGCCGGCATCGAAGGCGCGCCCGTCAGCCGACGACGAAGTTGATCAGCCGCTTGGGGACGAAGACCACCTTGCGGATCTGCTTGCCCTGGAGGCTGCCGGCCACCTTCTCGTCCGCCTCGGCGGCGGCGCGGACCACGGCCTCGGCGGCCTCGGCGGGCACCCGGACTTCCGAGCGCAGCTTGCCGTTCACCTGCACCGCGTACGGGAGCATGTCATCCACCACCAGGGCCGCGTCCCAGGCGGGCCAGGGCTCGCTGAGGGTGGAGCCCTTGGCGCCGTAGGCCTCGGAGATCTCCTCGGCCACGTGGGGAGCGAACGGCGTGAGGATCAGCGTGAGCAGCCGCACCGCCTCGGCCATGGCGGCCTTCTCGGCCGGGCTCTGCGGCTTCTCCGCGGCGTAGAGCGCGTTGACGAACTCCATGATCCCGGCGATGGCCGTGTTGAACGAGAGCCGGTCAATCGCCTCGGTGACCCGCTTCACGGCCTTGTGGGCGGCGCGGCGGATCTCCAGCGCCTTGCCTTCGAACGGGCCGGCGAAGGTGGCGCCCGCCACCTCCTGCTGCGCGGCCGCCAGCGCCCAGACCCGCTTCAGGAAGCGGTGGGCGCCCTCCACTTGATCATCCGACCAGTCGAAGTCCCGCTCGGGCGGGCCGGCGAAGAGCACGTAGGTGCGCGCGGTGTCCGCGCCGTAGCGCTTGACGATGGAGGACGGCGCCACCGAGTTGCCCCAGCGCTTGCTCATCTTCCGGCCGTCCGGCCCGTTGACGATCCCCTGGGTGACCAGCCGGGTCACCGGCTCGTCCACCGGGGTGAGCCCCAGCTGCTTCATCACCCGGGACCAGAAGCGGAAGTAGAGCAGGTGCATCACCGCGTGCTCGGGGCCGCCCACGTAGACGTCCACCGGCAGCCAGCGCTGGGCCTCCGCCGCGTCGAACGGGGCCTTGTCGTAGTGCGGCGACAGATAGCGCGCGTAGTACCAGCAGGAGTCCACGAAGGTGTCCATGGTCTCCGCCTCGCGGCGTGCCGGCCCCTTGCACCTGGGGCAGGAGGTCTGGACGAACGAGGCCACCTTGGCCAGCGGCGGCTCGCCGCGGCCGGTGAGCACCGCCTGCACGTCGATGTCCGGCAGCACCACCGGGAGCTGGTCCAGCGGGACGGGGATCCCCTTGCGCTCCGGATCGCACTTCTCGCAGTAGACGATGGGGATGGGCGTGCCCCAGTAGCGCTGGCGGGAGAAGCCCCAGTCCTTCTGGCGCCACGTCACCGTGCGCTTCCCCCTCCCCTCTTTCTCCAGCTTCTCGCCCAGCTTGGCGCGGGCCTGCGCGGAGGGGAGCCCCGAGTGCTCGCCCGAGTCCACCAGCACGCCGTCCTCGGTGAAGGCCGCCTCCTGCGCCGCTTCCTCGACCTTGGCGCCGCTCGCCGGCTGGATCACGACCTTGACCGGCAGCGCGTACTTCTTGGCGAACTCGAAGTCCCGCTGGTCATGCGCGGGGACGCTCATCACCGCGCCGGTGCCGTAGTCCGCCAGCACGAAGTTGGCGATCCACACCGGCACGTCCTGGCCGGTGAACGGGTTGACGGCGAACGCGCCGGTGAAGACCCCCTCCTTCTCCGCGGCGTCTTCGGTGCGCTCGGTCTTGCTCTGCTTGGCCATCTTCTCCGCGAAGGCCTTCACCGCGGCCGCCTGCGCGGGCGTGGTGAGCTGGGAGACCAGCTTGTGGTCCGGGGCGAGCACCAGGTAGGTGCAGCCGTACACGGTGTCGATCCGGGTGGTGAAGATCCGCAGCTTCTCCGCGCTGCCCTTCACCGCGAACTCGGCCTCCACGCCCTCCGAGCGGCCGATCCAGTTGCGCTGCATGGAGGTGATCCGCTCCGGCCACGCCTTGAGCTCATCCAGGCCGTCCAGCAGCGGCTGCGAGAACCGGGTGATCCGGAAGGCCCACTCCGGCATCTCCTTGTCCAGCACGGCCGAGTCACAGCGCTCGCACTTGCCGTCCTTCACCTGCTCGTTGGCGATGACGGTCTGGCAGCCGGTGCACCAGTTCACCTTCGAGAAGCGGCGGTAGACCAGCCCCTTCTCCAGCATCTGGATGAAGAACCACTGGTTCCAGCGGTAGTACTCGGGCTCGCAGGTGGAGACCTCGCGGCTCCAGTCGTAGGAGAAGCCGAGCGTCTTCATCTCCGCCTTGAAGGAGGCGATGTTCTGCCTTGTGCGGACCGCGGGGTGGACGCCGTCCTTGATCGCCGCGTTCTCCGCCGGCAGCCCGAAGGCGTCCCAGCCCATGGGGTGGAGCACGTCAAAGCCGCGCATCAGGAAGTAGCGGGTGTAGACGTCCCCGAGCAGGTAGTTGCGCACGTGCCCCATGTGCATGCTGCCGCTGGGGTACGGGAGCATCTCCAGGATGTACTTCTTCTGCGCCGCCGGCCGGGCGCCTGCCTTGAAGGCGCCCGCCTGCTCCCAGCGGCCCTGCCACTTCGCTTCGATCACCGTCGGCTCGTACCGCTCGTTCATCGCCATGGGGCTAGCTCTTAGAGGACGTCACCGGTGTCCGCAACAGAGAGGACGCGACGGGGCGACAGCCACGAAGCTGACGTAGCGCTTGTTCCCGGCGCCCTTCGCAAGTAACTCGTCGTCCCCAAAGCCGGAGGAGTTCGAACATGCAGGTCGTCAGTGTCGCCGCCACGCTCGCGGGGAAGGTCGCCGCCAACACGCCGGTGGAGGTCCGCGGCTGGGTCCGCACCCGCCGGGACTCCAAGGCCGGCGTCTCGTTCATCCACGTCTCGGACGGCAGCTGCCAGGATCCCCTCCAGGTGGTGGCCCCGAGCACGCTCGGCAACTACGCCAGCGAGGTCCAGAAGCTCACCAGCGGCTGCTCGGTGATCTGCAAGGGCACGCTGGTGCAGAGCCAGGGCAAGGGGCAGGCGTTCGAGATCCAGGCCAGTGAAGTGAAGGTCCTGGGCTTCGTGGATGACCCGGAGACCTACCCCATCCAGCCCAAGCAGCACACGCTGGAGTTCCTGCGCGAGGTGGCCCACCTGCGGCCGCGCACCAACACCTTCGGGGCCATTGCCCGGGTGCGCCACCACGCGGCGCAGGCCATCCACCGCTTCTTCCACGAGGAGGGCTTCTTCTGGGTCAACACGCCGATCATCACGGCGAGCGACGCGGAGGGCGCCGGCCAGATGTTCCGCGTCTCCACCCTGGACCTGGCCAACCTGCCGAAGAACGACCAGGGGAAGATCGACTTCCACAAGGACTTCTTCGGCAAGGAGACCTACCTCACCGTCTCCGGGCAGCTGAACGTGGAGGCGTACTGCCTGGCGCTCTCCAAGGTCTACACGTTCGGCCCCACCTTCCGCGCGGAGAACTCCAACACCACGCGCCACCTCGCCGAGTTCTGGATGATCGAGCCGGAGATCGCCTTCGCGGATCTCCAGACGGACGCGGACCTGGCGGAGCGGTTCCTCAAGTACGTCTTCCGGGCGATCTTGAACGAGCGGATGGACGACCTGAAGTTCTTCGAGGAGCGGGTGCAGAAGGGCACCGTGGCGCGGCTCGAGTCGCTCGCGGAGTCCAGCTTCGCGCGGATCGACTACACGGAGGCGGTGGAGATCCTCAAGAAGTCCGGGAAGAAGTTCGAGTACGCGGTCGAGTGGGGCAAGGATCTCCAGACCGAGCACGAGCGCTTCCTCACCGAGGAGCACGTGGGCCGGCCGGTGGTGGTGATGAACTACCCCGAGCAGATCAAGGCCTTCTACATGCGCATGAACGATGACGGGAAGACCGTGGCCGCCATGGACGTGCTCGCGCCCGGGATCGGCGAGATCATCGGCGGCAGCCAGCGCGAGGAGCGGCTGGACCTGATGGACGCGCGGATGCGCAAGCTTGGGCTCGATCCCAACCACTACCAGTGGTACCGGGATCTGCGCCGCTACGGCTCGGTCCCCCACGCCGGCTTCGGGCTCGGGTTCGAGCGGCTGATCGTCTACATCTGCGGGCTCGCCAACATCCGGGACGCCATCCCCTACCCGCGCGTGCCGGGCTGGGCGCAGTTCTAGGGGGTGTCCCTATTGGGTGGAAAGTCTGATCGGGTCATCGCCGCCGAGGCCCGATTTTTCGGCCTCCGGGCAACCGGGGAGATCGAAGTTGCGCGAGAGATCAAAATTTGATCAACGCTGGGGATGCACCGACACG
>JBGATB010000054.1:0-65364 GCA_044229415.1 Myxococcaceae bacterium | reverse complement strand
CAACTGGCGGCAGAGAGGCGGGAAATCGCGATACGCCGCTCGAACCTCAACTCACCGAACCGCCGGATACGGTCCCGTACGTCCGGTGGTGTGGGAGGGGGCGCGGCGTGAGCCGCCCCCCTATCCCGATAGGGGCGGCAATGCGCTCGTGGTCACCTTGGCGCGGCTTCGAGCTCGGTGCCGCCCCTCGACTACGCGCCTACGGCGCTACGCTCGGGGTGAACGGGGGGTGAGAACACAGGCGGCTTTCAGAACCGGCTCGCCAGCCGGCGCGCGGCCACGGTGAAGAGGAACACGCCGCAGGCCGCCGCGAGCGCCAGGCTCCCGCCGATGAAGAGGACGGGCCGGCGGCAGACCGCCAGCGGCTCCTCCAGACCAAAGTGCGGGCAGGTGGGCGCGTAGAGCTGCGCGAAGAGCAGCCACACGATCGCCGAGCCAATTCCGGCCACCAGCCCCACCGACGTGAGCGACACCGCGACCGCCATCTTCCGGGACATGGACGGGGACATGGGCTATCGGCTCCCCGCGTCCTTGACGGCGCACTTCTCCAGCACGTCCGAGACGTAGCTCTGGCACTGGTTGAGCGGCGTCCAGCGGCCGGTGCGCTTGCCCAGCTCCAGCTCCCGGTTGACGCAGGCCTCGTCCACGTTGGGGACCTGGGTGCAGGTGGAGCCCGGGCGATCGCCCTGGCCCGAGTGGTCATTCACCGAGGTCTGGGTGACGAAGGGCAGGTCGATCCGCTCGCCGGGGACACCCTCATCCACCGCGCCCATCCCGGCCTCCTTGGTGCCGGTGCGCAGCCAATGGTGCTGCAGCTCCAACTCGCGCGCCACCGGCAGGTCCGCGGTGCGCTTGCACAGCTCCACGCCGTCGCGGGCGCGGCAGGCGTTGGCCATGGCCTCGAGCGCCTTCTGCTCGTGCTCGGAGAGCTTGGACTCGGGCGGCGGGCTCGCCTTCTCCGCGCGGGAGGCAGGCGCGGGCTCCACGCTGCAGGTGGCGCCGCGCGCGGGCTCGGCGACGCAGCGGGGGGCGGGCTCGGTGGGGACAAACTCCGGGATGGCGGGGGTGCCGGCGTCGACTTTCATGGGGGGCTCCTTGGAAGGGTGAAGCGGGTGAGCCCAGGCCCTCTCGCAACGGGCGCGCCAGCCCCGCCGCCGAGGGAGCGGGCGGGCCGGGAGGCTCCGCCAGGCGGGACGAGGGTCTACGGCGCGAGACGGAGGGCAGGCGGGCAGGCGGCGCGCCCCGTTGACGTTGTGGATCCGAAAGGAGCCCCCCACTTTGAGGCGAGAGCGGAAGGCGCTTGAAGGCCGCTCGCAAGGAGGCAGCGTGGAAATGCAACGCGAGGACTTGAGCCAGCTGTCCACCGCTCACCTGGTGCGGCAGGCGCTGGACGAGGCGAAGCTGTTGGCGAAGGCCGAGGTCCTGCACGCGAAGGCGGAGCTCAAGGAGGAGATCCGGGCGGCCAAGCGGGTGGGGATCTTCGCCGGGGTGGCGGGGGTGCTGGCGCTGTGCGGCCTCTCCACGCTCTTCGTCCTGCTGGCGATCGCGCTGCCTTTGAGCGAGGTGGCGGGGCTGGCGGTGGTGGGCGTGGCGCTCCTGGCAATCGCCGGGGGGCTGGCCTTCATGGCCTACCAGCAGCTGCCAAAGAAGCCGATGGCGCGGACCCAGGGACGGCTGAAGCAGGACCTGCAGGTGGCCAAGGAGCAGCTGACATGAGCGAGCACCTGGAGCGCGTGGAGAAGTCCGCGGATCGCATCCGCGGGGAGCTGCTGGAGACGCTGCGCGAGCTGGACCGGCGCCGGCACCAGGCCACCAACGTCCGCCACCAGGTGGCGCAGCACCTGGGGCTGCTGATCGGCGTGGGCGCGGCGGCGCTCGCCTTCGCGCTCGCTGGCATCGCGGTGGGGCGCGTGCGGACCAAGACGCGCCACTCGCGGCGGGCCCGGGACCGGGTGCGCGGCTTCATCCGCGCCTGGGACCACCCTCAGCAGATCGCCAACCAGCGGCCTGGCCGGCCGCTCCCAGAGGAGCTGGCGCGCAAGGCGGCGATGATCGTCGCCACCACGTTCATCACCCAGCTCGCGCGCCGGAGCGCGCAGCGCGCGCTGCCTGCGAAGTAACCCGGGGCTAGCGCGCCGCCCGCGCCGCCTCGAGATCCACCACCGAGGCGAAGCGCGAGGCGGGCACGTCGTTCGCCGCCGCCAAGCGCGTGAGCTCGCGGAAGGCGCGGCGGACCTCGCGGCGGGCCTTGAAGGCCCGGGCGTAGAGCGCCCTGTCCAGCAGCACTCCCCCGCTGGGCGAGCAGTTGCAACAGAGCACCAGCCGCGCCCGCGAGGCGCGCCCCTGGCGGTTGCACTCCGGCTCGAGCTCGATCTGCGCCGAGCCCGCGGCGATCTCCCGGTGGCAGCCTTCGCAGCAGCCGCGCGTGTTCCACAGCCCCAACCGCTCCAGATCCGCGCACGTCAGCGCTTCGAGCATCCGCCTTCCCCCCACGTCTCGGTGCAGCGCCCTACATAGACGGCTTCGCCCGCAGGCCCAATGGATCAGCGGGCCAACCTCGCGCCGCTCCTCCGCTTCCCTCCGCTGCAGCCATCCAATCGGGGTGGAATCGACGAGGAATAGACAATCGCGGTATTCGAGTTGAGTGGCCGCTTTGCCCTCCATCCTCCTGACGACCTTCTTGGCGCTGGGGCCGGCAGTCGGCGCGGTCCCCGAGTCCGCCCCGGCCGAGCGCCCTCCCGAAGTCGCCGTCCCCTTCGGTTGCGGGCGCGTCTTCCCCGTCTCGCAAGCGCACTCCACGGGCAGCCACCTCCAGAACGACACCTGGGCCTGGGACTTCCGGATGCCCGAGGGCACGCCGATCGTCGCGGCGCTGGATGGCGTGGTGCGGCTCGCCCGCGGGGACTCCGCCTCCGGCGGGTGCGATCCGAAGTTCGCCGCGGACGCCAATTATGTCGTGCTCGAGCACCCCAACGGGCTGGAGACGCAGTACCTCCACTTCTCCTCGGTGCTGGTGAAGGAGGGGGACACGGTGAAGGCGGGCGCGCTGCTCGGCTTCTCCGGCAAGACGGGCTGGGCCTGCGGCGCGCACCTCCACTTCAAGGTGGCGCGGCGCCGCAACGACGGCTGGAACAACCCCTCCATCCCCGCGGTGCTCGCCGGCTACGGAGACCCGCAGGTGAACGCGATCATCGAGTCCCCCGCCTGCATGCCCGAGAACCCGGTGCTGATGGCGGACCGCGAGCTCAAGCCCGCCTCCGGCGCTCCCGCGCCCGTGGTGGAGCACGCCGCGGCGCTCCTGGCGGACCCGAAGGCGGCGCCGTCCACGGTGGTGCCGGCCTCCGCGGTGGAGGCCCCGGTCTCGCGCACCGCGCGCGGCGGCGGCGGCAAGGTGAAGTGAAGTAGCGTCAAGACACGGCCATCAACTTTCCGCGCCACGAAATTCGCCCCGGGTGGGAACCGCCGCTCGCGCCCTCCGATAATCTGCGCATGGGCGAAAATCGAATCTCGGCCGGCGCGAGGCCTGTCTCGGCGCCGCAGGTGGACGTGCAGAAGCTGGAGAAGGCGGTGGGCGCGCTGGATCCGCTGCTGGAGAAGGAGCTCACCGGGGACTGGAACAAGGTCTCCCGCTTCCTGCTCACGCACTTCACCTCCAAGGACGAGCGCATCCACGAGCACGTGGGCGCGGCCAAGGACGCCTTCACCGCCGCCAAGAAGGACGGGATTGTCACGGCGGACGAGGCCCGGGACGTGGAGGCCAAGGTCACCGCCGCGGACCGCGACCTGCGTGACTACGCAGACTTCAAGCGCACGGTGGCGGACGTGGCCGGCGTGGGGCTCACCGCCGCCGCCACCCTGGTCTCTGGCGGCCCGGGGATCGCGCTCGGCTCCGCGCTCAACGTGGCCGCGCACGCCGCGCTCGAAGGACAGGGCTACTCGTGGGAGCACGCCGGCATGGACGCGGCGTTGGGCGCCCTGGGCACGGGCGTGGCGGCGAAGATTGGCACCTCCAAGTGGGTGGTCGCCGGCGCGCTGCGCGCGGCCAACAAGATTCCCGGCGTGAAGCAGGCGATCGAGGCCGCGGTGCGCACAGTGGCCGGCTTCGGGACGATGGCGGCCGGAGACAGCATCCTCAACCCGAGCGGCGACCCGCTCTCTGGCCTGCCCCTGACGGATGCGCACGCGCTGCCCGCGGTGGTCCCCGGCGCGGACCGCGGCTCGTTCGGCGGGCTCGCGGACCTGCAGCAGGCCCATCCGCTCTGGAGCTGAGCGCTAGAGCAGCTTGAGCACCTGCGAGAAGTTGGAGAGCGCGTGGCTCGCCTCCAGCTGCTTCCCCTCGCCCTCGAAGAGCGAGGCCGCGTGGCGCCGGGTGATCGCGTTGGCGGAGACGATGTCCAGCCGCTCGCGGTACTCGGCGGAGACGTAGGTGCCGTACTCGGCCCAGCAGTCCTTGGCGCCGACCTTGCGGGCCACGGCGATGTCTTTGTGCAGCGAGTCCCCCACCACCAGCACCTGGGACGGGTCCACGCCGAAGTCGCGGCAGATCCGCAGCGCGCCCTCGGGGTTGGGCTTCTCGTGGTCTCTGGGCAGCTCCACCACCGGGCAGGCGGCGCGGTAGTCCCCGCGCTCGTCGCGCGCGAGGATGTCCGGGGAGATCAGCTTCTCCTCGCCGCGTGAGGGGAAGGCGAAGCCGGGCAGGGTGTAGAGCCCCGATAGCAGCGTGTCGAACCCCAGCTTGCGGGCGCGGTACTCGGCGGGGTTGCGCGGCGCGTCCGTGAGCGCCACGACGGGCAGCCCCTTCGTCTTGAGCGCGGTGAGCGTCTCCAGCACGCCCTTGAACGGCCTCAGGTAGCGCCGCCGCGCCTGGGCGAAGGCGGCGCGCGCGGGCTCGATGACGAGCTTGTCGAAGCTGCCGAAGTCCGGGAAGTCCGCGTGCAGCGAGGACTCCTGGAGCGCGTACGGGTACTCGTTGGACTCGTAGCGCGCGTAGACCGCCTTGAGCGACTGGACGACCTTCAGCTTGGGGTAGCCGGTGGAGCGGCAGACCGCGTCCACCATCGCCTCCACCGCGGGGACCACGTAGTCGATCCACGAGTACAGCGTCCCGTCCATGTCGGTGATGACCAGCCGTATCATCCGGCGGACCTTAGCGTGGGGCGGCTTGCCGCGGGTGGCGCGCTCGTGGGAAGCACCCACGCTTCCATGTCGCACGCGAGCGAGGACACGCTGGTCGCCTTCGTGGGGGGCGCGCTTCCGCCAAGCGCGGCCTCGGCGCTGGAGCGCCACCTCGCGGACTGCCTGGAGTGCCAGCGGGTGCTCGGCGCCACCGCGCGGGCCATGCTCCGCTCGGGCTCGCCGCACGCCGCCACGCTCTCCTCCGCGCAGGGGGAGGGCGGGCCGGAGGCGCCGCTGCCGCGCGGCGCGCAGGTGGACCGCTACCTGGTGGTGGGGCTGGTGGGGCGCGGCGGGATGGGCGAGGTCTACGAGGCGCACGACCCGCAGCTGGCGCGCACCGTGGCGCTCAAGCGGGTGCGCGCGTCCGCGGTGGACCCCGAGCTGCCCGGCCGGCTCCTGCGCGAAGCCCGGGCCATGGCGCGCCTGGCCCACCCCTGCGTGGCCAAGGTCTACGACGTGCGCGTGCACCACGGGCGGGTCTTCATCGCCCTGGAGTTCGTGCCCGGCACCACGCTCAAGGCGTGGCTTCTGCGCAAGCACCCCTGGCGCGCGGTGGTGGAGAAGCTGCTGCAGGCTGGAGAGGGGCTGGCCGCGGCGCACGCGGCGGGGATCATCCACCGGGACTTCAAGCCGGAGAACGTGCTGCTCCACGAGGACGGGCGGGTGCTGGTGAGCGACTTCGGGCTCGCCGGCTTCGGGCAGGAGGCGAAGGCGCCCGAGGCTCCGGCCAGCGCCACCCCGCACGCGGCGCCGCTCACCCATACGGCCACCGGCGCGCTGCTGGGGACGCCCGCGTACATGTCCCCGGAGCAGCACCGCGGCCGGGAGGCGGACGCGCGCAGCGACCAGTTCGGCTTCTGCGCCACGCTCTACGAGGCGCTCACCGCGCAGCGCCCGTACGACGCCCAGACGCTGGAGGCGCTGGCGCACCAGAAAGAGCAGGGGCCGCGCGAGCCGCCCGCGCACCCGGCGCCGGCGTGGCTGTGGCGGGTGGTGCGGCGCGGGCTGCGCGCGGCGCCGGACGAGCGCTACCCGTCCATGGACGCGCTCTTGAAGGACCTGCGGCGCGGCCTCACCCGCGGGCGGCGGGCGGCGCTGCTGGGGGCGGCGCTCGCGGCGGTGCTGCTCGTCGCGAGCGGCGCGGCGGTCACCGCGCGCAAGCTGACGCTGGAGGTCTGCCCGAGCGAGCACCCGGAGGCGCTCGCGCTCTGGGCGCCGCAGGTGCGCGACAAGGTGGAGCGGGCCTTCGCCGCCACCGGCAAGCCGTACGCCGCCGCCGCCTTCGCCACGGTGGACCGCACGCTGCAAGGCTACGGGCAGCGCTTCGGCGCCGCGCGCAAGGCGGCGTGCGAGGCCACGCGGCGCACCGGCGAGCAGTCCGAGGAGCTCTTGGACCGGCGCATGGCGTGCCTGGACCAGAAGCTGCGCGAGGCGCAGGCGCTGGTGGAGCTCTTCACCGCCGCGGACGCGGGCAAGGTGGAGCGGGCCGCCTCCGCGGTGGAGACGGTGACGGGCCTGGCGCCCTGCGCGGACCTGGCCTCGCTGGCGGCCGGCGCGCCGCTGCCCACGGACGAGCCGACGCGCGCCCGCGCCCGCGTGCTTCAAGAAGGCCTGGCCCGCGCCAAGGCCCAGCACGTGGCGGGGGCGTGGGCGCGCGCCGCGGAGCAGCTGGACGCGCTGGCCAAGGAGGCGGCCGCGCTGCCCCAGCTGCCGGTGCGCGCGGAGGCGCTCTACCTCTCCGGACAGGCGCAGCGCTACCTCAAGCAGCCGAAGGCGGCGCTGCCCGTGTTGGAGGAAGGCGTGCTGGCGGCGGAGGCGAGCGGGACGGGGGCCTTCCAGGTCCTCTCCTGGCTGGAGCGGGCGGACGCGTTCCTGGACCTCACGCAGCTCCCCGAGGCGGAGGTCTGCGTGCGCCACGCGCTGGCGCTGCTGCAGCGCGTGCCGGCGGAGGGGGACCTCGCGTTCCACCAGCTGGCCACCCGCGGCCACCTGGCGATGACCGCCGGCAAGGGCGAAGAGGCGCTGGGGCTCGCCAAGGACGCGCTGGCGCTGGAGCAGGGGCGCCACGGGGCCCAGAGCCGCCAGGTGGCGGCGGCGCAGCACAACGTGGCCGCCGCGCTCAGCCGGGTGGGGCGCTACGAGGAGTCCGCGGTCGTCTACGGGCAGGTGCGGGAGGGCTTCGTGCGCAACCTGGGGCCGGAGCACCCGGTGCTGGTTTCGCTGCTCAACAACATGGCGCAGCTGGAGCAGCGGCGGGGGAACGGGGAGCGCGCGCTGCAGCTGGCGGAGGAGGCGCTGCAGCGGGCCGAGGCGCTCTTCGGCCGAGATCACCCGGTGACGCTGCGCTCGCTCAACCAGCAGCTCATCGCGATGATGCTGCTCGAGCGGCCGCCGGCGCAGATCGAGCCGCTGCTCTTGCGGCTGATCTCCGCGGAGGAGGTCCTCAAAGGCGCGCACCACCCGGACGTGGAGCTGCACCGGGTGAACCTGTCGCACGTGCGCGCGCGGGCCGGGGACCTGGAGGGCGCGCTCCGGCTCGCCCGGGAGGCCTGCGCCAGCCTGGAGGGGCCGGTGAGCATGGAGATGGGCAGGGCCACCTGTGAGCTGCAGCTGGGGACCTTGCTGCTGGAGGCGCGCCGGCCGAAGGAGGCCTTGCCCTGGCTGCGCAGCGGGCAGGCGCGGCGGGAGAAGGTCTTTGGCCCTTCGCACCGGGAGTTGGCCTCGGGGCTGACGGTGCTGGCCCAGGCGCTGGTGGAGGTGGGGGAGCTTCCCCAGGCTCAGGCAACGCTGGACCGGGTCACGGCGCTGTTGGCGGGGGCGCCGCCGGACCCCAGAGATCAAGCCGAGGCCGCCTTCACCCTGGCGCGGCTGCGCTGGGCGCAGAACGGGCGGGGAGACCGGGGGCGGGCGCTGGAGCTGGCGCGCGAGGCGCTGGCGGACTGGCGCAAGCTCGGGCTGCCCGAGCACGCGGCCCAGGTGGAGGCCTGGCTCACGCCGCGGTCGGCGACTCCAGCAGCAGCCGCTTCACGCTGATCTCCACCTTCGAATCAATCGCCCGCAGAAGGCTGTCCAGCTCGTCCTCGTTGAGGGAGAGGCGGGTGGCCAGCTCGGTGCGGGTGACCTTGAGCAGCACCGCGCGGGCGTCGGCGATCCAGCGGGCCACGGTGGCGCGGTGCACGCCGTACATGGCGCCCAGCTCGTCGATGTTGAGCTTCTCGAAGAAGTTGAGGCGCAGCAGCGCGCGCTGGCGGGCGTCCAGCGCGGCGAAGGCGGCGGCGAAGGCCTGGCGGAAGTGCTGGCCGCAGCGGGCGCGGATCAGCGCCAGCTCCGGGTCGTCCGAGGAGTCCTCGAGCGCCTCGTCCAGCTCCGCGTCCTCGGGGCGGGCCTCGCGGTGCTGGTCCATCGCGCAGCGGACGGTGACGGCGTAGATCCACGCCCCCAGCGGCCCGCGGCCGGAGTAGTCCTGGATGCGCGGCGGGGCCTCGCCCTGCTTCACCAGCACCCGGCGCCAGACCGCCTGGCGGATGTCGTCATCCGCGCCGGAGGGGCTGCGCAGCTTGCGCAGGGCCTGGTCGATGTCCGGCTGGTGGCGCCGCTGCAGCTCGGCGAGCGCCAGCGGGTGCCCCTGCGCGCAGGCGCAGGCGAGGTAGAGGTCGTCCAGGTGGAGCGCCCTCGAGGGGCCCGCCTCGCTCCCGCCCAGCCGCTCCTGGAGGTGCCGGAGGAACACCGCCGGGGGCAGCTTCGCGCCAAAGGCCTGCTCGCCCCCGGCGAGCGCCTGCTCGAGCTGAGCGGAGAGCTCCGGCGCGCGCGCCAGCGCGTCTTTGAGCTCAGAGAGGTCTGGGGCGAGCAGCGCCTCGTGGAGCGGCAGGTTGGACACCGTCGTGGGCCATATCAAATCGGCCGGGTAGATCCGAAGCGGGCCCCTCTCGCGGCTGGAACGCCGGCGGGGCAATGGGCATATCTGACCCGCGTGGCGATCAAGACCAAGCGCTGGAACGACCCGGTGGAGCCTTCGGACGGCACCCGCCTCTTGGTGACGCGGTACCGCCCGCGGGGGCTGCGCCGCGAGGACGAGTGCTGGGACGCCTGGATGAAGGAGCTGGGCCCCTCCGCCGCCCTCCACGCCGCCGTGTACGGGAAGACCGGCCCGGCCATCTCCTGGGAGACCTACCGGCAGCGCTACCTGGCGGAGATGCGCGCCCAGCAGGGAGTGATTGACGCGATCGCCCGCCGCGCCAGCGCGGGGGAGACGTTCACCCTGTGCTGCTCCTCGGCCTGCACCGACCCCGAGCGCTGCCACCGCACGCTGCTCAAGCGGTTGATCGAGGACGAGGTTCCGCGCTTTCGCTGACCCTCACGCAACCTCGAAACAGCCGCCTGGAAAAGCGGCGCCGAAGTGCTGCCTCTCTTGCCAGAAACCGCGCCGGCCGACCGCCGAGGATTGCTCTGCGGGCGCGGTTCCAAGGGCTGGTTTTTATTGCAGCTCTTGAGAAAAAGAGAGGCAGCTCATGTCGGTGGCCGAGACGAAGTTGAAGGCGGGACGGGACGTGGTGGTCCGCTACAGCGGCCGCGGCGCCGGCCCCTCCAGCCTCCGTCTCTGGGTGGATGACAGCGGCGTCCTCCACGTGAAGGCGCTCTCCAACGACGTGCAGGGCCCCACGGCCGCCGAGGCGGCGAACGCCACCGCCCCCTTCCGGCTCGCCACCTTCAGCCCCCTCCGCCGGGACCGGTATGTCCAGGCCACCGCCTCGGACGTCTGGTCCAAGGGCGCCTGGGCCGGGATGGCCTACGCCAGCTGGGCCGGCCTGCCGTACGCGGTGGCCCCCATCGCGGAGACCTTCCGGCAGGAGAAGCCGAACGAGGCGCTCAAGGACTTCCGCCTCCGCGCCGGCGTCTCCATCCGCGCCTGAAACCGTTGCACGCGGCGCCTCTTTCCCGGGTCTTCCACGGAGGCGTCCCGCGCGCGTCGGGCGCACTGTCCCCCAGTTGCGACAGGGACGTGAGTTGAGCGAAGGTTCGCGCCCTCTCCTGTAGCCGGAGCCTCCCCGATGACGTCGTGCCGCACCGCCCTCGCCGCCGCGCTTTGCGTCTGCGCGCTGTCCCTCTCCGCGCAGGCCGCGAACAACTACGTGGTCACCACGGCGCCGGTGGCGTACTCGCCGCTCACCGGGGCCACCACGGCGGTGACGCCCTCCAACGCGGATGACGGCTTCGCGGTGGTGAACCTGGGCTTCTCGTTTCCGTACTACGCCAACACCTATACGTCGGTCGTGGTGCAGGCCAACGGCGCCTTCTTCTTCTCCCCCACGCCCTCCACCAGCTACTGCGCGGTCAACTTCTGCCGCACCGGCGGGAAGATCCCCAACAGCGCGCGCGCGGTGCACAACTTCATCGCCCCCTGGTGGAGCGACCACTTCATCCACTCCGGCGGCGGCATCCGCTACATCAAGCCGAACGCGAACGAGATCGTCTTCGAGTTCTACAACTACGGCTACTACAGCGCGCCCAGCCAGGGGCTGTTCAACTTCCAGCTGAGGCTCAACTCCTCCGGGTTGATCCAGATCCACTACGGCTCGCACACCTCGGGCACCGGCCGCAGCGACATCACCCTGGGCTTCGAGAACGACACCGGCGTGGAGGGGCAGGGCTTCTTCGCGTGCGCCACCGGCGCGGGGAACTGCACCCCCACCACCTGGCCCACCAACACGCTCTACACCATCGGCCAGCCGGTGAAGGCGGACCTGATCGTCCAGGACGTCACCCTGGCGAACATGCTCACCACGGGCGCGGACCTCACCTTCACGGTCAGCCCCACCTTCCGCAACTACGGCCAGACCGCGGCCCCGTCCTTCCTCTGGAAGGCCTACCTCTCCTCGGATCAGATCCTCGATGCGGCGGACAAGCTCGTCTACACCGCCACCTCTCCGGTCTCGGTGGGGGCGACCGCGGTGGGCAGCGCCACCGGCAATGCGGTGGCCTCGCCCAAGCCGGCGCCCGGCAGCTACTACGTGCTGGTGGAGGCGGACACCACCAACGCGGTGGACGAGTTCTCCGAGACCAACAACGTGGGGCGTACCGCCAACCCCTTCACCAGCGGGCTGGACCTCTCCGCGGTGGCGGTGAGCGGGCCGGCGGTGGTCTCCCCGGCCTCTCCCATCACCGCGAACGTGCGCTTCACCAACCTGGGCTCGGACGCGGTGGCGCAGGTCAGCTACCGGCTGCTGCTCTCCACGGACAAGGTGCTGGATGGGAACGACCGCGAGGTCTTCACCGCCAGCACCCCCGTCTCCGGCGCGGAGACCATCGACAAGATGGTCACCTTCCAGCTGCCCAACGGCGTGAACATCGGCGACTACTACTGGGCGCTCGAGGTGGACTCGACCAAGGCGGTGCCGGAGTCCAACGAGACCAACAACGTGGTGTTCTCCAGCACCGTGGTCCGGGTGGACCTGCCGGACCTGGCGATCACCGCGGTGGACTTCCTGGACACCACCGGCGCCTCGGTGCGCAACGGCTACCTGGGCCAGCCGGCCAAGTTCGCCGTCACGGTCAGCAACATCGGCAAGGTGCCGGCCGGCGAGTTCAAGGTGGGCGTGCTGCTCTCGCTGGACGCCACCGCCAACTTCACCAGCGACACCTTCTTCCACGACGAGCCGACCACGGGGCTGGCGGTGGGGGAGTCGCGGACGCTCACCTTCCCCATCCAGCTGCCGCTGGTGGACCGCTTCAACGCCAAGCTCGCCACCGCGGACTACTTCATCTTCGGCGTGGCGGACTCGTTCTTCACCGTCCCCGAGCCGCCGCCGGACACCAACAACGTGAAGCTGGTGGCCGGGCCGGTGCGGCTCAAGTCCCCCGGCGCGGACTACACCTTCGGCGCCTTCTCCGTCCCCAGCGCCGCGGCGGTGGGGGAGCTGATGCCCGTCTACCGGGTGCTGCGCAACGTGGGGAACTCCGAAGGGACCGCGGCCAAGTACCGCTTCTACGCTTCGGTGAACAACATCATCTCCTCCAGCGACTTCCTGCTGAAGCAGCAGGTCTCGGGCGGGGAGAGCGCGACGTTTGGGACCGTCACCCTGGGCAAGGGCGAGACCGACGCGAAGACGCAGTACCTGGTGCTGCCGGCGGACATGCCGCCCGGCGCCTACTACATCGGCGCGCTGGTGGACGAGGACCGCGAGCTGGCGGAGCTGGACGAGGCCAACAACGCCGCGCTCGCCGGCCCCATCCCGGTGGGCTCGCCCGCGCTCAAGGTGCTCAACACCCAGCTGCCGGACGCGATCCTGGATCAGCCGTACCGCTTCACCCTCACCGCCGCGAGCGCGGGCACCAGCCCCATCTGGGCGGTGGACGCGGCGCAGGGAGCGCTGCCGGATGGGCTGACGCTGAGCCAGGAGGGCGTGCTCTCCGGGACGCCCAAGACGCTGGGCACCGCCACCGTCACCCTGCGCGTGCGCAAGGGCGAGCAGGAGGCCTCGGCCCGGCTGACGCTGCGGGTGCTGCCGGTCACCGCGGAGCTCGCGGTGAGCACGCGCACGCTGCCGCCGGTGGTGAAGGCGCCGGGGGTGCGCTACGAGGCCGCGTTCGCGGCGGCGGGCGGCGTGGCGCCCTACCGCTGGCGGATCCGCTCCGGCTCGCTGCCGGGCGGGCTGCGCCTGTCGGACAACGGGGTGCTCGCCGGCGCGCTGGAGCCGCAGGTGGGCTTCGTGACGGTCACCGTGGGCGTGGAGGTGAGCGACGCGGTGGGCAGCCACGCCGTGGCGGACGTCTCCCTGCGCGTGGTGGAGCCGACCGCGCTGCTCATCTCCGCCGCGGTGATGGCGGACGGCATGGTGGGGACCAGCTACCTCTCGGACCTCTCGGCGCACCTCGCCACCACGGTCACCCCGGTGAGCGACGCCCGCTGGAGCGTCGTGGCCGGTGCGCTGCCGCCGGGGATGACGCTCACCACCCAGGCGGGCCGCGGCCTCATCGCGGGCACGCCGCTGGCGCCGGGCGTCTTCCCCTTCACGGTGCAGGTGGAGGACGACAAGGGGCGCACGGACGTGGCGGACCTGGTGGTCTCCATCTTCAACCCGCGCGCGAAGGTGGTGGCCGTCAACCCGCCCAACGCCATCCACCCCGGGAGCGACGTCGGCTTCTCCTTCTCGTACGGGAGCGGGACGGGAGGGGACGTGACGTTCGCGCTCTTCTCCGGCGAGCTGCCCAAGGGGCTGACGCTCTCCGAGAAGGGGCTCGTCTCCGGGAAGGTGGCGGAGGATGCGCCGCTGCGCCGGTACGACTTCGTCGTCTCCGCCCAGGACGGGCAGGGCGCCGGCGGCTACGGGCCGTTCGCGCTGGAGATCTCCGAGCTGCCGAAGACGAAGAAGGGCTGCGGCGCGGCGGATGGCGGAGAGCTGATGCTCCCCGCGGCCGTGGCGCTGTTCGCCGCGCTGCTGCGGCGGCGCAAGGCCTGAGCGGAAAGCGCCCCTCGACTTCGCTCGGGGTGACCGGTCACGCGCTCAGTGCGGCCCCGCCCCCCGGTCCTCTTCCGGCCGCGCGAAGGGCAGCAGCCTTCCGCCCCGGGCGGGGTGGGCCATGCGGCGCAGCGCCTTCGCCTCAATCTGGCGGATCCGCTCGCGGGTGACGGCCATCTTCCGGCCGATCTCCTCGAGCGTGTGGTCCCTCCGCCCCGCCAGGCCGTAGCGCAGCTCGAGCACCTCCCGCTCCTGAGGCGTGAGCGTCTCGAGCGCCTTGCGCAGCTCCTCCGCCATGCGGCGGCTGTCCACCTCTTCGCTCGGGAGCGGCCGGTCGCAGTGCGCCACCAGGTCTCCCAGCACCGCGTCGTCCTCCTCGCCCACTGGCGCATCCAGCGAGAGCACCGCGCGGTTGGCGGTCTGCAGCCGCTCCACCTGCTCCACGTCCGAGCCGAGCGCGGCCGCCAGCTGCTCGCTGGAGGGCTCGGCGCGCAGCTGATGGGAGAGCCGCTGCCGCACGCGGTTCAGCTTGCCGGCCTGATCCACCGCGTGGACGGGGAGCCGGATCGCCCGGCTCTGGTTCGCCAGCCCGCGGACGATCGCCTGGTCGATCCACCAGGTGGCGTAGGTGGCGAACTTCACCCCGCGCCGCGGATCGAACTTCTCCACCGCGCGCAGCAGGCCCAGGTTCCCCTCCTGGATGAGGTCCGCCAGCGGCAGCCCGCGGTGCGCGTACGGCTTGGCCACCGATACCACCAGCCGCAGGTTCGAGCGCACCAGCTCCGCGCGCGCCCGCTCGCACTCCGCCACCGCGCGCACCAGCTCGCCGCAGGGCTCGCCCGCGTCGCACAGCTGATCTCGAATGGCCGTGACCTGCCCCCAGCGCAGGCACAGCCGCTCCAGGAGCCCCTGCCGCCGGGCCGCGCCGCGCCCGCTGGCCAGGCTCCGCTCGAGCCGGCCGAGCACCGCCAGCAGCTCCGCCTTCCGGGAAGACTCCAGCCCCGCATCCGCCGGCTCCTCCGCGGTGGCCTCCTTGGGCGCCTCCACCACCTCGTAGACGCGCAGCTCGCCCGAGCGCACGCGCGCCCCCACGGCGAGCAGCGCGCGCAGCGCCGGCTCGCTCGCGCAGATGGCTCGCTGCGCGCGCGACCGCCCGGCCTCTACCGCCTCGGCGAGCGCCAGCTCGCGCTCCCGGCTGAGCGGAGGGCAGGCGCCCAGGCCGTGCAGGTAGAGGTCCAGCGGGTCGGTGGAGCGAAGCTTGGTGGCAGCAGCGGAGCCGCCCTCGATGGCGTGCGGGATCAAGTCGGGTACCTCTGGAGCGAAAGCGGAAAGGTGCAGTGGCAAGAACACCGGCCCGCTCGCGCGTCTTTCCCTACCCTGGGTGCAACGGCCCCGCGCTCGCCCGCTGCGTCTGCGCGGGCGCTGGCCCTTGCCGCCTTTCGCCGCAAGGTCGTGAATAGAGCGGCGCGGCGCCCGTCCGTGCCGCGCCTGACGGGCGGCCGGGCTCCTTCTGGTGGGTAGGGGACACCGAAATGGAAAGTCGACGGCGCTTCGGCGCGGGGCGCTGCCTGCCCCTGGCCATGCTGTTCTGGGTGGGACCGCTGGCTTGCGGGACCTGCGCCCCGCCGCCGCCGCCCCCCGAGCCTGACGCCGGCGCGACGCTGGAGGCCCCGGACGCGGGGCCGCTCCGGCCGGACGGTGGGACACCCGATGCGGGTGACGCGGGCGATGCGGGCTTCGTCGCGCTGGCCTGCGCGGGCAGCTGCGGCCGGGAGGTGCTTGGCGGCCACCCCGTGCTCTGCGGCCAGTGCCAGCCCACCCAGACGTGCGTCTTCACCGATGACGGGGGCGCCTCCGGCGGCTGCGCGGGTCTTCCGTTCGGACCGGCCTGCTCGCTGGACGGGATCTGCTCGGACACGGAGCGCACGCCGCTGGCCGACTTCACCCGCGTCTGGGGGAGCGCGCCGGACGACGTCTGGGCGGTGGCGGACCAGGGGCGCATCTGGCACTTCGATGGGAGCGAGTGGTCCGCCGCGCTCGCGCTCTCCGAGGCGGCCCTCCTCGACCTCCACGGCTCCTCCGCCTCGAACGTGTGGCTGGTGGGCGCGAAGGGGACCGTGGCCCGGTTCGACGGCGTGAAGTGGACGGAGCTGGCGGGGCCGGAGCTGGCGGACCTGGTCGCCGTCTTCGTCGCCGCGGCGGACGAGGTCTTCGTGGCGAGCGCGGGGCGCGTCTGGAAGTGGAACGGCCAGCGCTGGCAGCTCGAGCTGCAGCTCTCCGGAACGGAGGCGTCCGTGGCCGACCTCGAGGGCGCCGGCGCCGAGGACCTGTGGCTCTCCTCCAACGCGGGCGTGCGGCACCGCACCGCCGCCGGTTGGGGGGCGCTGCTCGTGCCGGACGACCACCGCCCCTGCCACTGGCTGGCGCTGGCCCCGGCAGGGCAACTGTTGGTCTCCTCGCCGGGCGCGCTGCTCTCCTACGACGGCCAGAGCTGGTCCACGGAGCTGCTCCCCTGCACCGGGGTGGGGCGGGTGGCCGCGACGCCGGACGCCGTGTGGCAGCTCACCAGCGCCTGCGTGGCGCACCGCGAGGGCAATGGCCCCTGGACGGTCTGGCGACCGGAGCTCTACGGAGGGTCGTACTTCACCGGGCTCTGGTTCGCGCCCGGCACGAACGACGGGTGGATGGTCGGCTACGGCGGGCGGCTGGCGCGCGTTTTGGCGGGGCAGCCGAGCCTGTGGAGCCCCTACCCTCCGTTCTGGCAGGGGGACGTGGACGGCACGAGCGCGGAGAACCTCTGGGCGATAGACGCGCCCTACGGAGGCCTGCTCCGGAGACAGGAGGGGCGCTGGAGGCGCGTGGCCCTCCCCGAAGGGCTCGACGCCGGCATCACCGCGCTGCGCGTCCTGGGGCCCAGCAGCGTCTGGCTCGTCGCCGGGGACAAGGCAGCGGAGTTCGACGGGGCGCGCTTCACGCGGATGACGACGATGAGAGCGCCCTTCGCCCGTTCGCTCTCAGGCTCCTCCAGCAAGTCGCTCTGGGCGAGCGGCGGCGTCGGCGCGGACTCCGCCCAGCGCTTCGACGGCGTTCAGTGGAGCGAGGTCCCCCTCCAGAGCGACGCGGGGCGGTGGGTCTACCGCGTCCAGCAGACCTCCTCGGGCGAGGTCTACGCGCTGACCGGCTCGGAGCTCTGGCGGTTCGCGGACGGCGGGTTCGTCCTCGAGCGCGACTTCGCCGAAGACGCCGGAGCGCCGTACCTGAGCGATGTCGCCGCGGCGGGGGACTCGCTCTGGCTCACCTACAGCGGGGTGACGCGGCAGGGCCCCGCCGGCCCAAGCCTCTGGATTGAAGGGGGTGTGCTCCAGAGGGCGGACGCGGGCTGGTCGCGGCCTTACGTCTCCACCGCAGACGTCGAGCAGCTCCTCGCGGTGGAGGCGGTGGCGCCCGCTGACGTGTGGCTGCTCGGGCACAGGACGCTGCACTGGAATGGCGCCCGCGTCGAGCGCCCGGTGCGCGGCGGTCAGTCGGCCTGGGCGTTCACCTACGGCGCGGCCGCGGTGGACGGCGGGCTGTACATGGTGGGCGCGTTCCCCGGCGTCCGCGTGCGCTACCCGCTGCCGCCGTGAGCGAACGTCAGCTGGCGCGCTGCAGCGCCTTGAGCGCGAGCAGCTGCTGGTCGAGCGCCTTGAGCTCCACGTCCAGCTCGGTGCGCGCGGCGTTCACCCGCTCGATGATCTTCGAGCTGCTACCGGTAATCCCCTCGGCGAGCTTCTTCACGTCCGTGAGGTGGGTGAGCTGCCGCGCGATGGAGCGGGTGGCCTCGTCGATGACCGCGAGCGTCTTGGCCATCCCTTCGCCGCGCTTGCCCAGCTTCACCACCAGGGCCCGCGCCACGCTCAGGCCCGCGCGGACGTAGACGTCGCTCGCCTCGTCGTTGGGGTCCCACACCACCACCACGTCCGGGCCGAAGCGCGCGAACGCGGGCAGCTCCGCCGGCGCCGCCGCCTTGGCGAACACCAGCACCGCGCCTTGCGCGCCCACCTGCTTGCGCGCCTCGTCCAGGTGCGCGAGCGCCTGCGCCACCGTGGGCCCCTTCTCCTTCGCCGCCAGCCACAAGAGCTTGGTGCCCGGGTTGGCGGACTCCGGCCCCATCTGCGTGACGAAGCGCTCGAAGCCGGCCTTGGCGCCCAGCGGCTCGAAGAGGTCCCCGCACTTGTGGGACTCGCTGGCCATGAGCCCGGCGAGCTGCTCCTCGAAGGTGCCCTTGAGGACGCGCGCGCCGGCCTGCCGCGCCGAGAGCGCGCTGAAGAAGCCGCGGGCCTCGCTCTGGAACTGCGCGTTGCGCTGCTCCAGCGCCTCCAGCATCTCGCTCAAGTCCCGCTTCAGCTTGCCCAGCGCGCCGCGCTCGTGGTCCAGCGAGAGGCTCTGGTCCATCCGCTCGCGGGTGGTCTCCAGCAGCCGGGAGAGCTGCTCCATCGCCGAGCCCTCCACGTCCGGGGAGAGCTGCTGGGAGACCACGTGGTGCGAGGCCTCCAGCCGCTGCAGCAGCACGCTGAGCGCCGAGCCCGGCGCGTCCGGCGAGAGCTCCTGGAGCAGCTGCTCGCGCTGCGCGGTGAGCGCGCCCTGCACCAGCCCCTGCACGTGCTCGCGCAGCGCCTGCGCGTCCGCGCGGGTGAGCGCGCCGGAGAGGGGGCTGTCCTCGCCCAGGTGCCGCGCCAAGAGCGCGTCCACCTTGCCGCTCTGGGTGGAGAGGGAGCGCTCCACGCTCGCGGAGAGCAGCTGCGCCACCTGCGCGCCCTGGGCGCCGAGCTTCTCGTCCAGGCGCGCCTCGAGCGCGCCGCCGGACTCCACCAGCTGCTGCAGCTTCAGCGCGAGCGTGCCGGTGGCGGGGTCCAGGTGCTGCTGCAGGCTCTCGGTGAGCTCGCGCACCTGCTCGGCGCCGCGCTCGGAGAGCGCCTCGCCCAGGTCGGCGATGAGCTTCATCCCCGCGGTGTGCAGGACGTTGGAGTCCAGCTGCCCGCTGGCGGAGCGCAGCGCCAGCACGCCGATCCGCAGCGCCGAGAGCGCGAGCGTCTCCCGCTCCTCGCCCTCCCGCTTGCGCAGCTCGCCCACCACCTCCGGGTCCGTGACCTCCAGCTTCAGGGTGAGGGTCAGCTTCTCAGCCGGCACCGAGCGGACGGGACGCGTCCGCGAAGCCTCGCGCGAGGTGTTGCTCTTCATGTGGTACCCCTCCCGCTGCGCAGTTTGCCGGCGGGGTCCGACAAAAGCCCAGAAGAATCAGCAACTCCGGGCGGTTGGAGGTTCTCCCCGCCGGTGGAACCCCGGCTGCGAGCGGCTGTGCCGTCCGCGACACGGCTGGAGTGGACGCGCATGCGCTCGCGCGTTTCGCCCGTGCGTCGTTCCACGGGCTTGCGCGGGCGCGCGCGTTGCTACGGCCCGCGCATGCGCGCTCTTCTGCCTCTCGTCTGGTTCCTCTTCCTCGCCGCGGCGGTTGCGGGCTGTCAGTGCGGCGGCCAGCCGTGCCGCAACGGCACCGAGTGCGCGTCCGGCGTGTGCGTGGACGGCGCGTGCGGCCAGGGCAAATCCTCCGGCGCGTCCTGCGCGGCGGCGACCGAGTGCACCGCCGGCGCCTGCACCAACGGGCGCTGTGAGGCCGGCAATGGCCCGGGCGCCAGCTGCGCGGCGGGCGCCCAGTGCGGCTCTGGCAGCTGCCTCGAGTCCGTCTGCCAGGCCGGCGCCACGCCCACCGGCGGCGCCTGCGCGCAGGGCGGTCAGTGCGCCTCGGGCGTCTGCAAGGCCGGCGCGTGCCAGCCGGGGTCCGGGGTGGATGGCGCGCCCTGCACGTCCGCCGCGCAGTGCGCCTCGGCCACCTGCGGCAGCGGCAAGTGCGGGGGCCGCACCGCGTGCAAGAAGGTGGACCTGGTCATCTCGGTCGACAACTCCTCGAGCATGAAGGAGGAGAAGCAGGCGATGAGCAACACCGTCTTCCCGGCCTTCGCGCAGGCGCTGCGCAAGGTGGGCGGCGGGCTGGAGAGCTTCCGGGTGGGCGTGACGGACGCGTGCCCGCTGCCGGCCAACTTCCACACCCGCGGGGTGGCCAACGTCTGCAACTTCCAGGGCGGCAAGACCTGGATGGAGAGCAGCTCCACCGCGCTCGAAGACGAGTTCCGCTGCGTGGGCGACATCGACTCGCGGGACTCCACCTGCACGGGCAGCAACGACGACGAGCAGCCCGCCTCCACCGCGGCGAAGGCGCTCGAGCCGCCCATGTCCACCACCGGCCCCAACGCCGGCTTCTCCCGGGACGACGCGGTGCTGGTGGTGATGGCGATCACCGACGAGGACGAGCAGCCCACGCCAGCGCAGCCGCCGCAGCAGGTGTTCCAGCGGCTGATCGCCGTCAAGGGCGGCAGCGCCAAGCGGATGGTGTTCCTCGGCATCGGTGGCGCCAAGTCCTGCAGCGGCGTCTACGGCAGCGCGAAGGAGGCCGTGCAGCTCAAGGCGCTCACCGACCTCTTCATCGCCCAGGGGCGCGGCGTCTTCACCGACCTGTGCGCGGGCAAGCTCGAGGACGGCCTCACTCAGGCGGTGCAGGTGGTGCAGACCGCCTGCGAGCAGCTGGTGGAGACCGGCGGCGCCGGAGCGCCGTGCAGCGCCAACACCCAGTGCGCCTCCATGAAGTGCACCAACTCGCTGTGCGAGGGCGGCCCCGGCGGAAAGCCCGCCGGCAGCGCCTGCACCACCGGCTCGGAGTGCGCGTCCTCGCTCTGCATCGAGGGCGTCTGCAGCCCGGGCCTCGGCTGAGGACAGCGGCCGCGGACGAATTTGCGCCCACTGACACGGACGAGATCCGCCCACTAACAGGGGTGGAGGCCGTCTGTGCTCGTCTCGATGCGCCTCTGGGCGGATTTCGTCCGCAGCAGGGCAGGGAAGGACAAGGGTGGCTCGGGGTCCCGGCTCGCCTGCGCCCGGATGATTCCCGCGGCGCGAGGCTCCCACCTCGGTGGAGTCGCAGGCTCCGTTGAAGGGCGGGAGGGAGCACGTCACGCGCGTGGACGTGTCCGCCCTCTCGTTCTTTCGCATCGAAGCGCGGGCGGTGGCGCGGTCTGTACGCGGCACGTGGGAGTGACGCTCGGATGGCGTGCTCCCGCTGGGCGCGGTGCCGGCTGGGACTCCACCGAGGTGCGAGCCTCGCGCCGCGGGATTCATCTGGTCGCAAGCGAGCCGGGACCCCGAGCCATCCTTGTCCCTCCCTGCCCCGCTGCGGACGAAATCCGCCCAGAGGCGCATCGAGATGAGCACAGACGACCTTCACACCCCTTAGTGGGCGGATCTCGTCCGTGTGAATGGGCGGAATTCGTCCGCACCGAGGTCAAGGAGCCTGACGGCGCGCGTCGCGCGAATGCGTGCGACGGGTGAGGGGTAGGCCGGTCCTGGAAGGACCATGAAGCGCCTCTGCCTGCTCCTGCTCGCGTGGACCTCTCTCGGCTGCGGCGGACGGGACGCGCTGATGCCGGCACCTCAGGCACTGACGGGGCCATCGAGGCTCGTCGTCGACAACGAAGACGAGGGCTTCCAGCTGCTGATGCCCGAGGGCGGCTATCACAACCTCCACCGCTCGACGGAGCAGTGGTCGGTGGTGCAGACGCCCGGTGGCGGCGCCAACCTCGGCCGGGACTACCTGGAGGTCGAGCCGCGGCAGGTGGAGATGCCCCTGCCGGATGGCGGCTCCGTCACGAGCCTTCCGGCGCTGGCCGCCTGGCGGGCCGTGCTCGCCCCGGGCCGGTACCGCGTGCTGGTGCGCGTGGTCCCGGACCCCCGCTACGTGAAGTGGGCGTTCCTCTGCGTCTCCAGCGCGGAGGGGGAGCGCGAAGCGTGCGGGGAGGTTCACCAGGCGCAAGGCGAGCCGCGTTGGGAGGAGCTGGGGACCTACGCGCTCGCGGGGGAAGCGCGGGTCGTGCTGGATCCCGGTGCCATGCTGTCGGTCCGGCGCATCTTCGCCGACGCCGTGGTCTTCGAGCTCGTAGGCCGGGCGGAGTAGCGGCCTACTTGAACGCCTCGAGCCGCAAGAGCCCGTCGTCCGCGAGCGGGTAGTAGTCGCCCTTGCTGCCCACGTAGATGTGCGCCTTGGACACGAGGCCGGTGGGTCCGCCGCTGGGCACCACCGGGTGAGCTCGTACCCGGGGAGCTCACAGAGTCTGCGCGGGGTTGAGCGTGGCAGAGCCCTTGCTCAGTCGGACCTCCATGTCGCCTCTCGCCTTCGCCGTCGTCTGCTCCCTGCTGCTCGCCTCCAAGCCCGAGCGCGCCGCCGCCGCGCGCCCGAAGCCCGTGGAGGTCCGCGTGGACGAGAAGAAGGTCCAGCAGAAGGTGGACGCGCGCCTGAAGCAGGTGCTGGTCTCCCTGCGCGAGTCCACGCAGCAGCGCAACGGCCGTTAGCGCAGGGCCTGGGAGATCGCCGCCGCCAACGGTGTGGTGGGCCGGCCGATCAGCTTGCCGAGCGCGCCGCCCTTCACCTCGAGGTCGCCGCGGGAGATCCCCACGTCCGAGTCCGCGAGCACCTCCGCCATCGGCGGCGGGACGCCGAAGCCCACCAGCGCCTTCTGGAACTCCTGCGCGGGCAGGTCCTTGTAGGCCACGTTCTTCCGGCTCTGGCGGGAGAGCTCCGCGGCCAGCTCCGGCAGGGAGAAGCCCGCGTCGCCGCCCAGCTCGTAGACCTTGCCCTCGTGGCCCTTGGAGGTGAGCACCTCCGCTGCGGCCGCCGCGTAGTCCGCCCGGGTGGCGGCCGAGACGCGGCCCGCCCCGGCGCTGCCCTGGAGGACGCCGTGCGCGAGCGCCGGCTGCAGGTTCTCCGTGTAGTTCTCCAGGTACCAGCTGTTGCGCAGCAGCACGAACGGGAGCCCCGAGCTGCGGATGGCCTCCTCGGTCCCGCGGTGCTCCACAGCGAGCGCCAGCTTCGAGGTGTCCGCGCGGGTGATGCTGGTGTACGCGAGCAGCTTCACCCCCGCCCGCTTGGCGGCGGCGATCGCCGCCTGGTGCTGCGGCAGCCGCTTGCCCACCTCGCTGGAGGAGATGAGCAGCACCTTGTCCGCGCCGGCGAAGGCGGCGTCCAGGGTGGCCGGCTGCTCGTAGTCCGCCTGGCGCACCTGCACGCCGCGGGCGGCCAGGTCCGCCACCTTCGCGGGCTGCCGCACCGCCGCGACAATCTCCTTCGCCGGCACCTTCTTCAGCAGCTGCTCCACGACCAGACGGCCCAGCTTTCCACTCGCTCCGGTGACCACGATCATGACCCGCTCCAGGGTTGAGGTGAGGTGACGGGCAATATGGCGGTGGTGCATGGCGCGCACTAGGCCGTGAGAGCGGGGCAGACTGTTGCGTAAGCTGCACCAATGGATCGCAACCTGCTCGCGCAGTTCCTGGTGGTGGCCGAGCTCGCCAGCTTCTCGGGCGCGGCGCAGCGGCTCGGCGTCCGGCGCTCGTCGGTGAGCCGCGCGGTGGCGGCGCTGGAGCGCTCGCTCGGCGTCCAGCTGTTCAGCCGCAGCACCCGGCACGTGGCGCTCACCACCGCGGGCCAGGCGCTCTACGAGAAGGTGAAGCCGCACCTCACGGCGCTCGACGAGGCGCTGGGCAACGTGCGCGAGCGGGAGCAGGCGCCTTCGGGCGAGCTGCGGCTCACCACCACGGTGGACATCGGGGTGGTGCTGCTGCCGCGGCTGCTCTCCGGGTTCCTCGCGCGCTACCCGAAGGTGAGCGTGGACGTGCGGCTGGCGAACCGGGTGGTGGACCTGGTGGCGGAAGGGATCGACGCCGCCATCCGCGTCAGCGCCGGCCGGCTGAAGAGCTCGTCCCTGGTGGCGCGCAAGCTGGGGGACATGGACCTCCAGCTGTGCGCGTCGCCTGGCTACCTCGCGAAAGCGGGCACGCCGCGGACGCCGCAGGAGGCGGCCGAGGAGCACGAGTGGGTGCTCTTCGAGGGGCTCAAGCTGCCGCCGCCGTTCGTGGCCCCGCGCCGGCCGCGCCGCGTGCGGGGGGACGACATGCTCTTCGTGCTCGAGGCGGTGCGCAGCGGCCTGGGGATGGGGGTCTTCCCCACCTTCCTCGCCGAGCCGGACCTCAGGGAGGGGCGGCTGGTCCGCGTGCTGCCGAAGCTCTCTCCGCGCTTCGCCAGCCTGCACCTGGTCCATCCGCCCGCGCAGCACGTGCCGCGGAAGCTGACCGCGCTGCGCGACTACCTGCTGGAGCAGCTCGCCCTCCATCCGCTCGCGGTGCGGTGACGCGCGCCGTTTTCCCGCAACAGCGCGCCGCCCGTTGGTCTGCCTGGCGCAGGCCACTTCTTTGGAGGCAAGACATGAGGCGATGGAGAGCTGCAGCGCTCGCGCTCGCGGGCGCGGCGTCGTTGGCGCTGTCCGCGTGCGGACCCACGGGTGAGGTCGACACGCCCGGTGAGACAGGGAAGACGGGCGAGACTTCGCAGGCGGTGGACAGCCTGGGCAAGCGCTGCCACGGCACGTGCGCGAACGGGACCGTTCACCTGTGCTTCCCGAACATCACCGCCAACTGCCGGGAGCAGATCGTCGACGCCTGCCACCGGCGCGGGCTGTACTTCACCGACGCGTACTGGAGCTACTGGGGCTGCGGCTGAGCTGCCGGCCGTTCACCCCGAGAGGCTGTGAACCTATCGGGCGCGTAGCTCCCCCGCTCAGCCCGAGCGAAGTCGAGGGCCCGCGATCGCGATCGTAGGGACTCTCGCTCGTGGGGCCCTCGACTTCGCTCGGGCTGAGCGGACGGCCTCACGTCTCTTGCCTTGATTGATCCCCCCCAATGGGCGGCGGACTCTACGGGGGGCCTCTCCTGGATCTGCCGAACCGCGCCGGAGCCGATTCGTCGGCCCTGGCGCGAACGGCCCGATCTGAGCCGCGCGCCGCTCTCCAGGCGCAGTGACGTCCGCGTTACAGCTCTGTAGGATCTCCTCGACTTTCGGGAGGGGATGATGGCCCGCATCACCACGCGGCTCGCGCGCGCGGACGATCTCTGGCTCGTCCGGGTGACAGGACCTGAAGGGGAGAAGCTCGAGTACACCTACGGCTCGGAGCGGCAGGCGCGCTACTTCGCCGCCATCTTCCAGCTCGGACCGGCGAGGCTGCCGCCGCCGCCACCGCCTCCGCCGAAGGTCGCGCGCAAGCTCGACCGCGCCAGCGTCTGGGCGAACGCGGCCTACCGCGGCGTGCGTTAGAGCCAGCGCAGCAGCGCCAGCGCCGCGGTGCCCGCCGCCAGCCCGGCGAGCAGCCGCAGCCCCACCCGCAGCGCCAGCCCGCGCGAGCCCAGCACCGCGCAGAGGACGAGCTTGCTCGCGGTGTTGCTGAGCACCACGATCCCCAGCGCGGTGAGCGCAGGTCCGCGGCCCAAGGTCTGCTCCTCGTGCATGCGCGCGATGCTCAGGCTGATGGCGTCCACGTCCGCCAGCCCGGCCAGCGCCGCGGCCACGTAGACGCCCCGGTCCGAGAAGAGGCTGGAGGCCCCGTGGCTCACCAGCAAGATCACCACGAACAGCAGCGCGAACTTGAGCGCGCTCCACACGCTGAAGGGGTTGCCCAGGTTCAGCTCCGGCGTGGCGGCGGCGCCCTCGCTCGGGGCGCGGCTCAAGCGCCGGTAGAGCCATCCGCCGCCGGCGAAGGAGACCCCGCCGGCGGCGAGGAACGGCACCGCCACGGACGCGGCGAGGCCCGGAGAGACCGCCGCCACCTCCACCACCAGGCGGGGGAAGAGCGTGGCCGAGGCGAGGACGATCGCCACCGCGCAGGCCAGCGTCATCGCCGGCTGCGCCCGCGCCCGGCCGGAGAAGGTGAGGGTGACCGCGGTGGAGGAGACCAGCCCCCCGAGCAGCCCGGTCAGCCCCAGCCCCCGGCGCGCGCCGAAGATCCGGATGGCCGCGTAGCCCACCAGGCCAATGGCGCTGATCAACAGCACCAGCAGGCCAATGCTGCGCGGGTTGAGCGCGCTCCACGGCCCCATCCGCGCATCCGGCAGGAGCGGGAAGACGATCACCGCCAGCACCAGCAGCCGCGTGGCGGCCAGCACCTCCACCTCCGTCACCGCGGAGATCACCCGGTGCAGCGGCTGCTTCACCGCGAGCAGCGCCAGCGTGGCGGTGGCCGAGGCGGCCACGAGCAGCAGCCGCTCGCGCAGCCCCAGCCCCAGGTCCCGGGCCGTGCAGAGGGCGCCGAGCCCGTACGTCACCAGCGCGGCGATCTCCGTGGAGAGGCCGAGCCCCTCGGGGCGCGCGCTGTCCCGGTAGTAGGAGATGGCCAGCAGCGCCCCCGTCACCCCCCCGAGCACCGCCATCGCCGCCCAGCCCAGCAGCATCGCCACCGCGCCGCCGAGCGCGATCAGCGGGAAGGTGCGGATCCCCCCGAAGGTGGTGTGGCGCCCCTGCTCCCGCTCGGCCCCCACCAGAAAGCCCGCGGCCAGGGCCACACCCAGAGAGAGTAGGATCTCGATCGCCGCCGGGCTCACCGGCGCGAAACCGTAGCCCACCTCGCGGTGAGGAGCCCAAATGTCGCCGACCCGGCTCATGCTGCTCGCGCTGTGCCTGGTGCCCTCCGCGGCCTTCGCCGGCTTCTCGGCCCAGGACCTGGCGGCGCGCCCCGCCTTCGAAGGCGCGCTCACCGCCGAGGCGCCCCGCGGCCGCTTCGCCGGCAGGGTGCGGCTGGCGCAGGAGGCGGAGGACGGGGCGCTCCCGCCGGTGGCGGAGATGACGCGCGAGCAGCTGGAGGCAGAGCGCGGCGCCCTCGCCGCGGCCCGCCCGGAGCTGCTCACGCCGATCGTCATGATGTCCGGCGGGACGCTGATGGCGGTGGCCAGCGTCTTCGTGGCCTACGCGGGGCTCATCGGGCTGGTGCTGGACACGCTCGGGTCCTCCGCCAGCGCGGTCTCCACCGTGGGGGTGATCCTCATCGTCGCCGGCGTGGCGATGCTCATCGGCGGGGTGGCGCTGGTGGTGGTGGGGATCGTCAAGCTGGTGAAGAACCTCCGCGAGGGCGGCGAGCTGGACGCGCGACTGCACGAGGTGGAGCAGCAGCTGCAGCAGCTGGACCGCCTGCCGGCGCTGCCGCCGGCGCCGAACCAGGTCTGGGCGCCGGTGCCCGCGCGGGTGGTCCTCGCCCGCTTCTAGCTTCGCTACTGCACCGTGGGCGCGGCCTCGAGCACCGGACCGCGCATCAGCACCTTCAGGTCCAGCTGGAACTCCTCGAGCGTGGCGCGCTTGTCCCCGAGCACGAAGGTGCGCAGCCGCAGCAGGTCCCCGCGCCGGTCGTACGCCTCGGTGAGCAGCCCGCGGAACACCTGCCCGCGCTGCGGGTGGACGATCGCCAGGTGCGGCGCCACCGCGCCCACGTCCCGCAGCGCCACGACGAAGGCCTCTTCGCCGTTGGAGAGGGAGATCGCCTCCACCTGCTCCACCGCCGCCAGCTCCGCCATCACCCGCGCCACCGCGCGCGTGCGCGTGTCGTAGACGTAGAGCGACTGCCCCACCCCGTACGGGCCGCGAACGCCGTCCGGCCCGGACCAGGCCACGTAGCGGCCGCCCGCGAGCAGGAAGGCGGAGATCGCCCCGTCCGTGAGCTGGAGCTCGCGCCCCTGCACCGTCACGTAGACGCGGTTGTGCGCGTAGCCGCGGGCGTGGACCAGCCGGACGTGGCTGGCGGGGGAGGTGTCCAGTCGAGCCATGGGGGGGGCGTGGCTTAGTCCGCCCGCAAGCGCGGAAGCAACCCGGGGTCCCCCCAGGTGACCCTTATGCGGGACGGAGCTTCTTCCCGAGCGCGCCGCCCAGCTGCTCCGCGGCCTCGTCCACCGTGGGTGCCTTCGCGCAGAGCCACGCCCGCTCGCCGTCCGCGCCCTTTTCCACGCGCACGCTCTGCGCGGAGCCCACCGCGCCCGCGCCCACCGCCGCCGCCAGCGCAACCCCCTGGCGCTCCACCGGCGCGAGCGCGGCGCGACGCTGCGCGTCGAGCGCGAGGCGCCAGAGCGATTGCCCCACGCGCGCCTCCACCGCGAGCCCGCCCGGGCCCCAGCTGGGCTCCATGCCGTCGAACGCCCAGCGCTCGCGGCGCTTGGCGAGGATGAGCGTTCCCACGCCGCGCAGCCCGAGCGCCTGCGCCATCGCGGCGGCCATGGGGAGCAGCTCCTCCTCGTTGGCGGCGGGGGACTCGAAGAGCGCGGTGCCGTCCCGGGTGAGCTCGCCGTAGCTGCCCAGCGCGGTGGCCGGCGCGCTGCCCGCGCCCACCACCAGCACCCGCACCCGCGCGTCCACCGCCGGCTGCGCCAGCAGGTCCGGTCCCAGCCGCTGCCGCGCCAGCCCCAGGTGGAAGTGCAGCGCGGCCGCGCCCGCCACTCGCACTGGCGGGCCGTACTCGCCCACCAGCTCCAGAGGCGCGCCCCAGCGCGCGAGCGCCGCCTCCAGCTCGCCCAGCGTCATCGCCGAGCCGTGCTCGAGCACCGGCTGTCCAGCGGAGTGGAGCTGGCTGCGCGCGCGGGCCCGCGCCACCGCCGTAGGGCCCAGCGCCAGCCACTTGCCGCAGTGGCGCCACACGTCCAGCAGCGGCTGCGGCGCCACGATCAAATCGCACCCGGCCGCCTGCGCCTGCTCCACCGCGCGGTCCTCGGCGCCTGGGCCGATCTGCGCCGCGCCGATGGAGAGCTCGGTAAGCGCGCGCAGCGCCCAGCTCCCCTCCGGGCCGCCCACCGTCACCAGCGCGCGGGTGGGCAGCGCCACTTCCCCGGTCTGCTCGGGCTCCGGGCCGTCCAGCGCCACGTCCTCCACCGCGGCCACGCCGGCGCGCACCTCGCCCGGGCGCAGCGTGGTGTCCGGCCCGGCGGGGGCGGCAGGCCCGGCCTCGGCGCGCGCGGCTTGGAACGGGCTCTCCAGCGGCGCGTTGGGCGCCTCGCGGGCGGGGTCCCCCACCAGCGTGAGCGGCGCGGCGAGCTCCGAGGGCTCGATCTCCAGGATGAACTCGCTGGGCACCTGCTCGCCCGGCGGCGGCGGCGCGGGCGTGCGGTCCAGCATCGCCATCGCGCTCAGGGCCTCGGCGCCGCTGATCTCCCGCGGCGCGCCGGGGCCGGAGCTGGGCGCGCTGGCGACCTGGGGCGGAGTGGCGGGCGTCACCGCGGCCTTGGCCTCGGTGTCGTTCGCGTCCAGCCGCAGCACCGCCAGCCATTGCTCCTGGGCGTCCACCGGCCGCTCGCGGCGGGCGAAGCCGCGGGCCGCCTCGCGGTAGACCATCAGCGCCCGCGCCAGCTCGCCGAGCGCCTCCAGGCCGGCCGCGGAGAGCGCGAAGAGCTCGGGGTCCTCGGGGTGGAAGTCCAGGCCGGGGCGCAGCGCGAAGAGCGCCCGCCGCCCCTGCGAGAGCTTGAGCGCCGCGCGGGCGGCGGTCTTCACCGCGTCCGCGTCCTCCGGCGCCAGCTTGGCCATCTTCTCGAACAGCTCCAGCCGCTCGAGCGATTCGCCGCCGGAGGCGGTGAGCTTGCGCAGGTGCGCCACCGCCTCCTTCGCCTTGCCCGCCTCCACCAGCGCGTCCGTGAGGGCGATGGCGCTGCGCACGCCATCGTCGATGGCGGCGCGCAGCCGGAGGATCTGCAGGCGGGCGTCGAGATCTCCGCGGACCTCCTGCTCCGCCGCGCGCAGCACCGCGAGCGCGTCCCCCTTGCGCTCCACGTCCACCAACAGCTTCGCCAGCCGCAGCGCCAGCGCGGAGCTCTGCGGCATCAGCCGCGCCGCCTGGCGCAGCGCCGCCACCGCCTTGGCGGGGATGCCGTCCGCGAGGTGGAGGTCAGCCAGCCGCGAGAAGGCCTCGGCCGCCGCCTCGGTCTCGCCTATCCGCTCCTTCAGCTCGGCGACCTTGAGCTGCGCGCGCGCGTCCTTCGGGGTGGAGGAGAGGTGCTCCGCATAGGCGCTCGCCGCGCCCGCGAAGTCCCCCTTCTTCTCCAGCCGCTGGGCGTCTTCCAACGGAGCTCGTCGGCCAGCCATGGAGGCGCAGTGTAGGTTTCAACGAGTTCTCCGTCTTCACCGATTTGTGGGGCTAGACTCCTTTCCCGCCATGATGACCCTCGAACAGCTGCTCGGGCTGTTGGCAGTGGGTGTGAAGAAGGGCGCCAGCGACATCCATCTGGAGGTGGGTTACCCACCCTCCTACCGGATCCGCGGAGACCTCTTCACCGCCCGGATGGAGCGGCTGACCGCTCAGGAGACGGGGCTGCTCGCCCAGCACATCCTCGGCAAGGACGATCCGTTCTTCACCGGCGGCCGCCACGACGTGGACCGCGGATTCGGGATCCAGGGCGTCTCGCGCTTCCGAGCGAGCGTCTTCCGCCAGCGCGGCTCGCCCGGGATGGTGATGCGGGTCATCCCCTTCGAGGTGCCCTCCGTCTCCCAGCTGAACCTGCCCTCGGTGATCGAGTCCGTCTCCGGGGCGCGCACCGGGTTGATTTTGGTCACCGGCGCCACCGGCAACGGCAAGTCCACGACGATCGCGTCGATGCTGGACTACGTGAACAAGAACGAGCGGCTCCACATCATCACCATCGAGGACCCCATCGAGTACGTCCTCACGCCGGACAAGTCGGTGATCATCCAGCGCGAGGTGGGCGTGGACACCGACTCGTTCCGCAGCGCGGTGCGGGCGGCCATGCGCCAGGACCCGGATCTCGTGATGGTGGGCGAGATGCGGGACGGCGACACCGCCGAGACGTGCCTCAAAGCGTCGGAGACCGGACACATGGTCATCTCCTCGCTGCACACGCCGGACGTGCAGCGGACCATCGGCCGCTTCGTGGGCATGTTCGAGCCCTCCGAGCAGAGCGCGGCGCGGGCGCGACTGGCGGAGAACCTCAAGGCGATCATCGGGCTGCGGCTGGTGATGCGCAGCGACGGCTCGGGCCTGGTCCCGGCGGTGGAGGTGCTGCTGGCCACCCGCACGGTGCAGGAGGCGATCCGCGACCCCGCGAAGACCGAGACGCTCTTCAGCCTGATGGAGAAGGGGAACGCGGACATCGGCACCCAGACGTTCGATCAGCACCTCATCCAGCTGTGCCAGGCCGGGACGATCAGCGCGGAGACGGCGCGCGCCAGCGCCACCCGGCCGGCGGAGGTGGAGCGGGCGCTGATGCTCGGAGGGAGCTGACGGTGGGGCTGCGCCGCGCCGTGGTGGTGGACAGAGATCCATCGCTGCTCGCCTCGCTCACGGTCGAGCTGGGGCGCAGCGGCTTCACCACCGAGACCTTCAACACCACGGTGGGGCTGACGCCGGATCTCCTGGCGCTCGGCCGGCCGGACCTCATGGTGGTGGACGGCGGGCTGCAGGGCCTGGACCTCCCGGCGATCATGGTGCTGGTGCGCTCGATGAAGGCGCGCCTACCCATCCAGATCGCCCTCTCCACGGACGAAGACGCCGAGGCGCTCGCGCGCAAGACCGGCGCGGATCTGGTGGTGGCGCGGCAGAAGCTCAAGGCGGAGGGGGCGAAGGCGCTCGGCGCGCTCGCCAGCCAGGGCGGGAAGGTGGACGTGCGCGCCATCCTCGACGAGGTGCTCGGGCGCCCCGAGTTCCAACAGGTGCAGGTGCTGAAGGTGAAGCTGGACCTCTTCAGCGAGAGCCGGCTCTTCATCTCCAAGGCGGCCAAGGGCTCGGTGGGCGTCTTCGTTGCCACCTCGCTCCTGCCGCCGCTGGGCCAGCGCGTGGGGCTGGAGCTGGAGCTCTTCAACAAGCACACCCTGCGCACCGCCGGTGAGGTGGCCTGGCACCGCTCGCGGGATGGCTTCTCCGCCAAGATGCCCGCAGGCCTCGGCGTGAAGCTGGTGGACCTGAGCGAGCAGGACCGGATGCTGGTGGACCGCTACCTGGAGGTCCGCGAGCCGCTGCTCTGGTCGGCCTGAGCCCTGTCCGGTCACCCCGAGCGAAGTCGAGGGGCGCTCGTGCTCCTGTCCCCGTGAGATCCTGAGCGAAGCCGAGGAGCGGCCGTTCAGGGCGCGAGCGCTGGCGAGCCTCGAGGTCCGGGACTACCTTCCGCCCGCCCCATGGCGATCTTCCTGCGCAGCGCCGACCTCGGCCGGTTCTTCAACCCGCTCATCCTGCTCGCCGAGCTGCGCGCGGCGCTCGCGGCGGAGCCTTCGGGCAGCGGCGCGCGCGGAGAGCTGCCGGGGGTGCCCGCGTTCTCGGTGAGGGTGGGGCACGAGCTCCACCTTCATGACGCCGCCAGCGGCGAAGTCCTCGCGGTGATGGAGGGCGAGCGCCTCTTCGCGATGCGCGACGCGGTGCTCGCCGCGCTGGCGGTGGACGCCCTGGCGCGGCCGGAGGCGACGCGCGTGGCGCTGGTGGGCGCCGGCGCCAGCGCCGGGCTGATCCTCAAGTCCATCCGGCTGGTGCGCTCGCTCGCGCAGCTGCGCGTGTTCGACCCGGAGCTGGTGAGCTCGCACACGCTGGCCGGGCGCCTGTTCCACGAGCTCTCGCTCCCCGCCCGCGCGTTCGAGTCGCTGGAGGAGGCGCTGCAGGACGCGGACCTGGTGCTCGTCTCCACGCCCGGCCTGCTCGAGCGGGGCGTCTCGCCCGGGGCGCACGTGCACCTCGCGGCCGCGCAGCCGCCGCCGGCGAACGCCAAGGTGTTCTCAGAGGAGGCGCTGCGCCCGGTGCTCCGGGGGGCCGCGCCCGGCCGCTCGCACGAGGGCGAAGTCACGGTGTTCGCGCCGCAGGGACTGTCCTCGCTGGATCTGGTGGCGGCGTGGCACGTGTACCAGGTGGCGAAGGACGACGACTCTTTGCCGCGCGTGCAGCTGGGCGCGTAGCTGGGCTCGCAGCAGCCTCTAGGGACTGGTTAGGTCAGGGGTCGCGTTCGCGGTGCTCGCATGGGCCCCTCGGTGCTGCGCTCCACCCGCGGTGGGTTGCACAGGAAGAATCAGCGTCGCGGGCGCTCGCACGGTCGGCGACGAGCGCGGGCCGTTACGAACGGAGCGGAGAATGCCGCGCGAGGCCTCGCGGCGGCGCTTCCGGGCGTTCCTTGCTCCAAACGTATCGGTGCCACGCAAGTGGCTCCCGTCAGCCGGACGTGGCACGGCCACCCGCCGCGGTCCGAAGCGTTACCGCGGGACCCATGCGTGCAACGAGGCCGCGCAACCCAAACATCCCTGAGCCCTAAGAGCCCTGTGCGGTCGTGCGAGCCCCTCGGCTCGAGGTGAACGGGGGGCTCAAGTCGGCAGCGAGTACGTGGTCTTCACCTGCTGCAGCATCCGCGGCGTCATCTTGTGCGTGCAGGTGGCGCAGGCGGGCAGGCCGGCGAAGCGGGCGCGGGCCAGCTGCTCGCGCAGCCCCTGCATCTTCGGTGAGCTCCACAGCTTGGAGAACGGCTGCTCGCCCACGTTGCCGATGACGTACGGCGCGTTCTCGGGGAGCTGGGTGTCGTAGACGTGGCAGCAGAGCTTCAGGTTGCCGTGGAAGTCGATCGCCGCGGCCTGGTACGGCAGGTAGCAGGGGCGGCGCCGCCGGGTCACGGTCGGCAGCCCCTCGAGGTGCACGCTGCCAGCGCGGCGCGTGTAGTGCTGGATGCGCGGCGCGCGGACGGTGAGCCGGAGCCGGCCCAGGCGGACGGTCTGGAGGATCTTCCGCACGCGGTTCTCCCGGCGCCTTCGGGCCACGACGCCGAGCCGGTCGAGGAACTTGTTGAGCTCCGCCAGGTCCGGCTCCTTGAAGGCATGCGAGGGCGGCGGGTAACGGGTGACGAGCACGTGGTCCAGCCCCAGCCCGCGCAGCTCCTCCAGCCGCTCGCGGGTGAGGAAGTCGCCGTTCGTATAGACCTCGAGGAAGGCCTTGGGCATGGCGCGGCGAGCGTCGGCCACCTTCTCCAGCAGGGATGGGTCCGCGAGCGGCTCGTTGTAGTTGTGGAACGCGAAGCGGCTGGCGTAGCGGTGGCGGCCCAGGTCCGCGAGCAGCGTCGCCCAGACGCGCGGCTCCATGAACTTCTGCGCCTGCCCGCGGTCGTGCCAGCCGTTGGGACACCACGCGCAAGCCCGGTTGCAGAAGGAGCCGATCTCGACCTCGATGAACTTCGGCGGCAGCGCGGAGGCCACGGTTCTCTCCCTGGGAGAGCAGAGGCCTACTGCCCAGCCCCCGTGGCGATCAAGTGGCCGCTGAAACCTGACGGAGTCCGGCGGTGCTAGAAGCGCCTCCATGCTCCGCGTCCTTCGCGTCCTGGCGCTGCTCTCGTTCGTGGTCTTCCTCGCCGCCGCCACGCTCGGCATCTGGGGGCGGGCGAGCGCGGCCGGCGGGGCGACGGATGGCGGCGCGGACGCCGGCGTGGCGCAGCCGTTCCCCCACCACTTCGCCGCTTCGAAGTCCTTCGGCGGAGAGTCGCTCGCGCAGAACCACGGCTCGGACATGGGCACGCTCCGCCCTGCGCCGGCCCTGCCGGAGGCGGTGGAGCGGGAGCTCAAGTCGCACCGCGCAGAGCTGCGCGCCTGCCATCAGGCCAAGACGCCGCCCTCCAATGGAAAGCTGACGCTCGCGTGGACGATCGGCGCGGACGGCAAGGCGAGCGGCCTGCGCGTCACCGGCAACGGCACCGGGGACCTGGAGCTCGCCTCGTGCGTGTTGGAGCGGGTGCGCAGCTGGCGCTTCCCCCCGGCGGAGGACGGCGGCACCCTCCTGGTCAGCTTCCCCTTCCACTTCGTCCCCGGCTATTGAGCGCGCTCACCGGCACCGCGCTGACGCTGCTGATGCTGCTGGCCGCCTTCGGGCCGCTGGAGCGGCTGTGGCCCGCGCGCCGGCAGCCCTGGCTGCGCCCGGAGCTCTTCACCGACCTCTGCTTCTACCTGGGGCAGGCCTTCTGCTTCGGGCCGCTCGCGGAGGCCGCGCTCACCCGGTTGCACCCGGTGCTCGAGCTGGGCGCCGGCGTGCGCGCGGCGGTGGGCGCGCAGCCGCTGTGGCTGCAGGCGGTGGAGGTGGTGCTGCTCTCGGACCTCTGCGTCTACGCGTTCCACCGCGCCAGCCACGCCTCGCCGCTGCTCTGGCGCTTCCACCGCGTGCACCACACCTCCACCACCCTGGACTGGCTGGCGGCGCACCGCGAGCACCCGGTGGACGGGCTGCTCACGCAACTCGCCATCAACCTGCCGGCGATCTCCCTGGGCTTCCCGCTGCGCCTGCTGGTGCCGCTGGCCGTCTTCCGCGGGCTGTGGGCGATCTACATCCACTCCAACGCGCGGCTGCCGCTGGGGCCGCTGCGCTATCTGCTCGGCGCGCCGGAGCTCCACCACTGGCACCACGCGCTGCACCCGGAGCGGGTGCAGAACTTCGCCAACCTCGCGCCGTGGACGGATCTCCTCTTCGGCACCTTCCAACTGCCCAAGGGCGAGGAGACCTACGCGCTCGGGGTGCCGGAGCCCACGCCGAGCAGCTGGCTCGGCCAGCTGCTCAGCCCGTTCGTGCCGACGGCGAAGGCCGAGGCGGCTACTCCACCCGCACGTCCGGCAGGAGCCGCTTGAGGAAGGCCGGCGCCCACCAGTTGGCGCGGCCGAGCAGCTCCATGGTGGACGGCACCAGCAGCGCGCGCACCACCGTGGCGTCCAGCGCCACCACCAGCACCATCCCCACGCCCACCGCCTTCACCAGCACGTCCTCCGCGGTGGCGAAGGCGCCCGCCACCGCAACCATGACCAGCGCCGCGCTGGTGACCAGGCCGCCGGTGCGCTCCAGGCCGAGCGCCACGCTCTGCGCGTTGTCGCCGGTCTTCTCGTAGAGCTCCTTGATCCGGCTCAGCATGAAGACCTCGTAGTCCATGGAGAGGCCAAACAAGACGGCGAAGAGGATGATCGGCAGCGAGGTCTCCACGTAGCCGGTGTCGTCCACGTTGAGCACGCGGGCCAGGTTCCCCTCCTGGAAGATCCACACCAGCGCCCCGTAGCTGGCGGAGAGCGAGAGGCCGGTCATCAAGATCGCCTTGAGCGGCAGCAGCACCGACTGGAACATCACCAGCAGCGCGAGATAGGTGATGACGATCACCAGCGCCACCGCGAGCGGGAAGCGGCCGTAGAGCGCCTGGGCGAAGTCCACCAGCTCGGCCTGGCGTCCGCCGATCTTCAGCTCCAGCGCGGGGGAGTGCAGCGCGCGCAGCCGGTGCACCAGGTCCGTCCCCTGCGGCGAGCTGTAGGGCGCGGAGGTCATGAAGCGCACGGTGGCGGCGGGCCCGTTGACGAAGGTGGCGAGGAACTGGCGCAGGCGCGGATCCAGCGCCTCCGGGTCCTGGCGCAGCTGGTCGAGGAAGCCCAGCGCCTGCTCCTTCGGCATCTGGAGCATGTCCTGGTTGCCCACCAGCACCTTCTGGATCTCCGGGAACTTCGCCTTCGCGTCCGCCACGTAGTCCAGCAGCGCCTGCGCGTTGGCGGGCTCGGTCATCGCCTTGCCGTCCCGGGTGGTGGCGAGCACCAGCAGGTCGCTGTCCTTGCCGTGGGTGGGGAACTTCTCGTCCAGCAGCTCGGCGGCCTGGCGGCTGGGCTCGTCGCGCGGGAGCGCCTTCACCGTGGGGCCGCCGAAGTTCATCCGCAGCACCGGCGAGCCCACCGCCACCAGGATCGCCAGCACCGCGAGGGCGATGACGGTGGGGTAGCGGGAGACCGCGGTGGCGACCGTGTGCCAGAACCCGCGCGCGTGCGCCTGCTCGCGCGCGAGCTTCTGCTCCACCGGCATCAGCCCGGGCAGCTTGAGGGCGTTGATGCGAGGCCCGAGCGCGCAGAGCACCGCCGGCAGCAGCGTCACCGCCGCGAGCACGCTGACCGCCACCACCAGCATCCCGCCGATGCCGATGCTGCGCATCATGGAGAACTCGAAGACGAGCAGGCTCCCCATGCCGATCATCACCGTGAGCCCGCTGACGAACACCGCCTTGCCAGCGGTGCCGATCGCCGCTGCCGCGGCGGCGCGCCGGTCCCCCTTCTGGAGGTAGAGCTCCTCGCGGAAGCGGCTGACGATGAAGAGCGAGTAGTCGATCCCTACGCCGAGCGAGAGCATGGAGGAGACGTTGAGCACGAAGATGGAGAGGTCCATCGACTGCCCGAGGAAGTAGATCCCCATCAGCGAGACCGCGGTGGAGGCGGCGGCCATCATCAGCGGCATCCCCGCGGCCACCACGGTGCGGAAGACGATGAGCAAGATCAGCAGCGCGATGGGGAAGGTGTAGAGCTCCGCGCGCTTCACGTCCTCCATGGTCATCTTGGCGATCGCGTCCAGCACCACGGGGATGCCGGTGAGCTTGAGCTCGGCGCCGGGGGGCGGGGAGATCTTCGCGCGCAGCTGCGGCAGCCGCTTGGTGGCGGCATTGGCGTCCAGCTTCATCCCCACCAGCGCGTAGGTGGTGCGGCCGTCCTCGCTGACGAAGTCCGGGGACTCGGTGCTGGCGAAGGTGTGGACGTGGAGCACGTCCGGGTCCTGTCGCAGCGGGGCGAGCGCGTCGTCGATCTTCTTCGCCCACTCCGGGTCCTGGCCGCTGGCGCCCTCGGGGAGGCTGAACACCGGCAGCAGGTAGGTGCGCCCAGCGCCGAAGCGGGTGACCAACGCCTGCGTCACCTGCACCGAGTCCGCCACCGCGAGCGAGAAGGCGTCCGTCTTGAGCACGCCCGGCGCGCGCGGCGCGAAGAAGGCGGAGAGCGCCAGGACCAGCGCCCAGACGCCGATCACCGGCCACCGCGCCCCGTACATCGCTGCACCCAGTCTGTGGAACATCGGACCTTTCTCTCGTGGCGGCTGCGCGCGCGGAACCAAGCACGGCTCGCGGCGCCGCACCAGAACGCGAATCTGCTCTATGAAGCACAGTCGCATGGCCAAGGCCTCCAACGACCCCCCCGCCCCCAAGGAGCGCAGCCAGACCATCCGGGACGCGCTGCGGGCGGCCCTGCGCAAGGGGCCCGTCTCCGCGCGCGAGCTCTCCACCGAGGTGGGGATCTCCGAGAAGGACGTCCCCGAGCACCTCCAGCACCTGGAGCGCTCCGCCAAGAAGGACGGGGAGCGCTTCGTGATGCAGCCCGCCGCGTGCCTGGCGTGCGGCTTCTCGTTCTCGCAGCGGACCCGCCTCTCCACGCCGGGCCGCTGCCCGGAGTGCGCCAGCGAGCGGATCGAGCCGCCGCAGTTCAAGCTCGAAGAGGCGTAGCGAAACGGACGTTCCGGTCGCCGTGACGTCAGGATGGTAGCCGCCGCGGTGTTCTGGGCTACGGTCCTGCTTGAGAAGCCGGGCCCGGACGAGCTGACCTAAAGAGGTGCTGAGCCGATGATCGGGATCGACTACGTCTCCCTGGGGATCTTCCTGGTCGCGTACGTCATCGCGCAGATCCGCACCATCCCCGTCCGGATCCGCTACGGCCTGCTCGGCGCCGCGTGCGGGATGATCGGCATCATGCGGCTGCGCAACGGCGCCCGCGGCGTGAACCTGCTCTTCGTGGGGCTCGCCTTCGCGCTGGCCGTCTACTACGCGGTCCGCGCCATGCGCTCGCCCCGGTAGCTGGCGCCCGCGCCCGGCAGTGGCTACCAGGAGAGCGGTGAGCCCCTCCTCCGGCAATCCGCTGGCGTCGATCGGCCGCGCGCTGCGGCACCGCAACTACCGGCTCTTCTTCGCCGGGCAGACGGTGTCGCTCATCGGCACCTGGCTGACGCGCGTGGCGACCAGCTGGCTCGTCTACCGGCTCACCCAGTCGTCGCTGCTCTTGGGGCTGGTGGGCTTCGCCGGGCAGATTCCGACCCTGTTCCTGGCGCCGGTGGCTGGGGCGTGGGTGGATCGCTGGAACCGCCACCGGGTGCTGCTCGTCACCCAGGCCCTGGCGATGCTCCAGTCCGGCCTGCTCGCGGCCTTCGCGCTCAGCGGGCGGATAAAGGTGGCGCACGTGCTGGCGCTCGCCGCCTTCCAGGGGATCATCAACGCGTTCGACACGCCGGCGCGGCAGGCCTTCGTGGTGGAGATGATCGACGCGCGCGAGGACCTCCCCAACGCGATCGCGCTCAACTCCTCCATGGTGAACGCGGCGCGGTTGATCGGCCCGTCCGTGGCCGGCGTGCTGATCGCCGCGGTGGGCGAGGGCGGCTGCTTCTTGATCGACGCGTGCAGCTACCTGGCGGTGCTCGGCTCGCTCTGGGCGATGCGCCTGAAGGCCCCCGCCCAGCGCCGTACTCTCAAGCCGCTGGGCCAGGAGCTGCGCGAGGGCTTCGCCTACGTGGTCGGCTTCGCGCCGGTGCGCTCCATCCTGCTCCTGCTCGCGCTGGTGAGCCTGATGGGCATGCCCTACATGGTGCTGATGCCGATCATCGCCACCCAGGTGCTGCACGGCGGCGCGAGCACGCTCGGCTTCCTGATGGCGTCCACCGGCTTCGGCGCGCTGGCCGGCGCGCTCTACCTCGCCTCCCGCCGCTCGGTGCTCGGGTTGGGGCGGGTGCTCGTCCTGGGCGCGATCGCCTTCGGCGTGGGGCTGGCGGCGTTCTCCCGCTCCCGCTCGCTCCCGCTGTCGCTGGCGATCTTGTTCTTCACCGGCCTGGCCATGATGGTGCAGATGGCCGCCAGCAACACCGTGCTGCAGACGCTGGTGGACGAGGACAAGCGCGGACGGGTGATGAGCTTCTACGCGGCCGCCTTCTTCGGGTCTGCGCCCTTCGGCAGCCTGCTCGCGGGCACCGCCGCGCAGCGCTTCGGCGCGCAGGCCACCCTGCTGTTCGGCGGCGTCACCTGCGTGCTCGCCGGGCTCTGGTTCTGGCGGCAGCTGCCCCGGCTCCGCGCGCTGGCCGCGCCGGTGTACGTGCGGCGCGGAATCCTCCCGGAGATCGCCACCGGGCTGCAGAGCGCGACGGCTCCGCGCACGCCCTGACCTGAAACTTGAGGCCGGCGATCTCCCCCGGTCTCCCCGAGCGTAGGCCGTCAGGCCGTAGTCGAGGGGCGGCACCCAAGCTCGTGATCCCCTCTGCGCCGCTTCGAGCTCGCGTGCCGCCTCTCGACTACGCGCCTGCGGCGCTACGCTCGAGGTGACCGGGGGGGGGGCCTTACCCTTGGGGAGGAGGGAGCGTGCTCAGCTTGAGCCGGAACAGCCCGCGCGGCTCGCCCTCGCGCGTCTTCTGCAGGAACTCCACGAAGGGCTTGAAGTGGGACCACTCGCCCGCGGCGCCGTCCAGCGGCAGCAGCTCCCCGCCGTACTTCGTCTTCTGCGTGGTCACCAGCTCGGCGGCGAAGAGCGGGTCCAGCTTGGCCTCGTCCAACCCGAGGAAGTCGGCGATCGCGTCGAAGTCCGCCGGGTGCTCCTTCTTGGTGATGAAGCTCCCGCCCAGGAGCAGCTCGTCGCCTCCGGCGTCGCGCACGTTGTGGGCGGCGCGCAAAAGCCCCGCCAGCAGCGTCTTGCGGTGGTCGTTGAAGCCAAACGCTGAGGCCAGCTCGTCCCAGGTCACCTCGTGCACGCCGGGCGGCGGGAGCCCGGCCGCGTTCAGCTCCGGCACGCCGCGCGAGGTGGTGGGTGGAGCCACGGCGCGGAAGGGGCGCGCGGCCTCCGGGGACATCAGCGTGGAGAGCTTGTTGTCCACCTTGTTGGCTCGCCGCTCGAAGACGTCCTGCCCGAACCGCGCGCGCAGCCGCTCCGTCGGGCGCAGCCGCTCGTGCTGGAAGCGATCCACCCGCGCATTGAGCAGCGCCTCGAAGCGCTCCGCCGCGTCCGGCTCGAAGCGGTGCTGCTTGCGCCGGTAGAGCTCCCAGAGGTCTGCCTCCTCGCGCAGGGAGATCCGCCAGCTCTCCGGCCGCGTGAGCGTCTCCTCTGCCTTGACCACATCCGCCAGGGTGATCCGGCGGGTGAGCGGCACGTTGAGGAGGAAGGCGCTGGTGGGGAGCACGCCAGACGTTGGTAGCACGCTGCCGCGGCGCCGTGCACGAGCCCCGGCCGGGGCGTCACTTTGGGTGTTCTCGGGAGGTGATAGACGCACGCGCCCCGGATGAGGCGTCACTTTGTGGCCACGGAAGCTCAGGTCCCGCTTTGAATCGGGCCAGGGTCGAAGTCGTCTGGGCCGCACCTTGCGCTCAGGAGCCGTTCAGGTGCATCGCCTCATCGTCGGGACCTCTATCTCAGACGCCGCGTGCGCCTCCGCGGCGAAGAAGCTGCTCCTCGAGGACGAGCCCTCGGAGGAGCGGTATGAAGCGCTCGTCGCGAAGCTCGTGGCGCTGACCCTGGACGGCGGCCGGGTCGAGCTCGCGATCCAGGGAGACTGGGGAGAGGTTTGGCACCTGGTCGTCATTGATCGCGCGGTCCCCGAGGAGATCCAGGTCTTCCCGTCCATTCGGGCAGACCGGCGCGATGCGCCTGCCGTGCACGAGGGCCCGCTCCCCGTTCGAGTCCCCCTGGAGGGCTTGTCGAATCTGCTGGTCGAGGAGTACGGGCTCGCAGCCCTGCAGGTCTCGGGGGGAGCGATGGTGCTCGGCGAGCCATTGGTGCTGGACTCCCTGGATCGCAACCTCGAAGGGCTCGCCCTCCTGAGCTCCGCGCTGCGAGACAGGGTCACGCTGCTCGGTGCGTTGGACGAGGCGTGCGCCCGTCAGTGCCTCATCGAGCTGGTGCCGGGCCACGGCGTCCGCCTGCGGCCCTTGTTCTGGGTCTCCGAGCCAGGGTGGGCGGCCTCGCGCTTCGCGCAGCTGGTGGGATGGAGCGCTGGGGCCCTGGAGCGGGATTGGGTGCCGGCCCCTCCGGACGCTGCCGCGGTGTTGCTGGGGGGCTCGGCGGTCGAGGCACCTTCGAGCCCGCTCACCACGGGCAGCGTGGAGGGGCGCTGCGAGGAGGTGAAGCACCTGGGAACGGCACTTCGCGGACCTCCCGCCTGGTTCGGCGTCAAGCCACTGCCACCGCCAAAGGAGGCGCTGAGGTTGCTGCTCGAGGCCCTCGGGGCGAAGGCGAACGCGGGCGCGCGGTATGAGCGGGTGCGCCGCGCCATCTACGCCGTGCTCTGCGAGCTGCCAGACAGCTCGGTGGATGACGTCATCCTCTCGGGACTGGAGCAGGAGTCGGACGCGGTCGCCTCGGCGATTGCGTACAAGCTGCACGCAAAGGAGGAGCTGCTGCGCACGCTGGTCGAGACGAAGTTGCTGAGCTGCTGGTCGTCGAATCGGCGGTACGGGCTCCGGATCGCCGAGGCCGCGCGCGAAGCGAATTATCAGCCCAGCGCGGAGCTGCTCGAGCGAGCCCCACCCGAGCTTGTCAGAGCGCTGCGGCCGTTCTAGCCGGGGCCTGCTCATCGCCGGAGGAGGGTGGCCGTTGCCTCGACGGTCACCGCCTCGCGGTCCACCTTGCCTTCGATGGAGAGCTCACTCGTCCCTCGCAGAGCCCCGGCGAGCGAGCAACCTGGTAGCCCCGAGAATCGGGCGCTGGCCCGCGCCGCTCCGGCGAGCGTCACCTGGAGAACGCTCAGCGCCAGCGGCTGCGCATCCACCTGTGCCTGGTCACGGACGTCCAACCGCAGGAAGCTTCCGTTCGCAGTGCCCCGCAGCTCGACCTTCGCCCTGTCGCGCGCGCGAACGGTCAATACCCGTCCCCGGTAGCCGATGAGCTCGACCGTGGCGTCCCCGCTCGCGTCGATGCCCAGAAACCCACCCACCGTCAGCCGGACCCTCGGGCGGGGGCCATCACCCTTCGCCGCCACGTGGAGCGTCTGCCGGGTCAACCGGAGGTCGGCTTGTCCCTCCACGATGAGCGCATTCTTGGCGCCGAACTCGATGGAGACGTCCACGGGGCCCGAAGCGCGGACGTACCTGACGTACGGATCTGGAGGAAGGCCCGCGGGGCGGGTGGCGAGCAGCAGCGCGACGATCAGCGAGCTCAGCATGGGCAGGTTCCGCGGCGGGCGAGCGGGTGGGTGGTTCCGGGCGGCGGGTGGGACGCCCGAGCGCGGGATCCCGTTCCGCTAGAGACGTCCCCGAGGCGTGGGAGGGCAGGGAGGACTCAGTTGGGCAAGGGTCGCGTGGTGCGCTGCACGCATCGACCCCTCGGAGCCGCGCTCCACCCGCGTTGGGTTGCACAGGCACAGCGTACGCCGAGGGCGCCCGACCTCCGCTTCGGGAACTGGGGACACTAAGTTCCAATGTCAGAACCTAGTGTCCCCACTACGGGCGGGCGCCCACTCCCGGTCGTCGGCGGCACGACAACCCATCGGGGCAGTGCACCGCGCGCCCCTCGCCTCCTTGTCCCTATGGGCCGGTCAGCGCAGGCGCCGGCGCCGCAGCGCCGCGGCCAGGACGAGCGGCACCGCGAAGGCGAGCAGCGGCCCTTCGCCGCCGGAGCAGCCGCAGCCCTTCGGCGTGCCGCCTGGGAGCGGGTCGTTGCCGCCGGCGGCCTCGCCCGTACCGGCGAGCGCGACCGTGACGTCCGGCCCGCTCTGCCCGGCCAGGCGGACCTCCAGTGAGCCGGAGGCGGCGCCCGCGGCCTGCGGGGTGAAGCGCACGCCCACGGCGGCGGAGGCGCGCGCGGCGAGCGTCAGCGGCAGCGTGGCCTCCACCGTGAAGGCCGGCTCGGAGGAGGAGATCGCCTGGACGGTCACCGACTCATCGCTCACGTTCTCCAGCGTCAGCTCCTGCCGCGGCGACTGCTCGCCCACCTTCACGGTGCCCAGCTCCAGAGCGGCCGGCTTGGCGATCAAGTACCGGGTGAGCGCGCTGCCGCTCAGCGTCACCGTGGCGCTCTCCGTGGCGCTGGAGACCTTGAGCTCCGCTGTCGCCTCGCCTTCGGCGGTGGGCCGGTAGGTGACGGAGACCGTCTGCGTCCCGTTCGCGCCGAGCGTGAAGGGGGCGCTCGGGGTGGCGGTGAAGCTGGCCGCGGCCGGGCCGGAGAGCTCGAGCCCCGTGACGGTGAGCGGCGCGGTGGTGGCGTTCTGGACCAGCAGCGTCTTGGTGACGCCCGCGGTGGGCACGTGCACCGCGCCGAAGGCGAGCGCGGCGGGCGAGACGTTGAGCGCCTGGGTGACGCCGGTGGTGGTGAGCGGCAGGTCCAGCGTGGGCGCCCCGAAGACGTTGCTGGTGACGCGCACCGCGGCGGACTTGGCCCCGGCGCTCGCCGGCGCGGCGGTCACCTGGAGCGTCATCGTCTGCGAGGGGGCGAGCGTCACCGTGCCGCTCGGCGCGCCTGCCAGCGTGAAGCTGGCCGCGTCCGCGCCTGCCAGCGCCACTTCGCTCACCGTCACGCTCACCGCGCCAGTGTTCTTCAGCGAGGCCACCCGCGCGGTGGACGGCGCCCCCACCAGCACCGTGCCGAAGTCGAGCGAGGCGGGCGTGAAGGCCAGCTGTCCGCTCTGCCCTGTCCCGGAGAGGGCCACCGGCGCCGGCGTGTTGGCCGCGTTGGAGACGACCTGGAACGTTCCCGCGTTCGCGCCCGCCACCGTGGGGTTGAAGCGGAGCGTCACCACCAGCGAGGTGTTGGGGTTCTGGGTGATCGGAAACGTCAGCGGCGAGATCGAGAAGCTGCCGGCCTGCGCGCCGCCGAAGGTGACGCCGGAGAGGATGAGCGCAGAGGTGCCCGTGGACGAGACGGTGAGGGTGCGCGTCACCTCGGTGCCGCCCAGCGCCGCGGTGCCGAACGCCACCGAGCTCACGGAGTAGCCGACCATCGGCGCGCCGCCCGTGCCGGAGAGGCTCACCCCCGGCGAGGTGCCCACGTTGTTGCTGGAGAAGGAGAGCGCGGCCGAGCGGCCACCGCCCACCGTGGGCGCGAAGCGGACGACCAGCGGCGTTGAACCACCCGGCGCGACGGTGAAGGGCGTGGCGGTCTGCACCGAGAAGTCGCCGGAGGACGCGCCGGCGAGGGCGACCGCGCTCACGGTCAGCGGCAGCTCACCCGAGTTGCTCACGGTGAACGATTGGTCCGCGCTGCTGCCGAGCAGGACGACGCCGTAGTTGTATGAGGTGGGTGAGACCACCAGCCGCGCCCCCTGACCGGTGCCGGAGAGCGCCACGTCCGTGGGCGAGCCGCCAGCGTTGTGCGCGAGGCTCAGCGTGGTGCTCAGCGAGCCGCGCTGCGTGGGGGTGAAGCTGACGGTCACCGCCTGACTCGCGCCGGGCGCCAACGTGAGCGGCAGCGTCACGCCGCCCGCGGAGAAGTCCGGCGAGCTCTCCGCCAGCGCGCTGACGACCAAGTCCGTGGCGCCCAGGTTCTTGAGGGTGAGCGGGGCGGTGGCGGTGCTGCCCACCGCGGTGGCGGGGAAGCTGAGGCTGGTGGGAGTGAGGGAGAGCTCCGGGCCCACGCCGGTGCCGGTGACCGGCACCAGGACCGTGCCCACGCTCGCATCGAACGCGAGGTTGCCATTGGCCGGTCCGTTGGCCACGGGCGAGAAGGTGACGTTGAAGGTGGCCGTGCCGCCGGTGCCGAGCACGGCCGGGAAGGCGGGGCCGGTGACGCTGTAGCCCGGCGGCGGGTTCACGCCGCGGACGGTGGTGGGGTACGGGCCGGGGTTGGTGAGCGTCACCATCTGCGGCGCGGAGGGGCTCCCCATGTTGCGCGTGCCGAACGCGAGGGACGTGGGGGAGACGCTCGGCGGCGGAGAGTCCGCGGCGGTGAGGACGAGCGACGCCGCGGTCAGGCACAGCCCCTTGCCGCCCGCGAGGCTGTCGTTGTTGACGCGCACCACGTTGGTGCCGCCATACACGTAGCCGGGCAGCCCCGCCGCGTTGGTGAGCGTCACCGACTTGGTGCTGCAGGCCGCGCCGCAGTAGCAGTTCGCAGCGGGGGTCACCGTCCCCACGTAGACGTTGTTGAGGTAGATGGACGCGTTGCCGGTGATCGAGTCGTGGCAGCCATTCACCGACACGGTCACGCCGGTGACCAGGCTGCCCGCGGGGTAGGGGTCGGTGAAGCTCTTCATGCCGCCCGCCCACTGGCCGTAGTTGCCGCTCGGGTAGACGTAGTCACACGCGTAGTCGGCGCCGCACATGTAGCACTTGCCGGCGCCGGTCAGGATGTCCTGGCCTCCGGACCAGCGGACGATCACCGTGCTGGTGGCGGCCTGCTCGAGCGAGGCGAGCTCCGGCGGCGCGGGCTCCTCCACGCTGCTGCAGCCGGCGACGAGCAACGCGCAGCAGAGAAGGGCGATACGGACGTGTGTGACCATGGGGAAGGCTCCAACCCCAGCGCCCGCAGCGTCAACGTGCGGCGTTGTGGGGGGTACCGGTCGGGAGGAAGACGACGGGCGTTGTACGGCGCCGCCCGGCGAAATATTCGCTCTGCCGCTCGCTCGGGTGGGCTCGGCGGTGCCGGTGTGGGCCTCGGCTCGGGCTCGCTCCGCAGGCCGACTGCCCGGACGACGAAGGACGGGGCGCTTCGGGCCGAAATGCCCAGGGGTGCTCACCCTTCGCTTGGACACGAAGACTTCGAGGACCCCATGACCACGTACGACAGAGCGGCGATTCGAGAGGGAATGACGGTACACGCGCGAGACGGACAGAAGCTCGGGAAGGTGATCGCCGTGGGCGATCAGCAATTCCAGATCGAGAAGGGGATCTTCTTCCCCAAGGAATATCTGGCCGACTACAGCGCCATCGCGGAGATCAACGAGGACGGGATCATCCTCAGCCAGGGCGCAGAGGCGCTGCGCAGGCCCGGCGAGGAGCCGGAGCGGACGGCAATGGAAGGCGGCCGCACCGTCGAGGCCGAGCGGGGGAGGGAAGGGGCGACCATGCGCCTGACCGAGGAAGAGCTGGAGGTCAGCAAGCGCCGGGTAGGCGCGGGCGAGGTGAGGGTCACCAAGGAGATCGTCGAGGAGCAGAAGCAGGTGACCGTTCCGGTGGAGCGCGAGCGGCTCCGCGTCGAGCGGGTGCCGGTAGAAGGCGCGGCGGCCCAGGCGACCGAAGGGAGCTTCGAGCAGCAGAGCGTCTCCATCCCGCTCTCCGAGGAGAAGGTGGAGGTCCGCAAGCGCCCGGTGGTCCGCGAGGAGGTCCGCGTGGCCAAGGACACGGAGGTGGAGCAGCGGGAGATCTCCGACACCGTCCGCCGCGAGGAGGCCCGCATCTCCAAGGAGGGGGACGTGGAGGGGCCGCTGACTGGGCGCGGCGAGCCGATGGATGACCCGCTCAAGCGCGGCTGATTCTCCGCGGCAGCGACCGCGGCTGCAGGCCTCGAGGGCTCAGAGTGGGTTCAGGGTCGCGGGATGCCGAGCACGCATGGGTCCCGCGGCATCGCGCTCGAGCCGCGGCGGGTAGCCCAGCCTCGATCGGCCTCAGCGGGCGCTCGAGCCGCTGGGCTGGAACTGTGAATGGTTCTGGGGCTGGGATCCCCGAAACCATTCACAGAACGGCGCAAGCGCCCTCCCACAGGAGGTGTGCCTGTGCAACCCACCGCGGGTGGAGCGCGCCACCGCGGGACCCATGCGTGCTCGGCGCCCCGCGACCCTGAACCCACTCTGAGCCCTCAAGGCCTTCTGCTCAGCTCATTGCAGCTCGAGCCTGCCGATCGCGAAGTCGCTCTGCAGCACCACGTCCGTGCCGGCGCGGTTGCGCAGCGCCGCGCGGAACTTGGGCCCCAGGTTCGCCTGGGTGGTCCCGTCGAACGCGAGGCCGGTGAGCGTGCCGGGCGGCAGCTCCAGCACCACGCTGTAGAGCACGGTGCCGGCGGGGATGGCGCTGTCGGTGAGGACGGCCCCGGGCCCGGTGGCCTTCTGGGTCTGTCCGGAGACGACCACGCCCTTGAGCGGGCCGCTCACCGGGAGCACCGCCTTGGCGGCCACCGGCGCGGTGCCTGGGTTGAGCGCGGTGCCCGGAATCATCCCGGTGGCGGCCAGGCGGATGCGCGTGGCGTCCACCGGCAGGTTGAGCCCCACCGAGTAGCCGGTGAGCGCCACCGTGGCCACGAGATCCAGCCGAACGGACGTAGCGGTAGACGCGGCCACGTTGCGCACCAGCCGCAGCTTCGCGCCGGCCGGCGGGTCCGTGTACACGAGCACGGTGGCGGCCTTCTGCGCGGAGGCGGTGAAGCTCACCGCCGGCAGCGCGCCCACCTTCGCCTGGAACGTGTAGAGGACGACGGCCGCCCCGAGCGTGCCGGTGGCGCTCGCCAGGCCGGACGCGTCCGTGAGGGAAGAGGCCGGCACCGAGCCGCCGGTGACCGCCGTCCACGTCACGGTGACGCCGGCCGCCGGGTTGCCGCCCGCATCGGTGACGCGGACGACGAAGGGCTGTGCGAGCGTCCCGCCCGCTGGCGCGCTCTGCCCGTCCCCGCTCACCTTGACGATGCTGGCGGGGGCGCCCGGGGTGGCGGTGGCGGTGAACGTCAGCGGCGAGCCGGCCAGGCCGGTGGCGCTGACGGCGAAGCTCTGCGTGCCCAGCGTGGGGCCGAGCGTGGCGTTGGTGGCGGCCTGGCCGTTGGCCGCGGTCACCACCTGGGCGCTCGCCACCGCGCCGCCGCCGCTCTGCACGGTGAAGGTGACGGTGACGCCTGCGGCGGGGTTGTTGTTGATGTCCGTGGCCCGCACCACGAAGGGCTGGGGCAGGGCGCTCGCCACCGGGCCGCTCTGGCCGTTCCCGGAGACGTAGACGAGCTTGGCCGCCGGTCCGGAGCTGCCGGTGGCGGTGAAGGTCTGCGGCGAGCCGGTGAGGCCGGTGGCCGTGGCGCGGTAGCTGTTGGCGCCGAGCGCGGCGCCGAGCGAGGCGTTCACGCGCGCCAGGCCATCCGAGTCAGTGTTGACGAAGGTGGCGGAGACGGCGCCGCCGCCGCTCGCCACCGCCCAGTCCACGCGGAAGCCCTGCACGCCGTTGCCCTGGGCGTCCGCCACGCGGACCACCAGCGGCTGCGCCAGCCCCACGCCGGCCTGGCCGTTCTGGCCATCGCCGCTCACCTTGATCAACTGGGTGGCCGCGCCGGCCGTGGCGTTGGCGGTGAAGGTCACCGGGGAGCCGGTCACCACCGCCGCGCTGGCCACGAAGGTGTGCAGGCCGGTGCGGGTGGAGACGGTGGCGGTGGTGCGCGCCAGGCCGCTCGCGTCCGTCAGCGCCTGGGTGGGGTTGACGGTGCCGTTGCCGGTGGCGCCGGCGAAGGTGACCGTGGCGCCCTCCACGGGCGCCCCGCTCACGTCCGTCACCCGCACCACCAGCGGTGCCGGCAGGGCGGTGGTCACCGGCGCGCTCTGCGCGTCCCCGGACATCAGGGTGAGCGTGTGGCCGGTGCCGGAGGCCACCACCACCTGCGCGGTGGCGGAGAGCGCCGGCGTCTGGGTGTCCTGCGCGGTGAGGGTCTGCGTGCCGCGCGTCTTCAGGGTCAGCTTGAAGCTGTGGCTGCCCTGGTCCGCCGCGGTGAAGGTGTACGCGCCGGGGACGACCGCCTGGGCGTCGCTGTTGGAGAAGGCCACGGTGCCCGTGTACGCGGACGCGGTGGCGCCGCCCGGCAGCACCGCGCGCAGCGAGAAGGTGAGCTCGGTGTTGGCGGTGGTGCTCGCGGGAAGGCCTTCGAGGACGAGCCCGCTGGGGCCGGCGAAGACGTCCACCGTCACCGCGGCGGTGTTCTGGCCCGCCGCGTTCTTGGCGGTGAGCGTGTAGGTGGTGGAGGCGCTCACCGTGGCCTCGATGAACGTCTTGCCGGTCACGTTGCCGATGGACGGCGAGATGGCCAGCTCGTCCGCGTTGGAGACGGACCAGCTGAGCGTCACCTTCTCGCCTGCCTGCACCTTGGGCGCGGAGGCGCTGAAGCTGGAGATGGTGGGCGGAGAGGACGGGCCACCGCCGCCGCCGCAGCCGCCGCACGCGGAGAGCAACAGCGCGCAGCCAGCCGAGAGCAGCCGGACGAAGAGGGCGCGGCTCATGGCGTGCCTCCGAACTTCGACAGCAGGGCGTTCAAGTCCGCGTCATCCACCGAGCTCACCGCTGGTGTGGGGGTGTTCAAGTCCACCAGCCAGCTGTAGCTGGGCCAGGTGGTGGTGGCGGGCGTGGTGCCCATCCGGCTCGCCAGCGCGGCGAGGTCAATCAGGTCGATCTGGAGGTCCCGGTCGTAGTCGCCGTTGCCGGAGACGCCCTTGGGCGCGGTGGCGTCCGGGTAGATCTCCCAGAGGCCGCGGCCGAAGGTGGAGATGCGCACCAGGCTCGAGTTCTTGGCGATGAACATGTCCGTCACGCGCACCAGCGGCAGCCCGTAGCCGAAGCGCTGCCAGGTCGCGCCGCCATCCACCGTGCGGTACATGCCCAGGTCGGTGCCGACATAGATGGTGTTGTTGGTGGTGTCCCCGGGGTCGTACCGGACCACCTGGATCGGCACGTTCGGGAGGTCCTGCCCCGTCCCGTTGCCGTGGAAGGGCGTGAAGCTGGCCCCGCGGTTGGTGGTGAGGAAGAGCCGGCCCACGCTCGCCGGCACCGGCGTGTAGTCATCCAGCAGGGTCGCCGCGCTGCCCGCCAGGTAGACGTCCCCCGGGTTCTTCCCCGCGGGCGTGGTGCCCGGGAAGGCGATGGTGGAGCCGCGGCTCTGCACCTGCGCGCCCACGCCCAGCTGCACGGACTGGGTCCACGTCACCTCGTCGCTGGTGACGATGAAGGTGCCGCCGGAGAGCGCCGCGCCGTACAGCTTGGGGATGTTCTGCGAGGCGAAGATCGCCCGCACGCCCGGCGCGGTGGCGGCGTTCACCGGGTAGACCGGCGGCCACAGCCGCGTCCAGGCCGGTGTCGCGTTGCTCTTCCAGATGGCGTAGTTGCTGATGGTGAGGAAGGCCGCGCCGGTGGTGTCCGTCTGGATCGGCGCGAAGCGCACCAGGAACGGCATCTGATCCGGGCTCTGCGCCGCGGGCGAGACGTCCGTCCAGCCGTTGAAGGTGTTGCAGTCCTTCACGCCCGGGCGGCAGTAGGTGGGCGTGAACTGCGAGCTGCCCCAGATCCACTCGCCGGTGGTGCCCTTGTGCACCGCCGCGCCCGTCCCGTCCCCGCCGATGATCTGGTTGAACGCGGTGGGGTTGGTGGGATCTCTCAGGCGCCCGCCGTTGTCCTGCAGGCCCGTAATCGCCGTGTACGGGTTGCCGTTCGCCGGGTCTCCCGAGCCCACCGAGTAGCAGAGGTGCGTCACCACGCCCTTGTTCTTCTGCGCCCAGACCACCGAGTTGGCCGCGGCGGAGAAGGCGTTGGTGGAGGCGAAGAGGCCGCCGTCGCTGCCCACGAAGATCCGCAGCACGCCGCCCACGTTGCTCACCAGCGCGGCGTGGAAGTCCGCGTGCACGTACGGGAGCAGGCCGCCGCCGTACGGGGGCATCCAGTGCGAAACGTTGTCCCACGTCGGGCTCGCGGCGAGCCCGTTGTTGGTGCGCACCGAGCAGAGGTTGCCGCCCACGATCACCCGCGCCGGGTTGGTGGGGTCCACCGCGATCGCCAGGTTGTACCAGCTCTGGTCGTGCGCCACGTTCATGTTGGTGCAGCCGCCGCTGCCGCTGGTGGGGTTGGAGAGCGTCCCGGTCGCGGTGGTGAAGGTCTGCCCGCCGTTGATGGAGCGGAAGAGCCCCACCGTGGCGTTGCCGCCGCCGGCCTCGTCTTCCGAGGAGGCGTACGCGTAGACGACCGTGGTGGCGGGGCTGGCGGGATCTCCCACGCCCAGCTCCACCCGGCCGATCCCCGCGGTGGGCACCGGGAACGCCGCGGCGCCGCGCAGCGAGCTCCAGGTCGCGCCCGAGTCCACGCTGCGCCAGAGGTCGCCGCCGTTGCCCTGGCTGCAGACCTGGGTGCCGCTCGGCTTCATGTACGAGACCTGCCCAGGCCTCACCGCGTACGCCGGCCACGGCGGCAACCAGTCCGAGCCGCACGCGGCCTGCCCGGTCACCAGCCACTGGCTCTGCCCGCCCGAGCTGCCCACGTACGCGAGCGACCAGGTGCCCTCAGGGCGGGAGACGCCGTTGAAGTTCGGCAGATCCACCAGCGCGAACGAGCCGCCCCCGTTGGTGGACCGGAAGAGCGCCACGTCCGTGGCCGCGAGGACGATCGCCGGGTTGTTGGGCGCGACCTTCAAAGAGCGGATGGCCCGAGCCGACACCGCCATGCCGCCGGCCGAGGCCGGGTAGCTGCCGCCCAGCGCCACCGGCGCGCTCCACGTCCCGCCGCCGTCGGTGCTCTTGTAGACGAGGTTGCCGGTCACGTCGAAGGCGTCCCCCACTCCAACGAAGAGCGTGTCCGGGTTGGTGGGGTCCAGCGCGATCGCGCCGATCGCCAGGTTGCCCAGCGTCTCGGTGATGGGGTGCCACGTGGGGTTGGTGGCGGTGACGAACTCGTAGGTCTTCCAGACGCCGCCGCCCGAGGTCGCGATGTAGACGACGTTCGCGTCCCGCGGGTCCACCAAGATCTGGTTCACGCGCCCGGCGTCCACGTTGAGCAGCTTGGCGCTGCCCACGTCCTGGAACGCGGCGTCGTTGGGGCCCAGGTTGACCCACGCCAGCGAAGGCAGCGCCGCCCGGGTCTTCCCGCGCGTCGGCATCAGGTCTGACCAGCGCGTGGCCTCGGCGCGCGCGATGTTCGCCCACTCCAGCTGCACCTGCGGCGTGGCGTCTCCGAAGAGCGCGCGCAGCGCCAGGCGGCGGAGCATCGGGTTGTCCCGCTCCTCCTCCTCCTCCTCGAGCATCGCGCCCTTCTCCTCCGTCTCCGGGGCGGGCTCGATGAAGTAGTGCTCCACGCTGTTGGGCGCGGTGGTCGCCAGCTGGGAGATCCGCATCCGCCACTTCCACTGGCGGTACTCCTTCGCGGCCACCACGCTGCCGATCGTCATCACCGCGCCGGCGAGCAGGGCTCCGGCGAGGAACGCGCGCCGCTTCGACACTTTCACGAGGCACTCCTGAGGCGTTGGGCCCTTTGGGGGTACTGCCAAAACCCGCGCCCGACCGCCCGGGTGCACCCCGTCCATTCACGGCCTTGCGGGGGGAGATGTTGCGTTCTGGGCTGGCCCCCAGGCGGGCGGTCCAAAGTGCGCGGCGGCGGGGTGATCCACGACCGCCGTGTCATGTAGGCTCGCACCCGGGCCGTCACCGCACGCGGAACCTGCGGCGTTTGCTAAATGGGCATAACGCTTGCAAATTCAGCTACCCTTCGCAGTCCGCTCTTCCCGGGGTGCTTCTTCCTATGGTCCGTTCCGCTCGGCTCCGGCTCGCCGCTCTCGCGCTCGTGGGTGTTTTCGCCGCAGCCTGCCGTGACCCGAACGTCCGGCGCACTTTGCCCCCGGACATCCGGATCGACTCCTATGCCCAGCAGAACGCCTCGAAGGTGGACGTGCTCTGGGTGGTGGACAACTCCGGCTCCATGGCGCCGCGCCAGGAGAACCTGGCGAAGAACTTCCAGGCCTTCATCGACCTCTTCGCCAAGGGCGCCATCGACTACCGGCTCGCGGTCACCACCACGGACATCTTCAAGGACCAGGGCCAGCTCAAGGGCACGCCGAAGATCATCACCCCCACCACCGGCAACCCGGCCGCCGCGTTCGCCGCGAACGTGAAGGTGGGCACCAGCGGCAGCCCGTTCGAGGCCGGGCTCGAGGCCGCGCAGATGGCGCTCGAGAAGCAGGCCATGGCCAACGGCCCCAAGACGGCGGACCTCGCGGCGTGCCTGGCTCCGTGCGGCGCTTCAGGGACGCCGGAGGTCTGCGCCGCCACCTGCAACGCCCGCTACCCGATCGACTTCCTCCGCCCGGACGCCTACCTCTATTTGATCTTCGTCAGCGACGAGGAGGACCGCAGCTCCCAGGACGTCCGCTACTACTGGCGCTCCTTCGAGACCGCCAAGGGCGTGGGCAACGACGGCACGGTCACCACCGCGGCGATCATGGGCGAGGACCGCAACGCCTGCGGCGCCCGCGTGGGGCAGCGCTACATCGATCTCTCCGCCCTCACCGGTGGCGAAGTCGGCAGCATCTGCGACGACAACTTCGCCAACACGCTGCGCAAGCTCGCCACCAGCGCGGTGGGGCTGAAGCGGAAGTTCACCGTGAGCAAGCCGCCCAACGTGGAGACGCTCAAGGTGGTGCTGCGCTACCCCTGCGGCGCCGCGCCGGAGGTCACCGCGTCCTGCGCCTCGGTGGACGCCGCGTTCTGTGACGGCAAGCCGAAGGACGCGGTGGCGCTCGAGTGCACGCCCAAGCAGGGCGCGCCGGACGGCTGGACCTACGAGCCCAAGGACCGGCTCATCTACTTCGCGGGCGAGTCCGTCCCCGGCCTCAACGCGCAGATCGACATCGAGTACTACGAGGAAGGGAAGGGCCCATGAGCGCCGCCCGCCGTCTGTGGGCCGCCGCGGCGATCTGCCTGTGCGCCGCGTGCCCCGGGCCGAACATCACCCGCGTGCGGCCGGAGCTGGTGCCGCCGCCCGAGACGCTCGACTTCGGCGCGGTGCCGGTGCTCAACGTGAAGTCCGCGGACGTGCCGCTGCTCAACAACGGCCGCGCCACGCTCAACGTGAAGTCGGCGATCATCAAGGAGACCGGCACCCCGTTCGCCGTCCTCGACACGCCGCTCGCCGTGGAGACCTCCATCACGATGAACGTGGTGGTGGGCTTCCAGCCTCCGAAGGAGGAGGACTACGCGGCCACGCTGGTGATCGAGACCGACGACGAGACCAGCCCGGTGGTGGAGGTGAAGCTCACCGGCAAGGGCTCCACCCGGGCGATCATGACCGTGGAGCCCGCCACGCTCGACTTCGGCCGCGTCCCTGAAGGCACCGCCGCGGTGAAGACCTTCAGCGTGAAGTCCTCCGGCACCGCGGACCTCATCCTCGAAGAGATCGGCTTCACGGATGGCACCTCGCCCGCCTTCAGCTTCGTGGGCTCCACCCGCACCCCCGCCACCGTGAAGAACAAGAACGCGCAGGGCTTGCCGGGCGCGCTGCAGCTCACCGTGAAGTTCACCGCCACCCCCGGCGCCCCAGTCATGCACTCCGGCGGCGTCAAGCTGCGCGGCACGGACCCGGACAACCGCGAGGTGACCATTCCGCTCACCGCGGCGATCAACCTGGCCCCGCTGGCGAAGATTACGCCGCTGGGCAACGGCGCGCCGGGCGTGGAGGTGGTGCTGGACGGCTCCGGCTCCAGCGACCCGGACGGGGACCTGCCGCTCACCTACAAGTGGCTGCTCAAGTCGTCCCCGCTGGGCGCCACCACGAAGATCGAGAACGAGGCGGCCGCGGTCACCCGGATGACGCTCGATGCCAAGCTCCCCGGCGAGTACGTGGTGGAGCTCACCGTCACCGACGCCGCCGGCGCGAAGAGCCTGATGCCCGCGCGCCAGAGCGTGGTGGCGGTGCCGGCGCAGAAGATCCTGGTGGAGATGTTCTGGAACAACTCCGCCACCGACATCGACGTGCACCTGCTGCGCACCACCACGTCGAAGCCGGGCATCGCCCCGGACGACTGCTTCTACCAGAACCCCAAGCCGGACTGGGGCGTGCCCGGGGACGCCACCGACAACCCCGAGTTCATCCGGGACGCGCTCACCGGCTACGGGCCCGAGCTGATCGGCTACGTGAACCCGCTCGACACCACCTACCGCGTGGTCGCCGAGTTCGCGCACGACCACAACGCCACCGCCAAGGACTCGGAGGTCACCGTCCGCGTCTACGTGCGCGGCGTGGTGAAGGGCGAGTACCGCAAGGTGCTCAAGACCAAGGGCGAGCTGTGGAACGTGGTGGACGTGACCTGGCCCAGCGGCGCGCTCGCCCCGGTGACCAGCCCATGAGCGTCCCCTCCGTTCACCCCGAGCGAAGTCGAGGGGCACTCGTACCTTTACCAGCCGAGGACGCTCGAGCCCCGTCGAGCGGCGAGCGTGAGCGGAGGGCCGAGCGCCCCTCGACTTCGCTCGGGGTGAACGGGGGGCCGTTCGCGGTGTCGCTGGCCCTCTGTGCCGCGCTGCTCGGCTGCCCCTCGTCCACCGGCGGCACGGACGGCGGCGCGGACGCGGGCGAGTGCGAGACCCGCGAGCAGTGCCCGGAGGGCGAGGTCTGCACCGCCCAGCGCTTCTGCGCCGGCTGCGAGTCCTCCGGCCAGTGCCGCCTCAAGGAGGCCTGCAACCCGGAGACGACCCACTGCGAGCTGCGCGCCGGCTACGGCAACGAGTGCGTGAGCAACGACACCTGCCAGGCGGGCGCTTGGTGCATGCAGGGGCTCTGCAAGGACCGCTCGGAGGTGAACCTCTGCCCGGGCGGCAAGAACGAGGAGTGCCCCGCCAAGTTCCGCTGCAACGCGGTGAACACCGTCTGCGAGGAGGACCTGGGCTGCTCGGAGAACGCGGACTGCGGCGCGCTGGAGGTCTGCAACACCGGCAGCCACGCCTGCGTCCCGCGCTGCACCGTGGACACCCAGGGGCAGATCTGCGCGGCCGGCGAGAAGTGCGTCAACGAGCGCTGCGCGCAGTGCGAGACCTCCGCGGACTGCATGGGCGCGGACTTCACCTGCGACGCCGCCGGCCGCTGCGTGATCGGCAAGCGCTGCTACAACGACCGGGACTGCCGCGCGGTAGAGGTCTGCCAGGTCGCCATCGGCGCCTGCGTGGCCAAGCCGCCGCCCTGCGTCTCCGACGAGAACTGCGATCCGGACGAGCGCTGCGAGGTGAACACCGGCCGCTGCGTCCCCCGCGCCTGCCAGCCGGACCGCTACGAGCCCAACAACACCCAGGCCAAGGCCTTCTCGGTGACCATGGGGCGCTACGACAACCTCACGCTCTGCCAGGCGGACGTGGACTACTACGCGCTGGCGCTCAACCGCGGGGACGAGCTGGGCGTGAACATCGACGCGGACCCGTTCTCCGAAGGCACCTTCTCCGTCGCGGTGAAGGACGACACCGGCCGCTCGCTCGCCTCCGGCAAGCTCTTGGTCTCCTACGTCGCCGCCGCGCCGCAGACCTACTACGTGGTCATCTCCACCACGGACGTCTACCAGCCGTACGACGTGGCCTTCCTCGTCAACCGCGGCACCCCGTGCGACGACGACCGCTACGAGCCCAACGACACCCTGGCCCAGGCCACCGCCTTCAACAGCGCCACCGGCCTGGATGGCCGCATCTGCCCGCAGGACCAGGACCACTTCAAGGTGGCGGTGCCCGCGGGCAAGGGCGTGCACCTCACGCTCGCCAACTACACCGCGGCGGGCGGGCTGCTCCGGCTGTGCCTGTTCGACGGTGAGACCTCGCTCGGCTGCAGCGACGACACGGTGCCCGTGCTCAACGCCCCCGCGGCGAGCGTGGGCGGCAAGACGCTGACGGCGCGCGTGGTGGGCTCCACCGAGCGCGTCTCCAATTCGTACACGCTGAAGGTGGAGTTCCCATGAGACCCGCGCGCGCCCACGTCCTCCCCTCCCTGTTGGCGGCCCTGGTCTTCGCGCTCTCGGGCTGCGGCGGCTGCGGGCGCCCCACCCCGGGCAACGACGGCGGCGAGGATGCGGGCAGCGACGCCGGCGTAGCCGCGGACGCGGGGCGGGACGCCGGCCGGGTGGACGCTGGGGACCCGGACGCCGGGCCGCCGCCCGAGCTCAAAATCAACAAGGTCCTCCCCCCGCGCGGCCCCAGCGGCGGCGGCTCGCAGGTGACCCTGCAGGGGAGCGCGTTCATCTACGGCACCAACGGCGGGACGGACGCGCGCCGCAACACCACGCTCAAGTTCGGCAGCAACACCTCGCTCGACTTCCAGGTGATTGACGACGAGACCATCTCCGCGCGCGTGCCGCCGGGGAACGCTGGGCTCACCAACGTCACCCTCACCAACGTCAACGGGACCTTCGTCTGCACCGGCTGCTTCACCTACTACGACGAGCTCTACCTGCTCGGCGTCTCCCCCAAGGAAGGCCCGCTCGCCGGCGGCAATGAAGTCACGCTCACCGGCCAGGGCTTCACCCCGGACGTGCAGGTGCTCTTCGGCAACCGCTCCGCGGCGAAGGTCACCCTGGTCAACGACAAGGAGCTGAAGGTCATCGCCCCGCGCGGCGCGGCGGTGGGGCTGGTGGACATTACCGCCTACAACAAGAACGGCGTGGGCCAGCAGCGGCGCGTGTACCAGTACGTCGCGGACCTCCGCGTTTCCGGCATCTCCCCCGCGGTGGGGCCGCTCGCCGGCGGCACGTCCGTCACGCTCACCGGCACCGGCCTTGGCGGCGCCACCTCCGTCCTCTTCGGCACGGCCGCGGCCACGCTCGGCGCGGTGACGAGCGACACCTCGCTCACCGTCACCTCGCCCGCGGGCAGCGCGCTCGGCGCGGTGGACCTCACCGTGGTGACCCCGCGAGACCGCTGGGTGGTGAAGGGCGGCTTCGCCTACGTGGACGCCGCCGGCGGGATGCAGCTCTACGGCGTCTTCCCGCACCTCGGCCCCGCGGCCGGCGGCAACGATGTGACCCTGCTCGGGCAGGGGCTCTCCTCGGGCCTCACCGTGAGCATCGGCGGGCGCCCGGCCACCGTCCTCTCCGCCAACGGCACCAGCGCGCTGGTGCGCGTGCCGGCGCGCGGCGGCGGGGCGCGGGTGAACGGCATCGACGCCACGGTGGGCGCCACCACCCGCTCGCTCGCCAACGGCTACACCTACCAGCTCACGGTGGGCGGCATCTCCCCCACGCGCGGGCCCGCGGCGGGCAATACGCCGGCCACGGTGAGCGGCACCGGCTTCCCGCCGGACGCCAAGGTCTTCATCGGCGCGCTCGCCGGGACGGTGAGCGGCACGCCTTCGGAGACGAGCGCCTCCTTCACCACGCCGCGCGGCTCGGGCGGGCTGAACGACGTGCGGGTGATCTCCGCGGGTGACCCGGAGAACGAGGCGGTGCTGCCCGCCGCCTTCACCTACGACGAGGCGCTCTCGGTGGGGCGCGTGCAGCCGGACCGCGGGGCGATCGCCGGCGGCACGCTGGTCACGGTGCTCGGCGCCGGCTTCGGCGAGGACACGGTCGTCTTCTTCGGCGCCAACCACGCCAAGGACGTGAAGATCGTCGACGACCACACCCTCACCTGCCGCACGCCCAAGGGCGAGGTGGGCTCGGTGGAGGTGAAGGTGGTGCGGGCCAGCCAGTTCGACGTCCTGCCCGGCGGCTTCTCCTACTTCGACCCGCGCAGCATCTCCGGCGGCCTCTCCGGCGGCCCGCTGGTGGGGACGCTCAACGTCACCGTGCTGGACTCCACCCAGGGCTTCTACGGCGCGCCGGTGCCGCTGGCCACGGTGGTGCTGGGGACGGACCCGTCCACGCCCTTCCAGGGGCTGACGGACGGGCGCGGCCAGTACACGTTCTCCGACCCCTCCCTGGTGAAGGCGCAGACGGTGACGGTCTTCAAGGAGGGCTACGAGACCTCCACCGTCACCGCGGTGGCCTCGGAGAACCTCACCGTCTTCGTCGCCCGCACCGGCGGGGACGGCCAGCCCGGCCAGCCGCCGCCGGGGCCGCCGCCGTCTCTCATCTCCGGGCGCGTCACCGGCTTCAAGGCGCCGCGGCCGCTCACCTCCAACGAGTCGCTCGAGGCGCGCGTCTTCGTGGCCCAGCGCTCGCTCTACGGTGGCCCGCCCTTCGGGCTGCCCAGCTTCAACGGGCAGAAGTGGATCATCACCACGGACGGCGGCGAGTACCTGCTCTACACGCGCGCCGGGCTCTGGGCGACCTACGCCGTCCTCGGGGTGAAGAACAAGACCGCCAACTCCTTCGAGCCCTACCTCTGGGGGATCAAGCGCGGGATCACCACCTCCGCGGACGCGCCGGCCACCAACCAGGACATCGTGCTGGACACGCACCTGGACATGACCGTGCCGGTCACCATCGACCAGCCCATCCAGATTGACGGCGTGCCGGCCACCAACGACGTCTACGCCTGGCTGGATCTCGGTGCCGAAGGCTACATCCCCAACCCCAACAACTGGAGCACCGGCACCCAGGGCTTCAGCTCGGTCAGCTCCACCGAGGCCACGCTCAGCTTCAAGGGCTTCCCCCGCGTGGACGGCTCCAACTTCATCTTCCTCAACATGGCCGCCGGCGCCGCGGGCATCCCCCAGAGCCTCTTCTTCCGGCGTCAGCCGGGGGACTTGTCGCTGGGGATCACCATCGGCCCCATGCTGCCCACGCCGAGCTTCCAGTCCCCCAAGGGCATGACCCCGTTCGACGGCACCATCCGCTGGACGCTGGACCCCGGCCAGCGCCCGGACATCCATCAAGTGCAGATCGTCAAGCCCACGCTCGCCGGCAACGTCACGCTCTGGTCCGTGGTGATGCCGGGCACCGAGACGCAGGTGGTGCTGCCGCCGGTGGCGGTGCAGAAGCTGCGCAACGAGGAGGCCGAGACGCAGCTGACCGTGCTGCTCTACTCGTCGCGCTCGCCGAAGTTCAACTACGCGCAGTGGACGTACGACTCGCTCAGCGGGATCTCCTGGTCCAGCTACACCCTGGCGCTGTCGGACAGCTTCAAGCCGTGAGAGAGGTCGCGTGAAGAGCTTGCTTGGACGCACGAGCGTGATGGCGGCCCTGGCGCTGGTGGCCCTGGCCTGTGGCGCCTGCCGCGACAACCAGATCCGCCAGCAGGGTTGCCGCCAGGACAGCGACTGCGGAGACCCCGCCAGCGCCTACCGCTGCGAGACCCAGACCGGCGTCTGCTACTGCCGCACCAACGACGCCTGCAAGCCGAGCGAGTTCTGCAACCCCTCCGGGTTCTGCCAGGACCGCGCGGGCTGCGAGAAGAACGCGGACTGCAACAACGACTCGCTCTTCTGCGACACCACGACGGGCACCTGCCTCGCCAAGGGGCGCTGCACCATCGACCTGCACTGCCCGCTCGGCCAGGTGTGCGACGTGGCCCGCTCCACCTGCGTGGACGGCTGCCGCACCAACGGCGACTGCCCGGGCAGCTCCTGCCGCTGCGGCGACCGGGCGTGCGTCTGCAACGGCAAGACGCAGGCGGAGATCGCCCAGTGCGCCGTGGGGCTCTGCGACTCCACCTTCTGCGCCAACGACACCTTCTGCCCGTTCGGTCAGCTCTGCGGCCAGCCGGACGCCGGCAACATCGCGGTGGACGCGGGCGCCGCCGCGCCGGACGCCGGCACCGCGCTCAACCAGTGCTACAGCGACTACGACCCCATCCGCCGGCCGTACTGCGACAACTGCTCCTTCGGCGGCGGCACCCAGGTGTGCGGGCGCGGCGCCAACTACTGCCTCATCGACACCGCCAACCCCGGCAACTACTACTGCGGCGTGGACTGCTCGCAGGGGCAGCAGTGCCCGCGCGGCTACGCCTGCCAGGACGTGATCGTCGTCCTCCGCGAGCAGCAGTGCGACGCCACCCACGGCTGCCCGGTCCACACCAACCTGCCCTGCACCGAGAACGCGCAGTGCAAGCGCGGCGGGACCTGCGTGAAGGCCGCCGGCGCCGCCAGCGGCTTCTGCGCCCCCAAGTGCGCGATCGACGAGGGAGACTCGTTCGGCTACTGCAGCTGCCTGGAGAGCTCGGACTGCGTGCAGGAGTCCTGCGCCTCCAACGGCGAGTGCTCCATCTCCCGCCGCCCGTGCAACCCCAGCAGCAGCGACCCCAACCAGTGCCGCGCCATCTCCTGCGTGGACTTCCAGGGCGCGGGCGGTTGCCAGATCGGCAGCAACTGCGCCCCGGCGAACGGGCTGTCCTGCCTGCAGGTGAAGTAGGGCGGGCGGACGTGGGCGGACGAATTCCGCCCACTCGCGTGGACGGATTCCGCCCACTAACGGGTGCGGAGGCCGTCTGTGCTCGTCTCGATGCGTGATTGGGCGGAGTTCGTCCGCTTCAGAGGGCAGGGAGGGCTCAGAGTGGGTGCGGGGTCCCGGTCCGCCCCGGCACGGATGGTTCCCGCGGCGCGAGGCTCCCACCTCGGCGGTGGCGGAGGCGTCGTTGCAGCGCGAGGGAGCACGCCACGTTCGTGCCGGAGCGCCTGGCGCCACGCCGGAGCTCAGCCGCCGAGCCCCCGCGGGCGTGAGGCGCGCACCTTCGCCCGGACCGCCACCGCCCCGCTCAGCGCGGCGCGCTCGCAGGAGGCCGCGGCGGCGTGAGCCCGCGCTCGGGGCGCAGCCGCCGAGCTCCCGCGTGCTGCGCCGGGGCAGTGCCACCGCCGAGGTGGGAGCCTCGCGCCGCGGGACTCATCCGTGCCGGGGCGGGCCGGGACCCCGCACCCACTCTGAGCCCTCCCTGCCCTCTGAAGCGGACGAATTCCGCCCAATCACGCATCGAGACGAGCACAGACGGCCTCCGCACCCGCTAGTGGGCGGAATTCGTCCATGCGAGTGGGCGGAATTCGTCCGGCCCCGGTCCGCGTGTCAGCCCCGCGTGCTCTGTTGCGCCGCGGTTCGACGGAGGGAGGCGGCGGGATGGGGAAGGACGCGTGGTCGCGGGTCGAGGCGTTGGCGAGGTCGCAGCACGGACTCTTCACCCGGAAGCAGGCGCTGGCGGCGGGGCTCTCGGCGACGGCGCTGGCCCGGGCGAAGGCCGAAAAGTGGCGGCCGATGGCGTGGGGAGTCCATCGGCTCCGCGGAGTGCGGCCCTTCTACCAGCAGGAGCTTCAAGCGCTCTGCCTGCGCTACCCCGGGGCGGTGATCAGCCACCGCTCTGCGCTCTGGCTGCACGGCCGGCGGTATGGGCCCCCGCCGGAAGCCTCCGTGCTCCTTCCGTCGCGTGCGCATCTCACCTCGGCGGACGCAACGCTCTGCCGGCGTGCGCCGGTGCATCCGGAGGATGTTGGCAGGCTCGAAGGCCTACCGGTCACGTTGCTGCCGCGCACGTTGGTGGATCTGGCGCAGGTGCTGACGCTGGAGGAGCTGGCCATCGAGGCGGACTGGGCGTGGCGCGAGAAGGCCTGCGCGCCTGGCGCAATCGAGGCGTGCCTGGAGCGCAGCGCGGCCGTGCGGGGTGGATTGACGCGCCTGCGGCGGGTGATCGAGGACGAGCGCCTGCGCGGCAAACCGCTGGAGAGCGCGCTGGAGGTCAGGGTCTGGTGGGCGCTGCGGCGCCATCGCCTCCCACTTCCGCAGTGCGGTGTGACGGTGCAGCTCGAGCAGGGGCAGCCCTGCCGGCTGGACTTCTTCTACCCAGCGCAGCGGCTGGCGATCGAAGCGGTTGGCTTCGGAGCGCACGGCGGCCGCGAGGCCTTCGAAGCGGACGCGGTGAGGACGGGGAAGCTCGCGGCGGTGGGGTTGACGATGCTGCCGGTGACGTCGCGTCAGATGGATGAGGACGTGCTCGGCTTCATCGAGCGAGTGCGGACGGCGCTGAGCGTCCACGCGCGAGTGCGGATGCCCTGGGGCGGCGCCCTGCGGGAGATGCGGCGCCAGGAGCGAAGGAGATGGAAGGAGGCGGGCGGTACTGGCTGAGCGCGCGCTCGGCCGAGGTCGCCCGCGCGCGCCACGTAGGCCTGGAGGTTGCCGCGGAGGTCGAGCACGGCCTCGGTCTGGCTCTGGGTGAGGCCGCGGTCGTTGACCGGCACGTCCCGGCTCTCAGATCTTCAGGCTCGCGTAGATCGTCAGCTCGACCGCGAAGTCGAAGAACGCCGGCACCTTGTCCGCGCAGCCCTTCGCCCCGACCAGGAAGGTGTTGGGCGGGTTGAGCGCGGCGTCCACGACCTTCTTCGCGTTCGCCGCGTCAAAGGAGATCTCCTTCGCGCTGTCCGCGGTGAGGGCGAGCGCGTCGAACGTGCCCAGCGAGAGCGCCGCGTCCGACTGGCCGACCTTGACCGAGAGCTCACCGCTGGCCTTGGTGGCCAGCGACTCCGCGTTCGTCTTTGGATCCGTGACGACCACGCGCACCTTGCGCAGCTCGATGCCTCCGATGTTCGCCTTGAGGTCGTTGAAGGCCTTGTCCTCGGACAGGTTGAAGGTGGCGGTCGCCTCGCGGCAGGTGGGATCCGTGCCCGCGGCCTGCACGTGGACCACGCGCTTGACCGTGAACTCCTTGCCGGCCAGGCCGCAGGAGGTGGACAGGAACAGCAACGCCGCGAGCGCGCCGCGAACCGCGTAGTTCATTCGAAGTCTCCGATTGGGGGGTGTGCAGGGCATGAAAGCCTCCCGTGCCGCGCCTTGTCGAAGGGTGCCTTCGACCCCTCCGCGCCGCGCGCCTGTGCGGCCAGGCGACATGCGCACACCTGTACCCTGGCCGGCGCGGTTTGGCCGCCGTAGGCCGACCGCGCTCTAGTGGCCCTCCTGTGCGTCTCCCCTGGCTCGTTGCCTGCCTCTGCGCCTTGCCGCTGACCGCGGCCCGGGCGCAGTCGCAGCTGCGGGTCGCCACGCGGCCCACCGCGCCCTGCGGCGTCGGCGCGCCGTGCGGGCCGTGGGTGCTCTCGCGAGACCTGCCGGTGAGCTCCAACGCCACGGTCCGCGTTTCGACCAGCTTGGGGCCCGGCGAGCTGAGCCTGTCCATCGACGGAGGCTGGAGGACAGGCGCGCTGGACGTCACCTTCGCCGGCGGCAGCGCCCTGTCCGACCCGTTCTACGTGCGGGGCAACGCGCTCGGCTCGCTGCGGCTGACGGCGAGCGGCGCCGGCTTCACCCCCCTCCAGGAAGACCTGAAGCTCGGGCCGGCGGTGCTGGCCGAGGACTTCGAGGGCACCTTCACCGTCCCCTCCAACCGCTGGACCTTCCGGCAGGTGGCCACCGGGAACAGCCTGGGCCCCAGCGCCGCGGCGGCGCACCGGGGGGCGTTCGGGCTCCGCGTGGACGATGCCACCAGCCGCGCGGGAGATGGGATGGAGGGGGCGATCAACCTGGACCTCCCCGCCCTCCGCCCCGCGGTCTACGTCCGGACCTGGGTCCGCGTCCTCCCCGGGACGGGTGCCAGCCGGGTGGTGCTGCTGGGCGTGTACGGCGGCATGCCAGCGGACTCGGTGGACCTGGCGGAGGTGGACGTGGAGCTGCCGGCCGGCAGGCTCGTGCTCGGCGCGTACGATCAAACCAACGTCTACGTGGACTACCGCACGTCCTTCGTCCTCGCGGATGGCCGCTGGCACCTGGTGGAGCCGACGCTGGACACCACCACGGGGGGCCGCAAGCTCTGGGTGGACGGGGCCCTCATCCTGGAGGGCACGCCGGCCGGCGGTCCGGTGCCGCTCACCTCGGTGGGGATAGGGATGATCTGGGCCGCCCCGCGCACGAGCACGGCGGTGGCGGACTTCGACGACTTCCGCGCGAGCGTGGAGCCACAGGCCAGCGCGCTCCACCTCGCCGCGCTCTCGGGCGGCAGCGGCGACTGCGTGGCCTTCGAGGTCGCCCTGCGGGACGCCACCGGCGCCTCCGCGGCCGCGCCCTACGACGTGGCGGTGGAGCTGGCGGTCCCCGGCTTCACCCCCTACGCGGACGAGAGCTGCCAGACCGAGGCGAAGACGGCGATCCCCCAGGGCGTCTCCGCCGCGCGCTTCTCCCTGCGCGTGGCGCGCACCCGCGCGGAGCTGGCCGCCTCCCACCCGGACTTCCTCCCCGCCAGCCTCAGCTGGACCGGTGACCTCACCGACCCCCCAGACCCGGTAGACCCCACCCCGGGGCTGCCGCCGGGCGTGGAACCCGGCCGGCTGGGCACCGGCTGCGACTGTCAGGCCGGCGGCGGAATGGCGCTGCTCGCGCTCGCGCCGCTGGCGCCGCTGGCGGGTCACGCGCGCCGTCCCCGGCAGCGCCGCTGAGCTGTTGATCTCCTCAGCGCCGCTTCGAGCTCATTGCCGCCCCTCGACCACGGGCCCTGCGGCCCTGCCATGAAAGTGGACGGATGCTCCTCCGCTCACCCCGAGCGAAGTCGAGGGGCGATCGAGAGTCGACGTCCGAGCTGCCCCTCGACTT
>JBGATB010000007.1:0-267209 GCA_044229415.1 Myxococcaceae bacterium | reverse complement strand
TCACGACCGAGGACTTCCACCGCATGAAGCTGTACCCGATGACGACATGACCTCAACCTGCCGAACCGCCGGATACGGTCCCGTACGTCCGGTGGTGTGGGAGGGGGCGCAGCCGCGAGGCTGCCCCCCTATCCCGATAGAGGCGGCACCCACGCTCGAAGTGGCCTTGAGCGGCCTCGCGCGCTGTGCCGCCTCTCGACTTCGGACCTACGGTCCTACGCTCGAGGTGAACCCGGGGGGAGCTTCATCCCGATCGGTTCACGCGGCGGCGCGCAGCGCGGCCGGCGCGTAGTCCTCCAGTGCGACCTGCAGGTGCATCCGCTCCACCTTGCGCGCGATGAGCGCCTTGCCGGGCAGGTACGGGAGCAGCCGGAGCATCAGGTTGCGCACGGAGATCCGCCAGCGCGAGCGCGGCAGCATCGCGTCGTTCCCGTCCTTCGCCAGCGCCTGGCAGGCGGTGGCGTAGGGGCGCAGCTTCGCCTCGTACGCCGCGAAGGCGGCGCCGAAGTCCTCGCCCCAGCGGGCCAGCTCGCCCGCGAGCACGTACGCGCTCACCATGGCCAGGCTGCTGCCGCTGCCTGCCATCAAGGACGCGCAGTAGGCCGCGTCTCCGAGCAGCGCCACCCGGCCCCGGGACCACGCCTCCATCCGCACCTGGGCCACGCGGTCGAAGTAGAAGTCCGGCGCGTCCCACATCGCGTCGAGCAGGGCGGGCACCTCCCAGCCGCGGACCTCGGCGAAGGCCTGCGCCACCAAGCGCTTGTGTTGCTCGGCGTCCCGCCGGTCGTACCGCGCGAGCGGCGCGGAGAAGTGGAACATCGCCTTGGCCTCCGGCTTGTCCTTCACCGGATAGAGCCCCACGCTCTTGCCGGGCGCCCCGCCGGCCCCCGGCAGCGTGTAGACGAGCCCCCAGCCGTTGAGCGCGAGGTCCGTGGGCGCGGTGTAGATCGCGCTGAACGCGCCGAGGTCCTTCACGAAGCGCTCCTCGGCGCCGAAGGCGAGCTCCCGCACCCGCGAGTGCACGCCATCCGCGCCGATGACCAGGTCGAACCGGCGCGGCGGGCTGCGTTCGAAGGTGACCCGCACCCCGTCCGCGTCCTCGGTCAGGCTCTGGATGGAGTCGTTGAACAGGTACTCCGCCGCGTCGCGGGTGGAGCCGTAGAGCAGCTGCACCAGGTCTCCCCGGAGGATCTCGATCTCGGCGATGGGGCCGCCCGAGTCGCCGAAGAGATCTCCGCCCAGCCGCGCCACCTCCTCGCCGTGGCCGTCTACGAAGGACATGCCCACCGCGCCGGTGTGCGCCGCGCGGATCTGGGGGAGCAGCCCCATGCGCTCGGCGACCTGGCGCGCGGTGCCGCGCAGATCCACCGCCTGCCCGCCGAGGCGGAGCCCCGGTGCGCGCTCCACCAGCGTGACGTGGAAGCCGTACCGGACGAGCCAGTAGGCGAGAGTGGGGCCGGCGATGCTGGCCCCGGAGATGAGGACGGTGCGGTTCTTCACGGGCGTGGCTCCTTGCGTGGGATGACCCGCACAGGAGTAGCCCGCGCCTCTCGGGCGCCCCATGGCGCCGGGCGCCACTTCGCTAGGCGGAAGGCGCCTGGGCGCTCAGCGCTGCGAGGCCAGCAGCGCCAGCACCGCGCCGAGCACCGCCAGTCCCGTCACGATCGCGCCGAGGATCTTCCACACCGAGAGCGGCGCCTTCCCCAGCACGCAGCTTGGGTCCTGCCCGTGCACGAGCACGCGGTAGAGCGCCTTCCGGTACCGGTACGCGAGCACGTAGGTGGGCATGGAGACGCGCTGGGTGGTGAGGCCGGAGAGCAGCGCGGAGCAGTGGACCTTCCGGAACCGCGTGCCCGGGATCCGCCCTCCCTCCACCGCGCCGCGCGCCGCACTCTCCACGGCCTCGAGGATCAGCTTGCGCGCGCCGGAGCGGCTGGTCTCGAACAGCTCCACCGTTGCGCCCGCGGGGCCGCTGGGCTCCGGCTGCGCGGTGGCGAGGTTGAAGCTGCCGGCGAGCTTGCGGCACTCCTCCACGGTGAGGCCGCGCGAGGCGGGCACCAGGAGGTCTTCCAGATTGAGCCCCACCTGGCCGGCGTGGGGCGCCCAGGCGGAGCGGCCGCTGCCGGCGTTGGAGTCCGCCGTCCAGCTCACCTCGGCCACGGCGTTGAAGACCCAGGCCGGCCACCAGATGGCGCGCAGCGACTCGAGCGTGGCCTCCTGGTGCAGCTTGGCGGGGCGGAAGAAGCCGAGCCCCTTGAGCCACGTGCGCAGCGCCTCGCCGGCTTGATCCGGGGTGACGCGGAAGGGGAGGGCGGCCTGCGCCTGCTCCACCGGGTCCGCGGGCGTCTCCAGCTTCATCACGGAGGTGCAGAAGGCGCAGCGCGGGGCGCGGGCCTCGGCGCTGTAGGTGACGCCCGCGCCGCAGCTGCCGCAGCGGACGATCTGCGCGCGCACCGCGGAGGCCGCCCGCTCCTGCACCGGCGCGAGCAGCCCGCAGATCGCGCAGCGCACGTCGTCGTGCTCGAGCCCGGCCGCGCAGCGGGTGCAGCGCAGCGCGTGGGCGCCTTCGAGCGTGAGCGGACCGCGCGTCTGGACGCTCATCGCCCCTGCCCCTTGAGCAGCAACACGGCGATCAGCACCGCCACGAGCGCGGCGAGCACCGCGGCGGAGATCTTCACCCAGGAGAGCGGCACCTTGCCGTGGATGGCCCCGGTCTGGCCGTTGATCACCACCCGCATGGGCGGGCGCTTGGCGTCGTACCGGGCGGCGAAGAGCCACACCGGGGCGAGCAGCAGATCCAGGCTCTCGGTGTCCAGCGCGGTGTTGAACCGGAGGTTCTGGTGCGAGTCGCCGGGCATGAAGGCCGCGAGCCGCTGGCCCATGGCGGCGCGGGCCTCCTCGCGGGCGAGCGCCAGGCACTCGTTGGGCGTGAGGGACGGCTCCTCCGCCACCCAGCCGGAGATCAGCGCCGGGGAAAAGCGCGTCATCTGGCGCAGGTCGAACGGCTCCACCGCCTGGAGCTGCGCGTTGGGCAGGCCCTTGGACGCGGTCACCAGCACGTCCGAGACGTACGCGGCGAAGCTGCCGGCCAGGGTGCGCCACTCGGTCTTCACCCGCGTCACCGTGCGCCGGTTCTTCCCCGAGCCCACGGTGGTGGTCTCGGTGTAGTTCTCGCCGATCTCCGCGGTGTAGTCCGCGCGCGCGGTGGCGCCGTAGAGGTACGTGGGGAGGTAGACGCCCCTCACGTCCTCCAGCTTGGCGGCGTGGATGCCCGAGCGCGCGAAGAAGGTCCGCCGCTTGAGCCAGAGGCGCACCCGCTGGTGCGCCTCCTCCTTGCCGAGCAGGAAGCCCAACGCGAAGACCGGGTTGGGGCGGTTGGGATCCGCCGGCCGCTCCACCACCTGCGGGGACTCGCAGTACGGACAGGTGGCGGTCCGCAGCTGCGGCTCCATCACCAACGTGGCGCCGCACCCCTGGCAGAGGAGGTTCACGTGCGCGCCCTCGCCCCTCGACTACGCCTGCCACGAGCGTTGATCGAGGGGCTCGGGGAGACCGGAGGAGTCAAATCGATCCCTCGAGGAACTTAGCGCGCGGACGGGTCCGAGACGTCAGAGGCCTTGGGCTTGCTCTTCCCGGACGAGGCGGGCTGGGCGCCGTCGTTGGCGTTCAGGCCGGAGCCGCTCTGCTCGGTGGCAGGGGCGGGCTCCTCGCGCCGGGTGTTGGCCGCCGGCGCCACGCAGGCGCCGACGAAGAGGAGGACCGCGGCGGAGGAGGAGCGAAAGGTGCTCATTTGGACCGGAGCTCCCCACGGCGCAGGAACTTTCCGTCACCCGCCTTGCCGTGCCAGGTGTCGTTCTCCACCAGCAGCTTGCCGCGGGAGAAGACGTGGCTGGGGGCGCCCTTGGTGGTGCGGCCTTCGTACGGGTTGTAGTCCACGCGCATGTGGTGCGTCTTCGCGGACCAGCGGACTTCGCGCTCCGGGTCGAAGATCACCACGTCCGCGTCGCTGCCGGGGGCGATGGTGCCCTTCTTCGGGTAGAGGCCGAAGATCTTCGCCGCGGAGGTGCTGGTGATCTGCACGTAGCGGTTGATGTCGATCCGCTTGGTGCGCACGCCGCCGTCCCAGAGCAGCCCCATGCGCTGCTCGATGCCCGGCGCCCCGTTGGGGATCTTGGCGAAGTTGCCCCGGCCCAGCTCCTTCTCCTTCATGCAGAAGGGGCAGTGGTCGGTGGAGACGAGCGCCAGGTCGTCCTGCTTGAGCCCCTGCCAGAGCGCCTCCTCGTTCCCCTTGGGACGCAGGGGCGGGCTCATCACGTACTTGGAGCCGTCGAACCCGGGCTCCTCGTAGTTCTCGTAGGAGAGGAACAGGTACTGCGAGCAGGTCTCCGCGAAGGCGGGGATGCCGCGGTCGCGCGCCTCGCGGACTTCGGCCAAGGCCTCCTTGGCGGAGAGGTGGACGATGTAGACGGGGACGCCTGCGACCTCGGCCAGCGCGATCACCCGGTTGCTCGCCTCCGCCTCCAGGCGCGGCGGGCGGGTGAGCGCGTGGTACTTGGGCGCGGTGTGGCCCTTGGCGAGCGCCTGCTCGACCAACACGTCGATCACCGGGCCGTTCTCCGCGTGCATGCAGATGAGGCCGCCGTTCTCGCCGGTCTTCTGCATGGCCCGGAAGATGGACGCGTCGTCCACGAAGAACACGCCCGGGTAGGCGGTGAAGAGCTTGAAGGAGGAGACCCCCTCGTGCTTCACCAGCGTGTCCATCTCCGCCAGTGACTCCTGGGTCACGTTGCGGACGATCATGTGGAAGGCGTAGTCGATGGCGGCCTTGCCCTCCGCCTTCTTGTGCCAGTCGTCCAGGCCGGCGCGCAGCGCGCCGCCCTGCGGCTGGATGGCGAAGTCCACCACCGTGGTCGTCCCGCCGAACGCGGCCGCGCGGGTGCCGGTCTCGAAGTCATCCGAGCTGAAGGCGCCGCCGAACGGCATGTCCAGGTGGGTGTGCGGGTCGATCCCGCCGGGGATCACGTACTTCCCGGTGGCGTCGAAGGTGCGGTCGAAGGGGCCCAGCTTGGAGAGATCGATCCCCACCAGGGCGATCTTCTCGCCTTCGAGGATCACGTCCGCCTTGTAGAGGTCGGACGCGGTCGCCACGGTGCCGTTCTTGATCAGCGTGCGCATGGAGAGCCTCGCAAGGGGCTACGGGAGCAGCCGGACCATGTCCTGGTAGGTCTCCGGGCGGCGGTCCCGGTAGAACTGCCAGGTGCGCCGGACCTCTTCGATCAGATCCAGGTTCATGTCCGAGACCACCAGCTCGTCCTTGTCCTCGCTGGCCGTGGCCAGGAAGTTCCCGCGCGGATCCACGAAGTAGCTGTTGCCGTAGAACTTGCCGATGTTCCACGGGGCCTCGGTGCCCACGCGGTTGATCGCCCCCACGAAGTAGCCGTTGGCCACCGCGTGCGCGGGCTGCTCGAGCTTCCACAGGTACTGGGAGAGGCCGGCCACCGTGGCGGAGGGGTTGAAGACGATCTCCGCGCCGTTGAGCCCGAGCAGGCGGGCCCCTTCCGGGAAGTGGCGGTCGTAGCAGATGTAGACGCCGATCTTCGCGTACTGGGTCTGGAAGGTCGGGTACCCGAGGTTGCCGGGCTTGAAGTAGTACTTCTCCCAGAAGCCGTTCGTCTGCGGGATGTGGTTCTTGCGGTACTTGCCCAGGTACTTGCCGTCCGCGTCGATGACCGCGGCGGTGTTGTAGTAGACGCCCGCCATCTCGCGCTCGTAGAGCGGGACCACGATCGCCATCGAGTACTTCTTGGCGTACTCGGCGAGCAGGTTCGTGGTGGGCCCGGGACAGGCCTCGGCCGCGTCGTACCAGTTGGGCGTCTGCGCGGGACAGAAGTACGGGGTGTTGAAGACCTCCTGGAGGCAGAGGATCTGCACCCCCGCCTTGCCCGCCTTCTCCACGTACGGGAGCGTCTTCTCCAACATCGCGTTGATGATCTCCTTCACCGTGCCATCCGACTTCGGCGTAGAGACCTGGATCAGCCCGCCCTTGACGTTACGGCCCATGAACTGCCCCCGGGGTTTTTGGAAGGGGGCTTTCATAGGCAACGCCACCAGAGCGGGTCAAGCGAGCGCCGATTACATTGAGCCGGTCACCGTGAGCGTCGCCTTCTTCGATCTCGACAAGACCCTGCTCTCCGAGAACTCCGGCTCGCTCTGGATCCGCCGGCAGCTGAAGGAGGGGCGGATCACCCGGTGGCAGGGGCTGCGGGCCGGGCTCCTGCTCGCCCGCTACCACCTCGGCTTCGCGGCGATCGAGGAGGCGCTCCGGGAGGCGGTGGCCTCGCTGGCCGGGAGCCCGGCGGCGAACCTCCGGGAGCGGACGCGGATCTTCTACGAGCAGGAGGTCCGCGCGCTCTACCGCCCCGGCGCCCGCTTGGCGCTCGGAGCGCACCGGGCCAAAGGAGATCAGCTGGTGCTGCTCACCACCTCCACGCACTACCTCTCCGAGCTGGTGCAGCAGGAGCTGACCCTGGACGCGGTGCTCTGCAACGAGCTGGGGGTGGACGAACAGGGCGCGCACACCGGGACCACGGTCAAGCCGCTCTGCTTCGGCCCGGGGAAGCTGCGCCACGCGGCGGAGTACCTGGAGGCCCGCGGCGTGCCGCTCTCGGCCTGCGCGTTCTACACGGATTCGTACTCGGACCTGCCCATGCTGGAGGGGGTGGGGCGGCCGGTGGCGGTGAACCCGGATCGCCGGCTGCGCCGCGAGGCGGCCCGAAGGGGCTGGGAGATCGTGGACTGGGGGCGGCCCTAGCCGCGGCGCTGCTTCAAGGGAGGACCACGGCGCCGCTGGGGAGCGGCCGGCCGTCCAGCCCCAGCGCGGTGCGTGTGCGCGCGCTGATGCTCACCTTGCCGCTCGCGAAGCGGAAGGGGATGCGGGCGGTGAGCGGCTTGTGGCCCACCTCGTTGGCGAGCAGCGCGGCCTCCTTGCCGATGGCGAAGAAGTCCGCGCTCACCGAGGCCAGCCCGCCGGCCTTGGTCATCCCATCCATGAAGCCGATCAGCGCCACGTTCTTGTCGATGCAGAGCGACACCATGTACTTGACCAGCTCCGGGCGGGCGAGCCGCACGTCCGGGAGAAGCCACACCGCGTCGTGCTGGGCGAGCGCGCGGCGGAAGAAGTCCTGGAAGCCGTCCAGCTCCGCGAGCGTGAGGAAGTCCACGGAGATCCCGCGGGCCTTGGCGGCGGCCTTCGCCTCGGAGACGACCTCCATGGCGCTGGGTGGGTGCAGCGCGAGCACCCGCTTGACGGTGGGGACGAGTGTGGTGAGGGCGGTCAGCGCGTCGTTGGCCCGGGTCTCCATGGGGACGGCGGTGACGTCCAGCCGGCCGTCCGTCTCCGGGTTGAGCACCGCGGTGGCGATGATCAGCGGCCCCCGCGCCTGCTCCTTGGCCAGCGCGAAGGCCTTGGTCCCCAGCGCCAGCACCGCGAGCGGTTTGGCCTCCAGCGCCCGCGCCAGGCCCGCCTTGTCGTCCACCGCCACGAAGCGGGGCGCGGGCTGGACGCTCCGCACCCCTGCGAGCACCTCCTCGTATTGGGGGACCCCGGGCTGAGCGAGCACCACCAACTCTCCCGCCGCGTGGGCCGGGAGAGTGGGGTAGAGCGCGGCCAGGGCCGCGACCAGCGGCCAGGCGGGGCGAGGAGGTGACCTCACTCTCGGTTAAGGATTGAGGCCCTGCTCGGTGAAGACGATGGTGCCGCCCTCGACCTTCCACATGTCGTAGGGCGCGGCGACGTCACCGGCGGCGTCCACGTTCACCGGGCCCGAGGCGCCGTCAAAGTCGATGTCATCGCCCTTCTTGAGCGCCGCCACCGCCTCCTTGAACTTGGAGGCGGGGAAGACCGTCCCCGCGGGGGAGGAGATGGCGGTGAGGCGCTCCTTCATCGCCGGCGCCTCCGCCTTGCCGGCGGACTCCATCGCCAGCGCGAGCACGTAGACGGCGTCGTAGATCTGCGGCGAGTAGCTGCCGGAGTTGGGGTCGCGCGAGTACTTGGCCTTGAACGCGGCCTTGTAGGCCTCCCAGGTGGGGCCGGACGCGGTCGAAGGTGAGGTGCCTTCGTGCTGGAAGGTGAAGTTGCTGGCGCCCACGCCGGTGACGAAGCCGGTGTCCACCAGGCCGTTGGTGAAGTACCAGAAGAGGCCGGAGGCGGGCGGCGCGGAGCGGTAGTCCTTGATGATCTGGGCGCCGTCCACCGGGTAGGCCACGAGCACCACGGCCTGCGGCTGCTTGGCGTAGATGGTGGTGAGCACGTCCGAGTAGCTGCTCTTGGCCTCCACGTACTCCAGCGAGTCCGTCACCGTGCCGCCGCCGGCGGTGAAGGCGGCGCTGAAGGAGTCCGCGAGCCCCTTGCCGAAGGCGCCGGGCACGTAGAGCACCGCCACCTTGTTGAAGCCCTTGGCCTTGGCGCGCTGGGCGATCAGCTTGCCCTGCGGCGCGTCCGAGGGGCAGGTCCGGAAGACGTAGCCGTTGTCATCCACCGTGGTGATCGCCGGCGAGGTGGAGGCGCCGGAGACGAGCAGCACGTTGGCGGGGATGGTCACCTTGGAGACCGCCAGGGTGATCCCGCTGGCGATGCTGCCGATGATGGCGGGCACCTTGGCCTCCACCAGGGCCTTGGCCGCATTCACGGCCTGGCTCTCGACGAAGGCGGTGTCGCGGTTGTCGATGGCGAGGTTGGCGCCGAGCACGCCGCCGGCGGCGTTGATCTCGTCGATGGCGAGCTTGGCGGCCTCGAGCTCCTCGAGCCCGTAGTTGGAGAGCGTCCCGGTGGTGTCGAGCACGCCGCCGATGGTGATGGTCTGCTTGGCGGGTGAGCCGCAGGCGAGCGGCGCGAGGGCGACAGCGAGCAACGGCAGGGTGAGGTGTTTCACGGCGGTTACCTCCGTTCGGGGTTCTCTAGAATTCCTGCTGGATGGTGAGGGTGAGGGTGAGTCGCTCTGAGGGGACGTCGATGCCTCCGAAGCCGGGTTCTGCCCAGCTCTGGTTGAGCAGGTTGCTCACCCGCAACGCTGCACTGGTGAGTCGATCGCCGAGCAGGCGCTGGCCGGCGGTGGAGAGGGTGACCGCCGTGTAGAGGTGGGCGGGGAGGGTGTAGGCCACGCCGGCATTGGCGGAGGCGTTGGCGGCGGAGGCGCTGATCGGGCCGATGAGCGAAAGCTCACCGGACAGCCGCAGCCCGTACCAGGGCAGGAAGCCGTCCACGATCGCGTGCGCCTGGAGGGACGGGAAGAGCGGGTCCACCACCTCCGGCACGCCGGTGAGCAGCGCTCCGCTGTCGCGGGAGATGGTCCGGCTCAGGCCGACCACCAGGTGCAGCTGGAGCGGCCGCGCCAGGGCCAGCCGCCCGTCCAGCTCCAACCCGGCGATCCGCTCGGAGGGGATGTTGACCGCGTGCAGGAAGGTGCCGCGGCGGACGAACTCCACGCGCTCGCGGACCTCGGTGGTGAAGATGTTGGCGGAGAGCTCGCCGCGGTCGTTGGGCAGGCCCCAGCCGCCGGAGAGCTCCAGGGTGTTGGCGGTCTGCGCCTTGAGCGTGCAGGTCCGCTGGAGGTTGTTGCAGTTGCCTTCGATGTCGCCGAACGCCATGGGCTGCGTGTAGAGCTGCTCGGCGCTGGGGGCCTTGTAGCTGGTGCCGAAGAGCAGCTTGAGCGAGAGCCGCTCCGCGGGCGGCGCGTAGACCACGCCCAGCCGGAAGGTGGGGTTGAACCCGTAGAGATCGTGGACGTCAATCCGGCCGCCGACGATCGCGCTCAGGGACTCGGTGAAGAGCAGCACGCCCTGCAGGAACGCCCCCACGTTGCGGAAGGAGGCCGTCTGGCCGTGGGCCTCGCCGGGGGTGACCGTGCCCGCGGAGCGGAGCACCGAGCCGTCAGGCGAAAGCACGTCCGCGATCAGCAGCTGGTCGAACGTCTGCAGCAGGTTGTTCTCGAACACCACGTCCGCGCCGGCGGTGATGTCCAACAGCCGGAAGGGGTGGACCGAGGCCTCCGCCGCCACGCCGAAGCCGGTGGCGCCGGCGCTGCGCAAGAGCAGGTAGTCGCTGCGGCCGATGTCCAGGACCTCGGTGCCCGCCGGCTTCGCCGCGAAGTAGTGGGCGGAGAGCTTGAGGGAGAAGATCTCGTCCGGAACCAGGTCCCAGGTCAGCCGGTAGTTCTGGTTGAAGAGGCCGATCCGCGTGTTGGGGGCGAGCGGCCCGAAGTCCTGGAAGGCGCCGCGCGCGTCCAGCTGCTGCAGGGACGCCATCAGGCCGACCTTCCCGAGCGAGCCCGCATCGAAGGACGCCTTGCCGAAGAAGGTGCGGGGGCGCGAGAGGTCCCCCGTGGTGCTCCCGCGGACGGGCGAGGGGCTGGAGTCCGGGACGGAGAGGCCCGAGCGGTCCAGGTACATCCCGCCCGCGGCGACGAGCGCCTCCAGGGACTCGGTGCCGGCGGAGAACATCGCTCCCAGGCCTCCGCCCGGGTGGCCTTCGGTGAGCGCGCCCTGGGCCAAAAGCTCCAGCCCTGGGGCGCCGCGGCCGGAGCGGGTGATCACGTTCACCACGCCCAGGAACGCGTTGGCGCCGTAGAGCGCCGAGGCGGGGCCGCGGAGGATCTCCACGCGGGAGATGGCCTGGAGGGGGATCAGCTCCTCGCCGAAGAAGTTGCCGGTGGTGGGGCGGAAGTCCACCGGCTGGCCGTCGATCATCAGCTTGAGGATGTTCCCGCTCGCCCGAGGTCCGCCGTTGATCCCGCGCACCCCGAAGTTGTGGGTGACGAGATCGTAGACGTCGTAGAAGCCGGGCACCGTCCGGAGGATCTCCGCCAGCGAGCGGTAGCCGCGGGCCTGGATCTCCTCCGCGCGCACCACGGTGATCACCGCGGGGGACTGGGCGCCGCGCTGCGCCACCTTGGTGGAGGAGACCACCTGCTCCTCGAGCTGGGAGTTGAGCTCGAAGAGCTGGAGCTCGTCCTCGGGCGCGGGCTCCGGGGACTGGCCAGCCGCGGTGGCCGCGAGCACGAGGCACGCCCCGATGGCGACGGCCCTCGACGTTTGGTTCAGGCCGCGCGTCCCCCGGAGGTGCACGCGCCGCATTCTGCTGCCTCGAGGCGGCGCACTCCACTCTTCCGTGCATGTGGGCACAGCGCCGCAAGGGTGGTCTTGGGTGGCGTCCGGGCGGCGGCGTGTGCAGTCTCCCTCCCGTGAGCCCCGAGCTGCTGCTGTCCTGGCTGGAGACGTTCTCGTATCCCGCGGTCTTCGCGCTGCTGCTCGCGTGCGGGATGGGGGCGCCCCTCTCGGAGGATCTCATCGTCCTCACCGGCGGGGTGGTGGCGGCCAAGGGCTCGGCGATCCTCCCGCTCATGATGGCGGTGGCCTGGGCGGGCGTGGTGGCGGGGGACTCGATGCTCTACCGGATTGGCCGGAAGCTCGGGCCCCGCGCGCTCGCCCACAAGCGGCTCTCCAAGGTGCTCACCCCGGCGCGGGTGGGGTGGGTGCGGGGTCACTTCGCGAAGTACGGCGCGCTGACCATCTTCGCCGCCCGGTTCCTGCCGGGGTTCCGGGTGCCGACCTTCCTGCTCGCGGGGATGGGGGAGATCTCCTACCGGCGCTTCGTCACCGCGGACGCCCTGGCGGCGGCGATCCTCGCGCCCGCGTTCACGCTGCTGGGCTACCACTTCGGGCTGGTGGCGCTGACGCACATCCGCGCCGCGTCCCACTGGCTGGTGGGGGTGGTGCTCGCGGTGATCGCCGTGGTCGTGCTCGCCCGCTGGTTGACGCGCTGGCGCAAGGCCCGCGCGTTGGCGCCGAAGGCGTGAGATCTGTCGCCCGGCGCACGCCACGCCGAGAACCGCGTGCCAGCCGTTGCCGGGGCGGCCCACCGTTCCCATTCCTTCCAGTGGGCGCCTTCGTGGTGGGCGCACCTCTCAAAAGGGGCGGGCGATGGGCTGGTTGGGCGGAGTGCTGGTGGCGGTGGCGTTGAGCGGGGCGCCGGATTCGGGGAGCGCGGCGCTGGTGATGAACCCGGAGGTCTGCTCGAAGAAGCGCGTGGACGTGTGCGGCTGCCACCACGTCTACGGGATCCGGCACTGCCACCCGAACCGGAAGTCCCACCACTGCGAGGCGCCGGTGAAGGCGCAGGCGCCCGCGCCCGAGCCGGCGAAGGCGATCAAGCTGTAGGGGGAGTCACCGGTCACCCCGAGCGAAGTCGAGGGGCGCCCGTGTTCTGGCCCCCGTCCCGAGCGCAGTGAGGCCGCCGCCCGTTGGGCGGATCAATCAAGGCCAGAAACGTGAGGCCGTCCGCTCAGCCCGAGCGAAGTGGAGGACCCCACGAGCGAGAGTCCCTACGATCGGCGGGCCCTCGACTTCGCTCGGGCTGAGCGGGGCGCGGCAAGTTTCAGGTCAGCTCACAGCTTCAGTGCGCCGCGGCGGCTTCCGGCGCTCCCGCGGCGGGCTCGCGCTGCGCGGGCGTGCTGAGCGTGACGGAGATCACCGCGCCGGCCTCGCGGGTGCCCAGGGTGAGCGCGCCGCCCAGCCTCCGGGCCAGCGCGGCGCAGCGGCGCAGCCGGGCGTTGGCGGAGGGCAGCTCTTCCACAGCGAGCAGGAGCACCGGCCCTGCCTCGCCTGCCTCCACCCGCAGGTCGAGCCGGCTGCGCGTGGGCGCCACCTCCAGCGCGCCGAGCAGGAGCTCGCGGACCAGCAACGTCAGCTCCGCGCGGCCGGCGGCGCAGGGCGCGGTGGCGGGGCCGTCCACGTCCATCCAGACGCCCACCCGGCGGCCGCTGCGGCGCAGCGCGCTGGCGACCTCGCTGGCCACCGCCACCGCGTCACACCCCACGGCCTGCGCTTGCCGCGGGCTCCAGAGCGCCTCGTCGATCAGCGCGCGCTGCCGCTCCACCGCCTGGGCCATGCGCAGCAGGTAGCGCTGCTGCGTGGCGCTCACCGGTCCGCCCATCCCCCGGAGCATCATGTCCACGTAGCCCTTGAGGGCCACCAGCGGCGTCTTGAGATCGTGCCCCAGCCGGCGCTGCGCGGCCTCGAGCCGGGCGAGCCGGGCCTTCACCTGCGCGTGCTCGCGGCGCTGGCCCCAGCGCTCGAGGGCGGCCGCGCGCTGTGCCCCGCCGCGCTCGAGCACGGCCGCGGCGAGCGCCGCCAGGGCCTCCAGCTGCTGCGTCACCTCGGAGGCTTGATCGGGGAACTCCACGTAGAGCGCCCCGGCGCAGCGGCCGTCCACCCTCAGGGCCAAGAGCCGGTGCTCGCCCAGCTCCACCGGCCCGGCGCTGTGCCGCAGCCGCCGCCGCAGCGCGGAGCGGGGGCGCAAGTCGAACAGGAGCGCGCGGTGGCGCAGCGGCCCCAGGCGCGCCAAGGCGGGGCTCTGGATCTGGTGACCGGCGAAGACGAAGACGCCGGCCGCGGTGGCCCGGCCCGCCTGGCAGGCAGCCGCGCAGAGCAGCGCCAGCGCCTCCTCGGTCCTCCCCGCGAGCGCGCGGCGCGCCACCCGCGCGACCAGCGCGGTCCCCTCCGCCCCGTCCGTCCGTACCAGGCTCTTCGCACTGCCCGTACCCGTCCCCAAGCGCCGCCGCCCCTTTCCGGTCTTCCGCCGGGAACCAGTCAGCAGGAAACATGCCCCGTTGCATCAGAGCGGAGACACTGGCGCGAGCGCGCGGCGCGGGAAGGATCTGCCGTCCTGGTGGCTCCGTCCGCTGGAAGAATTTACGGGTCGCAGGGTGCCGGGTGGGCGCGGCCCGAGGCGGCACGCGCGGCTAGGCGTGGCGCACCGCTTGCTGAGGCCCCCGCGCGTGCTCGGCGCGATCGACTACTACTCGATGTTGGCGAGACGACTGTCCGCCGCGGAGCTGGCGGGGCTCGCGGCGCGGCGGGCGTGGCGGGCGGCGCGGGTGGCGCTGCATCGGCGCGCCGCGGAGCTCCCGGCGCCGGCGCTGCTCTCCGCCTTCAGCAGCCGCGGCCCGGAGGAGCTGCCGGCGCGGCTGCGCGGCCGGGCGGGGCTCTCCTGCTGCGAGCTGAGCCAGCGCGAGCGGGTGCTCGCCGCGGTACAGGCCGTACCGGGCGCGGCCGAGCGGGCGCTGGAGCGGGCGGAGCGGGCGATGCGCCGCGAGCTGCACGTCTTTGGGCGGACGGTCTCCTTCGGGCCGGGGGGTGCCATCGCCTGGAGCCGGGATCCGGGCAGCGGGTTCGTCTACCCGTCGACGCCGGCCTCCGAGCTGTTGCTCCTGCGCGAAGGCGTGGATCCCAAGGACGTCTGGGAGCTGGGGCGGCTGGAGTGGCTGCTCGCGCTCGGGCAGGGGGCCTGGGTGGCGCCCGAGCGGCGGGACCGCTACGCGGCCGAGGCGGCGGATCAGCTCACCTCCTTCCTGGAGGAGAACCCCTGCGGCGTGGGCGTGCACTGGACCTGCGCCATGGAGGTCTCGCTGCGCGGGGCGAACCTGGCGCGGGCGCTCTCCATGCTCGCGGACGCGCCGGCGTTCCAGGACGGGGGGCTCTTGCTGCGCGCGCTGCGGGCCCTGGCCGAGCACGCCAACTTCGTGGAGGCGAACCTCGAGGATCAGGGCGCCGTCCCCAACAACCACCTGGTGGCGGACTACGCCGGCCTGCTGGTGATGGGGCTGCTCTTCCCCGAGCTCCCGGGGGCGGCGCGGAAGGTGGCGCTGTCCGCGCAGGGGCTGCGCGAGCAGATGGAGTCCCAGGTCCATCCGGACGGCGTGTCGTTCGAGGGCTCGGTGCCCTACCACCGCCTGGCCCTGGAGCTCTTCACGCTCGCCTTCGTCCACGCCCGGGACTACGGCGTGAAGCTGGGGCAGCCCTTCGCGGCGCGCCTGTGGGCGATGTACCAGGTGGCGCTGCGGTACACCTCCGAGCGCGGGCTGGCGCCGCAGCTGGGAGACAATGACTCGGGGCTGGCGCTCGGGTTGGCGGACCGCGGGAGCACCGAGCACGGGTATCTGGCCAGCCTGGGCGCGGCGCTCTTTGGCGCCCCCGAGCTGCGCCGGGAGGGCGAGCCGCTCTGCGATGAGGCGGCGTGGCTGTTGGGCGAGCGCGGGCTGCGGCGCTTCTCACGGGCGGAGCCGCGGGCGCAGCCGGAGTCCTTCTCCTCTCCCAAGGGCGGGCTGCACGTGCTGCGCGGCGGAGGCGGGGTGGTGAGCGTGAGCGCCGGGGAGAACGGCCAGCGCGGGCTGGGGGGGCACAGCCACAACGACAAGCTCTCCTTCGAGCTGCACGTGCACGGCGAGCCGGTGATCGTGGATCCGGGCACGGGCACGTACACGCGGGATCCGGCGCTGCGCAACGCGCTGCGGGGCACCGCCGCGCACAGCACCGTGCAGGTGGACGGCGCGGAGCTGGCGCCGCTGCAGCCCGCGCGGCTGTTTGCCCTGCCGGAGCACGCCGGGGCGAAGGTCACGCGCTGGCTGCCCGGCGCATCGCGGGAGCTGCTCACCGCCTCGCACCGGGGCTACCCCGGGGTGGAGGTGGAGCGCACGTTCGTGCTGGACAAGGAGCGCGGGGCGCTGGCGGTGACGGACTTGCTGCGCGGGGCGGGGGTGCACAGCCTGGTGTCCCGGCTGCAGCTGCCAGACGCACGGGCCCAGCTCGCTCCGCTGAGCGGGGAGGACCGGGCGCTGGCAGCGGCGGTCGGAGGGGTGGGCGCCCTGGTGGAGACGGTGGTGGAGCTGCCGCGGGCGCGGGTGGTGGTGTGGGGAGAGGGCGCGGCGCTCTCGCTGGAGCAGGCGCGTTGCTCGCCTGGGTATGGACGGGTTCAAGACAGTCTCTGCGTGGCGGTGCGCGCGCGAGCGGGGCTGCCGGTGCAGCTGGGTTTCGTGATCCTTTGGGATCCTTTGAGGAGGGGTGGGCGATGAGGGTGATGGTGAGTCCGTTGCTGGAGCGGATCCGGCACCGGCAGGCGAAGATCGGCGTGGTGGGGCTGGGGTACGTGGGGCTTCCCCTGGGGATGGCGTTCGCGGAGGCGGGCTTCCCCGTCACCGGGCTCGACATCGACCAGCGCAAGATCGACAAGATCGGCAAGGGCGAGAGCTACATCAAGCACATCCCCGGCGGGCCGCTGAAGACGCTGGTGGAGGCGAAGAAGCTCTCGGCGAGCTCGGACTTCTCCAAGGCGCGCGAGCTGGACTGCCTGATCATCTGCGTGCCCACCCCGCTGACCGAGGCGCGCGAGCCGGACATGAGCTTCATCGTCAAGACGGCGGAGGCGCTGGCGCCCCACGTCCGCGAGGGGCAGCTCTACGTGCTCGAGTCCACCACCTACCCGGGGACCACGGATGAAGTGCTCCGGCCCATCCTCGAGCGCGGCGGGCTCAAGGCGGGGCGGGACTTCCACCTGGCCTTCAGCCCCGAGCGCGAGGACCCGGGCAACGGGAAGTTCAACACCAAGACCATCCCGAAGATCGTGGGCGGCCACTCGCCGGCGTGCCTCGAGGCGGCGATGGCGCTCTACGGCAGCGCGCTCAAGGACACCGTGCCGGTCTCCTCCACGCAGGTGGCGGAGCTGGCCAAGCTGCTGGAGAACATCTTCCGCTGCGTGAACATCGCGCTGGTCAACGAGCTGAAGATGCTCTGTGACCGGATGAAGATCGACGTGTGGGAGGTGATCTCCGCGGCCTCCACCAAGCCGTTCGGCTTCATGCCCTTCTACCCGGGCCCCGGGCTGGGCGGGCACTGCATCCCGATTGATCCCTTCTATCTGACCTGGAAGGCGCGCCAGTACGAGTTCCAGACCAAGTTCATCGAGCTCGCGGGCGAGGTGAACGTGGGGATGCCGTACTACGTGGTGAACCGCACCATGGAGGCCCTCAACGGGCAGAAGAAGAGCCTCAACGGCTCGCGCGTCCTGGTGCTCGGCGCCGCGTACAAGAAGGACGTGGACGACATGCGCGAGAGCCCGTCCATCCGGGTGATCTCCCTGCTCAAGGAGCGCGGCGCCGAGGTCGACTACCACGACCCCTACGTGCCGAAGCTGGAGAAGGGCCACGGCAATCCGCATGAGATGACCTCGGTGCCGCTGAGCCCCGAGTCCCTGGCCTCGTACGACGCGGTGATGATCCTCACCGACCACTCGAACGTGGACTACGCGAAGCTGGTGGAGGCCTCCCGCCTGGTGGTGGACACCCGCAACGCGACCAAGGCGGTGAAGGCGGGCCGCGAGAAGATCGTGAAGGCCTAACCGCACCCCGCTCAGCCCGAGCGAAGTCGAGGGCCCCCGCGTAGGGCCTCTCGCCCGTGGGGCCCTCGACTTCGCTCGGGCTGAGCGGGGCTTCAAGTTCCTGCCTTGAATGATCCGCCCAACGGGCGGGGGCCTCACTGCGCTCGGGGAGACCGGTGGGCCTGACAGCCCTCGCATTGGGCATGGCGGAGGCTACAGTCGCCTCCCTCATGCCCTCCTCCGCTCCGCTCGCGCTCGCCCTCCTGCTCTGCACCGCCGCCGCTCCGCCCGCCGCGCCGCCGGACGCGCGGACGGGGCTCCTGGACGCCATGGGCGCGGAGCTGGCGCGCAACCAGTCGCTGCTCAAGCTCGGAGATCACCAGCCGCCGTACTTCATCAGCTACCAGATGAAGGAGTACGTGCAGCACGAGATCTCCGCGCGCTACGGCGCGCTCTTCCAGGACGACAGCTACCGCGACCGGAAGCTCTACGTGGACGTCCGGGTGGGCTCGTACGAGTTCGACAACTCGATCGACGAGGAGATGGACTTCAACTTCTCCACCAAGGGCACCAGCTACATCACCAAGAAGAGCGGCCCGATCGACGACGACGCCGCGGCGCTGCGCACCGCGCTCTGGCTGATCACGGACGAGAAGTACAAGTCCGGCCTCTTCAACTTCCTCAAGAAGAAGGGCGAGAACGTCTACACGGTGGAGGATCCGAAGCGGCCGCCGTCCTTCACGCGGGAGAAGCCCAACACCTTCATCCAGCCGCCGCTGGCCTTCCCGTTCGACCGGGACCGGTGGACGCGGCTCTCGCGCGAGCTCTCCGGCCGCTTCAACGCCACCCCGCAGATCTTCGACTCGGAGGTGAAGGTCACCGCGGACAAGGTGATCCGCTCCTTCGTCTCCTCGGAAGGCAGCCGGCTGCTCACGGAAGAGGTGCTCTACGGGGTGCACGTGAGCGCCGCCACCCGCGCGGATGACGGCCAGCTCCTGGACAGCTCGCGGGACTACTACGCCCCCACCGAGGCCGGGCTCCCCACGGACGCGCAGCTGGCGCAGGCCGCGGACCGGGTGATCCAGGAGCTGCTCGCGCTGCGGGCGGCCCCGGCGATCGATCCCTACACCGGCCCGGCGATCCTCGAGCCCGAGGCCGCCGGCGTGCTCTTCCACGAGGCGGTGGGGCACCGGCTCGAGGGGGACCGGCAGGACAACGACAGCGAAGGCAAGACCTACCGCGGGCAGATCGGCCGCGAGGTGCTGCCCACCTTCATCAGCATCTACGACGACCCCGGGCTCAAGGAGAAGAACGGCAAGCCGGTCAACGGCTACTACCTCTTCGACGAGGAGGGCGTGAAGGGCGAGCGGACGCAGCTGGTGGAGAAGGGCGTGCTGCGCAACTACCTGCTCTCGCGCCACGCGGTGGAGGGCTTCTCCCGCTCCAACGGCCACGGCCGCAGCCAGGGCAACCGCAAGCCGATCGCCCGCATGGCGAACCTGGTGGTGGACTCGTCCAAGCAGGTCTCGGACGCGGAGCTCAAGCGCCTCTTGATCGAAGAGGCGAAGCGGCAGGGCAAGCCGTACGGGCTGATCATCCGGGACATCACCGGCGGCAACACCAACACCTCCAGCTATGGGTACCAGGCCTTCAAGGGAATGCCGCGGATGGTGTACCGGGTGGACGTGCGGGATGGGCGGGAGAGCCTCGTCCGCGGCGTGGAGATCGTGGGGACGCCGCTCTCTTCGGTGAACAAGATCATGGCCACCGGGAAGCAGCAGGGGATCTTCAACGGCTTCTGCGGCGCGGAGAGCGGGAACGTGCCGGTCTCGGCCATTGCCCCGGCCACGCTGCTGCGGGAGATCGAGCTGCAGCGCACGGTGGAGGGCAAGGATCGCCCGCCGCTGCTGCCCAGCCCGCTCGGCGGCAAGCGCTGAGCGCCGGTCATCGAGCGTAGACGCGCCTCCGCTCACCCCGAGCGAAGTCGAGGGGCGCTCGAGAGTCGACGTCCGAGCCCCCCCTCGACTTCGCTCGGGGTGAACGGTGGCCTCTTAATTCAGGTGGTTGTGTAAGTCCGGCTTACCTCCTGGCGGGCAACGGGGCTCTCTCACGGCTCGATAATCGAGGACCGTGTTCACCCAACTGCTCTCCCGATTTCGCCCCCCCGTCACCGAAGAAGCGCGCATCGCCGCGGCGGTTGCGGGGCGGGAGGTAGGCACCGGCGCCGGCAACCCCCTGCGCCTGAGCGGGGCGGAGTTGGCGGAGCTCACCCGAGCGGTGCCGCTGGACGGGCCCATCGCGGTGAAGGGCGGACGGCTCTCCTTCGGCTTCGAGGCCGAGTTTCGCGCGGGCGAGGGCCCGCAGGACGTGGTGAGCAAGGGCGCGGCGGGGCGGTGGAAGGTGAACACCGATCGCTTCGGCTTCCTCGAGACGCGGGTGACGCACGAGAAGTCCGGCAACACCGAGGTGATCTCCCGGCCGACCGAGGACCTGGGCGAGGCGCTGCGCCAGATGAAGGAGCTGCGCGCGCACCTGGGCAGCTCGCTGCGCTCGTTCCACTTCACCATCCAGACACCGCAGCAGGCGGTGAACGAGATCGGCAAGGACGCGATGACCGGCTGGATGTCCCGGCTGGGCGACTCGGTCCAGGCCTGGCGGCTGATGAACCGCAAGCCGTTCTTCGCGCTCAACACCTGGAGCCAGGTGCGCCGCGCGCCGAGCGAGGTGAACCAGCGCGGCCCCCTGCGCGCCTACCCGCTGCAGAACGGGCGCTACCGGATCGAGCTGCGCGGGTACATGAACAGCGTGGACTCCATCAAGAAGCGCGCGGTGGAGATCGCCGCGGGGCTGCAGAACCCCGAGTACGTCCGGGGGCTGAGCGTGGAGCAGGCGGCGCTGCTGGAGCCGCGCCGCGGGGCGGGGCTGGCCAACGAGCTGGTGCGCCTCAAGGGCGGTCCTCTGACGGAGCGCGAGGACGCGAACCTCAGCAAGATGATCGACGGCGTGATGGGCGAGTTCGGCGAGCGCAACGTGCTGCCGCTGGTGGGCTTCGAGGCCGCGCCGTACCTGAGCCCAGCCGAGCGGGAGGCGTACGCCGCCGCCACGAAGGAGTTCCTCCAGGGCACGCTGCAGCTGATGCGGACGACCAAGCTCGGCCCGCAGGGGTTGGGCAGCCGCTTCCGCGAGCTGATCCGGGCCTGGGCGGAGCGCTCCGGGCACCAGCGGGTGCTCGACCAGACCGTCCTCTTGCGCCCGGCCCCCAAGCCCGCGGTCACGCCGGAGCTGGTGCACCACGTGCTCGAGCTGCCGCTCAAGGACACTCGCCGCTGGCTGGAGGGGCTGCCCCCGGAGACGCTGGCCAGCTCGCTGGCGGAGCTCTCGCCGGAGGCGCTGGCGCGCTTCGTCGAGTCGCTCCCCAAGCCTCGCAAGGCGCCCGAGCTCTGGACCGCGGTGGAGACCGCGCGCGCCGCGGGCTGAGCGCTACCGCCGCTTCTTGAAGAGCCGGCGGGGCTGCGCGGCCTCCGGCTCCGGCGCGCGCTCGAGCTGCACGGTGATCCGCGCGTCCGCGTCCATCGGCACCTCGCGCGGCGTGGGCAGGTGGCCGGCCAGCTCGAAGGTCAGGCTCAGCGGCTGGTCGCTGGCGATCCCCTCGTACTCCAGTGGGGTCACGCCGATCAGCCGGCCGGTCTGTACGCGCACCACCCGAGCGCCGGGGGGATCGCTGTTGAGCTGCAGCTTCACGCGGCGGGTGGTGATCGGCTTGCCGGCGGGCTCCACGCGGATGGGCGCGGTGGGGCTGAGCTCGTCGCTCACCGGCGGGCGGGCGGTGGGGATGAGCCGCCAGGTCAGCGTGGCGAGCGCGAGGCAGAGGGCCACCGCGCCGCCCCAGTAGACGCTGGCGCCCATTCCCTTCGCGGGCGCGCGCTGCGGGCGGGGGGAGAGCGGCTGCGTGGCGAGGGGTGGCGGGGTGCGCGGCCGGGCGCGGGTCACCAGCTCCAGCGGCTCGTCCGGCTCCTCTGGCTGCTCGAAGGAGAGCGGCTCGTCCGGGCGCGAGGGGCTGACCGAGAGCTCCTGGCCCCGGAGAGGCTCGTCGAACTCCTTCAGCCCCGCCACCTCGTCCGAGAGCAGGGAGTGCTCGGCGAGCGCGGTGAGGGCCGAGGGGCCACCCTCGTCCCCGTCCGCGCCGTGGAGCGACTTCATGAGCGGACGCTCGGCGCGCGTCTTCTGCGGCTCGTCCTCGCCGAGCGGCCGGCGCGCTGGCGGCACGGGGGTGTGGCGGGGCGAGCTGACGGGGGCGATCCGCGGCGGGGGCGGGGTGGGGGTGCGCGCCGCCGGGCGGGCCGCCATCGACTCCAGCAGCTGCACCTCGTCCTGGGCGATCAGCTGCGGCCCGGAGGCCTCGGCGCTCCACATCTGCTCGAGCGCGGCCTCGATGTGGGCCATCTGGTAGGGCTCGTCTCCGCCGTCCAGCCGGCGCACCGGCCCCTCTTCGAAGGGCTTCAGGAGCTCGGCGAGCACCGTCATGCTCTGTGGCCGGCGCGCCGGATCCTTCTCCAGGCAGCGCATCACCAGCCGCTTGAGCTCGGGCGGCACGGCCTCGCCACCGGGGGTGACGTCGCCCATGGGCGGGGGTGGCTCGGAGATCAGCTTGGCGATGTGCCGGGCGAGGCTGGGGGCGCGGAAGGGGAGCTTCCCGGCCAGCATCCGGTAGAGGACGGTGCCCAGCGCGTAGATGTCCGTGCGGGAGTCCGTGGTGCCGCCCGCAGCCTGCTCCGGCGCCATGTACGCGGGCGTGCCGACGATCTCTCCGTCCGCGCTGTCCTTGGCGCCGTTGGCGGGGCGCAGCTTGGCCACGCCGAAGTCGAGCACCTTCACGTACTCGCGCACGCCGCCGCGCTCGGTGATGAAGATGTTGTCCGGCTTGATGTCCCGGTGGACCACGCCGACCTTGTGGGAGGCGGCGAGCGCGCTGCAGATCTGCCGCGCCATCCGCACGGTGCGCTGCACGCCCACGGACTCCTGACGGATCAACTGCTCGAGGCTCTTGCCGTGCAAGAGCTCCATCACGCAGTAGACGCGCGGCCCGTCCGCGGACTGCTCCTCCACGAAGTCGAAGATCTGGACGATGTGCTCGTGGTTGATCTGGTTGGCGGCGCGCGCCTCCTGGAAGAACCGGTCAATGAAGCCGCGGTTGGAGGCGTGCTCCGGCCGCAGGAGCTTGATCGCCATCGCGCGGTCCAGCCGCACGTGGCGCGCCTGGAACACCTGGCCCATGGCGCCTGCGCCGAGCAGCTTCTGCAGCTGGTAGTTGCCCAGCACCTCTCCTTCGGAGGCGCCGAGGTTCACCTTGCCGTCCCGTCCGCCGGTGGCGCTCAGGTTCTGGCGGCTGAGCGCGAGCAGCTCGTCCCGCAGCTCGGCCGCGTTGGGGTAGCGCTGGCGGGGCTCCTTGGCCAGGCAGCGCGCGAGGATGGGCGCGAGCGGCTCGTAGCCCGGCGGCAGGGGCGGGCAGGGATCCTGGACCTGGCGGCGCCGCGTCTCCCGGATCTCCCGCGAGGTGAACGGCGGCCCACCGGAGGCCATCTCGTAGAGGAGCAGCCCGAGCGCGTAGACGTCCGAGAGGATGTTGGCGCGCTGCCCGCCGATCCGCTCGGGGGCCATGTACTCGGGCTCCACGAGCATCATGGACTTGGTCGGCAGCGCGCGGCCGGTGCGGAAGAGCGCCAGGCCGGAGTCGAAGAGCTTGGGGTTGTACGCGGCGAGCCCGCCGCAGAGGTACACGTTCGCGGGCTTGAGGTTGCCGTGGATCATCCCGCGCTGGTGCAGGTAATGGAGCGCGTCGCAGATGGGGACCATCAGCTTGAGCAGCTCGCGCAGGCCGATCGGGCCGTGCTTGATCAGGCAGGTGCGCAGGCTCTCGCCGGTGACCGGCTCGGTGACGAAGAACGGGCGGCCGTCCGGCGTGCGCCCCTCGCCCACGCGGCGCGTGACGTTCGGGTGCGTGAGCGACTGCCGGAGCTTCGCCTCGGCCAGGAACCGGTTGACGATCAGCGTGTCGTCCTGGAGATCGCGCCGCAGCACCTCGACGATCACCTCTTCGCTCGAGCTCTTGGCGCGAGCGAGGAAGACGTCGGCAGCGGATCCATCGGCGAGCTTCTGGACGACCCGATAGTTGTGCAAGGCGGAGTGATGTTAACCGCTCGGTCCGACGGGATTTCTCGAGGAGCCGGGCGGCGGAAAGCTGCGACAAGCGGCCTCGTCTCACCTCTGGCGCCAGCCTTCGCAGCGCTCCAGAAATGATCCAGCGGCGCGGTGAAGCGCGGGCCTTGCCCACGCACATGACCCCTCACCGCATTTCAGTTCTGAAATTCGCGGCCGCGGTGGAGCCGGCCGCCGCGGAAGCCGCGCAGCCGCACGTAGCGCCGGAAGTCGCGGATGAACGCGTCCTCGGAGAGCCCCAGCGACTGCTCGAACGCGTCGTCGAAAGACAGCGTGCCGCTCATCAGCGCGAGCAGCTGCTTCACCGAGTCATCGCCGTAGCGGCGCAGCAGGAAGGCGAATGCGTGGTGCGCGGCGCCGTACACCAGCTGGTTCTCGTTGCGGTAGAGCAGCTCCGGCTCGGTGAGCGGATCCACGCCGCCGCGCTCGTAGTGGCGCGCGAGATCCTCCAGCGACGCCAGCTTGTAGCCCTGGCCCGCGGTGACCAGCGCCATGCCTTCGCGAAACCAGAGCGGCAGCTTCCGCCCGGTCCGCGCGGTCTGCGCGAGCTGGTAGGTGAGGCAGTGGGTCAGCTCGTGCAGGAGCAGCTGCTCCAGCTCCGACTGCGCCGGCGCGAAGATCGCCCATTGTGACGGCGCGAGCAGGACGATCGAGTCGCTGCGGGCCCACGCCTTGAGCCAGGCGATCCCCGCGCCGCCGGACTCCGCGTCCAGCTGCGCGCGGGAAGGGACGATGCGGACCGTGACCGGCTGCTGCAGCGCGCCCCAGCGCGCGAGCTTGGGCGTCACCTCCTTCGCCGCGAGCTCGAGCCGCTCGGCGTCCTTGCGCTCGCTGCCGCTGAAGAGCAGCTGCACCTTGCCCGCGTCGGAGGAGACGGAGAGCGCGTAGGGGAGGGGGACCTTCACGGGCGGGCAGCCGCAGAGCAGCAGCGCGAGGAAGAGGAAGAGGATGGCGCCGCCCCCGTTCTCCCCGAGCGAAGTCGAGGGGCGGGCACCGACGTGGACTCTCGATCGCCCCTCGACTTCGCTCGGGGTGAGCGGAGCGGTTCTCATGGCGTCCCTGCCCCTCCCGCGAGCTGCACCACCGCGTTCCCGAGCGCAGCCAGATCCGCGAGCGGCGGGAGCTGCGCGGCCCCCGGCCCGAAGGCGAGCACCGGCACCCGGTTGAGCGTGTGATTCCGCGTGGAGAGGTCCTCCACGTTCCCGTGGTCGCTGCAGACCAGCACGGTCAGCCCGGCCGGGGCGCCGAGCGCCACCACCTCGCGGGCGAACGCGTCGAACGTGCGCAGGGCCTCCTCCGCGAGCGCGAAGTCCCGCAGGTGGCCAGCCTCGTCCGCCAGGTAGTGCTCGAAGAGGGTGAAGTCGTGCGCGCGGGCGAGCGAGACGAAGATCTCCGCGGCCTCGCGCGGGGTGCGCTCGGGAACGCGCAGGAACCGGGCGCGGGCGCTCCGGCCGTCCACGTCCGCGGTGAGCGCCTCGCCGGCGCGGATGTCCTGGGCGGTGCGCAGCGCCACGCCGCCAGAGCTCATCGCCAGGGTGGAGGCGGAGGGGCGCAGGCGGGCGGCGAGCCGGCTCGGGAGCGCGCCTTCGGGAGCGCCCTCCCGGCGGGGCAGCTTGAGCGCGTCCAGGTAGGCCACCGGGTAGCCGTTGGCGAAGGTGGCGGAGCGCCCCGCGGCGGACAGGCGCTTCACGATGGAGTGGGTCTGCAACAGCTCACGGAGGAAGGCGTTGGGGAAGCCGAGCAGGTGGCGGCCCAGCAGCGCCGGGGCGGGCTGCCCGGTGAAGAGGGCGGACTGGTTGGTGGCGGACTGGGGCCGGCCAGGGACGCCGAAGGAGGGATCCAGGGTCAAAAGGCGCCCACCTTCGAGCGGGGTGCCGCTGCCATCCTCGAACTGGGAGAGCCAGAGCGGGTGGCGCGCGAGCGGGTTCACGTCCGGATCTCTCCGACCCACCCCCACTCCATCGATGAACAGGAGCGCGACGCCCACGGAGAAGCCACTGTATCCTCGATTGCGCGAATGGCCTTCCACGGCGATCTGGCCAGCTTCCCCCTCCCCGAGCTCCTCCAGTGGCTGGATGGCTCGCGGAAGACGGGGACGCTCCTGCTCGAGTGGGAGGCGGGGGAGCGCAAGCTCTTCATGCTCTCCGGCCAGGTGGTGGCCACCTCCTCCCTGGGGCTTTGGGAGCGGATCGCCCGGATGCTGGCGCTCTCGCACCTGGCCAAGGGCGAGGACGTGCTCGCGGCCTTCCAGGAGATGCGGCGCGGGGGGAACCTCCAGGCGCCCTTCAAGGACCGCAAGCTGGATCCCGCCATGGGCGTGGATCTGGCGCGGGAGGAGCTCTACGGCGCGGTGGCGGATCTGGTGCTCGCGCAGAACGGCAGCTTCCACTGGACCGAGGACGCGGACCGCGGCGGGGACGAGTGGGTCCCGGTGGAGCTGGCGGTGCGGCACCTGCTCTTCGAGGCGCTGCGCTGGGTGGATGAGCAGCCGGACGTGGAGAAGGCGCTCCCGCTGGACTCGATGACGGTGCGGGCGCTGGTGAAGCCGTCCGCGGACCTGCCGCTGCTCTACCGGGTGATCCTCGCGCTCTGCGAGAAGGGCGTGAGCCTGGGGCGGCTGCGGCTGGCGCTGGGGGTCTCGCGCTCCGCCGCCACCCGCCGCGTCTTCGACCTGATGCGATCCAAGCGCGTGGCGGTGGACGGCGCCCCGGCGCTCGAGGTGGACCCGATCGTCGAGATGCTCGAGAAGGGCGCCATGCTGGTGAAGGAGCGCCAGTTCGAAGCCGCGGGGATGGTCTTCTCCGCCCTGCTCGCCAGCGACCCGGCGGACCGGCGCGTCCGCGAGTTCGCCCGCATGGTGGAGCGCGAGCACGTGGCCGCGCTCTACCGCGACCTGCCGCCCATCTTCGTCCCCCACATCGTGGACGATCCGGAGCTGATGAGCCTCCTGCGCCCCGAGGAGCGCCACGTGGCCTCCCTGGCCAACGGGACGTGGGATGTCTCCACCATCGTGCTCGCCAGCCACAGCCGGGAGCTGGAGACGCTCAAGTGCCTCAACAAGCTGATGCGGATGGGGCTGTTGGGCGGGCTGGAGTAGGGCGCCCTTCACCGCCGCACAGCGAGGCTATGGCGGTGCGGACGCTATCCTCTGGAGCGTGTCCGCCGTCGCCGTCTCGCTGCCGCTCCTGTGCCTGCTCGCCGTCTGCGCGGCGCTCGTCGCCGGCACGTCCCTGCCGCGCCGGCTCGTGGCCGGGCTGATCGTCTGCGCGTCCCTGGCGGTACCGTTCTCGGTGGGGCCTGGCTGGCCGCTCGTCACCTTCTTCTCCGGGCTCTTCGGGGTGTTGATCACCCTGCGCAGCCTGGACCTCTGCCGGATGGCGCGGCCGCTCCCGCCCGCGCGGCGCATCTGGCACATGCTCGCCGTCTACGACACGCGGTGGGCCAAGGCGCGGCCGCCCGGGGTGGAGGGCGGAGCGCTTCTGCGCGTGCTCGGATGGGCGGCGCTGGCGTCCGCGCTGCTCTGGGTGGGGCTCGTCGTGGCGCCGGGCCTGGCCGCGCCGTGGGGGCGCGCGCTGCAGTGGGGCAGCTGCGCCTTCTTCGCCGTGGCGACGCTGGAGGTGGTGGCCGGCACCGCGCGCGTGGGCTGGGGGGCGGTGGGGATCTCGCCGCCACCGATCCACGAGGCGCCCTACCTGTCGCGCTCGATCAGCGAGTTCTGGACCGCGCGCTGGAACAAGGTGGTGGGGACATGGCTGCGCCACAACCTGCACGTGCCGCTCGCTCGGCGCGGCTGGCCGAAGGCGGGCGTGGCCGCGGCGTTCGCCGTGAGCGCCGCGATCCACGCCTACCTGGTGCTGCCGTCCCTGGGCTGGCGCCCCGCGGCCTGGATGGGCGGCTTCTTCGTGGCGCAGATCCTCCTGGTGTGGGCGGAGCGCGCGCTCGGGGTGCGGAGCTGGAGGGCCGCGCCCGCGCGGGCGTGGACGCTCGGCGCGCTGCTCTTGGTCTCGCCGCTGTTCTGCGAGCCCTTGCTGCAGCTGCTGCGCCCGCAGGAGCCGCCGGCGGCCCCTGCCACCACCACCGCCACTGCTACTCGCGGATCGGCAGCTCCGCGTTGGTGAGGCGCACCAGCGCCTGCATCAGCACGTAGAGCGCGAAGGCGGCGTCGTCCACCCGGGGTGGATGGGCGTTGGTCATGCCCTGGAGCTTGAGGAGATCCGCGCCGTCCAGGCCGAGCAGGTAGCCCTGGCCGGTGAGGGTGTCCTCGCCCGCGAAGGAGAGCGCGCGGCGGACCGCCTCCTGGCACGCGAGCACGCAGCCGCCCCAGTCGGACGAGGCGAAGGAGCTGTCCGCGGCGCGCGCGTAGTCCAAGAGCTCGCTGGGCGCGAGCGCGCTCGCCGGCCCCAGCTGAAGTTGCCCGGCGCCGGCGGGGGAGCTGATCTGCCCCGCCGCGCGCAGCGTCAGGTCCGCCACCGGGGCGGCCTCGCGCACGGCCACCGGGACGTTGCCGCGGCGCGGGCGCAGGGGCGGGGCGGGGGTGGCGTTCAGGTGCGCCTGGATCTGGTCTTCGAGCCCCACCACGCCGCCGCCACCGCCGAGTGCGGGGACCTTGGCGGCCGCCGCCACCGCGCGGGGCGCGGGCACCACGCGCTTGGTGCGCAGGTCCTTGATCACCAGCCGGGTGATCGCCTTGAGCGTGTCCAGCACGCCGCGGCCGGAGGTGGCGCAGGTCTCGAACTCGGGCACGCCGCGCGGGTTGAAGTTCTCCCGCAGCTCCTCGAGCGAGAGCGACTTGGGGATGTCCCGCTTGTTGTACTGGACGATCAGCGGGAAGCGCTCGAGGCGGATCCCCTGCTCGAGCAGGTTCTCCTCGAGGTTGAGCAGCGACTCGCGGTTGGAGTCCATGGCCTCGGGCTGGGAGTCCACCACGAAGACCACGCCGTCCGCGCCCTGCAGCACCAGCTTGCGGGTGGCGTTGTAGAAGACCTGGCCAGGCACGGTGTAGAGCGCGAGGCGGACGGAGAAGTCCCCCACGCGCTCCACCTTCACCGGCAGGAAGTCGAAGAAGAGGGTGCGGTCCGCCTCCGTGGGTAGGGAGATCATCTCCCCGCGGTGCGCCGGCCGGACGGACTCGTAGATCTTCTTGAGCGTGGTCGTCTTGCCGGAGAGGCCGGGGCCGTAGAAGACGATCTTGGCGGCCACCTCCCGGGCCATCACATTGACGCTGCTCACGGGACCATCTTACCGAGGATCACGGGATGGCTCGCACCGGTGGCCGAAGGGACGTTGGCGGGGCGGTCCGCCAGCGCCTCACTCGCGAGCAGAGCGAAGCACGCCGCCTCCTTTGCCCCCTCCGGGAACCCGAGCGCACCCAGCGGCTGCACCGGTGTGGGCGCGAGCCGGTCCGCCAGGCGCCACATCAGGGAGGGGTTCCGGCTCCCTCCACCCGACACATACACACCTTCCAGCGGGTGATTCGGAAGCACCCAGCGCTCCAGGGAGCGGGCCACCGCCTCCACGCTCAGCTGCAGCACGGTCGCCATCAGGTCGAACGGGCGGTCGCCGTGGCGGGCCCAGAGCTGGCTCACCAGATCTTCGCCGAAGTTCTCCCGGCCGCCGCTCTTGGGCGGCGGGAGGTCGAGGAAGGGGTGCCGCAGGAGCTCCTCGAGCAGCTCCGGGAGCACCGCGCCTTTCGAGGTGAGCGCGCCGTCCAGGTCGCAGCGGAGCTGGCCGTTGCTGGCGCGCCCGGCGAGCGCGTCCAGCAGCATGTTGCCGGGTCCCGTGTCGAACGCCATCGTGTCCGGCAGGCGCTGGCCGACGATCGAGACGTTGGCGATCCCGCCCACGTTGAGCAGCGCGCGCCAGCCCTTGCGCGGCCGGAAGATCGCCCAGTCCAGGTAGGGGACCAGCGGCGCGCCCTGTCCGCCCGCGGCCATGTCCCTGGGGCGGAAGTCGCAGATCACCGGCACGCCCGTGCGCTCGGCGATCACCGCCGCTTCGCCAATCTGCAGGGTGGAGCTCACCGGGTGCTGCGGCGCCGGCAGGTGCACCACCGTCTGACCGTGCGAGCCGATCACGTCCACCTGCTTCGGCGTCAGCCCGGCCGCTGCGATCGCCGCCAGCGCCGCGGTGGCGAAGCGCTCGCCCAGCTCCACGTTGAGCGCGCAGACCTCCTGCGCGGTGTGCACCGCTTTGATCCGCGTGGCGAAGTCCGGCTCGAACGGGTGGGTGATGTGCGAGAGCAGCGAGAGCTTCACCTTGCCGCCGCTCCCGCGAATCCGGCAGACCACCGCCTCGGCGGCGTCCGCGCTCGTCCCGGAGATCAACCCCACGCAGACGCGGACGGGCTTCTTCGCGGCGTGCAGGAGGCGCTTGAAGGCCGGCATGTGAGCCCAGGAGTCTGCACCCGATCCGGGCGGAACACCCCTTTTTGCCCTGGATCGAAAGGATGCTCAGCGCAGGCCCGTGTGGGGTCATGCCCGCATGACCCGGCAGCCGAAGCTCCCGCTCAGCGTGTTCCTTCGCAGCCTCCTGCTGCTCGTCTTTGGCCTGCCCGCGTGTGGCGCTCTGGCGTGCGGCTCGGTCGTGTTCGTGGTGGAGATGGTGAGGCGGGACCTCCCGATCTCCGGCGGAGATTGGCTCGGCGCCGGGATGTTCTTCGGCTTCTCCGTCCTTGGCGGGGCAGTGGCGCTGAGCGCGTGGCGGCGCGCGCGGCGCGGTGAGGCCGGGGCGCATCCCGTCTTCACGGGGATCGCAAAAGCCGCACCCGTGCTGCTCCTGGCAGGGGCAGTCGCGGGTGGTTGGGTGACGCACCGGATCCAGGAAGACCATTTCGAGCGCTTGGTCCGGAGCGCTCGCGAGCAGTGCGCCTTGCTGAACCCGGACCTCGCCGCAGCTCGCGAGCAGGCGTGCGTGCAAGCGGTGTTCGACTGCGACCGGCTGCGCGTGCGGGCGCCGGAGCGGCTGCCGGACCCGTCGTTCGAGGAGCTGCGGCGTCTGCCCGAGCCGCTGGCCTCGAGCTCCGAGGGCGTCCGCCGCCGCGCTGCGTTCTGTGTTTTCGAGCGGGTCGTGCGCGGCCCGTCGCCTTAGGCACCGCGGTTGCTTTCTCCCACGTCGAGTCTCGCGAGTTCGCCACCTTGGCGATCGCCCGCGGGACTTCCAGACGAGGGCACTGCCCGAGGGAGTGACAATGAGTCGAGACAAGAAGACGCAGGGCCGCCGCGCGCAGCGCGGCATGACGTTGATCGAGATCATGATCGTGATCGCGATCCTGGCTGTAATGTTCGGCGCCGCGGCGCTCGCGCTGGTCCCCAACATCCACAAAGCGAGAGTGGCGCGCGTTCGGCAGGACATCGTGACCCTGCAGGAAGCTCTGAAGCTCTACTACGCGCAGCGCGGTAAGTATCCGGCGACGACTCCAGGTCTCAAGGCGTTGGTTGAGAGCCAGGCTCTCGAGAAGGTGCCCAAAGACCCGTGGGACTCCGACTACGTCTACTTGAACGAGCGCGGGAAGCTGCTGATCAAGTCCTTCGGAGCGGACAAGCAGGAAGGCGGCGAGGGCGATGGCGCAGATCTCTCCAGCGCCGACACCGAGAGCTGAGGCTCGACCATGGCTCGAAGAGGTCGCTGGACGCTGCTGGGCGGCGCCGGGGTCGTCGTCTTGCTGGGTGTGATCTTGCTTGGAGCTGCGGCGCTCCTTCTTCCGTGGGGATCGTGCTGTGGTGGAGGGCCTCACCGCGCTCGCGCGGATCTCGCCACGATTCAGGAGGCGCTGAGGCTCTACTACGCGCGGCACGGCGCATATCCCGAGAACACCCAGGGGCTTGCCGCGCTCTTGGCGGATCAGTCGCTGGAGAGTCTCCCCGTGGATCCTTGGGGAACCCCGTACCAGTACCGGTACGAAGGAGGCACCCCGGTCGTGAGATCGCTCGGCGCGGACCGGCGCGAAGGAGGCGAGGGGCTCGCCGCGGATCTCTCGAGCTCGGATGCGGAAAACCTAGGACGCCGATGACCCGGACGCGCGCGGGCGACAGCGGTCGGCTGCCGCCTGCGCCCCTTCCACAAGTCGGGCAGGGTGCTCGGCGAAAGAGCACCCGCAACCATTCCCATCGGGACGTGTTGAGGCTGCGCGACTCGGGCGGGAGAGCATTGGGATTAGCGGTGCGAAGACGATCAGCCTGGTGGGCCTGGCGGCGACGTTGGCGTTGGCCTGCGGCGGCCGCCGCGGACAGAACAGCGAGGAGGCCGGCCAGGATGCGGGCTTCGTCGCCGCGGTGGACGGCGGAGCGGATGGCGGGGTCGCGCCGGACGTCTGTGCCGCGCCGGGCGCCGTCTGTGACGGGCGCACGGGCCTGTGCGGCACGCTGCAGCCCTGCTCCGCGGCCATGCCATGCACGGACCTGACCGGCCGGCTCGGGTGGCGGCCGCGGCGGTCTACTCCGCCGGAGATCCCTTCGGCGGGATTGGCAAAGACGACGGCACGCAATGCAGCCTCAAGTCCGTCGCCCAGACGCAGCTGCCGCTCTTCTTCGCCCACCGGGACTGCGATTCGGCCACGTGCGACGAGGCGCAGCGCGTGGCGCTCGATCGCCCGGCCTCGAACAACGCCACCGCCTGGATGGCTCGGCTCAAGGAAGAGCTCGCAGACGGCAACGTCGCGCACGTGATGCTGGATGCGAACGCGGTCGTCCAGAACAGCTGCGCGCCGGTCTCCGCGTGCCCCGCGTCGCTCGCGGGGAGCAACCACCTCAACTGGCCGGACGGCGTGGGAGACGGCAGCGGGCGCGACTGGGAGCTGGCGATGCTTGAGTTCTTGCGCGCCCGGCACCTCTGAAGCATCCCTGGCACGAGGACGAAGCCGCTCAGGGACTCAGAATCTCTGGGCGGCGGATGATCGAAGCCAGCGTCAGTCGTCGCTTCTCTGTGTCGATCTCGTAGATGGCGATGTGGTCATCGACGGCCACGGTGCCCGTCCGGGGGCGCCCAGCCGCAGCCTGCGCATCATCCCGCCCGAGCTGCGTTGCGAGCACCTCGAGCGCTTGATCAATTCGCTCCAGCGTCACCGCAGGGATGTTTTCGAGCTTCTCCCAGACACGGGGCAGGCAGATGACCACGTAGGCGTCATCGAGCCGGCGCATAGGTCTTTTCGGAGCAGTGCATATCTGCAGGGCTGAGAAGCGAAGACCGTACCAGTCGACGCTCTCAACAACCCCCCAGGGTTAACCTCCGTCTGTCCGTAAGGAGACGGGAATTTCTGCCGGGCGCGTCCGGATGCGTACGCATCGCCACCGGTTCGTCAGTCCCTCGCGCGCGAGCTTCGTCAGCGCTCCAGCGCCCGCAGCCCGCGCTCGCGCACTTGCGCGAGCGCCTCTTCGTAACCCGCGCCGGTGAAGTGCATCGCCAGCGCCACGCGCGGGCTGCCCTTCGCCCGCGTGAGCAGCGCCCGCGCGCGGGCCGGGGAGATGCCGGTGAGCTCGCTCACCATGCGCTGCGCGCGGGCCTTGAGCTTCGCGTTGGTGGGCAAGAGCTCCACCATCCGCCCGCGGTACACCTTCCCGAGCGAGACCATCGTCGCGGTGGAGAGGGCGTTGAGGACCAGCTTGGTGGCGGTGCCGGCCTTGAGGCGCGTGGAGCCGGCGACGAGCTCGGGGCCAGTGGGCAGGGAGATCACCACGTCCGCGGCGCGGCGGGCGGCCGGGGGCGCGTTGCAGCAGACGAGCAGGGTGGCCGCGCCGCGCTGCCGGGCCTCGCGGAGGGCTCCGTGGACGAACGGGGTGGTGGAGCTGGCGCTGATCCCGCAGACCACATCGCGAGAGGAGAGCTTCAGCTTGCGGACCGCGCGAGCGCCGGCCTCGGGATCATCCTCGGCGCCCTCCACGGCGCGGGTCAGCGCGCGCGGGCCGCCGGCGATGATCGCCTGGACGGTGCGCGAGCTGACGCCGAAGGTTGGAGGGCACTCGGCGGCGTCCAGCGCTCCGAGGCGGCCGCTGGTGCCGGCGCCCACGTAGACGAGCCGTCCGTCCGCGCGCAGCGCCTGCTCCACCAACCGGACCGCGCGGGCCACGGCGGGCAGGGCGGTGCCCACCGCGCGGACAGCGGCGAGATCCTCCGCGTGCAGGCGGGCGAGGACTTCCTGCGTGCTTTGAAGATCCAGATCCTCCGAGCGCGGGTGAATGCGCTCGGTGGACGGGAGACGACTCACGCCGCCTTCATCACCTTGCCGGCCTTGATGCACCGGGTGCAGGCGAGCAGCCGCTGGGTCTTCCCGTCCACGCTGGCGCGGACCTTCTGCAGGTTCGGCAGGGTCCGCTTCTTGGTCTTGTTGTTCGCGTGGCTGACGTTGTTGCCGACCAACGGGCGCTTTCCGCAGACGTCGCACTTCCAGGCCATGACTCCAACTCCTTGAATTTGTGGCCGAACTTGCGGCCGCCCTGAAAAGAGCGCGGGAACCTACCAGAACTTCGCCAAAAGACCAGCACCCGCGCGCGGATCAGGCCTTGAGCGGGTCCGTCTTCTTCAGCGACTCCTGGACCAGGGCGGCGACCCGCATCCCCGCGAGGAACTCGCCCTCCACGCCGAGCCCCGGAAGCACCTCCCGGCTGGCGAGGAACAGGTTCTTCACCGGCGTGCGCTGGGTCAAACCGGTGATCCCCAGCGTCTGTTCCGCCGACACGGAGAGCAGGGGGTGGGGGAGCAGCCGAGCGCCGCGGACCCCTCCGGCGTCGAGATAAGGCGCGGAGACGAGGCTGACCTCCTTCTTGGCGAACGGCATCAGCCAGTCCAGGTACCCGCCGATCCGCTCGACCAGCCCGTGCAGGTGGGCCTCGCCCAGGTCCCGGGACTTGGCGGGGATGAAGGCGCCCGCGCTGACCACGCGGTTCTCGTCCTCGTCGCTGCGGCCCACGCGGCGGGCGGCGTGCGTCTGGACCAGCAGCGTCCCCAGCTCCTTGTCGTCCGTGTGGAGCAGGAGCAGGTCTCCCATCCCGCGCGGGAGGAAGCGCTCCGGCAGCACCCAGTTCACGTTGAAGAGGAAGCGCTCGGTGGTGACCAGCTCGAGCATGTCCGCCAGCTTCCGGTGCTTCTTCTTGTCCGGCACCAGCCGGCGCAGCGCGCCCGCATCCGTGGCGGCGATCACGTAGGAGGCGCGGTAGAGGGTCTCGGACTGGAGCAGCTTCACGCCCAGCACCTTGGTGCCGTCCAGCTCGAGCAGCTCCGCCACCGAGCCCTCCGCGTGGTCCTTGGTCAGGAGATCTCCGCCGAGATCCGCCAGCTTCTTGAGCAACAGCTCGCGGAAGCCTTCGCGCCCGCCCGGGTAGCGGTGCGAGGACTTCAGCACCTGCGAGAGCACGCGCGTGGCGGCGAGCGGGTGCTTCACCTCTGCGAGGTAGGAGATGAAGGGCAGCAGGCCGCGCAGCAGGTCCGCCGGCGGAGAGCCGGCCGCCACCGCGAGCTCGTCGTCGAGCCCGGGGTGCTTGCGGATCTGCCCCTTCACGCCCCACGCCTCCATCATCCCGTCCGGGGGCAGGGCGGGCAGCTCCTTGAAGAACGCGTCGCTCGCCTCGTGCTGGCCGGTGGCCTTGGCGATGGCGGCGGAGAGCGTCCGCCCCTCCGGGCCGAACTCGCGCGCCAGCTCGGAGGCGCAGCGCGGCTCCTCCGGGTGGAGGTCCACGCGCTGGTGCGGGAAGACGAGCTGGAGGTTGGGATCGTGCGGGCGCAGCTGCCGCTGCACCGTGGTGGTGAGCCCCAGCTCGGTGAAGGCCTCCTCCACCACCGGCATGCCCTTGAGCGCCGGCGCCACGAACGGCGCGTAGGGGAGCAGGTAGCCTTCGTGCTCGTAGCCGTGGCCCATGCCGTCGTGCTCGATCAGCAGGACGCGGTAGCCGCGCTTGGCGAGCAGCGCCGCCGCCATCGCCCCGCCCAGCTGCCCGCCGAGGACGATCACGTCGTAGACGTGCTTCAAGGGACCGGCGGCGATTTTCGGCAGCGTCGGCATCGAGTTGGGCGCGCCAACACTTAGCCCGAACTCGCGGTCAGCCCAAGAAGTTCGATGCGTTCGGCCGGAGGTACGGACGCGTAACCAAAGGCCGCTCCGGGGCGTACTGCCCGCCACCCCCGCCGCACTGGAGCCGCCCCCATGTTCTTCCGCCGATCCGTCCCCACCCTGCTCGCGCTCACCGCCGCTGGACTGCTCTCCGCGTGTGGCGGCCCGGAGCTGGACGATTCCGCCGCCCCGGAAGCGCTCGGCGCGGAGGAGCAGGAGCTCACGGCGGTGATCGCGCTGTTCGAGCACGCCGGGTATGGCGGCGCGCAGCTCTCCGTGAGCCGCAAGCTCGGCTGCTACAACCTGCCCGTCTCGTTCGACAACCGGACCAGCTCGGTGATCAACCGGCTCTCGGTCACGGTGGTGGCCTACCCCGCGTTCAACTGTGGCGGCGGCTACGGGCGCAGCTATGCCCCGGGCGCCACGGATCGCGATCTCTCCCGCGCCTCGTTCCCTGGGGGCGGCACCTGGAACGACCGGATCTCCTCGCTCCGCTTCCTCTGAGCCGGCCTACCGAGAAGCGACGTAGACCCTGCGCCCGTCCACGCGCACGCGCCCTTCGGCCACGGCGCGCACGGCCTCGACGTAGAGCCGGTGCTCCTCCGCCTGGATGCGCGCGCTGAGCGCGGCCTCGTCATCCGCGTCCAGGATCGGCACCGCCGCCTGCGCGAGGATGGGGCCGGTGTCCGTGCCCTCGTCCACGAAGTGCACGGTGCAGCCGGTCACCTTCACGCCGTGGGTCAGCGCCTGCCGCTGCGCGTGCAGCCCGGGGAAGGAGGGGAGCAGGGCGGGGTGGATGTTGAGCACGCCGGCGGGGAAGGCCGAGAGGAACTCCTTGCCGACGAGCCGCATGAAGCCAGCCAGGCACACCAGCTGGACGCCGGCCGCACGCAGCGGCGCCACCAGCGCGCGCTCGAATTCGGCGCGGCTGGCGAAGCGGCCGTGCTCCACCACCGTGCTGGGGATGCCGGCCTTGGCCGCGCGCTCGAGCGCCTTCGCGCCGGGGACGTTGCTGACCACGTGCGCCACCCGCGCGGGGAAGCCCGGCGCGCCGCACGCGTCGATCAGCGCCTGGAGGTTGGTGCCGCTGCCGGAGACGAGCACGCCCAGCGGCAGGGGCTGCGGAGCAGCGCGGCTCATGCGTCGATGACCGCGGTGGCCTCGGCGCCCGGGGTGCCCTGCTCGATCTTCCCCACCTCCCACGCCTGCACGCCGTGCTTCTCCAGCAGCCGCAGCGCGGCGGGCACGTGCGCCTGCGGCACCACCGCGCACATCCCCAGCCCCATGTTGAAGGTGGAGAACATCTCCTCCCGCGCCACCGAGCCCATCTTGGCGATGAAGTCGAAGATCGCCGGCCGCTTCCAGGCGCGCTCCTCGAGCCGCGCCACCAGGCCATCCGGCAAGCAGCGGGGGAGGTTGCCGGGGATCCCGCTCCCCGTGATGTGCGCGAGCCCGCGGACCTCCACCGCGCCCAGGAGCTCCAGCACCGGCTTCACGTAGAGGCGCGTGGGGGTGAGCAGCTCGTCCCCGAGCGGCTTGTTGAAGCCCTCCGTCTTCGCCACCAAGGAGAGGTTGTGATCCTCGATCAGCACCTTGCGGGCGAGCGAGTAGCCGTTGGAGTGCAGGCCAGAGGAGGCCAGGCCGATCACCGCGTCTCCGACCTGGATCTTCTTCCCGTCGATGATCTTCGAACGCTCCACCACGCCCACCGCGAAGCCGGCGAGGTCGTACTCGCCCTTCGCGTAGAAGCCGGGCAGCTCGGCGGTCTCCCCGCCCAGCAGCGTGCAGCCGGACTCCTCGCAGCCCTTGGCGATGCCGGCCACCACCTGCGCCGCCTGCGCGACCTCGAGCCGGCCGGTGGCGAAGTAGTCGAGGAAGAAGAGCGGCTCGGCGCCGCAGGTGAGGATGTCGTTGACGCTCATCGCCACGAGATCGATCCCCACGGTCTCGTGGCGCTGCAGCGTGAAGGCGAGCTTGAGCTTGGTGCCCACGCCGTCCGTGCCGGAGACCAGCACCGGCTCCTTGTACTTGCCGGGCGGGAGGGCGAAGAGCCCACCAAAACCTCCCACACCCGACACCACCTCCGGACGCCGGGTGCGCTGGGCCAGCGGCTTGATCCGCTCCACCAGCGCGTCGCCCGCCTCGATGTCGACGCCTGCCTGCTTGTAGGTCGTGGCCACGCAGGGCCTTGTAGCGGGTGGGCGCCGCCTTGTCATGGCTATGATGCCGCCACCTCCCCATGATCGCTCTGCTCTCGCGTCGACGGTTCGAGCTGCTCGTGCTCGCCATCTCGCTGGTGGTGTGCTCGCTCCATTGGTGGTCCGACGATCAGCCCGTGCTCGGGGCCACCCTCAAGGGTGAGGACGGCGCGTTCGCCAGCACGGCGGTGGGGCGCACGCTGCTCTCCAGCATCCACACGCTCGAAGGCCGCGCCACGGACGCCCAGTTCCGCCTGCGCGGCCCCAAGGCGCCGCACCCGGACGTGGTGGTGGCGGTGGTGGACGAGAAGAGCGCGCAGAAGTACGGGCTGTGGCCCTGGTCCCGCTCGCTGATCGGCCAGGCGCTGCTGAAGCTGCACGAAGGAGGGGTGGCGGCGATCGGGATGGATATGTCCTTCACCGATCCCACCCAGGACCGCGCGGGTGACGCCTACCGGAACGCGCTCTCCCAGCTCAACTCCCAGCTCGGCGGCGCCAAGCCGGAGGTCGGCGCGCTGCTCGCGTCGTACAAGGAGCACCTCACGCTCAAGAGCGCCACCTCGCCGGACGCGGACCTCGCCGCGGCGTTCGCCGCCGTCCCCGAGGCGGTGATGGGCGTGATGACGTACCCGCACTCGGATCTGGAGGCGCTGGCGGGCAAGGAGGCCGAGCAGGCGGAGCTGCTCTCGCGCCACCTGCTGCGCGACTACCCGGAGCGCCCGGGGAAGAACTACCCGGTGGAGTTCTCGCAGGTCCGCTCCTGGCGCCAGTACTCCGCGATGACGCCGCTGCCCCAGTTCGCCAAGGCTGGGAAGCGGATGGGCTACTTCAACATCGTCCCCGACCCGGACGGCACGCTGCGCCGCCTGCCGCCCTTCGCCAAGCTGGAGGGGCCCAAGGGGCTCCTGCCGCACTTCGTGCTGCAGACCGCCGCGCTCTACTTCAAGGGCAAGGTGGAGCCGGCGTGGAACCCGGAGCTCGGCGGCCTCGCCGGCGCCCGCATCCGCCCGCGCACGCGCGAGCCGATCCTGGTGCCGATCTCGCCCACCGAGCCCTACGCGCTGATCAACCACCTGGGGCCGTTCCAGGTCTTCCCCCGGATCAGCCTGGCGGACGTGATCGACGGGACGGTCCCCAAGGAGCAGCTCTCGGGCAAGGCGGTGCTGATGGGCGTGGCGCTGGTGGGCAACTTCGATCAGCGGGTGACGCCCTTCTCCGAGTTCGAGGCCGGTGTGTTCACCAACGCCTCGTTCCTCTCCAACGTGCTCTCCGGCGAGTACCTCACCCGCCCGCTGGGGCTGCGGCTGGTGGAGCTGGCGTTCATGATCGCCGCCGGCCTGCTCATGGCGTTCTTCCTGCCGCGGGTCAGCTTCGTCTGGAAGTTCTCCACCATCCTGCTCTTGCTCGGCGGCTACCTCGTCGCGGATCAGCTGCTCTTCGTCCGCGGGCTGCAGCTGGCCACCGTGCTCCCCACCGCCAACATCCTGCTCTCCGCCTTCGCGGTGATCTTCATGGGCTACCTCTCGGTGGACCGAGAGAAGGGGAAGCTGCGCCACACCTTCCAGCACTACCTCAACCCGAGCGTGATGGAGCAGATGCTCCAGAGCCCGGAAAAGCTGCGGCTGGGCGGAGAGAAGAAGGAGATGACGGTCCTCTTCTCGGACATCCGCGGCTTCACCACGCTCTCCGAGCGGATGTCCCCCGAGGCGCTGGTGAAGTTCATCAACAGCTACCTCTCGCCCATGACCCAGATCGTCTTCGAGGAGGGCGGCACGCTGGACAAGTACATCGGCGACGCGCTGATGGCCTTCTGGGGCGCGCCGCTGGATCAGCCGGACCACGCGCTCCGGGCCTGCCGCGCCTCGGTGCGCTTCCTCACCAAGCTGGCGGAGCTGAAGGCCGCCTGGCGCGAGCAGAACCTGCCGGACTTCGACATCGGCGTGGGCATCAACAGCGGACCCATGATCGTGGGCAACATGGGCTCGGACATCCGGTTCGACTACACGGTGATGGGGGACGCGGTGAACCTGGCCTCGCGGCTGGAGGGCACCAACAAGGAGTACGGGACCCGGCTGCTCATGTCCGAGTCCACGCATGCGCTGGTGAAGGGCGAGGTGTGCGCCCGGAAGCTCGGCGCGGTGCGGGTGAAGGGGAAGCGCAAGCCGGTGGGGATCTACGAGCTGCGCGGCATGGGGGTCCCCAGCGGGGACGAGGCGGAGGGGATCACCACCTTCGAGCAGGGCGTGGACGCCTTCGTGGGCCAGCAGTTCGAGGCCGCGGAGCGCAGCTTCCAGCGGGTGCTCGAGCTCTGGCCGGAGGACGCCCCCAGCAAGCGGTACCTGGAGGAGATCTCCGAGCTGAAGGTGCGGCCGCCGCCACCCGGGTGGGACGGGGTGTACACGGCCACGACGAAGTAGGACCCAAGAATTCGCGGCACGCCGCGAACGGTGCTACGTCATTGGAGATCCATGGGCGCTGAAGAAACGCTCTTCCAGCGGTTCGGCAAGGAATTCGCGAAGGGAACCGTCCTCTTCCGCGAGGGCGAGCCCGGGAAGGAGATGTTCGTCCTTCAATCCGGCCGCGTGGCGATCTCCAAGAAGGTCCGGGAAGTGGAGAAGGTCCTGGCCACGCTGGGGCCCGGCGAGTTCTTCGGCGAGATGGCGATCATCTCCAACAAGCCGCGCAACGCGAGCGCGGTGGTGGCGGAGGACGCGCGCCTGCTGGTGATCGATCCCAAGACGTTCGAGGGGATGATCCGCGGCAACTCGGAGATCGCCGTCCGGATGATCAAGAAGCTGGCGGAGCGGCTCTCGGAGGCGGACGCCCAGATCGAGAACCTGCTCCACACGGATCCCGCGAGCCGCGTGGTCCACCAGCTGCTCCACATCTGCCAGGTGCGCGGGCAGGTGATGGAGGAGGGGATCGAGATCGAGTTCAAGATCGCGGATCAACCGCGGGAGATCGGCGTGGGGGAGCCGGCGATCCGGCTCACCCTGGACCGGCTGGTGCGGGCGGGGCTGGTGGACCGGAGCGCGGACAGGCTCACGGTGCACGACACGGCGAGGCTGCAGGACTTCCTCAAGTACCTCGAGATGAAGTGGAAGTTCGGAGATCTCTAGAGTGAAGCTTCAGGTCTTGGGTTGCCACGGTGGCGAGCTGCCCAAGTGCAAGACCACCTGCTTCCTCATCGACGGCGTGCTCGCGCTGGACGCGGGCGCGTTGACCGGCTCCCTGTCGCTCGAGGAGCTGTGCAAGGTCGACGACATCGTGGTCTCGCACAGCCACTTCGATCACGTGAAGGACCTGCCGCTTTTGGCGGACCTGATCGTTGGCCGCCGGGAGACGCCGGTGGTGATCCACGCCTCGCGCGAGTGCACCAAGACGCTGCGCGAGAACATGTTCAACAACTCGCTCTGGCCGGACTTCACGCAGATCCCCACCAAGAAGAACCCGGTGCTGGAGCTGCGCCCGTTCAAGGCCGGCAGCACGTTCAACGTGGGCAAGTACAAGGTGCAGTCCGTGCCGGTCTCGCACCCGGTGGAGAGCTGCGGCTTCGTCGTCACCAACGGCACCGCCAGCGTGGCGATGAGCGGAGACACCGGCCCCACCGAGCTGCTCTGGCAGGTGCTCAACAAGACGCCGAACCTCAAAGCCGTGCTGCTGGAGACGAGCTTCCCCAACAAGCTCCAGCAGCTCGCGGACATCTCCGGCCACCTCACGCCGCAGACGCTCAAGAGCGAGCTGACCAAGTTCAAGCGCAACGGGGCCGAGGTCTTCCTGTACCACCTCAAGCCCGCGTTCGTGCCGCAGCTCAAGAAAGAGCTGGCCGAGCTGCCGGTGGAGGTCCTGGAGCTCGGCGACAGCTTCGAGTTCTAGCGGCTTTGAGAAATAGCCAAGCCTGCTTACGTTTTGCACCGTGCGTGAAGGCGCGGGAGCACGCTCCAGCCCGTTGATCTTGCTCAGTTCTTGGCCTCTGAGGGTTTTGGATTCTCAAGAGGCAACTCAGGCTTCGTGCGGGCCGACCACCTAGTAACGACGCACTCATTCAAATCCGGAGTTCTTCATGGCCACCCCTCTCTCCGCCACGGGCCCCGTTGGCGCTGGTCGCAACATCCGCACGCCGGACGACCGCCTGGTTCAGCCAGGTCCCGCGGTCGACGGCGGGATCAACCAGGTCGTCACTTCGACCCCGTCCCCCAGCGCCACGCCGGCGCAGGACGCCCTGGAGGACGCCCGCAACGCGAAGCCGCCGCCCCCGCGTGAGAAGGCGATGGACCTGCTCACCGAGCAGCTGCGGACCGGCGCGGTGCGCTTCCTGGACATCTCCCACAGCTCGAAGACGCCGGAGGAGCTGACCATCTTCGTGAAGGACGAGGCCGGCCTGGGCCGCGCCGCGCGCTGGCTCGCCCGCAAGGGGCACCTGGATCAGCCGCGCACCAACGAGCAGTCCGCGCGCTTCGAGCTGCGCAGCCCGGATCTGGACGGCCTCCCCGACGGCGGCGACGTCACCGTCCGCGTCGCCGTGGCCCCGCCGGTGGATCAGGCCAAGGCCGCCCTGCTGGACGAGCTGCCCAACATCCTCAAAGACGCCGGCGCCACGGGGAAGGCGGACGTGGAGGTGGACGGGGAGAAGCTGATCGTCAAGGTGGACGCCGCCGCGCTGGATGCGCTGCGCGGCACCGCCGGCAAGTCCTTCATGCGCGCGAGCGGCCAGGGGCTCTCCTGGATGGGCCACGCGGTGGAGCTCAAGGCCACGGACGCGCTCACCTTCGGCCCGGACAGCACGCCGGACGATCAGAAGAAGCTCGCGGAGCAGGTGGGCGCGGCGTGGAAGGACGCCTCGAGCATCCAGGTGCGCCTCAACGAGGGCGTGACGCTCGGTCCCCAGCAGGAGGTCTGCGGCTTCCTCCCGCAGCAGGACGGCAGCTTCACGCTGCGCTACCGCCCGCTGGAGCCCAAGGGCGGCCCGTTCCAGGAGATCAGCTCGGCGGAGCTCTTCAAGCAGGGCGGGGAGATCTCCCTTTCGCCGCGGGTGAACGTGAACGATCTCACCCCCACCCAGCGCCAGGAGCTCTCCACGGCGTGGGTGGAGTGGATCCGCGACACCAACATGATCCCCATGCACGAGGACTGGCACTCCCAGAACGGCTCGGGCGGCACCCGCGGCCCTGGCAGCGGCGAGCGCTTCATGCAGTTCCACGCGAACATGATGGAGCACTTCAAGGACCACCTCCGGGAGATCGGCCGGCAGGACCTGATCGACGCGTGCCACGGCGACCTGCCGGTCTGGGACACGAAGAACGATCTGCCAGAGGAGTTCGCGTACGCGGACATGGTGAAGAACAACATCGGCTGGGAGATCCCCAGCTGGCTCACGATTGACGGCGCCAAGCCGGGCGAGGCCACGTTCCGGCTGGACGGGCGCGAGATCAAGAGCCTCAACGACCTCCGCTCCATCGACGAGCTGGGCCGCGCGCTCGGCGAGTCCGGCGTCCACGCGGTGGGTCACGTGGAGCTGGCCGGCCAGATGGCGGGCTTCAAGTCCGTGGGCGTGGGGGCCTTCATGCTCTGGCACGGCCTGATGGAGGTCATGCGCAGCCAGTGGGGCCGCACCGACGCCGGCCAGGCCTGGACCGCCAAGCATCCGTCCGGGTGGACCTCGCCCACCGCCAACAACCACGATCACGATCACATGAGCATGGGCGCGCCGCGCGGCATGGGCATCTCCGAGGCCCAGTTCATGGACGAGATGAAGATGCTGGCGGAGCGCCAGAAGCCGTAGCCGCAGGGCGCCGCTGGGCCAACCAGCGGCGCGCCTCCTCCAACGACTTCTTCTTCACCCGCCCCTGGTTGTTGAACAGCTGCTCGGCTTCACTCGCCAGAGCCAGGGCGCGCCGCGGCTCGCTCGGCCACAGCACCTTCGCCAGCCCAAAGCGCACGTCGCCGCGGTCCCCGTCACGCCCGGCCTTCTGCGCGTCCAGGAGCTCCAGCGCGCGCTGCAGCTCGTCCACCGCCTGCGCCCGGTCGCCCAGCGCGGCGTGCGCCAGCCCGCGCCCCGCAAGCGCGATCGCGCAGAAGGGGTGCTCGCTGCCGAGCTTCGGTGTGAAGAGGGCCAGCGCCTGCTCGTACTCGAGCAGCGCTTCGCGGGGACGCTTCAGCTCCGTCAGCAGCGAGCCGATGTTCATGCGCAGCTCTCCGAGCGCGAGCGGATCCTGGGTGCGCTCCAGCAGCTGGCGGTAGCGCGTGAGCGCCTCCGGGAGCCGCTCCAGGAGCGCGAGGGACGATGCCTCACAGGCGAGCGCCAGGGTCAGCGCGGCGTCGTTGTGGATCCGCTCCGCTTCCCCGCGCGCTCTCTCGCACAGCGCCCGGCCCTGCTCCACGTCTCCGGCGATCTGCAGGTCGTATCCCAGCGCCGACCAGGCGTTCAGGGTCCGCGGGTGCTCTGGGCCAAAGACGCGCTCCAGAATCTCCGCCGCGCGGCGGTGCGCCGCCAAGGCCGCTGCCACGTCTCCGCGCATGTGCAGTGCCCGGGAGAGCGTGTCCAGGCCATCCGCGACGGCCGGGTGCCAGGGGCCCACCGCCGCCTCGGAGATGGTCAGCGCGCGCTCCTGGCTGCGCTGCGCGTCCTCATAGTGCCCGAGCACGAACTCCACCTCGCCGAGCAGCCGCAGCGGCTCCGTCACCGCGAAGTCGGTCTCGCCCTTGGCCCGCGCCCAGAGCGCCACCGACTTGCGCGCGTGCTCCTGCGCCTCCACCAGCCTGGATTGCACCCGCCGGAGCCGTCCCACGTTCTGCTCGAGCAGCGCCACCTGCTCGTCGCTCGCGCCGGTGCGCTGCAGGATCGCCTGCGCCTGCTCCAGCGCCTGCTCGGCGCCGACCGGGTCACTCAGCTGAGTTGCGCGCAGCCACACCAGCGTGGTCCATGCGCGCGCGCGGAGGGCGTCGTCCCGGGCGCGCTCGGCAGCAGAGGTCGCGTCCAGGAGCAGGCGCTCCGCCGCGCGGGGATCCGCCAGCCGGGACTTAATCAGCGCGCCGCGCAGCCGCGCGTCCGCGAGCAGGCCCGGGTGGCCGAGCCGCTCGGCCCGCGCGAGCGCCTCCACCACCACCTTGGCTGCGTCCGGATACCGCGCGGCCAGGTAGAGCGCCTTCACCTCGGCGAGCAGCTCGCCCACCCGCTCCGCCTCCGCCCGCTGCGCGGGGTCGCTCGGCAGGGGCAGCACGGCGCGCAGCCCGGCCACGTTCTCGCACGGCTCGAGCGAAGGGAGCCCCAGCGCGGCGCGGGCGGCGCTCTCCACCGGTGGCGGCGTCTGGAGCAGCAGGTTGACCAGCCGCGAGAGCTCGCGCCGGCGCGTGGCGAGGCACTCCGTCCGCAGCTGCAGCGCCTCTTGCGTCTGATCGCCGCGCAGGTGGGTGGCCTCGCACGCCTCCCGGTGCATGGCGATCCAGGCCTGGGCGTACCGGTCCAGCGCTCCGGTGGTGGTGCTCGCCGTGGCTCGCGCGTAGGGAGCCCCGGTGGCCAAAAGTTCCTGCTCCAGCTTGGCCCGCAGGGCTCCGTCCCAGACGCCCTGGAGCTGCTGCTCGGAGCCTTGGCAGAGCCGGCGGCGCGCGCTGACCTGTGTAGAGACGGCCGCCGCGCTGGCGGCGATCAGCAGCGCCGCGGCGGCCAGCACCAGCCCGCGCCGCAGCAGCGGCTTGGGCCCGGCGAGCGCCGTGTCCAGGGCGGCGAGGGTAGGGAAGCGATCCTCGAGCCGCGCCGCCCGGCCGCGCTGGATCGCCCGGTGGACCCACTGGGGAACCCCGGCCGTGCCGGCGAGCGCCTCCTCCAGCGCGGCGCAGAGCGCGTACTGGTCCACGGCGGCGGTGAGCGGCTCGCCCCGGCGCTGCTCTGGCGCCATGTACGCGGGGGTGCCGGCCAGCTCACCATTGGGGGCCGTGTCCAGCCGTTGCGCGAGGCCGAAGTCCATCACGCGGACGCGCCCGTCGGCGTCGATCATCGCGTTCTCGGGCTTGAAGTCCCGGTGGATGATCCCCGCGGAGTGCGCCGCGTGGAGCCCGCGCGCCGCCTGCCGGTAGGCGTCCACCGTCTCGCGCCAGCCGCGCTGCCGCGCCTTGACCCACTGCCGCAGGGTCAGCCCGTCGATCAGCTCGGTGGCCAGAGAGAGCCGTCCGCCGTGCTCGCCCGCGTCGAACACGGCGACGACGTTGGGGTGGGAGAGGCGGCCCAGCGCGCGGGCCTCGCTGAAGAGCCGAGCGCGCTCCCGCGCGTCCGCGACGCCGGTCTTGAGGACCTTCACCGCCACCTTGCGGTCCAGGGTCGGATCGTAGGCGGAGAAGACCTCGCCCATCCCGCCAGCGCCCACGAGATAGAGCAGCTGGTAGCGCCCCCACGCAGCTCCCGGCGCGAGCGGTTCCGCGGGCTGACCGTCCTCCCGAGCGAGATCGAGCGGAGAGGCCAACGACGTCTTGGCGAGCTCCGAGACCACGCTCCGGCAGTCCGCGCAGGTGGCCAGGTGCGCGTCCGCCGCGGCGCGCGCGTCCTCCCCGAGCGCGTTCTGCGCCCGCGCGAGCAGCTCGTCCGGGGAGAGATGGGGCATGGCTTGCGGGGACGTATACCCGGATCTGCTCCCGCTTCGCCCGAGCGGTCCGGGTGTTGACCCGGAGGACGCACTTCGCCTACCCGGGTGGCAATGATCCTCTCCACACTCCTCGCGGTCGCGTTGGCTGCAGAGCCCGGCGCCCCTCCGGACGCGTCGCCGGCGCCGCTGCAGCGCCACACAGTCCTCAGCCTCAACCCGTTCCGGTATCCGTTCCTCCACTTCAACGTGGAGGTGGAGCACGCGTTCACGCCCTACCTCGGGGCGTTCCTCTCGCCCGTGTATTTCCGGCACACCACCCGCTACGGCTTCGGGATCCTCCCCTGGCCAGCCGACACCACGGCCGAGGCGTTTGGCGCGGACTTCGGCGGGAGGTGGTTCTTCCGCGGCGAGGCGCCGTTCGGCTGGTTCGCCGGGCCGTTCTTCTCCGCGTTCCATTCCACGGTGAACCGGGCCGGGGAGATCCTCCAGGGCTTCGTCTTCAACGCCGGCGTCCAGGGTGGCTTCACCGCGCTGTTCTGGGGGCGTCTGGCCGTCTCGCTGGGGGCGGGCGTGACGTACGGGTTCCCGTCCGTGGTCCCGCATCACCCCGAGCCGGGCTGGGGGCTCACCCACAGCGGCGTGGCGCCCAACCTCCGCGCCAACGTGGGCCTGGCGCTCTGACGCTCTAGAACGCGAGCCCGACGCCCAACCGCGCGACGGGGGATGGATCCACCATGAAGATGGGGCGCTCGTCCTGGATGGTGGCGGCGATCAGCACCACCTGGCCCCCGAGCGCGAGCGTCACCGCGAGGCGCGACCAGAAGATGAAGCTGTAGCCCAGCTCCACCCGCGGCCCCAACCCGAGCTGGCCCACGGTGGTGGTCTTCGAGGACATGTAGCCGGTGAGGAAGGTCAGGTTCAGCGTGGTGAAGAAGCCCTCCGGCGCGTGGGCGAACCAGAACCAGCGGATCCCGGCGGCCAGCGTGAGCGCGGTGCCCAGCACGCGTTCGCGCCCTGGCGCGTCCACCGCGCGCTCGTAGACGAACTCCGGCTCCACCATCAGCGAGAAGCGGCGCGTGAGGACCCGCTCATAGGCCAGCCCCGCGCGCTTGGTGATCAACCCGCCCGGGCTCAGCGTGAGCGTGTTGAGCCGCCACGCCACGGCCGGCTTGCCCAGCTTCTTGCCCACCTCGCCCGCGGTGGCGCGCGCGGCCTCCTCCATCAGGTCCGGGAGCTCCTTCTCCGTCTCCGCGCGCCCAGCGTAGGAGGCCATGATCGACGCGTCCTGCGCGTTGAGCACCACCAGGTTGAGCTGGAAGCTCCCGCCGAACTTCCCCAGGCTGCCGGTCACCGTGCCGTCCACGCCCAGCGCGCCGGCCAGCTCCAGCACGCACGCGCTGGCTTGATCGTCCGGGCAGCCGAGGATCTGCTTCTGCCGCTCCTGGCCCAGGAGCGTGGCCACCTCGTTGGCGGTGACCACGCGGATCCCCAGCGGCTCCATGGCGCGCGCGTAGCCGTCCAGCGCCAGGTCCCCGGCCTCCTTCGCCAGGTTCGAGTAGGAGAGGGAAGGGGCCGCGAGCTTGATCTTCTTCTCGTCCTCCGCGCGCGCGGGCGCGGCGAGCAGCCCGGCGCAGAGCACCAGCGGCAGCGGCCAGGCGGCGCGGCTCACGGCGCGGCCTTCACCTTCGCCAGGCGCTTGGCGGCCTCCGAGGCGTCGTGGTGGTCCTTCTGCAGCGCCACCGCCGTGTCGTAGGCCTTCTTCGCCTCAGGGAGCTTGTTCTGGGCCTCGTAGAGCTGGCCGAGCGAGTAGTACGGCTCGGCGAAGGTGGGATCCAGCTTGGCGGCGGCGCGGAAGGACTCCTCGGCCTTCTCCACCTGCCCTTTGCGGTAGAGCGCCACGCCCAGGTAGTGCACCGCCAGCGGCTGGCGCGGATCCACGCTGAGCACCTCGCCCAGCGTGCGGATCGCCTTGTCGGTGTCTCCGCCGCGCAGGTAGAGGAAGCCCAGCTCCGCGCGCGCCACCAGCTGGCTGGGATCCTGCTGCGTGGACTGCTCGAGCTCGGGCTGCGCCAGGTCCGGCCGGCCGCGGCGGGAGTAGAGAATCCCCAGCCGCGAGCGCGCCACCGCGTCCTCGGGGTGCGCGGCGGTGGCCGCCTTGAGCCGCTTCTCCGCGGCGTCGTAGTTGCCCATCGCCAGGTACAGGTCCACCAGCCCGGTGGTGGCGCCCGGGTGGTTGGGGGCGTCCTTGAGGACCGCCAGGTAGAGCGGCTCCGCCTTGGCGGCCACCCGCTTGCGCGCGTAGGCGAAGGCCAGGTCCAGCTGCGCCTCCACGGAGGGATCCAGCGCCAGGCGCCGCTCGTACTCTTCGATCGCCCGGTCCAGCTCGCCCTGCGCCATCAGCGCCTGGGCCAGCGCGGCGCGGGCGCCCGGATCGTCCGGGAAGGAGAGGACGCACAGCTTGAGCGTCTCCACCGCCTCGTTCGCCTTGCCCAGCCCCAAATACGCCAGCGCCAGCCCGCGGTACGCGTCCGTGTTCCGGCGGCGATCCTCGCCGGCCGCGTCGATCGCCTTCTTGAAGGCCTCCACCGCGCGGTCGCGCTTGCCCTGCTGCAGGTAGAGCGTGCCCAGCTGGGTGTAGGGGCCGGAGGCGCGCGGCTCCAGCTTCAGCGCCTTCTCGAACTCGCGGGTGGCGCCCACGCTGTTGCCCATCCGGTAGTAGGAGAGCCCCAGGTTGAAGTGGGCCTCGGCGTAGTTGGGATCCGCGGAGATCGCCTTCTTGAACTCCTCGGCGGCCTTCTTCGGCTGCTCCTGCGCGTCCAGCGCCACGCCCAGGTTGTTGTGGGCCAGGGCGTGACGGGGATCCACCGCCAGCGCCCGCTCGTACTCGGTGATCGCGCTGGAGACCGCGCCCTCGCGCATCAGGAGCACGCCCAGGTTGTAGTGGGCCTCCGCGTCCGCCAGCGCCCGCTTGGTGGCCGCGCTCAGCGTCTCCTTGGCTTCGCCGAAGAGCCCCTTCTCCGCCAGCGCCTTGCCCAGGTTCACCCGCGCGGCGTTGAGCTCGGAGTCCAGCTCCAGCGCGGTGCGGTAGGAGGCGATCGCGTCGTCCAGCTTGCCGCGCTTCTCCTGCGCCTCGCCCAGGTTGAAGCGCAGCTCCGCGTCCTTGGGGAGCAGCTCCACCGCCTTGGAGAAGCTCTCCACCGCCACGTCCGGCTCCTGGAGCACGCGGGCCAACAGCCCCCGCTCCGAGCGCAGCGCGGGATCATCCGGCGCCGCGGAGATCGCCGCGTCCAGCAGCGCCTTGGCCTCCTGCGCGTCCCCGGAGAGCCGCAGGGCCCGCGCGAGGAGGATCTTCGCGTCCGCCGCGTCTGGATCCACCTTGAGCAGATCCTTGAGCGGCTTCACCGCCCTCTTCGGCTCGCCGAGCGAGACGAACGCCAGGGCGAGCCGGTAGAGCGCCTCGGTGTCCTCGGGCGCCGCCTGCACCCGCGCGGCCTCCATGGCCGCGGTGCGCCGCAGCGCGGCCTCTTCGGCCGGCGTCGCCGCCAACAGCTGCAGCGCCAGGACGGTCAGGCTCAGCATGGCTGGACGCTCCCTTCGAAGTCACTCCACGTACGGGCTGGCGCGCGCGTCGAACGTCTTCTTGGCCAGCTCGCCCTTGGCCTTGTCCCAGGTGGCCTTGAGCTCGCCGGCCTTCTTCTCGGTCTCGGCCAGCTCCAGCTTCTTCGCCGCGACCGCGTCCTCGCAGCTCTTGGCCTGCTCCTCGAAGTCCTTGGGCTCGATCGCCTCGGCGCCCTCCACCTTCGCCTTGCGGGCCACGGTGACGCGCGCCAGCTCGAACCGGGCGCGGGCGCAGACCAGCGCGCGCTCCATCAGGTCCAGGTGCTCCACGTTCACCTCCTGGCGGGCGCGCAGGTACTCGACGCGGGCGTCGCCCTCCTGCACCGCCAGCTCCGCCACCTCGCGGGCCCGGTCGTTCTCGGCGTCGGAGACCTCGCCCTTGGCGGCGCTGTAGCGGTCCTTGGCGCGGCGGATGGCGTCCCGGGTGCGGTTCACCACGCTCTGAGCTTCGTCCACGTGGTCGATCGCCAGCGCCAGCTCGTTCTCCGCCTCGAGCAGCTCGATCTTGCTCTCGTACGGGAGCTTGGAGACGAGATCCGGGGGGAGCCGCTTGAGGCCACAGCCGGAGAGCAGGAGGAGCGTGAGGGCGAGGCTCGTCGCGCGCAGGTTCATAGGACGCTCGCGGTGAAGGGGCCGAAGACGGTTCGGCCGTTGGCGTACTCGATGCCCTGGATGTACGTGACCGAGAGCTCTCCCCGCAGCCGGCCACCGGAGAGGGGCTCGTCCGTGAGCAGGAGCCGCCCCACCTCCAGCGTGGGGAGCGCCTTGCGCGGATCGGCGATCAAGTTGCGCGAGGTGACGCCGCGCTGACCGCCGCGCGGGCCGGGCTCGGAGAGGTCGATCTTGATGTTGGCGGCCAGGACGAGGTCGGACACGTCCACGGTGAGCTGGAAGACCGTGTCCGTGCCGCCGGTGCAGGCCACCGTGCTGTCGCAGGCGGCGCCGGTGCAGATCGGCGGGACGCAGCGGTTCTCCCGGCAGATCAGCCCGTCGCCGCACTGCTCCGCGCGGACGAAGCGTACGGCCAGCGCGTCCGGGGTGACCGTGGCCTCCACCCCTTCGTAGGTGAGGTCGAGGATCTCCGTGAGGCTGCCCTCCAGCTTGCGGGAGCGGCCGCAGCCGGTCAGGGCGAGGAGGAGCAGCGCCAGCGCAAGCCCTCTTGCGTTCACCCCGAGCGTCTAGTCGAGGGGCTCGGGGTGAACGAGGGCGGGACCTTTGCCTCAATGGGTTCACAACCTCTCTCCACCTTCCCCTCAAGCGCGCTCATCGGCACGCCTTCCACTCCGGATCCACGTCAGGGCCGGTGAGGCCGCCGGGGTTCTTCACCACGGAGATCTCCCGCTTGGCGCCGTCCCTGTCGCCGTAGCGGCAGCGCAGCGCGGCCAGGTTCGCCCGGGCCTTCTCATAGGTGGGATCCGCGTCCAGCGCGCGGCCGTACTCGCCGCGGGCGCCGTTGGGATCTCCGGCGAGCAGCTGCGCGTAGCCCAGCGCGCTGTGCGCCGAGGCCCGGCTCTCCTCCAGCTCCGTGGCGCGGCCCAGCGCGAGCGAGGCCTGCGCCACCTGCCGGGCTTCCAGGTAGGCCATGCCGAGCGCCTCCAGCGAGGCGGCGTCCCCCACCGACTCCACCTTCTTCTGCAGCTCCTCCAGGCCGGGCACGTTGCCGCCGGCGCCCGGGTTGGGCAGGGGCGCCTTGGCCTCGTCCTTCTTCTCCCGGCAGCCGAGCACCGCGTTGGAGAAGACCTCCAGGGAGACCGCGCGCGAGAGGCAGGCGTTGAAGGCGTTCTCCGCGCGGGCCTTGAGCGGCTCGGTCTGGTTCTTCACCGCGGTGCGGAACTGCTGCACCTCCGCGGCGGAGAGGCCGGCGGGGATGGGGGTGGCCTCCACCACGTCCGCGATGTGTTGGTAGCCCAGCGCGATCTTCCAGAGGCTCGCCACCGCCCAGTCCGGCGAGCCCATGGACGCGGCCTGGGTGTAGAGCCCCTCCAGTTGCTGCAGCGCGCCGACCTTCTCCTCCACCTTGTTGGAGGGGAGCGCCTTGTACTGGCGGAAGAGGATCTCCCCCAGGTACCAGAGGCCGCGCGCGGTGTCCTCGGAGGCGCCGGAGGGCGACTGGGTGATCACCGTGAGCGCGGCGATCAGCGCGTCCGGCTTGGCGTCCGGGGCGGTGGTGGCCTGGATCTCCGCGAGCATGGCCGCGGCCGGCGCGTTGAGCTTGTCCAGCTTGAGCGCCTGCTCCGCCGCGGCCTTGGCCTTGGCGTTCTCGCCGGCCTTCTTCCGCGCCTCGGCGAGCAGCATCAGCATCTCCGCCTTGCGCGCCCCGGCGATGTCCACCGCCGCCTCGAGATCCTTCACCGCCGCCGGGTAGTCGTTGAGCGCCAGGCGCAGCTTTGCGCCCGCGGTCCAGCCGTCCAGCGCGGTCACGTCCGTGCCCAGCTTCTGCCCCAGCTGCTCGAAGAAGCCGGCGGCGTCCGCGAAGCGCGCGGACTCGGCGGACTGGCGCCCCAGCGTCAGGAGCACGTCCGAGAGGTACTGGCTCTTCGGATAGTCCGCGGCGAACTTCTGGCCCAGCTCCCGCTGCTTGCGCAGGTCTCGCTTGTCGCGCGCCGCCGCGAACGCGCCGTAGAGCGCCTTCTCGCCGATCTCGCCGCCCTTGTTCTCCTCGGCGACCTTGATCAGCCCCTCCACCACGTCCCCGGTCTCCTCGGAGCTCTTGAGCGCCAGCTCGCCGAGCGCCTCGGACTTGCTCTCCGTGAGCACCTTCTGCACCTGGGCGAGGAAGGACGCTGGCAGCTTGGAGGCGAGGAACTTCCTGCCCGCGGCCTCAATGCCCTTGAAGTCGTTGCGCTGGCGCAGCGAGTCCAGGGCCAAGTTCCCCGCCACCGCGGCGTCCTTGTAGTCGGGGTGGGTGACCGCGAAGGCGGTGAAGAGCTCGGCGCTGCGGTCGTACTCGCCGTCCTCGTAGTAGGCGCGGGCGATGTTGAACTTCACTTCCAGCACGTGCTCGCTCTTGGGGTACTTCTCCAGATACCTCGCGCCGAGCAGCTTGAGCGCCTGCCGCGCGTCCGCCACCTCGAAGGCGTCCAGCCGCTCCACCTCTCCCGGCTTGAGCGCGGAGAAGTGGGAGAGCAGGGCGGCGTAGAGCGCCGAGTCGAGCCCCTTTGGATCCTTGCCCTCCTCGTAGCGGGCCAGCTCTTCGAACTGGCGGGCCGCCTCTGGGTAGTCCTTGGCGGCGAAGAGCGCGTCCGCGCGGTTGCGCATGATCGTCCGCACGTACTTCTCCGGGCGGAACAGCCCCAGATATTCGCGGTACGCGCGCGCCGCCTCCACGTAGAGCGGCTTCTCGTCCTTCTTCTGCGCCGCCACGTGGACCTGGGTGGCCAGATCGCGCGCCATCTCCTCCAGCTCCGCCAGCTGTTTCTTGCGGGTGGGCTCGTCCTTCTCCGGATCCGTCTTCGCCTGCACCGCGGCGCGGACCAGGAAGCGGATGTCCGCGGGCTCGGGGGAGACCTTGCCCTTGGCGGCCTTGAGCGAGTCGTAGATCTTCTGTGAGCGCTCCAGATCCAGCTCGGGGTCCGGCTGGATCTCCATCAGCCGCCGCAGCGCGGGGATGGCGAACTCGTACTGCTGCTTGATGAAGTAGCGGTTGCCGAGCTTGTCGAGCGCCAGCGCGTAGGTGCTGCGGCTCTCCGAGAGCTTCTCGAAGTAGTTGAGCGCGCCCTTGGCGGGGCGGGACTCGGTGTAGCTGTAGACCAGGTCGAGCAGGGCCTCGCGCTTGACGTTGAGCGCCTTGGCCTTGTCCACGCCGGCGACCGGGGCGCTGGCGGCGGCCGCCTCGAAGTAGCTGACCGCCTCCGGGTGCTTGCCCTGGTTGATCCGGATCCAGCCCATCTTGTAGCGGGCCAGGTCGTGGACGGGGGAGGGGGGCGCGTCCAGGATCGCCTGGTAGTGCTTCTCGGCCTCGCCCAGATCCGCCTTGTCGAAGAAATAGTCGCCGAGGATCTGCTCCGCCTCCAGCCGCAGCGGGCTGGTGGGGTACTTGCGGATGAGATCTCCGAGCGTCTTGAGCATCTCCTCGAAGGTGCCGAGCTCGCGCTGCTCGTGCGCGAGATAGAAGGTGACCTTGTCCCCGTCCTTGAAGTCCGGCCACTCGCGCAGGAGCCGGAAGTAGATCTGCGTGGCCTTCTGCTTGAGCAGCTTGGTCTCGGGGGAGACGATCGCGCCCTTGGCGCCGTCCGGCCGGGTCTCCGCCTGGAGGTAGTACACGTACCGGCTCTTCTCCACGTAGAGCTCGGCGAGGCGGAACTGGAGATCCGGCAGGTAGGGCGCGTTGCGGCTCTTGGCGATCAGCTTGTCGGTCTCGCCGATGGACCGGTCCACCTTGAAGATGTCCCGGCGCAGCTTGGTGATCATCTCCTCCTTCTCCTTGGCCTTGGAGAGGATGGGGTTCTGGTTGGTCCGCTCGTCGAGGCTGAAGACCTTGGCCGCGGGCGCGGCGGCGAGCGCGGCGGCGGCGAGGAGGGCGGTGAGGTTCATCGCGCCCCCTCTTCGATGCAGCGGCTCTGGAGCGAGAAGCGGTAGTCCCGCAGCTCGTCGTTCCAGTACTCACCGTCGAAGTGGAAGCCCACGTCGGTGGCCCGCAAGGCGGCCTCTTCCTCCGGCGCCACCAGCTTGGCGCCGCGCTTGACCCGCTCGTAGAGCTTGAGGCCGACCTCGTACTCCATCAGCCGGACCTGCTCGGCGGCCTTGAGCAGCTTGTCCGCTTCAATCCGCACCGAATCCCGCAGCCGCTCCTCGAAGACGCGCACGGCCTCCGCGTGGGCGAGATCGTACGTCTTCACCAGGTAGCCGTAGAGCCCGTCCCCGAAGGTGCCGGCGTAGCGCCCCAGCCGCTCGCCCTCCAGGTCGAGCGACTCGAGGAACTTCTGCGCCCGCTTGGTGGCGCCGTGGGAGATGGCGGCGCGGCGCATCCGCAGGTCCGTGGTCAGGTCCTCGCGCTCGCGGATCGTCTCCAGCGACTCGGCGAAGCGCCGGGTGAGCTCCTTGGCGGCGCGCTTGGCCGGGAGGTAGTGGCAGAGGTCCCGGTAGATCATCGCCCGCAGCAGGTACTTGTCCGGGAGGAACTCGTCCCGGAAGGAGGGCGCGTCCAGGGTGGTCAAGATCCCCATCGCCGCGCGGATCTGCCCCAGCTGGTACCGGGTCCACGCCTCTTCCAGGTAGAGGGTGGCGCGGCCGGGATCCAGCTCCGGGAGCTTCACCTCGCCGTAGGCGGCGAGCGCGCCCTCGTAGTCCTTCTGCTCGTACTTGAGGCGCGCCACCGCGAGCATGGCCTCGTTGCGCGTCTCCTGGCTGAGCTTGGGGTCCTTGGAGAGCTCCAGGAACTCCTCCACCATCTTCTTGGGGATCTCCTTGCCGTCCTTGAGCCGGGTGACCAGCAGCGCGAACTTGGCGCGCGAGGACTCGGGGGAGGTCTCGTCCAGCTTGGCGAAGTGGGTGTTCGCCCAGCGCTCGTTGCCCACCTTCAGATCGATCAGCCCCTGCTGGTAGTGCGCGAAGTCACCGGTCTCCTCGGGGAGGAAGCCCAGGTCGAGCGAGCCGAAGACCTGCTGGTCGATCATGACCTCGTCATGCGGGACGTCCGTCAGCTCGCGCAGCGCGAGCAGGGCGCGCGGGAGCACGGAGGGGTTGGTGCGCTCGCGGGCAATCCGCGCCAGGTACACGCCGCCGGCGTGGCGCAGCCCCAACTGGACCAGGCTGCGGGCGAGGAAGAACTGCGCCCAGGCGTAGTTGTCGTCCGTCTGGGAGACGCCGCGCAGGTAGCCGAAGAGCTTGGCCGCGGCGTCCTTGGGCCGGCCGCCGAAGTAGTCGTTCAACCCCTCATCGAAGAGCTTGGGATCCACTTTCACCGGTTCAGGCGGTGGAGCCTCGGGAGCGGCGGGGGCGCCGGCGGGTGCAGGCGCGGCCTTGTCAGCGGCGTCGGCCTTCTCGCCGGTGACGGGATCCACCTTCGCGGGCGCCTTCTCCGCGGCGGCGAGGGCGGCGAGGACGATCAGCAGGGAGGGGCTCAAGGTCTACTCGGTGGCGCCGAGGTTGAGCGCGCCCGCGAGCTGCAGGGTGGGCACGTTGAAGACGCGGTCGAGGATCACGATGTTGTTCGTGACGTCCAGGCGCAGCGAGACGTGCTTGCTCATGAAGAGGCGGAAGCCGATCCCCAGGTTCACCGCGGGGCGGAAACCGCCGAGCTTGCCTTCTCCGCCGGTGAGCTTGAGCACGGTCGCGCCCAGCAGGAGCCAGCCTTCGAAGTGGGCCACCGAGTTGTTGAGCCAGGAGCTCTTCCCGTAGAGGGGGCTCCAGACCAGGTCCGAGCCCACCATCCAGTTCACCTCTTCGAACGCGGTGGGCAGGACGGAGAAGTCCCGCTCCAGCTGCTGCCGCAGGCCGGTGCTGACGTTGTAGCTGTACGCTCCGCGCCCCACCTGCCAGGCGAAGTAATCGGTGAAGTGGTACGTGTACGCGACCTGCGCGGTCAGCCCTTTGTAGAAGGCGTCCAGCGGCAGCACGCCCACGCCGAGCGAGAGCTCGTGCTGCATCCGGTACTTTCGCTCCTGGACGGCGGAGACGGTACCGGGGTTCTCGAGCTCCTCGACCTGCGCGAGCGCGACGGACGGCAAGAGCAACGTCCACCACAGGACCCACGTTCGCAAGGCTTTCGCGCCCCTTAAGACGGCCCCTCCGGCCTGGCCGAACGAGTCGTCAGTAGCCCACCGAGTTGAACAGGAAGGGGTAGCTCACGATCACGACGCCACCCCTTGCGGCTGGGAACTGCCACGTCTTGAGGTTCTGCAGGATGCAACCTTCGACTGCGCTGTTGCGGAGGCTGGACGTCTTCGTCTTCGCCGTCACCACCCGCCCCGCGGTGGAGATGGTCCATTCGAGCACCACCTTGCCGGCGAGGCCAGGATCCTTGAGCAGGGCGCGCTCGTAGCATCCGCGCACCTCTTGTAGGTGCGAGTTCACCGTCTTCGCCACGGCCTCGCGGTCGATGTTGCCCTGCACCGCCACGCTGCGCGCCGAGGCGCGGGTGACCGTTCCGCCCACACTCCCCTTGCCGATCCCGCCCGCGCCGAACGCGCCGATCCCGCCGCCGCCCTTGCCGCGCAGGAGCTCACCGCCCAGCGTGGCGCCGCCGCCCTTGCCGCCGCCGCCCAGGCCGAAGGTGCCCAGCCCCGCGTTGGCGATGGGCGCCTTGCCCACCAGGCCGGAGAGCTTGAAGTTGGAGCTCTTCGCGTTCTTGCTGCCCGGGCCGCTGCCCAGCTTGTCCACCGCGGCCAGGATGTCGCCCATGGCGGGGCCGGCGGCGGAGAGCTTGGAGAGCGCCTTGAGCGCCTTGGCTTCGGCGGGGGCGGCCTTGGCGATCGCCTTCTCCACCTTCTTGGCCTCCACCGACTCCTTGGGGGCCTTCTTCACGGTCTTGTCGACCGCGGCCTCCTTGAGCGCCTTGAGCTTCTTGGCCGCCTCTTCCTTCTTCTTGGGCTCGGGGGCGATGAGGCGCACCGCCACCGGGTTCAGGTTCTTCGCCTGGAAGTCCGCGCTGTCCTGTCGCTTGGGCGAGTAATAGAGGAAGACGCCGCCGACGGAGCCGAAGAGCAGCAGCATCGCCAGCGCCAGCCAGGGCAGGCCGCGCAGCGGGTTCACCCAGGGCTTGCGCTGCGGGGGCGCCACGTAGGCCACCAGCGTCATGTCCCCTTCGGAGAGGCGCGCCGCCATCCCGTTGGAGAGGCTGAGGTACTTGCCGCCCGCGCCGCTCTGGAGGTCCTTCTCCGGCGTGGGGTAGAAGCCGTCACCCTTGAGCTGCTCCACCGCCGCCTTGGGCGGGATGAAGACGCGGAAGGTGCCGGCGCTGCCCTCCGCGAGCGTCATGCCGCCCTCGGGGACGCTGAAGCCCCACAGCGGCATCGCGGCGCTGTCGGAAGCGTCCGCGCGCAGCGGCTTCTTCGCGTTCTGCGTCTGCTTCGCGGTGAAGCTGCGCGCCTGCTGGCGGGTCTCGCCCCAGTAGAGCTCGAAGAAGAGGCGGGGGGCGCCCTTGCCTTCGCCGGACGGCAGCCGCAGCCGCGGCTTCTTGCCGGTGCGCGCCTTGGCGCCGGGGCGCTCGGCGGTGGTGGAGGGCTCGTCGAAGAGGCCGGCGTCCGTCAGCCCGCCGGGCGGCAGCTCCACCGGCGAGGTGGGCGGGACGATCGCGAAGTTCTCGTCCGTGGGGCGGGGAGGGGGCACCGGGCGCAGGTGCTGCGGGCGCGCGGCAGGGGCGGCGCTGCCGCGCGGCGCGGCCTCGGCGACCTCGGCCGGGGCGGCGCCGCTCATCCGGCGGGCGGAGATGGCGGTGCCACCGTCTCCGCGGACCACCGGCGCGGCCACGGGGTGCGGCGCTCCGCCGCGCGCGGGGGGCTGCTGGTTGCCCAGGAGCGCGGCGACCTCCGGCGGCGGCGTCTTCGCGGCGGGCTTCTGCGCGAGCACGCGGGTCTTGAGCACGAACGGCCCGCAGGCCAGCTCGTCCACCGCGCGGATCTCGCAGGTGGAGACCTTGTGGCCGTTCACGAACGTGCCGGTGCGCGAGTTGAGGTCCTGCACCGCGGCGCGGCCGTTCTGGAAGTAGAGCGTGGCGTGCGAGGCGCCAACGGACGGATCTTCGAGCCGCAGATCGGACGTGGGCGCGCTGCCGAGCGTGTACGAGCCAGGGACGAACACCTCCGTCCCGACGAGCAGGCCGTCCCGGAGGATCACCACCTGAAGCACCGCCGGTTGTCCGCTCACCGCCGTCTCCCTGCCAGTTGTCCGCTGCGAAAAAAAAGCGAAAGGCGCTACTCGCCGTCGTACACGCTGCTGACGATCTCCTCGCGGAAGCTCTCCCGCTTCTTGATCATCGACCGCGTCTTGAGCTCCTTGCGGTCATAGAGGTAGACGGCGCCGGACTTGTTGGTCTGGCCCTGGATCAGCCGGTCGTCGAAGTCGATCCGCGTGGGGCCGCGCGAGGGGGCCGAGCCCGCCGTGGCAGAGGCCGAGGGCGCGCTCTCCGCAGCCGCGTCCGGCGCGCGCAGGTTGAGATCCGCGGGCTTCTTCTTCTTGCCGCTCTCCACCGCGGCGGCGGCCGGCTTCTTCTTCGCGGCCGCGGACTTCGGCGGCTTCGCGAGCGCCGGGAGCGCGGTCAGACCGCACACGACCAGGAGGCAGAGCCGGAGGCGACGCATTGAGCGAAAAGGTTAAGCGAACGCCGTACCGGGGTGTCAACGCGTGAACGGGCGCACATAGGCGCAGAATCGCGAACAAATTCCAAGGCTTCGCGCTCGCACGGTGTAGAGTTCCACACCCATCTGGGGGGTCCGTCCCACGCTGTCACGAGAGCGATTTTCAGCGTTCAATCCGCGCGTTCCGGAGGGCTCGAGCTCCCGATGAAGAGGGTGAAAGTGCTGGGCGTAGCCGCGTTGGTGGCGGCGGCGGGCGGCGCGGTGTGGGCCTGGCGCGCCGCACCCCGGGCGGCCGAGCCACCCCCCAGCACGCCCGCGGCCGGAGCCACAAGCCTGCCGCAGCTGGTGTCGGTGGGCCCGCGCTATGTGAGCAACGAGACCTCCGCGCCGCTGGCGGTGTATGGGCGCGGCCTGGTGGCGGGGCTCACCTTGAACGTGGGTCCGCCGCTGTCGCGGGCGCTGCCGTTGACCGTGGTGGACGAGCGCCACGCCTATGCCCGGCTCCCGGAGCTGCCGCTGGCTCCGGGCGCGGCGGAGGCGGTGCTCGAGCTCTCGCTCTCGCGCGGGCAGGGGACGGCGCGGCTGCGCGTGGTGAACGACCTGGGCTTCCCGGATCTCTCCGGGTTGGTCTTGGCGCGCGGCGGAAAGCTCGCGTTCACGGTCTCGCGCACCACGGATCAGCTCTACGAGATCTCCCTGGAGACCGGCGCCGTGCGCTCGCGCCAGGTGGGTGACGGCCCGAGCGCGCTCGGCCTGTTCGAGGAGCCCGGGGGTCGCGAGTGGGTGGTGATCGCCCATGCCTGGGCGCCGGAGCTGTGGCTGTTGCCGGCCGAAGATCTGCTCGCGCAGCCGCGCCGGCTGCCGGCGGTGCCGCGGGTGCGGGCGCTCTTGGTGGAGCGCGCGGTGGCCTTCGTGGCGGAGCAGGCGCGGGACAGCGTCAGCGCGATCTCGCTCCCGGACGGGCGGGAGCTGTGGCGCACGCCAGTGGCCCCCAACCCCGGCGCGCTGGCGCGGCTGGGGGACGCGCTCGCGGTGGGCAGCCACCAGACCGGCGAGGTGGAGCTTTTGGACGTGCGCACCGGCGGGCCGCGCGCGGCGATCTCGCCCACGCAGCAGACGGCGATCATCGGCGGCAAGACCGCGCCGTACGCGGCCTACATCGTCGGCGGCAAGGCGGTGCGCGCGCTCGCGGCGGTGGAGAAGGAGAGCAAGCTGCTCGTCTCCAGCATCGGGCCGAACATCGGCCCCAACCCGGACAAGGTGGAGGTGAGCATGAATGGCGGCGTGGGCGTGGTGGACGCCGCCGCCGGCCGCTTCGTGCAGCACCTGGGCTTTGGCGCGGGGGTGACCGGGCCGCTTCTGGTGGACGAAGCCCGCGGCGTGGCGTTCGCCGCGGATCCGGCGCTGGGGCGGGTGCGCGTGCTGCAGCTGCGGCGGCTGCTCTCGGCCGCGCCGGCGGAGAGCGTGCTCCAGGAGCTGCCGATCGTCCCGCCGGAAGGCTTCCCCACCGTGCGCCCGGTGCCGGACTTCTCGGAGAAGGGGCGCGCCGGGGTGGAGCTGCACTCCGGACCGTCCGCGCTGGCGCTCTCGCCGGACCGGACCCGGCTCTACGTGCTGGATCGCTTCACCGGCACGCTCGCGGTGGTGGACGCGCGGCGCGCGCGGGCGGGCGGCGCGAAGGTGCTCAAGCAGCTCAAGGTGGTGGACACGCTGGGCCAGCGCACCCGCCGGCTGGGGCAGGTCCTCTACTTCGCGGACCTGGGCCGCACCGCGATGAGCTGCGACGCGTGCCACCTGGAGGGCCACACCGAGGGGATCTTCTTCGAGAAGACGCACCCCATGCGGCTCTACCGCTCGCCCACCGTGCGCGGCAGCCTGGAGACGCCGCCGTACTTCACGCCGGCGTCCACCCGCTCGCTGGGGGAGACCAGCCTGGTGGTGGGCGGCCGCAACCGCTTCCACAACCCGGATCCCACGCCGGAGGAGGTGGAGGCGCTCACCGTCTACAGCTCCGGCCTGCCCACGCTGCCCAACCCCTTCGCCGGTCCCAACGGCGAGCCGCCGGAGGCGCTCACGCTGCCGGACGGACGGGTGGGCCACCCGCGGCGGGGCGCGGAGCTCTTCGCCCAGGCCGGCTGCGAGGCCTGTCACCCGCCGCCGCTGTTCACCTTGGATCAGGACCTGGCCACCCGCGGCCGCTACTTGAAGGTCGGCACGCCCGAGGCGCTCCCGCTCCGCCTCGCACAGCAGCAGCTGGTGGACAAGGGCGCGGGGACGCCGTCCCTGCTGGGCAGCTGGGACGTCTTCCCCATGCTCACCAGCGGCGCCGCGGGGCTGGAGGTCCGGCCGGACGAGACGATCGGCGTGGCCGCGCGCTATTGCCTGCCCACGGCGATCTCGCTGCACGCCACGCCCACCACGCCGCCGCCGGGCTCGCCCGAGCGCGCGGACCTGGAGGCGTTCATCCTCTCGCTCTAGACGCGCAGGGCTGCTGTGGTCTTCCGCCGCACCTGCACGCTTTCGCCGCTTCGCTCGCGCCGCGCGCGTTCGGCGCTACACTCCGCCGCCATGCGAACGCTCCGCTTCGCAGTCCTCGTCGTGCTCGCCGCGCTCGGCTGCTCCGACGCCGGGCTCTACGCGGTGGACGACAAGCGCGCCGGCCGCCCGGATCGCGCGGACTTCGATGGGCTGGCCTGCGTGCCGCTCGCGGCGGGAGACGCGTTCCCGGTCAAGGTGCTCTACGCCATACAAGGTGGCGCGGACGTGGATCGCGCCGTGGTGAGCGCCGTGAGCGATGGGCTCTCCTCCATCGTCGGCCGCTTCTCCGTCCCGTACATCCAGTTCTCCCTGGTGGGCTTCCACACGGTGGCCACCGGCATCCAGGGCGGCTTCGTGGACGCGGCCACCTTCGGCGCCACGCTCCCGCGCTACTCGGCGTACCAGGAGCAGGGGCCAATCTCCCTGCGGGCGCCGCTCAAGCTCGCCAGCAGCATCCTTTCGGGCGACATGCTCACCGGCTGCAAAGGCACGGTCGCGCGGACCCGGTATCTGGTGGTGCTGGTGGTGGCCTCCGGCGACACCAGCTGCGCCAACGCCAGCTTCAACGCCGGCATCCGGGCCACCTGCAGCCGGCTCTACGATCCGAGCCTGCCCACCCCCGCGGAGGTGGCGGCGAGCGCCAACGCCTGCGCGCAGTGCGAGCTCACCGCGGTGACCAACGATCTCAAGGCCTTCACCTCCAAGTACGGCGCGGGCGAGGTCACCATCCAGCCGATCTACGTCAGGATGAACGCGGACCCGGCGGTGAGCGCTCAGGTGGCGGCGATCGCCCAGGCCGGGGGCACCCAGGTGATCGAGACCGACCCGGGGAGCATCGGCAACGTGCTCAACGGGATCAACTACGCCTCGCTGCAGCGCGCGCTCACCTTGAAGCGGCTGATCGCCTTCAACCGCAACGCCATCTCCCGCGCCGGCCAGATGCTCCCGGACAGCGACGGGGACGGCCTGACCGACGAGGAAGAGGTCACGCTGGGGACCTCGCCCACCGAGGCGGACAGCGACGGCGACTTCCTCTCGGACGGCGTGGAGATCCGCCGCGGCCTGCGGCCGCAGCTGGGCAACGTGGACATGGTGAACGGCTGCAACCCCACGCTGGACACCGACGGGGACCGCCTCAACGACTGCGAGGAGCGGATGCTCGGCACCGACTCCTGCGTCTCGGACACGGACGGCGACGGGCTCCCGGACGTGGTGGAGCTGCTCTCCTCCACCAACCCGCTGGTGCCCGAAGATCTCGAGGATGACGACCGGGACGGCACGCCCAACGTGGTGGAGGTGCAGGCCCACACCGATCCGCTCTCCGCGGACATCGCCTACCGGGCGGAGCGCGGCTACGGCTACTTCATCGAGCCCGCGGAGCCCACCGTGGATGGGCGCGCCTGCTACCACGTGCGCGTGGACAACATCGGCCTGGTGGAGACGCAGCGTCACCCCAACCCGCCGTTCCGGGACGTGCCCGCCGGCAACAACGACCTCTACCTCTATATGCAGATCGGCCGGGAGAACGAGCCGCGCGGGACCGGCATCGGCTCGCTCCTGATCCGCCAGGTGGTCTTCAAGGCGCCCAACAAGAAGACCCCGGCTGGGACCTTCAAGGTCGTCCCGGACGACTTCGTGCTCGGCTACTAGCTGTGGACCCTACCCCCCACTTTGGTTGGGGGGCATGCCCCTCACTCCACACCCCGCCTACACCGCCTCGCGCTGCAAGCCATTGAATTGGTTTGTTGTTCGGAAGCTGCTCGGCAGGACCGCTGCTTGCTTAGGGACCCTGCCGAGTGAAAGGAGTCACCATGAGGTTCAACGTTTTTCGGCTACTGGTTGGGCTCGCAGTGCTGCTGACCGCCGCGCCGGCCTTCGCGCAGGACAACCCGGAGTGCCTGGGCGCTTCGTGCGGTCGTCCCAAGGAGGAGGGCGGCGGCTGTGGCTGTGGCTGCGGCTGCTCCGTCTGGGTGGCCTTCACGGATGACGGCAAGACGCTCGCCTACACCGACGACGCGGACGGCGACGGCAAGGCGGATGACGCGGACAACTGCGCCTTCGCCAGCAACCGCGATCAGGCGGACGACGACGGCGACGCGGTGGGCAACAGCTGCGACAACTGCGCTGGGGCCTCCAACTTCAGCCAGCTCGACACGGACGGCGACGGCGTGGGCGATGCCTGCGACGACGACCGCGACGGCGACCTGATCCCCAACGCCACGGACAACTGCCCGGGCGTGGCCAACAAGAACCAGGCTGACTTCAACAAGGCCAACGGCGGCGACGCGTGCGACACCGACGATGACGGTGACGGCGTGGAGGACGGCAAGGACAGCTGCCCGCTCGGCTACAACCCGGTCCAGTCGGAGATCCCCGCCGGCGCGGTCTGCAACAGCGACGCGGACCAGGACGGCGTGGGCGACAGCTACGACAACTGCCCCAACGTCGCCAACACCAACCAGAAGGACGTGGACGGTGACCTGACCGGCGACGCCTGCGACGGGGACATGGACAACGACAGCATCCCCAACCCGGTCGACAACTGCGCCAGCATCGCCAACAAGGCGCAGCTGGATGACGACGGTGACCGGCTCGGCGACGTGTGCGACAGCCACTACTGCGTGGTGACCGATCCTTCGAACATGGAGGACTGCCTCGATCCGAAGTCGCCGTTCAAGGTGGCGACAGGTGGGTTCATCGGCCAGCTCAAGCGCGGCGAGGTCGTCCGCCCGCCGATCTTCGCCAACCGCAACGGCGCGGCGATAGAGTACGCGTGGACCGTGGCCAAGCGGCCGGACGGTTCGAAGGCCGCGATCGAGAACCCCAAGGGCGCGGTCACCATGAGCCGTCACTGGGAGTACGCCTATGTCGAGGGCAGCGTCCCGCGGTTCGTGGCGGACGTGGATGGCGAGTACGAGCTCCAGCTCCAGGCCACGCTCCAGTTCCCGGACCGGGCGTACCCGGCCATCGGGACCTCCACCTCGGCGCTCAAGCTCTCGGTGGGTGATGGGGCCAACACGGCGTCCAGCTGCGCCGCGCTGCCCTTCGGCGGGCCGGCCGCCGTGCTCGGAATCGGTCTGCTCGGTCTGCTGCGCCGCCGTCGCCGGGCTTAAGCGCCTGGCTCACGGCCCGCTGGTTCTGAAGGAGGAATCAGTGAACGCCTCGTCTACGCAGTCTCTCCTTCAGCGACAGGCCCGCGGCTCCCTCTCTCTGGGGATCCGCGGGCTCGTCTTTTGTGGGCTCCTCTCGCTGGGGTGCTCGGACGCGCTGATCGAGCAAGTCAGCCAAAAGCCGGCGGCGGCGAACGACCGGCTCACCCTGCGCGGGGAGATCTGCACCAAGCCGCCGGACCCCACCGGGTTCCCGGTGAAGGTGGTGCTGGTCACGGATCTCTCCGGCAGCATGTGCGTGTCCGATCCGCCCGGCTCCCAGGAGGGGAGCGGCTTCTGCGAGCGCGCGGAGATCCAGGCGATCGTCCCGCCGGGCGTCACCGAGCCCGCCCGCGTGCGCGCGCTCAAGCGGCTGATCGCCCAGTTCCGCGCGCAGCCCAACGTCCAGGTCTCGCTCGTCCCGTTCGAGACCAACGTGAAGAACCCCTGGCCGGCGCCCAACGGGATGGAGGCCGGCCGCTTCGCCCCGCCCAACGACGACCTGGTCACCCGCGTGAACCAGCTGCAGTCCCAGCTGGGCAAGGGCACCGACTACCAGGGCGCGCTCGCGTACGCGTACTCGGTGATCGCCTCGGACATCGCCCGCGTCTCCGAGGCCGCGCCGGATCAGCTGCCGCGCACCCGCTACGTGGTGGTCTTCCTCACGGACGGCACGCCGTACCCGCGCTGCTCGGGGAACGACATGCTCTCCCGCTACGCGGACCCCAATAACCCCGAGCTCACCTGGGCGGACTCGATCCCGGAGTTCTGCAACCTCACGGACCCGCAGGATCAGATCAACGGCTTCGTGGTGGGGACGGACCGGAACCAGAACTACCAGCTGTTCGGCTACGTGGATCAGATCATGGAGCTGAAGGAGCAGTACAACGTGGGAGACATCCGCTTCCACACCGTGCTGCTCTTCAACGAGGAGGCGGTGCGCGCCTGCGGGCCGATCTGCCAGGACCTCTACGGCACCTACCCCGGCGTGGCCCAGGCGGACTACCCGGCGGCCGCGAAGAAGATCGCCAGCTGGCTGCTCCAGCGCTTCGCCGAGCGGGGCAACGGCGTCTACCAGGAGTTCGTCAACAACGCCGGCGTGCAGAGCCTGGGGCTGGGCGCGCTGGACTACTCCTCGCTCGCCTCGCGCAACGTGATGAAGAACCTGGTGGTGGAGGCGCTGCGCTCGGTCCCGGGCGAGGTCCACCGCGAGGTGGACAGCGACGGGGACGGCCTCCCGGACACGCTCGACAACAGCTTCACCACCAAGACCAACCCCTTCTTCCCGGACAGCGACGGGGACTGCTTCGACGACCGCTTCGAGAGCCTGCGCGCGGACGAAGGCTTCATCGCCGGCAACAACAAGGACTCGCGCGGCTGCAACCCGGCCTCGCCGCTCACGTTGAATTGCACCTGCGAGGACACGGACGGGGACGGGCTCTCCCAGTTCGCCGAGGACTTCGTGAAGAGCCGCCGCAAGACGGTGGACAGCGACGGGGACGGGATCCCGGACGGGATGGAGGTCCGGTGGGGGTTGAACCCCATGAAGTCGGACGCCGCGGAGATCGACACGGACGGGGACGGGATCTCGGACTGGCTGGAGCTGCGTGGAGGTTCCAATCCCACCCGGCGCGACAGGGATCTCTTCGACCGGCTGGGCTACCAGTACGAGACCACCTCGGAGGTCCGCGCGGACGGCCGGGTCTGCTACAACTTCGCCGTGGCCAACCTCCAGCTGGTGACGCCTCCCTCGAGCGCTGGCACCACGCAGGGCTACAACCTGTTCAAGGTCTACTTCGCCGAAGCGCCGGAGAGCGGCGTGGCCTCTGACTACGGCGAGTGGCGCACCGCCTGCGCCTGGGCCCAGTTCGATCCGCCCTCGCTGCGGGTGCCCATCGGACCCGAGCTGACGATCCGGGAGAACAACTTCCTCCAGCCTCCCGAGCTGCGCACGGAGGCGGACTTCCGGACCAAGTGCGTGGGGCAGCGGTGAAGGGCCCGGGCGGCTGGGTCAGGGCGCTGTGCGCGGGGCTCGCGGTGGGCGCCGTCTTCGCCTGCACCGACAGCTACCTCTACGACCAGCGCCGCCGGGAGGATCTCCCGGTGGATCGCAGCTTCGAGCTGCGCGGCAGCTTCTGCACCCCGGGCGCGAACGACGTCCGCCGGCCGATCAAGATCCTCCTGGCGATGGACGCCTCCCAGTCCATGCGCGCCACGGATCCGGATGGCTCGCGCGCCAAGGCGCTGGTGCAGCTGCTCGCCGCGCTGCCCGCGGATCCGGAGATCGAGATCGCGGTGATGCTCTTCGCCGGCAGCACCAGCGTCTTCCTCACCAACATGAACCAGCCCGGCTTCGTCCGGCTGGTGGACCTGACGGACGCGCAGCGGACCTCGCTGGTGGAGCAGCTGTTGCGCTTCACCAACCTGAACGGCCCCAACCGGGACTCCACGGACTTCGTGAAGGCGCTGGCGGACATCTACGCCGCGCTCAACCGGGACATCGCCAACAGCCGCCTCAACGCCATGGGGGACGACGCCGCGGCCCGCGCCCGCTACTCGATCATCTTCCTCTCGGACGGCCACCCCACCAACGACCAGGACGACGAGCTGATCCGCGGAGACGCGGTGGTGCGGATCCGCCAGCTGCGGGATCTCGCGGACGACGTCCGCTTCAACACCGTCCACGTCTTCAACCCCGCCCAGCCGCTCTCCAGCGTGTGCGACCTCTTCAACGACGCCGGCGTGCCGGGCTGCCCGCTGCTCCTGGTGAACCAGGACGCGGAGCGGCTGGAGACCATGGCGCAGCTGGGCGGCGGGGACTTCCGGGACTTCCGCAACAACGAGCCGATCAACTTCCTCAACTTCAAGTTCGGCCTCACCCGCCGCGCCTTCGTGGTGAAGGAGTGGGTGGCCTCCAACTTCTCCGCGCCCCCCGGCTCGCCGCCCACCGAGGCGGACTCGGACAGCGACGGGCTGACGGACGAGGAGGAGCGGGTGGCCGGCACCAACGCCCGGATCAAGGACACGGACCGGGACGGCTTCTCGGACGGCGTGGAGGTGCGCTTTGCCCGGCTCGGGGCCACCTTCCGCCCCACCGACTTCGTGCTCGCGGACGGCGGGGGAGGGGACCCGGGCTGCCCGCCCAACCTGCGCGGCGTGGACAGCGACTGCGACGGGTTGCTCGACTGTGACGAGCAGCTGGTGGGCAGCAACTCCCAACTGGTGGACAGCGACCGGGATGGCGTGCCGGACGGGGTGGAGTGGCTGCTCTCCTCCCAGGCCTCCAGCGACGATCTCGGCGAGGACCCGGACAACGACGCGGTCACCAGCCGGGACGAGGTCCGCATGCACACCCACCCGCTGGTGGCGGACACCCAGAACCTCACCGTCAACGGCTACCGCTACGAGCTCACCACGGACGGCGGCGTGGACTCCGAAGGCCGGCAGTGCTTCGACTTCCGCGTCCACAACATGTCGCTCGCGCCCACCGTGGCGGACCCGTACGACGGCGGCGTGGGGCAGGGCGCCGGCTTCAACGATCTCTACTTCTCCGTCGCCTTCATCCCGGGCGATGACCCCACCGCGCGGACGCTGATCCGCCAGTACCGCTACAAGCAGTCGCGTTACCCCGTGGCCGGGATCAAGTCCCCGGTGGACGGCGTGATCGAAGTCAGGCCGGAAGAGCTCTGGGACCGGTGCCAGCCCGTGGGCGCGCCCCGCACCCCGTGAGGAAAGCCATGAACGTGCGTTGCATGCGCAAAAGCGCCTTCGCGCTGGTCGCCCTGCTGGGCGGGCTGTGCGGCTGTCCCAACCCGGACGAGGGCGGCGAAGACGACGCCGGCGCGCCCCCGCCGGACGCCTGCAACTCGAAGGAGGAGGCCTTCAGCGCCGAGTGCCAGCTCACGCTCGGGGGCGAGGCCAGGCTCGCGTACCTCGGCGAGTCCGGGGACCAGGACTGGTACGGCGTGCAGATGCCCGGGAACCTCACCGCGCGCAGCCTGCTCCACGTGAGCGGCGGCTACGGCGTGCCTGCCACGCCGGTGAACCTGGCCTTCAACATCCTCCGCGCGGACGGGACCATGAGCGTGGCCCGGGTGAGCGACAAGCACCGCTCCGGTCCGCCCAAGCCGATCGATCTGATCGTCCCGTTCGGCGAGTCCAACGCCAAGCTGGTGATCCAGGTCGCGGACGATCCGGACAACCCGCTCAAGCCGCTCTACGACGCCCGCTCCGAGTACAGCCTCAAGGTGGAGGTGCAGGAGAACCCGGACGTCAACGAGCCCAACGACGCCACCGCCACGCCGATCGCGCTCAACCCGGTGGCCGGCATCCCCACCGGGCAGCAGACGGGGTACCTGGCCACCACGGATGACGTGGACAAGTTCAGCTTCACCGCGCCGGCGAACAAGATCCTCTATCTCCACATCACTTCGCCCAAGCTGTCTCCCCCGGTGCCGTTCAAGCTCGGGTTCACGCTGACGGACTCCACCGGCAAGCCGGTGGCCGAAGGCCACGCCGAGAGCGAGGCGCTGGCCGTGGACATGGCCACCGCGCGCGCGCTGCCGGGCGGGCAATACACGCTCACGCTCACGGCCTATAGGCCGCTGGGGACGGTGGGCGCGATCCCCGGAGATCTCCGCCAGAAGTACACGATCGACCTCCAGTTCTTCGACGAACAGGACACCAACGAGCCGAACGACACCATCGCCGCCGCCAAGCCGATCGCCGTGGCCCTGGGCGGCGGCCCGGTGAGCAAGAGCGGGCGGATCGCGTACGTCCCGGACCTGGACTGGTTCTACGTGGACGTGCCGTCCAACGGCAGCCCCTCGGTGCTGCGCTACAAGCTGACCGCCGCGGGCGGCGCCGGCCGCTTCGCGCCGCTGCCCGGGCCGGTGGACCGCAACGTGCGCGTCTTCACCCAGGTGGAGACCGGCGCCACCCAGGCGGACAAGGTGCTGGCGTGCAAGACGGACCCGGTGGCCTGCCCCAAGGGCTACGACGGCCGCACTGGCCTGGTGACCTCGGTGGAGAGCGCCTGCCAGGCGAATACCCCGCCGCTGTGCCTGCACTCGGAGCGCTTGGAGGCGCCGGACCTCTCCGCGCTGCGCAACTTCGAGGGACGCCTGCCGATCCCGCCCCACGGCGGGACGGTGCGCTACCTGTTCCTGGTGCAGGACTCCGGGAACAACTGGGCGGACGACCGCAACTACACGCTGGAGGCGGAGCTCGTCGCGGACGACCACTCGGACGCGGTGGTGGCCCGGCCGCTCGCGGAGGACGTGGGTGCGCCGTCCTTCCCCGTGCCCACTGGCGGTACGTCCCTGACCGGGACGCTCGCCTTCGGCTACGGGCGCCTGGTCCGCAACGATCCCAACAACGGTGAAGGGATCCGCGGCGTGGACGACTACGACGCCGTCCCTACCGACATGGACCGCTGGCAGCTCGACTTCCCGGCGATCACCCCGGCCGACAAGACGTGGATGCTGCGCTGGACCGTGCCCAACGGCCCGGATGGCGGCGCGCTGGCGGACCTCTCGCTCGAGCTGGAGTTCTGCGACGGCCGGGACGGCGGCTCGGCGACCTGCTCGAGCGTGAGCAAGACCAGCCGCGGCAGCCCGCTGGTGGTGGCCTACCAGTCCGGCTCCATCGCCACCTGGTACAGCCAGGACACCTCGGTGCGCTCGGTGATCTACGACCGCGCGTCCAGCGGGGCCAACGGCACCACCACCGTCACCGCCCGCGCCAACGCCTGCTACTGCTTCGAGCCGCGCTTCGTGCAGGGCGGGAAGTTCTTCATGAAGGTGGGCGTGGTGGACCGCTGGAGCAACGCGCCCATCCCGTACACGGTGAGCACCGCGTACACCGACTACCCGAAGAGCTACTCCACGGACGCCGGTTCGCGCAGCTGCCCCGGCACCACCGATGGCGGCTCAGCCTGCGTCTTCACGCGAGAGCCGTGAAGATGGGCTGCTCACTGCCCGCGCGTGGGGGTGACGTCCACCTTGAGCGAGTAGCGCACCTGCGCGTCGGAGATGATCTCGATCAGGTGATCGCCCAGGCCGGTGAGCAGCGCCTCGCGGCTGAAGACGCCGAACTGCTCCGCCTCGCCGAGGAACTTCTTGCCGGTGACGGACTCGCGTACGCGGGAGCGGCAGCGATCCTCGTAGAAGTTGATCGCCGTCTCGTCCCCCGCGGCGCTGGCGCTCTCCACGAAGAAGGAGACGTTCACCTTCGAAGGTTCGGGCACCTGGACGATGAAGCGCACCTCGCCGGGGAGCCGGCCCTCCAGGTAGCTCTCCGAGCCGATCAAGCAGCCCGCGATCTGGTTGCAGACCGGCCAGGTCTCGTCGCAGCGGTCCAGCACGCGGCCGGACACGAACTGGCTCTTGCCGCCGCTGCAGCCGATGATTCCAACCAGCAGCAGGACTCCGCTCATCAGAGCGAACCGGGAGCTCACCAGCATGTCCGCGCGCGCCATTCTGCTCGTCATCTTCGTAGGTCTCGTCGGCTGTGAGAAGGGGCCGCCCACCCAGGCCACGCTCGTGCTCGAGCGAGATCTGATCGCCGACGGCGGCGTGGACTTTGGCGGCGTCTACATTGGCACCGCGCCCGTGGAGACCGTGCAGCTGCGCAACACCGGCGTGGAGACGATGCAGCTCACCAGTGTGAGCAAGTCGGGGGACGGCGCCTTCACCATCCGCGGCACCAACACCGACGGCACCTTCCCCACCGAGATCAAGGGCCGGGACATCGCCTACGTGCAGATCACCTTCACGCCCACCGCCGCGAAGAGCTACGCGGCGAGCCTCACCGTGAAGACCAGCGCGGTGAACACCCCCGAGCGGGTGATCTCCGTGGTGGGCAAGGGCGTCACGCCGCCGCCTCCGGTGGACGGCGGCATGTAGCGTTTGCCAGTGAGAGAGATGGGCCTCCCCCCGTTCGGCTCGAGCGTAGTGCCGTAGGCACGTAGTCGAGAGCCCGCCCGAGCGGTCCAGTCCGAGGCGACGCTGAACGGCGTTGCACCAGTTCGTAAGGTCGGGCGAGCTCTCGACTACGTCCTTCGGACTACGCTCGAGCCGAACGGATGGCCAGGCAGCGGGGCCTTTCAGCCCGCGCGCTTGGCGGTGTCCTTACCGCGCATGCGCAGCGCGAGCGTCTGCCCTACCCGGAACGCGTTCGCGGCGATGGTCAGGGTGACGGGCACGCCACCGCTGGTGGGCATGAAGCTGCCGTCCACCACGTAGAGGTTGTCCACTTCATGGGCGCGGCAGCTCTTGTCGAGCACGGAGGTGGCGGGATCGTTCCCGAAGCGGCACGTCCCGCCTTGCAGGATGGTCGTTTCGCCCGCCACGCCCACGCGCTCGAGCTTCTCCGGCTGCATCGCCGCGAGCACCTCTTCCCCGCGCTCCACGAGGAACTTCGTCATCTTTAGATCCAGGGGGTGGCGGTTGATGGTGATCGCCGCCACGGGGATCCCGTACTTGTCCGTCACCTTCGGCTCCACGGTGACGTAGGTGCCGTCCGTGGGGAGGAACTCTCCGTAGATCTCGAACTGGAGGATCTTCGAGTCCCGGTACGCGCGCAGCCGGTCTTTGAGCTCCTTGCCGAAGACGCCGTCCTTCCCCGTACCCGCCATCCGCACCGCGGCGAAGATCGGGTTGGGGTGCGTGAACATGAACCCCAGGGTGCCGCCCTTGCGGAAGCCGAAGCGGTCATCCGGCATCACGTAGAAGTCCTGCAGGCTGCGCTGCACGAACGGCGCGGCGTCCGCCAGCCAGGGCCACGTGGACTTGCGCTGCGAGATGCTGAAGGTGGCGCGGGACTCGCCGAAGGAGCTGAAGACGAGGTTCTTGCCCACCAGCCCGCTGCCGTTGGCCAGGCCGCGTGGGAAGCGGGAGGACTGGGAGTTGAGCAACAGGCGCGCGCTCTCCACCGCGGTGGCGGAGACGACGATCACCTTGGCCGGCTGCTCCTGCGTCTGCCCCTTCTCGTCGAGGTACACCACGCTGCGCGCGCGGCCGGCCTTGTCCACCTCCACCGAGCGCGCCATGCAGCGCGGCCGCAGCTCCACGTTGCCGGTGGCGAGCGCGGCGGGGATGAGCGAGGCGTGGGTGCCACTCTTGGCGTCGTGCTCGCAGCCGTAGCTGCCGCAGAGCGCGCAGTAGGAGCAGGCGGCGCGGCCTTTGTAGGCGCGGCTGATGATCCCGCGGGCGGTGGGCAGCGGGTGGTAGCCAAGCCCCTTGCACGCCTTGTCCACCTCGTTGCAGATGGGGTGCGCCTCGAGCGGCGGGAGCGGGTAGGGCTTCTTGCGCGGCTCGGCGAAGGGGTGCGGGACCGCGTCGCCGGAGACGCCCAGCTCCTCTTCAGCTTGATCGTAGAAGGGCGAGAGCTCTTCGTAGCGGATCGGCCAGTCGGCGATGTTGGCGCCGGGGATCTTCCCCAGCTCGCTGCGCAGCCGGAAGTCGATCGGCTTGAGCCGGTAGAAGTACCCGCTCATGTGGACGGTGCCGCCGCCCACGCAGTTGGCGGTCCACGCCTCGTTGGTGCGCTTGTACGGGGCGCTCGGCCCGGGGCGAACCAGGTGCGGCTCGTCCCACGGCAGCGGCATGAAGAAGTTCCGGCGCGAGTTGAGGATCTCGTCGTGGACGAAGTCCTCCTTCTTGTAGTGGGCGCCCTTCTCGAGCACGACCACCTTGAAGCCCGCGCGGCCGAGCGTCAGCGCCATCGGGGCGCCGCCCGCGCCGCTGCCGATGATGCAGACGTCCACCTCGGGGAGCGCCATCAGGTCCTCGTTCCAATCAAGACCGTGGTCCCCCCACCGTTCACCCCGAGCGTAGCGCCGTAGGCGCGTAGTCGAGGGGCGGCACCCACGCTCGGAATCAACTCAGCGTGGACCGCGCGTGGGTGCCGCCTCTCGACTTGCCTGCCCCGAGCGTTAGCCGAGGGGCTCGAGGTGAACGGGGGAGGGTGAACGTGGGGCGATCCGTCTCGGTGGCGGTCCACTAGGGCCCCTTCTTCGCGCCGTCGTGGGCGTGGAGGTGGTGGTGGCCGTCGTACCCCTGCGGTGGCTCGGAGGTGCCGAAGCCGACCAGCGCCCAGCCCACGCGGTCCTTGTTCCCGCCGTAGGAGGGGTCTCCCAGGAAGCCCTCCAGCGTCAGCACCACCAGCGTCTCGTAGTACTTCGCTTCGCCGGAGTCCGAGCGGGACTCCTTGAAGAGCTTCAAGATCTCGTCCTGCTGCGCGGCGGTGGCGGTGGCGAAGCCGGTCTTGTGGACGCGCTTGCAGCGGCGGTCCAGCGCGGCGGTTCCGGCGAGGAAGTCGTCCCGCATCTGCCGCAGGTCCGGGCTCTGCAACATCCGGTCGATGTAGAGCGGGACGTTGGCGTCCTTCGCGCCGGGGTCTTCGTCCCGAGGGAGCACGCGCTCGGCAGCCGCGGCGACCACGGCGAACTCCTCCGCCGTGAACGTCAGGTGCGAAGTGGTGAGGGGCCCAGCCCGCTTCGGCGCAGGGGCGGGTGGCTCCTCGCGCTTGCAGCCTGGCCCCCCGAGCAGCACCACGCCGCCGCCGAGGAACGTCAGCCTGCGAATGAACACGCGGCGACTGAGCTTGCGCTTGCGAGGCACCCGCGGAGTCTGCGCGCGCGGCCAAGAGGGTTTCAAGGAGAGCTGGACCGCTCTGCGTATGCGTCGTGGTAGGTGTGAATCTGGTTCAGTCTGGTCTCGAAATTGCTGAGAGGCACCACCCATGCGGTGTTCGACGCTCTCCCTAGTTCTGGCTTCGGGTCTGTTTGTTGGCGCCTGTCGGCGTCCACTTGGGTACTGCGAGTCGCCCGTCGACTGCGGGGGAAACTCGGTTTGCGACCAGAGATACCGAGTCTGCGTGCGTCCCGAGGCGGACGCCGGCCAGGCGGCGGATGCTGGACCGTCCGAAGCGATGGACGGTGCGACCGACCAGGCGGATGCCGGACTGGTGGTCCATCCCATGGATGCTGGAAGTCTCTCGTTACGGTGTGACGGCGGCTACTGCGGGCGATGGGGTGATGCAGGACTTATGGTGGTTACACGCGTCGACCATCGCAGCGTCCTGCTCGCGGACGGCCGTGTGCTGGTGGCAGGGGGCGCCCCGGATCCAGCTTCAGAGGTCTTTGACCCGGCCACAGGAACGTGGCGCCAGTCGGGCGACATGAAGCAGGCAGTGCGCTCGCATCACTTCATGCTTCGGCTCAGGGATGAGCGGGTCCTGGCATGTGGTGGTGATGGCGCTCCCAGCTTTTCCTCATCGTGCGAAATCTTCGACCCTGCGGCCGAGACTTGGTCTCTCGTGACGCCGATGCTGGAGCCTCGGATGAACGCCGCAGCGAGCATTCTAAACGACGGCCGTGTTCTGGTGGCTGGCGGGCTTAACAGTATGGGCTGCCGCTCCACTGCAGAGATCTACTCGCCGGATGCTGGGACATGGAGCCCTCTGCCGGCGATGTCCTTTCCTCGCTCGGGCGCGGTGGCCGCGACAATTCCGGGAGGGCGTGTCGTGATTCTGGGAGGAGTCAACTGCAATTCGTCTCCATCCACCGCGCCGTCTACTGTCGAAGTCTTCAATCCCGAGACGTCGGCGTGGGGTTCCCTCGGAGTTGGAATGAGCCGGGGCCGGTTGAACCCGACGTTGTCGGTTCTCGCTGGAGGAAACCTCCTTGCCGTCGGCGCCGCGATCGAGGACGCGTACTCTCAGACCGCCGAGTATTTCGACCGTGCAACGACGGAATGGGTTCCTGGCGGGATGCTGAGCTCGCGCCGGGAGTCGCACACGGCATCCGTCTTGGTGACGGGAGAGGTTCTGGTCGTCGGCGGGTATTTCGACGCAACGACGCCTGGGCTGGATTCGGTGGAGCTCTTCTCTCCCGTATCACGAGCATGGAGTCCTGCCCCACCGCTACGCGTCGGTCGGAGAGGTCACTCCGCAACGGTCATGCTCGACGGGCGAGTCCTCGTGACGGGCGGTATCGGCACGATGGGCCGGTTAAGGAGCGCAGAGATCTTCGAGTAGCGCTGCTTGCCCACTTTTTGTTGGTTGCTCCTACATTCAGGCTTGGCGAGCGAGAGCGTGGCGGCGACGGACTATGATCGCGTGGCTTGGCCCGGAAGCCTCCCTCGGAGAAACGATGAACGCCCCTCGCTGGACGCTCGTTCTCACCCTCTGTCTCGCCTGCTCCTCGCAGCCGGTGGATCCCGGCAAGAAGGACGGGGGTGGCGGAGACGGCGGCACCGACGTTCCCCCCGCGCCATTCACGCTCTCCTCGCTGGAGCCAAACGCGCGCGGGCTGCGCTGGATGGCCATGGCCGTGGGGCCTTCGGACCGGGTTGGTGTGGCGTACTTCCACGAGCTCTCGGACAGCGCGTTCGAGGTCCGCTACGTGGAGTGGGCGGGCGGCGTGGCCGGGACCTCGGAGCTGGTGCGCCCCATGCCAGTGAAGCGGGTGGTGGGGATTGCTCTGGCGTTCCAGCCCAACGGTCAGCCGGCGATCGCCTACCTGGGGGGGGACGACGACGGCGGGAACAATCTCTACTGGGCGGAGACGGACGCGGTGCTCGCCACTCGCAGCGCAGGCGGCACTTGGACGGAGTCTGTGCTTGTGAACACCGGCGACGAGGCGACTGCGGGTAACCCCGTGAGCGATACCGGCTTCCTCGTGGGGCTCTTCCCTGCGCTCGCGTACGACAGCGGCAATACCTATCTCGCGTATCGCGATGCTCACAACGCGCAATTCGGCCAGCAGGACTATGCGGGTTCGGACCTCGAGATCGTCATCCGAGGTGGAGTAAGTCAAAACAGGGTGGTTGTGGCGGGCGGCAACAACAAGAAGGGTTGGGGCGGGCACAGCCAGATCGTGATCGCCAACGGTCAGCCGGCGATCCTCGCGGACCACGTGGAGATGACCGCGGAGGGGCCGGGCAAGGACCCCTACTTCGTCAAGCGCAACGCGGACGGCACCTGGACCGCGCCAGTGCAGGTGGCGGCGGTGGGCAGCACGCAGACCGGCGCCTCCTTCGCGTACGACTCCACGCTCGGCTTCGCGGTGGCGGTGCTGGACCGGACGCGGGACGCGCTGCTCTTCACCAGCTCGCCCACCGGGGTGACCTGGGACTCGCCCACGCCGGTCTACGAGTTCGGCACCGGCGGCTGGTGGCCCTCGGTCGCCGTGGATCCCACGACCCACGATCCGTCCATCGTCTATTACGTCTGCTCTACCCGCGGCGGCGTGCCCGAGGGCATGTGCCGGGACGTCGACGACGACCTGCGCATCGCCACGCGGGCGGTGGGCAACTGGCGGCACGGCTCGGTGGACCCGGAGGGCGGCTACCTGCCCAAGCTGGGCATCCTCTCCACGGGCCAGCGGGTGATCGCCTACCGCGCGCTGGCCAACGGGGCGCTGAAGCTGGCGGTGGAGCGCTGATGCGCCTTTTGCTCGCCGCAGTGCTCGCCACGGCGCTGACCGGCTGCGGGAAGGACAACGACCTCGCCGGCAGCATCGGCGAGCTCTTCTCGCTGACGTTCTCGCGGGTGGAGGTCTACCGGAACTCGGAGGCCCTGCAGGTCAGCTACTACAACAACCGCGGCTCGGACATCGACCTGGTCGTCCGCTTCACCGTGGGCGTGGCGGATCTGGCGATCACCAACGGGATGAAGATCGACCTGGCGAGCGAGTACCTGCCCGGCCACCAGCGGACCTCGGTCATCCACCTGGGCAGCGGCGAGCCGGTCCGCGTCTTCCCGCGCGTGGCCAAGGGAGACTTCGTCCTCAACTCCGGCGCGGGGGTGACCGAGCCCCTGCGCGGCAACTTCTCCATGTCGTTCGTGGCCACCGGGGACTACGGCGGCGGCCGGACGCTGGTGGGCAACTTCACCAGCGCCACCGCGAGGGACGCGGCGTTCGACCCCTGCGAAATGCCCCCGTGCCCGCCGATGCCGTAGGGGTTATCCATGGGCATGTTCTTCAACTCGAGCAAGCTCAAGATGCCGTCCGCCGCCGAGGCCCTGAAGGGCCGGGCGGACAAGATGCCGATCCCCGCCCGCCACTTCGTCCTGGACGCGCCGCTGGAGGGCCCCTTCCCCGGAACACAGCAGGCGATCTTCGGGCTGGGCTGCTTCTGGGGAGCGGAGAAGAAGTTCTGGCAGGTGCCAGGTGTGGTGAGCACCTCGGTGGGCTACGCCGCGGGCCACACGCCCAACCCCACGTACAAGGAGGTCTGCTCCGGGCAGACCGGCCACAACGAGGTGGTCCGCGTGGTCTTCGATCCTTCGAAGGTCTCCTACGAGCAGCTGCTCAAGGTCTTCTGGGAGAGCCACGATCCCACCCAGGGCATGCGCCAGGGGAACGACGTGGGAACCCAGTACCGCTCGGGGATCTACGTCTTCGACGAGGCCCAGCGCGCCGCGGCGCAGGCCTCCAAGGCCGCCTATGAGCAGGCCCTCAAGGGCCAGGGCTACGAGGCGATCACCACGGAGATCCTGGACGCGCCGCCGTACTACTTCGCCGAGGACTACCACCAGCAGTACCTGGCCAAGAACCCGGGCGGCTACTGCGGCCTGGGCGGCACCGGCGTGAGCTGCCCAATCGGCCTGCCCGTGCGCGGGGGCTAGCAGGCGCGCCACGCGTCAGGCGTGCTATGGCCAAAGGGCATGGCCAAGCTGCGGCCCAGGTCCCCGGGTTCCACCGCCCCCGAGCGGAGTGAGACCCCGCGCGACTTCGATCCCGAGGACGACGCCGTCCGCACCGTCAACGAGGAGGATCCGCGAGGCGCCCGCGCGCAGCAGGACAAGCTCCACAAGGAGCTGGAGTCCACGCAGTCTCGCTTCAAGGTGGCCCAGGCCTACGCCGCGAGCCTGGAGCGGGAGCTGGAGACCACCCGCGCCGCCGCCCAGGCCGCCGCGCAGAAGGCCGCCGAGCTCGAGGCGCTGCCGGATCAACTCCGGCAAGTGGAGACCAGGGCGGTGGAAGCCGAGCGGGAGCTGGCGGTGGCTCGCGGCGCGCTGTCCGCTTCAGAGCTTCGGGCCGGCGACCTCGCCGCCCGCCTGCAGGCGCTCGAGCCCGAGGCGGAGGGCCTGCGCGCGAGCCTCTCGGCGTCCAACGAGCGGGTGGGGGAGCTGGAGCAGGAGCTGGCCCGGCGGATGGCCCACGCGGAGCAGGCGCTCGCGCAGGAGCGCGCCCGGGTCGCCCAGCTCACTGCGCAGCTGACGAGCGCGCAGGTGCAGCTGCATGCGGAGCAGGCCCGCGCGGTCTCCGCGGAGCAGGCGGTGGAGGCGGCGCGCGAGGACTCCCGCCAGGTGGATCTCCAGTTCCAGGCGGTGATGCGCGAGCTGGACGCCGCCAACACGGCCAAGGCACAGCTCGAGCAACAGCTGGCCGCCGAACGGCTCGAGCGCGCGCGCCTGGAGCGGGCCAGCGGTGGGCTGGCGCCGCCGCCGGTGCCGGGCAAGCCCCGCGCCTAGGTTCGAACCCGCTCAGCCCGAGCGAAGTCGAGGGCGCCCAAGCTCGCCGTGGGCCATCGACCGGTGAGCCCGTCGTGGGGGGGGGGGGGGCGCGGCGGGGGGGGGGGGGCGGGGGGGGGTCTTGCCCACCGCGCCCAGCGTCTCCTCGAACGGGATGTCCGCGCCGGCCAGGCCCTGGCCAGTGCGCGAGTCGATCGGCAGCGCGGTGAAGTCGTTCCCCTTGGGGGCGATCCCACCCACGACACCCGGCCGCACGTTCTTGCCGATCATCACGGTGACGTGGTGGTTGGCGAGGTGATCTCTCCCGCCGGCCTTGTTCTGCACCAGGGTGCGGCCGAAGACGTTCATCGCGGCGAAGGTCACCTTGTCCTGCAGCCCGAAGCTCGCCAGCTTGGCGTAGAGCGCGGCGATGGTGGCGGTGCCGGCCACGTGGGCGCGCGCCTCGCCGGCGAGCCCCGCGTCGGTGTGGTTGTCCCCGCCGAAGCCGATCCGCACGGAGATGACCGGCGAGACGTTCATCTTGATCAGCAGCGCGGCGGCGGTGACCTGGTTCATCTGGTCATCGCCGGTGATGGAGGCGAGCCCGTCCAGGAGATCCTGGGACAGCGCGCGCGCCTCGCCCTGGGTCTGCGCCAGGCGGTCCAGGTACGCCCGCTGCTTGAGCGTGCCGCGCTCCTTGAGCAGCGCGTTGAGCCGGTTCAAGTCCTGGTCGCGCAGCTTCTGGAGATCTCCGAGCACGCCAGTGGGGCGCGCCAGCACGGTGCGCAGTCCGCTCGGGGAGAGCTTGGGGAGCGTGCGGCCTTCGTAGCTGAGCAGCTCTCCTGATCCGGAGGCGCCCACCGTGACCGGCTCGTGCTGCACCGTGTTCAGGCAGGTGGCGAGGCTCTTGGCGTAGAGCGAGACCAGCATCTCCTGCCGCCGCACCGCGCCCATCAGCCGCATCACCTTGTTCTGGTTGGCGTGGTTGTTGGTGAGCGTGGTGTGGTGGAAGAACGTGGTCCGGTCGAGCACGTTCTGCGGCAGATCCGCCCAGGGCTTGGCGGCCTCGGTGTTGAGGGAGCCCAGCTTGAGCGGGGTCTTCGCCATCGTCGGATCCAGCGAGTGGCCCACGCCGGGGTAGGCGTAGGTGCCGGGCACGTTGGCGTTGAGCGGATCTCCGCTGCCGGAGGTGCAGAGCACCAGGTACTGCGCCCGGTCCGCGGCGCAGGTGGGCTCCTCGGCCAGCGCCTGCAGCGGCTTGGCGAGGAAGGCCAGCGGCAACCCGGTGGCCAAAGAGCGCAGCCCCAGCATGCCGGCGCCGAAGAGACCCTGCAGGAGCGCCTGTCGTCGGTTGAAGTCCATGGCGGTCATCTCCTAGAGGCCCACCGAGAGGACGGTGGGCGAGGTGCAAGCGAGGGTGAAGGTGGAGCGCAGCGCGTCCGTGGGCTTTCCCCCGGCCTTCACCGCGGCGTCGTAGTGCTCGTTGAGGATCTGCTTGGCCACCGCGGCGCGCGGATCCGAGCTCGGCAGCCCCATGAGGTTGGCGACGAGGTCCGCCACCGCGGCGTCCTTCTTGGTGCTGGAGTACTTGCTGCCGGTGACGTCCACCACCCGGTCCGCCACGCCGCGGCAGAGGTTCTCCGCCGCGGAGCGGAAGAAGAGGCTGGGGTCGGAGTTGAGCACCGGGCTCTCCGCTCCGCGGCTGTAGCCGTCCGCCGGGATGTTGTTGGCGAGGACGCCGAGCGCGGCGGTGGCGCGGCAGACGTCCGTCACGCCGAGCCGGTTGGAGAGGGCGCTGCAGAAGTGATCCAGCCGGGAGATGCTGGGCGCGGGGCCCGCTTCGGCGAAGGTCTTGGTCTCCGCCGTCCCGGTCACCAGGGGCGAGGAGAGCAGCTCGCGCACCAGCACCTTGAAGCTCAGGTTGCTGCTCTTGAAGGCGTCCACCACCCGCGCGAACTCGGGGTCGGCCTCCTGGCAGCCCACGGAGTTCACGTAGAAGCAGAGCTTCTGCGTCCAGGCGATGGGGAAGCGCGGGTGCTCGGCGAGGATCTTCGCGAAGTCGTCCACCGTGCTGCCGGTGGCGGTGACGCCGGCGAAGCCGAAGGACGGGGTCACCGCCAGCTGGGTGGCGTCCTTCTGCTGGTGCGAGTTGAGCGTGTAGCCCTTGCGGAAGAACTGCCGCATCGGGTCCAGCGAGCGGTGGCACCCGTAGCAGCTGGTGGTGGGGTTGGCGTGGTCGTCGTCCAGGCCGGACTCGCTCACCGGGATGGTGAGGGTGGACGGGTCGAAGCTCTGGCCGAGCGCCACGATCACCGTCTGGTTGGTGCTGACGCGGGCCAGGTTCGCCGCGTTGGTCCGCCAGTTCGCGAAGAAGGCGGGCGTGGTGAAGTACCCCACGCGCGGGACGTTGAGCACCAGCTCGTTGGCCGCGCGCAGGGCCGGGAGATCGTAGAAGCGGGTGGTGAGCTCGCCGGTGCGCGGCGCGCGCACGGTGACGCGCTTCCAGGTGGTGAAGTCCTCCGGCAGGAACTGCGCCGGGACGCCCATCCCGCGGCAGGTGGTGGGGGTGGTGGTCCCCGCCACGGTGCCGCTGAGCAGGTTGAAGAGCTCCAGCGAGAGGTCGCGGTTCGGGCCATAGGTGCGCACCGGGACGGTGGGGCAGTCCGGGAACGCGGTGGGCACGCTCCACTTCATGAAGTTGGCGCTGGCCGGGTTGATGGACTCGGAGGCGGGGATCACCGTGCCGCCGTCCGCGCTGCTGGTCACGGTGTAGGACCAGGCCTTGTTGGCGGTGAACATCGTGTCGTTCACGCCGCCTAAGTCCGAGATCTCGCGCACGTCAATCAGCGCGAGCAGGGACATCATCGCCGGCGTCATCATGAAGGAGCGGGTGGTGATCGCCCGGTTGAAGGGCTCGCCCCTGGAGATCTGATCCAGGACGGTGCGCGCCATGCTCTGGCGCAGGTTCTCCAGCAGCGGCCGGGCCACGTTCCCGTTCGCGCGCAGCCCGCTCGAGCCGATCATGTCCAGCAGGTCCTCCTGGACGAACTGGGTCTGCTGGAACGCGTTGCCGAAGAAGGCGATCAGCTTGGTCTGCGCCTGCGGCGTGGCCAGCCAGCCGTCGATCAGCCCCTTGAGCGCGTTCGGGTTGGCGCGCACCGCGGTCAGCTCCGCGTCCGTCACCGGCAGACCGGTGAGCAGCCCCTTCACCTTGGCGCTGTACGCCTCCGGCGAGAGCGGCTGGAAGGCGGCCGGGGGCGGCTCGCCGGCGTCGACCTCTTCGGTCACTGGCGGGTCCACAGGGGGCGTGCCCGGATCGGTCCCCGGGTCCTCGCCGGGGGGCGTCTGGGTGTGGCTGGAGTCGCCCAGGCACGCGGGCAGCGCGGCGAGGCCGAGCGACAGCATCAGCGGGAGGGCCACGGAACGAGACATGGGCGGCTCCTGAAGCGGGGGGGACGGCGCGGCCCCCTAGAGCACCCGGCGTGCCCTACCAACCTCCCGTAAAGACTGTGCTCTCTGGGTTTACGCTGGTGCCCGGCCGATCCACTGTCTCTGCCCCCGAGACACGGTCTCCGAGACAGTTCTCGGCACACCCACCTACCTCGTTTGCTTCATTGACGAAGGCAGGCGGGCGAACTACGTGCCCTCGCCACCATGGCCTGGTTCTCCAAGAAGCCGCGCATCGCTCCGGTCGAGGAAGCGGACGACAAGAAGGCGCCGTCCCGCATGCAGGGCCTGTGGGCCAAGTGCGAAGAGTGCGACGAGATCATCTACCGGGCGGAGATCGAGAAGAACTGGAACGTCTGCATCAACTGCGGCCACCACCTCCCCTGGCCCGCCCGCGCGCGGCTCACCACGCTGCTGGACGCCGGCACCTTCGAGGAGTTCGACCAGAAGCTCGAGCCGCAGGATCCGCTGGGCTTCGTGGACTCGAAGAAGTACCGGGACCGCGCGCGCTCCACCCGCAAGAACCTGGGGGAGGGCGAGGCCTTCATCTCCGGCACCGGCAAGATCGAAGGCCACGTGGTGTCGGTGGGCTGCTTCGTCTTCGAGTTCATGGGCGGCTCGATGGGCGCGGTGGTGGGCGAGAAGGTGACCCGCGTCTTCGAGCGCGCGCACCAGCTCAAGTGCCCGGCCATCGTCTTCTCCGCTTCGGGCGGCGCGCGCATGCAGGAGGGGATCTTCTCCCTGATGCAGCTGGCGAAGACCTCGGCGGCGCTCGCCCGCTTCCGCGAGGTCCGCAAGCCGTACATCTCCGTGATGCTCCACCCCACCACCGGCGGCGTGGCGGCGTCCTTCGCCTGGCTGGGGGATGTGATCCTCGCGGAGCCCAAGGCGCTGATTGGCTTCGCCGGTCCCCGGGTGATCGAGCAGACCATCCGCCAGAAGCTTCCCGAAGGCTTCCAGCGCTCCGAGTTCCTGCTCGAGCACGGGATGATCGACGCGATCGTGAACCGCAAGGACCTGCGGGCCCGCCTCGCGCAGCTCCTTGGGCTGATGGCCTAAGCTTGCCCGCGTGCCTGCCCCCCGGACCCTCGAAGAGGGTTTGACGTTCCTGGAGTCGCTCGCCCCGTCCGGGATCCGGATGGGGCTGGAGCGGATCCACTTCGCGCTGCGGGCCCTGAAGAACCCGGAGCGGGACTTCCCTGCGCTCCACGTGGCCGGCACCAACGGGAAGGGCTCCACCTGCGCCTTCGCCGCCAGCGTGCTCACCGCGCAGGGCTACCGGGTGGGGCTCTACACCTCGCCCCATCTGATCCGCGTCAACGAGCGGATCCGGATCAACGGCGAGGAGATCCCGGATCAGGTGCTGGGGCTGCGGATCCTGGAGGTGCTCGAGCAGTTCCCCGCCGCCGCGGAGGAGCCCTATCCGCTGACGTACTTCGAGTTCGGCACGCTGGTGGCGCTCTGGCACTTCTCGCAGGAGAACGTGGACGTGGCGGTGCTGGAGACCGGGCTGGGCGGCCGGCTGGACGCCACCAACGCCGCGCGCCCGGCGGTCACCGCGGTGACGCCCGTCTCGTACGATCACATGAACCTGCTCGGCCACAGCCTCGCGGCGATCGCCGGCGAGAAGGCGGGCATCTTCAAGTCCGGCGTGCCGGCGGTGGTGGCCAAGCAGCACCCGGAGGCGCAGCGGGTGATTGAAGAGACCGCGCGGCAGGTGGGCGCGCCGCTGCGGCTGGAGGGCCGCGACTTCTACCTCGAGCCCGAGCTGGGCCGGCGCGGCACCTACGCGTACCGCGGGATGCGGACCTCGCTCACCAACCTCACCATCCCGCTCAAGGGCGAGCACCAGCTCCAGAACGCCTCCATGGCCATCGCCTGCCTGGAGCTGCTCGAAGACCGCGGCCTGCGGATCTCCGCCGAGCACGCCCGCGCGGGGCTCGCGGCCACGCAGTGGCCCGGCCGGCTCGAGGAGGTCTCCCAGCAGCCCCTCACCGTGCTGGACGGCGCCCACAACCCCGGCGGCATGGAGGTGCTGGTGGCGGCGCTGGGCCAGCTCTACCCGAACCGGAAGGTGCATGGGGTGTTCGGCGTGCTCGGGGACAAGGACCACCGCCCCATGCTCAAGGCACTGCTCCCGCGCTGCGCGAGCGTGCACCTGACGCCCCTGCCCAGCCCGCGCGGGCTCGCGCCCGCCGCGTACCTGGACGAGGCCCGCGCGCTCTGCAAGCGGGTGACGGCGTGCAGCTCCGTGGCGCAGGCGCTGGCCTCCGCGCGGCAAGAGGCCCAGGGGAACGACCTGGTCCTGTGCACCGGCTCGCTGCTGCTGGTTGGGGCGATCAAGGCCCAGCTGGCGGATGCACACTGACGGCCACGCAAGTTGGCGGACCGGCAGCCAGCACCTATGTTGAATAGGCCATGCGCATTCCCGACTGGAGCGACCGTCGCCCGCACAACGTCACGGTCGACGACGTCACCTTCCGGTCGCTCTACAAGAAGACCAAGTACGTGGTGGACACCGTGGACCGTTGGTCCCTGGTCATCTCCCGCTACCGGCCGGTCAAGCAGCCGTTCCCCCAACCCCTGTTCGGCGAGCCCATCCTGCTCGTCCACGGCTTCTCGCAGAACCGCCACACCTGGACGAGCGGCGAGTTCGCCAAGAACCTGCTCTTCTTCGGGGCAGATCTGCACATCCTCGAGCTGCGCGGTCACGGGAAGAGCTCGATCGAGCTGCAGAAGGAGCGCTCGGCGCGCTTCGGCCGGCCGCTCCCCCAGGACATCGACTACGCCTGGGATCTCGACAGCTACTTCCTCTACGACCTGCCCGCCGCCGTCTCCGCGGTGAAGCGGATCACCCGCCGGCGCCGCATCTACTATTGCGGCCACTCCATGGGCGGGATGCTCGGCTACGGCTACGCCGGCATCCACGACGACTTCGACGGGCTGATCACCATCGGCGCGCCGTCCGACCTGGGGAAGGGCTTCCCGCTCCTGCGCGGGCTGGCCTTCAGCGTGCCGCTGCTCTCGCTCGCGGTGGACCTGGCCTTCGGCTCCTTCAACCTGCAGCGCCGCGCGCGCTACGTGGGCAAGAGCGCGGTGGCCAAGACGCTCGCCTCGCTGCGGGTGGCCGCCGCGGAGCAGCTGCTCTCCTCGCAGGCGCCGAAGTCCGCCCAGTTCAGCTACATCCCGGTGGACCTCTTCCTCAAGCTGGGCGCGGAGCTGCTCCGGCGCGGGGAGAAGCAGCGGGTCTACGACGCGCTCAACTACCCGGTGCGCTGGCTCTCCAACCCCGCGCGCGTGGCCGCGGACGACATCCGCTGGCTGTTGCGCGAAGGCGGCGAGCGCGAGCCGCGCAAGGTGATCGAGCAGTTCGCCAAGTGGATCCGCCGCGGCGAGCTGGTCTGCTACCGCACCGGCTACGACTTCAAGCGCGGGTTCGGGAAGATTGAAATCCCCATGGCCATCATCTTCGGGGACATGGATCCGCTCGCGTCCGTGGAGTCCACCCGCAGCGTCTACCGCGCGGCGAAGAGCGACTACCTGCTCTGGCGCCCGGTGAAGGGCAACAGCCACATCGAGCTGACGATGGGGCACGACTGCCGGCAGATCGCCTACGACATCAAGAACCTGATCGACTACGCGCGCACGCACCGGGACCGCCCGGCCACGCTGCCGCGCGTGCGCTGACGCACGCCCACCCGCCCCGCCTTCACCACATCCGCGCAGCGATGCTGACAGCCGTTTGCGCGCGCGGGGAGTTGGTCGTCCCCACGGTGCCGTCTACGATTCCACTCGGTATTCGAGCGTTGAAGGCAGTCGCGAGGGCATCTCATGAAGCTCCGTCTGGCTCTGCTGATCGCGTGGGTCCCCGTCTTGGCGTTCGCCCAGGAGAAGGTGGACCTCAACACCATCACCAAGGTGGAGGTGAAGGGTGGCTCGGTGGAGATCACCGGCAACAAGAAGCCCAACTTCACCACGTTCACCATGACGGACCCTCCGCGCCTGGTGATCGACATCTCCGAGGCCGTCTTCTCCGGCGTCCCGGAAGAGATGCAGGTGGGCAACGGCACGGTCACCGCGATCAAGACGGCCAGCTACGGCTCGGACGCCGCGGCCATCGCCCGGGTGCTGATCGGCTTCGAAAAGGACGTGGAGACGGACATCCAGACGGTGGGCGACACCAAGCTGGTGGTGAAGGTGGCGGGCGGCGCCGGGCCCGCGGTCGCCGCGGCGGAGCCGGCCAAGACCGAAGACAAGGCGGCCAAGGAGGCCGCCGCCGCCGCCGCTGAGAAGGCCGCGCAGGAGAAGGCGGCCAAGGAGGCCGCCGCCACCGCCGCCGCTGAGAAGGCCGCGCAGGAGAAGGCGGCGAAGGAGGCCCAGGCCCAGGCCGAGAAGGACAAGAAGGCCCAGGAGAAGGCGGAGAAGGAGGCCGCGGCCAAGGCGGAGAAGGAGCGGATCGCCCAGGAGAAGGCGGACAAGCTCGCGGCGGCCAAGGCGGAGAAGGAGCGGATCGCCCAGGAGAAGCAGGCGGAGAAGGAGCGGATCGCCCAGGAGAAGGCGGACAAGCTCGCCGCGGCGAAGGCGGAGAAGGAGCGGGTCGCTCAGGAGAAGCAAGCGGAGAAGGAGCGGATCGCCCAGGAGAAGGCGGACAAGCTCGCCGCGGCGAAGGCGGAGAAGGAGCAGGCCGCCCAGGCCAAGGCCGGCGAGCAGCCCGCCGCGGGCGAGCAGGCCGCGCAGGCGGAGGCCGAGCCCCCCGCGAAGTCGCAGAAGCAGCTCGCCGCCGAGGCGAAGGCCGCGGCAGCCGAGGAGAAGCGGCTCGCCGCGCAGCAGGCCAAGGAGGAGAAGGCCGCCGCCGCCCAGCGCGCGAAGGAGGAGAAGGCCGCCGCGGCCCAGGCCGCCGCTGAAGAGAAGGCCGCTCGGGCAGAGGAGAAGAAGCTCGCCGCGCAGCAGGCGAAGGAGGCCAAGCAGCAGCCCCAGGCCGTGGCCATGGCCGAGCACGCGGAGCGGCCCTCCAGCGGCGGCGGGGAGATCAGCGTCTCCGGCCGCCGGAAGACCATGCAGCTGGTGGGCTTCAAGCAGGACGTGGGCGCCAGCCGCGTCTTCGTCCGCACCAACGAGCCGGTCCGCTACAGCGTGAGCGAGGCGGGGGACAAGACGCTGGTGCTGGAGCTGGAGAACACCCGCATCCAGACCGGGAACGATCACCGCCCGCTGGACACCTCGTACTTCGACACCGCGGTGGCCCTGGTCACCCCCAACGAAGGCCCCACCAAGACGGTGCGGATCCAGATCAAGCTCAAGGAGAGCGTGGCGTACCAGGCGCGGCAGGACGGCAACGAGGTCTCGCTGGAGTTCCAGCGCCCCGGCCACAAGTAGGCGCTCGCAAGGCGCCCGTTCCGCTGTAGGGTCCCAAGGCGCGGTGGCCTCACCGCCATACGCGCCTTCGATGACCGCTCCCCTCACGGCGCTCCTGCTCGCCGCGCTCGCCCAGGCGCCCGAAGGGACGCGCTTTTCCACCGAGTCCCAGAGCGCGCGGTACGACGCGTCCGGCGAGATCGCCACGCTCACCGGGGACGCGCTGGTGCGCAGCGAGCGGCTCTCCGTGCGCGCGGACGAGATCGTCTACGACCAGCGCCAGGGCACCGCGCGCGCCAGGGGCAACGTGCTCTTGGTGAGCGGGCAGCTCGCGGGCGTGGCGGACGAGCTCGAAGTGGATCTCAACGGGGACGAGGTCCGCGCCCGCGGCGGCCTGTTCATGCAGAAGACGGGCATCTCCGAGCCCGAGCTGCAGGCGGTGCGCACCCCGCAGGGGCTCAAGGAGGCCGGGGTCACCACGCTCACCGTCTCGGGGGAGCGGCTCGAGCGCCTGGGGCCCAACCGCTTCCTGGTGGACGGACTCTCCTTCACCCCGTGCGACTGCAAGCCCACCTCGCCCTCCTGGCACATCGAGGCGAGCCGCGCGGACGTGGAGCCCGGCGAGCGCGCGGTGCTCACCTGGCCGGTCGTCTACGTCTACAAGCTGCCCGTCTTCATCTCCCCGTGGCTCTACCTGCCGCTCTCCGACCGGCGCACCGGCCTCCTGGTGCCGCGGCCGGGCTTCGCGGGGATCAGCGGCACCTCCCTGGACGCGCCGGTGTTCATCACGCTCGGCGAGAGCGCGGATCTCACCCTCACCCCCGGCTACTCCTTGGGCGGCCGGGAGCCGGCGGTGGGCGTGAAGGGGCCGCGGCTGGGCCTCGAGCTGCGCTACGTCCCGTCCGAGCAGAGCAGCGGCAGGCTCACCTTCACGCCGCTCTACGATCTCCAGCCCTGGCGCGACCCGGCGAACCAGGCGCTGCTGGATCCCACCCGCCAGCGCGGCCTGCGCTGGAGCGGCGCCTGGTCCCACGCCACGGACTTCTCCCGCGGCTTCTTCACCCGGGCAGAGCTGGCGGCGTTCTCGGACGCGGCGCTGCCGCGCGATCTCACCACGGACGTGCTGCAGCGCGAGGCGGACTTCGTCCGCTCCACCGCGGTGGCCGGCCGGCGTGGGGAGGACAGCTACCTGGGCCTGGACGTGAGCGTCCGTCAGGATCTCGGCGTGGCGCAGCAGGGCGGGTGGGGGTACGCGCTCTTCGGCCCTGGCGCGCCGGCCACGCTCCAGCGGCTGCCCGCGCTCACCCTCGCGCTCCCCGAGCATCCGCTGCTCGGCCCGCTTCACGGCAGCCTCCGGGCGGAGCTGGCGCGGATCGCCCCGGTCGGCGGCGTGGGCGCGCCCGCGGACTTCTACCGGCAGGTGGGCTCGCCGGTGGCCACCGCGGTGGAGGGGCGCACCCGGCTGGACGTGAACCCGCGGCTCTCGCTCGGGCTCACGCTCGGCCAGGCGCTGCGGCTGGTGCCGTACGCGGCCTACCGGCAGGACGTGTGGCTCACCGAGGGCAGCGGCGCCTGGCTGCACCGCGGCTACCCCGTCTTCGGCGCGCTCGCCGAGACCGAGCTCTCGCGCGTCTTCCCGCGCGGCGAGCAGGCCTGGCGCCACGCGATCGTCCCGTCCATCGAGCTGCGCGCGGTGCCCTTCGTGCTGGGCAACGGGCCCACGGCGCTGCGGGGGCCCGCCGCGCCCCCTCCCGCGACCTTCCCGTACGACGAGGTGGACGGCGCCGTCCCCTTGGGCGGCTTCGCGCAGGGCTCGGGGCAGCTCTCCCAGCGGCTCTCGCGCAAGGGGCCGGGCGGCGTGGTGGAGGTGGCGCGGCTGGACGTGGGGCAGCTCTTCGAGCTCTGGGACCCACGCGCGACCGCTCCGGGTGGAGTCCTGGCCAGCGCCTTCGCGCGGCTCGGGGTGTACTTCGGTCCGCTCTCCGTTGCCGCCACGGCCAGCTACGACTGGCGCGCCCACACGCTCGAGGCGCTCACCGCCAGCGTCGCGCTGCAGAGCGCGCGCGGGGATGGGCTGCGGGCCAGCTACACCCGGCTGGGGCAGGGCGGCTCCGAGCGGGCGCGCCGTGCGCTGGACGTGTTGGTGGGCGCGCCGGCCGAGGTCACCTCGCTGCAGCCGGGCCAGCAGGCCACGGTGGACGGGAACCTGGTTCTGCCCTACGGCCTTTCGCTCGGGCTGAGCGCGGTGCTCGTCCCCTCGGCGAGAGATCTGGCGCGCACCTTCGCGCAGCAGCGGCTCGCGCTCGGCTTCGCCCCCGCCTGCAACTGCTGGAGCGTGCAGGCCAGCGGAGGGCTCGCCTTCCTGGATGACCCGGTGGATCCGACGCGGCCCCTCCCGGTTCCGGTTTTCGGATTGACGGTCGATTTAGGGAGGTTCGGGACTTTCGGGGCTGGTGGGTGAGCGGCAACCCGGCCGCCCGTCAAGCAGGTTGTCCGGTTTCTGACGCCTCCTGACTTGTTCCCCGGCCGCACGGCGAAGTTCACTCAGTGTCACTGGTCGTGCGGATCCTCTCTGTTAGGAATCGCGACCCGCCAGCGAGCACGTTTCGACCCACACCACGACTGAACATCTGAGGGAAACGTTGTCAGACATTGGAAAGCGAATCGGCCAGAGGATTCGGGAGCTTCGAACGCAGCGCCCCGAGCGCTGGACGCAAGAGGACCTCGCGGAGCGCGCGAAGATCAGCGTCTCCTTTCTCTCCATGATTGAACGCGGAGAGCGGGTGGCCCACGTGGAGACGCTGGCGTCTCTCGCCCAGGCGCTCAGCGTGACTTTGGCGGAGCTCTTCGCCGGGACGGACACCGAGCCCAACGAGTCCACCGAGCTCTTGCGGCCGCTCACGGAGTTCGCCCGCGCCCGGCGGCTGACCTCCCGGGACATCGAGAAGCTGCTGGGCGTGGCGCGCGCCATGTTCACCGGCACCGCCACAGGGACCTGAGCGCCGTCCGCTTGACCGGCCCCCCTTCGCTCCGTACTGTCCGCGCGCCCTGACTGGGCAATCAATCTCACGGAGGGTGCGTGGGCGGTGCGAACGGGAAGGGCGGGGCTCGGGAGGCGGACAGGCGCAGGACGATCCTCCGCGCGGCGATCGAGGTCTTCGCCAAGAAGGGCTACCACGGCTGCCGCATCGCCGACGTGGCCAAGGAGGCGGGGGTCGCCTACGGGCTCGTCTACCACTACTTCAAGAACAAGGAAGAGCTGCTCCAGTCCGTCTTCGAGGCGGGCTGGGGCGACTTCGTGGAGCACGTGAAGGCGCTCTGCGAAGGCCCGGGGACGCTGGAGGAGAAGGTCCGCGCGATCGTCCACCTCTCCTTCGAGTCCTACCGGACCGAGCCGCGCGCGGTGAAGGTGTTGATCCTGGAGATCGCCCGCAGCCCCGCGGGCGGCGGGAAGCTCAACCGGGCCAGCGCCTTCATCGGCGCGATCCGCCTGGCCGAAGCCATGTTCGCGCGCGCCCAGGAGAAGGGCGAGCTGCGGGCGGAGGCGGATCCGCTCCTGTGCGCCTCCCACCTCTTCGGCGCGATCGAGATGGGGCTCACCTCCTTCGTGCTCGGCCTGCTCGACTCGCGTGACGGCGCGCTGCTGGAGCGCGCCAAGCAGCAGCTGGCGGAGTCCTACCTGCGCGGCGTCCTCCCGGCCGCGGGCGCGGAGGTCGCATGGAAGAAAGACAAGTCCAGTACGCGGTCAAGGGCGCCCAAGCGCTCCTGACCATTGACCGCCCCAAGGCCCGCAACGCGCTCTCGCCCCAGGTCCTGGCGGAGCTGACGGAGGGGCTCACCCGCGCGGAGGCGGATCCCGCGGTCCGGGTGATCGTGATCACCGGCGCGGGGGAGAAGGTCTTCTGCGCCGGCGGCGATCTCTCGACGATGGGCGGCGACGGCGGCTTCCTCGGCGCGCACGACGCCCGCCGCGCCTACGGGCTGCTCCTGCGCCGGCTGCAGGAGGTGAAGAAGCCCTCCATCGCCCGGGTGAACGGCCACGTGCTGGCCGGCGGCGTGGGGCTGATGCTGGCGTGCGACCTGGCGCTGATCTGCGACACCGCGGAGGTGGGCACGCCGGAGATCGACGTAGGCCTCTTCCCCATGGTGGTGATGGCGCTCCTCCAGCGGCACCTGGGGCGCAAGCGGGCGCTGGAGCTCGTCCTCACCGGGGAGCGGCTGAGCGCGCAGCAGGCGGTGGCCTGGGGGCTGGTGAACCGCGCCGTGCCCGCGGCCGAGCTGGACGCCGCGGTGGAAGCGCTGGCAAGCAAGCTCGCGGGCAAGAGCCAGGCGATCCTGGCGCTCGGGCGCCGCGCGTTCTTCTCCGCGGAGGACCTCCCCCTGGCCCAGGCGGTGGAGCTGCTCAGCTCCCAGCTCTCCCTCAACGTCCTGGCGGAGGACGCCGCGGAGGGGGTGACCGCCTTCCTGGAGAAGCGGCCGCCGCGCTGGAAGGACCAGTAGCCCCGCGGTCCGCTTCGGGCCGCGCCCGCGGCTCGCCTAAGCTTGCGCGGTGCAAACCACCCCCGCGCAGCCCACGGTCGCCCTCGTTGGAGGGGGCGTCCGGCCGGAGCTGCTGGCCTCGCACCCGCTGCTCGCGCGCTCCTTCTACTTGATCACCCACCCGGGTGAGGACGGCGCCGCCCGCTTCCTGCTCGCGCGGCGGCCCGAGCTGATCCTCTGCAACCTCCTCTTGCCCAAGGCCGCCTTCGCCGCGCTGGCGGAGCTGCTCTCCGGCGCCGAGTTCCCGTGCAGCACCGTGCTCTTCGCCCCCAAGCCCAGGAGCGCGCGGCTGGAGGCGCTCGCCGGCGCGGTGCCCGGCGCGCCGCGGCTCTACGGGCGGCACCGGCTCCTCCCCCGCCTCGTCGAGGCGATCGCCGTGGCCAGCGGCGCCTCCCTGCGCGTGCGCGCGCGCGCCGAGCTGCACCTGCCGCTGGAGCTGCAGCTCCAGGGTGGGGCGGTGGCGGCGCGCCTGATGGATCTCTCGGAGTCCGGCGCGCGCGTGGCCACCTCGCGGGTGCTGGACATCGGCGAGCTGCTCACGCTGCGCTTCCAGGAGGAGGGCGGGCTCACCGTGCGCGGGCGCGTGGTCCGCACGGACGCCACGCCGCTGGGGCCCACCGCGGGGATCACCTTCGAGCCCCTGGAGGATGGGGAGCGCGCGCTCTTCGCCCGGCTGCAGGCGCGGATCGACGAGGGCACCGAGCCCCGCGGGCAGCTGGACCCGGTCCGCGGCTCGCTCCGGCAGCAGCTCCCGCAGGGCGCGGCGCGGCTCACCCTCACGCCCCGCGGCGGCGCGGCCCGGAACGGGCTGACCGTGCGCGATCTCTCCGAGGGCGGCCTGGGCGCGGTCGGCCCTTCCCGCGCGCTCGCGGGGTTGAGCGCCGGCACGCCGGTGGACTGCGTGCTGGAAGGGGACGGGGAGCAGCTGGCGCTCGCGGCCGAGGTGGTGCACCTGCTGCCTCAGCCGCTCGAGCGGAGCTTGATCGGCCTGCGCTTCTACGATCTCTCCGCCGCCACCCGCACGCGGCTGGCCGCCCTCACCGTGCGCTGGAGGACCGCTACTGGAAGCCGAGCCGCATCAAGGACTCGCCGCTGACGTAGAGCCCGTCCACCTTCACACCCCAGTGCAGGTGCGGGCCGGTCACCCGGCCGGTCTTCCCCACCAGCCCCAGCTTCTGGCCGCGCTTGACCTTGTCGTCCTTCTTCACGAGGAACTTCGACATGTGGAAGTACGCCGTGTAGAGGTGCGCGCCGTGGTAGACGATCACCGCGTTGCCCGCGGCGTAGCAGTCCCGCACCATCACCACGGTGCCGTCGTTCGCGGAGAAGATCGGCTCGCCCGTCTTCCCCTCCAGGTCCGTGCCGAAGTGCTGGCTCGCCTGCTTGCCGTTGAAGGTGCGGCGGTCCCCGAAGTGCGCGGTGATCACCGCCTGCCGCGGCCAGGCGAAGTCCTTCTGGAAGCTGCGCGGGGTGAAGGGCTGATCGAACGCCTTGGCGAAGGCGGTCCGGTCCTCCGCCATCCGCTTCTTCACCGAGGCCGGCGGGTCGATGAACTTGCTCGCCACGGTCAGCTCGCGGGCGGGAAAGCCGGGCTCCACCACGTCCACCGTCCCGCCCAGGCTCTGCTTGCCCACGTTCACCGTGAGCTCCAGCGTCCCGGGCGCGCTCTCCACCGGCATCCCGGTCAGCGCCTCGTGGTGGCCGTCCACGGCGTAGAACGTCAGCGTGCGCTTGCCGAGCGTGCCGTTGGGGACCTCGGCTGCGCCCTTCACGCGCACCAGGAGGATCTCCCCCGGCTTCACGGTGCCCGGCTCGACCTCGAGCGTGAGCGAGGGGCGGGCGTGCGCCGGGGTCCAGAAGAGCCAGGCGCAGCTGGCGATGAAAAACCCCAGGTGTGCACGCATCTTCCGCGGCGCAGTGTTCCCCGCGCTGTCGCGAAGCGTCAAGGCAGTTGACCCGCTGGGGTCCGGCCCGTACCTTCCGCGCGATTTGACTCGCTGCGCAATGAGGGCGAACCGATGAAGGTGCTCGTGGCTGACGATCTCTCCGCGGACGGCGTGGAGATCCTGAAGAAGGGGAGTGGGCTCACGGTCGACGTGAAGATCGGCCTCAAGCCGCCCGAGCTGAAGGCGATCATCGGCGAGTACGACGCGCTCGCCGTCCGCAGCGCCACCAAGGTCACCGCGGAGATCCTCGAGGCCGGCAAGAAGCTGAAGGTGATCGGCCGCGCGGGCGTGGGCGTGGACAACATTGATCTGGAGGCCGCCAACAAGCGCGGCGTCGTGGTGATGAACACCCCCGGCGGGAACACCATCACCGTGGCGGAGCTCACGGTGGCGATGATCACCGCCATCTCCCGCCACATCCCCCAGGCCACCGCGAGCATCAAGAGCGGCAAGTGGGAGAAGAAGAAGTTCCAGGGGCGCGAGCTCTTCAACAAGACGCTGGGAGTCATCGGCATCGGCAACATCGGCTCGGTGGTGGTCGAGCGGTGCCTGGCCATGAAGATGAAGGTCGTGGCGTACGATCCGTTCATCTCCGCCGAGGCCGCCAAGCGGCTGGGCTGCGATCTCGTCACCCTGGACGAGCTCTACCGGGCGGCGGACTACGTCTCCATCCACGTCCCGCTCACCGAGCAGACCAAGAACCTGGTGGGCAAGGACGCGCTGGCGAAGATGAAGAAGGGCGCCTTCCTGGTGAACTGCGCCCGCGGCGGGATCGTGGACGAGGCCGCCCTGCACGACGCGCTCGCCTCCGGCCACCTGGGCGGCGCCGCGCTGGACGTCTTCGCCACCGAGCCGGTCAGCCCGGACAGCCCGCTGCTCAAGCTCGACAACTTCATCTGCACGCCGCACCTGGGCGCCTCCACCGAAGAAGCCCAGCAGAACGTCGCCACCGCGCTGGCGGAGCAGATGGTGGACTACCTCTGCAACAACACCATCCGGAACGCGGTCAACGTGCCCTCCGTCTCGCGCGAGGTGCTCGAGGCGCTCGGCCCCTGGCTGAACCTGGCGCACCGGCTGGGCGCGCTCGCCGGCCAGCTCGCGCCGGAGGGCGTGACCGCGGTGGAGGTGAACGTCGCCGGCGAGGTGAACCAGCACCCGATCAAGCCGATCACCGTCCAGGTCCTCAAGGGGCTGCTCTCCCAGGTCTGGGGCGAGAGCGTCAACGAGGTGAGCGCCCCCGCGCTCGCCAAGGACCGCGGGATCAAGCTGGTGGAGCAGCGCCGCGGGGACCACGAGGACTTCGCGTCCTCGCTCTCCATCCGCGTGCGCGGCAAGACGGACGTGCTGGTGGAGGGGACCGTCTTCGGCCGCCGGGATCCCCGCATCGTCCGGGTGAACCAGTTCGCGATCGAGGCCGTGCCCCAGGGGAACCTGATCGCCGTGCACAACCGGGACGTCCCGGGCGTGGTGGGCCACGTGGGCACCGCGCTCGGCGGCGCAGGCGTCAACATCGGCTCCATCCACCTCTCCCGGGACAAGGACCGCGGCGAGGCCTTCTCCTTGATCAACGTGGACACCGCGCCTTCGCCCGCCGTGCTCGAGGCGCTGCGCGCCATCCCCGGCGTGGTGACGGTGCGGCACATCAAGCTGTAGCCGTACTGACCGCCGTTCCGTTCACCCCGAGCGAAGTCGCGGGGCGCCCAGCGTCTCCACCGCCCCTCGACTTCGGATCACCGGCGCCGGGAAGTTCTTGTCCAGCACCTGCTTGGCGTTCTCCTGGAGCCGGATGGTGGGGGCCTTCTCCGCCACGGCCACCAGCGTCGCCTTGGCCTCGGGCGTCTTCACGTGGTCCAGCATGCTGAGCACGCGCGCCTTCAGCTCCTCGCTGTAGGTGGGCGAGTCCACCACCAGCTCCTTGACGAAGCCGGCGAGCTCGGGCGTGGCCTTGAGGCGGTCGTTGCCTTCGGTCTTGCTCCAGATGGAGCGCAGCACGTCGTTGTCGCCGGGGGACTCCTGGAGCAGCTCCTTGATCAGCGGGATGGCCTCGCCCGTCTCGCAGGTGCCGAGCGCGGCGGCGGCGTCCCGGAAGTACGGGTAGCCCCGGCCGCGCTGGTTGCGGATGGCGGCGCGCAGGGCGGCCAGCGCCTGCGAGTCGCCGATCCGGGCCACGCCGGTGGCGAACGCCCCCACGAAGTTGATGTCCAGCTCCTTCTTGAGGATCTCCGCGTGCAGGTAGCTCTTGCCGGCCGGGTCGTCGATCTTCCCGAGCAGCGCCAGGGCCGCGGCCCGCACCGAGACCAGGCCGATCGCGTCCTCCGGCAGGTCGGTGGGGCGCTTGGCCTGGGCGAGCACCACCGGCCCCAGCTCCGAAGGCAGCTTGGGCAGCGCCGAGTCCCCCAGCCGCTCCAGCACCGCCTGCCGCACGTAGGGGGAGGGATCCTTCGCCAGGGCCTCGAGCACCGCGCCCAGCGCCGCGTCCGTGGGCTTCACCAGCTCCTTGGCGTCCGGGTTCACCAGCTCGCCCAACAGCGCCAGCTGCGCCTGCATCCGCCAGATCGGATCCGGATCCGCGCGGGCGGCGAAGACCCACTCCTGCTCGCCCACCGCGGAGACCTCCACCTTGGCGAGCGCGTCCAGCCCCTTGTTCCAGTTCACCCACTGCGGCGCCGCGGGCAGCTCGAATTTGAACGTGACGCTGGGCTTGTCCACCAGCACCACCCGCTCCTCGTGGAAGGAGGGCGTGCTCTCGCGGTGGAAGACGATGGGCAGCTTGAAGACGAACGCGCCCTTCTCGTCCGGGTGCGCGGGCTTCTGGGTGATCGTCACGCTCACCGTGTTGCCGCTGAAGCTGTAGGAGGGGCTCAAGACCGGGTAGCCCTTCTTGAGCAGCCACGAGGCCTGGAATGCCTTGAGGTCCTTCTTGGTGCTCTTGGCGATGCTGGCGAAGAACTCCTCGGAGGTGGCGCTGCCGTAGGCGTACTTGGCCAGGTAGTCCTTGAGCGCCTTCTTGAACTCCGCCTCGCCGCCGACGAAAGACTCGAGCATCTGCAGCACCGCCGCGCCCTTCTCGTAGGAGGTGGCGTCGAACCCATCGGCGATGGAGGGCAGCCCCTTGAGCACCAGCGGGTGGGCCTTGGGCCCCGTCTCCTGGCGGAAGTACTTCTGGAGCAGGTCGTCCGCGCGCTCCACCTTGGCGAGGTCGTTCTCGTAGTAGGCCGTGGTGGCCTTCTGCTCGAGGTAGGTGGCGAAGCCCTCGTTGAGCCAGGTGTCGTTCCACCACTTGAGCGTCACGAGATTCCCGAACCACTGGTGGGCCATCTCGTGCGCCACCAGCTGCACGGTGCGGGGGCGGTTCAGCAGATCGTTCTTGTGGTCCGCGGCGATCAGGTTCTCCCGCTGCGCGACGATCGAGGTGTTCTCCATCCCGCCCCAGAGGAAGTGGGGGACGCCCACCTGATCGAACTTGGCCCAGGGGTAGGGCGTGCCCAGGAACGCCGCCTCGAACTTGAGCAGGGTGGGGGTGGCGTCCGCCGCCACGAAGGTCATCCCGCCCTTGCCCTTGGCCACGTGGATCGCCGCCGGGGTGTCCCCGGTGAGCTTGACCGTGTCGAACGCGCCGATCGCCACGTGGACGAGGTACGGGGAGTGGGGCTTGTCCTGCACCCAGTGCACGCGGCGGAGGTTCTGCGCGTCCGCGGTGAAGGCCTCGTCCTTCTCCAGCCGGCCGTTGGAGACCACCTGGTAGCGGCCGTCCACGATCGCGAACAGCTCGGTGGTGGCCTTGTCCGAGGGGTCGTCGTTGCAGGGGAAGAACTGCTGCGCCGCCTCCGGCTCGAACATCGTGAAGTAGGAGGGCAGCCCGCCCGGCTCGTCCGGAGGAACCGCCCAGAAGCCGTAGTCCGGCGTCTTGCTCGCGGTGCCGGCGTAGTCGATCTGGAAGGTGACCTCCTTGCCTGGGGCCACCGCCTTCTTGAGGGTGAGCAGGCCGGTCCGGGTGTTGGGATCATCCTTTCGGACGAACTCCACCTTCTGGCCGTCCTGGGTGACGCCCTTCACCTCCAGGCCGTAGGCGTCCAGCTCCACCTGGGAGATCGGCCTCTTTGCCTTGAGCGTCACCAGCGCCTTGTTCTCGAAGGCACCGCCCTCCCTCAGCCGCAGCTCTATCCGGTAGTGGCTGACGTCGTAGGGGCGGTTCTTGGGGACGGCGTACTGCGTGGGGGCGGCGTGGACCGCCACAGACGCAACGCTGGCGAGGATCAGGCAGAGAGCGCGCATGGGGCTGTAGACCCTACAGCAGGGGCCGGGGGCGGGGGCGACAAAGCGCTCGGCTGCCGTGCGAGCGGGCGGGAGGGCGCCCCGCTAGGGCAGCCTTACCTTTCTCCCAAGGCGAAACCCATTCCCGAAGGAGGCTTTTGTCCCATGCCACGCTCCTACTCGTTCGACCACTACACCGCCCAGAAGCACGACGTCAGCCGCAGCCTGCAGGCCGAGGAGAAGCGCCGCCTTCAGGAGGCGGGGGGAGAGGGCGGGGAGACGGGGATCCACTACGGCAAGCGCCACGCGCAGACCGAGCAGATCCTCGCCGCCCGGCAGATGGCCCAGGAGCTGGAGAAGGCCTCCATGGAGGACGAGCTGGAACAGGACGAGGGGCTGAAAGAGATGTACGGGCAGCTCCAGGAGCTGGCGGAGCGGGAGGAGCCGCTCGAGGAGCTGGCCCCGCAGGCCGCCGCCGAAACCAAGCAGAGCACGCCGATCGGCAGCGTGCCTGCGGCGGGCGCGCCCCCGCCGCCCTCGCTCTGGCGCGAGGTGACGGATCAGGCCCAGCGAGACCTGCGCTCCGCCCTGCTCGCGGCCCGGGAGCTCTCGCGCGCCGGGGGCCGGCTGGTCCGCTTGCCCGCGGACGTGGCCCGGCTGCTGGCGCAGCGCCTCAACCCGCTGCGCTGGGCCTAGCGCCTAGAAGCAGGGCCCCATGGACGAAGGAGGGCACGCGTGGAGCTGACGCTCGTCTCGTACAACATCCACAGCGGCATCGGCACGGACGGCCGGTTCGATCTGCACCGGATCGGCGAGGTGCTGGCGGAGCTGGGGGCGGACGTGATCGCCCTGCAGGAGGTGGGGGACTTCCGCGGCAAGACCGCCAAGGAGGATCACCCCGAGCACCTGGCGGAGCTGCTCGGGATGCAGATGGCCTTTGGCCCCAACGTGGTGCGCAACGAGCGGCGCTACGGCAACGCCATCCTCTCCCGGCTGCCCATCCTCCGCTCCCGCAACTACGATCTCTCCGTCTCCGGCAAGGAGCCGCGCGGCGCGCTCCGCTGCGATCTCGGGCTGCCGGAGGGCAAGCAGCTGCACGTCTTCTGCCTGCACCTGGGGCTCTCCATCGGCGAGCGGCGCGCGCAGGAGGCGCTGCTGCTCTCCGCGGACATCCTCCGGGACGCGGTGCGTCCGGACCCGGTCGTCGTCTGCGGAGACTTCAACTACTGGTGGAACGGCCAGGTCCCGGCGCTGGTGCGCAGCGCCATCCGGGACGCGGCGCTGGTCCTGCGCAAGCCCGCACGTACCTACCACTCGCGCTTTCCGTTCGTGCGGCTGGACCGGATCTTCGTGGACGGCGGGGTGCAGCCGCTGGAGATCTCCGCCCACCGCTCGCCCCGCGCCCGCGAGGCCTCGGATCACCTGCCGCTGGTGATGCGCTGCCGCGCGCCCATCGCCGAAGCCCTGCCCGTGGCGCCGCCCGTGGAGCTCACCGGATAGCTGCCCCGTGAGGCTGTGCTCCGGTGTGTGCGCCAGGCGACGCCCGGCCCACCCTGCGAAGCCTGGGCTAAGGTCGGATTTGAAACGTCGCGGCCGCGGCGCGCAGCGCGCAGTTGTCCGCGAACCCGGGCGTGCCTAGTTTGGCCCGCCCGGCAAACACGCGCGCGGTTGGGGACGGTAATGGCCTTCGGAAAGCAGGAGTCGGATCAGCAGGGCGTGGCCACGCTGATCGCCCGGATGGCGGATGGGCTGGGCAAGCTCTTCACCGAGCACCTCGCGCTGGCCAAGCTGGAGCTGAAGGAGGACGCCAAGCACCTCGGCACCCAGGCCGGGATGATCGCCGCGTTCGTGCCCTTCCTCTTCGTGGGCTACACGCTCCTGTGCGCCGCGCTCGGCATGTTCCTGGCGCAGTGGATCGGCGCCGCCGGCGGGCTCGCCGTGGTGGGCGGCCTCAACGTGGTGGGCGGCGGCCTGGGGATCTGGCGGGCGCTGGTGCGGCTGAAGACGCACAAGGTGCTCGGCGACACCTTCGAGGAGCTCAACCGCACCGCGGCCGTCCTCACCTCGCCGGAGCCCGCGCAGAAGACGCTCGGGAACGGCCACACCGACCGACCGTTGCTCACCATGGAGCGCGCCCGATGAACGCCAAGGAAGCCGCCAACCCCAACCGGACCCCCGCGCAGGTCCGCGCAGAGATCGAACGCGCCCGCCAGCAGATCGAATCGTCGGTGGTGGGCTTGCGCGAACAGATGGCGATGCGCACGGATTGGCGCGAATGGGTGCGCCGCCGCCCCGGGCTCTTCCTGGCCGGCGCGTTCGTCCTCGGGTTCGCCCTCGGTAGCCGTCGTTAGTCTTCCCCCTTTCTTCGTCACAGGGAGCACGCCATGGAAACCTCATCCACCGTCGGAAGCATGCAGGACCGCGCGCGGGAGCTGCAGGACCGGCTCACGCCGCAGCTGGAGCAGGCCCGCCAGAACCTCAACGAGCTCAACACCCGCGTCCTCTCCTTCGTCCGGGAGCGCCCGGGGACGTGCCTGATCGGCGCGCTCGCGTTCGGTTACCTCGTCGGCAAGATCGCCTCTCGGCGCTAGGGAAGGGGGCTTCAAGTCCATGGAACCCAGAGAGGGACGGCCTGCGATGAACGGCAACGGGAAGCACGGAGTGGGGCAGCGCGTGGAGGAGATCAGCTCCTCCGCCCAGCAGCTCTTCAGCGAGGCGCGCGGCGCGGTGACCGACCTGCGCGACTCGCTCGACATCAAGGGGCGGATGGAGCGCAACCCCTACGCGATGCTCGCCGCCGCGGCGGGCGTGGGCTACGTCCTGGGCGGCGGCCTCTTCACGCCGCTCACCGCCCGGATCATCCGGTTGGGCGTGCGGCTCGCCGCGCTGCCGTTCGTCAAGGACGAGCTGGTGGGGATGGCCGAGTCCGCGCTGGACGGCTTCACCGCCGGCCGCCAGACCGTGGAAGGCAGCAGGGGCTCCTCGGGTTCGCAGGAGCAGTGAAGCTTCGCAGGTCCACCTCACCTACCTCACCGCCGCACCAAGGAGTCAAAGCCATGCTGAAGTCTCTCAGGAACCTCAAGGACATCGAGAAGGACGACGTGCTCGAGCTGATGGGGCTGCAGAGCCGCCGCTCCGCCGCGGACTACGTGCTGCCCACCATCGGCGTGTTCAGCCTCGGCCTCCTCGTGGGCGCCGGGCTGGGCCTGCTCCTGGCGCCCAAGTCCGGCCGCGAGCTGCGGGACGATCTGCGCACCAAGCTGGACAGCGGCCGGGATCAGCTCCCGGGGCTGGGCGCCAACTCCGGCGCCGCCAACGAGCGCGCGCCCCGCGGGATCTGAACCTCCCCGGGACTTGAAGGTTGCAGTCAGGGGCCGGCGAAGGCGCAGCGCGTGCGCCCGCCGGCCTTTTCACGGATTGGAATCGCTTGCGTCCGCGGCGCGTGGGGCGCAATGAAGGGGCCCATGCTGAATGCCCCTCGCGTCCTCGTCGTTGCCGCTGCCCTGATCGCGAGCCCCGCGCTCGCTGTGGAGGCCAAGCCCATGTCGTTCTACGAGCTGAAGACCCAGACCCTGGATGGCAAGCCCGCGGATCTCTCCCAGTACAAGGGGAAGGTGGTCCTGGTGGTAAACGTGGCCTCGCAGTGCGGCTTCACCCCCCAGTACGAAGGGCTGGAGAAGCTCTACGAGGACATGAAGGCGAAGGGGGTGGTGGTGCTCGGCTTCCCCTCCAACGACTTCGGCCAGCAGGAGCCCGGCACCGCCGAGGAGATCAAGAAGTTCTGCTCGCTGCGCTACCACGTCACCTTCCCCATGTTCGAGAAGGTGAAGACGCAGGGCGCGGGGCAGTCCCCGGTCTACGCGTTCCTCGCCGAGAAGCACGGCGCGCCGAAGTGGAACTTCCACAAGTACGTGGTGGGGAAGGACGGGCAGGTGAAGGCCGCGTTCCCCAGCAAGGTGGCCCCGGAGAGCAAGGAGCTGAAGGACGCGCTCGAGGGTGCCCTCAAGAGCTGAGGTAGCATGGGCGGCATGTCCCGCGCCGCCGCCCTGGCCTTGACCGCGCTGCTCCTGCTGCTGCCCGCGTGCGCCGGGCAGCAGCGGCTCACGGCGGTGCAAGCGCTCAGCGAGCAGGGCAGGGATCTCTATTCGCGCTACCGCCAGTTCCTCACCGAGGATCAGCAGGACGCCTTCCTCGCGCTGCCCACGGACGAGGCGCGGCAGGTCTACATCGACAAGCTGGAGATCGACGCGCGGCTCTCGCGCTACCCCCGGCGGATCCAGGACGCGATCTGGGCCCAGGAGGTGGTGACCGGGATGGATCGCGAGGCGGTCCTCCTGACGTGGGGCAAGCCGGAGCTGCGCGAGCTGGAGCAGGGCGAGCTCGCCCGCGGCAACGAGGTGGATCGCTGGAGCTACTCGCGCGGCGCGGCCGGCCTCACCCAGGTGGTCTTCACCAACGGGGTGGTGACGGACGTGGCCCACGCCGAGGCGGGCCGGTGACGCTCGCCAAGCCGCCCGACGCGCCGGCGGTGCTGGCGCAGCTGCGCGCCACGCAGACGCTGGAGCACGGCTACGAGGCCTGGAGCCAGCTGCGGGAGCAGCGCGCCGCCGCCCTGTCCGCCCTGCGCGAGAAGGCGCGCGCGCTGGACGAGGAGGGCGAGTTCCTGCTCGGGGCGGTGCGCTCCGCCGGCGAGGTGCCGGCCAGCGGCGAGGCCGGCCTGGTGCGCGAGCGGGATGCCTTCCTGGGCCAGGCGCGGGCCCGGCTGGACGCCGCGCGCGCGGAGCTGGCGGCGCAGGAGGCCCAGGCGCGGGCCGCGTTCGCCGCGGCGGAAGAGGCCTGCCGGAGCGAGCTCGCCGCCCGGGTGGACCGCTACCTCGCGCGGGCGCGGCCCCGGCTCAAGCTGCTGCGCCGCCCTGCAGGAGCCGGCCGGACCATCCTCCACGCCGAGCGGGTCTCTCCGGACGAGGCGGTGCTCTTGCTGCGCCTCTTCACCGGGGCCATCCCGTCCCGCTACGGCTTTCTGGCGGATGACTCCACGGACGACGCGCTCTTGCCGCCCACGCTGCTCTACGCGGACGACGAGGCGGCCCGCGGGCAGCTGCGCCCGGACGCTGGGCTCCTACGCGCGCGCCTGGAGGCCGCCGCGCCGGTGCAGCCCGTGAAGGGCTTCTTGCCCGTCTGGGTGCCGGTCTCGGACGGCGCGCCGGCGCTCTACCGGCTGCTCTCGCGCGGGGTGGTGCTGGAGGTGGAGCTGGCGGACGGCGCCGGCTTCCGCAACGTCCTCACCCGCGAGGAGGCGGAGCGGTTCGCCGGCCACCTGGTGCGGCTCAAGCTCGAAGGCAAGCTCGAGTTGGAACTTTGACTCGCTGGGCCGTTCACCCCGAGAGGCTGTGAATCTCTCGGGCGCGTAGCTCCCCCGTTCACCCCGAGAGGCTGTGAGCCTTTCAGGCCCCCCCGGTTCACCCCGAGCGTAGCGCCGTAGGCGCGTAGTCGAGGGGCGGCACCCGAGCTCGGAATCACCTCGGCGTGGACCGAGCGCGGGTGCCGCCTCTCGACTACGGCCTGACGGCCTACGCTCGAGGTGACCGGGCGGGGGTTGCCATCCGCAAAACCCACTTCACTTCTGCGTGCGCACCAGGCCCACCTCTGCGCTGCCGGCGAGGATCGCCGAGCCGATGAAGAGGTTGGGGGACTTGGCGCCGCCGGTCTTCACCGAGTTGAAGAGGATCACGTAGGTGGTGTTCTTCTCCGGGAAGGCCTCGCCCGGGATGGTGAAGGAGCTCTGCTTCCAGTCGATCGGCGCGGCGATCAGCTTGAGGTAGTCCAGCGGCGTCTTGGGCAGCGTGCTGTAGGTCATGGCGCCGCGCTCGCCCTTGTCGCTCACCGGGAAGACGTTGATGAAGGCGATGTTCGGCTCCTTCCCGGTGGAGGCGCGGGTGAAGCTGAAGCTGCTGCCGGCCGCGAGCGAGACGTAGCCGCTGGCGGGGTGGAACTGCTCCACGCGCTCCTGGGCCGGGGCGTCCGTGACCTCGGCGATGAAGCTCTCCGAGCCCACCACCGCGTTGAACTGGTAGGTGGCGCCGCCCTGGTACTTGAAGGACGAGTCGTCCAGGCTGGTCTTGGAGTAGTTGCCGCTCCCTTCGCCCTTGAGGGTGACCTGGGTGCCGCCCACGGGGGTGAGGGCCACCGTGGCGCCGTCGATCGGGGTGGGGGCCTTGTCCAGGCTCTGCCCCTCGCGCTCTCCGAAGAAGACCAGCGCCACCGTCTGCGGCGGCAGGGTGGCGCCCGCGTCCCCGAAGGAGATCCCCGAGTCCGCCGGCAGCGTGCCGCCGTCCGTGAACCCAGAGAGCGCCGCGGCGCTCACGTCGATCGCGGGGGTGGAGAAGAGGGTGGCCACCATCAGCTTCTGCGCCGTCACCTGCTTGGCGAGATCGCAGGCGGGGGACAGGGCCGCGAGGGCGAGCGCGCCGGCCAGCGCCGCGATGAACAGACGGGTGTTTCTCATGGAGCCTCCTTGCAGGCGGGGAGGAGTCTACCCCCGGAAGGAACTGGGCGCCGGGCGGAAGGGGGTTATCCTCGGCGGCTCAAGTGCCCGCGCCCCATCCACAGTCCGCCGCGCGGCGGTTCCTCGGCCGGCTGGCCTTCTCCTTCGCGCAGGCCGCGCTCTTCGGCGCGCTCGTGGGTGGGTTGGTGTACTTCCGCGTGCCCCGCCGGGTGCAGGAGGAGACGCGCCCCTCGGACCGGACGCTCTCCCAGCAGCTGCGGCTTTGGCTGGAGGTGCTCGAGCTGCAGACCTACGACTGGCGCGCCCGGGAGCTGGCCAGGGATCAGCGCCCTTCGGACGACGTGGTGCTCGCGTCGATTGACGAGGAGGCCGTGGCGCACGGGCGCCAGAGCGAGGACCCCAAGCTGGCGATCCAGCCCTGGTCCCGGGCGCTCTTGGGGAGTTTGTTCGACCAAGCGCAGCGCGAGGGCGCCTCGGGCGTGCTGCTGGACTTCCTGCAGCCGGACTTGAGCCCCCGGACGTGCGCGCCGCCCTCACCGCCGGGGGCGCCGGCCAACTCGGAGGAGGCCGCCGCGCGCCGCGAGAAGGCGCTCCTGCGCGAGGACGACGAGAGCTACCGGCGGCAGCTGGACGCGCGCCCCGGCCACTCCACGCTGGCCTTCAACTGGAGCGCGGAGCCGCCGCCGCCGGTCACGCCGCCGCTCTTCCCGTGGCTCCTCTTCGTGGGGGATCGCCCCTCCGAGCCGGACTCGAGGGATCTCGTTCGCCGGGTGCTGGCGGACGGGCGGCCGGCGTACGTGATCCCGGACGGCAAGCGGGTGCGCGTCTACGCCGGCGTGGCGGGGGACGACGAGGCCCGCACCGTGGCGGTGCAGTGGGGCCTCAAGGACGCGCCGGAGATCCGCCAGCGCCCGGGCCCTGAAGGCGCAGGGCCGGACCGCTACCGCTACAACTCGGAGCGGTTACTCGTCTCCCTGAGCGAGGTCCAGGTGGAGGGGCTGCGCCCGGAGGGGCTGCTCGTCGCGCGCTCGCTGCAGCCCCCGGTGGCGCCGCTGCTCGGGGAGAAGAGCCAGTACGGGAGCGTGCGGCTGCGCGGGGACGCGGACGGCCGGGTGCGCGCGGTGCCCCACCTGGTCAACTACCCGGTGGACGGCACGCCGCATTTGCTCCCGTCGCTGGCGCTCGCCGCGGCCATGCAGCGGGCCGGCACCCGCGCGCTGCGCTATGACGGCGAGCGGCTCCACGTGGGGGACGCCTACTCCGTGGCCATGGACGAGAACGGCTTCGCGCTCCTCCAGTGGGACGCGCCCGAGGCGGGGCGCGGCAGCCGGGGCTCGCTGCGCCGGGACTTCTCCGCGTGGCGGCTGGTGCAGAACCTCACCAACCGGCAGCTCGCGCAGCCGCCACGGCACGACAACGAGCTCAAGGACAAGGTGGTGATCCTGGCGGACACCTCCTCGTACTCCACGGACTTCCGGCGAACGCCGATCGGCGAGCGCGTCTCCGGCGCGGCGATCCAGGGCCAGGCGCTGGTGAACCTCTTCCGCAGCAGCGGCGTCTCGCGCGCGGAGCGGCGGGTGGATCTGGCGGCCACCGTGGCCTGCGCGTTCATTGGCGCGTTCTTGGCGCTCACGCTCTCCGGCCGCTTCCGCTCCCTGGTGGGCGCGGTCACCTACTTCGCGAGCCTGGCGCTCGCCGCCGGCGCCTACGTCTACTTCGCCCGCCACCTCTTCCTGAGCCAGCAGCTGTGGCTGGCCCTGGTGGGGCCGCTGGGGGCCATGGCGGGGGCGTTCGGCTTCACCACCCTCTACGCGGTGCGCACCGAGCGCGAGGTGAAGGACTTCGTGGCCCGGCTGCTTGGGCGCTACGCGGCGCCGGAGGTGGTGCGCCGCGTCTGGAGGGATCTCACGCTGATGCGCCCCGAGCGGCGCGAGATGACGGTCTACTTCTGCGACATCGACGGCTTCACCAAGATCTCCGAAGCGCTCGATCCCGAGCTCTCGGTGGCGCTCCTGGGCGAGTTCCTCACGGAGATGACCGCGGTGGTGCGAGGCAATCGCGGTCAGGTGGACAAGTACATCGGGGACTCGCTGATGGCCTTCTGGGGCGCGCCGATCCGGACGGATCAGCACGCCACGCTCGCCTGCCAGAGCGCCTTGCAGATGCGGGAGGCGTTGGCCGGGCGGCGCAAGGAGTGGGAGGAGCGCTACGGCTACACGCTGGAGTTCCGCGCCGGGCTCGCCAGCGGCCCGGTGGTGGTGGGCGACATGGGCAGCGCCCACAAGTCCAACTACACGGCCACCGGCGCGGCGGTGAACCTGGCCTGGTGGCTCGAGGGCGCCAACCGCTTCTACGGGACCTACGTGCTGGTGAGCGAGAGCGCCGCCGCGGCCGCCGCGGAGTCCTTCGTCTTCCGCGAAGTGGACCGCGTCCGCCTGCGTGGCCACCCGCGCGGCGTGCGCGTGTTCGAGCTGCTGGGCGCCGCCGGGGCGGTCCCGCAGGAGAAGACGGCGCTACTCTCGCTCTTCCTCCCGGCGATCACCGCGTACCAGGAGCGCAACTTCACCGAGGCGCTCCAGCTCTTCCAGAAGTGCGTGGACCGCTTCCAGGACGCGGTCTCCGCGCTCTACGTCACCCGCTGCAGCCAGCACCTGGCGTGGCCGCCCCCGGTGGACTGGGACGGGCTGCACGAGCCGCGCGAGCGGTAGCGCCCCCCGTTCACCCCGAGCGGAGTCGAGGGGCGCTCGTGTTCGCCTTCGGCGACACCTGGCTCGCCTTCGGCCGTGAGCCATGCCATGTGTCGTTGATGACAAAGCCGGCGGAGATCAAGAAGCGGCTCAAGGCAGCGACGCTGCTGCTGGACATCGCCGAGCGGGAGCTGGACGCCGCGATGAAGGATCTGCGCGTCGTTGAGCGGTCGCACAAGCAGATGATCAGCCGCGAGCTCCAGGCCGCCTTCGAGAAGGTGAGTGGGGCGAAGCGGAAGCTGGAGCTCGCCGCGCGCAACGTCAAACGGTGAGCGCGCGCTCCTTGACCCACAGCTCGAGTGGATGCTCGCCCACCTGTTCGGCGTGCCGGCGGGTATAGCCGGCGGGCAGGTTGAGCCCCAGATCGTAGAAGACGACGACCCGCGTTCCGACTGGCATCCTCGCCAACCGGGCTCGGGTCTTTCGCCGGCAAGACTCCAGCCGGGCGGCGCCGAAGACGATCTCGTCGTCGATGCGCTTGGAGACCGGCGTCTCCAGCTCCGCGAACGGGTTGAAGAAGTAGAGCGCCTGGAAGCTGCTCCATTCGATCGAGAACGCGTCGCCGTGGACGAAGAGCGCGCGCGCCGCGCCGGTGGCGCGGGCCAGCCTCCGCGAGCGCCGCACCAGCGAGGCGCGCTGCTCGATCCCGACGAAGGTGCCGGGCGTGGTGAGCGCGCCGACGGTGCAGAAGTTGCCACCTCCGCTGCCCACGTCGAGGACGCGCTCGCCCTCGCCCGGCCGCACCAGCTGCGCCGCCCGGACGCAAGCCTCCACCGGGGTCCAATGGAGGCGCGCCACCGACTGCCACCGCCGCACGGGCTTGGAGATCCGCGAGAGCAGCTCAGCGAGCTCTGTGCGCCGGTCCGAGGGCCGGGGCGGTCGTCGGCGTTCCTGTCTTCGGCGGGTCGAACTTTCCAGAGAGGGCTTCCTTGACGTCGCGGTCGTAGCTTACGCGGCCGGTGGCGATCTCTCGCAGCGCGAGGACCGTTGCCTTGTTCTTCGCGACGTCCATCAGGGGGCGGGCCCCCGCCAACAGCTGACGCGCGCGCTTGACGCCCAGCAGGACGAGCGCGAAGCGGTTGTCCACGTGCTCAACGCAATCTTCAACGGTAATTCGGGCCATGGCGCCATCCAAACCAGTCGGGGGAGGAAGCGCGCAGAGAGGGAAGACCCCGGACGGCACAGGAGTCGGGTCGACCACGTCCCGTTACCTTGCGAGCACCCTACGCGGATACGCCTCTGATAGCGAGTCCGCAGGGGGCGCTCCTCGTCAGGCGGCCATGGGCCTGCCCGCCGAGCTCTCCCAACAGGCTCACGGTCTACTTGATCACGGCCTTGAGATCGCTGGTGCAGGCGTAGCTTTGATCGAACGCGGCCTGCTCGAACGCGGGGTTCAGCGGACCGGGCGCCAGCGTGAGCGGGTGATCGTCCACGGTGATGCTGCCGGAGATGCTGTTGCTCTTCGCGCCGCGGGTGCCGTTGAACGCCTCCACGGTGGCGCTGGGGATGTTGAAGCGGAACTGCATGTCCCCGTTGTGCAGCGTCACGTCCGCGTTGGTGAGCTTGACCTGGGTCAGCTCGGCCACGGGCGTCTGGACGTCGAAGGTGCCGGGCGCGCTCTTGCGCTCGCCGAGGATGGGCCGCACGGTGGCGCTGAGCGTCCCGGCGTGGACGATGAGCGAGGCCTCCGGCTTGGTGGCGCCCTTCTTCACGCTGTAGGCGGAGAATCCCTCCAGCTTCGCGTTCGCGACCTTCAAGGTGACCGCGTCCGGCGAGGCCGGGATGATCGAGTCCACGAAGGTGCCCAGCAGCTTCTTCTCTCGCAGGCCGGTCACCACGCGGGTGGTGTCGGAGGTGGCGCGTCCCACCGTCCAGGGCGTGGTCCCGGTGCAGTCCGTCTGGCCGGCGGTGGGGCTGGTGCCGCCCACGCCGCAGCCCTTCACGCTCCAGGTCATGGAGCCCATCTCGCCCGCCTTGCCCTGCACGTCGTCCGGGGTGACCTGCACCAGCAGGTTGTTGAAGCCGCAGCCGGAGTCCGCGTTCACCGCGCTCGCCACCGCGCCCGTGTTCTGCACCAAGAGCCGCGCCGCGCCCTCGGCGAGCACCGAGTAGAACGAGCAGTCCTCCTCCGTCCGGGCGATCTTGAGGTGCGGCTCGCAGGTGAAGGCGGACTCGAAGGCGGCCTCGTCGTACCCGGGCTGCAGGGTGGGGGAGCCGCTGCGCACCGGGATGCTGATCGGCCCGGCGTCATCCAGGGTGACCGAGCCTCCCAGATAGTTCGTCTTGTCCCCCAGGGTGCCGTTGATCGCGTCCAGCGAGGAGGTCTTCAGCTGGAAGGGGAGCTGGTGACCATCCACCTTGAGGACCACGCTGGCGCCCTCCCAAGCGAGCTTGGCGAAGTTGGCGGCGGGCGTCTTGAGCGAGCACGCGCCGGTCTGGGTGTCGATCGCCAGGCGGGGCGTCACCGTCCCGGTGAGCGCGCCGCTGTCGATCCGGAGCACCGGGCCGTTCGCCGAGTCGGAGAGCTCGAAGCCTTCGAAGCGCAGGGTGAGGCTGGCGTTCGCCGGCTGGCGCGAGGTGGGGACAATTGGCTGCTTCGGATCTCCGGTGGGGATGCCGCGGACCACCTTGGTGCCGGTGACGGAGACGGTCCCGGAGAAGAAGCGCGAGAGCCCGTTGCAGTCCTTCTTCGCCAGCGTGGGGGCGGCGAAGTGCAGCCGGCAGGGTGTGGTGATGGAGAAGGTGGCGGAGCCACCGCGCTTGCCCACCGTGCCGGTCACGCGCGCCGCCTTCACCACGGCGGGGGAGGCGAAGCCGCAGCTGGTGTCGTCGTCCACGTAGACGCCGAGCGTCCCCAGGTTCGCCACGGAGAGCCGCGCGGCCGCCTGGACCTCCACCTCGCGCAGCGGGGTGCACTGGTAGCTCACCGGCTGCGCGAGATCCTCCGCGCAGGCGTAGGTGCTCTCGAAGGCGCGCGCGTCGTACTCCGGGTCCAGCCCCTTCGCGTCCCACTTCGTGGGCAGCGCCTGCTGCGAGCCCCAGACGGAGAGCTGTCCCTCCAGGCTGTTCTCCTGCTCACCCCACTTGCCGGCCTGGGCGGAGAAGGAGGAGCTGTCCACCTCGGCGGGGAACTGGCGGTCCGCGGACTCCACGAAGACGCTCGCCTTGCCGTAGGTGACGCCGGTCAGCGCCAGCGCGCGAGTGGGGATGCTGCACAGGCCGGTGGAGGCGCTGGCCGCCAGGTGCGGCTGCGCGGCGAACTGGAGCGAGCCGCTCTTGATGGTGAGCGCGGGCTTCTTGCCCACCTCGCGGACCACGAAGTCGTCGAAGGTGGCGGAGAGATCGAAGCGCACCGCGTCCGCGGCGTCCGGGATGACCGGAGCGTCCGGGTTCCGGCTCACCGTGCCCAGCACCTTCACCTTGCCGCTCACGGTGACGCGGCCGGAGACCTGCGTCTCCACGCCCGCGCAGTCCTTGGAGACGACGGTGGCCTCGCCGAAGTCCAGCGTGCAGCCGTCCACGGTGAGCTCCACCGAGCCGGGCGTGCCCCACTCGCCGGTCACCACCGCCTTGTCGAGCACGGCGCGGCTGGAGAAGCCGCAGCGGGTGTCCGCCTGGACGAGCGAGACCAGCGTGCCGGCGTTGCGCACCGTGAGCCGCGCCACGCCGATGGCCACTTGATCCGGGTAGAGCTTCTCGAGCTGACAGCCGGAGGAGGCGAGCGCCGCGACGGCGAGGGACAGCCGGACGAGTCTGGGCATGGGGGCTCCTTCGAGGCCCCGGCTTGTAGACGATCCGCCCTCATCCACGCCAGCGCGCGCACCCTTTCTGGGGCGCTCGTGGCTATCTGCGCGCGAGGATCAGCCCGCCCGCGGCGAGCGCGAGCACGCCCATCAGCACGGGCAGCCCGTTGAAGTGCAGCCCCACCAGGTCCACCAGCCCGCGGCAGATCAGGTACGCGGCCAACAAGATCATCCCCAGGGATCCGAGCTTCACGGCTCCTCCTTGCGAGGCTGCGCGGGCCGCTCCTCGCCGGTGGAGCGCAGCGCCTCCACCGGCTGGTCATGGGTGAGGTGCTGCTCGACGATCGCCGGGACCTTCTCCGGGGTCATCGCGTCGTAGTGGCACTCGCCGTCCCGGTGGATCAGCTGGAAGTCGTCCCGGGAGAGCGGATCTCTCGGCCGGCCGGTCTGCTCGCGGACGATCAGGTTCGGCCCCAGGTGGCACAGGCCGTAGCAGCCTCCGCGGAACACCTCGCACCGCGACGCCAGGTTCGCCGGAGCCTGGGCCACCGCCGCGGTCACCGCCGCGTAGACCCGATCCGCTCCGTTTCGCCTGCAGTCCGGGCCCTTGCAGACGGAGACGCGGTACTTCTTCACAGCCGCCGACGGTATGGGCTTTGGCGTGCAGAGGAAAGGCCCTACGCTCTGCGACCCATGGCCGACGCGAAGCCGAAGCCCACGAAGGTCTCGGTGTGGAAGGCGTTCACCCAGCCCGCCGCCCGGACCATGTTCTTCTTTGGGTTCTCCTCCGGGCTGCCGTTCCTGCTCGTAGCGGGGACGCTCGCCTACTGGCTCAAGGACCATGGGATCGAGCTCAAGAGCATCACGCTGATCGCCAGCGCCGGAATGGCGTACGCGCTCAAGTTCATCTGGGCGCCGCTGCTGGATCACGTGCGGCTGCCGTTCATCTCCAAGCTGGGGCGGCGCCGCAGTTGGCTCTTGCTCTCGCAGGTGGGCGTGGTGCTCGGGCTGATCGGCATGGCGCTGGTCACCCCGAGCCATCTGGGCGTGTTCGTCCTCTTCGCGCTGGTGGTCGCCGTGGCCGGCGCCACCATGGACGTGGCGGTGGACGCGTACCGGATCGAGATCGCCTCGCTCAGCTCACAGGGCGCGCTCGCCTCCACCTATTCGCTGGGCTACCGGATCGCGCTGATCCTCGCTGGCGCCGCCGCGCTCTTCCTCGCGGATCACATCTCCTGGTCCGCGGTGTACGGCCTGATGGCGGCGCTGATGGTCATCCCGATCGTCGCGAACCTGGTGGTGAGCGAGCCGGCCGTGGAGCTCAAGAAGATCACCACCTGGAAGGAGGCGATGACCATTGGCGTGGTGGATCCGCTGGTGGACCTCTTCAAGCGCTACGGCGTCGCCACCGCGGCGCTCACGCTCCTCTTCGTGCTGATCCTGAAGATCCCCGAGCAGGCGCTCGTGGGCGGGATCATGAGCCCGTACTACATCGACATGGGCTTCACGAAGACGCAGATCGCCGCGGTCACCAAGGTGTACGGGATCTGGATCTCCATGGTGGGCGTCTTCCTGGGCGGCGCGGCGGTGGCGCGGCTGGGGCTGCGGCGCCCGCTGATCGCCGCGATCGTGCTCTGCGCCTCCTGCAACCTGCTCTACGTCTGGCTGATCGGCCACAAGGGGGAGCTCTCCGCGCTCACCATCGTGATCTCCGCCGAGAACCTGATGCTGGGCTTCCTGGGCACCACCATCGTCGCGTTCCTCTCCGCGCTGGTGAACCGGCAGCACTCCGCCACGCAGTACGCGCTGCTCAGCTCCCTGGTGAACCTCCCGGGCAAGGTGCTCGGCGTCTTCGCCGGCGGGATCGTCGAGGCCACCAGCTACGCGGCGTATTTCGTGATCGCCACCTCGGCCGTGTTGCCGGCCGTGGCGATCTTCGCGGTCCTCTGGTCCAAGTTCCGCACCGCGGACGAAGAGGCCGTGGCCGCGCGCAGCGCGGCGTAGCGCCTTCGCTACTTCAGGAACTTCACCACCGGCACCGGGTTGTCGGTGTTCACCACGGTGCGCGGCCCGTGCCCCTCGGGCAGCTTGAGCTGGACCAGCCCATCGCCGATCCGGGTGTGGGCCTCCTTGTGGACGTGCTCCGGGGCCTCCGAGCCGTCCCGCTTGTACCAGGGGTCGCTCGGGTGGGTGACCGGCGCGCCGCGCAGCAGCTTGGGGATGTCGTAGACGAAGCCCTGGCGGTTGTACTCGGGCTGCGGGTGCTCGGCGGTGTCCATCCGGATGGCGTCCTTGGGGCACGCCTCCACGCACAGGCCGCAGACGATGCAGCGCAGCTCGTCGATCACGAACTGCGTGGGGAACTTCTCGATCACCCGGGACTCGGACGCGGTGTCACCCGGGTCGTACTCGCCGGCTTCGATGTAGATGCACTGCGCCGGGCAGATGGTGGCGCACATGTAGCAAGCCACGCAGCGCGGCTTGCCGTCCTCGCGCGGGACCAGCCGGTGCGTGCCGCGGTACCCGGGCGGGTAGGGGATCTTCTCCTCCGGGTACTGCACGGTGGAGATCAGCGAGGTCCCCTTGCGGTCCACCACGCTGGTGTTCGTGTCCCGCTGGCCGAAGAGGTTGCGCAGGAAGCGCTTGCTGGTGATCGCCAGCCCGCGCAGCAGCTCCGGCAAATAGAGCCGCTCGCGGATGTCTTCGGTGGGGTCCTGGCTCGCGTTGTAGGCCATGTCTCTTTCGCTCGGAGAACCTAGTGGTGGGCGGCCGGCGCGGCGTGCGCGTGGGCGTCATGGCCGTGGGCCAGCTGGCTGCTCGGCTCGCGCTTCTTGGAGGAGAGCGCCAGGGCCAGGATCACCGCCATCTCGAAGAAGCCCAGCAGCGCCAGCGAGCGCAGGGAGGGATCCCAGAGGATCAGCGCCCCGGTGACGAACACGTTCACCAGGCCGATCGGCAGGAGGATCTTCCAGCCCAGCGTCTGGATCTGGTCGTACCGGAAGCGCGGGAAGGTCCAGCGGATCGCCAGCTGCAGCCAGCAAAGCAGCAGGACCTTGATCCAGAACACCGTGCCCAGGATCGCGCTGAACACCCACGGGTGCTCGGCGAGGAACGGCAGCTGCGAGAGCCAGCGCTCGCCGAACGGCAGGTGGTAGCCGCCGAAGAACACCGCGGTGATCACCCCGGAGAGGACCACGACCTCCACGAACTCGGAGATCATGAACATCCCGAAGCGCATCCCTGAGTACTCCACGAAGTACCCGATGATCTCGGACTCGCCCTCCGGCACGTCAAACGGGGCGCGCTTGGTCTCCGCGAACGCGGCGGCGAAGAAGAGGATGAAGCCCAAAGGCTGCAAGAAGATCCCCCAGGCCGGCAGCCCGAAGTCGAACTCTCCGCTGCCCCAGCGCCACAGCTGGGTGGCCTGCCCGTCCACCATGGCCGGCAGCTGCACGGTGGAGAAGCAGATCATCATCCCCACCAGCGACAGCCCGAGCGCGACCTCGTAGCTGATCATCTGAGAAGACGCGCGCACGCCGCCGAGCAGCGCGAACTTGTTGTTGGAGGACCAGCCCGCCAGGGACGTGCCGTACACCGCCAGCGAGGCGATCGCGAAGATGTAGAGCACCCCGAAGTCCGGGGTGGCCACCACCATGGAGACGGCGCGGCCGCTCAGCTCCACGGACGGGCCGGCGGGGATGATCGCGAAGAGCGCGAACACCGGCGCGAAGGCCAGGATCGGCCCCAGGTTGAAGAGGAACTTGTTCGCCGAGGCCGGGACGAACGACTCCTTGGTGATCATCTTCAGGACGTCCGCGGCGATGTGCGGGATCCCGCCCAGGGCCCGGTTGCGCAGCCCCGGCAGCTCGAAGCGCGCCCGGTTGGGGCCGATCCGGTCCTGCATCAGCGCGCTCCACTTGCGCTCGGCGAGCGTGAGCAGCGTGGCGATGATCATCACGAAGACCAACATCAGGATGAGGATGTTGGTCAGCCGCGAGCCGCCGGCCAGGGCGCCCTCGGCGAGGTAGCCCAGCAGGTACGCCGTGGCCATCCCGCCGAACAGCGCGCCGACGATGGTGCCCAGCCCAATCAGGACGGTGAGTACGCGGCCCATGTCAGATCCCCTTCACCCGAGGCACGCCGACCTCGCGGTACCCCGGCGGGCGCCCATCCGCCGCGGCCGGCAGCGGGTTGAGCCCCGGCCGGCGCTGCGCGATCGGCGCGTTCTTGTCCCACTCGTAGCTGGCCAGCTCCGGCACGCCGCTCTTCAGATCGCGGAACACCTCGCGCGAGCTGCCCCAGACCGCCGGCGCCGCCGAGGCGTCCGCGCCACCGGCCACGGCCACCTCCCGGCGCAGCTGCCCCGCCCAACGCCAGTGCGGCTGGCTCTCGCCCTTGGGCGGGTACGCGCGGCGCACCCGCTGGGTGATCCCGTCCTGCTGGGTGAAGGTGCCCTCGTCCTCCACGTGGACGGAGGAGGGGAGCACCACGTGCGCCGCGTCCGTGACCGGGCTCTCGTTGGCCGCCTGGACCACGAACAGCTCCAGCGACTGCGCCGCCTTGGCCACCGTGGCGGCGTCCACCACCGGGACCTCGCCGCCCACCGCGTAGAGCGCCTTCACCTTGCCGCTGGAGAGCGCCGCGAGCAGCTCCACGAACGGGCGCAGGGTGATCCCCATGGCCGCGGCGATCCAGCTGAGCCCCTTGCGGTTGGGGTTCTTGTCCGCGGTCATCAGGAAGTGATCCGCCTGCCCATCCGGCCGGCCGCCCACGTACACCGAGGAGAGCTTCAGCCCGTCCTTGATGAAGGTGAGCGCCGCGAGCAGGTCCTCGTTGGAGGCCACCGGCGAGACCAGCGCGGCGAGCGCGGCCTGGCCGGCGAGCGGCTGGAGCTTCTTCGCCGCGTAGGCGGAGGCCTCGGCGGCCGTGGCCTCGCGGCGGTCCTCGCCGCGGCCGAGCGCGGCCCCGAGCAGGCGCCCCGCGTTGAGGAGCTTGTAGGAGAGCCGGCCCTGGTCGCACATCCAGCTCTTGTTGATCGCCTCGTTCTCCCGCGGGCGGTAGCGGTAGGTGTCCTGCCCGAAGAAGTCCGCGAAGGTGCTGCAGCCGCGCGAGCAGCCGGTGCAGACCGAGGGCGCCGCGGAGAGGAACCAGGCGCGGGCCCGGAACCGGAAGTCCCGGTTGAGCAGCGCGCCCACCGGGCAGATGTCCACCGTGTTGCCCGAATAGTTGGAGTCCAGCGGCGAGCCCGGGAAGTGATCGATCCGCTCGTGCGAGCCGCGGCCGAACACGCCCAGCTGCGGCTCCTTGGGCACCTCGTCCATGAAGCGGACGCAGCGGGTGCACAGGATGCAGCGCTCCTGATCCAGCACCACCAGCGGCCCCAGGATCTTCCGCTTGTCCTTGAGGACCTTGGTCCCCTCGAGCCGCGAGGGGCGGTGGTTGTACCGCATGTAGTAGTCCTGCAGCTTGCACTCGCCGGCCTGGTCGCAGATGGCGCAGTCCACCGGGTGGTTGAGCAGCAGGAACTCCATCACCGCGCGCTGCTGCTCCTGCACCTTGGCGGTGTTGGTCTTGATCGCCACGCCCTCGGCGAGCGCGGTCTGGCAGGCAGGCACCAGCTTGGGCGCGTTGGAGGCCTCCACCAGGCACATGCGGCAGTTGGCCGCGATGGAGAGGCGCGGGTGGTAGCAGTAGTAGGGGATCTCCGAGCCGACCGTCTTGGCCGCCTCGATCATGTTGGTCCCCGGCTTCACCACGACTTCCTTGCCGTCGATGGTGCAGGTGACGAAGCCCGGGTTCTTGGGCGGCGGCGGCTTGGGCGGCCCGGAGGGCGGAGGGCCCGCCGGCTTGGGCGGCGCGGCGGCCGCGGGCGGCTGCGGCTCGTGGCCGGCGCGCGGGCCGGCGGTGGTGGGGGCCGCGGGCGGCTCGTTGGGCGTGGAGGGGCCGGTGGCCGTGGCCGCGCCGCCAGGGGCGGGACCGCCGCTGCTGGGCTTGCCGCCGTCGCCGGTGGGCTTCTTGTCGTCCTTGTCGCTCACTGCTCGACCTCGCCGCCAATCATGTTGATGGTGTCGAACGTGGGGATGAGATCCGCCAGCATCTTTCCTTCGATCATCCGGGGCACGCCGGAGAGGATCGCGAAGCCCGGCGAGCGGACGTGGACCTTGTAGGGCCGCCCCGTGCCGTCGCTGACCAGGTACCAGCCCAGCTCCCCGTTGGCCGCCTCGGTGCTGTCGTAGACCTCGCCGGCGGGGACCTGGATGCCCTCCATGATCAGCTTGAAGTGCGCCATCAGCCCTTCGATCGTCCCGTAGACCTCGGGCTTGGGCGGCAGGACGATCCGCCAGTCGTCCAGGATCACCGGGCCGCTGGGGATCTTCGCCAGCGCCTGGCGGATCATCTTTTCGGACTGCTTCAGCTCTTCGATCCGCATCAGGTAGCGATCGTAGTTGTCGCCGTTGCGGCCCAGCGGGACCTCGAAGTCCAGCTGGTCGTAGACCCAGTACGGCTTCGCCTTGCGGAGGTCGTAGTTGACGCCGCAGGCGCGCAGGCACGGACCGGTGAAGCCGAAGTCGAGCGCGTCTTGCGTGGTGATCACGCCGGTGCCCCGCATCCGGTCCACGAAGATCCGGTTGTTGGTGAGCAGCGCGTCCACCTCGTCCGCGAGCGTGCGGACCTTGTCCAGCGTCTTGCGGACCTTGTCCACCCAGCCGTCCGGCAGGTCGCGGTTCACGCCGCCCACCCGCCCGAAGGAGGTGGTCAGCCGCGCGCCGGTCAGCTCGGTGATCCGGTCGGTGATCAGCTCGCGCGCTTCAATCCCGTAGAGGAAGGCGGTGAAGCCGCCCAGCTCCAGCCCCACCGCGCCCACGCAGGTGAGGTGGTCCGCCATCCGGTGCAGCTCGCTGCCGATCACCCGGATGTACTTGGCGCGCTCGGGGATCTCGAGGCCGATCAGCTTCTCCACGGCGTTCAAGAACCCGAAGTTGTTCATCAGCGCGGACACGTAGTTCAGCCGGTCCGTGTACGGCAGGCACTGCGTCCAGGTGACGTTCTCGCAGCTCTTCTGGAAGCCGCGGTGGAGGAAGCCGATCTCCGGATCCGCCCGGACGATCGTCTCGCCCTCCAGCTCCACCTTCATCCGCACCGTGCCGTGCATGGCGGGGTGCGAGGGGCCCAGGTTCACCTCCATGTGCTTCGCCTGGAGGTGCGCCTCGAGCTCCGACTCGGCGGGGTTCGGATCGAACTCGTCGTTGCGGGAGTCCATGGTGTGCTCGTCCTCTAGACCGCGCCGCTGGTGCCGGGGCCGCGGAAGATGTCCTTGATGGGCCGCTCGGGGATCAGCGGCTGGCGGTCGCGCAGCGCGTAGTCCTTGCGCAGCGGGTGGCCCTTGAACTCCTCGTACAGAAGGATCCGCCGCAGGTCCGGGTGGCCGGTGAAGCGCAGGCCGTAGAAGTCCCAGACGAACCGCTCGAACCAGTTCGCGCCCTGAAAGATGGAGCTGATGGACGGGAGCTCGGAGACCTCCTCGGCCACCAGCACCTTGAGCCGCACGTGCTCGTTCCGTTTCACCGAATGGAAGAAGTAGACGACCTCGAACCGAGGCTCGTTCTTCGGCAAGAGCAGCCGGTCCACGGCGTCCATGGAGAGGAAGAGCTTGAACTCCAGCTCCGGGTCATTCTTGAGGAAGCTGACCACCTCCCGGATCCCCTCGGGAGCGATCACGGCCCACTCGGCCCCGCTGCGGTCCTGGTAGCGCGAGGCCACCTTTTCAGGAAACTTCGCGGAGACCTGGTCCAAGGCGAATTTGCTCACGACCTTTGACAACCTCCTCTTAATTGCGAGCGGCCTTATAGGGAGGGGGTTGGGGTGAGTCAACGCAATTGCTTAGCCATGCTGAGCACTTACGTGATCAAAAAGGGGCAGTCGCAGAAGGGCTCGCAACGATTGTGTTACGGCAGTGAAAACCGATGGGAGGAGCAACATGCCCATCACTTCGGATCTCGCCGCCCGACCCACCGTCGACCCCCGCGCCGCCGGCCCCGTTGCGCCGCCGCCCGCATCTTCCGCCGCGGTGGCGCCCCCGCCCGCCAACGCCGTCCGCCCCGTGGATGGCTTCGAGGTCAGCGAGGCGCAGAGCGCCAAGGCGGTCTCCCTGGGCGGGGACCCGTCCAAGGTCCTGCTCACCCGCGCCGAGGTCCAGACCTTGACGCAGGCGGTTGGCCGCCGGCTCACCGTGGGCGAGCTGGCCGAGCTGTTCCCCCACGCCACGCTGGACGGGCGGGGAAAGCCGCTCCCGGAGCTCGCCAAGCTGGAGATCCGCTCCCGCAGCGGCACCCACTCGCTGGGTGACGTGCCGGTGGACCGCAACGGGGACCTGGACGTCACCGAGCTCTTCCGCAAGGACCTGCAGGAGGAGAACCCCAACCTGATCGTCCGCAAGGACGACGAGTTCCCCGTCCCGCTCGAGTACACGCTGGCGCACAGCGTGTTGATCGTCCGCGAGCCGGCCACCCGCGCGGCGCTGCTGAAGGCCGGCTTCCCGGAGAAGACCGGCGGCGCGGTGGTGGACCTCCGGGACAACGACAAGGTGATGGACGCGGTGCGCGCGGTGGGCGTGGACCCGAACGACGCGGTGGTGCGCGAGGCGGAGCTGGCGCGCCAGGGCGTCAAGCGGGCCATGGGCGATCAGGACCAGCTGCGCCGGATCCTCCTGGGCCGCGTGGACTCCAAGATCAACGAGATCGACATCGACGACAAGGTGGTGCTCCACGGCAGCAACGCGAACGCGGAGATCACCCCCACCGTCTACGGCTCTGCCAAGGTGAACCCGGCGCACCCGGACGAGGTCATCCTCTCCTACAAGCGCTACAACAATCAGAGCTACGCGGGGCAGGGCAACTGGGTGACCCACCTGCTCGGGAAGGGCAAGACCCCGCAGCACGAGTTCGACGACGAGGCGATGTTCGTCAAGCTCTCCGCGAAGAGCGGCCTGCGGATGGCGGTGCTCGCCGCCCGGCACTTCTACGGCGAGCTGACGGACGCGCTCGGCCTCAAGGCGCTGGCCAAGCGGATCAAGCGCGACGACCTCACCACCTCCGTCTCCCCCAAGGCGCACGGCGCGCGGCTGGCGGAGATGGACGAGAAGAAGATGTGGGCCGGCGAAGGCGACGACGGGGTGAACGGCAACGTCAAGGACTACGTCATCCAGGACGTCTTCCCCGGCTTCAACGACACCCAGCGGAGCGACAAGGCGCTGTTCATTCCCCGGGACCAGGTGGACCTCGTCCTCGAGAGCGACGACCAGCAGACGCTGAACATCGCCACCCAGATCGGCGCCACGCAGAAGGGGATCTGGGGGACCAGCCTGTTCGACGTCTACAACGACGGGAGCACCGCCGAGCGCTTCGGCGGGACCGACTGGTACTACGCCCAGGAGGCGATGCAGTCGTAGCCGCGTAACTCCAAGGCCTTTTCTTCAGGACGTCCGGACTTGCGCCGGCGTGCGCCGCTCACCTACATTCTTGGATTGTGAGCGGTCACAAAAAGGTCTCCCCAAAGCTCGTCACGGCCACCCCGGTCCCGCTGAAGGCGAACGAGACTTCGTCCACCAAGAAGGCGGACAAGTCCGGGTTCTCCTCCACGGATCAGATGGTCACGGTGTCCGCGGCGCCTGCGGTGGAGATCAACCCGGCCGGCGACACCACCCACGTCGCAACGCCCGAAGGCGTGGACCTCTGGGGTTAGCGCCCAACGGGCGGCGGCCTCAAGCCGGATCAGTCAGGGCAAAACGTGAGGCCGTCCGCTCAGCCCGAGCGAAGTCGAGGGCCCCACGAGCGAGAGTCCCTACGATCGGCGGGCCCTCGACTTCGCTCGGGCTGAGCGGGGCGCGGCAAGTTTCAGGTCAGTGCCGTAGGCACGTAGTCGAGCCGAACGGGGGGCCGGGTACGCCTGATCTGCGTTTCGGCTAGCGCCGTCCCGCCACTTCGAGCTCGTTCGCTGGATCCGCGATCCCCACGGGGATGAACGTCTCCACCGGCTGGCTCTTGCCCTTCACGGTCACCGGTGGCGCCGCGCTGAAGGACACGTCCTGGCCCACGCGGTCCCGCGTCTCGCGCGAGACGAGCACCGTGGCCCCGTGCACCTTGGTGAGCCCTTCGATCCGCGACGCCAGGTTCACCGCGTCCCCGATCGCCGTGTACTCGAGCCGATCCGGGCTGCCGATGTTGCCCACGATCACCCGCCCGGTGTGGATGCCGATCCCCACCCGCAGCGCGCTCTCGCCGCTCGCCACCAGCTCGGCGTTGAGCTTGGCCAGCTCCTCGGTCATCTCCAGCGCGCAGCGCACCGCGTGCAGCGCGTGGCCTGGATCCTCCAGCGGCGCGCCGAAGTAGGCCATCAGCCCATCGCCGATGAACTTGTCGAGCGTGCCGCCGTGGCGGAAGACCGCGTCCACCATCCGCGAGTGGTAGCGGTTGAGCAGCGCCACCACCCGGTCCGGCGCCAGCTTCTCGCTCATCGCCGTGAAGTCCCGGATGTCCGAGAAGAGCAGCGTCACCTCGCGCTCCTCCGGGCTCTGGGTCCCCGCCTCCTGCACCCGGTCCGCCACGCTCTTGGAGAAGTAGCGCTCCAGCCGCGCCTTCTTGAGGTGCTCGCTGGAGACGTCGTCAATCAACACGCGCACGCGGGCGGTGAGGTACCAGGTGGAGGCGGCGGTCCCCAGCAGCACCACGCCGCCCACCGCCTGCGCCCCCACGCCGATCCCCGCCATCCGCTGCAGGGCGATCTCGAAGCCCGTGGCCATCACCGCCACCGCGGCGGTGATCCACGTGTCCAGCCCCAGGGACGCCATCACCACGAAGGCGCAGTAGATGCCGAGCGTGAAGCCCGCCACCCCGCCCGGCGAGGGGGAGAGCGGCAGCCCCACGCTCTGCAGCCAGAAGATCATCGGCACGTCCACCAAGGCCAGGCCGAGCGCGGCGAACCGGGCCACCGGGCGCAGCCAGAGCGCGAGCAGCAGCAGGGCCAGGGTGGCGAGCCAGTAGTAGACGAGGATGTAGAGGTTGGCCCGCCAGTCCGCCAGGTTGGCGATGAAGGCCTGCTGCGCGGAGACGGCCAGCGCCAGCGTCACGCAGCCGAAGCGGATGGTGCCGAAGATCCTCGCGCTGCGCAGCCGCTCCTCGTCGAAGCGGCGTCGCGTGGACTCCAGTTCCGAGGCGAGGGTGGCCATGAAGGGCTGAATGGGATTATGCGCGGGTTTCGCGTCCCGGCGCGAGTCCGTAGATCCCCCTCTGGTAGGGTGCCTTGGCCTTGCTGCTCCACTTCCTCACCTCCCTGCGTCGGCTCGGGCGCGTCCGCGGGCCGTGGCTCGGCCTCGGGCTGGGGGCGGCGCTCTTCGCGGCCGAGGCGGCGGGGATCTTGCGCAGCGGCGCCATGGGGCTCTCGGTGGACGTGGAGGGACCCGCCGCGGCCATGCTCGCGGCCATCCGCCCGGCGCTGCCCGGGCTGCTCGCGCGGATCGCCCTGGTCTACTTGGGCGGCGGCGCGCTGCTCGGCGTGGGCGCGGAGCTGCTCGCGCGGTTCGTGGAGGCGCCCCCGCGCTGGAGGCTGGTCGCGGCGGAGCTGGCGGCGCTGCTGCTCTGGGACGTGGCCTGGCACGCGCTGCACCGGCCGGCGCTGGTGGACGATCTGCCCTTCGGCCAGGGCCTCCTCGCGGCGCTGGTGGCGCGCGGGAGCCCCGGGCTGCTCGGAGGGATCGCCGCGCTCTGGCTGGGCGCGCACGCCGCGCTCGCGCTGCGCCGGGCGCGGCCGGGCGCGCTCAAGGTGGCCGCGGGGCTCGGTGCGCTGGTGCTCGTCTCCGGCCTGTCGCTGCGCTGGACGCACCCGCCGCGCCGCGGGCAGGGCCGGCTGGTGGTGCTCTTCGGGATTGACGCGTTCCGCCCGGATCGGCTGGGCGGGCAGCGCCAGGTCGCCCCGAATCTGGAGGCGCTGCTCGGCGAGGCCACGCTCTTCACCCGGGCCTACACGCCGATCGCCCAGACCGAGCCGGCCTGGCGCGCGCTGCTCACCGCCCGCTGGCCGCACCGCACCGGCGTCCGCTACCCGCTCACCGCCGAGGCCCGCTGGGAGGAGCTGCCCACCTTCTCCGCCGCGTTCGACCGCGCGGGCTACGCCACCGCGTTCTTCACCGACTGCTCGCGCTTCAACTACCAGGGGGCGCGCTCGGGCTTCGCGCTGCGCGTGCAGCCGCCCCGCGGCGCCCTCAACTTCGCGCTGGAGAAGTTTCGCTTCCGCGGGGTGGGGCTGTTCGCGGACAACCGGATTGGCGCGTGGCTGGTCCCCGAGCTGGTCGACAACCGCGCGCTGGCGGGCATCCACGATCCCATGGGCTTCGCGGATCGGCTCGGCGCGCGGATGGCGGAGCTCGGCGCGGGAGGACCGGCGCTGGTCGCCTTCCACGCCACGGCCGCCCACTTCCCGGGGGATCCGGTCTACCCGTTCTACCGGCGCTACGTGGATCCCTCCGAGCCGCTGGCGCGGCGGCTGCGGATGTTCTTCTCACCGATCTCCGCGGGAGGCGCGGGCGCGCCTGGCCCCGGCGCCTGGAGCCGCGGCTCGGCCGAGGCGCTCTACGACGAGCTGCTGGCGCAGGCGGACGCGCAGCTGGGGCGCGTGCTGGACGCGCTGCGGGCGGAAGGGCTGTACGACGAGGCCACGGTGGTCGTCTTCTCGGATCACGGCGAGAGCTTCCACGCGGATCACCCGGAGCTCGCGGGCGCCACGCCGGTGCACGGCGCGCGGCTCTCCGAAGAGGAGAACCGGATCCTCCTCGCGGTGAAGCTGCCGGGCGGCCGCGGGGCGAAGGCGCCGGCGCGCAGCGACGCGCTGGTGCGGCTGGTGGACGTGGGGCCCACGCTGCTGGAGCTGGCGGGGCTGCCGCCGCTGCCGGGCGCGGATGGGGAGAGCTTCGCCAAGGCGCTGCGCGGCGAGCCGCTCGCGCCCCGCCTGCTCTACGCGGAGACCGGCTTCAGCCACGCCAGCCCGGACGCGTTCGACCCCGAGCACGCGGCCGGCGCGCCCCGCAGCTTCGAGGCGTACCGGCTCCGGCCAGATGGGGTGGTGGAGACCGCGCCCGCGGCCCACGAGGCCATCCTCGCGGAGAAGGACGTGGGCGCGTTCGACGGGGAGACGTGGATCATCCGCGCGCCCCGGAAGGTGGGGCCGCCGCGGCAGCGCTGCGCCGGCGCGTGCGAGGCGGACGAGGCCCGCCTCTCCGCGTGGCTGGACGGGCAGCTGGCCCGCTGAAGAACGGCTTTTACGGCGCGGCGGACGGCTCGAGGATGTCCCGCACCGTGGAGCCTTCGTAGTCCGCCGAGAAGTCGAGCACGGCCTTCCAGGTGGTGGCCAGGGCGTTGCGCTCGCTGTCGGAGATGTCGTCGCTGCCGTCCTTGTCCCCGTTGGCGATCGCCTTCATCGCGTCACCCAGCGCGCGGTTCATCTGCGTGAGGCTGGGCGAGGAGGTGTCGTACTTGGCGCAGGCGTACTTGTGCACGCGCTCCAGCGCGTCATCGAGGCTGGCGCCGTCGCCGTACCAGTCCAGCATCTGCTTCAGATCTGACGGGCCCACGCGGTTGTTCACGTAGCCCTCCTTGTCGGCGACCTTGAAGAGACCGGACAGCAACTTCACGCCACTGCGGGCAGTGCTCAGATCGGTTCGGCTGGCCATGGATCGCTCCGTTGGGAAGGGTTCCTCGCAGCGTTCTCGGCCTCACCCGCCGTGCGGTTTCGCATTGTCCAGCGGCTTGGCAGTTTCGAAGCAATTGACGAAGCGCGCGAGTGCCTGGCGATCCCCTTCGACAATCAGGTAGCGCTCCTTGAACGCAGCGGGGACGTCCAGCGTGCCCTGGACCAGCCAGCGCAGCGGGCGAAGTGACAGGCCTATCGTGCACACCGGGAAAGGAGCATTGCCCGGCCGGATGATCACCTGCGCGCCCACGGAGGCCACGTGCCACGCAGGGGGCTGGGCGCCCTTGATGTGCAGCGCCACGTCGCCGCCCACCGCGGCGAAGCGCTCGGGCCGCTCGCGCAGGATCTGCTCCAGGCGGGCCAGCAGCGGCTCCACCGCGAGCTTCAACCGCTTGGTTTCTGGAGCGCGTCCGGCCATCCACCCAGGTATCCCGGAACACAACAGCAAGGTTGCGGCGGCCGATACTCCTGGTGATGGCGCCCGCCCAACAGCTTCCGCGCGTGAGCGTGGTCATGACCGTCCACAACGGCGCGCGCTACGTGGCGGAGGCCGTGCAGAGCGTGCTCGCGCAGCGGTTCGGTTCGCTCGAGCTTCTGGTCGTGGATGACGCCTCCACCGACGGCACCCTCAATGTCCTGCGCGCGCTGCGCGACGAGCGCCTTCGCGTGCTGCCGCTGCGCCGGAACGTTGGCCCGTTCGCGGCGGCGAACCTGGGCCTCTCCCACGCGCGCGGCGAGCTGATCGCCCGGATGGACGCGGATGACGTGAGCGAGCCGGAGCGGCTGGAGACCCAGGTCGCGTTCCTCGCGAGGCGCCCGCACGTGGGCCTGGTGGGCTCGGCCTGCACGCTGCTCACTCCGGACGGGGAGATCTCCGGCACCCAGGCCGTCCCGCTCACCGAAGAGGCGATCCGCGCCCGAGCGCTGCTCTCGCCGCCGTTCGTGCACTCCACCGTGATCTGGCGGCGCTCGCTGGGGCTGCGGTACGACGCCAGCTACCGCGTGGCGGGGGACTACGAGCTGTGGACGCGTGCGTTGGCGCGCACCCGCGCGGCGAACCTGCCCGAGCCGCTGGTGCGCTACCGCGTCTGGACGGGCGGGATCACCGGCCAGCGCGGGCTGCTCCAGCGCGCCCTCCACGACGCCATCGCCCACGCGTACCTGCGCCAGCTCTGGCCCTCGTCCGGCATCAGCCTGGAGGACCACGTGCGGCTGCGGCGCTGGGCCGCGCGCGCCGAGCGGGGCGCGCCGATCTCCGCGGACGCCGCCGCCGTCCTTCATCGGCTGACCGCGCTGCTCGAGCGCCCCGCCGCCAACCGGCTCGCGCGGCGGACGGTGCGCGCCGCCATGCACCGCCCGCTGGCGGAGCTGGGGCAGCCCCTGAGCCACGGGGCATGAAGGAGGCGCTCTTCGAGCGCCGCGCGTGGGACTCGCTGCCGCTCCTGGGCGTAGGCGCCACCGCGCAGGTGCGGCGGGCCGGCGCGTGGGTGGTGAAGATCGCTCATCCGTCCGCGGCCGCGCGCGAGCGCCTGCAGAAGGAGGCGGCGCTCCACCGGGCGCTGCTGCGCCAAGGGTTCCCCGTCCCCGAGTTGCTCGGCCTCAGGTCGGGCGCGCTGGTGCGCGCGTACGTCCCGGGCGAGCCGCTGGCCGCGGGCGCCGAGCCGCCCAAGGGTGAGCTGCTGCAGCAGGTCTGGGCGCTCTGGGGGAGGGTGCGTGCGTTCGAGCAGCGGCAGGGCGTCCGCCTGGACTTCTCGCCGTCCAACCTCTTCCTTCACGCGGGTCGGCTCCTGTTGGTGGACGCGGGCGAGCGCGCCGCGCCACCGGTCTTCCGCGCGCAGTCGCCGGGCGGGCTGCGCGAGGAGTGGCGCGCGTACCTGCGGCAGCGCGCGAAGCCCTCGCGGCGCGTGGAGCCGTTCTGGATGCCGCCGAGTGGGCGGTTCCACGTGGAGGTCCCTGTGGGGCGGCCGGCCCGCGGCGGGCGGCTGCTCTGGGCCAACGAGGGGCTGGCGCGCCGGCTCGAGCTCCCCAGCGGGAGTGGCTTCCTGGAGCGGCTCGGCAACTTCAGCACGGGGGCGCCGCCCACCACCTCCTTCGTGGCCACGCGCTACGCGGACATGATCCGGCTGGATCGCCGCGCGGGGCCGCGCGGAGATGGGCGCGCGGTCTACCTCGGCAGGGTGCGCTCGGCAGCGGGGGAGCGCGAGCTCACCCTCAAGGGGTGCGGCCCCACGCCGCTGGCCTGGCGCGGGCGAGCGTTCCACGAGGACGGCCGCGTCTCCTTTCCGCGGACGCTGTGGGAGGCCAGCGTCGCGGACGAGCTGGGCCGGCTCGGGTTCGACACGCCGGAGTACCTGGCCATCCTCCACACCGGGGCCACGACGCTCGACAACACCGGCAAGCGCTGGCCGGCCGCCGCCGCGGTGCGGGTCAGCCGCACGCACTTCCGGCTCGGGCACCTGCGGCTGTGGGCCTCCCAGCCCGGTGCGCTGCGGGCCATGGTGGAGCACGTGGGCCGGGAGCTGGTGCACCCCCGCTTCTCCGCAGGGCGCGCCGCGGACCTCCGGCGGCTGAGCTCCCAGTTCGCGCGGAACCTCGGCGCGGACACGGGCCGGACGGACGCGCTGCAAATCCACTGCTTCAACCCCACGCCGGGGAACGTGCGCCTGGACGGCCACTTCATCGACTACTCCACCGTGCGCTTCTTCCGGCACTACGCGCCGGACTTCCGCTTCCTGGAGCACCAGTACGGGGTGAGGGCGCACCGCGCGGTCTGGCTGCGGCTGACGCGCATGCTGGTGGACGTGCTGGAGGAGGGGACGCTGCTCTCGCCAGAGGCAGCGCAGCGGGAGCGCCCGCGCGCCGCGCGCGAGTTCGAGCGGGGCTACGTGGACGGCTTCTTCTCGGGGCTGGGGCTCTTCCTCGGCTGGCGGGACGGGCACCCGCCGCTGCCCGCCTCCGCCAAGCGCCGCCTGGTGCGCGCCACGCAGCAGCTGCGCGAGCTGCGCGGGGAGGGGGCGCTGGACTTCACCTACTGGAAGCAGCGCTGCCGGGCGCCGCTCTTCGATCTCGCCGGGCGGGCGCCGGACGCGCTGCGGGCGCTGCGCTGGGGCCACCCGGAGCCCTGGCGCTGGCTGCTGGAGGAGCGGGGGACACCGCTCACGCCCGAGGCGCGGCGCGCCGCCAACGCTTGGGTGAAGGCGCTGCGCCCCTGCCTGCCCATCGCCCGTGCGCCCGCGCGGCGCTGGGCGGAGGTGATCCGCCCGCAGCTGGAGCTCGAGTCGCTGGCCGCGCTCTGCTACCGGCGCTCGCGCCCCGCTCAGTTCGACGAGTGGAAGCGCTTGGCGGCGGCGGCCCGGCACCTGCCGGAGGGGCGCTACGGATATTTCGAGGCGCGCGCCCGCGCCCGCGCGCTCGGCCACGTGGCCCTGCCCACGCTCCGGCCCGGCGGTTACGAGGTGGTGGTAGGCCTCACGCCGGAGCTGCTCGCCGGCATCCGCGAGTGCTTGCGCGAGGTGCTCGGGCGCCGGCTGGTGGGCGCGCTCGCCCACGGCAGCCGGGTGCTCGAGCGCGGGCAGCTGGTGGCGCTGGATCCCCGGCTGCGGCGCGAGATGCGGATCCGCGGGAAGACCGGCGTGCGCGAGTACGGTCCCTCCGCGAAGGAGAGCTCGGATCTCGATCTGAAGGTCTTCATCCGGCCCGGGCTCTCCGCGCAGGCGCGTGCCGGCCTGGAGCGCGAGCTGGGAGCGCGGCTCGCGGCGCTCCCAGCCTGGTTTCCGATCGGCGCCCACCGGGTACCGTTCCAGCGGCTGATCGAGACGCCGGTGGCGCGAGTCGCAGACGCCTTCCGCGCCTGGAACGGCGCGCCGCGCCTGGCGCAGCTGGGCAAGTCCCCCATCCCGGAGCTCCAGGTCGTCCTGCTCGACGACGGCGGAGGCGGACCTGCGGGAGACGCCGCGCGTGCGGCGAGGGACGCGGTGGACGCGTTCGCCACGGTTCAAGGCTTGCTGCCGCTTCACCTGCGCGCGCTTTCGCCGAGCCGTCCGGCCCGCGCCCAGACAGGGGCGCTGCACGCGCTCGAGATGGTCCTGCGCGACGAGCCCGAGCTCCACCCGCGGATTGAAGTGTCGCGCCAGGGCCGGCGCTACCGGGTGCTGCGCGGCGCCCTGGCGCTCGAGGCGTGTCGCCGCGCGGGGCGCCGAACGGTCTGGGTGCGGCTCGGGCGCTGAGCTGCGAGCAGTTCCGTTCACCTAGAGGCTCGAGGCGCTGCCCGCGCCGCCTCCGCTCGCACGCAGCTCACGTCGGCCGCGGAGTTGATCTCTAGTAGTATATTGAAATACTACTAAGTGAATGAGTCGCGCCGCCGCGCATGAAGCGCTCCGTGAGCTGGGCTTCAACCAGCTCGAGGCTGAGGTCTACGTCCACCTGCTCGCCAAGCCGGGACTGACCGCGTACGCGGTGGGCAAGGCGATCGGCCGGCCCACGGCGAACGTCTACAAGGCGGTGGAGAGCCTCTCCCGGCGCGGGGCGGTGCTGGTGGAGGAGGGCGGTCAGCGGGTGTGCCGCGCCGTGCCGGTCTCCGAGTTCCTCGAGCAGCTGCACCGCGGCTTCCGCTCCTCATTGCAGACGCTCAAGGACGTGCTGGAGGAGCTGGAGGTGCAGCCTGACGACGAGCGCGTCTACCGGGTGGAGTCCGTGGCCCGGCTCTTCGAACGGTGCCGGGAGATGCTCGCGCGCTGCAAGCAGGTGGCGGTGGTGGACGCGTTCCCCCGGGCGCTGGAGCGGCTGGCCCCGTGGATCGAGAGCGCCTGCGCCCGGGGCGTGGAGGTCTACGTCGAAGCCTACGCGCCGGTGACCCTGAAGGGCGCCCGCGTGGTCGTCTTCCCACGGGGGGAGGAGACGCTGAAGGCCTGGCGGGGCGAGCAGCTCAACCTGGTGGTGGATGGGCGGGAGCACGCGCTGGCGTTCCTGAGCCCGGATCTCACCGAGGTGCGCCAGGCGGTCTGGAGCAACAGCCTCTACCTCTCCTGCCTCCACCACGCGGGGCGCCTCTCGGAGCACACGTTGATCGGCGCGTTGGCGCTGGAGCAGCAGGGGAAGAGCGCGCGCGGGTTGATCGAAGGGCACGGCTTCTTCGCCAGCACGGCCGTCCCCGGTCACCTGGAGCTGATGAAGCGCTTCGCACCCGTTGCACGAAGGAGCCGTCGATGATCCCCGCCTCGCCCGCCGTCCCCGCCCCCGTGTCCTCCTCCCCTTGGCTCAAAGCGCTCCTCGCGCTGCTCGCGTTCTTCGTCGCGGTCTGGCCTGTGGGAGCGGTCTGCCGCGCCTACCTTCCGGGCCACGCCTGGATCGCCCAGGCCGCCAACAAGCTCGGACTGCTTGCGGTGACGCTGGCTGGCACGCGGCTGGTCGGCCTCTCCCGCGAGGCGCTGGGGCTGCGCGCGCCGGTGGAGAAGGCGTGGCTCAAGGGGATCCTCGGGGGCCTCGGCCTCGGCGCGGCGGCCACCGTCGGCGTCCTCGCGACAGGCAGCGTGGGCCTGCGCCCAGTGCTCGGCAACCTCGGCTTCGGCGGGATGGTGCTCTGGGTGTGGATCGTCTCCAGCGCGGTGGAGGAGCTGTTCTGCCGCGGCTTCTTCTTCGCGTGGGCCGGCGCTGGCCGCGCGGCGCTGTGGGCGAGCGCGGCGCTCTTCGGGGCGATGCACCTGGGGCTCGCCTTCATGGGGGTGGACCTGCGCGCGCTGACGGTGCTCGTCCCGCTCCTGTTCGCGCTCGGTGCGCTCGCCGGCTGGTGCCGGGCGCGCAGCGGGAGCCTCTACCCGGCGATCGCCGCGCATGCCGGCTTCAACGTGGGCGGCCTGCTGGGCGGGGTGCTCTTCATCATCGCCACTGGCCGGAGCCCTGGGGCCTGAGCGGTTGGCCGCAGGGCGGGCGAGCTGGGCCGGCGGGTTGGTCGACGCGCGCGGCACGGGCTAGGTTTTCTTCAGGACGCCTTCGCGGAACCGGCGGGGGCGCCGGCCTGGGCTGTTCGTCCCAGTCAGCTGGCGCTCCGGCCACTGGGCGCGCTCTCGAGCCTCTTGCTCGAGAGCGCGTCGTTTTCTTCGCGCGTGGCGTTAAGGTCCCGCCATGCCCGAGACCGCGCTTCAAGACCGCTACGCCCCACACAACGCCTGTTTTGGCTGCGGGCCCTCCAACGCGAAGGGGCTGCGGATCAAGAGCCGCGTGGAAGGGGAGGAGGTGGTCGCCGACTTCCGTCCGGAGGAGCACCACCAGGCGTTCCCGGGTGTGCTCAGCGGGGGGATCGTCGGCGTGCTGCTGGACTGCCACTGCAACTGGACGGCGGCCTGGACGCTGATGCAGCGCTCGGGCGCGGCGAGCCCTCCCTGCACGGTGACCGCCGACTATGCGATCAAGCTCAAGAAGCCCACGCCGCTGGATCAGCCGCTGCGCCTGCGGGCTCGGGCGGTGAGCGTGGAGGCGGACCGCGCGGTGATCGAAGGCACGCTGGAGGCCAACGGCGTGGTGACGGCGACCTGCAAGGGAACGTTCGTCGCCGTGAAGGAGGGCCACCCGGCGTACCACCGCTGGTAGCGGCTTTTAGCGGGTGGGGACCAAGGTGATCGGCGCAGCCACGCCCACCAGCAGCAGCTCGGACGCGCTCCCGTTTCTCACGGAGACCTCCAGAAAGCCCGAGCTGCCCACCAACGCCAGCAGCTCGCCCTCGGCCACGGCCTGGTAGTGGGGGTGGGGCGCGCCGGAGATCGTCTCGGCGCCGATCTGGACGTCGAACCGCGGCGGCAGCTGGGCGGCGGGGAGGTTGGTGACGAGGTTCCCGTAGACATCCACGTGGAGGATCTCCCCGAGCACCGCGCCGCCCTCCGCGCGCGGGCGCGGGAAGCGCACCGAGGCCACGGGATCGTTCACGTCCGGCCCCAGCGCCTGGAGCCCCACCCCCGCGGCGAGGTGGCCGGCCACCGGGGCGAAGAGATCCCTGCCGTGGAAGGTGCTGGAGCGGCGCGCGCCGTGGTAGCGCTCCTCGGTGAGCGCCACCGCGCGGCGCACCCCGCCGAGCGCCCAGGCCGCGGGCAGGAGCAGGCCGTTGTCCGGGCCCACCAGGAGATCTCCGCGCATGGTCTGCAGCGCGAGCGGCCGGCGCGCGGTGCCCACGCCCGGATCCACCACCGCCAGATGGATGGCGCCCGGCGCGAACGCCTCGACCGCGGTGGAGAGCAGGAAGGCGCCGGTGCGCACGTCCTGTGAGGGGACGTCATGCGTGAGATCCACCAGCCGCGCGGTGGGGCACACGCGCAAGAGCGCCGCCTTCAGCTGGCCCACGTAGCCGTCGCGAAGGCCGAAGTCCGTGAGGAGCGACACCGTGTTCATACGAACCCGGGCGGCGCGCCCGTCCGCGCGTCTAGGGTTTGCCGGAGAGCTGCGCGACCAGATCGCGCCCCGCCTCGGGGCGCTGCGGCTGCGTCCGCTCGAAGGCCACGTGCTTCTGCGTGGCGATCTTGTCCTGCAGCAGCTTGAGCCCGTCCAGCACCTGCTCCGGCCGCGGCGGGCAGCCCGGGATGTAGACGTCCACCGGGATGATCCGGTCGATCCCCTGGAGCACGGCGTAGTTGTCGTAGAAGCCGCCGGACGAGGCGCAGACGCCGAAAGAGACCACCCACTTCGGCTCGCACATCTGCTCGTAGACGCGCTTGAGGATGGGCGCCTGCTTCATGTTGACCGTGCCCACCACCATCAGAAGATCCGCCTGGCGCGGGGAGAAGCGCGGGAACTCGGCGCCGAAGCGGGCGATGTCGTAGCGGCCGGCCGCCACCGACATGTATTCCATGCCGCAGCAGGCGGTGGCGAACGGGTAGGTGAAGAGCGAGTACTTCCGCGCCCAGCCCAGGCCCTTGGAGACCATGCGCTCGAAGAAGCCCATGGCCTCTTCCTTGCGGGTCGCGATTGCGGGGGTCAGCTCGGTCTGCGCCATGTGCTTCAGGTCTCCCAGTTCAGCGCGCCCTTCTTCCACACATAGATAAGCCCGACCACCAGCGTCGCCGCGAAGACGAGCATCTCGAAGTAGCCGAACCAGCGCAGGTAGCTGAAGTTCACCGCCCACGGGTAGAGGAACACCGCCTCCACGTCGAAGACGATGAAGAGCAGGGCGACCACGTAGAACTTCACCGCGAAGCGCTGCCGCGCGGAGCCGATCGTCTCGGAGCCGCACTCGAACGTCTGGGACTTGATGGCGTTGGGCCGGCGCGGGCCGAGCAGCGAGGTCCCCAGGGCGATCGCCACGGCCAGGCCGCCGGAGAGCAGCAGCACGATCAGGATGGGGAGGTAATTGTCGAGCGGGGACGGGCTCATGGAGGGTGCGGCACACTAGGGATCACCCCCTGCGCTGTCAAAGCCTTTGGGATCGCGCCTCGCGCGAAGGCGCGCTGATGAACGCGCGCAGGCTTTTTCATGTCGAAGCTCGCCTCCGCAGCGGCCCACCTGTTTGAGTGCGTGCCCAGCGTCCTTGCCTTGACAATGCACTTCGTTCCTGAAAGTTACCGCGCGCTTAGGCGAACGCGTACCGCGTGAGGTGAACGTGCAGTTCGACTTCGGTGTGGTGCTGATCTTCCTGGTCTCCGCGGTGGGGTTCGCCTTCACGAACATCCTCGTGGGCGCGTTCCTGCGGCCGCGGTTCCCCAACCCAGAGAAGGAGATGATCTACGAGTGCGGCGAGCGCCCCTTCGGCGGCGCTTGGATGAACTTCAACCCGCGCTTCTACATCATCGCGCTCGTGTTCGTGATCTTCGAGGTGGAGATCGCGCTCACCATTCCCGTGGCGTTGGTCTTCCGGGACTGGGTGCACGCCGCCGGCCTGGACGGTCGCTCGGGGAGCGTGGCGCTGATCGAGATCCTCGCGTTCATTGGCATCCTCTCCACCGGCCTCGTGTGGATTTGGGCGCGGCGCGACCTCGAGTGGATTAAGCGAATCGAGGACGCCCCCGCGGCGCGTTGATCAGGGAGACAGCCATGGCAGACACCAAGGACTTCAAGGGCTACACCCACGACCCGGGCGCCTCCACCGCGCTGGTGACCACCAGCACCAACGTGCTGGAGAACCTGATCAACTGGTCCCGCCGCTCCTCGCTCTTCTACCTGCTGTTCGGGCTCGCCTGCTGCGGCATCGAGCTGATGCAGACGGGCGGACCGCGCGCGGACCTGGACCGCTTCGGCTCGGTGCCCCGCGCCACGCCCCGCCAGAGCGATCTGATGATCGTGGCAGGGACACTGACCTACAAGATGGCGATCCGCTGCAAGCTGCTCTACGAGCAGATGGCGGAGCCCAAGTACGTCATCTCGATGGGCTCCTGCGCCAACTGCGGCGGCCTCTTCCAGCTGGCGTATTCGGTGGTGAAGGGCGTGGACAAGATCATCCCGGTGGACGTGTACGTCCCCGGCTGCCCGCCGCGCCCCGAGGCGCTCACCGAGGGCTTCCTGCGGATCCAGGAGCTGGTGAAGCGCGAGACGCTCAAGCAGAAGTTCCGCCCGAGCAAGGGTGTCGGCCAGACCGGCGCCGGCTACGAGATCCCCGAGACGGTCTGATCCGCTTCAAGGACACCCAAGATGCCCGCCCTCACCCCAGAGCAGTTCCACCAGCGCGTCGCCGCCAAGTTCGGCGACGCCGTGGGCCCGCTGCAGCCCGCCGCGAAGGACCCGTTCTGTACCTTCGCGGCGGACAAGATCGTCGAGATCTGCACCTTCCTGCGTTCGGACCCGGCGCTGGCCTGCGACTTCCTGCAGGACCTCACCGCCACGGATCACCCGAAGCTGGGGCTGATCAAGATCTACTACGTCTTCTACAGCTACAAGCACCGGCACATCTTCCGCGCGAAGGTGGAGCTGCCGCGCGCCAAGCCCGAGGTCCGGACGGTCGAGACCGTGTGGAAGGCCGCCAACTGGCTGGAGCGCGAGGTCTACGATCTCTTCGGCGTGATCTTCACCGGCCACAGCGACCTGCGCCGGATCATGCTGCCGGACGACTGGGTGGGTCACCCGCTGCGCAAGGACTACGTCGAGCACGGCGGCTACCAGGACATCTCCAACATCCGGGACAACCCGCTGGACCAGTACCTGATGATGGACCGCGTCCGGAAGGCCGAGCAGGCCGCTGCCGCCGCCGCCGCGAACCCGCCCGCTCCTGCGACCGCCGCCCCCGCCGCGGCCGAGCCGAAGAAGGAGGCCTGAGATGTCGCTCGACCAGCTCCTGATCACCAAGTTCGGCGGCAACGCGGAAGAGAACCTCATCCTCAACATGGGGCCGCAGCACCCCTCCACCCACGGGGTGATCAACTTCATCGTCCACGCGGACGGCGAAGTGATGAAGAAGGCGGTCCCCGAGGTGGGCTACCTGCACCGCTCGCTCGAGAAGATCGGCGAGACGGTCACCTTCCCGGGGTACATGCCGTACACGGACCGGGTGGACTACCTCGCGGCGATGTTCGCCAACGAGGGCTACGCGATCGCGGTCGAGAAGTTGATGAACCTGACCGTGCCCCCGCGCGCGCAGTACCTGCGGGCCATCTCCTGCGAGCTCAACCGCATTGCCTCGCACCTGGTCTCCATCGGCACCATGGCGATGGACATCGGCGCGGTGACCCCGTTCCCGTACGCGCTGCGCGAGCGCGAGAGCATCAACGATCTGATCGAAGCGCTCTGCGGCGCGCGGCTGACCTACAACTACCACCGCGTGGGCGGCGTGGCGTTCGACATGCCGGACGACTGGGCGCCCCTGTGCCACAAGTGGCTGGACCACTTCGACAAGGTCCTGGACGAGTGGGACCGGCTGATCTCCAAGAACGAGATCTTCGTGCAGCGGCTCGCGGGGATGGCGGTGATCCCCGTGGAGATGGCCATCAACTACGGCCTGGTGGGGCCGAACCTGCGCGGCAGCGGCTTCAACTTCGACCTGCGCAAGGATCACCCCTACGGCGCCTACCCGGACTTCCAGTTCAACGTGCCGGTGGGTCAGGCGTGGGCGGGCCCGCAGCGCGGCGGCAAGGTGGGCGACTGCTACGACCGCTTCTACTGCCGGGTGCTGGAGTGCCGCGAGTCCGTGTCGATCACCCGCCAGGCGCTCAACAAGCTGCCGGGCGGCGAGTGGATGGCCAAGGTGCCGCGCAAGCTCAAGCCGCCAGCGGGTGAGGCGCAGAGCCGGATCGAGTCCGCGCGCGGCGAGATGGCCTACTACGTGGTGGCGGACGGCGGCGAGCGGGCCTACCGGGTGCGCGCCCGCACCGGCTCGTTCCTCGCCATGGGGATCATCGAAGAGCTCTCCATGGGCCTGATGATCGCGGACCTCGTAGCGCTGATCGCTTCCTTGGACGTCGTCGCACCGGAGATCGACCGTTGAGAGAGCTCCTCGACACGCTGATTCGGGACCGGCTCGGGTACGACCCGACCACCTGGCCGCTCACGCAGGGCGTCTACGTGGCCGCCATGCTGCTGGTGTCCATCGTCTTCGTGACCTTCGGCGCGCTCTTCGCGGGCGCCGTCTCCTGGTGGGAGCGCCGGGTCGCCGGGCGCATGCAGTCCCGCATCGGCCCCAACCGGGTGGGCCCTGCCGGCTTCCTCCAGTGGATCGCGGACGCGCTCAAGCTGATCCTCAAGGAGGATCTGATCCCGAACGACGCGGACAAGTTCCTCTTCCGGCTCGCGCCGTACTTCGTGGCGGTGGGCTTCCTGATGACGTTCGCGGTGCTTCCCTTCGGGTATCACCTCTCCGCCACCAACCTGAACGTGGGCCTGTTCTACGTGGTCTCCATCACCGCGCTGGTGGTGGTGGGGATCCTCGTGTCTGGCTGGGCCTCCAACTCCAAGTGGGCGCTCTTCGGCGGCATCCGCGCCGCGGCGCAGGTGGTCAGCTACGAGATCCCCGCTGGCCTGGCGATCCTCGTGCCGATCATGATGGCCGGCTCGCTGAACCTGCACGACCTCATCCGCGCGCAGGGCGGCTCGCCGTGGAACTGGTTCATGTTCCAGACGCCCATGGGCTACGTGGCGTTCTTCGTCCTCTTCACCGCGCTGCTCGCGGAAGGGAACCGGACCCCGTTCGATCTCCCCGAGGCCGAGTCCGAGCTGGTGGCCGGCTACAACACCGAGTACTCGGGCGCGCGCTTCATGCTCTTCTTCCTCGCGGAGTGGGGCAACCTCTGGGTGATGAGCGCGCTGATGACCACGCTCTTCCTCGGCGGCTGGCAGGTGCCGGGCGTGGACGTGGCGGCGCTGGAGAAGGCCGGGCCTTACGCCGGCCCGTTCGGGATCGCGCTCTCGGCGCCGGGCTGGTTCTACCTGGCGTCCACGCTGGTGTTCTGCGCCAAGACGCTCGTCCTGGTGAACGTGGTCATCTGGATCCGCTGGACGTTCCCGCGCATCCGGGTGGACCAGATGATGTCGCTCTGCTGGAAGTACCTGGTGCCGGCCGGGCTGGTGCTGGTGGTGCTCACCGCGGTCACCGAGGTCGTCTCCTACAACCTCTGGGGTGCCTCCGCGGTGGGGATCGCCCCGCGCTTCCACCCCCGCTGGTGGCTGCACGTGGGCTTCTTCGCCGTGGCGGGGCTGTTGCCGCTGGCGGCGTTCGCCTCGCGCGTGCTGCAGAACATTCGCGTCACTGGAGACCGGGTGGACCTCACCAACTGGTGAGCCCCCTTCGCCTTCTTCGAGAGGACCTGCATGCCTGTCAGTGAGTACGTGGGCAACATCAAGGACACGGTCAAGAGCGCCTGGCACGGCATGAGCGTCACGCTCTCGTACATGTTCCGCCGGCCGATGACCGTGCAGTACCTGGGCAAGGAGGAGGCGGAGCGCACCGGCGAGCTGGTGCAGCACACGCTGCCCGCGCGCTACCGCGGCTTCCTTGAAGTGGACATGTCCATCTGCACGGCCTGCCAGGCGTGCGAGCGGGCCTGCCCGATCAACGTGATCGCCATCGAGATCGAGAAGGACCCGGCCAACCCGAAGCAGCGGGTGATGACCCGGTTCGACATCGACGAGGCCAAGTGCATGTTCTGCGGCCTGTGCGTGGAGCCGTGCCCCACCGGCGCCATCCAGCACACCCGCGAGTTCGAAGGCGCGCAGCGGATCCTCTCCAACCTGGTGCTGCGCTTCGTGGACCCGGCTCGGCCGGTGGCGCCCTACAAGGTCGCCAAGAACGCCACCGCCTTCCCCCGGGTGATGCTCGGGGAGATCACCCGCGGCCTGGTGAAGAAGTGGGACAGCCCGCCGCCCGCGTTCCCCATGGCGGGCACCGCCGCCCCGGCCAAGAAGAAGGACGCGGGCGACTCCACCGCCGCGGCGCTGGAGCTGGCGAAGAAGGCGATCGGCGCGGATCCGAAGAAGCTCGCGGTGATCCTGGAAGAGGCGCAGGCCGGCACCGACTGCGGCGCCTGCACCTACCCCACCTGCCGCGAGTACTCGGAGGCCATGGCCTCCGGGAAGGAGAAGCGGCTGCACATGTGCGAGCCCGGCGGCGCCGAGTCCGCCCGCGCCACGCACATCATCATGGACAGCGTGAAGGCGGGCTCGGTCACCGTCACGCCGGAAGCGCAGAACGCGCAGTACGAGAGCCCGTAGCAGAGGCCTTGTGACGGTCCGCGAGAGGCCGCTCGACTCGCCGCCGGAGCAAGACGAGCGCGCCCTGCGCCTGGAGCTGGAGGAGCTCCAGGTGGCGGTCCGGAAGCTGGAGGCGGAGCTGGCGGAGCCCGCACGCCCGCTTGGCGCCAGCCCGGCGCTCCTGGAGCTCCGGCAGCAAGCGGCGGACGCCCAGCGCGCCCACGACCGGGAGAAGGCTGCGGTGGCCGACGCGGAGCGGGTCCGGGATGAGGTGCTGATGGACCTCCGCGCGCTGGAGCGCGAGATCGAGCGCGAGCGGCTGCGGACCGGCACCGTGTACCGCCAGCTGGAAGAAGAGCCGGGGGCCCAGCTCGCCGCGCGGCGCTGGCACTCCGGCCGAGCCCTCCCCTCGAGCGTGTGGTGGCTGCTGGGCGCAGCCCTGGCCGGCCTGGGTTATCTGGCCAGCCTCTTGGGGCGCTCTTGAGCGATCCCGAGCTCGAGCGGGAGGTGGAGCGGCTGCGCGCACGCAAGGCGGAGCTGGAGGCCCGGCGGGACGCCGCACTCCTGGCGCGCCAGCAGGAGCAGGAGGAGGAGCAGAAGCAGCTGCAGCTGCGGATCGGCGCGCTCAAGATGGATGGCGAGGCGCTGGTCACCCGCAGGGTGGGGGCGGAGGGGGAGCGGGATCGCATCCGCAACCGCCTGGCCCGGGCGCAGCAGGAGCTGGACCAGCTGCGGAAGGCAGCTGACCGAGCACCCGGATAAGCCCGCGCGCTGTCAGGCATCAGCGCCGGCGCCCAGAAGCAAACGAAGACCTTGATTTTCCTCCCGCTCGCGGCGAAAAGCGTCAGCCGCAAAACGTCCCTCCCGGAGAACTACGCGCTTGGCTGACAAACCCGAGAGACCGACGCGGCACATCGAGGTGCTGGCGTTCGTGCTGTTGATCGTGGCGTGCGTGGCGATCATCTTCGGCGGGCTCGCGAAGATGGTCCCCGGGCTGGCGCCGTTGGCCGCGGGGGGCGCTTCGCTCGCGCGCCCCAGCGACCTCGTCTTCTTCGTGCTCGCGGCGATCGCCATGGTCTCCGCGGGCGGGGTGGCGTTCTCGCGGAACATCATCTACTCCGCGCTCGCGCTGCTGGGCACGCTGCTCTCCACCGGCGCGCTCTACATCTACCTGCAGGCCGAGTACGTGGCGATCACCCAGCTGCTCATCTACGTGGGCGGCGTGCTGGTGCTGATCCTCTTCGCGGTGATGCTCACCAGCCGGATCGAGGACAAGAAGCACTCCAACCCTTCGCTCTACGTCTTCCCGAGCCTGGGGCTGCTGGCGGCGCTGATCGGCGTGACCGGCTACGTGGCCACCCGGACCCCCTGGAAGCAGGGCGCCAGCACGCTCTCCAACCCGGAGACGGTCCGCACCATCGGAGACGTGTTCCTGCGCGAGTACCTGCTCCCGTTCGAGATCATCTCGCTGGTGCTGCTGGCCACGCTGATCGGCGCGGTGGTCGTCGCCCGCAAAGAGATCAAGGAGAGCTAGCGCGATGACGCCCCAACTGCCGCACTTCCTGCTGGTGGGCGCGGTGCTCTTCGCGCTCGGCACCTACACCGTCATCACCCGCACCAACGCGGTGGGGATCCTGATGGGGGTGGAGCTGATCCTCAACGCGGCGAACGTGAACTTCGTCGCCTTCAACCACTTCAACCCGGCGGCCGCCGGCGGCCGCGAGCTGCTCACCGGCCAGGTCTTCTCCCTGATGGTGATCGTGCTCGCCGCGGCGGAGGCCGCGGTGGCGCTCGCGATCGTCCTCGCCATCTACATGAACTTGAAGAGCATCGACGTGCGCAACGCCGACACGCTCAAGGAATAGCGAATGGACATCCTCTCGCACGTGAAGGACTTGGTCCTGCTCGCCGCGGAAGAGGCGGGCCATGGCGCCGCCGCCGCCGAGCACGGGGGCGCGCACGGCGCCGCCGCGGTGGAGCTGACCGTCCAGGCGGTGAAGGACGTGGGCTTCCTGCGCTTGATCCCGCTCTTCCCGCTGGTGGGCGCGGCGATCAACGCCTTCTTCGGGGCGCGCCTACAGAAGCAGTACGGCAAACAGATCACCTCGCACATCGCCATTGGCGCGATGGCGCTGGCGTTCCTCACCGCGCTGGTGGCGTGGATCACGCTGATCGCCCAGCCGGAGAGCGGTCGGTTCCTGCGCGATCACGTCTTCACCATGCTCACCGCGGGGGATCTCAACGCGGAGCTGACCTTCGCGCTGGATCCGCTGTCGATGATGATGGTGCTGATCATCACCTTCATCGGCACGCTGATTCACATCTACTCCACCGGGTACATGGCGGAGGAGCCGGCGTACTGGCGCTTCTTCTGCTACCTGAACCTGTTCGTCTTCTCGATGCTCCTGCTGGTCATGGGCGACAACTTCGCGCTCATGTTCTTTGGCTGGGAGGGCGTGGGGCTCTGCAGCTACCTGCTGATCGGCTTCTGGTACGAGGACATCGACAAGGCGCGCGCCGCGGTGAAGGCGTTCGTCACCAACCGCTTCGGCGACTTCGGCTTCGTGCTCGGCCTCTTCCTCCTCTTCTGGGCGCTCGGCGGCTCCTGGGAGAAGCGCGAGGTGCGGCTGCCCGCGCAGGAGCGCTGGGCGCACGCGTCCCCCGGGGACGTGCAGGAGCCGGTGGTCCAGACCTTCTACGTGCGTGACCCGCAGTACTCGCCGCAGCGCCCGCCGGACAGCGCCGCCGCCTACTGGCGGGACTTCGATGCCAAGGGCGGCCCGTCCGTGGCCTTCAAGCGCGTGGAGAGCGGGGGAGGGGAGCTGGCGGTCAAGGTCGGCCCCACGCTCAACTTCCGCGAGCTGCGCGATCAGATCTCGCTCGAAGGCACGGGCGTGAAGAAGCGGCTGCTGGACATGGAGTTCTTCGGGATTCCGCTGCTGGCCCTGGTGGGGATCCTCCTCTTCGTGGGCGCCACCGCGAAGTCCGCGCAGATTCCGCTCTACGTCTGGCTGCCGGACGCGATGGCCGGCCCCACGCCGGTCTCCGCCCTCATCCACGCGGCGACTATGGTCACCGCCGGCGTCTACATGGTGGCGCGGCTCAACTTCATCTTCGCGCTCTCCCCGGTGGCGATGACCGTCATCGCCTGCACCGGCGCGGCCACGGCGATCTTCGCGGCCTCCATCGGCTTCTTCCAGTACGACATCAAGAAGGTCCTCGCGTACTCCACCGTCTCCCAGCTCGGCTTCATGTTCATCGGCGTGGGGGTGGGGGCGTACTGGGCGGGCGTCTACCACCTGCTCACGCACGCCTTCTTCAAGGCGTGCCTGTTCCTCGGGTCCGGCTCGGTGATCCTGGGCTGCCACCACGAGCAGGACATGCGGAAGATGGGCGGCCTCAAGAAGTACATGCCGCTCACGGAGAAGACCTACCGCTACGCGTGCATCGCCATCGCCGGCTTCCCGATCGCCAACGGCTTCTTCTCCAAGGACGAGATCCTCTGGAAGGCGTTCGACTCCGGCAACAACCTGCTCGCCCCCGGCCTGGGCAAGCTGATCTGGTTCGTGGGCTGGGTGGCGGCCTGCGGCACCAGCTTCTACATGTGGCGCAGCTACTACATGACCTTCACCGGCGAGTACCGCGGCGGGGACGGCCACGGCCACGGGCACGCCGCCCCGGCGCACGCGGCCACCCACTCGGTGGGCGCGGCGCACGCCGCCACCTTCGACGCGGACGTGGCCGCGAGCGCCATGGCCTCCTCCCACGGCCACGACGCGGGCCACGGCCACGGCGGCGGGCACGCGGCGCACGGCGCGGATGACCACGCGGCCGGCGGCCACGGCCACGGCGGGCACCACGGCGGCACGCCGCACGAGTCCCCCAAGGCGATGACCTACGTGCTGGCCACGCTGGCGCTGGGCTGCCTGGCCACCATCGTGCTCGGCTTCTGGGCCCCGTTGGGCCACCTGTTCCACATCGGCTGGATGGCGGAGCCGCTGCTGGAGCACTGGCTCTCCCCGGTGCTGGCGCCTTCCCGCGAGCTGGTGGAGTCCCGCATGGCGGGCAGCGGCTCGGCGCTGGAGTGGACGCTGATCTTCGCGTCCGTGGGTGTGGCCACGGTGGGCTGGCTGGCGGCGCGCACGCTCTACAAGGACGCGCGCAGCACCGTGCCGGAGACGCTCAAGGCCAAGTTCCCCGGCGTCTTCACGCTCGTCTACAACAAGTACTACGTGGACGAGCTCTACCAGCGCTTCTTCCTCAACCCGATGCTGGTGGTGGCCAAGGGCCTCTCCGCGTTCGACCGGATCGTCGTGGACGGCGCGGTCAACGCGGCGGCGCTGGTCACCCGGTTCGTCTGCAACATCGAAGGCGCCATCGACAAGTACCTGGTGGACGGAGCGGTGAACTTCGTCGCCAGCGGCGCGGTGGCGGTCGGCAAGGCGTTCCGGCGCGCGCAGACTGGCCGCATCCAGCACTACCTCTACGCCGCGGTCGCCGGGGCGTTGATCGTCGTCGGCGTGAGCTACCTCGTCCGCGGGTGGTCGTGAGGCCCGCAGCACCTTTCCTGACTTAGCGAGACCACCATGAACGGCATGCTCCTGAGCCTCATCATCTTCCTCCCGCTCGCCGGCGCGACGCTGATTGCCCTGTCGCTGGCGGTGCCCATGCAGAAGCCGCAGCGCGAGCAGCTGGCGCGTTGGGTGGCGCTGCTCGTCAGCGGCGTAGCCGCGGTGCTCGGCCTCTACCTCTGGTCCGCCTTCAACGCCGGCGTGGCCAAGGAGCTGACCTCCCGGGTGCTGTGGATCCCCAGCCTGGGCATCGAGTACTACGTGAGCGTCGACGGCATCAGCGTGTCGATGGTCATCCTCTCCACGCTGGTCTCCTTCGTGGCCACCATCGCCTCCGTCCCCTGGTGGCGGCGCAAGGACGAGCACAGCGACCCGGATCACCCTCACTTCTCCGAGGTGAAGGTCCCCGGGTACATGATCATGCTGCTCATCCTCCAGACGGGCATGTCCGGCACCTTCGCCGCCACGGACATGTTCCTCTTCTTCGTCTTCTGGGAGGTGATGCTGCTGCCGATGTACTTCCTCATCGGCATCTGGGGCGGCCCGCGCAAGGAGTACGCGGCGATCAAGTTCTTCATCTACACCCTGGCCGGCTCGGTCCTCCTGCTGCTGGCGATCATCGGCCTGCACTACCGCACCGGTGACGCCACGCTGCTCACCGCGCTCAAAGAGCAGAACCCGGCCGGCTTCCAGTCCCTGCTGGACGCGCGCGTGCTGGTGGAGAAGGGCGGCAAGCTCGGCTACCTGCTCGGCAACGGCGAGTGGGCGCCCCGGACGTGGGACCTCTCGGTCCTGGCCAAGCTCGGCACGGTGGGCTTCTACGATCTCGTGGGCCCGTTCCTGGGCGGCATCACCTTCGCCAAGATCATGTGGGTCTTCATGTTCATCGCCTTCGCGGTGAAGGTCCCCATGGTGCCGTTCCACACGTGGCTGCCGGACGCGCACGTGGAGGCCCCCACGCCCATCTCGGTGATCCTGGCGGGCGTGCTCCTCAAGATGGGCATCTACGGCATGCTCCGCTTCAACTGGGCGATCCTCCCCGGCGCCACCGCCTACTTCGCGGGCTTCGTGGCGGTCTTCGGGGTGATCAACATCGTCTACGCGGCCATGGTCTGCCTGGCGCAGAAGGACCTCAAGAAGCTCATCGCCTACTCGTCCGTCTCGCACATGGGCTTCTCCCTCCTGGGGATGGCGGCCATGACCGAGTCCGGGATGTCCGGCGCGGTTCTCAACCTGTTCACGCACGGCATCATCAGCCCGATGCTCTTCCTCATCGTGGGCGTGATCTACGACCGCGCCCACCACCGTGAGATTGAAGGCTTTGGCGGGATCGCCAAGGTGGTCCCGGAGTACACGGCGATCATGGGGCTGGCGTTCTTCGCCTCGCTCGGCCTGCCGGGCCTGGCCGGCTTCGTCTCCGAGTTCATGGTCTTCAACGGCTCGTTCGCCTCGCTGCCCTGGCACACCGCCTTCGCGGCCACGAGCGTGATCATCACCGCGGCGTACTACCTCTGGACCATCCAGCGGATGTTCCTGGGCAGCCTCAACGCCAAGTACGCGCACCTGCCGGACCTGAACTGGCGCGAGCGGCTGACGCTCTACCCGCTGGCCGCGCTCTGCCTGCTGTTCGGCTTCTACCCGAACGTGATGCTGAACCTGATCAACACCGACCTCTTCGCGCTCTTGCGCGTGGTCAAGGGCGCCTAGATGCTCCCCTCGCTCGACAACGCGCAGAGCCTGCCGTTCTTCGCCCCCGAGCTGTTGCTCACGCTGGGGGCGGTGGTGGTGTTCCTGCTGGATCTGGCGGTGGCGCGCGCCCCCCGCCGGGTGGCGATCCTGGTGGCCACCTCGCTGGCCTTCCTGGCCGGCGCCGCGTACTTCACCTGGGCCGCGTCCCGCCTGCCGGTGGGGCCGAGCGGGCTGACCGCCATGACCCAGCCGGTGGCGCTCTTCCACGGGCTGATCGTGTTCGATCCGTGGGCGGCGCTCTTCAAGTACCTCTCCTGGGCGGTGACCGCGCTGGCCATCTGGATGGCGGCACCTTCGCTGGAGATCTCCAGCGAGCGCATGGGCGAGTACTGCGCGCTGCTGCTCTCCATCGCCGTGGGCATGTCGCTGATGGCCTCCTCCAGCGACCTGCTGATGATCGCGATCGCGGTGGAGCTGGTGTCCCTGGTCTCCTACGCGCTGGCGGGCTTCCGGAAGCACAACCGCCGCGCCTCCGAGGCCGCGCTCAAGTACGTGGTCTACGGCGGCGTGGCCTCCGGGATGATGCTGTTCGGGATGAGCTACCTCTATGGGCTCACCGGCTCCACCAACCTGGTGGGCTCCGGCGCGGCGCTGCAGCGCTTCGTGGACGAGGCCTTCCTCACGTCCCTGCGCTCCGGCCAGCCCAACGCCGCGCAGCTGGCGCTGGTGATGGCGGTGGTGCTGGTGCTCTCGGGCGTGGGCTACAAGATCGCCAGCGTGCCGTGGCACATGTGGTGCCCGGACGTGTACGAGGGCGCCCCCACGCCGTTCACGGCGTTCCTGTCCGTGGGGCCCAAGGCGGCGGGCTTCGGGCTGGTGATCCGCATCTTCTACGGCGCCTTCTCCGAGAGCGGCGGCCAGGACCTGGCGAAGGTGGTCTCGGATCTCCCCTGGCCGGCGGTGATCGGCGTGATCTCCGCGGTCACCATGACGGTGGGGAACTTCGCGGCGATCAGCCAGACCAACCTGAAGCGGATGCTCGCGTACAGCTCCATTGCCCACGCGGGCTACCTGCTGATGGGGCTGGCGGCGGCCTCGGCCACCGGCAGCGAGTCCGTGGCCATCTACCTGATCATCTACCTCTTCATGAACCTGGGCGCGTTCCTGGTGGTGGGGATCGTGGGGCGGCTGGCGGGCAGCGAGTCCATCTTCGAGTACCGGGGGCTGGGGGCGCGCGCGCCGTTCGCGGCGGCGGCCTTCGCCATCTTCCTCTTCAGCCTGACCGGGCTGCCGCCGCTGGCCGGCTTCATCGGCAAGTTCCACCTCTTCAAGGCGCTGCTCGAGCGCGGCGGGGCCTGGCAGAACACGCTGGCGGTCATCGGCGTGCTCAACAGCGCGGTGTCGCTCTACTACTACGCGCGGATCGTCAAGGCGATGTTCCTCGACAAGCCGGCCACCAACGAGGTGATCGCCGTCCCGCGCTCCTACAGCGTCCTGCTCGGCTGCCTCGTCACGGCGGTCATCGTCTTCGGCGTCTACTTCGATGGGCTGCGTGAGCTGGCCTCGAGGTCGATGGTGATCTTCGGCCACTCGTGAGGCAGAAGAAGGCCTTGGACAGCGTTCGTCGACTTCCCATCGAAGGTGACAGGGGGGAGATTGTGGAGCGGCTGCGGCCGCGCTTCGATTCCCCCATGCCCGCACAGGCAGAGCGGAGGCGGTTCCCCCGCCGCCTGGCCAACCTCAAGGTGGTCCACAGCCACCCCAAGACGCAGCGCACCGCGGTGGACTTCTCGCGGGACGTCTCGCGCTGCGGGCTCTTCTTCTGGACCAAGCGGCAGCGCGCGGTGGGGGACCGGTTCTCCGTGGAGATCTCCGCCACCAACGCCCAGCCGCTCCACGGCGTGGTGCGGGCCATGGGCCGGGTGACGCGGGTGACGTCCGAAGGGGTGGCGCTGGTCTTCGAGTCGCTGGACGCGAAGTCCGAGGAGCGGCTCGCCGCGTTCCTCGCGCTCTGACGGCTACTGCACGACCTTGGCGATCTTCAGCACCGCGGTCTCGAAGGTGGCGCCCAGCCCCTTCGCGGCGGCGAGGTTGATCACCAGCTGCGGCTTGCCTTCGCGCGCCACCACGCCCAGGGCGAGGCTGCGCTCCACCATGCTGGCGTCGAGCGCGAGCGAGTAGAACTGGCGCTTCTGCGCGGCCTCGGAGAGCAGCTGGACGCCGGGGGCGGAGATGCCAGGCACGGCGAGGATCGCCGAAGGCTTGATCGCGTCCAGCTTGGCGTTGAGGGAGGTCTCGTCCTTGAACTCCGCCGAGGCGAAGCGCAGGGCGCGGTTCTGGACGGTGGTGAGCTTGAGGGTGCGCACCAGCGCCAGCACCTCCTCGCGGGTGGTGGACTGGGCCGGCTCGGAGATCACCAGCAGGACGAACTCGCCCGAGCCGCGGCTGCCGAACGACTTGTCGTAGGTGATCACCTTCAACAGGATGGGCACGGCCACCTTGGGATCCGGGACATCCTGGGCGGAGGCCGCCGAGCCATCCGTGCAGACCAGGCCGCAGCAGAGCAGGGACAGGGCGCGCCAGGCGCGCAGGGAACCGCGGTGCTCGAAGGAGAGCGCGCTCACAGGCTGGGCATCATAAAGCTCGGTTTCCAAGGACGCCTCTTAATCGCCGGAGGGCTCTTGGGAAGCCAACGGGCGCGGCCGGGCGGTCATTCATGCTGGCTCCGGTAGGTGGCCCAAGGGCGCCTGCCCACCTCCGCCCACTCGCGGGCGCGTGCGCGGAAGGGCGCCGGACGTTTGACCCTCCCGGCGGCGGCGTCTTTACTCGGCGGGCGGGGGCAGCGCAGCGACCTTTCGTCTTCTGAAGGAAAGAGGGCTCGATGTCCGTTGGCCTGTGGGGGCGTCTCAACCTGCGGTGGCAGGCCGCCATCGCCATCCTGATCCCCAGCGTGGCGATCGCGGCGTTCTCGTCGCTCTACTTCCCGGCCCGGCTCAACGCCCAGGCGGAGGCGAGCCTCGAGTCCAAGGCGCGGGCGATCGGCGGGCTGGCGGCGGAGGAGATCGCCCCGGCGCTGGGGCTGATCGAGTCCGGGCTCTCTCCCGAGGAGTTCGACACGGTCCTGAGCGGCATCCGCCGCAGCGACGACGTGCCCTTCGCGGCGGTGGTGGATCTGCACGCGGCGCCCCGGCTCCTGCGCTCGGAGGGGGTGCAGCCGCCGGGGTTGAGCCTGGAGGTGGCCAACGCCGGCTGCGAGGTGGAGAACGGCTCGGAGATCCTGGTCCGCTGCCGCGCGGAGCGGGGCGAGTCCAAGGGCGGGATCATCGCGGTGTTCAAGAAGGACGCCCTCTACGACGCGCAGCGGAAGAACCGCCAGGTGGGGTTCATCTCCGGGGCGGCGGCGGCCACGCTGGGGCTGCTCTTGGCCTTCTTCTTCAGCGCCGCGCTGGCCACGCCGGTGGCGCAGGTGACGCAGGCGGCGCGGGTGGTGGCCTCCGGGGACGTGACGGTGTCCGCGGTGCAGGTCTCGGCGGCGGGGGAGATCCGCTCCATGGCCAACTCCTTCAACGAGATGTTGGCGAACCTGCGGAACCTGGTGGGGCAGATGGTGTCGCTCACCGGGCGGCTGAACAACGCCTCGCAGGGGTTGATCGGCGCGTCCCAGGATCAGGAGCACGTCACCAACCAACAGGCGGCCTACGCGCAGGAGATCGCCGCCACGTTCGAGGAGCTCTCGCGGACGGCGGAGCAGATCTCCGCCTCCACGGACGTGGTGGAGACGGCGGCGCGGCGCACCAATGAAGCGGTGGAGGAGGCGCGCCAGGTGGTGGCGCAGGTGGTGGCGGGGATCCAGGACATCCGCACCGAATCCAAGGAGGTCGCGGACGCGATCTTGCGGCTCAACAGCGACCTGCAGCAGGTCTCGAAGATCGCCCAGGTGATCAACGCGGTGGCGGAGCGCTCGGACCTGCTCGCCCTCAACGCCGCGCTGGAGGGAACGAAGGCGGGGGAGATCGGCCGCGGGTTCTCGCTGGTGGCGGCGGAGATGCGCAAGCTGGCAGAGAACGTCTCCGGCTCGGCGCGGGACATCGGCCGGATCGTGGAGAAGGTGCAGGAGTCCGGCAACGAGGCCGTCTCCAAGGCGCGCGTGGGCGTGACCGCGTCCGACAAGGGCGTGAAGGTGGCGGAGCAGGTCTCCGAGCTCTTCCAGCGGATTGTCGAGCTGGCGCGCGGCACCACGGAGGCCGCCCAGCAGATCTCCATCGCCACCCGGCAGCAGCGGCAGTCCAGCGAGCAGGCGGTGCAGGGCGCGCGCAACGTGGCGGACCTGGTGAAGCAGGGCGTGGACGCCACCGGGCGCACGCACAAGATCGCGCAGGACCTCCAGTCCGTGGCGCAGGCGCTGGCGTCGGTCACCGGCCGGTTCAAGGTGGTCCGGAGCTGAAATCCGGAACTGGGCGGATCAAGCAGGGGATGAAGCTCCCCCCCGCTCACCTCGAGCGTAGGCCGTCAGGCCGAAGTCGAGAGGCGGCACCCACGGCCGGTCCACGCTGAGGCGATTCCGAGCTTGGTGCCGCCCCTCGACTGCGGCCTGCGGCCTACGCTCGGGGAGACCGGTAGAGCTCGCCCGAACCGGAGGGACCACTGTCCGACGCCGCCGCGCGCGCGCGCAGCGCATCGAGCAGCGGCGGCGGCATGGACGCGCTGCCGAGCAGCCGCCCCGGGGCGACCTTCTCGCCGTGGAAGTCGCTCCCGGCGGTGGGGATGAGATCCAGCTCGCGGGTGATCGCCAGGTACTTCTCGCGCACGCTCGGGTTGTGATCCGAGTGATAGACCTCGAGCCCGGCCAGGCCCGCCGCCTTGAGCGGCGCCAGCTCGTGCTTCTCCATCTTGGAGACGCCGGGGTGGGCCACGGTGGCGGCGCCGCCGGCGCGGCGGATGAGGCCGATGGCGTCCTCGCCGGAGACCTTGAAGCGCCCCACGCAGGCGGGCTTGCCGTCCGCGAGGAAGCGGTCGAACGCCTCGCGCGTGTCCCTCACCCAGTTCATCTCCACCAGCACGCGGGCCAAGTGGGGGCGGCCGAGGTGCGCATCGCCGGCGATGGACTTCACCATCTCCATGGTCACCGGGTACCCGAGCCCCTTCATCTTCTCCACCATCTGCTCCATCCGGATGGCGCGCTCGCCGCGCAGCCGCTCGGAGAAGGTGGCGATCTCCGGCTCATCCGGGCGCAGGAAGTGGCCGAGAATGTGGACCTCGCGGCCGTTCACGAAGGCGGAGAGCTCGATGCCGGGGATGATGGTGAGCCCGCGCGCCGCGGCGGCGGCGGTGGCCTCGGCGATCCCGCCCACCGTGTCGTGGTCCGTCACCGCGAGCCGGGTGACGCCGGCCACTGCGGCGAGCGCAACGAGCTCGGTGGGCGAGTGCTGCCCGTCGCTCGCGGTGGTGTGGGAGTGGAGATCGATCATCGCGGGGCACAGTAGGGAGGTCGGCGGGCGCATGCAACCGCCGGTGGCCGCGGCCGGCTACTTCGTGGCCGGCACCCGTGGGCTCGCGACCAGGCTCCAGACCAGGCCGGCGCTCACGGCGCTCCACGCCAGCAGCGCGATCCACACGGTCACGCGCGGAATTCCCACCAGGAAGTCCAAGCCGGTCGCCTTGGCCAGCCTGAGCGTGCAGACGGTGTACATCCCGAGCGGGAACACCATCCCCCAGTACTGGGGATCGTACCGGAGCGGGAAGCGCTTGAGCCCGTGGCGCCACACCCCCAGCAGCACCAGCAAGGGGATCCACCAGGTCGCGCTCGCCCAGAAGAAGAGGGTGAAGCCGGTGAGGAACGGCCGGAGCTGCTCGAGGAACGCCCACTGAGGGGCTTGGAAGAGGAGGGTCGAGCCCGCGAGCGTGGTGATCGCCACGGCGCCCATGTTGATCCAGTACGGCGGGGTCATGCTCCCGGTGGTGATCCTCACGAACGTGAACCGGTAGAAGATGAGCGTGATGATGGTCAGGTAGAGCATCGACCCGAGCAGGTACATGCAGAGGCTGAAGAAGAGCGCGACCGGGGCCTGCTCGCCGAACGTGGGCCCCAGGAGCGCGCCCAGCACGGACACCGACTGGGTGGCGACGATCGCCAGGAGCCACGCGCCGTTGATCCCGGTCTCCAAGGGAGGCTTCTCCTCCCGCACCACGGTGGCGGTGAAGAACGCGTACATGACGATCCACCAGAGGGCGATCCCCAGCCACCAGAGCGCCTTCGCCGCGCCCGCGGCGCCACCCACCACGAGGGATTGGCTGCCGAGCAGACACGTCGCCGCCACGGCGGTGAAGAAGCCGGGTCCCTTGCCGTGATCTTTCAGATCTCCGAGCACCGAGCGCGGGAAGAGGATCAGCCGCAGGGCCAGCAGCGTCACCAGCACGGCGTACGCCGCCAGGTTCAGGTACCAGAGCCCTTCGGCGAGCGACCGGTACCCGAAGCTGCTCGCGGCGACCGAGACGATCCCGGTCGCCATCACGAGCGCGAAGTAGCCGGGGAACAACGTGCGGATGGCCTCCTTCACCTCCGCGAGCGCGTTCGCGCCCCTCACCCGAGCCGCACCAGGTAGCGCAGCAGGCCCACGTTCAGCACCAGGCAGACCACGCTCGCCAGTCCGGCCGGGACGAGGAGGCTGGTGTCACCTCCCAGGTAGGCGTTCATGGTGGAGGTGAGCAGGAACAGCTGAAGGAGGACCACGAGGATCACCAGGAGGAGGATCCCATTGAGGATGGGCATCCGCCGGGCGTGGTCGAGCGGACGGTGGCGGCTCACGCGTTCCCCTCGGTGACGCCGGTGGCGTAAACGGCGCCATCCTTCACCTCCACCTGAACCTTCGGTAGGGGCCGGCGCGGCGGGCCGGCGATCGGCCTTCCGGTGCTCAGATCGAACCACCCGTTATGGCAGGGGCAGTGCAGCTTCCCCTCGGCGACCTTCGGCAGCACGGGACACTGCAGATGTGTGCACTGCTGGTCGTACGCCACGAAGGTCGCCTCACCCGTCCGCACCAAAAGCCGGGGCGAGCTCCCGTGGGGGTATTCGAAGACCTTCGCGCTCCCCACCGGCAGCTCGTCCACGGTGGCGATCTTCACGCCGTCCGGCGCTGCCCGGGAGAGGCCGCGCGCAAAGCTCTTCAGCACGATCCAGGCCTGGCCCACGGCGAAGGCGGCGCTGGTGAGGACGATGAACTTCACCAGCTCGCGGCGGGAGACGGCCTCGTCTTCGGGCCACTCGATCGGAAAGTCGCGCCGCCACCGGGGCTGCTCCTCGAGCGGCCTGCCGTCTGGCGCTACGTTGCGGGGCTCGCGCGCGGAGGGGGCTCGCCGGCCTTCGGTGATCATGGCTCACCCGGGAAGACCGGCAGGGGGAAGGCATCCTCCAGCAAGTCCCTTCCGACCACGGGCTCGAACAAGGCGTCCGTGACGTCCACCTGCTCCTGCGGCCTGCCTGCGGGCACCATCATGTTCACCCGGGTGTGGATGGTCTGACCGCCGAAGACGAAGGTGTTGGTCGGCCGCGCGTTTGGCCGCAGCCGCGCCATCTCCTCGCGCGTCCCGTAGCTGAGCGCCTGGCTGGGGCAGACGGAGGCGCACATCGGCTTGAGCCCGACCGAGGTCCGGTCGTAGCAGAGGTCGCACTTCATCATCAGCGCGGCCTGGGTGTTCATCTTGGGGATCCCGAACGGGCACGCGAGCACGCAGTTGTTGCACGCGATGCACCGCGGCTTCCGGGCGGTGTGCACCACCCCGTCCGCCGTCTTCTTGATCGCGTCCGCGGGGCAGACCTCGGCACAGGTGGGGCTGTCGCAGTGCATGCACACCGAGGGGACGGTCTGCGTCGACTGCGCCCGGTCCACGTAGTCGAGCTGGATCATCGAGACGCCCTTGTGCGTGTCGCACTCGGTGCAGGCCTGCACGCAGGCCTGGCAGCCGATGCAGCGGCTCTGATCGATGAAGAACTCGAGATCTGTCTCACTCACCTTGAGCCTCCCTTCACTGCTGTGGCTCCAGCATCCGGGCATACTCGGGCGCGCCGCTGGCTTTGCTCACCCGCACCGCGCACACCTTGTACTCGGGGATCTTCGAGATCGGGTCCTGCGCCGAGATGGTGAGCTGGTTGATGCTCTTCCTGCCGCCCCAGTGGTAGGGCACGAACACCGTGTCGGGGCGGATGGTGCGGACCACGGTCGCCTTGAGCGTGATGCTCCCCCGGCGGCTCTGTACGGTCACCCAGTCCCCGCTGGCGATGCCGAGCTTCTTCGCCAGCACGGGGTGCAGCTCCATCAAAGGCTCGGGGCAGTGATCCACCAAAGGCCCGATCCGGCGCGTCTGGTTCCCGGAGAGGAAGTGGCTCACCACGCGCCCGGTGGTGAGGATGATCGGGTACTCGGCGTCCACGTCCTCCGCGGGGCCCACGTACGGGGTGAGGTTGAAGCGGGCCTTCCCATCCGGGAAGTAGAAGGGCCCCTGGCCCTTGGCCACCGGATTCCAGCTGTCCGGCTCGAACAGCCGCACGGTCCCCTGCGGAGGCAGCGGTGGGAGGCCTTCCGGCGGCTGATCAGGACACGGCCAGAAGACGCCGAGGTTCTCCTCCACGCGCTCCCAGGTCACTCCGGAGTAGTCCACCACGCCGCCGCGCGAGGCGGCCCGCAGCTCCTCGAAGATCTCCTTCGGCCCGGAGAACGTCATGCCGTGCGTCCGCCCCAGCGCGGCGGCGATGTCCTGGATGATCCGCCAGTCCTGCCGCGCGTCCCCGGGCGGGTCGACCGCCTTGTTCACCTTGATGATCCGGCCCTCCACCTGGGTGATGGTGCCCTCGTCCTCCTCCTGCAGGGAGCCCGGCAGGACCACGTGCGCGTAGCGCGCCGTCTCGCTCATGAAGAAGTCGATCGCGACGTAGAACTCCAGCTTCTCCAGCGCGCGCCGGACCAGGCCGTTGTCAGGCAGGGAGACGACCGGGTTGAAGCAGATACTGAGCAGGCCCTTGATCTCGCCGCGGTCCGCCTTGCGCATGATCTCGTAGGCGTCCACGCCCGAGCGCGGCAGCTCCTCCGGCTTCATGCCCCACACGCGCGCCACGTGCGCGCGGTGCTCCGGGTTCTCGAGATCCCTCCCGCCAGGGAGTTGGTCGCACTTCTGGCCGTGCTCGCGTCCGCCTTGACCGTTCGCCTGGCCGGTGATGGTGGCGTAGCCGCAGTTGGGCCGGCCGATCCGGCCTGTCGCCAGCACCAGGTTGATGGCGGACAGGCAGTTCTTCACGCCGTTGGAGTGGTGCTCGAGCCCTCGCGCGTGCATCAGGAAGCTGGTCTTCGCCTTGCCCCAGAGCTCGGCGGCCTGCTGGAGCGCCTTGGGCGCGATCCCGGTCACCTCCGCGGTGCGCTGCAGCGTCCACCCCGCGGCCTCCGCGGCCACGGCGTCGAACCCCGCCGTGTGCCGGTCGATGAAGGCGCGATCGATCCAACCGTGCTCGATCAGCTGATGGAGCAGGCCATTGAACAGCGCGGTGTCCCGCCCTGGCTTCACGGGCAGGAACACGTCACAGGTGCGCGCCAGCGGGGTCAGCCGGGGGTCGGCGACGATCACCTTCGCGCCCCGCTCGCGCGCCTCCCAGATGTAGTTGGTGGTGATGGGCGAGCACTCGGCCACGTTGGCGCCGCAGACGAAGATCACCTCCGCGCCGAGGATGTCCGTCCAGGGATTGGCCGCCCTGTCGACGCCGAAGGCCTTCTTGTTCGCGGCCGCGGCGCTCACCATGCAGAGCCGGCCGTTGTAGTCGATGTTGGAAGTGCGCAAGCAGGCGTGCGCGAACTTGCCCATCAGGTACGTCTTCTCGGTGGTCAGGCTGGCGCCGCTGAGGATCGCGAACGCGTCGTTCCCGTGCGCGCGCTGGATCCGCTCGATCTCCTGGCCCACCCGCGCGATCGCCCGGTCGTACGGGAGGGCGCGGAAGCCGCCGGGGCCGGAGGCGTCCCGCTCATACGCGGTGAGGAGCCGGTCCGGGTGACCCTGCTGGAGGTAGCGCTTGATCCCCTTGGGGCACAGCATGCCGCGGTTGAAGGGGAACTCGTACCAGGGCTCGATCCCGATCACCTGGTTGTCCTTCACCTTGAGCTGTAGGCCACACTGCTGCCCGCAGAAGCAGCAGTGCGTCTTCACGTACTTGTCCGGGACGACCGAGCTGTCTCCGAACTCCTCTTTCGAATAGGCCAGCTGCGGCCCGAACGCCTGGATCGCGTCCAGCTGCAGCGGGGCGTCGGCGGTGCGCGAGCCATCGCTCATGGGTGGAAGTTCTCCTCGTCTTCGGTGCCCAGCGGCCCCTCGCCGCGTCCGGGGTTGGCGTACGTGGGGGCGGGGAGCGCCGCCCCTTCGCGCGTGAGCGGATGGCCGCCGCGCTGCCCGCTCCACGCCTGCGCGTTCGCCGCGGACACGCTGGCCCGGCGGCAGGGCGGGCAGATCCACTGGTAGTGCTCCACCGGCGCCTTCTCGAGTCCGTAGCGGTAGCCGAGCGCCTGCTGCACCGCGATCAGATCCTCCACGTGCATGCGCGAGGTGAACGCGTGCCCGCAGCGCCGGCAGTGCGCCTTCTCCTCCTCGGCGCCCACGTCCTTGTAGAACCCCACGCCGAGCTGCGCGGGGCGCTGGAAGATGTGGAAGAACTTGCCGAACGGCATCCAGAGGAACGTCCCCACCACGGTGGCCGCGTGGAGGATCGCCATGAACTCGTAGGCGTACCCCTTCATCCACGTGTAGCTGACCGTGAGCATCAGGCCGGTGATGCTCACGGCGAAGAGCAGGATCAGCGGCAGGAAGTCCTCCGCGAAGCGCTGCAGCGCCGCCGCGCCCTCTTCCCGGAGCCGTCGCCGGACCGCCAGCATCACGCCCGCGATCACCAGGATGGAGGACCAGACCAGCCCGTGGAAGAGCAGGAACCCGGCGAGCGATTCGTGGGGGAACCGGAACGCCGGGAAGCCGAAGACGACCACCTCGTAGAGGTGGAGATCCTCGGGAACCGAGCGGAAGTGGAGCCAGCCGAAGACGAGTGGGAAGGTGATCCCGGCCGCGAGGATGCAGCCCCACATGATCAGCAGGTGGGTGATCCCCCGCAGCCGCGACCGCGCGAAGATGAAGCGGTTCGCCAGCACCTCCTGGGGGACCCGGCGGATCCAGCGGAAGATGTTGCGCAGGAGGTAGCCCCTCCGGAAGAACGCCTGCCAGCCCCGGCGCCAGAACATCCGCGTGGGCGGGCGCTGCAGCCACATCGAGTAGCGGTAGGTCAGGCCGAAGGTCGCGAAGAGCACCGAGAAGGTGTACGCGACGAGCGCGGCGTCGAAGTGGGCGAGCTTGCGCGAGCCCACCGCGATGGACACCCCGAGCACCGCCGTCAGCGAGATCCCCCAGGCAGACGCGATCCGGGTTTCGGAGGACATGCGCGCCATCCTCCCGCAACGGCGAGCGCTGTCCAGCGAGCTTCTCGCGCGGCGTCCGGAGACGAACGCGGCTAGGGAGGCGAGTCCACGGCGGCTAGGAGCGCTCGGACCTCATACACGTCCAGCTTCATCAGTTCGGCCAGTTCCTGCTCGAGCTCGGCCTGGGTCGGCGTCCGGTGCTGGATGAACCTCCGCAGCGCGTTCACTTCGATCAGCCGGATCCGCTGCTCGGTGCGCTCGAACTCCGCGCGCGCCTGCTCCAGCGTGGATTCCAGGGTGTCAGGCGGGCGGGGTGGGGAGCGCTTGGGCATGGCGGAGGCACCCGAATTCTGAAGACACTTCACCCGAGGTTGAAAGCCCGAGGGCGGCGAACTATCCTTGCTGTCTACAAGGCCCTGGAATTCAAGACAAATTCATGCAGCACCCGCTCCGCATCTCTCGAAAGATCGAATACGGCTTGAGGGCGATGATCTTCCTCGCTTCGGTGCCTGAGGGCACGGTGGTGCCGTTCCGCGAGATCGCCCGGCGGATGGACGTGCCGCAGGAGTTCCTGGCGAAGATCCTCAAGACGCTCGCGCAGAAGAAGCTGCTGGCCTCCACGCGCGGGGTGAACGGCGGCTACCGGCTCACCAAGGCGCCGGCGGAGATCTCCTTCCTGGACGTGATCGAGGCCGTGGAAGGGCCGGTCTCGGTCAACGTCTGCCAGGACCCGTCCCACTCCTGCAAGCTCTCTCCGGCCTGCACCATGTACGGGGTCTGGAAGCTCGGGCAGGAGCGGATGCTCGAGGTCTACCGGAACACCAAGCTGGACGCGCTGGCGATGAAGCAGCTGCCAGGTGCGCAGCTGCCGGTCCTCACCGCCTGACGCGGATGCGGCCCTCCCGTTCGGCTCGAGCGTAGTCCGAAGGACGTAGTCGAGAGCTCGCCCGGACCTGCGAACCGCTGCAAGGCCGTCAGGCGTCGCCTCGGATTGGACCGTGCGGGCGAGCTCTCGACTACGTGCCTACGGCACTACGCTCGAGCCGAACGGAGGGGACGCCCTTATCTAGCTGCCGCCAGTGCGTAACCCCTACTGGACGATCACCCGGAGCAGCGCCGCGGACGGCGACTGCTGGTTCACGTCATCCCAGACGCGCAGGGAGATCCGGTACTCGCCGGCCACGCCCGGATCCACCGTGAGGAAGACGTTCCCGGTGGTGGTGGTCATCCGGTCGTTCTCCAGCCCGAGCTTGGAGGCGTCCGCGTTGGACGGCGCGCCCTCGAGCCGGAACATGAACTTGGCGACCTTCTTGGTTCCGCCAGCGGTGATCGGGTCGTAGCTGTCGTTGCCCCAGATCAGCACCTTCTTCGGGGGGCCGCCCAGGTCCGAGAGCTTGATGGTGAAGACGGACTCCTTGCCGGCGGCGCAGGCGGTGTCGGCCGGCGCGCAGCCCTTGAGCACGGCGACCGGGAACTGATCCAGCGGCGCCTCCGAGTAGAGGTTGACCGTCTTGAAGTTCGGCGCGCCGAAGCGCGGGTCGTTCGACTCGATGTGCAGCGAGCTGGTCTGGATGCCGCCCTGGGCGGGCTTGGTGAACTGGATCTCCAAGGTGGTGCTGGCACCGGGGGCCACGGTGGTCCCCGCGGCCACGGTGGTGAGCAGCTTGAAGAACGGGTTCTCGTCCACGGACACCTTGCTCAGGACCAGGGTCCCCGCGCCGGCCGCGTTCTGCACGGTGAGCGTCTTGGTGGAGACCTGGGTGGTGGCGCCCGTGAAGGAGAGCTGATCCGCCGGATCCGTGCTGAGCACCGGCGGCACGCCGCCGCGCAGGACGACCACCGCGTCGCCGGCGGGGCCGGCGGGGGTGCTGCTGGAGAAGACGAGCCGCTCGCTCACCAGCGGGGCGGCCTCGGTGTAGCTGACCTCCACGGGCAGCTCGGCGCCGGGGTTGAGCATCTGCCCCTTCGGATCGTTCACCAGCGAAAAGCGCCCCTGGCCGCCCTTCTCGAGCAGGGCCGAGTCGATCTTCACCGCCGCCGAGCCGCTGTTCTTGAGCAGGAACTTGGCCTTGTTCGCCGTCTTGGTGGCGTAGCCGCAGGTGTCCAGCGGCTCGGAGAAGTTGCAGAAGCCGGGGGTGACGTAGATGGCCGGATCCGAGCCCGCGCCGATCAGCGTGATCGGGAACTCGGGGTTGGTGGGGTCGTTCGTCTTCACCGTGAGGATGGCGTAGCGCTGGTCATCCCCGGGGGTGCTGCGCTGCGGGGAGAAGCGCACGGCGAGCAAGAGCTCGTTGTTGCCGCCGGTGGTGGTCAGGACCGTGGGGGTGGCGGTGGTGGGAGGCAGCGCCGGCGCGTCCAGGTAGTAATCCACGCGCGAGGGGGACTGCGGGTGCTCGGTGATGGTGACGCCGGTGACCTTCAGCGCGGGGCAGCCGGCGTTCTTCAGCCGGACCTTGAGGGTGACGCTCTGGTCGTAGAAGGCGACCGGGTACTCGAGGTTGCAGCCCACGCCGTCCGCGCAGGCGATGAACTTCTTGGTACCGGGATCCTCGTAGGCGACCTCCAGCTTGGCCGAGGCGGGGAGCGAGCGCCCCACGCCCTGGAGGCTGACGGTGATGGGGGCGGTCTCCTCGGAGCCGTCATCCACCGTGAGGGTGGCGCTGGCCTCGCCGGCGCGGGTGGGGGCGAAGCGGATGGGGATCTCCGCGGTGGCGTTGCGCGCCAGCTCCGCCGGGACGTCCTTCTCCACGACCGAAAAGGCGTCCTTCTGCGCGCCGGAGAAGGCCAGGCTCACCGTGCCGGTGGCCGAGCCCAGGTTGCTCAGGGTGAAGGTCTTCTGGTCCGGGAAGACGTCCGCCACGGGCTTGCCCGCCTCGTCCTGCTGGGGGCAGGTCTCGAAGGAGAGCGCGGTGGGCGTGACCGTGAACTCGGGCTCGTTGCGCGTGACCTGCGGCGGGCCGCAGCGGCAGCCGTAGACGGCGAGGATGGCGAGCGGCAGGGCGAGGCGCGCTGCACGCGGGAAGAAGTTCGACAATTGGAGCTCCCTGCAAAGAAGGGCGAGGACCCTACCTGTTTTCGGCCGCGCGGAGGTATACACCGCCGCCCCATGGCCCAGACAACCTCACCCTCGAAGAAGAACCTCCGTGGCTCCTACGAGCGCGCCCGCAAGGTGGATCCGCGGCCGATCACCGGCAGGGAGTCCGCCGCGGACCTGCTGGAGCACGCCTTCTCCGCCTACGTCGGCCGGCAGGAGCGGACCGCCTTCGAGCTGATGAAGCGCTCCATGGAGGAGCAGCACTCGCTCTTCCTCACGCTCTCCGGCGCGATGACCCCCGCCGGGCTGCACCAGAGCTGCCTGATCCCGCTGGTGGAGGCCGGGATGATCTCCTCCCTCACCACCACCGGCGCGAACCTGTACCACGACGCTCACCGGATCATCGGCCACGCGATCCGCGAGGTGAACCCCAACGCCGGGGACCTGGCGCTGCGGCTGGCGCGGATCATCCGGATCTACGACCTGGGCTTCTGGGAGGAGGCCCTGCTGGACACGGACCGCCTCTTCTCCGCGATCATCCGGGGCCCCGAGTTCCAGCGGAAGATGACCACGCCCGAGTTCCACTACCTGCTCGGCAAGGCGATCTTCCAGATGGAGAAGAAGCTCGGGGTGAAGCAGCCCTCGCTGCTCTCCACCTGCTACAAGCACGCGGTGCCGATCTTCGTAGGCGCGGTGCAGGACGGCTCGATCTTCCTCAACGTGGTGAAGCTCAAGCGGCTGCTCGGGGACGACTTCAAGTTCGAGCTCGACATCAACGAGGACGTCTACGCCATGGCGGCGATCCAGCACTACTGCCGCCACCACTTCTCCAAGAAGCTCTCCATCTGGATCCTGGGCGGCGGCGTGCCCAAGAACTACACGCTCCAGGGCGAGCCCCTGCTGGATCAGATCCTCAACGTCCGCACCAGCGGCTTCGACATCGACGTGCAGTTCTGCGTGGACCCGGTGGACAACGGCGCCCTCTCCAGCTGCCCGGCGGGCGAAGGCCACACCTGGGGCAAGGTCTCGGTGGAGGCGGTGGAGTCCGGCTCGGTCTACGTGCACACGGACGTGACCGCGGTGTTCCCCTGGCTGACCCACGCGCTGCTGGCCGAGAAGGGATTGCGCCGCAAGCCGCTGCGGTTGATGGACGTGATGGACGAGGCCGTGAAGTTCCTGGACGCGGACGTGGCCAAGCAGCGCAAGACGTTGATGAAGACCATCGACTTCGAGATTGAGGCCGCGCCCAAGCTCCACCCCGCTTCCCACGTGCGCTGAAGGAGGCCGCTCCGCCATGACCCAGCCCGCCACCGGCGTGCAGATGACGGTGCAGACGCAGCCGCAGTTCAAGGCCACGCTCACCCACGGCCCCTCCGGCAGCGTCCTCACCACCGAGGCCCCCAAGGACAACGGCGGCACCGGCATGTCCTTCTCGCCCACGGACCTGGTGGGCGCGGCGCTCGCCTCCTGCGCGCTCACCACCATGGCCCTGGCGGCCAAGCGCGAGAACGTCCCGTTTGGCGCCGCGAGCGCGCGGGTGGAGAAGCGGATGGTGAGCGACCCCCGCCGCATTGGCGAGCTGGTGCTGGAGATCGACATGCCGCGCGAGCTGCCCAAGGCGCAGCGGGCGCACTACGAAGAGATCGCCCGCGGCTGCCCGGTGGCGAAAAGCCTCCACCCGGACCTCCGGGTGCCGCTGCTCTTCAAGTACGAGGAGCCATGAGGCGCAGAAGGGAATCCAGCAACCGCGAGCGCGGTGCCGACTTTCCGGTCACCCCGAGCGAAGTCGAGGGGCGGAGGAGACGCTGGACGCCCCTCGACTTCGCTCGGGGTGACCGGAGGAGAGCGACGTTGCTGGCCGCCGTGGCGGCAGTGCTCGCCGCCGGCTGTGGCCCCACCTCTCACCCTCCGGTGGTGTTCCCGGACGGCGGGCAGGCGCAGGGCTGCGAGCGCTTTTCGATCGAGAAGCGGGTGCCGGGCTCGGCCACGCACCTGGACAGCTGCGACGACCCCACCTGCGGCAACGGGAACCCGCCCACCGGCGGCAACCACTGCGGCTTCACGCTCTCCTGCGCCGCGTTCTCCACGGCGCAGAAGCGCTGCCAGTGGGTCCACAACCTGGAGCACGGCCACCTGGTGCTCGCCTACAACTGCCCCGCGGGCTGCCCGGACGAGGTGCTGCAGCTCAACCAGCTGCGCGGGTCCATCCGCAAGGGGAGCAACGGCGTGGTCCGCGCGCTGGTGACGCCGGATCCAGCGCTCCCCACGAAGTTCGCGGCGATCGTCTGGGGCTACGCCTGGACGGGGGACACGCTGGACGCCGCGGCCATCGCCTGCGTGGCCGCGCACCAGGACGAGCTGGCGCCGGAGCCGCAGCTGGCCTGCTCGCCCTAGAGAGGCGAAGGGTCAGCCCTTCGCCTTGTCCGCCTCCATCTGCTTGCGCAGGGAGAGCGGCCGCATGTCCGTCCAGACCTCCTTGATGTACGCCAGGCAGTCCGCCTTGGGGCCCTGCTTGCCGGCGTCCTTCCAGCCGGGGGCGTTCTCACGGTCCGCCGGCCAGATGGAGTACTGCTCCTCGTGGTTCAGGACGACCTTGTACGTCGTCGTGTCTTCCTTCTCGTCCATGCGGTCCTCCTAAGCTTCAGGTTCCGGTAGGGGGTGTGTTGCGCTTGGCGTCCGCGCCCGGGATCAGGCGCAGCTGCCCGGTGGCGGAGTGGAACTTGGCGTCCACCTCCCGCTCCAGGTACGTGTAGCCGGCCAGTCCCTCTTCATAGGCGCGCAGGAGCTGCCGCGCCTCGTCCAGGGTGATCCGACCGGCCCGCAGCGCTTCTTCCGTGAACTTGCGCACGCGGTGGACGAGATCGTCCCGGTTGTAGGCCACGTAGTTGAGGACCTCCGTCACGCTGTCGCCGGCCACCACGTTGTCGATCAGGTAGCCGCCGTTGGGGCCGATGGAGACCTGGACGGCGTGGGTGTCGCCGAAGAGGTTGTGGAGGTCCCCGAGGATCTCCTGGTACGCGCCCACCAGGAAGATGCCCAGGTAGTAGTCGTCGTTGTTGAGGGCGTGCACCTCCAGCACGTCCTTCACCTCGCGCCGGTCGATGAAGTGGTCGATCTTCCCGTCCGAGTCGCAGGTGATGTCCGCCAGCACGCCGCGCCGGGTGGGGCGCTCGTTGAGCCGGTGGATGGGCATGACGGGGAAGAGCTGGTCGATCGCCCAGGAGTCCGGCAACGACTGGAAGACGGAGAAGTTGCAGAAGTAGGTGTCCGAGAGCTGGCGCTCGAGCGTCTCCAGCTCCTCCGGCATCTCGTCCAGCTCGCGGGCGATCCGCTGGATCTTCTGGCACACCGCCCAGAAGATGTTCTCCGCCAGCACGCGCTGATCCAGCGAGAGGTGCCCGAGCGAGAAGAGGGTGAGGCACTCCTCCTTGTACTCGGTGGCGTCGTGGTAGGCCTCGAGCACGTTCTTGCGGGTGACGTCCCGGTACGTGGCGAAGAGGTTCTTCACCACCTGCGGGGCGCTCTCCGGGAGCGAGTCCGGGATGTTGTGGACGTCGAACTCGCTGACGCCCAGGACCTCCGTCACCAGCACCGCGTGGTGGGCCACCACCGCGCGGCCGCTCTCGGAGACGAGCGTGGGGTGGGGGACGCCGGCCAGCTCACAGGACTCCATGATGGAGAAGACGACGTCGTTGGCGTACTCCTCCGTCGTGTAGTTCATGGACGACTGGAAGTTGGTCTGCGAGCCGTCGTAGTCCACGCCCAGGCCGCCGCCCACGTCCAGGTACTGCAGCGGGGCGCCCAGCCGGTGGACCTCGGTGTAGAAGCGGCCAGCCTCGCGCAGCGCCGTCTTCAAGTTGCGGATGTTGGAGATCTGGCTGCCCAGGTGGAAGTGGAGCAGCTCGAAGGTCTCGAAGAGGTTCGCCTCCTTCATGAAGGCGATCGACTCCATCAGCTCGGAGCTGGAGAGCCCGAACTTGGAGCGGTCACCGCCCGAGGCCTCCCACTTGCCCGCGCCGCGGGAGGAGAGGCGCACGCGCATGCCCAGCCGGGGGCGGATGCCGGTGCGCCGGGCGACTTCGGCGATCAGCGGCAGCTCGGTGGGCTTCTCCACCACCATCACCACCTTGCGCCCCAGCTTCGAGGCGTAGAGGGCGGTCTCCACGTACTCCTCGTCCTTGTAGCCGTTGCAGATGACGAGCGCGTTCTCGTCCTCGAGCAGGGCCATCACCGCGAGCAGCTCCGGCTTGCTGCCGGCCTCCAGCCCGTACGAGTACTGCTTGCCGGTCTGGACGATCGTCTCCGCCACGAAGCGGTGCTGGTTGACCTTGATCGGGTAGACGCCCCTGTACGCGCCCTTGTACCCGTGCTCGGCGATGGCCTTCTTGAAGGCCTCGTTGAGGTGGATCACCCGGTTGCGCAGCACGTCCGTGAACCGGAGCAACAGCGGCAGGCCGATCCCGCGGCGGCGGACCTCGTCCACCAGCTCCTTGATGTCCACCGAAGGGCCGTTGGGGCCGTCCGGGTGCGCGCAGACGTTCCCCTTGTCGTTGATGCCGAAGTAGCCGGCACCCCAGCTGCGGATGGAATAGGTCTCGAGGGCGTCTGCGACGGTCCAGCGCTGCTGCGACGGTGGGGTTGGCATCTTGGGCTACGAGCTCCTTGTCAAAACGGCAGAGTCGGAGGGTCGCTCCTACCTGCAATCAGTTTCGCATTCAACACCAGGGACAGAGGAGCTGGCGAGCGGGCGGCGGGTGGGGGCGCGGAGGTTCTTGAAGCCAACAGGCATCCCTAGCTTTCAAGGCGAGATGGAGACATCGGCGCGGCGGGATGAGGGGCAGCTCACACCGAGGGCGATCTACGAGCGCCTCGACCGGTACGTGATCGGCCAGGAGGCGGCGAAGCGGGCAGTGGCGATCGCCGCGTACAACCACGTGAAGCGGGTCCAGGCGCGCCGGCGGGCGGGCCAGGGCAGCCTGCTCAAGAAGTCCAACATCCTGCTCATAGGCCCCACCGGCAGCGGCAAGACGCACCTGGCGAGGAACCTGGCGCGGATCCTCTCGGTCCCCTTCACCACCGTGGACGCCACCGAGTACACCGAGGCCGGCTACTACGGGAAGGACGTGGAGGGGATGGTGGGCGAGCTTCTCAACCGCGCCAACCAGGTGGTGGAGGACGCCGAGCGCGGCATCATCTTCATCGACGAGGTGGACAAGATCGCCCGGCGCACGCAGGGGGCGCAGAACGGGGCGGGGTCCCGGGACATCGGTGGCGAAGGCGTCCAGCAAGGGCTCCTGAAGCTCCTGGAGGGGCGGGAGATCCAGGTGCCCCTCACCCCGGGTCAACACTGGAGCAAGCAGGACTTCGTCCAGGTAGACACCACCGATATCCTCTTCATCTGCGCGGGGACCTTCTCGGACCTCTTCGGCGTGCGGGAGGACGGCGGCGCGTCCATCGGCTTCCAGTCCGCGGCCCGCGCGCGGCGGGAGGAGCGGCCGGTCACCGTCAAGGAGCTGACGGACTTCGGCATGCTCGCCGAGTTCCTCGGGCGCCTGCCGGTCCAGGTGCAGCTGCAGCCGCTGGAGGAGGCGGACCTGCTCCGGGTGCTCACCGAGCCGCCGGACGCCATCACCCGCGAATACAAGGAGCTGCTCGCGCTGGACGGCGTGGATCTGGAGCTCTCGCGCGGGGCGCTCAAGGAGGTGGTGCGCTACGCCACGCACCACAAGCTCGGCGCCCGGGGCCTGCGCGCGGTGATGGAGCACCTGATGGCGGACGTGATGTTCGAGGCGCCCGAGCGCAGGCGTCGGCGGGTGCTGGTGGATGAGGGGTTCGCCCGCCGCCGGCTGCGCGGCAAGCCGCTACCGTGACGCGCCCAGGGCGGCCTGCAGCTTGGCCACCGCGGCCTCGTCCTGGATGAGCGAGAGGATGCTGTTGCTGCGCAAGAGCGCCCGGTAGTCCCCTGCCTCGGCGGCCTTCTTGACCTCGGGATCCTCCAGCGCCTTCTGGAAGCGCGGGTCCTTGCGGAGCGCGGCGTAGGCGGGGTCGGTCTTGAGCTTCGCCATCTTGTCTGGATCCGAGGTGGCCTGGGCCAGCGCGGCCACGTCCTTCACCGCGCCGAACTCGGTGAGCTCGAAGAAGTTGTAGCGGCGCGCGAAGGCGAAGGTCATGGAGCTGGCGGGGGAGATCCCCAGCTTCTGGCCGGCGATCTTCACGTGCTCCTCCACGAAGGCGAGCCCGGAGAGCAGCAGGTAGCAGAGGAAGGCGACCTTGAGCCCGCCGAGCAGGAACCCCAGCCCGCGGTCCAGGCCGCGGTCCTTGGGATCCTTGCCGCGCAGGAGCAGCCGCAAGAGCGCGGTGAGCACCAGCCGCAGGCCGATCATCACCGCGAAGAAGACGAGCAGGGTGGCGGCCACGGTGCCGAACAGCTCCGGGCTGCCGAGCTTCTTCGCCAGGTGCGGTCCCAGCAGCGAGCCCACGGGGCGCGCCGCCACCCAGGCCACCGCCATGGAGACCACCTGGGCCACCTGCTTGGCCGCGCCGGCGAAGCCGCCGAGCACCGCGAAGAGGAGGACCGCGCCGAAGACGATGAGGTCGACCGTCACGTTAGGCGCGGCAGCGTAGCAACTTCAGCGGCGCAGCGGCTCGGGGAGGCTCTCCTTCATCGGGGCGTAGTGCTCCTCGAAGGACTTGAGGAAGCGCACCATGGCCGCCTGGTCCACCTGGAGGTTCCGGTCCACGATCCCGTGATCGTAGAGCAGCCCGAACACCGAGGAGACGGTCCAGCCCTGGGGATCCTGGGGCGGCTGCTCGAGCCGGTTCTGGAAGCCATCCGGCTCGACGATGTCCACCACCTCCTTGTTGACGGGGGCGGAGTCCTTGAGCCCCTTCACGTATTCGGGGAAGCCCCCGTTCACGATGCAGGCGTAGAGGATCCGCAGCTCCAGGTCGTTGGCGAGCTTGTCGTAGCCGTAGCGGCGCAGCCCATCCAGGATCTCCTTGGTGTCGTGCGGCCAGGAGGAGCCGTTCTGGTACGAGGCCGGCCACCAGCGCGCGTTGAACTCCTTGTTGCTCGACTTGGTGAGCACGCCGCCCTTGCCGATCATCCCGAACTTCTCGTCCACCAGCGCCTGCACCAGCCGGTCGCGAAGCTGGGGGTGGTCATCCAGCAGCCGGCTGTCCAGCAGGGTCCAGGCCTCTGAGGAGACCACCCGGACCGGGCGCCACTCGCCGAACTTGTCCGGGACCAGGGTGGGGGAGAAGACGCCGAGATCATCGAGCCAGAAGCGCTCGATCACCTTGTCCTTGAGCTTGGCGGCGCGCGCGTCCAGCTCATCCGCGCGGGCGATCTTTCCGGACGCGCGGGAGAGCGCCGCGGCGTTGCGCAGCCCCCGGTAGAAGAAGCCCTGATCCTGGAGCGGGATGTGCGGGCGGTCCCGGTCGATGATCGTCCCGTCCTCGAGGAAGCGCGAGTCCGCGGCGTCGATCCAGCTCTGGAAGGGGATCCCGTCCGTCTGGCTGCGCTGCACCCAGGCCAGCCCGCCGCCAATCGCGGTGTCCAGCCGGCGGTTGACCCAGTCGATCGCCAGGTCGCAGGCCTCGCGGATGGTGACCTCCTTGCCGTCCTTCTGCGTCACCTTCGCGTCGAGGATCGCCGGGCCGTGCTGCTGCACGTACTCGGCGACCATGTTCACGAAGTTGGGCGTGGCATCCACCGTGCCGTAATAGGGCAGCTCTCCCCACTTGGGGACGAGCTCCGCGTCGCCGATGGGGTCTCCCTTGGGGCGGTACTCGTGGAGGATCCGGCCGGGCTCCTCGTCCGACTTGGAGTTGGCCTGCGTCCCCTGCTTCTCCGCCAGGCGCAGGATGGTGTTCCAACCCACCTCGGGGAAGGCGGACTGCGTCTGCCGGCTGATCTTGATCGAGTCGCGGCCGAAGAGCGCCTTGAAGAGGGATCCTTCGCCGCCAGACGCATCCAGCGGGCCCGCCTTGCCCACGTCCTCCAGCTTGTCCACGCGGGCGATCTGCAAGAGCGCGGTGCGCAGCCGGTCCACCAGGCCGGGCATCCCGAGCGCGATCGCCTCGAGATCCGCGGGCTCCAGCCGGTTGGCGGGCAGGGCGTCCTTGGCGGCGCTCGCGTTCACCTCGCCGCGCAGCCGGACCGGGTCGCTGAAGAGATCGCCACCCGGCACGTACTCCCGGATCCCGGTGGCGCCGTCCGCCTTGCCATTGGACGGGAACAGGCGGCTCGCCGCGCGGCCGAAGACGGCCTCGAGGTTGCGCCCCTGCTGGCCGCTCCACTCGGACTCGAGCCGGCCGAGCTCGGAGACGGGGCCGAGCTCCAAGAGCCGCGCCTTGGCGCGCGCCGCGGCCGCCGGATCCGCGTCCGCGGTGGCGCGGTACTCCTGCAGCACCGCCTTCAGCTCCGAGGCGTACAAGGCCGCGAAGTAGTCCTCGCGCCGCTCCGGCACCGCCTTCGAGCCGACCGTCTCCCCGAAGTAGCCGCTGAAGACGATGTCCCGGGCCACCTGCACCCGCTCCTTCAGCCAGGAGGGCGCGTCCGGGGGCGCCATCGCCTCCACCGCGCGCAGCAGGGTGGCGATGCCCTCCATGGACGGCGCCTCGGCCCCGGTGGCGGAGGCCGTCCAGCCCTGCTCGGAGCGATCCAGCGTGGTCAGCGGCGCGCGGGAGAGGCTTTGGGGCGGCACCGCGCCCAGCTGATCGATCAGCTTCTCCAGCTCCGGCGCCCGCTGGCGCAGCGCCGCGTCCTTCGTGTGGGCCACCACCGCGCGCAGCTCGGTGCGCAGGGACTGCTGGTACGTCTTCAGCTCCTCGGCGGTGAGCGGCTTGGCGTCCCGGTGCAGCGCGCCCAGCTTGGCGCCCAGCGCGCCGAGCTCCGCGAGCGGCCCAGACGAGGCGAACGGATCCGACGAGGGCTCAAGCGCGCGCCCCAGCTCCTCGGACGCGCGCGGGGTGAGCATGCCTTCGTAGGGGAGGGGGCCGGCGAGCAGGGGCAGCCCCGCGCTCTGCCGCTGCGCCTTGCGCAGCTCGTTCAGCTTGGCCAGCCCGCCCGCCATCCGCATGGCGACCAGGAACTGGGCGTTCTGCTCGAGCAGGTCTCCCACGTGGTGGACGCTGCCGTCGCGGATCAGCCCTTCGCCCACGGCGAGCCCGGAGAGCGCGGCCACCTCCTCTCCGAAGAAGCGGGCGGAGTTTCCCAGCTTGCCGGCCATGGTCTCCGGGGTGGCGCGGGCGCGCGCGTTGATCCCCACCGCGCCCAGCACCTCGAACAGCGCGATCGACCGCGCGAAGTCATCCGCGCCCCACGCCGCGTGCTGCGGCTTCTGGCGCAGCAGGTTGAAGCCGTTCATCCCCACCTGGAAGAGCGCGCCGTCCACCGCGCCGCCGGCGGCGAAGCGGCCCACCAGCCCGGCCGTCAGCGCGTGGCTGCGCTTGGCGGCGATCAGCTCCGCCGCCGTCCCGCGCCCGCCGAAGAGCAGCCGCGCGCCCGTGCCGGAGACCAGCGAGCCCACGGCCATCATCGCCCACGTCTCCGGCGAGTCGAGGATCCGCCCCACCGCGGAGACGCTGCGCTCGAGCAGGCCCTTCTGCTGCCGCTGGGCGAGCTTGTCCGCCGCCTCCTGGACGGCGCGTGCCGCCGGCGCCAGCTGCTGCAGCTGGGGATCCTTCCCCAGCGCGGAGAGCCGCTCCTGCTCCTTCTGCAGCGCCTCGGGGGTGAGCCCTTCGAGGACCTTCTTCAGCTTCTCCGGAACACCCTTGGGATCCTCGCGCAGCTTCTGCAGCGCCCCGCCCAGCGCCTGGAGGGACGCGGCGTCCACCACCAGCCGCTCCTGGTCCGGGACGAGCCCGAGGAGGATCAGCTGGTTCACCCAGCCCGCGGGGCTGGCCTGACCGTTGGCCAGCGTCTGGAGGCTCTGGCCGTTGGCCGCCGGCGCGCGCAGGTACGGCTCCAGCGCGGCGACGTAGGCCTCCGCCTGATCCTCGGGCGCCTCAGCCCGTTCGAGGAACCCCAGCCGCCCCTGCATGAGCTCGGCGGGCGTCAGCTCGGCGCCGGACTGCTGGCGCGCGAGCTCCGCCACCCGGTAGTCCCGGAAGGCCGCCCCGGTCCCCAGCGGGCGCCCGGCGCGCACTGCCGCCGCGGCCTCGTTCACCTCCGCCAGCCGCTTCTCCAGCGATTCGATCCGCCGCCGCACCGGCGCGCGCTCCAGCGTCTCGGCGTCCGTGGCCGTCTGCGCCACTCCGCCGAGGTCCACCTTGCCGTGCACCAGGTCTCCCACCAGCTTCCCCGCGGCCGCCCCCACGCGGGTCATGCTGTCGAAGCCGCCGTGCTCGTGCCGCCAGGCCTCCAGGTCCTTCTTGGCCTGCTTCAGCGCCTGCTCCAGCTCCTCGCGGTGCTCGGCGAGCGCCTGGCCCAGCGCCGGGGTGGCCGCGCGCGCCGCGCCGGGCACGGCAACGGGACGACCGGGGAGTTTGGCTTCGGAGCGCATGGGGGGTCCTCGAAAGGCGTGACGTCCGTCGTTTTATTGTCCGCCGCTGTCTCTGACAGGTTGCGTCGGGGGGCTCGTGAAATGGCGGGGCGTTTCAGCAGGTTGCGAGCCCCGCTGGCAAGCCCAACGTGGAGGGGATTGGCACGCTCCACCTGTCGGGTGTTCCGGACAGGGAACGGGTCGTCCACCTCATGTCGTGTCGAGCCCTTGCGTTGGCGAGCCGGTTGCTCTGCCCCGCCCCAGAGGGAGGCGGCAATGCGCAGAGGGCTGGTGGTGCTGGCGGGGGTCACGCTGTGGGCGGGCTGCTATGGGGCCACGGACGTGAACGCGTTCGGCGAGCGGGCCCCGCTGGAGGGGGTGCTCGGCGCCGATCCCACGACCGACCCGCAGTCGCCCGCGGCGCCCACGGGAGGCGCGAACGGCGTCCCCTGCGCCGTGGCGGAGGTCCTGTCGCGCGCGTGCGCCAGCTGCCACGGCGCCCCGCCGCGCGGCGCGCCGTTTGCGCTGGTGAGCTACGAAGATCTGACGCGCGCTTCGCCGAGAGATCCCGCGCAGTCGGTGCTCGCGCGGGCGGTGGCGCGGATGAGTGACGCCGCGTCTCCCATGCCGCCCGGCGGCGCCGCCGCGGCGGACCTTGCGGTGCTCAAGGGCTGGGCCGAACGCGGCGCGCCCCGCGAGGCCTGCGCCTCCAGCCCACCGCCCGCGCCGAGCGAGCCCTTGCCGCTCCCGAAGATCATCTGCAGCAGCCAGGAGCTCTGGACGGACGGCAACAAGGCCGATCCGCGGATGCACCCGGGCAACACCTGTTTGGCCTGCCACGCCCAAGCGGACGGGCCGCGCCTCGCCTTCGCCGGCACCGTCTACCCCACGCCGCACGAGCAGACGGAGTGCTACGGCACCAAGCAGGAGGGCGTGGTGGAGGTGACGGACGCCACCGGGCGCGTGATCACCGCTGAGGCGAACAACTACGGAAACTTCCTGTTCAACGCGGGCGCCACGCCGCTCGTCTTCCCGCTGCGGGCGCGGCTGCTCTTCGAAGGGCGGGTGCGCGAGATGAAGAGCCCGGTGCCCAACGGCGACTGCAACGGCTGTCACACGGAGCTGGGCGCCAACGGCGCGCCGGGGCGGATCTACCTGCCGTAGGTTTCGGAGTCTGATGCGGCGGCCCGCCCCCGTTCACCCCGAGCGAAGTCGAGGGGCGGTGGAGAGGCTGGGCGCCCCTCGACTTCGCTCGGGGTGAGCGGGGAACTTCCCTGCTTGGGGCTGCCTCTACCGGATCTTGAAGGAGCCGCCGCTGGTGCGGGTCTCCTGGTGCACCTTGTCCTGCGCCTGGGTCAGCTTCTCTTTGTAGCGGGCGTTGGACGGCTCGTAGGTGAGCGCCATCTTGAAGTTGCGCTCGGCGGCGGACCAGCGGCCGGCCTCGAAGTCCTGCATGCCGGTCTGGAAGAACGCGCGCCCCTTGGGGTGCGTGCCGATCTGCTCCTCGGCCTCCTTCTTTGCCTGCTGCTTGGTCTCCACCTCGGAGGCCTCGGTGAAGCGCAGCTTCGCGGCGCGCTCGGGGCCGGTGATGTCCGAGACGTACTTGCGGCGCTTCTGGTCGTCGCGGAGGACGGCGTAGGCCTCGGTGATCCGCTTGTAGACCTCGTTGACCGCCACCTTCAGGGCCTTGTCCGGCAGGTGGTAGAAGCGATCCGGGTGGTAGCTGCGGCTCTCCCGGTAGAACGCGCGCTTGATCTCCGCGGGCGCGGCCTCGGGCGTGAGCTTGAGCAGCTGGAAGTAGTCCAGCGACTCCATGGCCGTGGCGGTGGCCTCCAGCTCCACCAGCTGGCTCTTCGAGAGCTCCGCGCGCGAGCCGCTCGCCGCTGCGGCCGGCGGCGGAGGCGTTCGCGGCATGGGCGGCGCGGCGCGGGGCTTGGTGGCAGGGGCCACGGGCGGTACCCCCGGCACCACGGGCGCAATGGCCGGGATCGCCGGGATCGCCGGCGGCCCAGCGCGCGGCGCCGGCGCGGGCGCCGGTGGGACCATGGGCGGGCGGGTGGCCATCGCCGGGGCGCCCTGGGCGGGGGTGGCCCGCGGGGGAGAGGGGACGCCGGGCCGCGCGGGCGGCGGAGGGGTGCGAGGAACCGGCGGCGCCACCGGGCTCACCGAGGGCACCGCAGGCGGACGGGCCGCCGCCGCGGGCGCAGGCTTCGCAGCGGGCGGGGCAGCGGGGATGAGCCGCGGCGGTCCGCTCGGGGGCTTGCCGCTGCCGTTGTCAGCCGGGGGGGCCATGGAGGGCGGGATCTAGCTGCTGGACGCGGCCTCGGGAAGGTCCTCTCCGTGGCCTGCCAGCTGGGTGGCGCGGTTGGCTTCGATGGACTTCTGGATGTCCTGCTCGGAGAGGCCGGAGGAGAGGCTGATGGTGGTGGAGGTCTTCTGGCCGGTCTCGAGATCCGCCGCGGAGACGTTCACGATCCCGTCCGTGTTGATCTCGAAGGTGACCTCGATCTTCACCTCGCCGCGGTAGCCGATCCGGAAGCCGCCGAACTCGAACTCACCGAGCATCTCGCACTCGTCGGCCTTGTTGGACTCGCCCTGGTAGACGCGGATCTTCACCTTCTCCTGGCCGTCCCGGCTGGTGGTGAAGGTCTTCGAGCGGTCGATCGGGACCGGGGTGTTCTTGTCGATGATCTTCTCGGTATAGCCGCCCACCGTGCCCACGCGCAGCGAGAGCGGGGTGACGTCCACCAGGAAGGTCTCGGTGGCGGAGTCCATCAGCGCGTGCGCCTGGAGGGAGGCGCCCATCGCCACCACCTGGTCCGGGTTGATGCCCTCCATCGGCTCCTTCTGGAAGTAGTGCTTCACCGAGTTGCGGATGATCGGCAGCCGGGTGGGGCCGCCCACGAGGATCACCGCGTCCACGTCCGCCGCGGTGAGCCGGGCGCTCTGCAGGGCCTCGTCGCAGACCTTGAAGGTCCGCTGCACCAGGTCCATCACCATCTTGTTGAACTGGTCCTGGGAGAGGTTCTGCTTCAGGTCCAGCACGTTGCCGCTGGCGTCCTGGCAGATGCCGGCGCAGAGGATCTCCGCCACCCCGTCCCGGCCCACGTCGATCTTCGCCTTCTCCGCTGCCTCCTTGAGCATCTGGAGGCAGTACTTGTTCTGGCGCACGTCCAGCCGGTGCTTGCCGAGGAAGTCCTCCGCCAGCCAGGTCATGATCCGGTCGTCGAAGTCGTCGCCGCCCAGGTACGTGTCGCCCGCGGTGGAGAGCACCTCGAAGACGTCCTTGCCGATCTCCAGGATCGAGACGTCGAACGTGCCGCCGCCCAGGTCGTAGACGACGATCTTCTGGTTCACGTCCCGGCCGAAGCCGTAGGCGAGCGCGGCCGCGGTGGGCTCGTTGATGATCCGCAGGACGTCCAGCCCGGCGATCCGCCCAGCGTCCTTGGTGGCCTGGCGCTGGTTGTCGTTGAAGTAAGCGGGGACGGTGACCACCGCCTTCGTCACCTCGCGCCCGAGGTAGCCCTCGGCCACCGCCTTCATCTCCTTGAGCACCAGCGCGGAGATCTCCGGCAGCGAGTACGTCTTGTCCGCGATGGCGATCCGGACGGAGTTGTTCTCGCCTTCGACGATCCGGTACGGCATCACCGCCTGGGCCTTCTTCACCTCGTCGGAGAAGTAGTAGCGCCCGATCAGCCGCTTGGCCGAGTACACCGTGGCCTCGGCGTTGGTGATGATGTTCTTCTTGGCCGCGTTTCCGACCAGGACCGTCCCGTCCTCGAGGAACGAGACACAGGAGGCGTGCGTCTGCTCGCCCCACTCGTTCGGGATGACGGCCGGCTGCCCCTCCTGCACCACCGACACGCACGAGTACGAAGTGCCGAGGTCAATCCCGATCGCGATGTCGTCCGCCATGCACTCTCCGCGGTTCGCGCGCCCTCTGAAATCGGCGCTCGCGCTGCCAGGGGACCGTAGCAGTAAAGATCACTGTTTCCCATGGGTTACATGGTGGGATGGGGACCTTCAGCCGCTGGCTTGAGGGCATGAAGTGGCGTCATCATTATTGAGAGAGATCAGAGGTTCAAAGAACATGTCCGTCTCCTTCGCGCTGCTCACCTCGGATCCCAATCTCCTCCGCTGCCAGCTGGATCGCCTGGCGGACTCGGTGCGCCTGACCGCCTCGGCAGGGGAGAACGCGGTGGGGCTGGGCTCGTACACGCAGGACGACGTGCTCTCTCAGCACTTCGCGCAGCCGCCTACGCTGCAGTCGCTGGCGGAGGGCTGGCGCGGCGGCGAGTCCGAGGCGCTGCTCTACCACGCACAGACGCTGCCGGTCGGGCTGCCCCTGGAGCCGAACGTCCAGCCGTTCCGCTACCGGCGCTGGCTCTTCGCGCACGATGGCCAGGTGCAGGGCTTCGCCAAGCTGCGCACCCGCCTGCTCACCACGCTGCCCGAGTTCCTCCAGCGCCACCTGCGCGGAGACACCGACAGCGAGGCGGCGTTCGTGCTCTTCCTCAAGCTGCTCCGCGATACCGGCCGCACCGACGACCGGATGCTCGAGCCGGCGCTCGCCGCGCAGCTGCTCGGGAAGACCTCGGCGCAGCTGCAGCAGCTCTCGGTCGAGGCCGGGGCCTCCCACACCAGCGACCTGAGCTTCATCGTCACCAACGGGCGGATGCTGCTCGCCTCCCGGCTGGGCGCCCAGCCGCTCTACTACGCCCTGGTGGAGGGCTCGGACCGCTGCGCGCGCTGCGGGATCGATGGCAGCACGCCCCAGGCGGATTGGCTGGTGCGCCAGCACCGGCGGCAGCGGACCGTGGTGATCGCCTCGCACGTGGCCAAGCCCGCGGGTTGGATGGAGCTGCGCAGCGGCGCGGCGCTCGCGGTGGACCGGTCGCTCACGGTGCAGCAGCTGCCGCTGTAGGCCGCGATGGCCGCTTGAAGAAAGGCGGCGCCCAGTTCCAGCTCGATGCCGCGAATCGTTCAGGGCGCGCCGGGCGTGGTGACAACGCAACGGTGAAGCGAGCGGGCGTCGTACGCCGGGCTGCATCGAAACAACACCTGACGCGCAGAGGGGATCTCACGGGTCCCACGCGAGGTTTGCAGCTCGCACCACGGTTGGGACGGATCACGCCAGTCGCAGTCAGCCACCTCCGTCGGCTCGAGGGGGCCCCAGGTCGCCTTCCGCGTCTTCTCTTCGTTGCAAACCTCCTCTTCGGGACCTGGGTCGATGCAGCGGAGTGGAACCGACCGCGACGGCTGTACCTCCTCGAGGGGCTCAAGGGCTTTGCACCATCGCCGGACGACTCGCTGCCTGCACGACTCCCGCGCCGCCTCGTAGGGCACTTGGATCAATTCGAACGCTCGGAGCTCGCGGCTGAGTCCCACGGCTCGACCCTCATGCTTTCGCCTTAGGTCGAAGCGGGCTGCTGCCCAAAACGGGCGTCGCTCGGCGACCACTGCCAGTGCATCAGTTCGTCTCACAACCCGACTGGCTTCAACTTCACCGAGCAGCTCCTCAACGACGGTTGCCAGACTGCATGGCGTGCAGGAAACCGTCTCTCGGGTCAACGCGGTTGGATTGGGAGGAAGCGGTCCTCCTTGGAGCCAGGCCAGCTCGACGTCCCATTCCGCCTGGATCGCCCGAGTGCGGCTGCAGAAGCTAACGGAGGTGGGAAGGTCGCCCGAGTACGTCAGATAGGTCTTGCCCAGTTCGAAGGGAAACCAGCATCGGCCGCGACCCGTCGGAACCGACAGCGTCTCGCTGGGCTTCACGGTTCCCTTGAAGACTTCCAGCACCTGGACGGTGGCCGTTCTGGCATCGGCCTCGTCGGGAGAGAGCCCGACAACTCGCGCGAGATAGATCGCCCCCGCTTCCTCTCTCGCTCTTCGCAACGTCGAGTGAAGCTCCCGATCTTCCGGAGATGACTCGCAGCTACACGCCTCAGCGGTTCGTGAGTACACCAAGCTCAGTCCGGCGGCGACGAGGGCAATTCGAAGCAGCACGCGTCGAGAGTAGCGCCCCATGAGATCGGGCGCGCTCGGCTCCCTGTAAGGGTCTGCGCGGGAATTCTCTACATCAGGAGTCGCGCGTCTAGATGACGTTCGCCCACTCGAGCCCGCCGGGAAGCTCCACGTCGGAGTATTCGAGGTGCAGAACCCTGCGGTGGCCGGGCTCGGTTGCTGATGACGACGCGTGCAGTAGCAGAGGTCTCATCAGCAGCACGTCACCAGCGCGCGCGTGGCATTCGACGGGCTTCACGGTCTGACGCAATCGTTCGATCTCGGCGACCGACAGGCGGCCCGCGCGGTGGGATCCAGGCACGACACGCAACGGCCCGTTGCCGGGACCACAGTCGTCGAGGTGAACCCGCAACGCGATGACTCGGTCGAGCACGCTCGTGGGCGCCCTCACGTGCAAGACATCCTGCTTGGTGCTCCAAGGCCCGAAGCCTGCAACCTCCACCCGACCACGAACGCTGATCGCTTCGTCTTGGTGCCAGGCGACGCGCCAGTTCGCGCGTGGCGTCTTGTCGAACAACGTTCCGTGTACCGCGAAGACCTTCCCCGAGAGGGCCGAGCTCGCGAGCTTCTTCATCGCGGGCGAGGCCGCGAACGCCCGGATGCTCGGAAGGCGGAGCGCCTCGCGGATCCCTCCCTGTCTTCGGCGGCCGCCTCCTTCCGACCTCGGGAACGCCGCACGCAGTGTCTCCACAGTCGCCTCGTCCACCGCGCTGGTGGCGATGGCGAAGCCGTTCTCATCCAGTCGTTCATGCTCATGAGTCCGGGCGGGCACGGCCGGAGTCTATGAGGTCGGATTGGCTCAACGCGATGTTGTCTTGTCGGGCTCGTCATTGTGTTGTTTGGATGTTTCATGTTTCAGCGAATTGGATGACGGCTTCGTCGCCGCGCTCTGTCGAGGATCGGAGCATGCGTGGCGCACTGGTTCGCCCTTGCGCGTCTCGCGTAAACACGAAGTCATGTAGGCAATGTAACGTGTTAATGCTGTCTCACTCTGAGGAAGCTTCGGGGCAGGGGTTGGTGCGCGGGTTGCTCTCCGCCCGCGCATGCTCCGTCCCAATCTCGTAAGTGGTGTCCTGGCGCACTCGGCCACTCGCTGTGCGCTGCTGCTCGCTGGTCTGCTCGCCGCCGCGTGCGGAGAGCTGCGCCCTTCTGACGACGGCCTCACCGATACCGCCTCACCGCTGGGCTGCGGCGAGCTCCCGGGCGGGGGCGCACTCAGGCCGGGGCAGTTCCTCGAGTCCTGCGGGGGCAGGACGCTCCTTGCCATGCAGGAGGACGGGAACCTCGTCTCCTATTACCGGCCCGCCGGCATCGCGCTCTGGGCCACCGCCACGTTCGAGCGGGGCAGCTGGATGGCCATGCAGGGCGACGGGAACCTCGTCGTCTACAGCGCGGGCGGCCGTGCGCTCTGGTCCTCCGCCACGGAGAACCACGGTGGCTCCAAGCTCGCGGTCCAGGACGACGGGAACATCGTCGTCTACGGGCCGGACGGCCGGCCGCTCTGGGCCACGATGGCGATGCCTGCGCAGACCCGGTGCGGCCTCAACGTGGACGCGATGCTTCGCCCAGGCGAGTCGGTGAGGTCCTGCAACCAGGAGCACATGCTGGTGCTGCAGGGGGACGGCAACCTGGTCGTCTACAACAAGGCAGGCCAGCCGCTCTGGGCCACCGGGACCCGCGCCGAGGACGGGGACCCGAAGAAGGGCGCCTTCGCGGTCATGCAGTCCGACGGCAACTTCGTCCTCTACAACAAGGACGGCCAGCCGCTCTGGGCGACCAACACCAACGGCAAGCTGCTCTCCGCGCTGGTCGTCAACGATGACGGCACGCTGAGCATCGTGGGCCGGGATGGGCAGACGCTCTGGTCCACCAGCCCCAAGGTGGACGTGCCGCAGTCGCTCATCGACCAGCTGAGCGTGAAGCCGTACGTGGAGCAGAGCTGCTCTCCCGCGAGCTACCCGGGCTGGCCCTACGAGGCCAAGCGCTGCTCCTACTCCGCCGGCGGCATCTCCACTTCCGTGATCGTCGCCAACCCCTCGCCCGAGCGCGCGGCCCGCTGGATCGCCGACTCGGCGAACCAGATCCCCGCGCTGGCCCGGCTCAAGAACGGCGACCGCGGTCAGTACGAAGAGGGCCTCAAGGCGATCGGCCTGGCGATGCTCTACCAGTCGTCCCGGATCTTCCCGCTCTCGGGAGGAGTCATCGAGAACATGGGCAGCGGGTACGTGAACTACAACTTCGAGAAGGGCGTCACCACCAGCTGTGGATCGGGCTGCTACTGCCGGATCAACTCGCTGCACCGCTCCCAGTGGTGCGACTACCAGGCGGCGATCGGCGCCCAGAGCCGGTCCGCCTGCATGGGCCAGGTGGGCAGCTCCGGCTACACCACCGGCTGGGGCAACCAGTGCTTCGAGAACCACAAGCGGGCCTGGGAGTCCGACGTGAACGAGCACTTCCGCGCCCGCGCCTTCATCGCCAACCAGACCGTGCAGTCCCGCTGCGGCGGCGGCTGCTCGGGCGCCCAGGTCGTGGCCGCGGTTCGCAGCGCCTTCGGGCTCTAGAGAGGACACCCATGAACCGCGCGCTCGTCTTTCTCTGCTGCTTGCTTGCCGCCGCCTGCGGCCCGCTGAACCTGGAAGAGCCGCTCGCCCAGGGCGAGTCGAACCTCGGCTGCGGCGAGCTGGGGCCCGGAGGGCAGCTCACGCCCGCGCAGACCCTTGGCTCCTGCAACGGCAAGACGGTGCTGGCGATGCAGGCGGACGGAAACCTCGTCTCCTACTTCGCCGCGGCGGGGATCCCGCTGTGGGCCACCTCCACCTTCCAGCGCGACGCCACCATGGTCATGCAGGGGGACGGAAACCTCGTCATCTACAAGGACGGCAGGGCCGTCTGGGCCACCGCCACCGAGAACAATCCCGGCTCCAAGCTCGCGGTCCAGGATGACGGCAACATCGTGATCTACGCGCCGAATGGGCGGCCCATCTGGGCCACCATGGCGATGCCGGCCCACGCGCCCTGCGGACTCGACCCGGGCACCCTGCTGCAGCCGGGCGAGTGGGTGCGCTCCTGCAACCAGCAGATGGGGTTGGTGATGCAGGGTGACGGCAACCTGGTCCTCTACACCCAGGACGGGAGGCCGCTCTGGGCCACGGGGACCCGCGCCGAGGACGGGAGTCCGAAGAAGGGCGCGTTCACGGCCATGCAGGCGGACGGGAACCTCGTGGTCTACAACGCCAGCGGGCAGCCGCTCTGGGCGTCCAACACGGACGGCAAGCACCTCTCCGCGCTCTCCGTGAACGACGACGGCAGCCTGAGCATCATCGCGCGGGATGGTCAGACGATCTGGTCCAGCGTCGCCCGCGGCAGCCGGGCGCTGCCCGCCAAGGTGGTGGGCGGCTATTGGCAGAACTGGGGCATCCCCAACGTGGCGCTCCGGGACGTCCCCGCGTCGTACAACGTGGTGTTCCTCGCCTTCGCCGTGGGCGTGAACAAGAGCTCGGGCGAGGTGCAGTGGGGCCAGTACGTCCAGAGCGACGCCTCCTTCCGCGACGACGTCCGGCTGCTCCAGAGCCAGGGCCGGAAGGTGATCCTCTCCATCGGTGGGTGGTTCGATCTCCCCAACCAGTCCTGGGGCTTCTCGCTCGGCCCGGACAACGCGGACGCCCGCGTGGACCAATTCGTGGGGAGCATCAAGCGCCTGCGCCAGAGCTACGGCTTCGACGGGATCGACTGGGATCTCGAGCACGGGATGCACGTGCCCTCGCTGGTGGCCGCGAGCCGCCGCCTCAAGGCGGAGCTGGGCCGCGACTTTCTCATCACCGCCGCGCCCGCGCCCTCGAACGACGGCTACACCAGCGTGGCGCTCCAGCTGGGGGACGACTTCGATTTCATCGCGCCCATGTATTACGACCAGGGCTGCAGCGAGAGCGCTTCACGGGCGCAGATGATCAACCGGACGCAGCAGCTGATCTCTGCGGGGATCCCCGCCTACAAGGTTGGACTGGGGACGCGCTCCGTTGCCAACTCCGGCAGCCTCGGCGACACCACCAACGTCACGCTGATCTCCACGATCAACTCCGCCTGGAGCGAGCTCGAGGGGCGCTTCCCCGCGCTGCGCGGTGCCTACACCTGGTCCATCAACCTGGATCAGACCGTGGGCTACGCCTTCGCCAACCAGGTGGGCCCGAACGTCCGCTAGACGCGCCCGAAGAAGGACGCTTCCAGGAACTGCTCGTACAGGTTGCAGGCGGCGTGGAAGAGCGCCGCCCCCATCACGGTGCCGGTGCGCTCGCGCATCCAGCCGAAGACGAGCGCGGGGAAGAACACGGCCAGGCGCCAGACCTGGAAGATCGCCAGGTGGCCGAGCGCGAAGAGCAGGGCGGTGACGAAGAAGGCCCGCCCCAGCCGCGCCCCGAGGAACATCCGCCCCTGCGGCCAGGCGTCCCGCAGCCGCGTCTGCACGTAGCCCCGGTAGAAGAACTCCTCCGGCAGCGCCACCACGAAGAGCTGATCCACCACCCAGCTCTCGAACCGGTCCGGCAGCCGCGGCTGGAAGTGGACCTCTCCAGAGAGCGGGGAGATCCACGAGGCCAATGAGGGCGGCACGTGCTGCAGGAACAGCGCGAACGCCCAGAAGCCGGCGAAGAAGAGCGGCCCCACGATCGCCGCCAGGATCAAGAAGAGCTTCAGGTCCTGGCGCCAGTTGCGCAGCGTGACGCCGTAGTCCTCGTAGTCCTCCCCGCGCTTGTCCATCGCCAGCAGCGGCAGGTAGAGGAACCCGAGCGTGGCCACCAGCTTGGCGAAGCCGCGGAAGAGCAGGAAGGAGACGATGATCCCCAAGAACCCCACCGCCCAGAGGACGAAGACCTCCTGCACCGCGGAGAGCTTCTCGATCCGGCGGACGATCGCCTCCCTCACGGCGCGCCCTCGCCCTGCGCCAGCTGGGCCTTGAGCGCGGGCAGCGGGAGCACCCGGCACCCCTGCGCCACCGACTCCGCGCACAGCCCCACCAGCCGCCCCTTGCCGTCGAACACGGGGCTGCCCGCGGGCACCGAGAGATCCGTCTGGAGGAAGGGCGAGCGCGGTGACGCCCCCTTCTTCACCCAACCCACCTTCGGCGCGAGCGCGCCGCCATTGCCCGCCGTGACCGCCACCAGCCAAGCGCCCTTCGGCGGCGGGGCCCCGGGCCGCGCCGGGGCCGCCGGGAAGTTGGACGCGCCCTCCACCGCCACCAGCGCCACCTTCAGCTGCGCGTTCGCCATCACCACCTTGCCCTCGTGCTCCTGCTCGCCCAGCGTCACCTTGGCTGCCTCGAGCGAGACGTAGTCCACGGACGTCAGCACCTGCCCGTCCGCGCCCACCACCACCCCGAGCCCGCGGCGCCGCGGCCCCTGCACCTGCACCACGCTGCGCAGGTTGCCCTCGAAGGCGAGCCGCTGCGCCTTGCGGCTGGGCGGCTCTTCCGCCCGCGCCAGCGCGCAGGGCAAGAGCAGGAGCAGGACGCGGAGCTTCACGCGCCTCCCGTGCGGACCTTCTTCTTCAGCCCCCAGTACCGCTGCTGGTAGCGGAGGTTGAGCGGGTCCAGGAGCAGCGCCTTCTCGTATTCCTCCAGCGCCGAGCTGGTGGGTCCCTTGGATTCGTAGGCGCCGCCCGTGGTGAAGTGGATGAGCGCGCGGGACTCGTTGCTGGGGTGGGCCTGCAGGAAGCGCCGGCGGATCCCCTCCAGATCCGTGACGGTGATCCCGGCGGAGATGCAGCGGGCCACGCCCTGGTAGTTGCCGCGGTTGGCGTCGAACTCCACGCGCGAGACCGGATTTCCCAGCACCTCCAGCGCCTGCTGGACGCGCGAGGTGGCCGCGGAGAGCTGCGCGCTCTGGGAGACGGACAGCTTCTTCGCCTTGAGCGCCTCCAGATCCCGGATGGCCTCGCGGCCGCGCGCGCGGATGTCCGAAAACTCGGTCTCGGTCCCCAGCGCCAGCACCACGTAGTGATCGCCGTTGATCCGCTTGCGGTAGTGGGAGAGCAGCGGCTCGGCGGAGGGATCGTCCGTCTCGCCCCGGCCCTGCGCCGCCGGCGCGGCGAGCGGCAGCCCCGCCACCACCCGCGCCAGGTCGTCCTTGGTGGCCGCCGGCACCTCCACGAACTGCACGCCAAAGCCCGGGGACATCCCCCACGCCTTCGCCTGCTCGGAGGTGACGTGCCGCACCACCTCCGCCAGCAGCGACAGCTCCCGCTGCGGCAGCAGCAGGGCCACCTTCACGCGGGAGAAGAGGGCGGGCAGGGCGCCTTCGGTGCACAGGAAGACGCCGCCGCGGGAGAGATCCGCGCAGGGGAGCCGCGAGAGCTCTTGACCGGAGAGCGAGCTCACCTTGCCGTGGAAGGGCGCCACGTGCCGGCTGTCCACCGGCTTGGGCGTGGGCATCAGCGCCGGCGTGCTCGGCGCCACCACGGGGGCGATCGCCGGGGGCGGGGGCACCGGGGTGCGCTCCATGGGCGCCACCGCAGGCGCCGTGACCGCCCGCTCCAGCGCCTCGCGCAGCTCGTTCGCGTCCCGGAAGCGATCCTCGGGCTTCTTGGCGATGCACCGGACGATCGCCTGGGACCAGGCCTGGGAGACGCGCGGGTTGAGCTCGTGCGGCGCTGGAGGAACGGTGTCCCGGTGCGCGAGGAGGATCCCGGTGAGGCCGCCCGTGGTGAACGGCAGCCGCCCAGTGGCCAGCAGGTAACTGATGATGCCGAGCGAGTAGAGATCCGCACGCCCGTCCACGGCCTCGCCGGTGGTCTGCTCCGGCGCCATGTACTCCGGCGTGCCCACGATCATCCCCGCCCCGGTCTGCTCCCCCGGCGCGTGCGCGCCAAAGAGCTTGGCGATGCCGAAGTCGAGGATCTTCACCGTGTTCTCGGCCTTCGCCCGCTTCACCAGGAAGATGTTCTCCGGCTTGAGATCCCGGTGGACCACGCCGTGCGAGTGCGCCGCCAGCAGCGCGTCGCAGACCTGGATCAGGATGGGCAGCGCGATCTTCGCGTCCAGCGGCCCCTTGGCGAGGCTGGTGAGCGGCTTGCCCTCCAGGTACTCCATGATCAGGTAGTAGCGCCCCGGCCCATCCCCTCCCGGCGGGGGGATCACGCTCATGTCGAAGATGTTGACGATGTTCTCGTGGCCGATCAGGTTGACCGCGCGCGCCTCCGCGTAGAAGCGGCTGACCAGCTGCGGGTTCGAGGCCAGGTGCGGGTGGAGGATCTTCACCGCCACCTTGCTGCCGATGATCGCGTGCTCGCCGAGGAAGACCGTCCCCATCCCGCCGCGGCCAAGCTTCCGGACGATCTTGAAGGACCCCACGCTCGTGCCGATCAGCGCCTCGTCCGGATCGAACGGGAGGGCGGGCTCGGCCGGGGGCGGGGGCCCGGGCGTACGCACCAGCGTCCCCGTACAGGCGACCCCGGGCGCATGCTCGTTGAGGCAGATCGAGCAGTTCATCGGCGGCCGTTAGCCTATGCCAGAACGCCCGCTAGCGGCGCGCCTCGCGCAGGGTCTGGGTGAAGGCGTCCGGGTCCAGGGTGTTGAGCACGTCCATCCGCCGCGCCCAGCCCTTGCGCGCCGTGGCCACCGCGTAGAGCAGGTTGGTGCCGACCTCTGATGGGGCGTGGCTGTCCGAGCTCACCACCAGCTTGACGCCCCGCGCGAGCGCCATGCGGACCTGCTCGGCGCAGAGGTCCAGGCGGTGTGGGTTCCCATTGACCTCGATGGCGATCCCCCTCTCCGCCGCCTTCTCCATCACCGCCTCCATCTTCAGGCCGTAGGCGGGGCGGCTGTTGATCAGCCGGCCGGTGGGGTGGCCAAAGATGTGGACATACGGGTTGTCGAACGCGCGGAGCACCCGCTTGGTCATCGCCGCCTCGTCCAGCTGATGGCGGGTGTGGATGGAGGCGATGACCACCTCCAGCCGCTCCAGCACCGAGTCCGGGAAGTCCAGCGCGCCGTCGTCCAGGATGTCGACCTCGATCCCCTTGAGCAGCCGGAAGTCCGGCAGCTGCGCGTTGATCCGGTCGATCTCGTCCCACTGCGCCCGCAGCCGGTCCTCGGTCACGCCGTTGGCGTAGTTGGCCGCCTGGCTGTGCTCGGTGACGGTCAGGTAGCGCATCCCCACGCTGCGCGCCGTCTGCGCCATCTGCTCCAGCGTGGCGTTCCCGTCTGACCAGGTGGAGTGGCTGTGGGTGATCCCCAGCACGTCCTCGAAGGTGAGCAGGTCCGTGGGCAGCCGCCCCTCCAGCGCCGCGTCCACTTCGCCCCAGTCCTCCCGCAGCTCCGGAGGCACGTACTGCATCCCCAGCAGCGCGTAGATCTCCCGCTCGTCGCTGATCGGGACCTTCTGCTCGCCCTGGTGCACCCCCCACTCGGAGAGCTTGTAGCCCTTCTCCTGCGCCAGGCCGCGCAGCCGGATGTGGTGCGCCTTGCTCCCGGTGAAGTGGTGCAGCGCGGTGGCGAAGTCCTCGTCCGGCAGGACCCGGAGGTCCACCTGGAGGTCGTCCTGCCACAGCCGCACCGAGCACTTGCTCTCGCCGCTGCCCAGCACCGTGGCCACCCGCGGATCGCTCGCGAACGCCTGCAGCACCGGCTGGGCGTCCGGCGCGGACGCGATGATGTCCACGTCCGCCACCGTCTCCGACCACCGGCGCGTGCTCCCGCCCAGGCTCGCCCGCACCACGCCCGGCACCGCGAGCACGTTGCGCAGGAGCTCCTCCGCCAGGGGCCGCACGTCCCCCAGCCGGAAGCGCCCGCGCGAGCGCGCCAGCAGCGCCAGCCCGGCGAGGATCTTCTCCTCGGTCTTCTCGCCGAAGCCCTTGAGCGTCCGGACCCGCTGCTCCTTGCAGGCCGCCTCCAGCGAGGCCAGGTCGGTCACGCCCAGCTGCTTCCAGAGCGCGGCGGCCTTCTTGGGGCCCAGATCCGGGACCGCGAGCAGCTCGAGGATCCGCGGCGGGAACTCGGCGCGCAGCTCGTCGAAGTAGGTCATCCTGCCGGTGGTCACCAGCTCGGAGATCTTCTTCGCCAGGGAGTCGCCGATCCCGTCCAGCTCCTGGAGCCGCCCCTGCGCCACCAGCTCGCCGAGATCCTCGGTGAGCCCGGCGATCCGGTCCGCGCCCATGTCGTACGCGCGCGACTTGAAGGCGTGCTCCCCCCGGAGCTGCAGCAGGGCAGAGATCTCCCGGAGGACCCGGGCCACCGCGGGTTTGTCGTTGAGAATCACGCCAGCGAACATAACCCCAGAGCCCCCCGGTTCGCTCTGCTACCCCTTGCTTGCTAGTGTGCGCGCCCCTTGACGACCCCTCGCTCCGAACTCCCCATGCGCACCTGGCTCCTGCCCGCCCTCCTGCTCGCCCTCCCGCTCGCGTGCAACCCCGCGCCGGTGGGCCCCTCCGTGCTCTACAGCGCTGACGCGCAGAGCCTTGAGAACCCCTTCCCGGACGGCCGGCTGCTGACGCCCCAAGGCCTGGTCCTGCGTCCGGATTGGTACAGGCCGTTCCTCCCCGCCAAGGCCCAGACCGGTGCGATGCGCTCCTTCCTCGCCACCTGGGCGGAGGACGCCAAGGCGGTCCAGGGGCTGGGCAACTTCGGCTCGGTCCTGGTCCGCACCAGCGAGCCCGTGGATCCCGCCTCGCTCAAGGGCACCTTCTCCCGCCTGGTGAAGGACGGGAGCAGCTACGCGGTGCTCGAGGCGGAAGTGCCCGTGGAGCTCTCCACCGCGTCCTACGAGGGCACCGCCCGCACCCCGCCCGCGGACTTCGCGCCGTTCCTCGTGGTCCGCCCGACGCTGCCGCTGCCGGACGGCGCCCTGGGGTTCCTGGTGCTGCGGCGCGGGCTGAAGACCGCCTCCGGCACGGAGCTGGTGCGCCCCGCCGCCTTCCACGAGCAGAAGGATGCGGGGGAGCTGATCAAGGGCGCGGCCGCCGCGCTCGGGATCAAGGAGTCCGAGGTCCTGCTCGTCCTCCCCCAGCAGGCCGCGCGCATCCAGCCCGGCTTGAGCAAGCTGGTGGAGTTCGCGCAGAGCTACCAGCCCACCGTCACCGTCCCGCCCAAGGGGGACGTGCCGGACGGCAGCGGGGATCGCCCGGTGGGCACCTACGTGGCGGGGGACGCGGACTTCAGCCCCTTCCTGGACAAGCTGCAGCACTTCTCCTGGTCCCGCCCCGCGGACGCGGTGGGGCGCGTGGTGGTCGGCTCGTTCACAGCGCATGACTTGCGCAACCCGGACGGGATCTGGAACCCCGCCTACGTGGCCGCGCCGGAGACCTCGCCCAAGGTGGAGCTGGCGTTCGTCGCCGTCATCCCCAAGGGGCCCAAGCCCCCGGGCGGCTGGCGCGCGGTGATCGGCGCCCACGGGATCGGCGGGCGGAACACGCCGAAGAACGGCGACACCAGCTCCTACTGCCTGGACGTGGGGCAGCTGCTCGCCGCCAAGGGCTTTGCGTGCTTCGGCATTGACGCCCCCAGCCAGGGCACCCGCGGCAGCCCGGTGAACTTCTTCGCGCTCGAGCACCTGCCCGTCACCCGAGAGAACTTCCGCGAGATGATCTTCGACCAGCTCCAGCTGGGCACCGCGATCGGCAAGCTCGATCTGGATGGGGACGGGCAGGGCGACTTCAACCCCGAGCTTGGCTACTTCGGCAACTCGCTGGGCTCCATCATGGGCGCCTCGTACGTGAGCCTGGACTCGCGCGTGAAGTACTCGGTGCTCAACGTGCCGGGCGGCGGCCTCTCCAACATCCTCGGCTCCTCGGAGATCCGGGATCGGATCGGCCTGCTGCTGGCGTCCAAGACGCTCATCCCGTTCGAGTCCGCCGAGTACTACGGCCTCTTCCCGCTCTTCCGGGCCATCGCCCAGGTCTTCATGGACGAAGGGGACCCGGTCAACATCGGCCTGGCCTTCCCGCGGGACCGCGCGCTGCTCATCCAGGAGTGCGTGGACGATCTCACCATCCCCAACACCGCCACCGAGTCGCTCGCGGCCGCCATGCAGGCGCAGGAGCGCAGCGCGGCCATGTCCGGGACCGAGCCGCTCCACGCGCTCTTCGTCGCGGAGGCGAAGACCTACCTTGCGCCCGAGCGCATCCCCACCTTCAACAGCCACAACTTGATCTGGGACGCCGCCCCGCTCCGCAGGCAGGCGATGGTCTTCCTGGAGAGCCACGGGACGCAGTTCGTGGTGGAATAGCGGCCCATGAGGATCAAGCTGGGCCCCGCGGACTTCGCCGAAGGCGAGATGCGCGGCTTCGAGATCGGCAAGAACAAGAACGTGGTCGTGGCGAAGCTGGGCGAGAAGTACAAGGCGCTCGACGACTGGTGCAACCACGCCGGCTGCCTGCTCTCCGGCGGCCGCGTGCAGGGAAACCTCGTGGTCTGCCCGTGCCACGAGGTGGGGTTCGACTTCGACAGCGGCAAGAACGTCACCTCGCCCAACGTCTGCGACGACCAGCGCGCCTTCCGGATCTCCGTGGAGGACGGCAGCCTGGTGCTCGAAGACTTCCAGCCCTGACGCGCGCCTTCGCGCCCCGTGGTAGGAGGCGCGCCATGGGGCACGACAAGCACGATCACGACGACGATCACGGGCACCGGCATGACCACGGTCACAGTCACAGCCACGGTCATCGGCACGAGTCCAAGGCGGCGCACGAGCACAAGTCCCACGCCCCCGCGCAGGTGGCGGCGTTCGTGGTGACGTGCTCGGACAGCCGGGACGAGTCCAAGGACGAGAGCGGCGCGGCGCTGCGCAAGGCGCTGGAGGGCGCGGGCCACACCGTGGCCGGATACCAGCTGATCAAGGACGAGCCGGCGCAGATCCAGGCGGCGCTGGACGCGGCGGCCGGGGCGGGGGCGCGCGCGGTGATCTTCAACGGCGGGACCGGGATCGGCCGGCGGGACAACACCATCGAAGCGCTCGAGGCGGCGTTCGAGAAGCGCCTGCCGGGGTTCGGCGAGCTGTTCCGGGCCCTGTCCTACGAGGAGATCGGCAGCCCGGCCATGCTCAGCCGCGCCTGCGCCGGGACCGTGAAGGGGATGATCGTCTTCGCGCTGCCCGGCTCCCCGCAGGCCGCCGGGCTGGCCATGCGGAAGCTGATCCTCCCGGAGCTCGGCCACCTGGTCCGCGAGCTGACGCGCTGAGCCGGAAATGGGGACAGGCTACATTTTCGCCCGGAAATGGGGACAGGCTGCTTTTCGGCGCCGAAAAGCAGCCGGTCCCCATTTCCGGGCGAAAATGTCGCGGGGCCCCTCGGCGCCGAAAAGCAGCCTGTCCCCATTTCGCCGGCGAAAAGTAGCCTGTCCCCATTTCCACCATGAAACGTCGGACGCTCAGATCTCGCGGGCTTAGCGCAGCGGCGGCCGCTGCGCTGGCGCCGGCGCTCGCCGCGTTCGAGCGGGACGCGCCCTACCGCGAGCGGATGGCGTTCGACCCGGTGGAGCTGCCGCACCGCTACTCCGCCCGCGAGGACATCGAGGTCAGCGCGCTGCTCTCCGCCTGTCTGGCCTACGGCCGGGCGGACCTGTTCAAGCCCAAGCTGATCGGCCTGCTCGCCGGGATGGGGGACTCTCCGGGCGCGTATGTCCGCCGCTTCGATCTCGCCGCTGCGCGCAGGCTGCTGGACGGGTTCGTCTACCGCTTCAACGTCCCCGCGGATCTGGCGGTGCTGCTTTTGGGCATGCGCGCGGCGCTGGAGACCCACGGGAGCCTGGAGGCGCTCTTCGCCCGGGAGCTGGCCAGAGCGGGCACGCTCCATGGCGCGCTCGCCGGCTTCACCGCCGCGCTCCGGGACGTGCCCATGGCGCCCGTCCGCAAGGCGCTCGGCAAGGAGCGCGGCCTGCACCACCTGCTGCCCTCTCCGCTGGGCGCCGGCGCGGCGAAGCGGCTCAACCTCTTCCTGCGCTGGATGGTCCGCGGGCCGGACGCGGTGGACTTCGGGATCTGGACCTCCATCCCGAAGACCGTCCTGATGATCCCGCTCGACACGCACATCGGCCGGATCGCCGGGCACCTGGGGCTCACCCGCCGCAAGGATCTCTCCTGGCGCACGGCCGAGGAGATCACCGCGTCCCTGCGGCTGCTGGACCCGCAGGACCCGGTGAAGTTCGACTTCGCGCTCTGTCACTACGGGATGAGCGGGGCCTGCCCGCAGCCCCCCAAGCCGCACAACTGCGCCCGCTGCGCGCTGCTCGGCTCGTGCCGCGTGGGGCCCCGGCTGGTGGCGCGCGCTACTCGGCGATCTCCTTGATCACCCCGCAGGCGATCCGGCTGCCCGCGTCACCCGTGGGCTGGGAGGCGTAGTCGTCCACGCCGCCGTGGACGATCACCGCGTGCCCCACGATGTCGTTGGTGCCGCCATCGAACGCGGCGCTCACGCCGCCCGCGCCGGCCGCGGTCCACCGGTCCGTGTCGAAGGAGAGGGTGCCCTTCCCATCCGCACCCACCACGAAGTTGCCGATGTCCCCCAGGTGGAAGGTGGGCTCCCCGAGCTTCCCGTGCGGCGAGCCCGCGGGGTTCCAGTGGCCACCCGCCGAGAGCCCATCCGCGGAGCTGCAGTCCCCCACGTTGTGGATGTGGACCGCGTGGGTGCCCGGCGGCGCCTTGTCCACGGTGAGCCCGAGGTGGATCTTCCCGTCTGTGGGGACGAAGGTGGCGCTGCCCACCGCGGTGGAGCCGCTCTTGGACTCGAGCAGCGCGATGTAGCGCTTGGGCGTGGGCACGCAGGCGAGGATCACCAACGCACCCAGCAACACGAACCTCACCTGCCGCCACTTCATGCGCTGCTCCTTGGGGGGTGGCTGCCGCCCGCAAGCCTATTGCCTCGCGGGCAAGAGGCAAATCACCAGGAAAGGCACACCTGTCTCAATCCCCGACCAGGCCGAAGATCTGCCGCAGCCGCCCGAAGATGCGCCCCTCTTCCGGGGAGCCGTCTCCGTGTTGGCCGGCGTTCTGTGCCGCGGCGCGCAGCTGGGTGCGCCGCTCGGCGAGCCGCGCCGAGAGCTGGCGCGCCAGGCCCGGGTGCTCGGCGAAGAGCTGCGCGAAGGCCGGGCGGTCCAGCTCGAAGAGCGTGGTGTCCTGCAGGGCGGTGACGGACGCGGCGCGCGGCTCGCCGGTGAGCAGCGACATCTCGCCGAAGTACTGGCCGCTGCGCAGCCGGGTGACCTCCACCTCGGGCGTCCCGCTCCGGACCGACACCTCGCCCTCCGCCACCACGTAGAAGGTGTGCCCCGGCGAACCCGCGGCGATCACCTTCTCCCCCGCGCCGAACTGCCGGAGGGTGAACTCGCGCGCCAGCCGGTCCTGCTCCGCCGGCGCCAGCCCCTGGAGGAAGTCCACCTGGGCGATCAGCGAAGGCAGCCGCCGCTCCGGGCCGGCCTGCCGCCGCTCCGGGCGGGAGACCAGCATCCGGTGCGGGTAGGGGATCTCCATGCCTTCACGCCGCAGCCGGTACCACAGGCGGGTCAGCACCTCGTCCAGGGTTGCGTCCGCGTGGGCGAAGTCCGCCACGAAGAAGCGCATCCGGTAGGTCACCGCGCTGTCGCCGAAGGCGCGGATCCGGCAGGTGGCGGCGGGCTCGTGGAGCACGTTGGCCACTTCATGCAGCGACTCCAGGATCACCGCCTTCACCTGGTTGGGCGGCGTGTCGTAGGAGACGCCGAGCTCGTGCTCCACGCCCACCGGCTCGTAGCCGCGCGAGTAGTTCTTCACCGCCTCCTTGGAGACGATGCTGTTGGGGACGGTCACCACCTCGCGCCGCCCTGTTTCGATCCGGGTGGCGCGCCAGGCGATCTGCATCACCCGTCCGGTGTGCTCGCGCACGGTGACGAAGTCGCCCACCTGGAAGGGGCGCTCCAGCTGGATCGACAGCCCGGCGAAGAGGTTGCCCAGCGTGTCCTGCAGCGCCAAGCCGATGACGACCGAGACGATGGCGCTGGTGGCGAACAGCCCGGTGAGATCGAACGCCAGCTGCGACTTCAAGATCGGCAGCGCGACCACGCTGTAGAGCGTGAAGTCGATCACGTCCCGGAGGATCTTCGGCGTGGGTTTGGCGCGGAAGCGCGCCATCCGCAGCACGGTGGAGACGGCGCCGCGGATCGCCCCGAAGGCGAAGGTGAGCATCCACCCCACGCGCAGGAGCTTCTGCGCTGTCTCGCCCAGGTGCTCCTTGAGCAGCCAGTACGAGCTGCGCAGGACCAGGAACGCGGTCAGCATCACCAGCGCGCCGGCCAGGTCGCGCCGGTAGAGCTTGTCCGCGGTGCCCGCGCGCACGGCGATCAGCGCCAGCAGCAGCGCGGCGCCGATCACCAGGGTGACGTTGCTTTGCAGGAACTCGGTCAAGCGGCTCGCAATCTCGCTTCGGCGCTCACACCCGGTCAAGGTCGCGTGTACATTGCCGCCCCCATGGGGCTCACGGACGTCACCGGCCAGACCCGCGCCATCGACGCGCTCAAGTCCGCGCTTGCGGGCGGGTCGGTGCACCACGCCTACCTGTTCGGCGGGCCGGAGGGCGTGGGCAAGGAGCTCGCCGCGGTGGGGTTCGCCCAGGCGCTCGGTTGCAAGGAAGAGCCCCAGAACGGCTGCGGCAAGTGCAGCCACTGCGTCCGGGTGGCCAAGCGCAACCACCCGGACGTGATGTGGATCCTCCCCGAGGAGGAGCAGGTCGCCCGCAAGCTCGCCGGCCGCTCGGACTTCGCTGGCACTCCGTCCCGGGCAATCAAGGTGGAGCAGATCCGCAAGCTGCAAGAGCGGCTGGCGCTGCGCTCGCTGGAGGGCGGCAAGAAGGTGGCGATCATCGGCTCGGCGCACGCCATGAACGAGCCCGCGCAGAACGCCTTCCTGAAGACGCTGGAGGAGCCGCCGCCGGAGACGGTGCTGATCCTGATCGCCAGCGCGGCGGACGAGCTGCTCCCCACGCTGCGCAGCCGCTGCGCCAAGGTCCACTTCGGCGCGCTCCCGGTGGACTTCGTGGCCTCCTTCGTCCAGAAGGAGCGCCGGCTGGACGTGGAGACGGCGCGGCTGGTGGCGGTGATGGGCGGCGGCAGCCTCTCCCGCGCGCTCTACGTGAACACCGAGCGGCTGGCCCGCCGCCGCGAGCTGATCGAGCGCTTCGAGTCCCTGCCCGGCAACGACGCCCGCCCGATCTTGCGCTTCTCCGAGGACTTCGGCGGCGCCCGGGATGACGCCGAGGACGCGCTGCGGATCCTCCAGCTGTGGACCCGCGATCTCGCCCTGGTGAAGGCGGACGGCGGCTTCCTCGCCAACCAGGATCTGCTCCCGCTGGCGCAGGAGGTCTCCGGCCGGCTCAGCGAGGGGGCGCTGCACCGCCGCCACGAGCTGATCGAAGAGGCCCGGGTGGCGCTCACCAAGAACGGCTCGCCGCGCCTGCAGCTGGAGCGGCTGTTGATCCTGCTCGGGGCCGGCTCGGGGGCGCGGGCGTGAGCGAGACCCTGGAGGACGTGATCGCCCTTGCCGGCGGCAAGAAGGTGCCGCCGATCTATCTGCTCTGGGGCGAGGAGTACCTGGTCCGCAAGGGCGCGGACGACCTGATCAAGGTCCTGCTGCCGGATCCCTCCATGGGGATCAACTACAGCGTGCTGGACGGGGCCTCGCCGCGCGAGGTGGCCATGGATCTGGCCACGCTGCCCATGTTCCCCGGGCGCAAGGTGGTGCTGATCCGGGATCCGGAGTTCCTCGCGCCCAAGAAGGGCCGCACGGACGCGCTCTCCAAGGCGCGAGACGCGTGGAAGGCCGGCCGCCGCAAGGAGGCCGCGCGCCGGGTGCTCGCGCTCGCGGCGCGCGCGGGCTGGGGGCCCTCCCAGCTGGATCCCTCCGCCTCGGGCGCCCCCTCCGCGGACGAATGGAAGGAGGAGCTCAACGTCGACCTGGCGGATCAGGACGTGGCCTTCCTGCGGGACGTGGCCGCCTTCTGCAAGGAGGAGGGCGTCACCGCGCCCGAGAGCGACGTGGGCGCGCTCGTGGAGCTGTTCGAGAAGGGGCTGCCGCCGGGGCAGGTGCTGGTGATCGCCGCCTCGGAGGTGGACACCAAGAACCCGCTGGTGAAGCTGGCGAAGGAGCTGGGCCACCTGGTGGAGCGGAAGGTCGCCTCCCGGCTCAAGGACCTGGACCTCTCCGAGCTGGTGAAGGCCACGCTGGCGCCCTTCAAGAAGAAGCTGGCGCCCTCCGCGGAGACGCTGCTCAAGGACCGCTGCGGCGGCAACATGCGCCTGGTCCAGTCCGAGCTCGAGAAGCTGGCCATGTACGTGGACGGGCCGGTGATCCAGGACGCGGACGTGGCGCTCCTCGTCGGCCGCGCGCGGGAAGAGGAGTTCCTCGAGCTCTCGGACGCGCTGCAGAAGCGGGACCTGCGCGCGGCGCTCCGCTACGCCGAGGACGCGATGGGGCAGGGGATGGTGGGGCTGCAGCTGCTCGGGGCGATCGCCTCCATCACCCGCACGCTGCTGGAGAACCACGAGCGGGCCACGCACCTGGCCAAGGGCTCGTTCCCGCGCAGCTACGACACCTTCAAGGACACGCTCTTCCCCGTCATCGAGGAGGAGGCCAAGGCGCAGAAGCTGCGGGTCCCGCACCCCTACGCGGTCTACCTGGGGATGCAGGCGGCGCTGCGCTACTCGCGCAACGAGCTGCTCTCCTCGCTCGTCTTCTGCGCGGACGCGGACCTGGCGCTCAAGTCCTCCGGCTCCGGGAAGCTGGTGATCGAGCGGCTGCTCTGGAAGCTGTGCGGGGCCGCCGCGGTCCGCCGCTGACTTTCGCGCCGGAGACGGACGGTCAGATCCCGCTTCCGCCGCGCGTCCCTGGGCTGCTATCGCTCCTGTCCACCATGGCCCAGAAAGTCCTCGTCACCAGCGCGCTGCCCTACGCCAACGGCCCCATCCACATGGGGCACCTGGTGGAGTACGTGCAGACGGACATCTACGTCCGCTTCCTGCGCTCCTGCGGCGTGGACGTCACCTACGTCTGCGCGGACGACACGCACGGCACGCCGATCGAGCTGAACGCGGCGAAGGCGGGGCTCTCCCCGGAGGCCTTCATCGCCCGCTTCTATGAGGCCCACCAGGCGGACTTCCGCGACTTCGACGTGAAGTTCGACACGTTCTGGAGCACCAACTCCGCCGAGAACAAGCACTACGCGGAGCTGATCTACGGGCGGCTGAAGGACGCCGGCGAGATCGACCGCAAGGAGGTGGAGCAGGCCTTCTGCGAGAAGGACAAGCGCTTCCTCCCGGACCGCTTCATCAAGGGCACCTGCCCCAACTGCAAGGCGGAGGATCAGTACGGGGACATCTGCGAGAAGTGCGGGCGCACCCACACCCCCACCGAGCTAATCAACCCGCGCTGCGCGATCTGCGGCACCCCGCCCATCCGCAAGAAGTCCGCGCACCTCTTCTTCAAGCTCTCGCGCCAGGCGGACTTCCTGCTCGGCCTCATCCGCAAGCCGGACTTCATCAACCAGGGCGTGGCCAACCAGCTCCAGCAGTTCTTCGAGAAGGGGCTGGCGGACTGGGACATCAGCCGGGACGGCCCGTACTTCGGCTTCGCGATCCCCGGTGAGACGGACAAGTACTTCTACGTCTGGCTGGACGCGCCCATTGGCTACATCTCCGCCACCGAGCGCTGGGCCAAGCAGACCGGCAAGGTGAAGGACGCGCTCGCGTACTGGGCGCCGGACGCGGACGCGAAGATCGTCCACTTCATCGGCAAGGACATCGTCTACTTCCACGCGCTCTTCTGGCCGGCGGTGCTCAAGCTCTCCGGCTTCAAGCAGCCGGACAAGCTGGTGATCCACGGCCACCTCACCGTCAACGGCGAGAAGATGTCCAAGAGCCGCGGCACGCTGATCGCCGCCCGCACGTACCTGGAGCGGGTGGGGGATCCGAGCTACCTGCGCTACTTCTACGCGGCGAACCTGGGCGCGGGGCCGGAGGATCTCGACCTCTCGCTGCAGGACTTCCGGCTGCGGGTAAACGGCGAGCTGGTGAACAACATTGGCAACCTCGCCAACCGGGCGCTCACGCTGCTCGCCGGCCGCTTCGACAAGCGGCTCGCCGCGCCCTCGAGCGGCGAAGGGAAGAGGCTGGTGGAGGACGCGCTCGCCAAGGCGGCGGAGGTGCGCGCCGCGTTCGAGAAGCTCGAGTACCGGCAGGCGGTGAAGCTCACCGCCGAGATCTCCCAGTCCGCCAACCAGTTCCTCCAGACCGCCGCGCCCTGGAACAAGGTGAAGACGGACGCCGCGGCCGCGCACGCAGATCTGAGCGACGCCGCCGAGGTCACTTATCTCGTGGCGGCGCTGCTGGCGCCGATCGTCCCGCGGATCTCCGCGCGGCTCTTCGAGCAGCTGGGGGCGCCGGAGCTCACCTTCGCGCAGCTGGCCAAGGCGCGCTATCCGCTGCTGGACCGCGCGCGCCCCATCGGCACGCCGGCGGTGGTGATCAACCGGCTCGAGGAGGCCCAGGTGGCGACGCTCGTTCAGCCGGCAGATGCGCCCGCGCAGGCACCCGCCAAGGCCTCGGCCGAGCCCGCCGCTCCGGCTCCTGCGCCAGCGGCCGCCGACGGCATCGACTACGACGCCTTCGCCAAGGTCTCGCTGCGCGTGGGCAAGGTGCTCGCCGCGGAGCGGATCCCCAAGGCGGACAAGCTGCTCAAGCTCTCCATCGACCTGGGGGAGGGCGCGCCGCGCACCATCGCCTCCGGGATCGCCGCGTACTTCGCCCCCGAGCAGCTGGTGGGCAAGAACGTGCTGGTGGTGGCCAACTTGAAGCCGCGCACCATCCGCGGCGTGGAGTCCCGCGGGATGCTGCTCACCGCCGGCCCGGAGGGCGGGCCATTGCGCCTGGTGGATCCCGGGGACGTGCCGCCCGGCACCGAGGTGAAGTAGCCGTGATGGGGCTCCAGCAGGAGATCGATCGGGCGCTGCTCGAGCTGGAGCGGCCGGAGGGCCGGCAGCGGGCGGCCGCGCTGGAGCACCTGCTCTCGCTCACCGCCCGCGAGGACGCCGAGGCGGCGCCGTTCGTGGAGCTGCTGCCGCGCCTCGTCGCGGATCCGGAGCCCGCGGTGCGGCGGGCCGCGGCGTCGCTCGCGGCCACCGTGCTGGAGGGGCCCGCCCTGGAGGCCTTCCTCACCGCGCGGCTGGCGGATCCCTCCCCGAACGTGCGGGTGGAGGCGGCGGGCCAGCTGGCGGATCTGCGGCCGCCGTCCGCGCGCGTGGCGCTCACGCCGCTGCTCCGCGATCCGGCGTTCCCGGTCCGCTTCGAGGCGGCCCGGGGGATCGCCGAGGTGGGCCACTCCGCCGGGCGCGAGGTGCTCGAGGAGGGGCTGCACCGCGGAGACTTCCGGTTCCGGGCGCTCGGCGCGCTGGCGGCGCTGGGGGACGTCAAGGCGCTGCCCGCGATCCGCAAGGTCTTCAACCGCTGGTGGCTGCCGGGCTTCGAGCGCACGCAGGCGGCCGGCGCGCTGGCGCGGCTGGGGGACGCGGAGGGCGCGCAGTACCTCGCCAAGCGGATCTCCCGGCGCGGCGGGTTGGACCGGGCGATGGCGATCGAGCTCTGCGGAGAGGTGAACGCGCCAGACGCCGCGCGGCAGCTCAAGGCGATCCTCGCGGATCCGAAAGATCTCTGCCGCGGCGCCGCCGCCCGCGGGCTGGGGCGCCTCAAGGACGCGACCGCGGAGCCGCTCCTGGTGGCGTTGCTGGAGGGCGCCTCGACGCCGGAGGAGCTGCGGCTGGATGCCGCGGAGGGGCTGTGCCTGCTCGGCACTCCGGCGGCGCGCGCGCACGTGGAGCGGGCGCTGGCGGCGGCGCCTTCGGGCCCCTTCAAGGCCGAGCTCGAGGAGAGCCTGCGCGCCTACCCGGGGCCGGCCGCGCCGCTGGAGGAGCGGGCATGATCTTGATCGACGCGCACTGCCACCTCGAGCGGGCGGACTTCACGGACGTGGCCGGGCTGCTTACGCGCGCGCAGGCGGCCGGCTTGCGCCACGCGATCGTGGTGGGGCAGCTGCAGCGCTCCGGTGACTTCGGCAACGCGCGCGAGCTGGCGCTGGCCCACCCGGAGCTGCTCTCCGCCACCATGGGGATCCACCCGCACGAGGCCGCCAACGCCACGCCGGCCCGCCGCGCCGAGCTGGAGGCGCTCTGCGCCAAGCCGGAGATCGTGGGGGTGGGGGAGGCGGGGCTGGACTACTACTACGATCACTCGCCGCGCGAGGCGCAGCGGGAGGTCTTCGCCTTCCAGTGCGCGCTGGCGAAGTCGCTGGGCAAGCCGCTGGTGGTCCACGTGCGGGACGCCCACGCGGAGTGCCACGAGCTGCTCGCCGCGCAGGGGCTTTCGCGCGGGCAGATCCACTGCTTCACCGGGGACACCGAGGCGGCGCGCCGGTACCTGGATCTCGGCTTCCACCTCTCCATCTCGGGGATCGTCACCTACAAGAAGACCGAGGCGCTCCAGGAGGCGGTGCGCTTCGCGCCGCTGGACCGGCTGCTGGTGGAGACGGACAGCCCGTATCTGGCGCCCATCCCCCACCGCGGAAAGAAGAACGAGCCGGCCTGGGTGGCGCAGGTGGCGCGCAAGGTGGCCGAGCTCAAGGGGCTGGAGCCCGAGGCGGTGGCGCTGGCCGCCGCGCAGAACGCCCGCGCCCTCTTCGGGCTGCGCGTTCAGCTGCCCTGAGCGGCGCGGGCCCTTGAGGCCCGGCTCCCCACCGTTCACCCCGAGCGTAGTGAGGCCGCCGCCCGTTGGGCGGATCAATCAAGGTAAGAAACGTGAGGCCGTCCGCTCAGCCCGAGCGAAGTCGCGGGCCCCACGAGCGAGAGTCCCTACGATCGGCGGGCCCTCGACTTCGCTCGGGCTGAGCGGGGCGCGGCAAGGTTCAGGTCAGCGCCGCCGGCGCGTAGGGGCGGCTCACTCGTGGGAGATCTCCCCTGCGGATGACGTTGGAGTCGCGCTGGGACGTTGGGGGCCGCCCCTCGACTACGGGACCAAGGTCCCTACGCTCGGGGTGAACGGGGGGAGCTACGTGCCTGAAAGGCTCACAGCCTCTCGGGGTGAACCGGGGGGGACGACCCGAGACAGAGTCACAGCCTCCGTCACACGCCGCCCGGCCGGGCGAAGTAGTCCAACGGCATGTCCAGGTGGGGCGGCTCGAGCAGCAGCGCGTCCGGCTCGTAGCGGAAGTCAGCCTGCTCCAGCGCGAGCACCGCCCGGAGCGCGTTCTCGCCCAGGTCGTTGGCGCTGCGCGCGTGCACCACCCGGCCGAGCTCGAGGTGCAAGGCGATCTCCTGCTCGGCGGCGGCGAAGCGCAGCAGGCCGGACTTCCGCTCCAGGCCGCAGAGGGACAGCACGTCCCGCAGCGGCAGCTCGTCCAGGCTGCCGACCACCGGGTGGCCGGGGGCGCCGTACTGGACGTGATCGTTCAGGAAGCCCCGCACCGAAGTGCCCGCCTGCGCCGCGTCCAGCGGGAGCGGGAGGTAGGCGTTCACGCCGTTCTCGAGCATCCGGTTGCGGATGGAGGCGTCCGTGGGCTCGCCCACCACCAGGAGCGGGGTGCCGGCCACCTCCGGCTGCGCCCGGAGGAACTTGGCGAGCGACATGAGGTCCGGGCCGCCCAGATCCAGCCCCAGCACCAGCAGGTCCGAGTCTCCCGCGAGCACCGCGTCCAGCGCGCCCTCGAGCCGGGGCAGCTCCTGGCAGACCAGCCCCACGCCGCCGAGCGCGGCCGCGAGCGCGGAGCGCAGCGCGTCGTCCCCGGTGCAGACGGTGACCTGGCGCCCGTCCGTGCGCAGCCGCTGGCGCAGCAGCTCGCCGCTCTGCAGCTGGGCCATGGTCTCCACAACCACGGGATCGAAGAGGCGGTTGGCCTCCTTGCGCAGGCGGGCCAGCGCCTCGTCCTTGGGGAGCACCCGCCCGAAGGGGTTGGCGGAGTTGCGGGTGCAGTCCAGGTACGCGTCCACCGCGGCGATCACGCGCGCGCCGAGCGTGATCTCCTCGCCCTTGGCGCCGTGGGGCACGCCGCTGCCGTCGAAGGCCTCGTAGAGCTGGGCGAGGATCGCGTTCACCTGCACCGGCAGGTGGACCGTCTCGAAGAGCTTGATCGGCGCGCGGTGGAGGCGCCGGGCCTCGGCCTTCCACTCCGGGCCGGCGTCCGAAGTGAGCAGGGTGTGGTGGCGGCCGCCCTTGCCCAGGTCGTGCAGGTGCGCGGCGATGGCCACGAAGGAGACCTCGCGCGGCCCCATGCCCAGCCGCCGGGCGACCAGGGACGCGCGCCGGGCCAGCTGCGCCGAGTGGCCGCGCAGCTCGCCGCGGCCGGCCTCGAGCTGGGAGACCAGGATCTGCAGGGTCTCGACGTAGTCGTTCTCCGGGGTGCGGCTCTGGAAGAAGGTGTCCCGCAGCTGGGAGCCGCGGCGGGTGTTGGTGCCCGCGCGCCGGCGGGTGCGGCCGTCGTCCGCTGGGACCTGCGCGGACTGGGCGGTGCGCGTGCCGCCGCTGCTGCCGGACGCGTCATACGCCTGGGCGATCGCCGAGAGGTCCGCGCGCACGTTGGCGGCCGGCTGCAGCGGCGCCGAGAACGCGGTGGGATCTCCGTAGTAGTGGCGCTTGATCCCCGCGAGGATCCCGCTGCGCAGCCCGATGTACGCGTAGACCTCCCGGGTCTCCGCCACCAGGGCGATCTCCTTGAGCACCGAGGCGTTCTGGGGCTCCGCCATCACCACCGCGAGCACGCCGCGCTCCGCGTCGTAGGTGAGCGGGAGCAACAGCTGCGCCTCCGCCATCCGGACGGGGATCCGGTTGAGCACGCTCTCGGGGATCTTCGCCTTCGCCAGCTTCTCGGTGGAGACGAAGAGCGTCTTGAGCTCCCCGGCAAGGAAGCGCAGCAGCGAGGCCTCCTGCAGGACACCCACCTCGACGAGGCAGTCGCCCAGCCGGTGGCCGGTGATCCGCTGCTGCTGGAGCGCCTTCTGGACGTCGTCCGGCGTGATCAGCCCGGCCTCGACGAGCCGCTCGCCCAGCGGCTTGCTCATTCCGGCTTGGGCTCGTCCCCGGATTCAGGCGCGGCGGGCTCAGCCGCCGGCGGCGGCGCGCCCGCGAGCGCGCTGAAGGGCTTGAAGGTCAGGTCCGTGGGCAGCCCGCCGCCGGCCTTGGGCTCGCGAGCGCCCTCCTTGTCCGGCCGCTTCTCGCGGCGGGGCGGCCGCGGCTCCGCGGCGCGGGAGACCTCGGGCTCGGCGCGGTGCTGCGGCTTGCCGTGCTGGCCGCCGCCGGGGCCGTGCTGACCGCCCTGATCGCGGTGCTTGTTGCGGCGCGGCTCGTCCCGCCGCTTGCCGCCGCCGCGCGACTCCACCGGCGCCTTGCCGCGGGCGGTGGGGACCACGCCCTTCCACAGGTGCCGGTCGTAGAGGCGGGAGACGTCCGTCCACTTCTCGTTGGAGTCCTTCGCCATGAGGTCCAGCCAGGAGGCGACCCGGGAGTCCATCAGATCGATCAGGTGGACGAGCAGCGCCTCGAGCGTGGCGGGGAGCTTGGGCGAGCCGTACTCGAGCTGGCCGTGGTGCGCGAGCACCAGGTGGGTGATGTGCTGCTCGAGCAGCGGCGGAAAGTGGGGGATCCGCGAGGCGTGCTCCCGGATCTTCTGCGCCGTCATCACCAGGTGGCCAACGAGCCGCCCTTCGTCCGTGTAGTCGAAGTTGCCGCGCTCGTAGGAGAGCTCCTTCACCTTGCCAATGTCGTGAAGCAGGGCCCCGGCGATCAGGAGATCCCGGTCCGCCTGCGGGTAGTGGTCCGCGATCCGGTGGGCCAGCCGCATCACCGAGAGGATGTGGTCCGCCAGCCCGCCCTTGTACGCGTGGTGGATGCCCTTGGCGGCGGGGGCGATCCCCAGGCCCGGCGCGATGTCCGGATCCTGCAGGAAGGCCAGCAGCAGGGCGCGGACGTTGGGGTCGCCCACCCGCTCCACCAGCTCGCGGATCTGCGCCACCGCCCGGCCGTCCGCGTGGCCGTGGGCGTGGCCCTGGCCCTGGCTTGAGCGCTCCTGGGCTGCGCCGTTCTCCGGCGCTGCGGGGGCGGCCGGGGCCTCGTAGGCGAACTCCGCGGGGTCGATCGGCTCGGGATCCAGCCGCTCCACCGCGTCCACCAGCACCTGCGGCTTGTTGTGGAAGGAGATCACGCTGCCCTTCACCAGGACGTAGTCCCCGGCGGCGAAGGTGGGATCCAGCGCGTCCACGTTGTCGAAGATCCGGCCGTCGATCTCGCCGGTCTTGTCCGCGAGGACGAGCGAGACGAACGACTTGCCGCTGCGGCCGGTGATCTTCGCCTTCTTCGCCACGCGGAAGACCGTGTGCAGCGGCTCCTTCTCGCGGAGATCGCGGACGTAGACCTTGCGGATGGTCTCCGCGGAGGCGGGGAGCTCGGGGGCAGGCGACGCAGCGGCCTCGGACGGCTGAAGATCGGGCGTATTCACGGGCGCGGACACTACCGCAGAACGCGCCGGATCCGAGCGGGACTCTCGGCAAAACGGCCGGCCTGTTAAGCTGCCCGTCCCATGACGTCCTTGCTCAGCCTCTCCCTCCTCCTGCTCTCCGCCACCCCAGACTCAGGCCCCGGCTGGGAGCAGGCTGCCCGCGATGACGGGATCACCGTGTTCGCCCGCCAGAAGCAGGGGGCGAGCATCAACGAGATGAAGGCGATCGGCCTGATCGAAGCGCCGCCGAAGGCCGTCTGGAACGCCGTCCGCGACTACGCGAACTACGACAAGAACATGCCGTACTGCGAGGACAGCAAGGTGCTCGGTACCGAGCAGGACGGGAAGATCACCTACTTCTACAGCGTGGTGAACGCGCCGATCGTCTCCAGGCGGGACTACGTGATCAAGCTGGTGGACGAGTCGGACTGGCAGGACGGCAAGGGGTACCTGCTGGTGACGTGGAGCACCGTGGACCGCGGCGTGCCGGAGAAGGAGGGGCGCGTCCGGATCAAGATCAACGACGGCTTCTGGAAGCTCGAGCCGCGGGAGAACGGCACCAAGACGTTCGCCACGTACTACGTCTACACGGATCCGGGCGGCTCGCTGCCCCGCTGGATCGTGAACAAGGCGAACAGCGGCGCCGTGCCAGACGTGTTCCGGGCGATTCGCAAGACGGTCTCCAAGAAGTAGCGCTCCTCGGCCCCACGGGCGCCCCTCGACTTCGCTCGGGGTGAACGGGGGGGGGCGAACCACGCTTCCGAAGCGTCAGGGCACCGCGCCCACGTAGCGCGAGCTCGGGCGGATCAGCCGGCCCGAGGCGAGCTGCTCGGCTACGTGCGCGCACCAGCCGGCCACCCGGGAGACGGCGAAGGTCGGCGAGAAGAGCGTCCGGGGCAGGCCCAGCGCGTCCAGCAGCACCGCCGTGTAGAACTCGACGTTCGCCTTGAGCGGCCGGTCCGGGTACCGCTCGCGCAGGAGCCGCTCGGAGGCCTGCTCCACCGCGCGCGCCAGGGGCAGCCGCTGGCTGCGCCCCCCGCCCAGCCGCTCCACCGCGCGCTCCAGCACCGCCGCCCGCGGATCGCGCACCCGGTAGATCCGGTGCCCCATCCCCATCACGCGGCGGCCCGCCTCCAGCTCTCCGGTCAGCCAGGCCTCGGCGCGCGCGGGCTCTCCCACGGCGTCCAGCATGTCCAGCACGGGCCCGGGCGCGCCGCCGTGCAGCGGGCCCTTGAGCGCGCCGATCGCCGCGGTGACCGCGGAGACCGCGTCCGAGCCGGTGGAGGCCACCACCCGCGCCGCGAAGGTGGAGGCGTTCATCCCGTGGTCGCTCACGGTGACGAGGTACGCGTCCATGCCCGCCGTCTCCTCGGCGCTCACCTCGTCGCCCCGGACCATGCGCAGGTAGTCCGCGGCGTGCGAGAGCCCCGCCGAAGGGGGAACCGGCGGCAGCCGCTGACGCCCGCGGGCCCACGCCGCGGCGTACACCGCGAGCGCCCCGGTCAGCGAGACGAACGTCGCCTCGTCCGCCCGGGCCGGCGCCGGAAGCTGCGCCACCGCGCCGCGCAGGGCGTCCATCCCGTCCTCCGCCTGCAGGGCCGCCCCGAGGCTTCCCAGCTTTTCGAACGCCCGCGCGCGCGCAGCCGCCAGCTCCCGCCGGAGCGCCTCCCGGGCCTCCGGTGAAGGCAGGGCTCCCCGCCAGAGCAGGGCGCAGAGCTCCTCGAAGGTGTGGCGGCCGGTCAGATGCTCCACGTCATGGCCGGCGATGATCAGCCGCCCCCGCTCGCCATCCACGTCCGAGAGCCGGGTGTCCGCAGCGACCACGCCTTCCAGTCCGTTGCCCATGGGTGTCGACCTCCGAGTGACGGGCAATGTCTAATGGCGGCCGAACATGGATCAACGTCGATTCGACAATCCACCACAGGAGTACCTGACCGCCCGCGAGGCTGCGCGGCTGTTGGGGGTGAAGCTGGCCACGCTCTACTCGTACGCCGCGCGCGGGAAGCTGCAGAGCGTGCCCAGCGGAGGGCGGCGGCGGCACGGCTACCGGCGCGCGGACCTGGAGCGGCTCAAGGCGATGGCGGCGGCGCGTTCCGGCCACGGGCCGGTGGCGGCGGGGGCGTTGCAGTGGGGCGAGCCGGTCCTGGAGTCCGCGCACAGCGGGATCTGCGCGCGAGGGCCCATCTACCGCGGGAGGCTGGCGGTGGAGCTGGCCGCGCAGGGCGTCTCGTTCGAGCGGGCGGCGGAGCTGCTCTGGGGAGAGGCGCTGCCGGAGCAGGCGCGCTGGGAGGGTCCCGCGGAGCTGGGCCTCCCGTTGAGCGCCGTGCTGGCGCTGCTCGGAGGCGTTCCCCGCTCACCGCTGGCTGTGCTGATGGCGGTGGTCCCGTGCTTGGCGGCGCGAGCGGTGGCGCCGCTGGTCTCGCAGCCGGAGCTGGAGCGGCAGCGGGCGCGGGGCTTCATCCGGGAGCTGGCGGCGTGGGTGGGGTTGCCGTGGTCGGTGGAGCGGTGCCGGCGGGCGCTGGGCGAGCAGACCGTGGCGGGCTCGCTCGCGGTGGCGCTCGGGGCGAAGGGGCGCGGCGCGGCGGCGGAGCTGGATCGGGCGCTCGTGCTGCTGGCAGATCACGAGCTCAACGCCTCCAGCTTCGCGGCGCGGGTGGCGGCCTCCGCGCAGGCGGAGCTTTTGGCGTGCGTGAGCGCGGCACTGGCCACCTTCAGCGGCCCTCGCCACGGGGCGGAGTGCGACCGCGTGGAGGCGTTGGTGGACGAGGTGGACCGGCCGCGCGAGGCGGCGCGCGTTCTCGCCGCCCGAGCGGCGCGGGGAGACGCCACCCCGGGGTTCGGGCACCGGCTCTACCCGGGCGGAGATCCCCGTGCGGCGCCGCTGTGGGAGGCGGCGTTGTCGCAGCGGGGCGCGCCGGCCAGGCTGAAGATCCTGGTGGCGGTGGCGGAGGCGGTCGAGGCCGCGACCGGGTTGAAGCCTGCGGTGGACTTCGCGCTGGTGGGGCTCTGCACGGCGCTCGGGCTGCCCAAGGGGAGTGCCACGGGCGTCTTCGCGGTGGGCCGCGCGGCGGGGTGGGTCGGCCACGTGCTGGAGCAGCGCCGCTCACCGGTGCTGCTGCGCCCCCGCGCCCGGTACATCGGCCCGCCGCCCTGAACGGAAATGGGGACAGGCTACTTTTCGGGAGGGAAATGGGGACAGGCTACTTTTCGGGAGGGAAATGGGGACAGGCTGCATTTTTGCTGGGGAAAAGGCCGCCGCCGCCGAAATGGGGACAGGCTACTTTTCGGGAGGGAAATGGGGACAGGCCACCTTTTGGGGCCGGGAAGGTGACGGCGCTCTTTTCCGCTGGGAAATTGCCGCTCTCCGCCGCCGAAAAGTAGCCTGTCCCCATTTCGGCTTCGAAAAGTAGCCTGTCCCCATTTCGGCTTCGAAAAGCAGCCTGTCCCCATTTCAGTTGAGCTCGAGCGCCACGGCGCTCAGGTACTCGCCCACGGGCGAGCCGATCGCGGTGGGGAAGTCCGCCGGCAGGGACGGGCGGGCGAGGCGCAGCGCCAGGCGCCGCTCCTGTTCGCAGGCCTGGGCCACGAGCCCGTCCAGGCTCCCCGCCGGGAGGGGCGGGTGGTACCCGACGAGGATCATCCGCCCGCCGTGGCGGGTGGCGCGGACGGCGCCGCGGGTGAGCTCGGAGAAGGCCTGCTCGGCGTCCTCGCCGCGCGCCGGCGGCGGCGCGTCCAGGAGCACGAGATCGAAGTGATCCTGCACGCTGCGCAGCGCCTCCTGCGCGGTGAGCTCTTCAATCCGCGCCCGGCCGACCAGGCCGTTGGCCTCAGCGTTCTCCCGGGCCAGATCCAGCGCGTCCGGATCGCTCTCGAACGCGAGGATGGAGCGCGCCCCACCCAGCCCGGCGTGGACCAGGAGCCCGCCCACGCCGCAGCGCAGATCCAGCACCCGCGCCTCCACCGACATCCGCCGGATCAGCCGCCGCACCTGCCGCAGATCGTACGGGTACCCCGTACCCTGCCCGAGCACGAGATCCACCGTGAAGCGCCCGGAGAGCTCGAGGATCCGCGTCCACCGCGGCGGCGTGCCGAACAGCACGTGCGGCCGCTGCGGCTTGAGCCCCAGCGCCACGCGCGCCGGGCTGTCGTTGCGCAAGAGCACCGAGCGCGCCCCCATCACCTCCACCAGGGATCGGGCGATCTCGTCCGTCCGCGCGTCCATGGGACGGGTAAAGGTCTGCACGACGAAGTGGGTGTCGTACCGGTCCACCACCAGGCCGGGGAGGCCATCCCCCTCGTCGTTGACGAGCCGGCAGAAGCGTGGGTCCTGGACGAAGTGGGCCCGCCGGGAGATCGCCTGGCGCAGGTGGCGCTGGATCAGCCCCTCCGCGGACTCCTCGGGCGCGCCAATCCGCCGGATCGCCAGCTTGGACTCGAGGTCCACGTCTCCCAGCCCGAGCACCTCGCCCGCCTCGTCGCGCAGCTGGACCGGCTCACCCAGCACGGGCGTGCCGTCCATGCGGATGATCTCCTCGCGGTAGACCCACGGCTTGCCCTGCCGTAGCCGCTGGGACGCCTCCGGGTTGAGGTAGGTGCTCAGCACGCGCGACGCTCCCTTCCCATGGAAGGTGGGGGCGGGGGTCGTCGCGGGGGAGGGAAGGGCGCGCCGCTCGGCTGCTGGGCGAGCGGCCGGGGAACGCCGCTACTCCTCGGCCTCGGCCTCGGCGTCTTCGTCGTCGGTCTTCGGCTTGGGGGCGTCCGGGGCCGGCCGCTCGCTGGGCTCGATGTGGTAGTCGTCGATCTTGCCCAGCTGCTTCATGTGGGCGAGCCCGGCCTCCAGCGCGTGGCCCTTCGAGTCCGCGCGCAGCTTGAGGCACAGCGGCGTTGGCCAGTTCTTGAACGGCTCGGCCGCCTTGTAGTCCTGGGCGTCTCGGGCCGGGTAGACCTCCAGATCGAAGTTCTCCGCGAGATCCTGGGTCACCCGGACGGCGTGCCGCTGTCCCTTCACCGTTGCGTAGGCCATGGCGCTTTTGCTCGCTCCTAGAAGTTCGGCGGCTTCCTACCTCTGAACGCCTTATACGTCACGCGCGTGAGAATGAAGCTCACCGCGAGTGCGCTCGCCACCGCCACCCAGACCAGCCCTTTCACCAGGCAGTAGAGGGACAGGGCCAGCAGGCAGAGCGCGAAGACGGTCCACGCCTGGCTGCGCACGTTCAGCCGGTCCAGCCCCTTTGGCTGGCGGGCGAGGACGGGGATGGCGCCCGCCTTGCGCCAGGTGGTGGTGCCCTCTTCCTGGATCTCGTCCTCCGGCTCCACGAGCCCGGACCGGTAGGCCTTCTCCACCTCGCCCATGCTCCCGTAGGTGAGCGAGCCGTCCTTGGTTCGAACCGTGTAGCGCATTGGGCGGAAGACCCTAGGCCAGCTCGCGGGCGATCTGCTCCGCGATCCGCAGGCCGTCTATTGCCGAGGAGACGATCCCCCCGGCGTAGCCGCACCCCTCTCCGGAGGGATAGAGCCCCTTGAGGGACACGGACTGGAGGTCCTCGCCGCGCGTCACCCGCACCGGCGAAGAGGTCCTGCTCTCGATCCCGATCAGCATCCCGTCCTCGGAGACGAAGCCGCGCATCTTCCGGTCGAACGCCTTGAGCGCCTGCTTGAGCGAGGCGGTGAGCGACTCCGGGAAGAGCCGGTTCAGGTCCGCGTGGGTGAGGCCGGGGCGGTACGTGGTGCCCTCCGGCTTCTTCTTCAGCTTCCCCGCCAGGTAGTCCGGGATGGACTGGGCGGGCGCGAAGAACTTCCCCTCGCCGAGCTCGTAGGCCTTCCGCTCCCAGTGGCGCTGGAACTCCAGCCCCGCGAGCGGACCATGGAAGCCCTCCTTCTCGAACTCGGGCACGGAGACGGAGACCACGATCCCCGCGTTGGCGTACTTGGCGTTCCGGCGGGAGTTGCTCATCCCGTTGGTGCACTGCATGCCCTCTTCGGTGGGGGTGGGGACCACCAGCCCGCCCGGGCACATGCAGAAGGAGTAGACGCCGCGGACCTCGCCGCCGACCTCCAGGTTCTCGGCCAGCTTGTAGTCCGCCGGCGGCAGCTTCGGGTTCTTGGCCGCGGCGCCGTACTGGATCTGGTTGATCAGCGGCTGCGGGTGCTCGGCGCGGAAGCCGATGGCGAAGGGCTTGGCCTCCACGCTCACGCGGCCGTCCGCGGCGAAGCGCTCGTAGAGCTCGCGCGCGGAGTTGCCGGGCGCGAGCACCACCCGCGCGGACTCGAGCGTGGCGCCGTCCGCCAGCCGCACGCCGGCCACGCGGCCGTCCGCGTAGAGCAGATCCTCTACGCGCTTCTCGAACATCACCTGGCAGCCGCCGGCGATGAGATCGTTGCGCATCCGCTCCACGGAGAGCGGGAGCAGGTCCGAGCCGATGTGCGGCTTGCCTTCAATCAGGATGTGATCCGGCGCGCCGTAGTGGGCGAAGGTCTCGATCACCTTGCGCACCATGGGGTGGTTGATCCGCGTGGAGAGCTTCCCGTCCGTGTACGCGCCGGCGCCGCCCTCGCCGAAGTTCATGTTGCTCTCGGCGTCCAGCGTGCCGTCCCGCATCAGCTTGGCCACGTCCTTGCGGCGGGTGACCACCTCGCGGCCGCGCTCGATCAGGATGCTCTTCACCCCGCGCTCGAGCAGGCCGAGCGCGCAGAACAGCCCGGCCGGGCCGGTGCCCACGATCAGCGGCCAGGGCGTGGGCTGGCGGACCTTCTCCGGCGGCGGGGGCGGCGGCTGCGACTCCGAGACGTCCGGCGGGATCCGCTTGGGGACCTTCCCGGGGGCCAGCTCCACCTCCAGGGTGTAGATGTAGCGAGGGCTGCCCTTCTTGCGGGCATCCAGCACCGAGCGGACGACCCGCACGCTCGCCAGGTCGCTCCGCGTCACGCCGAGCTTCTCCGCCGCGCGCGTGCCCAGGAGCTCCTGCGGCTCCTCCAGCCACAGGGCGATGTTGTTGACCCGGAACGCCATTCGAAAAAGTGCGCTACACCGGATCCGCAGGGCTTCCAAGGGCTTTCGCCCCGTTTTGAGGGTGCGTAGGCCGCTATGCACTGCGCTGGTCCCGCGCAACCCCCTGCCTCTGGAGGTGCGAAGCGCCCTACGCACCCTGCAGGTTGCACCGGAGTTCCAGCCAGCCCCCTAAGTGTTCTCCGAATAAGCGGAATCTCGAGCGGTCCGGGGGGCTGGCACACCCGTTGAAGGAGTGCCGGTCCCGTCGAAGCACTCGGTTTTGGAGGTTAAAGGGATGAGCACGGATCCGAAGGGCCCGAAGATTCTGGCGCGCACCTTCTTCAATCAGCTCAGGGCGAGCGGGTACACCCAGAACCAGATCATCGGCATCGCGGCGGAGCTGATCGACCTCGTGACGCTGGACATCAAGGATGGCGAGAAGCTCGCGGCGACGCTGCCGGCGAGTGAAGCGCCCCGCCCGACGGTCTAGAGTTCAGTCTGCAGCTTCAACCCTAGCGGGCGCTGAAGCTCCGGCTGGCTCCGGGGCTCGCGCCCTCTAGGCGGTGGTTCCCCTCCTTCATCCCCAAAGCGATTCAGCCCTTGGGCGGCAGCGTTGGCCGTCCGAGCACGATCGCCTGCGCGGCCATCGCCACCAGAAGCACGAAGCCACCGACCGCGGCGAGGATGATCCCCGCGGCGACGAGGCCCATCAGGAGCGTGGCGAGGAAGCCGGGACCATCACCGGCGAGAGACGCGATCGCGAAGAGGGAGCTCACGGGCGCGGCACTATACACGGCGCCTGCGCGCGCGCGCAGCGCTCGCCGCCACCACCAACAGGCCGAACGTGAGCGAGGTGAAGACCACGCTCTCGGTCTTGAGCGCCAGCGCCGCGAGCAGCCCGCAGCCGGCGAGGAAGAGCGCCACGTCCACCAGCGCCGGGCGGCGGGCGGGTGACATCAGCACCCCCGCGCAGAGCGTGAAGGGCACGCCGAGCAGCACCTGGCGCTGGATCTCCTCTCCGTGCGAGGCGACCGTGTGCCAGTTGTGCACGAGGATGGCGGCGAAGATCACCACCGTGCCAATCCCCAGCACCAGCACCCCGGCGGCGGCGGCGTCCTTGGTCACGCGGGCGCGCTCGTCGAACTGCTGGGTGGCCAGATCCACCAGCTGCTCCAGCGCGCTGTTGAGGATCTCGGCGAAGAAGATGAAGAGGACGCAGAAGATCAGCGTGACCTTCTCCGCGAGCCCCAGGGGGATCCCGCTGCCCACCATCCCCACCAGGATCCCGGAGAGCACGTGGGCCCGCATGTGCGGCTGGTGCAGGACGGTGTGGATCAACCCGTCCCAGGCGTGCCCGAAGGAGCTCCACCAGCCGGCGCGGGCGCGCTTGTACGGGGGAGGGGCGCTCATGCGCCCGTCTTAGCCGAGGCTCAGGGAGCCGGCTCGTCCTTCTTGCCGGCCTGGGCGGCCTCTTCCTTCTCGTGCTCGGCCATCTGCCGCCGCACGTCGTCCATGTCGATCGTCTTGGCCTTGGTGATCAGCTCCTCGAGCGCCGCCGGCGGCAGCGCCCCGGGCTGGGCGAAGAGGAGGACCTTGTCGCGGAAGAGCATCAGCGTGGGGATGGAGCGGATCTCGAACGCGCCCGAGAGCTCCTGCTGCTCGTCGGTGTTGATCTTCCCGAACGTGACGTCCTTGTGCGTCTCCGAGGCCTTCTCGAACACCGGCGCGAACGCGCGGCAGGGGCCGCACCAGGGCGCCCACCAATCGAGCAGGACGATCCCGTCCTTCTCCACCATGTCCTTGAAATTCTCGGAAGTGACTTCGATGGCTGCCATCGCTTGCTCCTTGGCCCACGACGGTAATCACGATTGGCCGGCAGCGCCCCTAAAAAGCAAGGGCGGCCAGCGGGGAGGTCCCGGCAAAGCCATCCCGCCGCTGACGCAGGACGGCGGAGCTGGCGGGCTCGGGGTCGTGCCCGGACTTGAGCGCCTCCATGGCCACCGTCGCGCCGAGCGCCACGAAGGCGGGGCTGGCCACCGCCCCCCAGAAGAGGGCTGGGAGCCCGGCGGCCGGAAAGAGGGCGGCGAGCAAGAAGCCCACCCCGATCGCCACCGCCTCGCCGAGCACCGCGCCGAGCAGGCTGTGCAGGCTGCTGAAGAACAGGTTGCGCTGGCCCAGATCCAATAGGCCGATCACCCACGAGCCGATGCCGGCGGCGCTCACGGGCAGCACGAAGAGGTAGAGGATGTCCTGCACGTCGACCGGCTCGGAGAAGCCGCCCCGGCCCACGTTCAGGGCGATCCCCGCGAGCACGCCGGCGTAGCCGGCCACGGTGCCGATCAGCACCTCCGCCGTGAAGAGCAGCGGGTTGACGCTCTTCTCCCCGCCGCCGCCGCCCGAGCCCGAGTCCAGATCCAGAAAGGTCGCCGAGCGCGGCGCGCTCTCCAATGAGACGCGCAGGGGCGCATCCGAAGGGGTGGCGGCGAGGAGCAGCGCGAGCGCGGAGGCGAGCATGGAGGGCCTTTTCGTCAGGGGCAGGGCTGCAAGTAGAAGACGGTCAGCTGCATGAAGTCGACGAACGCGTGGGGCTGCTCGTCGGTGCCGGTGTGCTGCACGGAGATGGAGGCGCCGAAGCTGGGGTCGTTCACCACCGCGGGCGTCAGCGGCTCCCCCCACAGCTCGCCCTCGCCGCCGTAGGTGACCGTCCCATCCGCGGCCGGCCAGAACCCGGGGCGCGCCAGCTCCTTCGCGGAAGGCGCGCCGGGGAGCCACAGCCGCACCGAGGCGTCCCGCAGCCGCTGGGGAACCGAGGCCGCCCGGTTGAGCGTCAGCTGCACGCCGGTGATGGTGGCGTTGGCCGGCACGGCCAGCTTGAAGCCCACCGCGCGCAGCTCCTGCGAGCGCTCGCCGGGCAGCAGGGACGAGACAGCGGCGCGCAGCCCGTCATTGAAGAGCGCCTGCTGCGGCGCGGACCAGACGCGGGTGCCGGCGCCGCCGACGCTGGAGATGGTGAGCGCGTGCTCCGGGCCATGCATCACCTTGCCGCTGCCGGTGCAGCCGCAGATGTTCTGCACGCCGCCGCCGGCGCAGGAGAGCGGCGCCGGGCACAGGCCGCAGTGGATGAAGCCGCCGCAGCCGTTGGGGATGTTGCCGCAGTTCTTCCCCGCGCTCTCGCACGTGATGGGAGTGCAGCCGCAGACGTTGGCCGTGCCGCCTCCACCGCAGGAGAACGGCTCGCTGCAGGAGCCGCAGAAGAGCGAGCCGCCGCAGCCGTTGGGCACCACGCCGCAGTTCTTCTCCGCCCGGGCGCAGGTGGTGGGCCGGCAGCCGCAGACGTTGGGCACGCCGCCCCCGCCGCAGGCCTCGGACTCCTTGCAGGAGCCGCAGCGCAAGGTGCCGCCGCAGCCGTCCGGGAGCTGCCCGCAGTTCTTGCCCAGCCCCGCGCAGGTGCGGGGCACGCAGCTGCAGGCGTGCTCGCGGCACTCTCTCCCGCCGGGGCAACCGCCGCACTCGAGCGCCTTGCCGCAGCCGTCCGTGGCCGCGCCGCACGCGAGCCCCTGCTCCGCGCAGCCCTTCGGCTTGCAGGAGGGGGCGGCCACGCAGCGCCCCTGCTCGCAGAGGCCGCTCTGGCACTGGGAGCCCTTCTCGCACGCACCCCCGTTCTCCACGAGCTTCGCCACGGGCGGCGCCACCACGCACTCCGCGGCGAGCTCCGGGGAGGGCAGGGCGCAGAGCGCCTCGCAGCTCACCCCGCGCACGCAGCCGGCCGTGGAGCAGAGGGAGAGCGAGCGGGTGGTGCCGTTGGCGCAGGGGCAGCGCAGCGGCTTGCACGCGCCGGGCTCACAGGCGTCACCGCGCACCTGGAGGCGAAGCGCCCCGCAGTCCACCGCGCCGGCGTGGCCGGGGGCGGCCACCGGCTCGAGGCAGGCGGTCAGCGCGAGCAGGAGGAGGGGAGCGGGCCGCATGGAGCACCGAGAGTCTCACGTCTTCCGCCCGGGCTTCTCAAGTCCTGCGCCGCTGCAACCGGAAGGATCCCCGAGGGCGAAGCCCGCATTGCCCGCGGCCAGGCGCGCGAATAAGGTGCGCCGCTCTTTTTTGGGGGAACACCATGCCTCGCGCTGCGCTCGTCGCCTCTCTGGTGGTCTCGTCGGTCCTCGGACTGGCCGCGCCGGCGCGCGCCGGGGGGGACGACTGCGGCCTCGAGCCGCCGGGGACGCCGCCGGGCCTTCCCGTGCCGCCCAAGCCCTTCGAGCGCGCCTGGACGAAGGACACGGCGCCGGTCCTCCGCCGCGAGGATCCTCCCCCGCGCGGCCTGCGCAGCGTGGGCATCCCCGCTGGCCGGCTGCGCCCGGGCTCGCTCACCGGAAAGACCGTCTACGTGAGCGCGGGCCACGGCTTCGTCTACAACGACGTGCTGAAGGCCTACGCCACGCAGCGCGGGAACACGAACACGATCGTGGAGGACTTCGTCTCCAACGAGACGGTGAGCCAGTTCCTCATCCCCATGCTCTCGGCCGCCGGCGCCACGGTGCGCCCGGTCCGCGAGCCAGACCCCAACCCGAACATGGTGATCGTGGATGACGGCACGCCCGGCTACGAGGAGACCGGCGCGGCGTCCCTCTACAGCTTCTCCACGGTGGCGGGCTTCGGGCCGATCCCGGACGTGGTCTCGGACACCACCTCGTTCTTCCTGACCGGGAAGAACCGCCTGGTGGACGCCGCGGCCACCGCCACCGCGCAGGCGGTCTACACGCCGGACATCCCCGAGTCCGGCTACTACAACGTCTACGTCACCTACACCGCGTTCACCGCGCGCGTGGACGACGCGCACTACGTGGTGCGCCACCCGGGCGGCGAGGCGCACTTCCGGGTGAACCAGCAGCGCCACGGCGGGACGTGGCTGCTCCTGGGGCGCTACTACTTCTACAAGGGCAAGGACGCGGCGAAGGGCGCCGTGCTGGTCCTCAACGACTCGAAGAACCCCGCGGGCAAGAACGTGAGCCTGGACGCGGTGCGCTTCGGCGGCGGGATGGGGCTGGCGTACGACCAGAACCAGACCGGGCAGCCGGCGGCGGGGCGCGGGAAGAGCACGCGCCCGCACTTCGACGAGGCGGCGCGGCTGGGCGCGCAGTGGTTCGGCGCGCCGCGCGCGGTCTACGACAACCCTTCGCTGGAGGACCGCGACGACGACGTCTCCACGCGCGCCAAGTTCGCGAAGTGGGATCACGAGCCGGGCGAGCCGGCGGTCTTCGTCTCCTGGCACACCAACGCGCCGATCCCCGGGACCGGCACCACCACGTACATCTACGGCTCGGGCGGCCCGGGCGCCTGCACCGTCCCTTCGCCCACCGCGGGCAGCGACAAGCTGGCGGCGGCGGTCCACGGCGAGCTGGTGCGGGACGCGCGCGCGGGCTGGGCGCCGGGCTGGCGGGACCACGGCGTCCAGTGCGCGTTCTTCGGCGAGGTGAACCCCACCAACAACGACGAGATGCCGCAGATCCTCGTCGAGGTCGCCTACCACGACACCCCCGCGGACGCGGTCCACCTCAAGGAGCCGCAGTTCCGCTACCTGGCGGCGCGCGCCTTCACGCAGGGGATCATCCGCTACTTCTCCCAGGTGGACGGCGTGGAGTACCGCCTGCCGCCCGAGCCCCCCACCGGGCTGCGCGCGGTGAACCTGGGCGCGGGGAAGGTGAGCGTCCGCTGGGAGCCGGCGCTCAAGGACGGCGCGGATCTCGCCGGGGACGTGGCCACCGGCTTCCGCGTCTACCAGTCCGCGGACGGGCTCTCCTGGGACGAAGGCACGGAGACCACCGGCAAGGCGGTGACGCTGGTCCTCTCCCCCGGAGTGACGCGCTTCCTGCGCGTGGCCGCGGTGAATGAGGGCGGCGAGTCCTTCCCCTCCGAGGCGGTGGCGGTGCGGACCTCCATCGGCGAGAAGGCGGCGGCGCTGGTGGTGAGCGGCTTCTCACGGTGGGACGCCAGCGGCGCGTTCCTGGAGCGGCTGACGCAGTTCTCGCTCGGCTCGCCGGTGCGGGCGTTCATGACGCGGATCAACGACGGCGCGTCCGTTCGTTCCCACGGGGACGGCCTGGGCAGCGCGGGCGTCCCGTTCGACGGCGCCACCGCGGACGCGTTCGGCGCGGGGCTGGTGAGCTCCGGCTACGCGGTCATCGACTGGGTGGGCGGCCGCGGCACGCCGGGCGGCGGGGCGCTGGAGGTTCCGGAGCGCAACCGGCTCACGCAGCACCTGGCGGCGGGCGGCCACCTGATCTTCTCCAGCTCGCAGGCGGCGGCCGCGCTGGCGGTGGGGAGCCCGGAGGACCAGGCCTTCCTCTCCGACAAGCTGTGTGCCGCGCCGGCGGACCGGCTCGGGCTCACCGCGCCGGACGGCGGGCAGCTGGCGATGCTGCCGGCGGATCCGCAGCTGGACGCGGTGGGGCGCGCCCGCCTGGATGACGGCACGCAGGGGACCTACCCGGGCGTCCGCGAGGTGGAGTTCGAGTACCCCGGGGATGGCGGGCGGTTCACCGCCAAGCAGAGCGGGATGCGCGGCCTGGCCCTGTTGGACGGCGGGCAGCTGCTGGGCGTCTACGAGGGCTCCAACGCGGCGGCGGTCGTCGGCTGCGCGAAGGCGGGGGCGGGGAAGGTGGCGTTCGTGGGCTTCCCGATCGAGACGGTGAGCGACGCGGCGGCGCGGCGCGCCCTGCTCGCGCAGCTGCTCGGCTGGCTCGCGCCGGGGCTGGGCGAGGACGCCGGCACCACCGTCGACGACGGCGGGACGATCGTGGGGGAGGACGGTGGCGCGTTGGTGGAGGACGCCGGCGTGATCGAGAAGCGGATCCCGGCGCTGGACCCCATGCTCGACGGCGAGCTGGCCAAGACGGGCTGCGGCTGCGCGAGCGCAGCCGACGCGGGCTGGCTGGTGGCGCTCGGCGCGTTGGTGCCGCTCTTGGCGCGGCGGCGGCACCGGCGCGGCTGAGAAGTTGGCCCAGAGACCATCTGTTTCAAAGACAGGGGACAGCGCATCGCTGGCGTTGACTGCGGCGGTGCGGGTGCGTACGGTCCGCACGTTTTCGTTCGCCCAATCACCTCATCGCTCGATGGGGCTCAGCAGCTCTTCTCCTAGCTGACCGCCATGTCGAGCTCTTCTCCTAGGAGAGATCCATGGCCCTGAAGTTCGCGATCAACGGGTTCGGCCGCATCGGCCGCTGCATCCTGCGCGCTGCGCTCAGCCGGAAGGAGGACGTGGAGATCGTCGCCATCAACGATCTCGACAAGCCCGCCGCGCTGGCGCACCTCTTCAAGTACGACTCGGTCCACCGGACCTGGCCGGGCACCGTCACCGCCTCCGAGAAGGGGATCGTGGTGGACGGGAAGGAGATCCGCGTCACCGCGGAGAAGGATCCGACCCAGCTGCCGTGGAAGGCGCTCGGCGTGGACGTGGTGCTGGAGTGCACCGGCCGCTTCACCGAGAAGACCGCCGCCGAGAAGCACCTGCAGGCGGGCGCCAAGAAGGTGCTGATCTCCGCGCCGGCGAAGGGCCCGGACCTCACCATCGCCTTCGGGATCAACCACACGTCCTACGACCCGAAGAAGCACAACATCATCTCGAACGCGTCCTGCACCACCAACTGCCTCTCCCCGGTGGCGAAGGTGCTGCACGAGGCCTTCGGCGTCGAGCGCGGCCTGATGACCACCGTGCACAGCTACACCAACGACCAGCGGATCCTGGACCTCACGCACGACGACATGCGCCGCGCGCGCGCGGCCGCGCTCTCCATGATCCCGTCCTCCACCGGCGCCGCGAAGGCGATCGGCGAGGTGCTGCCGGCGCTCAAGGGCAAGCTCAACGGCATGTCGGTCCGCGTGCCGACCCCGAACGTCTCGCTGGTGGACCTCACGGTGAACCTGGCCAAGCCGGCCTCCGTCGAGGAGATCAACGCCGCGTTCAAGAAGGCCGCCGCCGGTGACCTCAAGGGGATCCTCGAGTACTCGGACGCGCAGACGGTCTCGGTCGACTACAACGGCAACCCGCACTCGGCGATCTTCGACAGCACGAACACCTTCGTGATCGACAACATGGCGAAGGTGATGGCCTGGTACGACAACGAGTGGGGCTTCTCCAACCGGATGGTGGACGTGGCCAAGTTCCTGGTGAGCAAGGGCCTGTGATCCACTACATCGACGAGCTGCCCCTCTCCGGTAAGCGCGTCTTCATCCGGGTGGACTTCAACGTCCCGCTCGACGAGAGCGGGCGGGTGACGGACGACACGCGGATCCGCGAGGCGCTGCCGACCATCCAGCACGCGCTCAAGGCGGGCGGGAAGGTGATCCTCGCCTCGCACCTGGGACGGCCCAAGGGCTCCGACCCGAAGCTGTCCCTGGAGCCCGCGGCGTCCAAGCTCTCCGAGCTGCTCGGCAAGGAGCACGAGGTCCTCCTCGCGGACGACTGCATCGGCGACGGGGTGAAGAAGCTGGTGCGGGATCTCAAGGCGGGGCAGGTGCTCCTGCTGGAGAACCTGCGCTTCCACAAGGAGGAGGAGGCCAACGACGAGGCCTTCGCGCGCGAGCTCGCCTCGCTGGCGGACGTCTACGTGAACGACGCGTTCGGCACCGCCCACCGCGCTCACGCCTCCACCGCCGGGATGGTCCCCTTCGTGAAGGAGAAGGGGGCGGGCTTCCTGATGCGCAAGGAGCTCGACTATTTGGGCCGGGTGCTCAAGTCGCCGGAGCGGCCGTTCGTGACGCTGCTTGGCGGGGCCAAGGTCTCGGACAAGATCAAGGTGATCGAGAACCTGCTGCCCAAGGTGGATGCGCTGCTGATCGGCGGCGCGATGGCGTACACCTTCCTCAAGGCGCAGGGCATTGAGGTGGGCAAGAGCCGGGTCGAGGCGGACAAGCTGAGCCTGGCGAGCAAGACGCTCGAGGCGGCGGAGCGGCTGGGCAAGGCGCTGGTGCTGCCGATCGATCACATCGCCGGCACCGAGCCTTCGGACAAGAGCGCGGCCACGGAGATCCACGAGCGGGCGCTGCCGAAGGATCTCATGGGGCTCGACATTGGCCCCAAGACGCGAGACCAGTACCGCCAGCACATCCGCGGCGCCAAGACGGTGCTGTGGAACGGGCCGATGGGGCTGTTCGAGGTGGAGAAGTTCGCGGCGGGCACGCGCGAGGTCGCGCAGGCGATGGCGGCCAACACCAGCGCCACCACGATCGTGGGCGGCGGCGACAGCTCGGCGGCGGTGCAGGAGATGGGCTTCGGCAAGAAGATGACCCACGTCTCCACCGGCGGCGGCGCCTCGCTCGAGTTCCTCGAGGGGCGTGAGCTTCCCGGCGTGAAGGCGCTCGAGAAGTAGGGGGTACCAAACATGGGCAGCCCGGACCGCCGGCCGATCCTGGCCGGCAACTGGAAGATGAACAAGACGGTGGGCGAGGCGCTCGCGCTCGTCCGCGAGCTGCGCGGCCTGGTCTCCATGGTGCGCGGCAAGGTGGAGATCGTCGTCGCGCCGCCGTTCACCGCGCTGCAGGCGGTGTGCAAGGCGCTCGAGGACGCCAACATCCAGGTGGCGGCGCAGAACTGCCACTGGGAGGCGTCCGGCGCGTACACCGGCGAGGTCTCCGCGCCCATGCTCAAGGAGCTCGGCGTCGCGTACGTGATCCTCGGCCACTCCGAGCGCCGGCAGTACTTCGGCGAGACGGACGAGACGGTGAACAAGCGCGCCCAGGCGGTGCACAAGGCCGGCCTGCGGCCGATCGTCTGCGTGGGCGAGACGCTGGCGGAGCGCGAGAGCGGGCGGACGCTGGACGTGATCACCCGCCAGGTGAAGGGCGGGCTGGCCGGGTTCACGCCGGAGGATGTGCTGCACTTCGTGCTCGCGTACGAGCCGGTCTGGGCGATCGGCACCGGGAAGACCGCCACCAGCGGCCAGGCGCAGGAGGTCCACGCGCACATCCGCGAGCAGCTCACCCAGCTGTTCGGCAGGGACGTGGCCAGCGGGATCCGGATCCAGTACGGCGGCTCGGTGAAGCCCGACAACGCGGCGGAGCTGCTCGGCAAGCCGGACGTGGATGGCGCGCTGGTGGGCGGCGCCAGCCTCAAGGCGGCGGACTTCGCGGGGATCGTGAAGGCAGGCGGTTGATCTGCCCTCGCTGAGAAGGCGGTTGCACAACCGCCCGCCCGGCGTGCTTGGCTGCTCGAGTAGATCCGGAGACTTAGCGCTGGCGGGAGCCTTGCTGAGTTGCCTTTCGCGTTCGTCGTTCACACGAAAGGCGTGTCGGCCATGCGAACTCTCGCTCTGCTCTCTGCCGTGGTGGTGATGACGGGTGCCCTGCGGGCGGAGGCCGCCGAGCCGGAGACCGTCACCTTCTCGACGAGCGGGGGGCGCAGCAGCGCGGTGACCGGCGCGCCCATGACGCTCGCGTCCATGGGCTTCGGGCTCGAGTACGAGCGGGCGGTGAGCGAGCGGCTCTCGTTCTTCGCCAGCGTGGAGGGGAGCCTGCTCTGGAAGGGGATGGGCGGGCAGGCGGGCGCGCGCGTGTACACCGGGGACACGAAGCTCCAGGGCCTGTTCGTGGACGCCCACGCCGGCGCGTTCCGAGGCCGGTTCGGCAGCGAGCCGTACACCCAGTGGGGCGGCGGGATGCTCTTGGGGCACTCGTGGATCGTGGGCGACGGCCTGCTGGTCTCCCTGGGCGGCGGCGCGGACGTGAAGCAGCTCGATACGGGGAGCAGCCGCGCGGTGCCCAGCTGCCTGGCCTCCGTCTGCTACGCGGAGATGATCGGCGAGGAGCTGCCGGCGTCTTCAGCGGGGACGGTCCGGGTGACCCCGGCCCTGCGCGCCGCGATCGGGTACGCGTTCTAGGCGCGTCCCCCGCTCAGCCCGAGCGAAGTCGAGGGCCCCCGGTCCCCGCTCAGCCCGAGCGAAGTCGAGGGCCCCCCAGTGGCTCCCCGCTCAGCCCGAGCGAAGTCGAGGGCCCCGGTGGCTCCCCGCTCAGCCCGAGCGAAGTCGAGGGCCCCCCGGTGGCTCCCCGCTCAGCCCGAGCGAAGTCGAGGGCCCCCCGATCCGCGTCCTTCGCTTGTCATGCGGGGCCCCCTCCGCTAGGGTGCGCCGCTCTTTTGACAGAGGCATAGAGAACGCATGCTGACCTTCGTCACGATCGTGCACGTCCTGCTTTGCGTGTTCATGATCTTCGTCATCCTCCTCCAGCCCGGTAAGGACGCGGGCATGGGCGCGGCCCTCGGTGGCGGCGCGGCGACCAGCGCCTTCGGTGGGCGCGGTGCCGTGACCTTCCTCAGCAAGGTGACCGCCGTCTGCGCGGCGCTGTTCTTCCTCACCTCGCTCGGCCTCTCGTTCGCCGGCCTGAAGAGCTCGGTCGCCCCGGACGCCACGCCCGCGGCCACCACGCCGCCGAGCTCGCTGCCTGTGGCGATCAAGGACGCGGGCACCGAGGCCGCGATCCCCACGCCCAAGGCCGAGGGCATCGCCGCGCCGGTCGAGGGCAGCGCCGCTCCGACGACTCCGAAGGAGCCCGCGGAGAACGAGAAGAAAGCGGACGAGACGAAGAAGGAAGAGCCGCCTAAGCAGTAGCGAGTGGACGCGACCTCGTGTTAGAGAGGCCGCGTTGAAAAGCCCAGGTGGTGGAATTGGTAGACACATCATCTTGAGGGGGTGACGCCGAAAGGTGTGCGGGTTCGAGTCCCGCCCTGGGCACTCCTTAACCCGCCGGAAGCTCGGCGGGTTTTGTTGTTTCTGGGCTCTTGTTCCCCTCTTGCGCCCCTGGCGCGTCGAGCACGTGGATCGCCTCTGCCTGGTGCGCCGGCGCGAGGTGGCTGTACCGCTCGGTCTGCTCGATCGACTGGTGCCCCAGGTACGCCTGCACCACGCGCAGCGACACGCCCTTCATCACCAGGTGGCTGGCGAAGGTGTGCCGCAGCGTGTGCCAGCCGATGCGGCGCCCGAGCACGCGTTCGGAGATCTCAGCGATCGCCTCTGACGTGCTCTGGTGGGGGTTGCGGATGTACCCGCCATCGCGCTGGGGGAACACCCACGGGCAGCTCAACCGCTGCGGCCACGCCTGGAGCGTCGCTGCCGCGGCCCGGGTCAGCGGCACAACGCGCGTGCGTCCACCCTTCGGGAGATCCAGCGTCCCGCGGTCCACCGACCTGTTGACGGTGACCCGTCCCGCTTTGAGGTCGACGTCTGCCCACTGGAGCACGCACAGCTCTCCGATGCGCAGGCCCGTGTGCAGCGCGATGCGGATCATCGTGCCCCAGCGGTCCGAGCTGAGACCGCTCACCAGCTTGTCGGCGTCCTCGAACGTGAGGAAGTCGATCGTCGGTTTGGGGGCGCGCAGCCACTCGATCTCCGGCAGCCGGTAGACGGCTGGGAGCTCGTCGAACTCCCGCGCCACCCGGAGCAGAGCGCTCAGGACGGCGAGGTGGTTGTTGACCGTCTTCTTCGAGAGCTCAGCCTTGAGCTTCCGCGCCTTGTACGCCTCGATCTTCCCCTTGCTGATGAGGTCGAGCCGCATCTCCCCGAACTCCGGCACGAGGTGCCGGGTGAGGATGTGACGCTTCGCACGCGCTGCCGACTGCTTGTCGTTCGTGTCAGCGTGCTCGAGGAACCGCACCTGGAAGTCGGCCAGGGTCGGCGCGAGCACCTCTTCTCTGCCGTACGTCCCAGCGAGCAGCGCGGCGCGGAGCTCGTCGCCACAGCGCACGGTATCGGCCGTCCGCGCCGGAGCGTCCGGGAGATCGCTCGGCAGGCGGGCGCGCCGCGGGCGCGCGTGGCGGCCAGCCTGCGCCGCGCCGAGCGACTCCTACGCCGGGCGCTGTGAGCGACGCCGGTCAGCCCCGACGCGCTCGGGGCTGCGCCAGCGGCGCTCACGCCGCGGGAGAGACGGACATGGCGAAGAAGCGAGACGAGCCGGACATCGGCAAGGCGATCATGCTGCTGCAGACCGCGCAAGAGGTGATCGGCGCGGCGCACACGCTCGGCGAGCTCGGCCACGAGATCACCGAGCAGGAGTTCCACGGTCTCTCGATGCTGGTGGAGGGCGTGATCGAGCGCGCGAAGGCGGCGCTGCGCCCCAAGGAATCTCACTGAGGCGCGGTCGTGGTAGACCGCGACCATGCGCGTCTCCCCTCGCTTCATGAAGTACGTCCTCGGACTGGGCGCTCACACGCCTGACACCTTCGAGGACTGGATCGGATTTCTCGACCGCTTCCTGCGAGGCATGCTCAATGAGGCGGTGACATACGAGGGTGACTTCAAGGTCTGGCACTTCGCGAAGGCCACACGCGAGGCGATGGAGGACGTGTGGGATCATCGCAACAGCCGGGCAGCGGAACTCGCGCTGAACGTGGCGCTGGACGCGGCGGGCGGGCTCAATGATCGAATTCATGAGCTCCGGCGCGAGACCCTCCGGCGCGCTAAAGAGGGGATTGAGGTGTGGAGTGCCAAGAGCACTTCCGACTACTGGCTCTTCGAGGCCACGCACGGTCGAATTTCTAAAGCGCCACCAGCGATGGGCTGGGCGCAGGATGAGGGGCTCGGTGCGACGATGAACCGGCTGCGCTCAGAGGGGTTCCAGCTCAAGCGGGTGCCATAGGAGGGCGCTCGGCCTCGCGTGAGCGCTCCCCCCCACCAGCGCCAGCATCACCACCCCTCGCGCCGGATGGTGCTGGTGCTGGCGCTGGTGGCGATGGGGGATGCTGGTGGTGGTGGGGGATCGCGTCCTGTGATGCTGGGCTGGCGCTGGCGCTGGTGGTGGTGGGGATGCTGGTGGTGGTGGGGATCACAGAACCGAATCACCAGTGCGGATGGGGGTGCACGATGTCCGGACCGCGGCGGTAGGCTGCATCAGGTGATGCGCGGAAAGGCGCAGCGGTCCGACATCGCCGCCGCGGTCCGACATCGCCATCTGGTGAGCGCGGGCACACCCGGCCTTGCCCGTGGAGTCGGGTAGCCTGCGGTTCATCTGAACGGCTGGTGGGGCCGCAGGCTACCCGACTCCACTGACATTTCCAGTGATTTCGGGGACTTGGCTCGGCCTAACAGTTAGGGGAAATCACGAAGGGGTCGCTAGCGTCCTTCCGGGTGCGCATATTCGGTCGCCAGAGGGCGAAAATGCTTAGGGGCCGATTTGGCAGGGCTGGGCGGCGTGTTCTAGGGTGGCTAACTGTTAGGTGGACCATGGACCAGTCCAAGAAGGCTACTGACCTCGCGTTTCCCCCGGAGCGCTTGAGCAAGTGCTCGAGCGAGGCCCGGGAGCACGCTGAGCGACTGGCGACCCAAGCAATGGGTGGTAACCGGTTGCCCGTCGAGCGCCAGTTCAACGCTCGCCTTTCGACTCTGATCGCGTCTGGACGGCTGCGTAAGTAACCTAGCCGCCCTATGGGCGACGAAGCCGAACTCCCTCCGGAAGCCGAACTCCCTCCGATCGACCCGGAAAGGGCCCTCGATCTCGCCGAGCGCGTGCTGGCTGTTCTGGAGAAGCACGACATTGGGGCAGTGATCATTGGCGGTTTCGCACTTGCGGTTCACCACTACGCGCGAACCACCCACGACCTCGATCTCGGTGTTGCCGCGACCTTAGTGGAGCTATCCAAGGTCCGCGACGCCCTGGTCGCGCTGGGGTTCAGAGCGGAGCTGCATTCTCCTGACGGCAATGACTCTTTGGGCGGAGTCATTGATGTCACCGAGGACGCGGTGCTCGTGCAGATCGTGAACTTCGATAATCAGCCCGCGGAGGGTTTTCCTGCGGTCGTGAAGGACGCACTCGCAGCCTCGGCTGAGCCAGCCGAGGGCTCGCGCCTGCGGGTTGTACCGCTACCCCATTTAATCGCGATGAAGCTCTACGCAGGTGGCGCGAAGTCCGCGGCCGACATCGCAGCGCTGCTGCGATTGAACCCCGACGCCGACCGCGGAGAGATTCGGGCCCTCTGTCGGAAGTACCGTCTCAAGATCCCACCAGGAATGCTGTGAGCTCTTGTTCCCCTCTTGGGACCCCAGCCCGTCAAAACAGGACTCACGCGGTCGTACGAGGGCGGCCCAGGGCGGAGTGAACTCCGCGGAACTCTTCAGCGCCTCGGTGGAAGTGCCCGTCCCGCTTGTGGGTTTCCGAGGCGCCGCGCGGGTTCGAGTCCCGCCCTGGGCACTCCGAGAGCCTCCGCGAAAGCGGGGGCTCTTGTCGTTTTAGGCCTCAGATTGTGCTGCGGGCCTTAGAGCGGTCATGTCTATGGGTGGTGGTTCCATTCCAGCTGCCGTCGCGCGCAGCACGCGCAGCCTCAGCGGGTGATCACCTTCGAGCTTCCTTGTCAGCTGCAGGAGGCGTCGAGCGTTCGAGGCCACTGCCCGAGTCAATGCCGCCGGCCTCCCGATTTTGAAGGCGAACGGCAGGCGGGAGAGCTCGAGCGCAAACCGCAGGACCTCGATCGCGTGGGCGCGCGGCAGGGTCGCCAGGCCCACGTTGAGGTGCTCGAGCACGTCGAAGCCTGCGGGGCGCTCGAAGCTGAGCGAGCAGAGCTCCCATATTCGTCCGAAGCGGTGACGGAAGGGGTGCCCCTGCTCCAATGGTGGGCGGAGGATCGCCATGCCGCACCATGAGTCCGGGCTGCTCGCCCTTCGAACGACGGATCCAGAGGTCATCGACCGCGCGGTTCAGTTCTTCCGGGAGAAGGAGCCGCACCACAGCGTTCACCTCGTCCGCGTGGACGGCGGCAAGGGCGTCCTGCTGACCTTCAGCTCGTGCTTGAGCCCCGAGACCGACCGGCACGTCGACCTCTCCGCCTTCCAGCGTCGCGGGGAGCTGAAGAAGCTCGCCCAGCTGTTGAAGCTGCCGATCTGGGTAGGGTTTGCGATCGGCGGCTTCAGCAACGAACAGGTGGCGACCGCGCTGTCCGCCAAAGGCGAGGTCCTTTGGACGTCATCGTTCAACTTCGGCGTGCCGAAGAATCTGCGCGCGCGGTTCGGAGATCCCTTCACGGATGTGGAGTTGCGGGAGCAGCTGACCCAGGAGATCCGCGCGGGCGCGGGCTACGGGCTGATCGGAGCGGAGCTCGGCTTCGATTACTTCCGCGTGCTCTCCATCGATGTCGGCGACCCGCTCTTCGCCCGGCATAAGCGGACGCTGGGGAAGGAGGGCGCGAGTGAGCACGCGAAGTGGCTGAAGGGGAGGTACTCGCCGCCGGAGGGTGAATCCCAGGCACCCGTGAGCCAGGCACCGGTGAAGCAGGTCTACTTCCGGTTCCTCCTGGGTAGCGGCTCGAAGACACTTCCTTCCGAGGACCTCGCCGCGGTGCTCGTCAGCCTTCTGCGGTTCCGCGAGCTTCCGCCGGACGGGCTCACGCTCGAGTCAACCCACAACAAGAAAGAGCAGCTTTGCGTCATCTCGGGCCCGGCGATGAAGACGGTCGGACGGACGCTGACGGGCGAGCGCTTCATCGGGCTCGTCGCCGCGCTCGTCAAAGGGACGGTGCTTGCCTACCTCCGCGAGGGTGACGAAGCGCCGAGGTCATGCGGCGGGACGACGACGGTGCCCACGGACATGGTCGTCCTCATGCGCGCGCAGCGCGAGCCGCTCGAGCTCTCCAAGCATGTCTTCTCGCCCGTGCCGCTCCGCGCGACGGCCGAGCAGTTGAAGCGGATTGAAGCGGAGCGGCGTGCGGCCGCCGAGGAGCTGAACGAGGACGACTGGTAGCCGCCTGGCTGAGCGGCGCCGGCGTTTGATCCACCGCCCGCTTCGGCTATAGGGCGCCCCCATGCTCGTCGTTGCCCTCGCCCTGACCCTCGCCGCCGCGGACGGCGGCACGTCCGCGCCGCTCTCCGAGGCGGATCTCCAGACCCTGCTCCAGAACCGCCGGCGCGTGCTCGCCGTGGTGTCCCAGACCGCGGAGCAGCTGAATGCCCAGCGCGACAAGGCGGGCGAGGCCTGGAAGCCGCCCGCGAAGGAGGAGGTCCAGAAGAAGATGATGGGCGCGATGAAGGCGCTCAAGCCGGACGCGGGAGGGAAGGGCGCGCTGGCCACGCGCGTGGTGACCCAGTTCGAGCGGCTCAGGGCTCTGGAGCGGGCGCCGAAGCCGACGGACGGTGGCACCGCTGTTTCGGCGGAGCTGGCCGCGCTCCGCGGTGAGCTCGCGCCGCACCTGCCGCTGCTCCAGAAGTACGAGGAGGAGCTCTTGGCCTTCGTGCCGGCGTTCCTGGCGCAGAACGCGCGGCTGGGTCACGGGTTGTCTCCGGCGGTGAAGGGCAAGCTTCGGGAGTTGAGCCTCAGCGCGGAGCGCGCGCCGGTGCTCGGAGATCGCCTCCGCCTGGCCTTGCCCCCGGACGCGGCGCGCGAGCCGGCTGGACCTGGAGAGAACGAGTCGACGACCCTCCTGGTCGCCGCGGGGGAGGAGCACCTGTACATCGTGGCGCACGACCTTCACGCCTTGGCGCCCAAGGACTTCCTCAAGATCGCCCGCCTGGAGGTCGCCCGCTGGGGCGAGCGAGACCGCGGCTACGCGGTGGATGCGTCCTTGCCGTTGGAGGGCTCCAACCTGCGCGCGGCCAGCGTGGTGGCCAAGGGCGAGGTGTTCAGCACGGGGAGGCGCTTCGTCTATGGCGCGCTGATCGCGCTGCCGGATGGGACGGTCCAGTACATCGAAGCGCTGCTCAACGCCGCCGCTGCAGAAGACTTCCAGGGCGCGCAGGGGCTGGCGAAGAAGATCATCGCCTCGGTGCACCTGGGTGAGCGCAAGGTGGACTTTACCGCCGGCAAGCGGCTGCTCGCCGCCAAGGGGGCGAAGCTCTCCATGGAGCTGCCCAACCTGTCGATGACCGAGCTGGTGGACTCGGGGCCGGGCTATTCGATGCACCGGGTCCACGTGCTCCAACCGCTGGGCTCTCCGCGCTCCACGCTCGGGCTCTACGTGGGCCCTGGGCCTTCCGCGCGGGTGGACCTCAAGGACCCGAGCGTGAGCTCGGTGCACGGAAAGCTCTTCGGCCAGGAAGTGAGCTGGTTGAAGAAGCTCCACCGCGCCCCCGGCGTGTCGCCCAGCTGGGTGCAGGAGGTGATCCTCCCGCTGCCCGGCAAGGCGGATCCGAAGGTCCAGGTGTTCCTGCTCGCTGGCAACCCGCAGGACTTGAGCGCGCTCCAGACGATGGCGGAGACGCTCGCCGTCGACGCCGGCTGAGCCAGCTCAGGGGGCGGCGGCACGGGCACCCCTCGACTTCGCTCGGGGTGAGCGGGGGAGCGGTCCGCGATCGCCGGGCTGGGGCTCGGAGGGCTGTGTCGATGGACGACGTCTCGGGTGACCGACCGGTTGACGAACCGGCACTCCGACTGGAGATTGAGCCCGGTGTCCAACGACGAACAGCTTCAGCACCAACGGCTCAAGAGCTTCCTCGCGCCGATGCTGCCGATCGCGGTGGCGTTTCTGTGCGTCTACGCCGCGAGTGCGCTCTGGCTGCGAAGCGTGGCGTTCGCCGGCGGAGCAGGAGTGGTTGCCATCTATGTCGGGGCGCTCGTCGTCGCGCGACGGTGGGTGAAGCGCGGCCAGGTGGTTCCACCCGCGCTCCTGACCGGCTACTCCCTGGTGCTCATCGACACGCTTGGCGCTCCGTTCCTGCACTTCGCTGGAGCCGCGCTGATGATCATCCCCGTGACCGCGGCGGCGCTGGTCATCGGCTTCGTGGGTGGCAGGCAGCTGAAGATCTTCCTGGGTGCCACCCTGGTCGCCGAGGTGGTGATCCTGACCTTCGATGTGTTCCTGCCGCCCTTCTTCGAGCAGCCACCGCGCTGGTTGCAGCAGGTGGTGACGGCAGGCGCCGTGCTGACGGCCGCGTGCCTGGCGGTGCGGTTGATCTGGGCTGACTCGGAGCGACTGCGGCACGCCGTGCGGGCCCGGGACGAGTTCCTCTCGGTCGCCGCGCACGAGCTCCGGACGCCGCTCACCGCGGTGAACCTCGCGCTCGATGGCGTGGCAAGGCGCAGCTCAGCTGGCGCGGCCAACGCGGAGTGGGTGCTCCGGCAGACGGAGAGCAGCCGCCGCGCGGTGCGCCGGCTCAACCGGCTGGTGGAGGACCTCCTGGACATGTCGCGGATCGGCGCTGGCCGCCTCGAGCTCTCGCTTGAAGAGGTGGAGCTCGGAGCGCTGGTGCGCGAGGTCGCCGAGCGCTTCGCGGAGTCCACCGCGAGCGCGCTCGTGGTGGAGGCGCCCCAGCCCGTGGTCGGCCGCTTCGACCGGTCGCGGCTCGAGCAGGTCCTGATGAACTTGGTCGGCAACGCGCTGAAGTACGGGGAGGGAAAGCCGGTGACGGTGGCCGTCAGCGCCGAAGCGGGGCGCGCGCGCCTGGAGGTCCGCGATCAGGGCATCGGGATTCCACCCGAGTCCCAGAAGCGGATCTTCGAGCGCTTCCACCGCGCCTCCACCGCGCGCAACTACGGCGGGCTCGGGCTGGGCCTGTGGATCTCCCGCGACATCGTCGAGGCGCACGGCGGGCGGATCGCCGTGACGAGCGCTCCCGGCAGCGGCTCGGCGTTCCGCGTGGAGCTGCCGCTCGCGCCCGTGGAGACGGGGCTCGCGCTGCACTGAGCGAAAGCGCGCTCAGGTTGAGGCGACGAGCAGCTCCTCGGCATTGCGAGGTGGGGCGAGCCCATCCGACCGGCCGGAGAAGTAGCGCTCGGCCAACGAAGCGGCCGAGACGTGCTGGACCGTGCGAAAGCCGGCTTCCCGCGCGAGCGCGAGCATCTGGTCCGGCGTGAAGAAGCTGATGAAGGGGGTGCCGGCGGCCCGCGCGCCCTTGGCGGCCTGCTCGATCCCGGGGCGGATCTCTGGATCCGCCATTTCGATCGGCAGCATGAAGGACATGGCGAGCGTGGATCCGGGCGCGAGCGCCGCCACCTGCTTCAGCGTGGCGAGGATGGCCTCGCGGGTGAGGTACATGCTCACGCCGGTGGAGGCGACCAGCGCGGCGCGCTTCGCGTCGAACCCGGACGCCGCCAGCCGCTCCCACCAGGAGTCGCCCGCCTCGAAGTCCACGGGAACGAGCCGCAGAAACGCCGGGATGCCGAGGCCGAGCTCCATCAGCCGCTGGCGCTTCCACGCCTGGGGCCCGGGCTGGTCTACCTCGAACACGGTCAGGCGCGCGGCGAGCTCCGGGCGCCGCTGGGCGAAGGTGTCCAGCCCGGCACCGAGAATCACGTATTGGCCGACGCCTTGGGCCACCTGCTGGGCGAGGAGATCCTCGATGAAGCGCGCCCGCGCCACGATGGATGCCCGGAAGGCCCGCGTGAACGGGCTCATGTCCGGCCGCTTCTTCCAACCTTCGTCCGGCGCGACCAGCTTCAGGCCGATCTCGTCCTCGAACACGTGGGGCGGCGAATCCGCCTGCACGTGAAGCGCTCGCCACAACGCGACTCGCACCGCTGTGTTCTCGGGCCCCGAGTTCCCCATGCCGTCGCTCCTTGAAAGGAGGCGCACTCTAGTGCACGCCCCACACCCGGGGCGCCGGGAGGTACCTCGGCTGTCGACCAGCGCTGACGGGAGAACTGCCCCAAGTCGGAGAGTGGGAGTCGGGCATTTGGTAGAAGGGCGCGGTGGCCTCCCCCCTCTCGGCCGTCTTCCTCGCCCGGAACCCGGGTGGCTCCGCGTCAGGGCTGGAGGAGCGGCTTCAAGCGCTGGTGCGCGCCGGACGAGCCGCCTGGCCGCAGCTCGCCGCGCTGGAGGACGCCGCCTTCGTCACGCACCTCGCGGAGCGGGTGAGCGCCACCGAGCCGCTCGAGGACGTGGAGGCGGCGGACCTGTGGCTGGCCTGTGCCTGTGCGCGGGGACTGACCCTGGCGCTCGCCCTCTTCGAGGAGCACCTGCTCCCGAAGGTGACCGTGACCATCGCCCGGGTGGATGCCTCGCCCGCGTTCGCGGACGATGTCCGGCAGGCGCTGCGGCAGAAGCTCTTCGTCCAGGGGCGGATCGCGGACTACTCCGGCCAGGGGCCGCTGGTCTCCTGGCTCCGCGCGGCGGCGGTGCGCACCGCGCTCAACCAGGGCCGCCCCCAGCGCCGCGACGAGGCGCTCGAGGACGACGTCCTGGAGGCGCTGCCCGCGGCCGTCCCGGATCCCGAGCTGGCGCTCCTGCACGCGCAGCACCGTCAGGCCTTTCGCGCCGCCTTCGCCCAGGCGCTGCGCGCGCTCTCCACCCGCGAGCGGATGGCGCTGAAGCTCCAGGCGATCGACGGGCTGACGCTGGAGCGGATTGGGGAGATCTACGGAACCCACAAGTCCACCGTCTCCCGGTGGCTCAGCCACGCGCACGAGGTGCTGCTCGAGCGGACCCGCGCCCACCTGGCCCAGGCGCTGTCCCTGGAGTCCCGGGAGCTGGAGAGCGTGATGCGCGGGCTGCGCAGCCAGCTCGACGTGAGCCTCGCCCGGCTGCTCGGGACGGACGTCCCCGGGGGCGGATAGGGGGCCGTGCAACAATTCCGGGGTGCCTGTGTCTGCCGCCGAAGACCCGTGGGGGTGGCATGCACGCTGCGAGCTTGGTGAGGCGAAGAGTGGACTGTCCGGACGACAACGCGCTGGTGCGGCTGGCCCACGGGCGGGCCGCGCAGGACGAGCTGGCCTCGCTGGAGGCGCACGTCGATGGCTGCAGCGCGTGCCGGCAGTTGCTCGCGGCCGTGGCGCTCGGCTCGGCGCCGCCGTCGTCAGATGACCGGCCGCTGCTGCGTGCCGGAGACCGCCTCGGCCGCTACGAGGTGGAGCGGCTGATCGGCGCCGGCGGGATGGGCGTGGTCTACGTGGCGCACGACACCCGGCTGGGCCGCCGCGTGGCGCTCAAGCTGATGCGCTCGGCCTTCTCCGACGACGCCGGCGCTGCGCGCCTGTTGCGCGAGGCCCAGGCCATGGCGCGGCTCTCCCACCCGAACGTGCTCAATGTCTTCGATCTCGGCGAGTACGAGGGGCGCGTCTTCGTGGCGATGGAGCTGGTGGAGGGCGGGACGCTGCGGGACTGGCTGAAGCCGCCGCGCGACTGGAGGGAGATCGTCAACGCCTTCGTCGCCGCGGGCGAGGGGCTGGCGGCGGCGCACGCGGCGGGGGTGGTGCACCGCGACTTCAAGCCGGCGAACGTGGTGGTAGGCGCGGATGGCCGGCCGCGCGTGACCGACTTCGGCCTGGCCCGTCCCGGGGCGCCGCAAAGCAACCAGAAGGCGCTGCCGCCGGTGGCGATGGAGCTGACCGCCGCGGGGAGCCTGCTGGGCACGCCCGCGTACATGTCCCCCGAGCAGCTGCTGGGAAAGTCGGGGGATGCGCGCAGCGATCAGTACAGCTTCTGCGTGGCGCTCTACGAGGCCCTCACCGGTAAACGGCCGTTCCCTTCGGACACGGTGGAAGAGCTGCGCGCGCGGATCGCAGGTGGGCCGCCGCCACTGCCGCGCGAGGGGCCCGTGCCGGCCCATGTCTGGGCGGCGATCGCGCGGGGGCTCCAGCCGGCTCCCGAGGCCCGCTTCGCGGACATGGAGTCCCTGCTCGGGGTGCTGCGCCTGGAGGCGCCCGCGCGGACCGGGGTGAAGCGCAGGCCACGGGTCTGGATCGGCGCCGCGGTCGCCGCCCTGGCATTGGTGGCGGCTGTGCTGTCGACGACCGAGCAGCCGCGGCCGGCAGCGCCGATTCTTGCGCCGGCGCCAGCAGTGAGCGCTGCGCCCGGGGCCGCAGTCGAGCCGACGCCGGGGGCCGAGCCCCGCCCCGACCTGAAGCTCGCCGTTGGAGAGACGAGGCGGCTCGAGGTGGTGGGCCTCACCCGCTTGGCCATTGGCGATCCCTCCGTGGCGGACGCGCGGCCGCTCGGGGGCGGCTCGGTGGAGTTGCGCGGCATGAGTCCTGGACGAACGACGCTCCTGGCCTGGACGGAGGCCGGACAGCGGGGGACTTTCCTCGTGGAGGTGAAGGCGCCTGGGCGAGAGGTTCAGAGTCCCCAGTAGGCGCCGAGCCCTGCGCCGAGCGCGACGCTCGCGCGGCCGCCGGAGATCAGCGCGCCAGCAGAGAGCTCCAGATCGAAGGAGCTGATGCGAGGGCCCGCGGGCAGCCCGTGCGGCGCGGTGCCGGAGCTGGCGACGAGGTGCACCACCGCCTGTGGTGCGTGGAGGACGCGCAGCTGCGTCCCGCCTTCGAGTGGGAGCCAGGCCAGGTTCTCTCGCAAGCGGAGCTCGAAGCCGACCGCCAGCTGGCCGCGGGGATTGAGCGCGCGCGCGTCCGCGACCCACGGGTACCACGTCGCGCCGAACCCCAGCGGTAGCACCGGCGCCACGCGGCGGTGGCCTCCGGGGTCGAGGGGGCACGTGGCCTCCTCGCAGACGACCATCCCGATCAGCCCCGGGTGGAGCGTGAGCCGCACCGGCCCCACCCAGGTGCCGATCCCGAGGGAAGCCGCGACCAGACCCATGGCGCCGCCGACGTCGCCCGTCGCCGCGAAGGTCGACTCCATGCCCGCGGACAGCACAAGGCGGTTGGAGATCTCCCAGCCCGCGGGGATCCGCAGCGGGACCTGTACGCGCTGCGCGCCGCCCAGCTCGAGCTCGAGCGCCTGCGCGTCGCAGCCCCAGGGCATGGGCGCAAAGCCGAGGTTGAGCTGGTGTTGACCGCCGATCGCGAACGGAGGCTCGGCCTTGCTGTCGTCTCGCTCGAGCGACTGCAGCTGACCTTGCTCCGGGCAGGTCTCCCCGCCGCTGACCAGGAGCTGGGCCCCGAGCAGCTGGGTGTCTGCCGGGGCTTCAAGCTCGGTCTGGTAGAGGACCGTGCCGCCGGGGGCCTCGATCCCGAGCACTCGGAGCTCTGCCGCGCCGGACCTACCGGTCATGGGCGCGCGCGGCAGGTACTTGAAGCTGCAGCCGGCGCCGAGGAAGAGCGCCACTCCGCACAGGAGAGGGCGGATGTGTCTCAAGAGCGGTCCCTCACCCCGGCCCCGGCGTTCAGTTCGGCGGTTGTCTCATCTCCAGAACCCCGGCGGACGGGAAATGCTCAAGCCGTTGGGCGTGTGCTAGTGGCGATGACATTGGACCAAGCGGCCTCACACGGGGAGCTGAGACGATATGGACTCGATGAGCCGCAAGAAGCGCACGCGCAAGGCCTCCAGTCCAAAGCAGCCAGCTCCTCCGCCTGCCGCGGACCGCGGCCCGCTCTTCATCAGCGAGCAGGACGAGGTCACCGACAAGCACGCGGTGCCGCTGGGGACGTGGGCGGACAAGCCGACCGAGGTTCACGAGGCGCCCAAGCGGCCACGCCGCTTGCTGGCGGACGAGGACGATGGCGGCGCCACCCAGATCGATCTCCAGCTTCCGAGCGAGAAGCCGAGCGGCGGGTAGGTTGGGCTCGGACACGGTAGGTGTTCAGCCGGCGCGCGGCTCCGTCTCATAATGACGGACCCGATGAAGGAGCCCGGCGACGCGACCCTGACTTCCGCTGGCGCGGACGTGACCCGAGAGGTTGCGCCTCCCGCGGGCGCGCCCCTGGGCCTGCAGCTGCCGCGTGGCACCGAGCTCGGCCGGTACGTGGTGCTGGATCCGCTCGGCCAGGGCGGGATGGGCGTTGTCTTCACCGCGTACGACCCGCGGCTCCACCGGCGGATCGCGATCAAGCTGCTGCACCCAGGCGGTCAACGCGCGCGCGCGAGCGGCGGACAGGACGCGCAGGCTCGGCTGGTCCGCGAGGCGCAGGCGCTCGCCCAGCTGTCCCACCCGAACATCGTCAGCGTGTTCGACGTGGGCACGTACCAGGACCAGGTCTTCATGGCGATGGAGCTGGTCGAAGGCGAGTCCCTTCGCGCCCGGCTCAAGCGATCCCGGCCGCACTGGCGCGAGACGCTGCGGATCTTCCGCCAGGCGGGCGAGGGGCTGAACGCGGCGCACGGCGCGGGCCTCGTCCACCGGGACTTCAAGCCGGACAACGTCCTGCTGGCGAACTCCGGCCGGGTCTTCGTGATGGACTTCGGGCTCGCGCGCGCGGAGGCGCACGGCGCAGGCGAGCGGGAGGTGACGGAGGAGCTGCTGGAGGCGGCCGCCTCGCCCACGCTGCAGCAGCAGGAGAACTACCTCGGCGTGCCGCTGAGCCGCACGGACGTGATCTCCGGCACGCTCCCGTACATGTCCCCCGAGCAGCTCGGCGGCGCCCCAGCCGATGCCCGCGGAGACCAGTTCGCGTTCTGCGTGGCGCTCTACGAGGCGCTCTACGGCGAGCGCCCTTTCAAGACGGAGAAGGGGCCGGATCGCTGGACGGTGCCGCCGAAGCCGGCGGACGTGGCGGTGCCGGCGTGGCTGCGGCAGATCGTCCTGCGCGGGCTCAACCCCAAGCCTGAAGATCGCTTCCCGTCCATGGCGGCGGTGCTGGCGGAGCTGGCCAAGGACCCGGCAGCGAAGTGGCGGCGCGCCGGGTGGGTGGCGGCGGCGCTCACCGTGGCGGCCGCGGTGGGCGTGAGCGTCGCCTCGGTCAAGGGCCGCCCCGCGCCGTGTCAGGACGTGGCGGCGCCACTTCAGCCGGTGTGGGACGCCCCGCAGCGGGCGGCGCTGAAGGCCAGCTTCCTCGCCACCGGCAGCCCCACCGCGGGCGCGCTGTGGGAGACCACCGAGCGCACGCTCGGCGCGTACGCCGCGGCCTGGAGCCAGACGCGCGGCGAGGCCTGCGAGGCCACGCGGGTGCGCGGCGTGCAATCCGACGAGGTGCTGTCGCTGCGGATGATGTGCCTGGACCGGCGGCTGCAGGAGCTCTCCGCGATGATTGGGGAGCTCCGGTCGCTGGACCGCGCCACGCTGGTGAACGCGCCGCGCGCCGCCTCGCAGCTGGTGCCGATCGCGAGCTGCTCCAACGTGGAGGAGCTGAAGGCGCCCATCCCGCTCCCTGCGGATCCGGCGCAGCGCGCGAAGATCCTCGATGCCCAGAAGGAGCTGGCCCACGGGCGGGCGCTGCTGGCGGCGGGGAAGGTGAAGCCGGGGCTGGAGCTCTCGGCCGCGCTGGCGCAGCGGGGCAGGGCGCTGGGCTACCCGCCGTTCGAAGCGGAGGCGCTCGAGCTGTCTGCGCTGCTCCAGGACAAGGCGGGGCGGGTGAAGGACGCGGCGGGCACCGCCGAGCAGGCGATCTGGGCGGCGGTCGCGGCCGGGGACAAGCGGATCCTCGTGACCACGGCGTCGCTCAAGGTCCGCGAGCACGCGCTGCTCAACGAGTTCGACCTGAGCCAGAGCTGGGCGGACCGGGCCCGGCTCATGCTGTCGTCGGTGGGGGACTCGCCCGGCGAAGAGGGAGCGCTCGAGAACCAGCTGGGCGTGGTGCGCGCCATCCAGGGCAAGCTCGACGAGGCGATCCCCCATCTGAACCGCGCCAAGGAACTCTGGACGCGGGCCTACGGCGCGGACGCGGCACCGCTGGCCTCCGTCCTCTCCAACCTGGCCGGCGCCCACCACCGGCGCGGCGACCGGGCGCAGGCGATCCAGCTCACCCGGGAGGCGCTGCAGCTGGACGAGCGGTGGCTGGGCAAGGATCACCCGCAGACCTTCGTGCGCGTGCACAACCTGGCGCTGCTGTACCTGGAGGCAGGGGAGATCAACGCCGCCGAGCCGCTCGTCCAGCGCGCCTACGAGGGGCGCAAGCAGGTGCTGGGCGAGGACAACCCGATGACCGGCATCTCCTACGCGCTGCTCGCGTGGCTGGATGGCTTTCACGGCGACTACGCGCGCGGGCTGGAGCGGATCGAGCGCTCCCACGCGCTGGCGCTCGCCGCGACGGGACGCCCCAGCCCGGAGACGCTGCAGCAGCAGGGGACCCGCGCCGAGCTGCTGGGACGCAGCGGGCGGCTGGAGGAGGCGCTGGCGCTGCAGAAGGAGCTGCTCGCGCAGGTGGAGAAGCTCAGCGGAGACGAGGACGAGGATGTCGCCACCGGCTTGGGTCGCCTCGTGCGCTTCGGCTTGGCCTCCGGTCGGAGGGCGGACGCCGCCGCCGCGCTGGAGCGGCTGCGCAAGCTCGCGGCGCGCCCGGGGATGGTGCCGCTCTTCAGTCAGGAGCTGCTGGAGGCCCAGGGGCTCTTCGAGCTGGCGGACCATCGCCCCGCGGAGGCGCTGCGCTCGTTCGAGGCGCTGCGCAAGCAGGTGGACGGCGCGCCGGCGGACAGCGCCTCACGGGTCCCGGCGCTGCTGGGGATGGGCCGCGCGCAGGCCGCGCTGGGCAAGCAGGCCGAGGCCCGCGAGCTGCTGACGGAGGGGCTGCGCCTGGGTGAGCTCTCGCGGATGGCGCCGGACGTGCTGGCGCCCGCCAAGCTGGCTCTCGAGAAGCTCGAGCCGGTTACCCCGAGCGTAGGGACGTCAGTCCCGTAGGCGCCGCTTCGACGCCGCTTCTCGACTACGCGGAAACTTGCCGCGCCCCGCTCAGCCCGAGCGAAGTCGAGGGTCCGCCGATCGTAGGGCCTCTCGCTCGTGGGACCCTCGACTTCGCTCGGGCTGAGCGGACGGCCTCACGTTTCTTGCCTTGATTGATTGATCCGCCCAACGGGCGGTCAGCGACAGGTCGACGGGGCGTAGAGCGTCTCGTAGCCGTTGTACTCCTGGACGATCACCACGTCCCGGCGGTGGTCCCCGTCGAGCTCGGCGCCGGAGATCTCCCTCCGGACCGGCGCGAGGAGCTCGGGGCCGGCGGTGAAGGTCCCGTCTCCGTTGCCGGTGAGCAGCTGCAGCCGGTCGCCATAGGAGCCGAAGCCGACCAGCAGGTCTGGCTTGCCGTCCACGTTGCTGTCCGTCACCACCAGTGAGTCAGGGTCGGTGAGCGCCGCGCCGACGGTCAGCGGCGCGAAGGTGCCGTTGCCCTGGCCGAGCAGCACCGCGACGCCCGAGCCGATCACCGCGAGGTCCAGATGGGTGTCGCGATCGAAGTCGCCCACCACCACCGATCTCGCGCTCACGGTGCCGACGTTCATCGTCGGCTGGAGCACGAAGCTGCCGCTGCCGGTGCCGAGCGCGAGCTGCAGCCCTGCCGCCGCGTCCGCGCGCAGCATCGCCAGGTCCAGCGCGCCATCGCCGTTGGCGTCGAGCACCACCAGCTCGGTGGTCTTCTCGTCCGCCAGCTTCGTGCGGCCGACCAGCTCGAGCGCGGTCCCCGCGGCGTTGCGGCGCCAGACGGCGAGCACGTTGACGAAGCCGGAGTCCATGACGCTCGTCACCAGCTCGTCGCCAGGTTGGCCGTCGAAGTTGCCGACCGCGAACGGGAGGACGTACGTCGACCTCGAGAGGCCCGTGGCGGTCAGCGGCGTGAAGGTGCCGTCGCCGTTGGAGACGGTGGCCACCAGGTTGACGCTGTTGCCGGTGTTGGACTGGAGGAACGCGAGGTCCGTCTTGCCGTCCGCGTTGAAGTCGAGCGCTCTGAGCTCGGAGGTGCCGTAGCCGAAGGTGGCCGTCTTCGGCGTCGGGTTGAACTCGCCGGGGCCAACGCCGAGATAGACGTTGAGGACGCCCGTGCCGTTGCTGGTGGTCACCGCCACGTCCACCTTGCCGTCCGCGTTGAAGTCCCCGGCGGCGGAGGCGGTTCCGCTCACGCCCGTGCCGATCCGCCTGTAGCCGGGCGGGACGAGCGCCCCGGTCCCCTTGGCCACGGCCACGCAGTAGCGGGCGGCGGCGAGGCCGAACCCCACCGCGCTGGAGAGGACGAGGTCCACCTTCCCGTCGCCGGTCACGTCCGCCGCGTCCAGGCCGAACACCTCCCCTGGGCCGAAGAAGGCGCGCGCCGCTTCGAAGCTGCCGCCGCCCAGCCCGCGCGACACCAGGACCACGTTGCGCGTGGCTTCGGCGGTGATCAGGTCCAGCTTGCCGTCCCCATCCATGTCCGCCAGGGCGAGGTTGCTGGCGTCCGCGACGGGCGAGCTCGCGTCCAGCCGCGGCAGCGGCGGCGGGGTGGCCACGGTGAAGCCCGTGCCGGTGGACGGGTAGACGGCCAGCCGCTGGGTGGCGGTGTTGGTGGTGGCCACGAAGTCAGCCTTGCCGTCTCCCGTCACGTCCCCGACTGCGAAGCGCACCCAGAGCGGCAGGGACGCGCTGGTCGCGGCATTGAAGGTGCCGTCCCCCTTTCCGGTGAGCAGGTAGCCAAAGCTCGAGCCGATCGCGAGGAGGTCCAGCTTGCCGTCGCCATTGAAGTCCGCGGCCCGGATGCGGCTTGCGCTGGAGCTGGTGAAGCCGGCCACCGCGGGCGCTCCCAGGTCCGTGGCCGTGGCCAGCAGCACGTACGCGTTGCCGTTGGTCGAGAGCACCGCCACGTCCGCGCGCCCGTCGCCGTTGAAGTCCCCGCTCGTGGTTGCGCGGCCGCTGGCCGGCAGCGTGCGCGTGGTGAACGCTCCGAAGGCCGCGTCCGCGGTGCCCGGGTACACGTACAGCCCGGTGGAGGCGTACAGCAGATCGAGCCGCCCGTCTCCATTCACATCCACGAGCGTGGGCGGCCACTCGTTGGACGCGCCCAGCCCCGTCTGCGCCGCGAAGCGACCACTCCCCAGCCCCTTGAGCGCGACCATCCCGCCGGGGCCGGTGGTCAGGAGGTCCTTCGTTCCGTCTCCATTCACGTCCGCCACGGCGAGGCTCGTGAGCTGGGCGGGGACGGTGTCGAACGGCAGCGGACCGTCCAGCGCCAGTTGTCCCGCGGCGCAGGTGGCAGCGCACTGGCCGAGCGAGCACTGCTCGGACGCGCCGCACGCCACGCCGCAGGCGCCGCAGTGGGCGTTGTCGCTGCCCACGTCCACGCAGGTGCCGCCGCACGAGGTCCGGCACGCGGCCCCGCAGGTCCCGGCCGAGCAGGTGGGGGCCTTGAGGTCTCCCGGGGCGGCGCAGACGGCGCAGGCACTCCCGCAGCCGGCCGGGCTGGAGTCCGGCACGCAGGCGTCACCGCACGGGTGGAAGCCCGCGGCGCAGCTGATGCCGCAGGAGACGCCGTTGCAGGTGGCGCTGCCGTTGGGAGGCACCGGGCAGGGCGTGCAGGACGTCCCGCAGCTGCTCACGCTGGTGTTGGAGAGGCACTGCGTGCCGCACGCGTGGTAGCCGGACACGCAGGACGCGCCGCAGGAGACGCCGTTGCAGGTGGCGGTGCCGTTGGTCGGCGTGGGGCACGCGGTGCAGGACGAGCCGCAGCTGCTCACGCTGTAGTTGGACACGCAGGCGCCGTTGCACAGGTGGTAGCCGCTCTTGCAGGTGAAGCCGCAGGAGACGCCGTCGCAGGTGGCGTTGGCGTTGGCCGGTGGCACGCAGGGCGTGCAGGAGCTGCCGCAGGTGGAGATGGAGGTGTTGATCGCGCACTGGCCGTTGCAGGCGTGGTAGCCGGTGTTGCAGGCCACGCCGCAGGCCACGCCGTTGCAGGTGGCCGAGCCATTCGCCGGTACGGGGCAGGCCGTGCAGGAGGTGGTCCCGCAGCTGGTGAGCGCGGTGTTGGACACGCAGGCGCCGCTGCACGCGTGCAGGCCGGTGTTGCAGGTGAAGCCGCAGGCCGTCCCGTCGCAGGTGGCGACCGAGTTGGCGGGCGGAACGCATGGGGTGCAGGCGCTGGCGCCGCAGGTGTTGACGCTGTTGTTGGGCACGCAGGCGCCGTTGCAGGCGTGGTACCCGGCGTTGCAGGCGAAGCCGCAGCTCTGCCCGTCACAGGTGGGCGTGGCGTTCGCGGGCGGCGTGCAGGGCGTGCAGGAGCCGCCGCAGGAGCTCACGGCGGTGTTGGGGACGCAGGCGTCGCCACAGCGGTGGAAGCCGGCGTTGCACGTGAAGCCGCAGGAGACGCCGTCGCACGTGGCGAAGGCGTTGGCCGGCGGGGAGCAGGGCGTGCAGCGCGTGCCGCAGGTCAAAGGAGAGGTGTCCGCGCGGCAGACGTCTCCGCAGAAGTGGTTGCCGGTGGCGCACCGGCAGGTGTGCGTGGCCACTTCGCAGGAGCCCGGCTGGGGACACTGCGTGTCGGTCGCGCAGCCGCTCTTGCACTGGCCGCTGCCCAGGTCGCAGTAGAACTTGGCGGGGCAGGGGGTGGCCGGGTTGCGGCAGTCCGCGGGGAGCCCCTTGCAGGCGCCGGCCTCGCAGGATTCGCTCGCGGTGCAGCTGCGCGTGCAGCTCCCGCAGTGGGCCGGGTCCGAGGAGAGGTTGAAGCAGCTGGCGCCGCACTGCGTTTGCCCGGCGGGACAGCTCCCCGCATCCGTGCCGGCGTCGGGGCCGCCGTCAGCCCCGGCGTCCGCGCCTCCGTCCTGGACGGGCGTGGGCGGGGGCGGCGTGGGAGAAGGGCACGCCGTCAGCAGCGCGGCGCAGAGCAGGGCAGGCAGAAGGGTCTTCATCTTGGGGAGGACACCGCCCCCCGCGGAAACGAGCACGCCCAGTCATCTCGGCAGCTCCACGGTGAAGGTGGAGCCCTGGCCCGGGGCGCTCTCCACCCGGATGGCGCCGCCCAGCGCCTGCACCACCCGCCGGGAGATCCACAGCCCCAGCCCGAAGCCGCCGTAGTGCCTGACCGAGCCCGCGCGCTCGAAGCGGTCGAAGATCCGGGCCTGGTCCTCGGCGGAGATGCCGATCCCCCGGTCCTTCACCACCACCCGGGCGAAGTGGGCGTCGGACTCGATGATCACGTCCACCGGCTTGCCCTCGCCGTACTTCAGCGCGTTGGAGATCAGGTTGGAGAGCAGCTGCTCCAGGCCGCCGCGGTCCCAGTTGCCGACCAGCGGGCCGGCCGTGGTGAAGGTCACCGACTACGTTCACCAACTGCGCCTCGCCCCGCTCCTCGGGGACCCCGCGCTCGGGGACGGGGGCACCGAAGAGCTTCGCCAGCTCGGGCAGCGCGGCCACCAGGGGGCCCTTCATCGGCGCCAACCGCTCGAGCAGCTGGGCGCGCCAGGCGGGATCCTCCTCCGCCGAGGCCACCACGGACCGGCCGAGCCCGGAGAGGACGTTGAAGCGTTGCAGCCCCTGGGCCTGGAGGATGCGGCCGCCCATGGCCGCGGCGCGCGCCGCCCACTCGTCCAACAGGCGCGTCTTGCCTCCGCCCGCCTCCGCCTCCAGCAGCGCGAGCTGCGCGCGGCCGGCGCGGGCGCGGGCCAGCAGCTTGCGCAGGGTCTCCAGCTCCGCCTGCCGGCCGACGAAGCCGGGCTCGGTGAGCGTCATCCGCACGTCGCGCGTGCCCACTGCGAAGCTGGGCTCCGCCTCGCCCCGCCCGAGCGTGGACTCGATGAAGGAGAGATCCCGCAGCGCCGCGGCGGCGCTCTGGTAGCGATCCCTGGGCTCGTACGCCACGAGGCGCTGGACGAGCTCCTCGAGCGCGCGGGGGATGGCGATCCCGCGGAGGCGGGGGGAGGGGGGCCGGAGCAGGCGGTGCTGGCGCAGGACCGCGCCCACCCGGTCGCCGGGGAGCAGCGGCTCACCGCAGATCGCCTCGTAGAGGACCGCGCCCAGGGAGAAGAGATCCGAGGCGCGGCCCGGGTCCCGCTCGAGCACTCCCGCGGTCTCGGGTGACAGGTAGCGCACCTCCTCCGCGGGGAGCTGCCGGACCGAAACCTCCACCGACTCTGCGTGCGAGAAGCCGAAGTCCAGCAGCGTTGCCCTCCGCACCGCTCCCGCCTCCTCGTCCACCAGGATGCTGCGGGGCCCCACCGGGCGATTGGAGACGCCGTGGTGGTGCAGCGCCCCCAACGCGGAGAGGACGCAGCGGCCAAGCGCCAGCACCTCGAACAGCCGCAGGCGGCCGGCGCGCAGGCGCTCCTCCAGCAGCATCCCGGGGGCGAAGGGCACGCTGAGCAGGAGCTGGCCGCCTGACTCCTCGGCGTGCTCCAGGGCGGAGAGGTGGGGCGCGCTGGCGAGCGGCGCGGAGGCGAGCAGCCGGCGGCGTGAGCGGAGCGGGAGCCGAGCGGCGGGGAAGATCCGCAGGATCAGCCGCTCCGCGGTGCTGTGCGAGACCGCGTGCCAGAGCGCGTCCTCTTCGTCGGCGTAGAGGGGCTGCACCAGGTCGAACCGGCCTCCAGGCCGGACGCGTCCTTCGTACTCTGGCGAATGCTCCCGCACGAGGAGAGCTTGGTCATGGCGAAGGAGAAGGGCGGCCTGAACGGGGCCGGGCGCCAGGAAGGCCGGTCCCCCCGCCCTCCGGGGCCGATCAGGGTCTCAGCCGCATCCGGATCTCCCGCTTCGGCCCCACGGTGGTGTTGCGAACGGAGGCCTGGAACGGCGCGTCGCTCGTGGGCTGCAGCGGGTAGCCGCGCAGCAGCGTGGCCAGCACCAGCTTCATCTCGTACAGGGAGAACGCGGCGCCGATGCAGCGCCGCGCCCCGCCGCCGAAAGGGAGGAACTCGAAGGGGCTGAAGCTGCGCTCGAGGAAGCGCTCGGGGCGGAAGGTCTCCGGCTCGGGGTAGACCTCCGGGTGGCGGTGCACCTGGAGGATGGCCACGCCGATGGACGTGCCGGCGGACAGCGGCAGGCCGAGCAGCGTGAAGTCCCGCCGCAGCGTCCTGCCGATCAGCGGCGCCACCGGCGTCAGGCGCAGGGTCTCCGAGCAGACCGCGTCCAGGTAGGGGAGCTTGGCCACGGCTTCGGGGTCGAGTGGGGCCGGCAGCGGCCGCAGCTCCGCCAGCAGCCGCTCCTTCACCGCCGGCGCGCGGTAGAGGTGCTGAACCGCCCACGCCAGGCTGCTGGCCGTCGTCTCGTGGCCGGCGACGATCAGGTTCATCATCTGGATGAGCAGCTCCTCGTCCGTGAGCGGGCGCCCATCGTCGTAGCGCGCGGCGAGCAGCAGGCTGAGGATGTCCTCGCGCGGCTCCGGCGAGGCGCGCCGGGCGGCCAGCTCGGCGTTGAAGAGGGCCACCACGTCCTCCCGGCGCCGCTGGAAGCGCGCCCACGCGGAGAGGCCGCCGAAGGGCCGGCGCAGCGCGGGGAGGAACATGAAGGAGGGCTTGAGCGCGGCGATCAGCGCCAGCACCGCGTCCCGGAAGCGGGCCCGTCCCTGGGGGTCACGCAGGCCCAGCACCGCGCGCAGGATCACGTCCAGGGAGATCTCCTGCATCGTATGGTGGATCCCCGCGGGCGCGTCCCTGGGCCAGCGGTCGAAGTGCTCCTGCGCGGTCTCCAGGATCACCTGCCCGTAGGCCCGCATGCGCGCGCCGTGGAAGGGCGGCATCTGGAGCTTGCGCATGGCCTTGTGGCGCTCGCCGCTCAGGAGGATCAGGTTGCTCTCGCCCAGCACCGGCCCCAGCAGCTCCGCGCCGAGCGCCAGGAAGTTGTCCGGGTCCGCGCTGAAGATCTCCTCCACGCCCCGCGGCGTGCCGGTGATCACCATCCTCCCGAACGCGCCGGGCCAGCCGTGCGGCTCACCGAAGCGGCGGGCGTCCAGCAGCGTGGCGTAGGGATCCCGGAAGTACTTGAGCCCGGTGAGCAGGGCGTTCCCCGGCCCGGGCGGGAGTGGGTTCATGGCGGCGCAATATGCAGGAGCGCCGGCCGCGCCGCACGGTCAAGTGGCGTTGGGCGTGGGCTCGAACCGGGCGCGGCCGATGCGGGAGGCGGTGACGGCGGCGATGGTGGTGAGCGTGCGCTCGTGGGCCTCGGTGAAGAAGTTGGGCTTGGAGTGCTCGGAGTCGATCACGCCGAGCACCTGGTTGCGCAGGAGCAGCGGCACCGCGAGCTCGGAGCGGCGGTTGCGATCGTCCGGGATGTAGCGAGGATCCAGCCGGGTGTCCGCGATCCGCAGCGGCAGCCCGGTCTGCGCCACCGTGCCGACCACGCCCTTCCCAGGGAGGAGGCGGATCGGCTCGAGGATCTCGCGCCCCTTGGGGTTCTTGGGGCCGTAGGCGGCGCGCTGGATCAGGAACCTCCGCTCGAGATCGAAGAGGTAGATGACGCAGTCCTCGAGCCCGAGCCGGGCCACCGCGCCCTGCGCCACGTCCCAGAGGATGTCGTCGAGCAGCGCGGCGCCCTGCCGCAGCGGATCTTCAGGCGTCGTGGGCATGCGCTCCACTTCAGCCTCGCGCGTTCCGCGGGGTCAAGGCGCCTACTTCGGCGTACTCCGCGCCGGGAGGTGGGCGCACGCGGACACCGACGAGCGGGGGCGGGCAGTGAGAGACTCACCGGCACCCGTGAAGGCACCCCAGCTTCCTGCGGACGAGAGCCAGCGGCTGGAGGACCTGCGCCGCTACGAGGTGCTCGACACCGAGCGCGACCTGGCGTTCGAGCGGCTCACCGCGCTGGCCGCGCACCTGTTTGACGTTAGGAGTGTCAGCGCCAGCAGCAGCGGATGCGGGCGGTGAGCGAAGGGACCGGCTCCGCCACCGTCTTCCACCTGGCCCGCCCGCGGCCGCGCGTGGTGCGGCGGACGCTCCACGCGCTCCCAGTGCAGACCCACCCGTGGATCGCCGTCTGGAACGACATCACCCACGAGGCGGCGCAGCTGGCGCAGCGGGAGGAGGAGGCCTCCACCGATCCGCTGACGCAGCTGCCCAACCGGCGGTTCGTGGAGCCGCGGATCGCCCGCGCCTGCGAGAACGGCGGCCGCATGTGCGTGGCGCTCTTCGACATCGACCACTTCAAGCGGGTGAACGATCTGCACGGCCACCCGACCGGGGACGAGGTGCTGCGCCAGGTGGGGCGCGCGCTCGCCGCCGCCTCGCGCGGCGGGGACATCGTCGCCCGGTGGGGCGGGGAGGAGTTCATCGCGCTCTTGCGCGCGGATCTGGAGGGCGCGCGCACCTTCGCCGAGCGGGCGCGCCGCGCGGTGGCGGAGCTCGTCACCCCCGCCGGCAGGGTGACCATCTCCTGCGGCATCGCCGCCGGCGGCCCCGGCGTGGACGTGGTGAAGGCCGCGGACAAGCGCCTCTACGAGGCCAAGCACGGCGGCCGGAACCAGGTCCGCGGCTAGCGAACGCGGCCCAGCGCGGCGAGCTCCGCGCGCGCCTCCTCCGTCAGCTGGCGCGCCCGCTCGGGCTCCGCGGTGAGCAGCTTCGCCAGCGCCAGCTTCGCCTCGGCGCGCTCCTGCCAGGCCCCCGCGCGCGGCGCCGCCAGGGTCAGCGCGCGCTCCAGGTCCGCCCGCGCCTGCTCGGGCTTGCCGAGCGCGGCGAGCGCGCGCCCTTCGAGCGCCAGCGGCACGGCGAGCCGGGGGTTGGATGCGCCGCCCACGTGCTCGAGGACGGCGCGCGCCTGCTCCAGCTCCGCGAGCGCCTGCTCCGGCCGGCCCAGCGCCAGCAGGACCCGTCCTTCGGCCAGGCGGGCCTGGAGGGTGATCCGCTCGTCGAACGGGCGCGCCTTCATGGAGGCGAGCGCCTTGCCCACCAGCGCCTCCGCCTCCGCCAGGCCGCCGGCGCGCGTGAGCGCTTCGCCCAGCTCCAGCCAGACCACGGCGAGCGCCTGGTGATCTCCGAGCGCCTGCGCCCCCGCCTCCAAGCGCCGCAGCTCGCGCAGGGCGGCGCTGCGCTCTCCGCTCTCGGCCCGCACGCCCCAGAGCACGGCGTTGGCCTGGAGGGCCTCGCGGCCGGTGGGCTTGAAGGTGTAGTCGGCGATCTGCGCGGTGCGGGCGTAGCGCGAGATGGCGGAGGCGAGGTCTCCCTGCGCCCGCGCCAGCTCCGCCGACTGTGCGAAGAGCTGGCCGAGGCTCCAGGTGTCCACCCCCACACGCTCCTGCAGCGCCATGGCCTCCTCCAGCAGCGCGGCGGTCTGCGCGTCTTCCCCCTGGAGGAAGCGGACCTGGGCGAGGCCCGCGAGCGGGTAGGCGAGGAAGGGGCTGTGCGCGCCCATCACCGCCCTTGCGGTGGTGGTCAGCCGCTGCAATTCCTCGCCGGCGCGCTTGAACTCCCCCACCGAGAGCAGCGTCTCCGCGTAGTTGTCCAGGAGCACCAGCGTGGTGTTGTGGCGCGGGCCGAGCGTGGCCTCCGCGCGGCGCAGCCCGGCCTCGAACGTCTGGAGGGCGGCGCGCGGATCTCCCTCGCCCAGCCCCTGGAGCCAGCCGAGCGCGACGTGGTAGGCGCCGTCCAGCTCCGGGTTCCCGCCCATCCGCTGCAGCTTCGCCCGGGTGAAGTTGGCCCAGTGGCGCGCCTGATCCGGGCGCGGCTGCGCCGAGTTGAGGGTGAGCCGGATGCCCGCACCGGCCGCCACGCGATCCGCGCCCACGGACTCGGCGAGCTCGAGCGCCTGGTGCGCCTCCTGCTCCGAGGACTGGTTGGTGTCCGCGAGCAGGTTGGCCCGCAGCATCTTCGCCTCCGCCTGCAGCGGGACGTAGGGGATCTCCTTGGCCTGCTCGAAGACGCGCTCGGCGACGGCGAAGGCCTCGGGGTAGCGGGCGGCGGCGCGCAGGACGCGGGCCTCGGCGAGCGTGGCCCCGAGCGCCTCTGCCTTGGCGCGGGCGGCGGGGCTCGCCGGCGGCTTCACCTCGGCCAGGAGCAGCTGCAGATCCGCGCACTCCTCGAGCCGCGAGAGCTCGCCGAGGATCTTCGGCGTGCGCTCCGCGGAGCGGGCGTCCGCCTTGCCGAGCACGTCCACCACGGCGGCGAGCTGCTTGCGCTTGGCCTCCAGGCACGCCATCCGCAGCGAGAGCGCCTGATCGGACTGCTCGCCGCGCACGCGCGTGGCCAGGCAGGCCTCGCGGTGGGCGGCGGTCCAGCCGGCGGCGTAGGCGGTGAGCCCCTGATCCGCCAGCGCGAACGCGTCTTGGGAGAAGGGCGCGCCCGAGGCCAGGAACGCGGCCCGCAACCGCTCGCGCGCGGGTGGGTCCCAGAGCCCGGTGAGCTTTGCCTCGGCACCGGTGCAGAGCTGGGCGCGCTGGTGGGCGGCGCGCGTTGCGAGCCCACCGCCGCCCGCGAGCAGGAGGGCCGCGCCGGCCACCAGCGACGCCCGGCGCAGCTTCACCGCGGGGTCCGCGGCCAACGCCCGCAGCAGCGCCTCCATGTTGGGGTAGCGGTCCTCGGGGCGGGCGGAGAGCGCCCGAGCGGTCACCTTCAACAGCCAGCGCGGCACGCGTGCGCCCGGCGGCGGTGGGAGGATCGCCGCGCGTTGGATCTGCTCGGCGCGCTCGGCGAGCGTCGCCCCGGAGAAGGGGCGGTGCCCCGCCAGCGCCTCGTAGAGGGAGACCGCGAAGCTGAACTGATCCGTCCGGGCGTCCGCCCGCGCCTCGAGGATCTGCTCCGGGGCCATGTACGCGGGCGTGCCGATGATCTGCCCCGCGGCGGTGAGCGCGGCGTAGTGGCGGGGCTGTTGCGAGAGCTCGTCCCCCATCGGCTCGTTGAGCGCGTGATGGGAGAGGGTCTGCGCCCCCGGCTCCTCGCCGCTGGGGCGGGCGATCCCGAAGTCCGCCACGCGCACGCGGCCGTCCTTGGCCACCAGCACGTTGTCGGGCTTGAAGTCCCGGTGGACGATCCCCTTCTCGTGCGCGGCGGCGAGCCCCTGCCCGGCGGCCACGAAGGTGCGCAGCACCTCCCGCCACGAGCGCTTGCGCTCCTTGAGCCAGGCCCGCAGGTTCGCGCCCTCCACGTACTCCATCACCAGCGCCACGCGGTCGCCCATGGCCAGCACGTCGTGCACGGCGACCACGTTGGGGTGGGACAGGCGCGCCATCGACTGGGCTTCGCGCTGGAGGCGGGCGTAGCCTTCGGTCTGGGAGCGGTCCTCGCGGGGGATCACCGCCAGGAGCTTCAGCGCCACGCGGCGGTCCAGCTCCTTGTCATACGCCCCGTAGACGACCGCCATGCCGCCCTGGCCGAGCTTGTCCAGCACCACGTAGCGCCCGAGCGTCTCCCCCCGGTTGAGCGCCGGCGCGGGGGCGAGCGGCGGTCCGAAGCCGGCGGTGCTGGGCGAGGGGACCGGGGGCGTGGGCTCGCGGAAGCGCGTCCCCTCACCCGCCCGGGAGAGCTTGGAGGCGCAGTCCGGGCAGCCCTTGAGGTGCTCGACGAGCGCGGGGGGCGGGGCGCCGCCCGCCAGCTCCCGCAGCGCTGCCTCGGGCGGACAGGCCATGACCGGCAGTGATTATGCCGGCGCCCGCAACTGCCGGCATCCCTCCGGACCGCCACTCCCGCCTCCAGGCGCCTACATCCCCCGCTTGCGCCGCCGGGCCACCAGCACCAGCGCGAAGAGCAGGTACATGGGGAGGTCTCGCGCGCCGTTGCGGCCGCAGGAGCCGCCACAGCCGGTGCTCTGCAGCGTGCAGGTGGCCACGCAGATCTTCGCGGCCGGGTCGCACACGCCGGCGGCGCATTGATCGTTCTGCGTGCATGGCTCCTTGGGCGCGCGCTTGGCCACGCACTGGCGCGTGCCAAAGTCGCAGAACGCGCTCGAGGGCTCGCACTGCCCCTGGCCGCCGCACGCGTTGCCCGCGCTGGGGAAGGCCACGCAGCGCTGGCTGCCGAGATCGCAGTAGGCGCCGTCCGCGCAGTGGGTGGTCTGCCCGGGCTGGCCGCTGCAGGCCTCGCCCACCGCAGGCGGCGGCGCGCACACGCCCTCGGGCTCCCCCTTGCAGTAGAGCGGGTCCTTGCAGGCGGGGGTGAGATCGAACCGGCCGCGGCCGCACTTCTCGCCCTGCGCCGGCATCCGCGCGCAGACGCCGCCCGGCGCGCCGGCGGAGTCGCGGCGGCAGAAGGTGTCCGCGAAGAGGCAGTTGCCGCGGGCGCCATCCGGGGAGTTGGGGCCGATGGCGCAGCGCTCGCCCTCGCGGGGCTTGAGGACGCAGGTCCCCGCGCTGCCGCAATAGAAGGTGGGCAGGCACTCCTTGCCGTCCGGCGTGCAGTGGAGCGCGCCGGAGGCCCTGGCCACGCAGGTGCGGGTGAGCGCGTCGCACGCCATGCAGTCGCTCTCGCAGGGCGCGCCGCTGGCGGCCGGTCCGCAGGGCTGGCCCGCCTTCGCCGGCTTCACGCAGCGGTTGACGCCGCCCACGTCCGCGCAGGCGAGCCCCTTCTTGCAGTCCAGGTTCCGCTTGGTGTCCGTGCAGGTGCCGTTCTCGTCCGAGGGGAGGCGGCACTCGCCCTCCGCGCAGCGCAGCCCTTGCGCGCAGTCCCAGGGGTAGGTGCACTTGGCGCCGGAGCCGCCGAGCGGGACGCAGAGAGCGGCGCCGCCCACCTGCTTGCAGACCGCGGTGGAGACGCAGACGTCGCTGTTGGGGTTGCAGGGGACGTTGTTGCCCAGGCGCGGGGCGCACTTGCCGCTGCAGCCGGCCACGCCGTCCGGCTTGCAGTAGCTCTCCCCGGCGCACTCCTCGTGGGCGTCGCACGGATCGCCGATCTGCTGCAGCCCGGTGAGGACGCTGGCGCACGGCTCCACCAACCCGGTGAGCTCCATGGGATCCACGCCGCCGTCCCGCCCGAGCGCGCGGCAGGCGAACGCCTTCTTCTCGTCGTACGCCATGCGCCCGCGGGTGACCGACAGCCGCAGCCGGTCCACCTGCAGCTTGAGCCCGCCGTCGGACGCGTCGCAGGAGAAGGCGTTGGTGAAGACCGAGCCCAGCCCCTTCCCGGGGAGCGCGTTGGGGCCGCTGGTGAGCGGCAGCCGGGCGATGTCCTCGTCGCTCAGCGGCTCCCCGCAGCGCGCGGCGTTGGCGCGGCGGACCGCGTTGTGCGCGCCGCGGGAGAGGTTCTCGCAGAGCTGGGGCAGCGCGATCGCGTCCTGGCTGCGGGAGAGCAGCTTGAAGAGCGCGTAGCCGCCGCCGGCGATCGCCAGCGCCCCCGCGGCGATCGCCACGATCCACCAGGGGAACGGCCGCGGCGGCGGCGCGCTCGCGGCGAGGGAGAAGGGCACCTCCTGGCTCTCCGCGTAGTCCTCGTCCGGGTTGTTCACGCCCGAGACGAGCAGGGTGAGCCGGTGGGTGCCCGCCGGGGTGCCCGCGGGGATGGCGAGCTTGACGGTGACCTGGAGCGTCTGGTCCGCGGCGAGCTCCCGCTCTGCGCCGCCTTCGATGGAGAGCCACTCGGGGCGGGCGCTGCCCTTGGGGACCGCGGCGAGCCGGACCCGCAGCGCGCGCTTGAGCGCGTTGGAGACCGCGAAGGCGAGCTCTCCTCGTCCGCTCGAGTCCACCTGCGCGGAGGGCGTGCTCGGGGTGATGTCGAAGGCGCGGGGCATGGTGGGCGCGCACCGTAGGTCGGTCGGATCGCCCCCGCCAGTTCTGGATGGCGCCGGCGCTAAGCGGCGTAGGTCTGCGTGAGGTACCGCTCGATCGCGAGGCTCTCGAACAGCTCCGCGCCCGTGTTTGGATCCCGGAGCCAGGGGACCTGCATCCGCCCGGACCGCGCGATGAACTCCGGCCTGCGCGGGGAGTCCTTGGCCACGTTGTGCAGCAGGTACGGCAACTCCAGCTCGCAGAGCGTCTCGCGCACCATCCGGCAGTAGGGCGAGGACTCGAAGGACCAGAGCTCCAGCGGCTGCGCCGGCGGCCGCGAGGGGCGCGCCCGCAGCCCCCGCTTTCCGGAGAGGAGCCGGATCGGCAGATCCGTGAGCAGCGTCATCGCGCGGGAGCCGAGCAGCCGCGGCGGCCTGCCGGTGCCATAGCGGTGGTGCAGGTGCAGCAGGATGTCGCGCGAGCCGATCAGCACCACGCCGGCCTCGCGGTCCTCCACGCGGGGGATCCCCTCGCGCTGGATCTCCGGCAGGTAGCGGGAGCCGCCCAGCGGGCAGGGGCGGACCTCCGCGTCCAGATCCAGGGCGGAGAGCGCCTCGCGGACGATCCGGGAGTGCGCGCAGCGCTCGCGATCCCAGAGGACCAGCGGCTGGGAGGGGCGCGGCCCCAGCCGGCCGATGGACGTGCCCGCGGCCAGCCGCAGGCCCGAGGAGGTGAACCCCCGCGCCACCAGGAAGCGCCGCGAGAGCGGTGTGCGCGCGTCGAACAGCCCCTTGAAGAGCGAGCGGGCGATCTCGCTGACCAGCACGTGGAGGGCGGGCATTGGCGGGAGAGGAAGGCGCGCACAGAGGTTGCCCGCTGTCAACCGCGCCTGGAAGGGCACAGGTAGGTCCAGCTGCGCCTTTCGCGGCTCGCAAATCCATCGAGGAAAAGCGGGGGCCGGGCTAGAAACGCCCTTCGCGCGATGAGATCCCTGCTCCTCGCAGTGGTGCTGGTGGCGTCGTCGGCGCGCGCCGCCCCGGAGGTCAGCGCCGGCCGCGGCCGCGTGGTGGTGGACTTCGCGGCGGCGGAGAGCGGCGCCCCCTGGTTCGCCAGCGCGCTCGAGCAGCGCCTCTTGCAGGAGCTCTCCCGGTTCTCCCGCGTGGTGTTGGTGGACAAGGACGGCGTGTCCCCCTGCGCCGGGCGCGCTCCGCGCTGCCTGGTGGACGCCTATTCGGACCGCGCGGAGGTGGTGGTCCTGGGGACGCTCCTGGGGGACCGGCTGCGCTACGAGGTCCACGAGACCTGGACGGGCTCGCTGGTGGCGGCCGGGACCATGGACGTGAGCCGCTCGGTGAGCGGCGGGCGCCTGCAGCACCAGATGGGCTCGATCGTCCGGCCGATCGTCCAGAGCGGCGGGGTGATGGATCAGCTCTCCGCGCGAGATCCCGAGCTCGCGCCGGAGCTTGATGGTGGCTCGCTGGCGCCGGACGCCGGCGTGGACGAGCGCGCGGACGCGGGCACGGTGGAGGCGAGCGCGGCCGTGGAGCCGGAGGCGCCACCTGCGCCCGGCGCCGCGGCGGGGCACCTGGGCTTCGTGGTGGCGGCGATCGGCCTGGCCCTGCTCCCGTTCCTGGCGCGGCTGCGCTTCACCGGCGCGCGCGGGCTGTGGGGGCGCGGCAGCGCGGTCATGCTCGCGGCGGTGGCGGTGGGCGGCGGGGTGGGGCTGGTGCTGGCCGTGCCTGCGCTGCGCGAGGCGGCGGCGGGGCTGCGGCCGTACGCGGATCACCCGGCGGCGGGGCTGGTCTTCAACCTGGTGGGCGGCACGCTCTGGGCGGCCTTCGTCCTGCTGAACCTGGGCTACGCGCTGCCGCCGCTCGGCGGGATCGGCCGGGTCCGTCCGGACGCGCTCTGGGCGGTCCTGCGGTCCTGGCTGGGGGCCACGCTGCTGCGCGCCACCGCGCTGCTCGCCTACCTGCCGGTGGCGGTCGCCGTGCTCGCCGCCAGCCGCTGGTTCCACGTGAGCGGCCGCACGCTCTGGACGCTGGTGATGCCGGGCGCGGGGCTGCTCACGCTGCTCTGGTTCCTGTCGGTGGTGGACGTGCTGGCGCTGTACCTGGACCGCCGCCGGGTGGTGGGCGAGGCCTCCGCGCGCAACCCCTGGCACCACAGCCTGCGGCGCTACCTGCGCGGCTACCTGCGGCGGACGGGCGCGGAGGTGGGCACGGAGCTCTTGGGGCGGATCCTCTTCCTGCCCAGCCAGGCCGAAGGCGTGGGCGCGTACGGCGGCGGGCTGGCGGCGCCGCGGATCCTCGTCAACGTGAAGCTGCTGGAGCTGGCGCTGGGGCTCCCGGAGGACCCCGAGTCCCCCGAGCGCAAGGTGAACCTGGACGAGCTCCCGTTCGGCGTGGTGCTCCCGGTGGCCAAGGCGGCCTCCATCGCCGACGGGCGCCGGCGCGCGGAGGGCCAGGAGCGGGCGCGCCGCCGCTTCGCCAGCACCGAGCCGCGCCCCCGCGGCCACGCGGCGCGGCGGCTGGGCGTGGCGAGCACGCTCCTGGGTTGGATCACCCCCTCCACCCGGGACGAGACCGTCCCGCTCATCTCCAACACCCAGGAGGACTACGAGGTCGTCCACTCGCTGCTCACCGAGCACTACGCGGCGTTCGAGAAAGACGTCTACGACGACGACGACGACACGGACCCGCGCCAGAAGGACTTCCTCTTCGGCCCGCTCTTGCGCGAGCTGGGGGCGCTGCGCCGGCGGGACACGCTGCTCACCACCTTGCGGCTGGCGTACGTGGAGCTGTGCTCCGGCGTCCGGCCGCTGGAGCGGCTCAACGGCGTGTTCTCGGAGCTGTACGCGCGCTTCTTCTCCCGCGCGCCGGCGGCGGTGGCGGACGCCTACGCGGCGCTCAACTCCGGCCGGGATCATCTGATCCAGTACTACGCGCTGCTGCGCTCCCAGGAGGAGGGGGCGCTCACCGCGCGCGCGGATGGCCCGGCGCTCTACCGCGCCAGCCGGGACATCCTGGACGCGCTCGAGGACTCGGTCCCCGAAGGCAAGGACCGGCAGATCTTCCGGGCCACGGTGCGCAACCGGCTGATCTCGCTCTCGCGCTTCTTCTATTCGCCCATCCCCGAGCGGCACGCCCGCTCGCTGCGGGTGACCGCCGCGGCGGTGTTGGTGGCGACGCTGACCGGCCTGGTCGCCCTCTCGGTGACCCGGTCATTCGATTACCACTCGACGTACCTCGAACGGATGCGCGGCATGCAGGAGCGTCTGGACGAGACCAGCCCGGGAGGCGCGGATGGCGGACACGAGTAAAGACTCCTCCGGTTACTTTCAGACCCTGAACCGGAGCACGCTGGCGATGAGCCAGTCCTCGGCCGGCGCGGGGATCATCGGCGTGCTCGGCTCGCTCGCCGTCTGCGCGGTGGCGGCGGTGTTCTTCATCACGGAGAACTTCTTCGTCGCGCTGCTGCTGATGTCGCTTGGGCTGCTCGTCTACGCATCCGGCTCGGACATCGCCAAGCTGTTGCTCTCGCTGGTGACCATCTTCTTCTCCAGCAAGCACCTCACCCCGCGCGCCACGCAGCTGCAGGAGACGCTGGTGGCGCTGCAGGACGCGCTGGCGCTCAAGTGGGACCGCTCCGGCGAGCTCAAGGTGGGGCCTTTGGACAAGGGGATGAAGATCCGGCTGCCGGACAACGCGCTGGTGCGCGATCTCAAGGCGGTGCTGGAGAAGGGGAAGGACTACCAGTACGCCGAGTACATCGCCCACTCCTACTACGTGGAGTGCCACGAGCTGTACGACCACTCCAGCTCGCAGCTGGAGTTCGTCTCGGGCGCGATGCCGCTCTTCGGCCTGATGGGCACCGTGCTCGGCCTGATCGCCATGTTCGACAGCCTGGGGAGCGTGGTCTCCGTGGAGGCGCTCTCGCCGCAGCTGGCGCTGGCGCTCAAGTGCACGCTCTACGGCGCGCTCTTCTCGTCGTTCTACAAGATCGTCGCCACCCGCTTCGACTCGCGCCTGCGCGCCCTGGACTACGACTTCCAGACCCTCACCCGCGGCATCCAGGTGGTGATCGACAACAAGGTGGCGATCGAGGTCCAGCGATGAACCGCCGCGCGGAGGGCCCGGCCCCGAGGAAGAAGACCTTCGAGACCTGGCAGATCATCTACATCGACCTGATGACGAACGTGATGATCTTCTTCGTCATCCTCTGGGCGATCTCCCAGCGGCAGGAGGCCAAGGGGATCAGCGACACCATCGGCACCGAGACCGTGAAGATGGTCAGCCTCCCCGGGGACGTGCTCTTCCCGCCCGCCAAGAGCGAGGTCACCGCGGAGGGGCGCAGCGTCTTCACCCGCCTGTTCGACGATCCCTCCGGCGCGGTCCTCAACTTCGACACCGGCGGCCTGGTGAAGCGGCTGCTGGTCATCCACGGCCACACCGACAGCGACGGCGAGAAGGAGCAGAACTTCCGGCTCGGCTTCGAGCGCGCGCTCTCCGCGTACCGGGAGATCAAGCGCCACGGGGACGAGGTCTCCGATCACGTGGTGATCTGCACCCACGCGGACAACAGCCCGGCGCAGGAGGTGCCCGCCTTCGGCGGCCTGCTCTCCGGCGCCGAGGAGAGCGCGATCCGGGAGGCCAAGGCGCGCAACCGGCGGATCACCATCGAAGACAAGGTGGTGAGCCGGGTGGTGAAGGAGGAGCAGAAGTGATCGGCGCCAAGACGCTCGGCACGCTCTGCCTGCTGGTGGGCGCGCTGACCGTCTCGCTGCTCACCGGCGTGCTGCGCCCGGAGCGGCTGCTCGCGCTGCGGATGGACGCGGCGCTGGTGATCGGCGCGCTGGCGGTGGTGCTGGCCGGCCTGATGTACCGCTTCTGGGGGCTGGGGGAGCGCAGCGCCCGCTACTTCCGGCTCTCCTCTGGCGACACGCCGTGGGAGGACGAGGCCCACTTCCTGGGGACCGCGCGCCGCCACGTGGTGATCGGCGCCAACGTGGACGGCGAGGCCTTCGAGCTCTCGCCCACTTCGCAGTACGCGGTCTGCCTGGTGATGGCGCTGCTGCTCGGGCTGGGCACCATCAACGCCCGGGCGCTCTCGCTGCTCTTTGGCGCCCCGTCCGCCTTCACCGCGGCCGGGTCCACCTACTGCCCGGACGAGACGGAGGCGGAGCGGGCGCCCAGCGCGGCGGAGGACCCCAGCGCGCCGGGGTGCGCGCTGATCCGCCGCGCCTACGAGATGGGCTACGCCAAGAGCCTGGGGGACTGCGGCGCCAAGCAGAAGGGCGCCGCGCGCGAGCGCACCGCGCTGTGCACCCTGCGCCAGCGGGACGAGCCCGCGCTCCACTACGCGTGGCGGCTGCTCTCCCGCTTCGGCGAGGGGGTGCGCGAGCAGTCCGGCCCCGGCTACTTCGCCCGCCTCAAGCAGGAGTTCGACGAGCGGATGGCCCGGCTGGAGCAGCTCTACGGCGCGCAGCAGCAGGTGATGGCGAGCGCGCCCCACGCCTCGCACCACATCTGGACCAACCTCCCCAACCCCGGCGGCGCGTTCGACGAGCGGACCTGCACCGACCGCTACCGCGAGCTCCCGTACCGGCCAAAGACGGGGGAGCACGCCGCCAGCAACGTCTTCGAGCACGTGCTGGCGCAGCTGCTCTTCGAGTCCCGCTACGAGCCCGCGGCCGGCTACTGCCGCGAGTACCACGTGCACTGGGGCGCCCCGAAGGACGCGTGCAAGAAGCTGGCGGAGGATCCCGAGGGCTTCCTGCGCGCGTCCGGCGCCCTGGAGCCGGTGCGGGCCACGCTGCGGCGCTACGAGCTGGGGCTGGAGGCGGACCGGGTGCTCCAGCGGCGCGCGGGCGAGGCGCAGCAGAAGACGCACCGCGCGCTGCAGCCGCAGTCCTTCCTGAGCTTCCAGTGCTACGTGGAGGGCGAGCCTGAGCAGCGTGCCAACCACCCCTTCACCCTGGATGGAGAGCACTTCGAGGCCGCGCAGATCTCCAGCCCCTCCATGGACAAGCGCAGCCTCTACGTGGACCGCTACCGGCGGATCGCCACGTTGATGGCGCCGTCCTTCCACTACGGCGCGCTGCTGTCCGAAGCGGGGCTCTCGTCGATCGATCCCGCGCAGGGGATGAACGAGGCCTTCGCGGGGAAGGACTTCCTGCTCAGCCGCGCCCACTCGCTCTCCAGCGTGGACGTGTTCCTGGAGCCGGAGTGGCTGGCGCAGCGGGCGGATCTGCTCGAGGTCTACCCGTACCACGTGCACCTCAAGAACTACGTGCGGCTGTTCCGGCAGCAGTACCTGCTGGGGAAGGGGCGGCTGTGATCTCCGTCCTGTTCGCCGCGCTGCTCGCCGCCTCGCCCGGCGCCAAGCGCCACCGGCTGCGGGGCGAAGGGCCCAGCCGGCGCGCCCAGCCCGCGGCGCAGGTGCCCGAGGCCAGCGCGGGCGCGGTGGACGCCGGCGCGTCCCCGGTGGCGCTGGAGCCGGAGCTGGAGCGCGAGGCCCGCCCGCCGCCCGGGACGCCGGGCGCCACCTACGAGACCTCCGCGCGGGTGCCGTACCTGGAGGCCGCGCTGGCGGCGGTGCGGGAGGCGAAGCCGGCGGTGCTGGATCAGGCCTACTCGTACCTCTCGGCCATGGACCGCGGCGCCTGCGCGGCGGGGAACAACGAGCGGCTGCACACCGACTGCCTGATCACCGCGGCGCGCCGCTTCTGCCGCACGGGCGGGAAGCCGGAGGGGGGCCGCTGCCCGCTCTTCATGGACGTGATCGCCAGCAACGTGATGGCGGAGCGGGAGCTGATCCCCGAGGAGCAGCGCTACGCGATGATGCAGAAGACCAAGGACTACCGGGTGGAGCTCTTGCGGCAGGTGCGCCGGCTGCAGGGCTCGCTGGCGGTGGAGCTGGGGCTGTCCGCGGGGACGCGCGGGGCGGCGGCGCCGGGGGAGATTGACCGCTACTGCCTGGCCACGGCGGACAAGTCCCGCCTCTCCTGGCAGAGCTGCGCCGCGGCGCTGGTGTGGTTCATTGGGAGGCGATCGTGAGCCGCGCGCTGCTGGAGTTCCTGCGGACCGAGGCGAACAACCTGGAGCAGGCCGGGCTCTTGCGCCGGGAGATGGTGGTGGAGGCGCCCAAGGGCACCACCTTCACCTTCAACCGCAAGGAGCTGCTCAACCTCTGCAGCACCGACTTCCTCGGGCTGGGGAGCCACCCCGAGGTGAAGCGGGCGGCGAAGGCCGCGATCGACACGTTCGGCGTGGGGCTGGCGGCGTCCCGCGCGGTGACGGGGACGCTGGGCCTGCACGTGGAGCTGGAGAAGGCGGTGGCCAAGTTCCTCGGCACCGAGGACGCGCTGGTCTTTGCGTCCGCCTACCACGCGGCCACCGGCGTCTTCGAGTCGCTGCTCGGGGAGAAGGACTACCTGGTCTGTGACGGGCAGCTCAACGCGGGGCTGGCGGACGGCGTGAAGCTCTGCCGGGCGCGCGTGTTCCAGTACCGCAACGGGGACATGGGCGAGCTCGAGGACCGGCTGCGCCGCTCCCGTTCCGCGCGCTTCCGGGTGATCATCACCGACGGCGTCTTCCCGCTCGAGGGGACGATCGCGCCGCTGGCGAGCATCTGCGAGCTGGCGGAGAAGTACGAGGCGGTGGTGATGGTGGACGACAGCCAGGGGCTGGGCGTCCTCGGGGCGAAGGGGCGCGGCTGCGCCGAGCTCTTCGAGGTGGGCAAACGGGTGGAGCTGACGGTGGGCAGCTTCGCGCACGCGCTGGGGGCGGGGGAGGGCGGCTTCGTGGCTGGGAAGAAGGAGATCGTGGCCTGGCTCCGGCAGAAGTCCCGGCCGCACCTGACCTCCAACGCGCTCTCTCCAGCCGCGGCCGCCGCGGCCTTGCAGGCGCTGGAGCTGGCGGCGGCTCAGGAGCTGCGGGATCAGCTCAACGAGAACGCCCGGATCTTCCGGGAGGGCCTGCGCGCGGAGGGCTTCAAGCTGATTGACTCGCTCCACCCCACGGTGTCGGTCCTGCTGGGGGACGCGGTGGCCACGCAGCGGATGGCGGATCTGCTCTTCCGGAAGGGGATCTTCGCCATGGGCTTCTGTCACCCGGTGGTCCCGGAGGGATCGGCGCGGATCAGGGCGCAGGTGACGAGGGCACACACCCCCAAGGACCTCACCGTGGCGGCGTCCACCTTCGGCGCCGCCGCTCGGGAGCTCAAGGTTCTGGACGTCAAGGAGTGAAGTAGCGCGGCGAGTCTGGTATCTGGCGAGGCCATGGATCCGGCCTCGCTCAAGGTGACGCACGGCTTCGCCGTGGTGAACCAGATCCGCTACCACTACGTGGAGGCGGGCGAGGGGCCGCTCTTGCTCCTGCTGCACGGGTTCCCCGAGAACTGGTGGACCTGGCGCTACCAGATCCAGCCGCTGGTGGACGCGGGCTTCCGGGTCGTGGCGCCGGACCAGCGCGGGTACAACGAGACGGACAAGACGGGCCCGTACGATCTGGACACCCTGGCCGAGGACGTCTGCGGCCTGATGCGGGCGCTGGGCTGCGAGAAGGCCCACGTGGTGGGGCATGACGTGGGCGGGACCGTGGCCTGGCACCTGGCCGCCACCCGGCCGGCCTTCGTGGACCGGCTGGTGGTGCTCAACAGCCCGCACCCCGCGCGCTCGGCGGACGCGCTGCTGCCTTCCCGCGAGCAGCTGATGCGCAGCTGGTACATGCTCGCCTTCCCGCTCCCCGGGCTGCCGGAGATGGCGCTGCGCCAGACCGGGCCATCCCTGCTGGCCATGCTCTACGAGAAGAGCGCCAAGGACCGCGCCCACTTCTCCGAGGCGGAGATCCAGCCGTTCGCGGACGGGCTGCAGAAGCCCGGCGCGGTGAAGGCGATGATCGGCTGGTACCGCGCCACCTTCAAGCAGGCCATCCGCCGCCGCGGCGAGGTGCCGTACTACCCGCCGATCGAAGCGGAGACGATGCTGATCTGGAGCAGCAGCGAGTTCGCGCTCAGCTTCGAGAATCTGGTCCCCGGCACCGAGCAGCACGTCCCCAAGCTCCAGGTGGCCACCGTGCGCGGCGGCGGCCACTTCGTCCACGCCGAGAAGCCCGAGCGGGTGAACGACACGATTACGTCCTTCCTCGCCGGCGGCCAGGAGGGCGCCTACATGGCGGAGATGGAGTTCATCCCCCAGGCCGGGAAGACCTCCTACGACGTGGTGCTCGCCAGCGCCGGGGAGAACAAGATCGCGGTGATCCGGGAGGTGCGGGAGATCACCGGGCTGTCGCTCAAGGAGGCCCGCGAGCTGGTGGAGGCCGCGCCGAAGACGCTCAAGAGCGGCGCGACCTTGATGGAGGCCGCGAAGATCCGCACCCAGCTCTCCGAGGCCGGGGCGGTGGTGGAGCTGACCTAGCGGTCCCCCACCGTTCACCCCGAGAGGCTGTGAACCTATTGGGCGCGTCGCTCCCCCGTTCACCCCGAGCGTAGCGCCGCAGGCGCGTAGTCGAGGGGCGGCACAGAACTCGAAGCGGCCGCTTCGGTGATCACGAGCTTGGGTGCCGCCCCTCGACTACGGGCCTGCGGCCCTACGCTCGGGGTGACCGGGGGGGAGCTGCGGCCCGAAAAGCTCACAGCCTCTCGGGTGAAAGGGGGCGCTCCTTAGATCCGCCGCAGCCCCGGCGGCGCCGCCAACGGCCGCGGCTCCTCGGCCTTCGTCTCCTCGGGCGCGCTACCCTCCAGCGAGCTGAGCGCTGAAGCGAGCGCGTCCTCCGGCTCGCTGTTGGCCTCGCCCCACAGCGACGGCGCGCGCTGCTGCTTCGCCTCTTCCGCGTGCGCCAGCTGCCGCTGCCGGTAGGCGAGCTCGCGGCGGACGGCGGTCTGCTGGGCCTCCTCGGCCTCGCGGCGGTGGGTGAGCTCCAGCTCGCGGGCGGCGAGCTCCTCCTCCACCGCGCGGACGCGCTCCTCGGCGGCGCGCAGCGAGGCTTCGGCCGCGGCGCGCCCCTCCTCGAAGTCCAGCCGCTCCTGGAGCAGCTCCCCGCGCTGGCGCTGGTGCAGCCGCTGCTGCTCGTCCAGCTGCGCGCGCTCCTCCGCCAGCGTCCGGCGCAGCCCTTCGCTCTCCGCCTTCGCGCGGGTGGCGTGCTCGCGGGCCTCCTCCGCCGCGGCGAGCGCCTCCTCCAGCCGCACGCGCTGCTCGCGGGCCGCGCGGTCCACCTCGCGCCGCGCCTCGTCCCGCTGCTCGAGCGCCTTCACCAGCTCCGCCCGGGTCTCCTCCTGCCGCTCGCGGGCCAGATCCACGCTCTTGCGCAGCTCGTCCGCCTCGGCGCGCGCCCGGGTGGCCAGCTCCACCGCGCGGGACTCGGTGGCCCGCGCCTGCTCGGCCTGCTCGCGCGCGTCGCGCGCCAGCGCGTCCACGTCCTCGCGGGCCGCGTCCCGGGCCACCTCGGCGAGCGTGCGCGCCCGCCGCGTCTCCGCCAGCTCCTGCTCCAGCGCGGAGAGCGCCTGCCGCTGCGCCTCCACCTCGGACTGGGCCCGGCCGTGTGCGCGGGTCGCCTCGGCCTCGGCGCGCTGCGCCTCCCGCAGGGCGGCCTCCAGGTCCTTGCGCAGCGAGTCCAGCCGCCGCGTGGCCGCGTCCCGATCCTCCGACTCGCGCCCAGCGCGGACCTCCAGCTCCGCCCGCGCCCGGTCCAGCGCCACCGAAAGCTCCTGGGACCGGCGCTCGGCGTCCGTGCGCGCGCTCGCCTCCGCCTCCAGCCGGGCCCGCTGGGTCTCCGCCCGGCGGCGCTCCGCCTCCAGGTCCGCGTGGGCCGCCCGCAGCTCCGCGGTGGCGCGCTCCGCCGCGGTGTGCGCGGCGGACGCCTGCGCGGAGAGGGCGCCCGCCAGCTCCTCGTTCTCCCGCTCGTACGCCTTGGCCCGCGCCTCGAACGCCGCCTCCGCGCGGGCCAGCGCCTCGGCGTGGCTGGCCTCCGCCGCGGCCTTGGCCTCGGCGAGCTTCGCCGCCAGCTCCTGCTCCAGCGCCTTGGCGCGCTGCGCGAGCGCCTCCTTCGAGGCCTCGTTGGCGCCGGCCTTGGCGAGCTGCGCGTCCAGTTGGGCGCGCTCGTCCGCCAGCGCCTGCGCCTGCCGCTCCAGCTTCTGGCGCTGCTGCTCGCCGGCCAGCCGCTCCAGCTCCAGGGCCGCGCGCGCCTGCTCCAGCTCGGTGAGCGCCTTCTTGGCGTTGGTCTTCGCCTGGGCGTCCGCGATCTGCGAGGCGCGCAGGCTCTCCTCCGCCGCCATCCACTGCTTCTCCAGGACGTGGCGCTCGTCGGTGAAGGCGGAGAGATCCTTCTCCAACCGCTCCCGCTCGCGCTCGATCGCCGCGCGCTCCTGGGCGAGCGCCACCTTCGCCTGCTCGAGCTCGGCGGCCGCCTTCTTCGCGGCGCGGCGGGCCTCGCCTTCCGCGACGGTGGAGTCCTTGGCGCGAACCTCCAGCGCGGCCATGTGCTTGTCCAGGGTCTGGCGGTCCTCCTGCGCCTTCTGCAGGGCCCGCTCCAGCTTCCCGGCCAGCTTCTCCTTCTCCCGCTGCTCCTCTGCCGCGGCCGTCTTGGCGGCGTCCAGCTCCGCCGCGGCCCGCGCCGCGGCCTTCTTCGCCTCGGCGACGCCGGCCTCGGCGTCCTTCACCCGGGCGGTGAGCTCGCGCCGCACCCGCTCCCGCTCCGCGCGCTCTTCGGCCAGCTTCTCCTGCTGCTGCTCGCCCGCGCGCTGCAGCTTCTCCAGCGCCTGGGCCTGCTCCTCGCGCTCGGCCTCGCGCGCCTCCAGCGCGGCCTCGGCCTTCTTCGCCGCCCGCCGCGCCTCCAGCTCCTGGGCGTGCGCCGCCTCCAGCTTCTCCTCGAGCTCCTTGCGCAGCCGCTCGCGCTCCGCGCGCTCGTCCGCCAGCCGCTTGGCCTGCTGCTCGGACTTCTGCGCGAGCTTCTCCAGCCGCTCCTGCTCGGCGGCGCGCTCGGCCTTGAGCGCCTCCAGCTCGGCGGCGGCGCGCTTGGCGGCCTTCTTCGCCTCGGAGGCCGCCTCCTGCGCCTCCTCCAGCTGCAGCCGGTAGTCCCGCTCCAGCTGCTGGGTCCGCTTGGCCAGCGCCTCCTTCGCCGCGGCCTCGGCCTCCGCGGAGAGCCGCTGCCGCAGCCGGGCCAGCTTCTCCTCCTCCGCCTTGCGCCGCGCCTCGGCCTCGCGCTCGGCCGCCTCCCGCTTCTTGCGGTCCGTCTCCTTGCGGGCCGCCGCGAGCTGTTCGCCGGCCTCCTCGAGCGCGGCGCTCCCGCCCAACGCCGCGCCCTCTTCGAGCAGGGCGGCGAGCTCGTCGAGCAGCGACTCTTCGACCTCCGGCTCCTGCGCGCAGCTGCCCAGCAGCGAGGCGAAGGCCTCGCACGCGGGCAGGCTGGTGGGGTTGGCGTGCCAGCACTTGCGGCACAGCTCCAGCGCGTCCTGCGCGCGGTCCACTTCGGCGTACCAGGCCGCGAGCAGGAGGACCTTGTCCACCGAGCGCAGCGAGCGCGAGGCGGACTCCTCCAGCTTGGAGACGAACTGCTGCTCCAGGTACTTGCGCAGCGCCTTGAGCGGGCCGTCTTGATCCGCGGCCAGCACCACCAGCGTCCCGTCTTCCGCGGGGCCCATGACGGTGCCCTGCAGCTCCACCGGCTTGTCCTTGGCGCCGAGCGCGGCGCGGAAGACGAGCGGCTTGCCTTCTTCGAGCCCCTTGGTGGTGCGGAGGATCAGCTCGCCCGCGCTGACGTGAGAGGTGTACGCGAAGGTGCCGCGGTCATCGACGACGTAGTCGACGCGGAGCATCCCCGGGAAGCGGACGAACCCCCCGTCGTCGCTGGCGGTGGAAGCTGCCGAGGTGCGCTTGCGCTTCCGGATTTTTGCCAAGGGAATGGCCTGAGTTTACGGGGGCCCCACCGTGTGGGCGCCATCGGGGTGGGTGTGAGCACCCCTGCCCGGATCTGGGACGCGCCGGTCCCACCACCGGGCGTGGCGCCGCCGCCGGGTGCACGCCGCGTGAGGGTTTGGCGCCGCCCCGGCGTGGCCGAGTGCTTGCAAACCCGCGAGGCCAATGGATTCCATCGGACAGGACGTGCGCCAGGCGCTCCGGGTGCTGCGCAAGAGCCCGGGCTTCACGGCGGTGGCGGTGCTCACCCTGGCGCTGGGGATCGGCGGCAACACCGCCATCTTCAGCGTGGTGAACGCGGTGCTGCTGCGGCCGCTGCCGGTGGCGGACGCGGACTCGCTGGTGCGGATCTTTTCGGTCTCGCGCGCCGGCCCGTTGACGGTCTCGCCCCTGGACTTCCAGGACCTGCGCTCGCGCAACCGCTCCTTCTCGGACATGACCGCGCTGGACATCGACGACTTCAACCTCACCGGCGCCGAAGGCGAGCCCGAGCGGCTGCACGGCGCGGTGGTCACCGCGGAGTTCTTCGACGTGCTCGGCGTGAAGGCGAAGCTCGGCCGGGGCTTCGAGCAGGGCGAAGATCAACCCGGCAACAGCCACCGCGTGGTGGTGGGCCACGCGCTCTGGAAGCGGCGCTTCGGCGCAGACCCGGCGCTGGTGGGCAAGAGCCTGCGGGTGAACGGCGCCGAGCACACGGTGGTGGGGATCGCCCCGCCCGGGTTCGACTTTCCGGACTCCGCGCAGCTCTGGCTGCCCATCACCTGGGAGGGGGACTACGTCACCCCGGACAACCGCGGCGCGCACTGGCTGCTCGCGTACGCGCGGCTGCGGCCGGGCGTCTCGCTGGAGGCGGCGAGCGCGGACGTGGTCGCGATCGCCGCGGCGCTCTCGCAGGAGTACCCCAAGAGCAACACCGGCTTCTCCGCCAAGCTCACCCCCTTCCGGGAGGAGCTGCTCGGCGAGGTGCGGCCGGGCCTGCTGATGGTGCTGGGCGCGGTGGCGCTGGTGCTGCTCATCGCCTGCATCAACCTCTCCAACCTGCTCCTGGCGCGCGCGGTGGGGAGGGAAGGGGAGATCTCGGTGCGGCTCGCGCTCGGCGCCAGCCGGGGCCGGGTGATCCGCCAGCTGCTCGTGGAGTGCGCGGTGCTGGCCCTGCTCGGCGCCGCGGCCGGGATGGGGCTGTCCACCTGGACGCTGGATCTGCTGCTGGCGCTCTCGCCGCAGGGGATCCCGCGGCTGGCGGACGCCACCATCGACGGGCAGGTGCTCGCCTTCGCTGGCGGGCTGGCGCTGCTCACCACCTTCCTCTTCGGCTTGGCGCCGGCGCTGGCCGCCTCACGGGTGGGGCTGGCGCGGACGCTGCGCGAGGAGGGCCACGGCGGCGGCGGCGGCGAGCGGCACCGGGCGCGCGCGGTGCTCGTGGTCTGCGATCTCGCGCTGGCGGTGGTGCTGCTGGTGGGGGCGGGGCTCTTGCTCAAGAGCTTCTACCGGCTGCAGCAGGTGGATCCCGGCTTCCAGACGGATCACGTGCTCACCCTGGAGCTGGCGCTCCCCGAGGCGGGCTACGGCGCCAACAAGCCCGCGGTGGAGGCCTTCTACGATCAGCTGCTCGAGCGGCTGCGCGCGCTGCCCGGAGTCCGCTCCGCCGGAGCCACCCTCAACCTGCCGCTCAGCGGACGGGGGATGCGCTCCTCGGTGGAGGACCCCACCTGGCCGCCCTCGCCGCCGGGACAGGAGCCGCTCGCCCACGTGCGCGTGGTGACGCCGGGGTATCTCGAGTCCCTGCGGATCCCCCTGCGGCGCGGGCGGCTGCTGGACGCCTCCGACGGCGGGGATGGGAAGAAGCGCGCCGTGCTCGTCTCGGAGGAGGCGGCGCGCCGGCTCTGGCCGGGCGTGGACCCGCTGGGCCACACGGTGAAGATCGGCATCAGCTTCGGCTCGGGCGACTTCGGCGGCGAGGTGGTGGGCGTGGTGGGGAACACCCGCCACCAGGGGCTCACCAAGGATCTCTTCCCGGAGATCTACGTGCCCTACCCGCAGGCGCGCTCCAACTTCATGACCCTGGTCCTGCGCACCGAGGGCGAGCCGCTCGGGCTGGCCGCCGCGGTGCGGGACGAGGTGAAGCTGCTGGACGCCAACCTGCCGGTGGCGCGGGTGCGCTCGCTGGAGATGCTGATGGGCGAGGTGGTGGCCAAGCCCCGCTTCTACCTGGTGCTCGTCTCCACCTTCGCGGTGCTGGCGCTGGTGCTGGCGGCGCTGGGGATCTACGGCGTGGTCAGCTACGCGGTGGGGCAGCGGACCCGGGAGCTGGGGATCCGCATGGCGCTCGGCGCCAACGGCGGGCGGGTGCTGCGGCTGGTGCTCGGCCAGTACGCGCGGCTGGCGGCGGTGGGGGTCGCCGCCGGGGTGCTGCTCGCGCTCGCGGCGAGCCGGGCCGTGGGGGGGCTGCTCTTCGGCGTGGCGGGGACGGATCCGCTCACCTACGGGGCGGTGGCCCTGGCGCTGGGGGCGGTGGCCCTGGTGGCCAGCCTGGTCCCGGCGCGGCGGGCCACCCGGATCGACCCGATCATCGCCCTGCGCCACGACTGACGCCGATTTGAATAGCCGCCAGGGTCCTTTCGTCCCGGCGCCGCTTTGAGTTGTGAACGGGCGGCGGCTCTGCTTCGAATCGGGGACCCATGCGGCAGCTCCTCATCCTGGCGTTGATCTTCTCTGGCGCGGTCACCACTGGCTGTCTCACCCGCTACCGGCAGGCCCACGAGCTGGCCAAGGCGGGCAAGTTCGTGGAGGCGGCGGAGCTCTTCGAGCAGCTGGCGAAGGAGAGCCCCAACGATCCCGAGCTCCCCGAGCTGATGAACCACGCGCGCTACCGGGCGGTGGAGCACGCCCTGGGGCGCGCCCGCCAGTACCGGCTGGCCGAAGACCCGCTCACCAGCGAGCGCCACTTCGCGGACGGGCTTTCGCTGCGCAAGCGCTGGAACCTCAAGCTCAACGGCGCGCTGGAGGGCACGATTGACGACGAGCGCGAGGACGCCACCGCCCGGCTGCGCGCCCAGGTGCTGCCGCGCGCCAGCAAGGGCGAGGCGCTGGTGGCCGAGTCCATCCTCGAGGACATGGGCTTTCTGCTCCAGCACGAGGAGCTGGCGGCCCTGCGCGACGAGCTGACGCGCGCCACGCTCACCTCCGGCGAGAGCACCTGCGCCAAGCTGCGGCCCAGCGCGGTGGCCGGCGAGCCGTACTGGACCCACGTGGTGGCGCAGTACTGCAAGCACTTCCGCTCGGCCGCCCCGGTCGAGCCGGTGCTGGCGGACACCTTCTCCGCCGCGCAGTCCACGCTGCAGATCTCCGCGATGAGCGACGGCGCCTCGGGCGTGCTCAAGGGCAAGCTGGAGGCCCGGCTGCGCGAGAGCCCCTGGTACTCGGACAAGGGGCCGCTGGTGGCCACGCTGGTGACGAAGGGCCAGGCGCCGGTCACCCGCCGCGAGGAGTGGACCCGCCAGAGCGCCCAGTGGACCGAGCGCGTCCCCTACACCGAGAACGTCACCAAGAAGCTCGAGGAGACGGTGCCGGTGAACGAGTGCGAGACCTACGAGGAGAGCGCGCCCGGCGCCCCGAACGGCAAGGTCACCCGGATGCGCACGGTGAAGAAGGACAAGACCCAGACGCGCGAGGTGGTGGTGGCGGAAACGCGGTACCGGGACGTGCCGCGCGTCTTCGAGTACCAGGCGCTGCGCGTGGAGCGCACCACCGCCTTCTCCGTCCGCGCCGAGCTCTCGGTGAATGGGCAGCCGGCCGCCACCGCCGGGCGGGACGCCACGGAGACGCGCCACGGCTACCAGCACGACGTCACCTTCGACCCCGCGAACGTCCACCCCACGCGCCCGGAGTTCTTCCCGGCCGAGGCCTGGTTCGACGCCAACGTCAACGAGCTGGCCGGCGGCTTCGCCGAGGCCATGCGCGAGGGCTGGCGCGCCCGCTTCTGCCGCGGCCGCTCCTACTCGCCGGACGAGGCCGCCCGTTGCGCCCGCGCAGGGGACAAGGTCCCGCAGGAGGCGATCTCCGCGCTCGCGCCACGGCTGGGCGAGGACGCCGCGCAGATCCCCCAGCTGCTCGCGCCGCCGTCGCTGCGGCGTAAGCCCGCCGCTCCGCCGCTGCCGGCGCCGCCGCCGGCGAAGTAGAGGCTTGCAGGATGGGCCCCGACCGTTCACCCCGAGAGGCTGTGGGCCTTTTGAGGCCGTGGTCCTCCCCTCGTTCACCCCGAGAGGCTGTGAACCTTTCGGGCGCGTAGCTCCACCGTTCACCCCGAGCGTAGTGAGGCCGCCGCCCCTTGGGCGGATCAATCAGGGACGAAACTTCCCCCGTTCACCTCGAGCGTAGCGCCGTAGGCGCGTAGTCGGTGTGCCCAGCATGGGCACGGTCAGGAGGTGCAAGTCCTCTGGGAAGCAGGTCGCAGCGACCCAGGCAACTCGCAAGGTTTGGTCGGCCGCGAGGCCGG
>JBGATB010000053.1:0-68203 GCA_044229415.1 Myxococcaceae bacterium | reverse complement strand
CGGTCGCCGAAGCAGACGGAGAGCCGCGTGCGGAGCGGGCTGTCCGTCACGATGCGAGCGAGCTGGCGGTCCTCTTCCGGCGACAGGTGCAGTGCGGGGTCTGCGCCGACATAGGAGAGCAGGGCCACGTCCCGGCAGCCGCGCTCTGCCAGACGGATCAGGAGTGCTGGCAGCTCTACGAGCTGCTCCGGCGTGACGATCACGTTGGCGCCGAAGCGCATTCCGAGCGACGCCAGCAGCGCGGTGCGGTCCTCCCACGGCGTGTCGCCGTATATGGACAGGCGCAGCTCACCGAGCGTGCGCTTGAGCCGGCGGACGCGGTCGGGGGTGAGAAGGACCCCGTTCGTGGTGAGGTGGAGCGCGAGCGGCGTGTGCGTCGCCAGTCGATCCAGCAGCTCGTCGAAGCCACGGAACGCTAGCGGCTCTCCGCCGCCGAAGGCGACCTCGAGCACGCCGGCCGCAGCGAGCTGGGAGAGCATCGTGAACGCGCTGTCCGCGGTCCAGGTGCTGTGGGCGGCGAGATCGCGTGAGCAGAAGCCGCAGCTCAGATTGCACCGATTGGTGATCCCGAACATCACCGTGCGTGGCGCCCGCCGGGTGAGCAGACGGGTCTGCGGCCCGTCGAGCCGCACATTCATGCCTGTTCGCGGATGGAAGCAGAGCATCGCTCCGTCGAGCGCGTGAGCGCGCCAGGCGTCACGCGGGCTGCGGAGTTGTGAGTCTTGGACGGCGGCGAAGGTGGACATGGGGCCTCCAGAGTCCCGGGCCGACGGGAGCCCGCTTCCTCCCTGACAGCCCGGATTATCCACCGACCCGGAAGGAGCCCGTGTCCTAGCGCTGGCCGAACGGCAGCGGCGTCGTCGTCTGGAGGTACGCCCAGAGCGCCTGGAGCTCCAGCTCGGAGTAATTCTTCGTCGTCTCTATTGGCATGAACGGGTTGAGCGCCTTGCCGTTCTTGCGCATGCCCTCCCGCATCAGCTTGACGAAGTCCGCGTAGGCCCAGGTCTTCAGGCCCGTCTCGTGCGGCGTCAGGTTCAGGGGCACGGGGACCTCCGGAGGGGCGCCGGGGATCGGACCGCCGCTGAGCTGCTTGCCGTGGCAACCGTGGCACAGGGTGCTCAGGTACTGGCCGTAGGCGGCGGTCGCGGCGGGAGCGGGGCCTTGGGGGAGGTTGGCGTGATCCAGCCGCCGCCCCACGTCCAAGGGAAGCTTGTCCAGCCGGTCGAGCACCTTGGCGAGCACCTTGATCTCCGTCAGCGACGGCGGCGAGTCCACCGGCGGGACCGTGCGCAGGTACGAGATGAGGGCGGTGACGTCCTCCTCAGGCCACCAGGAGAAGTCCTGGCTCGGCATGAACCGCACGGAGGTGCCGTCGCGACGGATGCCGTGCTTGATGAGCCGGGCGAGCTCCGCGTCCGAGTAGTCCGCGCCCTTGCCGTTCTTGCCGGTGGTGAGGTTGGCCGAGACCAGCTTCATGATCGGCCCCATCTCGCTCGCCTTGCCACCGCCGAGGTTCTCGCCGTGACACGCGTGGCAGCCCCCCAGCGACTCCGCGAGGTGCTTGCCGCGCGCGAGCACCTCTGGGTCCGAGGAGCGCGCCACCTTGGGGAGCGGCACCTCGTAGACCTTGGCCACGCTCTCGTCGAACGCCCGTACCTGCATCCAGACGAATCCGCTGACGCCGAGTGCGGCCAGCGCGATCACTGCGATCAAGCCGAGCAGAATCCGCTTCACCCAAGTCTTGAGCATGGGGCGGACTGTATGTGCACCAAGAGGTGGGATAACCGCGCTTTAGGCGGGCCCTCCCCGCAGATCAGAGCTCGTCGAGCTCGAGCTGGTGCAGGTCCACGTCGGGCCACCCGTGCTGCGCGATGAGCTCCTTCAGCGGGTAGGTGCGGCCCTGCCATGAAAGTCGACGGATGCTCCTCCGCTCACCCCGAGCGAAGTCGAGGGGCGATCGAGAGTCGACGTCCGAGCTGCTCCTCCACTTCGCTCGGGGGGAACGGGGGACTTTCGTGAAGGGTGGTGGGTCCCTCAGGGACCACCGCCTCTACGCTCGGCCCTACCGGAGGAGCCTCTCGTCCCGGGGTTGTCGCGGGGGCGTGACGCGAGCATGTCAGCTCCGCGCGTATTGCCGACAGCGGCCCGTCAAGCGCGTGTGCATTGCCGCGCGACTGCAGCCACGGAGCGGACGCTTTGATCGTTCTGCGGGGGGAAAGCGCGCTGCGGGCGCAACCTCACCGCGTGCCTCCCGAGAACCCTCCCCACGCCCCGAGCTCCGGGGGGAAGTGAAGCGAGGGTCAGCTGTGACGATCGATCGATTGCTGAAGCCGTTGCTCATTCTCGGATTGGTGACATCGGCATGCGGAGTCCCGCCGGCGCCCGAGGAAGATCAGGTGGAGGACCTGTCGCAAGCCGCGGTCCTCGGGCAGTGGAAGGTCGTCCCATTTCCCTCCATCCCCATCGCCGCGGCGACGCTGCCCAACGGAAAGGTGGTGACCTGGTCGTCGGACGAGCGCACCACCTTCGCCACGGGAGATCAGCGGACGTACACGGCGCTCTTCAACCCGGCGACGATGTCCGCGTCCGGCCTGGTCGTCACCAGCAGCAAGCACGACATGTTCTGCCCAGGCACGGCGATGCTGCCCGAGGGCGTGGTGATGGTGAACGGCGGCGGCGTGAACGTCGCCAGCACGCGCTCTTCAACCCGGCGACGATGTCCGCGTCCGGCCTGGTCGTCACCAGCAGCAAGCACGACATGTTCTGCCCAGGCACGGCGATGCTGCCCGAGGGCGTGGTGATGGTGAACGGCGGCGGCGTGAACGTCGCCAGCACCAGCCTCTACACCGCGAGCAACGCGTTCTGGGCGGCCAACGCGCCGATGACCCAGAAGCGCTGGTACAACAGCTCGGTCACGCTCTCCGACGGGAGCGTGTTCACGCTCGCGGGGAACCGGCGAGGGGGCTTCGTCTCGGACGGCTCTGGTGAGCGCTGGCGAGGCGGCCGCGGGTGGAAGGGCGTCCCCGGCGCGCGGCTCGAGCCGGTGCTGACCCCGGTCGCCGGCAACCGCGCCATGGAGCACGTGCGGCTGCTCGTGGCGCCCAACGGGCGGCTCCTCTACGCCGGCCCGCACCCGGACATGGTCTGGTACGACCCGCTCGGCGAAGGCGCCTGGACGCCCGCGGGCCGCCGCAGCGACGACGCCTTCAGCCAGAACGCGATCACCGCCCTGTACGACGTGGGGAAGATCCTCAAGGCGGGCGGCAATCCGATCTACGGCGGCGCTGCCGGGACCGCGTCGCTCGACTCCGCCTATGTGCTCGACCTGAACGGGCCGAACGTGATCACCCGGAAGGTCGCGCCGCTCGCGCACGCGCGTGCGTACGCCAACGCGGTCGTGCTCCCCACCGGCGAGGTCCTGGTGACCGGTGGCATCAGCAACAACGCCACGTTCACGGACGTGGGCGCGGTCAAGACGCCGGAGATCTTCGATCCCGTCACGGAGACCTGGCGCGACACCGCGCCGATGACCACGCCTCGCACGTACCACTCGGTGGCGGTGCTGATGCCGGACGCGCGCGTCTTCGCGGGCGGCGGCGGGCAGTGCGGGACCTGCGCCTACAACCACTTCGACGCGGAGATCTTCAGCCCCTACTACCTCTTCCAGGGCGCGCGGCCGCAGCTGCTCACCGCGCCTCGCCGTGCGGTCTACGGCGGCACGGTGCAGGTGACCGCGAGCGGCACCCTCACCCACTTCGCGTGGATCCGCCTGTCCTCCGTGACGCACTCGGTGAACACCGATCAGCGCTACCTGAAGCCGGCGTTCACCGCGCTCGGCGGAGGTGCCTATTCCGTGAGCGCGCCGGCCAACAGCAGCGAGGCGCCCCCGGGCGTGTACATGCTCTTCGCGCTCGACGGCGTGGTGCCGAGCGTGGCGAAGCTGGTCCGGATCGACGAGCGGAACCTCGCGCTCGGGAGGCCCGCGAAGCAGTCCAGTAACTGGTCCACGGCGAGCCCCGCGAGCAAGGCGGTGGATGGCGCCACTCCGGATGTCGCTCCGACCAACTACTCGCACACGACGAGCCAGGCGGGCGCGTGGTGGCAGGTGGATCTTGGCGCCGTGACCAACATCGGCCGCGTGCACGTCTGGAACCGCGGCAGCTGCTGCGCGGAGCGGGCCTCCAACTTCGACGTGAAGCTCTCTTCCAACGGCACGACCTGGACGAGCGTGCTGCACGTGGCGGAGTCGGCCTCCTTCCCGACCGTGCTGGATTTCGCCGGCGCTCCGGGCCGCTACGTGCGCGTGCAGCTGCGGGGCACCAACTACCTGCACCTGGGCGAGGTGGAGGTCTTCCCGGCGCCCACCGCGCCGGGCGGGCTGAAGAACCTCGCGCTCGGGGGCGTTGCCACCCAGTCGAGCGAGTACCCCACGACCTCGTATCCGGCCTCCCGCGCGATCGACGGGCTGACGCCCGACGCGCACGCGTCCAACTTCACGCACACGGCGACGGAGGCGAAGCCGTGGTGGCAGGTGGACCTGCGTGCGCCGTCGCCGATCGGCCGCGTGAACGTCTGGTCCCGGAACTGCTGCCGCGAGCGGCTTCAGAACGTGGAGGTGAGCCTCTCGGACGACGGAGTGACCTGGCGCGAGACGATGACGGTGCCGGGGATCCTCGGAATGCCCTCGACGCTGGACTTCGGCGGCCTGGTGGCCCGCTTCGTCCGCGTGCAGCTGCCGAGCACGGGGCCGCTCCACCTCGGCGAGGTGGAGGTGTTCCCGCCCTTCGCCGGGCTCGCCAACCTCGCTCGCGGCAAGCCCGCGACGCAGTCCAGCACCTTCGAGGCGTACAGCGCTTCGCTGGCCGCGGACGGCGTGACGCCTCCGCTCGTGCCCGGCAACTTCAGCCACACGACCCAGGAGGCGAACCCCTGGTGGCAGGTGGATCTGGAGTCGCCCCAGGTGATCGGCCAGGTCGCCGTGTGGAACCGCGCCGGCAACACCCGCCTGCGCGACTTCACGATCAGCCTCTCGGAGGACGGGGTGACCTGGTCCACCGTGAAGAGCTTCCCGGGCGTCGCCCCCGCACTCACCACCGCTGACTTCGAGGGCGCCACGGCCCGCTTCGTCCGCGTGCAGATGAACGCCACCGAGTACCTGCACCTGGGCGAGGTCGAGGTCTACCCGCCTCGGTAGGCCCGCCGGGCTCTCTTCCCTGTCTCCAGGAGCGCCATGACGAGATCCCTTGTCTCTGCCTGTCGGGCGCCCCTCGACTTCGCTCGGGGTGAACGGGGGCCTACGCGGCGGCGTCCTGGGCGATCTCCGCGTCCGAGTCCGGCCGGCGCGGCGTGCCGCTCAGGCTGCTGCGGAGCGACTCGCGCGTGTTGGTGACCAATTCCTTCGCGAAGTGGACGGCGCCGGAGAGCGACGCCGGGGCGGTGGCGCCGCTGCCCTCGACCCGGGCGTAGCGCAGCAGGCGCTGGACGTGCGCGGGCCAGGAGGCCCAGACGTCCTTGGGGATGCTGCGCCGGAGGTCTCGGTCGCTCAAGCTGCACTCCTCGACCACCCGCCCGAGCACGTTGCCCAGGTTGAACAGCGCCGGGCGTTGCACCTGCGCGCCTCGCCCGCGGCCGACCGTGCGCAGCACCTTCGCGCCCAGCGCGCTCGCGTCCGCCAGCCACCTCGGCGGGACCTCTCGCGGCGGGGCGTAATAGATGGAGAGCATCGGCCGCGGCGCACGCGAGACGTTCGCGGTGCCGCGATGCATGAGGCGGTGATCGCGCAGCACCATCGAGCCCGCCCGCAGCAGGAGCCGCTGCCCGCGGACGCGCTGCGCGATCTGCTCCATCTTTGCCGGCGGGATGGCGTACGGCGCGGTGCTGAAGCCGCTGCCATCGGGACGCGGGTCTTCGCAGTGTGTGCCTGCGTAGACCTCGATCGGGCCGTTCTCCTCGGTGAAGTCGACCAGGGCGATGTTGAGCGCCAGCGTGAAGCGGCTGAAGTCCTGGTGGATGTTCTGGAAGGTGGACCCGGGGTAGGGCGTGTCCGAGGCGATCAGGTAGGCGACGGCGTCCTCGCCCAGGAGCGCGTTCACGATCGCCAGCACGCGCTCGTTCGCGAAGAGCAAAGGCTCGAGGTACGGCGCGCGGGACGGGAGGTGCATGTTCCAGCGGTTGATGTCGTGGTTCCCGCCCTTGGGCTTGAAGTCGTTGAGCACGCGCTGGTGTGCGCTCGCGTCCTCGTTCGCGCGGGCGAGCCCGAAGCGGGCGACCTTGGCGCCGAGGTCCGCCGTGTAGGCGGCGCGCAGCGCCTCGGTGAGGGCCGGCGTGAGGGCGTCCTCGATCACGAGGTAGCCATCGCGGCGGAAGCGGACGAGATCGGACTGGGGCATGGCTCTAGGCTCGGTGGGTTTGGGAGGGGCTACTTCTTGGTCTTCGGGGCCAGGAACGCGGCGAGCGCCTCGAGCTCCGGATCGCTGATCTCCGTCTTGCGGAAGAAGGGCATGACCGAGACGCCCATCCGCACGAAGGTCTTGGTGGCGGCGGGCAGCAGATCGTCGCGCTCGGTGATCAGCGGCGAGGTCGTGGTGCCCTCGTACTTCGCCTCCAGCGCGTGGGTGCCGGGCTTGCCGGTGCCGGTGCCGTGGCACGCCTGACACCAGCGCACGTAGACCTGCTCGCCGCGCTTGCGCAGCGCCTTGTCATCGGCGTGAGCGGTGGCCGCCGCGCCCAGCGCAACGGCAAGAATCATCCACCTCATGTCGTCTCCTCCCGGAGGTGCTTGGGCCAGATGCCGTAGCGGCCCGCGGCCAGGATCCCGTTCGGGTCCAGCGCGTCCTTGATCGCCTGGTGCAGCCGCAGCAGCGCGTGGTTGTTGAAGGAGTACGTGGCCATCACGTTGTCCTGGAACGCGGGCGGCGTCCGGTACTCGCCCCAGCCGTGCGAGGCGAAGATCTGGATCGCCTTGCGCAGCAGCTCCCGGTTCTTCTTGTTCTCGTCCGGGTTGGCCGACACCTGGATCCCGAAAAGGAACACGAAGGACCGCTTGAACATCAGGTGCGGCATGGTGGCCGGGCTGGCGTGGAGGTCGAGCCCGAGCTCGCGGGAGACCTCCATGCAGACCTTCTGCGCCTTGAAGACCGCCTCGCCGTTGCGCGGGATCACCGGCGAGAGCCAGACGTGGCCCTGGCTCGGCTTGGGGTTGTACTTGGAGCGCGCGCCGTAATCGAAGGCGGAGAGGCTGGGCACGCCGAAGGACGGAAGGAAGTCCGCCTCGTCCATCTGCTTCTGCGTGAGCGGCAAGGTGTACGCCAGCTCCTGCGTGGCGGTGGTGCCGGGGATCTTGGAGAGCCGCTCCCAGGCGTAAGCCCACTGCGCCTCGATCACCTTCTCCGGCCCGTAGAACTCGAGCGTGGCGCCGAAGTACGGCAGGCCGGTCTTCGCCGCGTACTTCTCCAGCTCCGCGTTGCTGGCGCCGCCGGGCTTGGAGACCAGGGCGCGCAGCTCAGGGTTGCGCTCGACGCTGAACTTGCCTTGGAACGCGGGGCAGGTGAGCTCCACGAAGCCGTTCACGATCCCGCTGTTCTCCAGGAAGTTGATCTCATCGATCAGCGGGACGAGATCCGCCCGGCGCGGCACGGAGATCCGGTGCAGCCGGTAGGCCTCCGGCAGCGGGCTGACCCACACGCCCATCTTGGTGACCACGCCGTAGTTGCTCTGGCCGAAGAGCCCGTCCACGTACGGGCCCGCGCCGTAGCGGAACTCCTGCCACGTCTTCGCGGCGGGCATGGCGCCCATCCCGGTGCGGACGAGGTCGCCGTTCGGCATGACCACCTCCATCCCGCAGTGCGCGCCGAAGTGATCGCGCATGTCGCCGGTCGTGTAGCCGACGCCGTGCTCGAGCGAGTTGCCGATGAAGCTGCCCCAGCCGGTCTCCGGGACGTCCAGCATCAGCTTCAGCCCGCGCTCCTGCAGGTGGCGGTAGAGATCGAAGAAGGAGACCCCCGGCTCGACGAGGACGCTGTGGTTCTGGGTGTTCACCTCGAGGATGCGGTTCATCCGCTTGAGGTCGAGGATCACGCTCCCGGCGAGGTTCGGCGCCGAGCCGCCGTAGCCCAGGTTCTTCCCGGTGGAGATGGGGAAGACGGGGATCCGCTTCTCGTTGCAGACGCGCATGATCGCCTGCACCTGCGGGACGGTGTCGGGCGCGACCGCGGCGGAGGCCCAGGGATCCTCCGGCTCGCCCAGGAAGATCGAGTAGGCGTCGCGGTAGAGCCCCACGTCCTCCTCGGACGTGAAGAGCCACTGCTTGCCCACGATCCGCTCGAACTGGACGAGCGCCTCCTGGAAGTCCTTCTCGCTGACGCCTCTGGGAAGTCTGGCCATGGGGTTCTCCGTGCTCTTCTCGCTAGCTCCGCGGCGCCAAGGTCCAACCCACGAGGCTCGTTCGATCGTCTCGAACCGCGATTCGCATGCCGCGGTCTTGGGCCAGGGTGGCCAGGCAGAAAAGCGCGCCCGGCGTGGTGAGGCCGATCACCGTCCGGGGCTGCGCCCACTGGCGGTGTAGCTGCTCCATCCAGAGCCGGCCCACGTCTCCGCGGAAGCCGATCGCCTCCAGGCCGGCAAGTCGCGCCTTGGTGGCGAACGAGCGCGCCGCCGCGAAGCGCTCGTCGAACACGGCGAGCTGGGCGTCCGCGAAGGCCACCTGCTCGGCGCGGGCGACGATGGGGAACCCCGCGCCGACGACGCTGAGCTTGAGGATGTCTCTGCGGCTGGGCTTCATGGCGGCTCTCACTGGGCGAAGTACGAGGCGAACTTGAGCATCAGGACGTTGCTGACCGGCACGCGGGTCAGGGCGCCGTAGTCGAGCCGCGGCGCGGAGGGCTCCGCGGGTGGCGCGCCGAGCTGACCGTGCGTGTACGCGAGCGTGAGCATGGAGCCGGGCATCACCTCCCAGCGCAGGACGACGTTCACGTTGAGAGCGACCTCGGCGCCGGAGAAGGGCGAAGCGTCGCCCTCCACGGGCGTGAGCGCGTCCAGCCGCAGCGCGGGCCGCGAGCCGGGCTGGGTGACGTCGTACAGCTGCCCGTAGCGGATGTCCGCCAGGTACAGCTGGGCATAGGTCTGCAGCGTGAGCCGCGTGGTGAAGGCAATGGCAGTTCGAAGGGTGAGGCTGCCCGCGAGCACGTCCTGGAGGCCGTAGCGCCAGGTCGCCTCCTCCCCGGTCTCCACGGTCTCGAGCCACCGCGGGTCACCGACGACGCGGGTGACGCCGGGGCTCAGGCCGATCTCCAGCCGGTCGATCGGCCGCAGCGAGAGCGTGGCCGTGCCGTCCACGAGCCAGCCCTTCCAGGTGGTGCGCGCGGTGCCGGCGCTCTCGAACACCACCATCCGGGCGCGGTCGGTGTTCATGCTCCAGTTCGCGTAGAGCTGGGCGGCCTTCTCGGTGCTCGCGCCGTCGCTCGTCTCGCGGTTGTCGTAGACGCGCGGCGACCAGCCGAGCTGCACGAAGGTCGTCCAGGCGTTGGTGTAGTCGATGATGTTGGTGAGCTCGATGCCGCGGGAGAGCGCCACGCCGTCGTAGGAGTTGCTCCCGTAGGCGCCCAGGCGGGTGCGGATCCCCCGGTAGACCTTGCCGTTGGTGACCTGCAGCCCCGTCTCCACGTTCAGCTTGTGGAGGTTCTGCCGCGCGAGATAACCGACCTCGTTCAGGTCCAGGCCCGGGCTGAACGTCTCGAACAGGGCGCGCGCGGTCCAGAAGCCGGAGGGCTTGGCGAGCTCCAGCCGGCCTCCGTAGCCGAGCGTGCCGCGGCTGATCTTGGTCCCGTCTCGCAGCGTCAGCTCCGGGCCGGCGTGGATGCGGCTGCCGATCGCCGCCGCGTTGGCGCTGAACATCCCGTTGAGGAGATCCACCCGCAGGTCCAGCGCGGCGGTGGTCGCATCGCGGGTGCAGCGCCCTTGCGGGTCCGCGCGGACGCCGTTGGGGCACTCGCCCTCCCAGCCCAGCCCGGTTGCCGGCTCGAAGCGGTGGACGTCCGTCACCATGCCGGCGAGCGTGATCGGGCCCCAGGTCCCTCGAAGGCGCGCCACGCTGAAGTTGCTGGTGGGGGTGATCGCCTGCAGGGTGCGCGCGTCGTCCGCGAGCCCGAGCGTGGCGTCCTCGGGCGCGGCCACCGCGTCCAGCAGGGCCAGGGTGAGCCCAGGTCCGATGCTGCCGGTCAGCTTCGCCGCGCCCCACAGGCGGACCACCTCCGCCTGCTCGATCAGCCGCGCGCTCTCCGGGACGACCGCTGACGGCGTGGGGGCACCCAGCCGGCGCGAATAGAAGAGCTGCGTGCTCTGCGGCGCGCCGTAGAGATCTTGCAGCGAGAAGAGCTCCGCGCGTTCGGTGAAGAACGGCCGCTTCTCCGGGAAGAAGAGCTCGTAGGTGGAGAGGTTGAGCCGCGCGGGGTCCGCGTCAATCTGGCCGAAGTCCGGGAGGACGGTCGCGTCCAGGGAGATCCCCGGCGTGAGCGCGAAGCGCGCGTCGATCCCGAGCGCCGCGCCGACATCCCTGCCTCGGGGATCCGGCAACCCCGGAGGCGCGTCGCGCTGGCGGCCGCGCACCACGGCGAAGGGGCGGATCTCGATCCCCTGGGAGGGCACCAGCCCTTCAATCCCTGGGATGGCCCGAAAGCGCTTGAGCTCCCCGAACTCGGAGACCTTCTTGAACGCCCACATGTCCCACTCGGCGCGGCGGGAGAGGAAGCGGAAGAACTGGAAACGCCAGGCGGCCTCACGGCCCGGCTCGAAGCGGAGCACCACGAGCGGGATCCGGACCTCCGCCACCCAGCCGTCCGGCGTGCGCCCGGTGGCGCTCGTCCAGACCGCGTTCCAGTCGTAGCCGAAGACGTCGTCGCCGGTGCGGATCGCGTCGCCCTGCACGTTCGCGGCGTTCACCTCGAAGTGGTAGGCCGCCTGGCCATCGCCGCGCGTGTCGATCTCGATGTTGAGGATGTCGCTGCCGGAGTCGGTGTCCCGGCGCGTGAGCCGCCCGACGATCCCGTCCGGCTCGCGGTCGTTCATCCGGAAGGCGAAGTAGAGCGCCTCGTTGTCGTAGGCCACCTGCACCGACCAGGGTTGGGACGGCGCCTGCGCCTCGTCCGGCAGGAGCTGGGTGAAGTCGTCGATCGCCGGGGCGGTTGCCCAGAGCTCCTCGTCGAGCACGCCGTCGATCGTCGGCGGACGGGAGAGCCGGACCGCGCGCGGCCCCTCGGGCTCGGCGCGTGGGGCGCTCGGCGGCGTGCTCGGCTCGACCGGCAGCGACGGGGGCAGCGCGAGCTGCGCGGGCGTGGGCTCGAGCGACGCGACCAGCGGGCCCAGCGGTTGTGCCCCGTTCACCCCGAGCGTAGGGCCGGAGGCCCGTAGTCGAGGGGCGGCACCTGAGCTGGAAGCGGCGTCGAGTGGCTGCGTGCTCGGTGCAGCCTCTCGACTACGGGCCTCCGGCCCTACGCTCGAGGTGAACGGTGAGCTGGCATCGCTGACCTGATCAGGTTTCCGAGTCCCCGCCAGCAGCTTGTCCACGCGCTTCCGCTTGCGAAACGGCCGACCCGCGGAACGCGCATCGAGCCGGGACACCGCGGTCTGGCGCGTCAGCGCCGCCACGGCGCGCCTGGGCGCGGCGCTGGCGCCCAGCCCGACGAAGAGGGCCGCGAGGACCGCCTGCGGCCAACGGGTCATGGCCGGCCTTCGTCCCTCGGCATGAGCAAGCCGCGCAGGCTGCCCAGGACGTCGTCGAACCGCTCCAGCGGGAAGTTCGAGAAGGAGAGCCGCATCGCGCTGCGCCCCTCGCGCGAGCCATCCAGGCAGAAGCCGGAGCCCGGGAGGTAGGCGATCCCCGCGTCCGCCACGCGTGGCAGGAGCCGGGCGGTGTCCACCAGATCCGGCAGCTGCACGTACGTGAAGAACCCCGCGCGCGGGCGGGTGAAGCGGGCCACGTCACCGAAGTGCTGCTCGAGCGCGGAGAGCATCGCGTCGCGCCGCTTGCGGTAGCCGGCGGCGATGGTGCGGACGTGCTCCTGGAAACCGCCCTCCTCGAGGAAGGCGGAGACGATCCGCTGCGTGGCGGTGGTGGTGTTGATGTCGAGCGCTTCCTTGAGGACGCTCAGAGGCTCGGTGAGCGCGGTGGGCACCACCATCCAGCCCACGCGCAGCGCCGGGGCGAGCACCTTGGAGAAGGAGCCCAGGTAGAAGACGTTCTCCGGATCCAGCGCGCGCAGCGGCGGGAGCGGATCTCCGTACTGGAGGAAGCCGTAGACGTCGTCCTCGATCAGCGGGACGCCGTAGCGCGCGGCGACCTCCACCAGCCGCTGGCGCTTCTCCAGCGAGATGCTGACCCCGAGCGGGTTGTGACCATCCGGGATTAGGTACATGAACGCCGGTCGCTCGGTGGCCAGGATCCGCTCCACCGCCTCCACGTCCACCCCCGTGTCCAGGTCCGTGGGGACGGTGAGGTGGCGGGGCCGCATCGCCATCACCGCCTGCGCGAAGCCGGGGTAGATGGAGCGCTCGGAGAGCACCTTGCCGCCCTCGTTGAGCAGGAGCAGGGCGAGCATGCTCATCCCCTGCTGCGAGCCGGCCGTGAGGAAGACCTGCTCCGACGTGCACTCCACGCCGCGCAGCTTCATCAAGCCGACGATCTGCTCCTTCAGCGCGCCGAGCGGCAGCCGGTACTGCAGCGAGTCCCGGTTGGCGAAGACCCGCGCCGAGGCCCGGTCCAGCGCATCGCGCGGGAAGAGCTCCTGGGCGGGGAGCCCCAGGGAGAACGCGAGGATCCCCGGGCGGGTGGCGAGGACGACCTGCTCCTGCAGCGCCGAGGGGCGCAGCTGACGGGCCCACCGCGCCAGCTGGGGGCGAGGCGCGGCGGGTTCAGTCGAGAGGCGGAGCGTCTGCGCGGTCATGGGCGCCCTCAGGGCAACAAGGAGAGGGTGCCCAGCGCGTTCCGTTGCACGGCAGCGCGAGAAAGGCGCAGGGGCCGGTAGCGGACCTTGCTCCAGTCGGCCAGGAGGTCGTCGTAACGGTCCGACATGACGTGCCCGGACTGCCCGCCGGCCAGGATGAAAGAGCCCTCGTCCGGGCCGGAGAGGTCCAGCACCTGGCGGTACCCCGCCACCACCCGCCCGCGGAAGCTCTTCACCATCCGGAAGGACGCCAGGTTGACCGTGCTCCAGTCGCCTCCGTTGGGCACTGATCGGCTGAACGCGCCGTCGAGCAGCGGGATCTGGTCGAACGGGTGGTGGCTGAAGGCGGCCCAGTGCGCGCCATCCCAGCGCCACTTGGCCATGTCACCGCCGAGCTTGGCTTCCAGGGCCGCAACCGCCCGCTCCAGGGCACTCGTCACCGTGGCGTTGCAGTCCTCCTTGGAGGGCGTCCGGACGTCGTCGCACCAGGGGCCGTCCTGGGCCGCCAACGCCGCCGGGAGGAACTGGGCGACCTCCTGGAAGACCCCGTCATAGTCATCCAGCGGCTTGGCGCCGAGCTCGTCAGCGGCCACCGCCCCCACCAGCTGCTGGTACCAGGCCTCGAAGATCGCCGCCCCAGCGCTGTCGCCAGAGGCGTTGCGGTCCCAGGCAGTGACGCGCGCGACGGCGTCCTTCGCTTTCGCGTCGCGCGGCTGCACCCGCGCCAGGAGCGTGGGCAGCAGCGCATCCGCGACGTTGGAGTGCGTGTCTGCCTGGATGGCCTGGAGCTGCTCGCGGCTCAGCTTGGGCGACGCGTCGAGCAGCTGGCCGATCCGGTGCGCGCGCATCGGCAGCTCCCAGTCGGCGCCGAGGTAGTGGGGGTAGCTGTCGCCCGCGGGCTTGTGGTTCGCGGTGACCAACCGGTGCTGGGGCGGGTTGAACGCGCGGGGCAGCTCGGAGGCCGGGATGAAGCCCGTCCACTCGCCTTCACCGGTCCACCCCGGGCGCGGCACGTTGCTGGCGGGGCCGCTGCGCACGGGGATCCTGCCGGCCAGGAGGTAGCCGATGTTCCCGTCCACGTCCGCGTAGACGAAGTTCTGCGCAGGGGCGACGAGCTCGGAGAGGGCGGCCTGGAAGGACGTCCAGTCGGTCGCGAGGTTGAGCGCGATCAACGCCTGGATGCTGCGGTCATCGTCCGCGAGCGCCGTCCACTTCAGCGCCAGGGGAGGCCGCGGCGACTTCGGGGCGATCTCCCGGGCGGCCTCGTCCGGGTTGAGCGCGTCCGTGAGCAGCGGGCCATGGGCGCTGCGGCGCACCAGGTGCTCCACGTCAGTGCCCCAGCGGACCTTGATGGTCTCGCGCCTCACGTCCAGCTTCGCCTCGGGCTTCTCCTCGAAGAGATCCTGCACGTCCGGGTCCACGTTGGTGACGCCCCAGGCGATCCGTTGGTTGCGGCCGATCAGCACGCAGGGCAGCCCCGGCACGGTGGCGCCGATCGCATCGAAGCCGCCGCCGCTCAGGTGGGCGACGTAGAAGAGGCTCGGCATGGCGGCCTCCACGTGCGGGTCGTTCGCGAGCATGGGCTTGCCGCTGGCGCTCCGCTCACCGGACACCACCCAGTTGTTGGAGCCGACGCTGCGGCGCGTGTCCGGCTCGCGGCCGAGGACGCGCCGGATCCGCCGGTATGCGTCCAGCATGCCCGTGGGCGCGCCGGGCGTGGGCTTCGGCGCGGCCGCAGGCGCGGGCTCGGCCCGGGCGCCACCCCCCACGCCGTCCGGGACGATCGTCTCGCCGGTAGAGGGGTAGGGCGGCATCAGCTGCGCCATGCGCTCCGGCCCCACCGCGGCGACCATGTCCGCCCGCAAGAGCTCCAGCTCGTAGGTGGAGTTGAGATCCCACGCGAGCAGCTTGAGCGTGCCGACCGCGTCCGCGCCGGTCCACCGCTCCGGGGTGAGCCAGAGCAGGGTGAACTCCGGCGAGAGGCCGCCCTTGCCGTGCGTGTCGATGAAGCCGTTCACGCCGGCGACGTAGGCGTCGACGAGCGCCTTCGTCGGCGCGGGGAGCGCGCCGTAGCTCGCCTTCGCGTGCTCGTGGAGCCCGAGCGTGCGCACGTAGCGGTCCAGCTCCAGCGCGGGCTCTCCGAGCGCCTCCGCCAGCCGCCCCTGCACCGCGCGCCGCTGGAACTCCATCTGCCAGAGGCGGTCCTGGGCATGGACGTACCCGAGGCCGTAGAGCGCGTCCTGCTGCGTGGCCGCGAAGATGTGCGGGACGCCGTCCACGTCGCGCGTCACCTCCACGCGAGAAGCGAGCCCAGGGGCCTTGGCCTCGCCGGTCCACTTCGGGCGCGAGCCCAGGAAGGAGAGCAGCAGCGCGGCGGTGGCCACGGCGATCAGGGCGATGAAGCCCACGAGGATTCGAAGAGCGCGCTTCACGGCGACTCCAGCGGGCTCACCGCGCCGGCCGCGGCGGGGAGCGGTTCAGGGACGGGGTCCGCGCCGTTGCCGAGCGCGCGGAAGGAGCGGCTGGTGCGGGCGAGGACGTTGGCGACGATCAGCAGCGCGCCCAGGCTGGCGAGGAAGAAGGCGATCCCACGCCCATCGCCCACCCCGAGCACGAGGCCCACGCTGCCGGCGAGCAGGCCGTCCGCGCGGAGCATCGGCTCGAAGAGCTTGTCGGCCAGCGGGCCACCGAGGAGGAACGCCGCGGGCATACAGGAGCGCACCACCATGCGGCGAATGGAGAGCACCCGGCCCTGGAGCTCGGTGGGCACCTCGGAGAGCCAGATCACCTGGTTGGCGTTGAAGGCCAGCGGATCGCAGAACAGGTAGACGAAGGCCGCGGCGGTGACGAGCGTCACCGAGGGCCGGAAGCCCGCGAGCAGCAAGACGAAGCCCTGAATGAGCGTGAAGAGGAGGAAGGCGTCCGCGCGGCGCTTGGGACCGCGCCAGGCGCTGGCAATGCCGCTGCCCGCGAGCAGGCCAAGCCCGGAGAGCGAGAGCACCGTCCCCAACCCCGCGGGGGTGGTGAAGGAGAGCACCAGCGGGGTGAGCAGCGTCTGCAGGAAGCCGAACACGAGGTTGCCGAAGCCGACGCTCGCGAGCAGGACGATCAGGCCGGGACGCGCGCGGATGAAGCGCCAGCCGGTCGCGGTGGCGCGCAGGAAGGGCTCTGCCCTGGCCGCGTCCGTGGAGGCGCCGCGGGGCAGGCGGACCCAGAGCTGGGTGACGACGGCGATCACGAAGGACGCGCAGTCAAAGGCGAGCATCCCCTGCAGGCCGATCTGCGCGAGCAGGAGCCCGGCCACGATCGGCGCGATCAGCTGGCTCGTTCCCTCTGAGAGCTGCATCAGGCCGCTCACGCGGGACAGCTGGTCCTTCGGCGCGAGCTGCGCGGCGGCTGCCAGGTAGGCGGGCCCCTGGAACGCAGCGCAGATGGAGGAGATGCCGAGCGCGACGTACATCCCCCAGCTGTTCAGGTGGCCGGTCCAGAAGAGCGCCGCGAGCACCAGGATGCTCAGGGCCGAGCCCGCGTCTCCGGCGATCATGATCTTCCGGCGATCATGGCGGTCCACCACCGCGCCGATGATCGGCGCCAACGCCACGCTGGGGAGCACGGTGAGGAAGGACAGCAGCGCAAAGCGCGTGACCGATCCGGTCTGCTGGTAGACCCAGACGCCGAGCGCGAAGCCCGTGAGGTGGGTGCCGAGGAGAGAGACGGTCTGGCCGGTCCACAGGATGAAGAAGCTCTTCATCCCGCCGGCGGGTTTGGCAGCGGCTTCGGTCATGGTCAGCTCCGGGGGGAGGTGGGGGACGGGAGGACGCCCCGCCGGGTGAGGTGTTGGAAGTAGGCGGCCAGCAGCTCCGGGCCGATCTCCGGACACCGGATGGGCGTCTGCGCGAGGAGCGCCGAGGTCTCTGCGCAGAGGTACCGGTAGGTGGCGTGGGTGCGGTGGGCGTCTGCCCCTTCGAGGCGGCCGAGCATGGAGTGCAGCGCGCTGCGCTGGGACTTCGCCACGCGGCTGGCCAGCTCGGCCGCGAACTTCGGGGCGGGCAGCAGCTCCAGCGCGTAGCCCGTCTCCCGCATCCATGCGGTGAGCGCGCGCAGGGAGAGCGGGTGCGGGTTGACCAGGTGCACCGTCCGGCCGAGCGCGTCGCCGCTGAGCGCGAGGTGCACCAGGGCGCGGGAGACGAAGTCGACCGGGGTGACGTCGTAGAGATCGTCGAAGTCCGGGGCGATCCCCAGCTGCACCCACGCGGTCACCGCGCGGCTGATGAAGTCCTCGGTGTTGCAGATGCCGGTCCGGCTGTCGCCCGAGACGTTCCCCAGCCGGTAGATGGCCACCGGGAGGCCGCGCGAGGCGGCCTCGCGGACCCGCGCCTCGGCCACCCATTTGGACTGCGAGTAGCCGGTCTCGAGGAGCTCAGGCGCACCGAGATCGCGCTCGGTGAAGTCGAGCTTGCCGTCGCTCCGGGCGAGCGCGCCAATGGTCGAGACGTGGTGCAGCGGCGCGCCGCCGCGCGCGCACAGGCGAAGCAGCTCGGTCGTGCCGTCCACGTTCGAGGGCCGGAGGCGGTCATAGGGGAGGACGAAGTTCACCTCGGCGCCGTTGTGGAGGATCTGCGCGGTGTCCCGGGCGAGCGCCTCGAAGGCGCGCTCGGTGAGGCCCAGACGCGGCGCGGCCAGGTCGCCCGGCACCGGGAGGATCCTCGCGCGCTGCTCGGCGGTGAGGTTCCTGCCGAAGCGGCGCAGGTTCTCCTCGATCCGCTCCAGCGCCTTCGCCTCGGAGGGGGCGCGGACCAGGCACCGGACGGGCTGCGGCGTGGTCGCGAGCAGCTCCTCGAGCAGGAAGGCGCCCACGAAGCCGGTGGCGCCGGTCAGCAGGACGCCTCGCGGCTGGAGCGCGCCGGCGCGGATCTCCTCGTCGAGCCGGGTCAGCGAGCGGAGGTCCACGCGCGCGGTCGGCGCCGGGGCGCCGCCGTCGATCAGCGCGGCGATGCCTCGGACGGTGCGCGCCGCGAGGAGCTCGCCCATCGGGAGCGGCTGCCGCGTCGCCTCCCGAAGCTTGAGCGCGAGCGTGGTGGCGCTCAGAGAGTTGCCGCCCAGCTCGAAGAAGTCCCCGCCCGCGCTGGGTGGCGGGATGCCGAGCACCATCGCGAAGACGCTGGAGACCAGCTGCTCGGCAGGACCCCCGTTCACCCCGAGCGAAGTCGAGGGGCGCCCGTGTTCTGACCCCCCGTTCACCCCGAGCGAAGTCGAGGGGCGCCCATGTTCTGGCCCCCCGTTCACCCCGAGCGAAGTCGAGGGGCGCCCATGTTCTGACCCCCCGTTCACCCCGAGCGAAGTCGAGGGGCGCCCATGTTCTGACCCCCCGTTCACCCCGAGCGCAGGACCGGGCTGGACCCAGTGGAGCTTCCGCTCGAAGGGGTACGTAGGGAGCGCGATCAGCTGCCGTCCACCCGGCGGAACGCGGGCCTCGAACCCCACGGAGACACCGGCGCTCCAGAGCTGCCCCGCGGCGCGCAGGAACGCACGCGGGTGATCGTCCTGCCCGAGCGTGGTGCAGATCACCCTGCCCGCGGACTCGGGGCGCGCCCGGATGAGCGAGCTGAGCGTCCGGCCCGGCCCCACCTCGAGGAAGACGTACCGCTCATCGGCGAGCAGGGCGGCTGCGCCCTGGGAGAAGCGCACGGTGCCGCGCAGGTGCCGGCCCCAATAGGCCGGGCTGGTGACCTCTTCGGCAGTCGCCCAGGTGCCGGTGACGTTGGAGAGGAAGGGGCTCTTCGGGGCGCGGAGGGGCAGCTTCGCCACCAAGTCCGTGAGCGGCCCGACTGCGGGCTCCATCATCGCGGAGTGGAAGGCGTGGGAGGTCCGCAGGACCTGCGCCGAGTGACCCAGCGCGGCGAGCTGCTCCTTCACCCGGGCGATCGCCACGGTGGGTCCGGAGAGCACGCACTGGGACGGCCCGTTCTCCGCCGCCAGCTCAACGTCCTGGGCTCCGCCCAAGAGCGCGGCGAGCTCCGGCGCGCTCAGCGAGACGGCGAGCATGGCGCCCGGCTCCATGCGCTGCGCGAGCCGGCCGCGTGCGGCGACGAGCTCCAGCGCGTCATCCCGCTCCAACACGCCCGCCTGGCAAGCGGCGACGAGCTCTCCCACGCTGTGGCCCAGCATCGCCGCGGGAGCGACGCCCCAAGCGCGCCAAAGCTGGGCCAGCGCGTGCTCGATCACGAAGAGCGCCGGCTGGGCCAGCTCGGTGTTGCGCAGCTGGTCCTCCGAGCCGCCGAACAGCGGCCCTCGAAGATCCAGCTGGGCGCGGCGCTTGAGCGCCGCCAGGCAAGCGTCTACCTCCGCCCGGAAGACCGGCTCGGTCTCGTAGAGCCCCCGTGCCATGCCGGGGTGCTGGGCGCCCTGGCCCGGGAAGAGAAAGGCGACCTGCCGCCCGGGGAGCGCCGCCGTGCCGGTGGCCTGCTCGCGCAGCTGCGCGCTCAGCTCTGCCGCGTCCTGCGCCACCATCGCCCGCCGGTGCGGGAAGTGCTGCCGGCCGAGCTGGAGCGTCAGGGCGGCCGCCGCGATCGGAGTGGCAGGGCTGCGCTCGACATGGTCGGCGAGCTGCGCCGCGGCGGCCTGCAGCGCCTCGGGCGTCTTCGCAGAGAGGGTGAAGACCTGGGGCGTTGCGGCCGCGGCGCCGGCCGGGCGGCGCGGCGCCTCCTGGAGCACCACGTGGGCGTTCGTCCCGCCCATGCCGAAGGAGCTGACGCCAGCGCGCCGGGGCCCTTCGCAGGACCACTCGGTGAGCGCGGTGTTCACCCGGAAGGGCGTTGCGGCGAAGTCGATCAGCGGGTTCGGGGAGCGGAAGTGGAGGCTGGGGGCGAGCTGCCTGGCCTCCAGCGACAGGACGGCCTTGATCAAGCCCGTGACGCCCGCGGCCGTGGCCAGGTGGCCCACGTTCGTCTTCACCGAGCCAATCGCGCAGTAGCCGCGCCGGCGCGTCGTCGCCTGGAAGGCGCGGGTGAGCGCGGCGATCTCGATCGGATCTCCGAGCGAGGTCCCGGTGCCGTGCGTCTCCACGTAGGAGATGGAGTCCGCGCTCACGCCGGCGACGGCGAGCGCCTCGGTGATCACCGCCGCTTGCCCATCGACGGAGGGCGCTGTGTAGCCGACCTTGCTCGAGCCGTCGTTGTTGATGGCCGAGCCGAGGATCACCGCGCGGACGGGCTGGCCGTCGCGCAGGGCGTCCTCCAACCGTCGCAGGACGACCACCCCAGCGCCGTCGCCGAAGACGGTGCCGGCGGCCCCCGCATCGAACGCGCGGCAGCGCCCATCCGGAGAGAGGACGTCTCCCTCCTGGTAGAGGTAGCCGGCGTGCTGGGGGAAGGTGATGGAGACGCCCCCCGCGAGTGCCGTGTCGCACTCGCGAGCGAGCAGGCTCTGGCAGGCCAGGTGGGTAGCGACCAGCGAGGTCGAGCAGGAGGTCCCCACTGCGAGACTCGGGCCGCGCAGGTCGAATTTGAAGGAGACGCGCGTGGCCAGGTAGTCCTTGTCGTTCCCGTGCCGCGCGGCCACGTCACCCACCGCCTCGAGCACGTCTGGCCTCGAGAGCAGGTTGAGCAGGTACGTGCTCATGAAGACGCCGCCGAAGACCCCAACAGGCCCGGTGGCGCGCGTGGGATCGCAGCAGGCGGACTCGAGCGCCTCCCAGGCGCACTCGAGGAACAGGCGCTGCTGGGGATCCAGCACCTCCGCCTCGCGCGGCGTCATGCCGAAGAACGCGGCGTCGAACAGGCCGGCGCCTTCAATCGTCGGCCGGCGCCGCACGTAGCGCGGGTCCCGGAAGAGGGCCTCGGGCACGCCCGCGGCGGTCAGCTGCTCGTCGGTCAGCTCGGTGAAGGACTCCACGCCCCCGGCCAGGTTCTTCCAGAAGGCCTCTGGTGTCTGGGCCCCCGGAACGCGGCAGGCGAGGCCGACGATCGCGATCGCGTCTGGCGGGAGAGAGTCAGGGCTCGCCATGGGTGTCTCCTTCGGCCCGGCGCCTGCGGTCCGCACCACGGGCCGCCCAGGCGCGGCGCGCGTCCGCCCGGCTGTGGATCCGCTCCGTGGCAGCTGCCTGCGCCTCGGGGCTCGCGCCCTCGAGGTGGGCCGCGAGCTGGGCGACCGTCGGGTGCGCGAAGAGGTCGACGATGGGGATCTCCCGGCCCAGTGCCTGGCGCAGCCGGGTCTGCAGTTGCAGCAGCAGCAGGCTGTGCCCGCCGACCGTGAAAAAGGACTCGTCGGTGCCGAGCTCCTCGAGGTTGAGCAGCTCCCTCCAGACCGCGGCGATTGTCCGCTCGAGCTCCGTGGCCGGCGGTGTGCGCACCAGTCGTGGGGCCGCCGGATCGGCGAGCCGAGAGCGGTCGACCTTGCCGTTCGCGGAGAGGGGCAGGGCGTCGAGGACGGCGAGCGCCGACGGGACCAGCGCCGGCGGGAGCTCCGTCCTCAGCGTCTGCGTGAGCGTTGCGGGATCGATCTGCGCGCCCGGCCGCGCCACCACCCAGGCCAGCAGCCGCAGCTCGCCGCGCGTGTCCGGCCTCGCCGCCACCACCGCCTGGGCCACGTCCGGGAGGCGCGCCAGCACAGCCTCGAGCTCGCGCGGCTCAACGCGGACGCCGCGGATCTTCACCTGATCGTCCGCGCGTCCGACCAGCTCGAGCGCGCCGTCCGGCCGGTACCGCCCGCGGTCGCCCGTGAAGTAGACGAGATCGTCCTTCGAGTCCGTGAAGGGGTTGGGCACGAAGCGCGGCTTGTCCCCTTCACCCAGGAGGTAGCCCAGGCTGCGGAAGGGCGTCCTCAGCACGACCTCCCCCAGCTCGCCGGGGCCGCACAGGCGTCCGGTCGCCGAGAGCACCAGCGCCTGGGTGTCGGGGAGCGGGTTGCCCACCGGTTGCTGTCCGGGCACCGGCTGCGCCGGGACGCGGAAGAAGCACTTGGCCAGCGTGGTCTCGGTGGGGCCGTAGAGGTTCACCGCGCCCGCGCGGGGGAAGCGGGCGCGCCAACGCTCAACGAGCGAGTCGGTGAGGGGTTCGCCGGCGAAGAACGTCCAGCGGACGCTCTGCCGAGCAGCGTCATCGCTCTCGGGATCGATCGCCGCAAGCCATGCCTGCGCGACTGAAGGCACCACGTGCAGCGCGGTCACCTGCTCCCGCGCGAGCCAACGGAGCGTGGCGGCCGGACCCGTGTCCATGCCGCGATCGGGGATGCACAGCGTTGCCCCGCTCGTCAGCGGCAGGAAGAGGTCGCGCAGCACCACGTCGAAGGAGAGCGCCGTCAGCAGCGGCACGCGGTCGCCTTCGCCGATGCGGAACTCGTCCCGCTGCCAGGCGACGAAGTGGCTCAGCCCGCGGTGGACGCCGAGCACCGCCTTGGGCGTGCCCGTGGTCCCGGAGGTGAAGAAGACGTAAGCCGGATCGCTGGGAAGCGGCCCAGTGGAGCTCGGTAGCCCGAGCCCCCCACCGTTCACCCCGAGCGTAGGGCCGTAGGCCCGTAGACCCCCACCGTTCACCCCGAGCGTAGGGCCGTAGGCCCGTAGTCGAGGGGCGCTCACATCCGAAGCGGCGTCGGGTGGCCACGTGCTCCAAGCCGCCTCTCGACTACGCGCCTGCGGCGCTGCGCTCGAGGTGAGCGGGGGGGCGCCGTACACGCGGGCGAGCCCGCCCTCATCGACCACCACCCGCGCCGTCGCCTTCGCCAGCTCCAGCATCGTCTGGCGCCGCTTCTCCGGAAGCGCAGGGTCCAGCAGCAGGAGCACGCCGCGCGCGGCCACCACGCCGAGGATCGACGCAACGAGACCGAAGCTCCGGGTGCCCGTGACCGCGACCACCTCACCTGGCTGCACGCCGGCCGCGATCAGCTCACCGCGGATCTCCCGGGCCGAGGCGTACAGCTCGCCGTAGCTCAGCCGCCGGTCTCCCCAGCTCAGCGCGGGGCGCTCGGGCAGCCCGTTCGCGAACAGGGTGAACCGATCCCAGACCGTCCCGACCTCGGGGGCCGGGAGGGGGGCGCGGGGATCCGGCAGGCGGGCCGAGACGGAACCCACGCGCAGCGAGTGCTGCTCCAGCGGCGCCTCGGGCATGTCCAGTGCGGCCTCGAGCAGCCGCGCGTACTGCTCGAGCAGCAGCTTCATCCGCTCGGCGCCGTACCGGTCGGACCGGTAGGCAAGCTTCAGCTGCAGCTCCGCGCCGCGCGGCTCGACGTAGAGCGTGAGCGGGACCTTGGCCTCGAATTGGCTGGGCTCGATCGGCGCGATGCTCAGGCCATCGAGCGTCAGCTCGGCGTCCGGGGTGTTGATCAGGTTGAAGAGCACCTCGAGCGGCACCGGCGCCCCGGGCTGACCGAGCAGCTCGAACGGCACGTCCTGTTTCGCGAAGGCCTGGAGCGAAACCTCCCGGACAGCGCGGAGGCACGTCAGGAACGATCCCCGCACGTCAATGCGCGTTCGAAGCGGGAGCGTATTCAGGAAGAAGCCGATCAGCGGCTCGACCTGCGCCCGCGTCCTCCCGGCGATAGGCGTGCCCACGATCAGGTCTTCGCTCCCGGTGAGCCGGCAGAGGAGCGCCTTGAACGCCGAGAGGAGCACCATGAACAGCGACGCCTGCTCCTTGGCGGCGAGCGCGTTCGCCGCCGCGACCATGCGCGCGGGCAGCACGGAGATCACCTGTGCGCCCGGGCCGACGGGGCCAGCTGCCCGGCCGTCGGACGGCAGCTCGAGTCGCGGCAGCGGACCCTGAAGCGCGCGGCGCCAGGACTCGAGCTGCGCCTTGAAGGCGGCGCCCTCGGCGTGCTTGCGCTGCCAGGTCGCGTAGTCCGCGTACTGGCAAGGGAGAGCGGCCAGCTGGGCCTTCTCGCCCTTCACCGTCGCCCGGTAGAGCTCCGCCAGCTCACGCACGGCGAGCGCGGTGGACCACGCATCCGAAACGATGTGGTGGACGGTGAGGACGAGGACGTGCTCCTCGGAGCCGAGGCGGAAGAGCTCGGCGCGTGCCAGCGGTCCGCGTGCCAGATCGAACGGGCGCGCGGCGGCGGTGGAGATCTCCTCTTCGAGCGCGGCAGCCGGAACGTCTCGAATTGAGAACGGCATTCCCTGGTGCTCGCCGAGGCGCTGCTTCGGCTGCCCGTCCTCGACAAAGAGGACGGTCCGCAGCACCTGGTGGCGTTCGCACAGGGCGTCCAGCGCGCCACGCAGCGCCTCCACGTCCAGAGGGCCGCGGAGCCGGAGCGCCGCCGGGAGGTGGTAGGCCGTGCTGTTGGGGGCGAGCTGATCGATCAGCCAGAGCCGCTCCTGACCGAACGACAGCGGGGCGGGGCCCGGGCAGGGGACGATCTCCGGGAGCGAGGCCGCCTTGGCCACGCCGCGCTCGGCGAGCATCTTCTCGAGCAGCTTCTTTCGGTCCGCAGACAGCTGGCTCATCGGACTACCCACGCCCCTTCGAGAAGCCGAGCAGCGAGGGGATGGCCTCGATCGGCGCGGTGTCAGTGGCGCAGAGGAAGTCCGGGCGCGGCTGCGCCACGGGCCTGGGCGTGTTGTGCACGCTGTTGTAGGTGGCCAGGGAGACCACGCGGTCGAACGGGGAGAGGTTCGGGGCGGACGCGTGGCAGAGGTTCGGGTGGAAGAGGACGATCGTCCCCCGCGGGCCCTTGGGGGCGACCAGTCCCTCCCGCTGCGCGAGCCGGGAGATGGTGGGCTTGTCCAGCGTGTACTTGAGGTCCGCGGTGAGGTTCGCGATCCAGTCCGGATCCTCCTCGTAGCCCGGCGGGACGCCTGCCGGCCGCAGGTCGATCATCCCCTCGCGGTGGGAGCGTGGGATGAAGATCAACGGCCCGTTGAACTCGTTCACCTCGTCCAGGAAGAGCGCGGCGTTCACCAGCCGCGGCTCCGGCGTGCCGTCCTCCTTGCACCAGAAGATGAAGTCCTGGTGCCAGGCCCAGACGTCTCCGGCCATGCCGAGCTTCGCGTTGATCTTGAACTGGTAGAGGTAGACCTCGCTCTCGAGCAGCTGCCGCGCCGGCTCGACCAGCCGCGGGTCATGCACCAGCTGCTGGAAGCGCGCGCTCTGCTCGTGGGCGCCATAGATCGAACGCACCGTGGTGCCGTCCTTCTCCAGGACGCGGCGGGGGGAGTCCTCGGAGAAGAGCGCGGGCAGCTCCCCGAGCAGCGCCTCCACCTCCCGCTCGGAGAACAGCCCGGGCAGGGTGAGGAAGCCTTGATCCTGGTACGTGGCCACCTGGGAGGTGGTCAGCCCGTCGCGGGAGAGGGCGTGCCCCTGGGCGCGGACCTCGTGCTCGGCTCTCATGCCGCCTCCAGCGCGCGGCCGAAGCGCTGCAGCCCCTCGGCGAGCTGCTCAGCAGGGATGTTGAGCGGCGGCAGGAGCTTGATCACGCTGTCTCGCCGCCCGCAGGACTCGATCACCAGGCCGTGCTGGAACGCGGCGGCTTGCACCCGGCTCGCGCGCTCAGGCCCGCCGGCGTTGGCGAAGTCGACGCCGTACACCATGCCCAGCCCGCGCAGCTCCAGTCCCGGCTCGCGCTTGAGCCGCTCCTGGAGGAGCGTCCGCATCTGCTCTCCGCGCTCCTGGATCCGCGCCACGAAGGACGGCTCCTCCCAGAAGGGGAGCACCGCGGCGGCGGTGATGAAAGCGAGCTGGTGGCCGCGGAACGTGCCGGTGTGCTCGCCGGGGCTCCACTTGTCCAGATCGCGGCGGATCAGCAGCAGCGACATGGGCAGCCCGTAGCCGCTGATGGACTTGGAGAGCGTCACCAGATCCGGCGCGATCCCCGCGCGCTCGAAGGAGAAGAACGCCCCCGACCGGCCGCAGCCCACCTGGATGTCGTCCACGATGAGGACGACGCCATGGCGATCGCAGAACGTCCGCAGCCCGGTGAGGAACGGCACTGGCGCCACGTAGACGCCGCCGTCCATCTGAACGGACTCGAGGATGATCGCCGCGGGCACGTCCACGCCCGAGTGCGGATCCGCCATCAGCCGCTCCAGGTACGAGAGCGTGTCGAACGCGCCGGTCGGGCCCACCGGAAAGGGAACGAACGTGGTGTTCGCCAGCGGCACCCCGGCGGAGGCGCGGACGGAGCGCGAGGACGTGACGGAGATGCTCCCCAGCGTCATGCCGTGGTACGCGCCGCTGAAGGCGATCACGCCGGTGCGGCCAGTGACCTTGCGCGCCAGCTTGAGCGCGGCCTCGACCGCGTTGGTGCCGGTGGGACCGCAGAACTGGACCTTGTGGTCGAGCTTCCGCGGCGCGAGGACGACGCGCTGGAACGCCTCGAGGAAGGCCGCCTTGGCGGAGGTGTACGAGTCCAGGGCGTGGGTGATCCCGTCCTGCTCGATGTACTCGAGGAGCTTGCGCTTGGCGGCCGGAGGGTTGTGGCCGTAGTTGAGGCTCCCGGCCGCGCCGAAGAAGTCGAGGTACGACTTGCCGTCGGTGTCGATCATCACCGCGCCGTTGGCGCGCTGGAAGACGGCCGGGAACACCCGGCAGTACGAGCGGACGTTGGATTCGAGGTGTTCGAAGATCTCGGTTTGGTTGTCAGTCACGGCTTTCCTCACGTCCGGCCCATGCGCTTTTGAACTTCGTCATCGGAGAGCCCCTCGAGCTCGAGGAGCACCTCCGCCACTGCCTCCACCGTCGCCGCGTCCCGCAGCTTCACCAGCGCGTCGAGCACGCCGCGCGGCGTGGGGGTGTCGAACAGCTCGCGCAGCGGCAGCTCCACGTCGAACCGCTCCCGCAGGGCGGCGACCACGCGCGTGGCGAGCAGGGAGTGGCCGCCGAGCTCGAAGAAGTTGTCGTCCAGCCCCACGCGCGGGAGGCCGAGGAGCCCCGCCCAGGTGGCGCAGACGACCCGCTCCGCGGCGGAGCGCGGCTCGACGTACGCCGCCTCCAGCCTCGGACGCTCCGCCTCGGGAGCGGGGAGCAGCCGCCGCTCCACCTTGCCGTTCGGGCTCAAGGGCAGGGCGGGGAGGGAGACGTACGTGGCCGGGACCATGTGGTCGGGCAGGCGGGCGGCGAGGAACCGTCTCAGCTCGGTCACGGTGGGTGCCTCCCCGCTCGTCACCACGTAGGCGACCAGCCGCAGCCCAGCGTCTCCCGGAAGCGCGACCACGACCGTCTCCTGCACGGCCGGGTGCGCGAGCAGCGCGTTCTCGACCTCGCCCAGCTCCACGCGGAAGCCGCGGACCTTCACCTGGTGATCCCGGCGCCCGAGGAACTCGATGGTGCCGTCGCGGCGGTAGCGCGCGAGATCGCCCGTCCGGTAGAGGCGCGCCCCCGGCTCGGTCGAGAAGGGGTCGGTGACGAACTTCTCGGCGGTCTGCTCGGGCCGGTTGAGGTAGCCGCGGGCGACATTGGCTCCGCCGATGCACAGCTCTCCCACCGCGCCCACGGGCACCGGCGCGCCGTGGCGATCCAGCAGGTAGATGGTGCTGTTCCAGATGGGCCGCCCGAGCGTGGGCCGCGTCTCCCAGTGCTCCGGCAGACCTTCGAGCGTGAGCGCCGTCACCACGTGCGTCTCGGACGGGCCGTAGTGGTTGTTCAGGCTGCAGCCCGGGAGCCGCGCGAAGAGCCTGCGCAGCGGCTGGGTGATCACCAGCTGCTCGCCCGTGGCCATCACCTCGCGCAGGGTGGAGAGCGGCGCGGGGTCGGCCTCGTAGCGCTCGGCCAGCTGCTGCAGCGCCACGACCGGGAGGATCGCCTTCTGGATCCGGTGCTCCGCGATGAACTCCGCCAGCGCCTGGGTGTCCTTGCGCGCCAGCTCGGAGATCACCACCACGCTCCCGCCGGTGGCCCAGGCCGCGAAGAACTCGTGGAAGCTGGCGTCGAAGCTCAGGGACGCGAATTGCAGCGTGCGCGCCGCGGGGATGAGCGTCCGCGCGTGCCACGCCAGGAGGTTGGAGAGGGCGCGGTGCGGGAGCGCCACGCCCTTGGGCCGGCCCGTGGAGCCGGAGGTGTAGATCACGTAGCCGAGATCGCTGGGCTGGGTGAGGTCGTCCGGCGCGTCGCTGGGGCCGTCCTGGAGCTCGCCCAGCGACTCGGCCGTGAGGATCTGGGCCGCCCCCGTGGACAGCCGTGGCAGGAGCGCTGCGTTCGCGACGAGCACCGGCGGCGCGGCGTCTTCGAGCATGTGCGCCAGTCGATCCTGGGGGTAGTCCGGATCCAGCGGGACGTAGGCGCCCCCCGCCTTGAGCACGCCGAGCACCGCGACCGGGAGGAACCAGCCGCGCTCGAGGCACAGCGCCACCCGGACGTCCCGTCCCACGCCGTGCGCGCGCAGGCGGTGCGCCAGGCGGTTGGCTCGGGCCTCGAGCTCCGCGTAGGTGAGGCTGCCGTCCGCGGCCTCGACCGCGAGCGCCTGGGGCGTCTTCGCCAGCTGCTGGGAGAAGAGCGCGTGGACGCCGCCGGGGAGCTCGGGGGCGCCGGTGTCGTTCCAGCGGCGCAGCTGCAGCTCGCGCTCCTCGGGCGGGAGTAGCTCCGCGCGCCAGACGCTGGCCTCCGGCGAGGCGAGCAGGGAGTCGATCAGCGCGTCGAAGCGGCGCAGCCACTGGGCGGGCGTCGCGGCGTCGAAGAGATCCGTCGCGTACTCGAGATCACCCTCGAGCGTCCCGTCCGCCCGCTCCTCCAGGGAGAGGAGGAGATCGAACTTGGCGTGCGGGAACTCGAGCGGGAGGTCCTCCAGCCGGAGCGTGGGGTGCTGCCACGCCGGCGTCGGCACGTTCTGGAGCACCAGCATCGCCTGGAAGATCGGGTGGCGGCTGGGGTCGCGCTCCGGCTGCAGCTTCTCCACGAGCAGCTCGAACGGAACGGCCGCGTGGGAGAACGCCTCCCGGCTCACGCGCCGTGCCTGGGCCAGCAGCGCCTCGAAGCTGGGCTCACCGGAGAGGTCGCCGCGCAGGGCGAGCGTGTTCGCGAAGAAGCCGATCAACCCTTCGAGCTCCACGCGGTCGCGCCCCGCCACCGGCGTGCCGATGACGACATCCGTCTGACCGGTGTGGCGGCAGAGCAGGGTCTGGAAGGCTGCCAAGAGCCAGCCGAAGAGCGTGGTGTCGTAGCGCTGGCACTGAGCCCGGATGCGGGTGACACGGTCCACGCTGAGCGAGACGGGCAGGCGGGCGCCGCGCGATGAGGGGTGCGCGGGCCGTGGGCGATCCGTCGGCAGCTCGAGCTTCGGAAGCGGCCCCGCGAGCGCCTGGCTCCAGTAGCTGAGCTCAGACTCCAGGCTTGCTGCAGAGAGCTGCTCGCGCTGCCAGAGGGCGTAGTCCGCGTACTGCAGCGGCAGCGCCGGCAGGGGGCTCGCGGTGTCGCCGCGCTCGAACGCGCCGTAGAGCGCCGAGAGCTCGGCGAGGAGCACGCCCATGGACCAGCCATCGGAGACGCTGTGGTGCAGCCCGAGCACGAGGAGGTGCTCGCCACCGTTTGCCCCGAGCGAAGTCGAGGGGCGCCCGTGCTCTCCACCGCCTAGAGTGAGCGACGGCCCAGCACCGAGCACGAGCTCCTCACCGGAGGCGCGCCACGCCGGAACGAAGCTGGGCCCAGGCGCCAACAGCACGCAGCGGAACAACGGCCCGCGGGCGAGATCGAACGGAGCATTCGCCTCGGTCTCCAAGGCCGCTCGCACCTCTCCATCGCGGCGAACCTCGAGCACGAACGGCTTGGCAGCGTCGATCGCCTGGACCGGCTCCCCGTCCACGACCTCGAACCGTGTCCGCAGAGACTCGTGGCGAGCGCACAGGGCCGTCAGCGCCTTCTCCAGCGCGGGGATGGAGAGCGGCCCGGTCAGCCGCGCAGCCACCGGCATGTTGTAGGTGGCGCTGCCGGGCTCCAGCTGATCCAGGAACCAGAGCCGTTGCTGTGCGAAGGAGAGTGGAATCCGCTCGGGCCGGGGCCGCGCCGCCAGGGCCGTCACCGGCGCCGCCCTGGCGCCGGCGATCAGCGCGGCCAGCTGCGCGACGGTGGGCGCCTCGAAGAACGCTCGAAGCGGGATCTCCGCGCCCAGCCGCTCGCGAACCCGCGCGAGGAGCTGGATCGCCAGCAGGGAGTGCCCGCCGAGCTCGAAGAAGCTCCGGTCTCGAGCGACCTCGCGGCAGCGCAGCAGCTCTTTGAAGAGCGCGGCGACCTTCGCCTCGTCCTCACCGCGTGGCGGCTCCGCAGCCGGCTCGATCGTCGGCGCCAGGGCCGGCAAGGCCCGGCGGTCCAGCTTTCCGCTCGGGAGGCGGGGGAGGGCGGCGAGGACCGCGAGCGCCCCTGGCACCGCCGCCGCTGGGAGCTGGCTCTTGAGCGCCCGCAGCAGGTCCTCCGGCCTGGGCGCGGGCCCGGCGACGACCACGAAGGCCTCGAGCCGGGTGTCGCCGTGGTGGACGCGCGCCACCACCGCGGCTTCGGTCACGCCCGGAAGGCGCGCGAGCGCGGCCTCGACGTCCCCGAGCTCGATCCGCACGCCCCGGACCTTGATCTGATGATCGCGGCGACCCACGAACTCGATCGCCCCTGTGCGCCGCATCCGGACCAGGTCGCCGGTCCGGTACATCCGAGCGCCGGCGCGGTTGGAGAAGGGGTCCGGGACGAAGGCGGTGGCGGTACGGACGGGGTCTGCCAGGTAGCCGCGGCCCACCCCGAGTCCGCCGACGTAGAGCTCGCCCGTCACGCCGAAGGGGACCGGCTCCAGGCGGGCATCCAGCACGTAGACCTGGAAGTTCGGCAGGGTGCCGTGCACCGGCGCGGCCACTGCTTCCGGCGGGAGCGGCCGGGTGAGCTCGCAGCAGGTGACATCGTCGCTGCACTCGGTCGGGCCGTAGGCGTTGAGCAGGGGGACGCGCGGCAGGCGGTCGAACCAGCTGCGCGTGAGCGGCGGCGGGAGTGCCTCGCCCGTCGGGATCATCCAGCGCAGCGGCGGCGCGTGCTCCGGGTGGGCCGCGATCGCCTCGAGCAGCAGGGAGATCTGCGCGGGCACCAGCTCCGCCACCGTGACGCGCTCGCGGCACAGCTCGCTGGCGAGGATGGCCGGAGCCTGGACGACCTCATCCGGAAGGATCGCGACGCGCCCGCCCACCGTCAGGGTGGCGAGCAGCTGCCAGACCGAGACGTCGAAGCTCACCCGGGCGGTCTGCGCCATGCAGTCGGCGGCGGTGAGCTTCAGCCGCTCGGCCATGGCCAGCACGTGGTTGGTCAGACCCGCGTGCTCGAGCATCGCGCCCTTGGGGATGCCGGTGCTGCCGGACGTGAAGAGGACGTACGCGAGCTGGGACGGGCGCACGGCGGGAAGAGCCGGCGAGGAGGCGGGCGGCGCGGCGAGGAGCTCGGACACCACGAGCGCCGGCGCGGAGCCGAGAGTGGACGCCAGCGTCTGGCGGGCGGCATCGGTCAGGACGCACCGGCAGCCGCTCTCCGAGACCAGCGTCTGGAGGCGGGCCGGCGGGAGCGTGACGTCCAGCGGCACGTAGGCCAGGCCGGCCTTGAGGATGCCCAGCAGCGCGCAGAGCGTCTCGGGCGTGCGCTCGTGGAGCACCCCGATCCGATCCTCCGGCTCCAGCTGGAGGGCCAGCAGCGCGTGCGCGATCTGGCTCGAGGCGGCATCGAGCTGGGCGTAGGTGAGCGCGCGGCCGCCGCAGCTGACGGCGACGGCCTCTGGCGTCTCTGCAGCCCGTGCCGCGAGCTGCACGTGGACGGGGCGGACATCCGGGTAGGCGCGCGCGGTCTGGTTCAGCGCAACGAGCTGGTGCCGGCGCGCTTCGTCGTCGAGCAGCCTCAGGCCGGCAACGGAGGTGTGCGGCGCCGCGCAAGCATGCTCGAGCAGGCGAAGGTACTGGTCGATCAGATCGCGGCCGGTGGCCTCGTCGAAGAGGTCGGTGTTGAGCTCGAGCTCTCCTTCGAGCTGCCCGCCGTCGTCGTTGAAGACCAGCGTGAGGTCGAACTTCGAGGTGCCTACCTCGGGCGAGCACAGCCGCAGCGTTGCGCCCGGCAGCGAGAGCACAGGTCGGAACGAGGCGTTGAAGTCGAACGCGGCCTGAAACAGCGGCGAGCGGCTCAGGTCCCGCTCCGGCTGCACCGCCTGCACGATCCGCTCGAACGGAACCCGCTGGTTGGAGAGCCCGGCGATCGCCGCCTCATGAACCTGGGCGAGCAGCTCGCTGAAGGAGCGCTCCCCCGCCACGCGCGCGCGCAGTGGCAGGGTGTTCACGAACATCCCCACCATGGCCTGCGTCTCCGGCCGGTCGCGTCCGGCCACGGAGGTGCCCACCACGACGTCAGACTGGCCGCTGAGGCGGAAGAGCAGCGCGTCGTAGGCGGTCAGGAGCGTGGAGAAGAGCGTCACCCGGTGCTGCCGCGCCAGCTGCCGGACCGCCGCGTCCAGCGAGGCGGGCACCGAAAAGGTCAGCGTCTGACCAGCGAAGGTTTGCGCGAGGGGACGGGGACGGTCGGTGGGCAGGTCGAGCGCGGCTGGAGCGCCGCGAAGCGCCTCCACCCAGTGCTCGAGCTCCGCGGCCAGGGCCGCCTCTCCGAGCTGGAGCCGCTCGTAGCTCGCGCAGTCCACCGGCTGCAGCTCCAGTGGCGGCAGGCTCGGCTCGCGGTGGGCCCGCCTCGCGCCGTAGAGCTCGGCGAGGTCGCGCAGCAGCACGCCGATGGACCAGCCGTCCGCGATGATGTGGTGCAGGGAGAGGGCGAGCGTGGCTCGCCTTGGCCCCTGGCGGAGCAGCCAGAACCGCGCGAGCGGTCCGCGCTCGAGATCGAACGGCTGCAGGGCCAGGGTGCGGAGCTTCGCGGAGACGGCGGCTTCCCCTGGCGTCTCGAAGGACTCGAGCGCCAGGCGGGGCACGTCGTCGATTTGCTGGTAGGCGGTCCCCTCCGCATCCGCGAGGAGGCGCGTCCGCAGCGCTTCATGCCGCATCGCCAGATCGCGGACGGCGAGCGAGAGCGCGTCGACGCTCAGCTCGCCGTCGATCTCCGCGGCGCCGACGAGCGTGTAGAGCGGGCTCCCCGGCTCCAGGCGATCCAGGATCCAGAGCCGCTGCTGGGCGAAGGAGAGCGGATGCGGGGCCTCGCGCGAGACCCGGGGGATGGGCGCAGGACGATCGGCCGCGACGCCCTCTTCCGCGAGGAGCAGCTCGAGCAGCTTGCGGCGGTCCTGGAGATCGGAGCGCATCGGGATCAGCCCTGCGAGGTGCGCCGCAGCTCCAGCGAGCTGCGCACCTCGTCCTCGGTCATCTGCGCCACGCGGAGGTAGGCCCGCGCGATCGCGGCCAGCTGCGTCTTGGACGGCGCGCGCGCCTCCAGCGCCAGAGCCCAGCCGGCCACGGTGGGCGCCTCCAGCAGGCTGCGCAGCGGCAGGTCCACCCGGAACAGCTCCCGCGCCTCGGCGACCAGCCGCGCCGCGAGCAGGGAGTGGCCGCCCACCTCGAAGAACACGTCGTCCCGGGAGAGCCCCTTCCGCTCCAGCGCGGTCTCCCACATCCCCAGCAGCACCTGCTCCAGCGGCCCTTGCGGCGGTTCGGCCGGCTTGGCGGCGGCCTGCGGCCGGGGCAGCGCCCGGCGATCGATCTTCCCGTTGAGGGTGGCCGGGAGCCGGTCCAGCACGAACAGCGCGCTGGGGACCATGTACGAGGGCAGCGACCGCGCGAGCGCCTCGCGCACGCGTGCCTCGAAGTCGGGGCCAGGCTCTCCGCGCGTGGTGACCCAGGCCAGCAGTCGGGCCGCGCCGCGCGCGTCCCGCTCCGCCAGGGCCAGCGCATCCTTCACGCCGGGCTGCTGGGCCAGCGCCGCCTCCACCTCACCCAGCTCCACCCGGAAGCCGCGGATCTTCACCTGGCTGTCGATCCGGCCGAGGAACTCCAGCTCGCCATTGGGGAGCCAGCGCGCCAGGTCGCCCGTCCGGTACCAGCGCTGCCCGTCCCGCTCGATGAAGCGAGCGGCCGTCAGCTCGGGGTCGTTGGCGTAGCCGCGCGAGACGCACGGGCCGCCAATGAGGAGCTCGCCGGGCAGTCCCAGCGGCGCCGCCTCCAGCGAGGGCTCCACCACCCGCGCCTGGAAGCCCGGCCACGGCTTGCCGATGAGGTGGCGCTCGCCCTCCTCGCCGAGCACCTCGTGCCCCATGCAGACGATGGTGGACTCGGTGGGCCCGTAGAGGACGCAGACGCGGGACCGCGGGAAGGCCTGCTTCGCCCGGTTGAGCAGCGCGGAGGGGACGACATCGCCGCCGGTGCAGAGCGTGCGCAGCGCGTAGCCCGCCCCGTCCCCCTGCGCGAGGACCGCGTCCACCACCGGACCCAGCAGCGCCGGCATGACGTGCGCGCTGGTGGTGGTCCTCAGCACCTCGAGCAGGCGCGGGGTGTCCAGGAACTGCTCGCGCCCGCGCACCACCAAGAGGCCCCCTGAGGCGAGCGCCTGCCAGACCTCGCCCATGAAGGCGTCGAAGGCGCAGGAGGCGAGCGAGAGCGTGACGTCCGAAGGGCCCAGGTCCAGGGCGCGGATGCAGCCCTCCATGGACTGCGCGAGGCTCGCATGCGGCACCGCCACGGCCTTGGGCCGGCCGGTGCTCCCGGAGGTGAAGATCAGATAGGCCAGCTCCCCGGGTTCGCTGCGGCGGTGGTCCGCTGGCGCCGGCAGCGCGTCCGCGCCGCGAAGCTCGATCGCCGGCAGGTGCTCGGTGGCTTCTTCGAGCCCGGGGTGACGGACGACGGCGGTCACCTGGGCGTCGGACAGCATGGCCTCGCGGCGCTCGCGGGGCGCGTGAGCGTCCACCGGGACGAAGACGGCGCCGGCTTCGAAGACGCCGAGCAAGGTGGCGATGAGGTCGACGGAGGGACGCAGTGAGACGGCCACCCGGGCCCCCGGAGCCACCCCGAGCTGCCGCAGCGCGGCCGCGAGCTGCCGGGCGCGCACGGAGAGCTGCGAGTAGCTCAGCTCACCCTGGTCATCCCGGACGGCCGGTGCGTCCGGCTGCGTCGCCGCGTAGGCGTGAAAGCGCTCGAGGACGCAGGGGATGGCGCCCAGGTTCGTCTCGCCCTCCCACGCCAGCAGCTGGCCCCGCTCCGCTCGCGTCTGGAGCGGCAGCGAGCCGATCGGAGCCTCGGGGTTCGCGACGACCCCTTCGAGGAGGTTCAGCCACGCGCCTGCCCAGCGGCGCACCGTCTGCGGCGTGAAGAGATCCAGGCTGTGCTCGAAGACGGCGCGGGCGCCGTCCTTGCCGAGGAACACGGAGAGCCCGAGCTCGGCCTTCGCCGCGGCGCTGGGCAGCTCCTCGGTCCAGAGCGTGAGGCCGGGGAGCGCGAGCTGATCGGGCGTTGCCTGCACGTCGAAGAACGCCTGGACGAGCGGGGCCTGCCCGGCGGAGCGGTCCGCGCCGAGGTGGTGCACCAGCGCGTCGAACGGCAGCTCGCCGTTCGCGTAAGCCGCCGTCGCCCGCGCCTTCACGCGCGAGAGCAGCTCGCGGAAGGTGGGGTTGCCCCCGAGCTCGCAGCGCAGCGCCAGGGTGTTGATGAAGCAGCCGACGAGCGGCTCCAGCTCCGGGCCGGAGCGCAGCGAGAACGGCGTGCCGAGGAGCAGCTCCTCCTGCCGGGCGAGCCGCCCGAGGAGCACCGCGAAGGCGGAGGCCAGGGTCATGTACAGCGTGGAGCCCTGGCGCTGGGCGAGCGTCTGCAAGCTCCGCACGAGCTCCTCGGAGAGCGGCAACGTGACGCGTCCGCCGGCGCCGAGCGGGCTCGCGGACCGCGGGTGATCCGTGGGGAGCTGGAGGAGCTGGGGTGCGCCCTCCAGCTCGGTGCGCCAGCTGGCCGCGAGCGCGCTCTCGCGCGAGGCGGTCAGCGCGGCCCGCTGCTGGCCCGCCCAGGTGGCGTACTGGGTCGGCAGGGGCGGAAGCGCCACGCCCGCGTAGAGGGCCGCCAGGTCCGTCAACAGGGCCCGCCAGCTCCCGCCATCGCTGACGAGGTGGTGCGCGGTGAGGCCCAGCGCGTGCCGGTCCGGCCCGAGCGAGTAGAGCGTGGCGCGCAGCAGCGGGGCGTTGGAGAGGTCGAACGGGCGCTGCGCCCGCTCCAGCGCCTGGGAGATCAACTCGTCGCCGCGCCCGCGCAGATCCACGCGCTCGAGCGCGACCGCCGCCGAGGGCGCCACCCGCTGGACGGGCTCGCGGTGCTCGAGCCCGAAGCTCGTGCGCAGGACCTCGTGCCGGTCTACCATCGCCTGGAACGCCCGCTCGAGCGCGGCGGCGTCCAGCGCTCCCTCGAGGTGTACGAGGTTCGCCTCATTGGATTGGGCGCTGCCGGGCGCGAGCTGCTCCAGGAGCCAGAAGCGCCGCTGGACCGGGGCGAGCGGGACCGGCCCCTGCGGGGCGCGGCGGGCGCGGGCGACCTTAGCCTCGAGCAGCGCCCGCTGCTGTGGCGTGAGGTTCTTGAGGCGTGCGTCGAGGTCGCTCATCGCGCGGCCTCCGCGGGCTCGGCGTGGCAGCGGGTGAGGACGTTGGCGAGCCGCTGCAACCCTTCCAGGACCTTGGGCCGCGGCACGCCAAAGTCGATCAGGCAAGCCACCTCGGCCACGCCCACTGCGGCGAGCCGCTCGGCCACCGCCTGGCACTGCTCCACGGTGCCGAGCATCGACTGGCCCGAGAGGTACTTCTCCAGCCCGAACTGGAGCAGGGCGCGCTCGTCGGCCTCGGAGAGGCGGGTCAGCTCGCCCATCCCCGCCGCGCGGGCGAGCCCCTTGCCGAGCTCGCCGTGGGACTTGAGGTACGCGAAGAACGGCTCCGAGACGGTGGCGCGCACCTCGGCCTCGCTCTCGCCCACGTAGGTGTGCGCCATGACAGCCACCTCGCCGGCCTCCCGGTCGTGTCCGTGGCGCGCGCGCGCGTCGCGGTAGATCTGGATGCGCTCGGCGAGCTGCTCGACGGTGAGATCGAGCATGGAGGTGAGGACGTTCGCGCCCAGGGCGCCGGCCTGGGCGAAGGTCTCCGGGGAGACCGCCGCGGTGATCCAGACCGGCAGCTCGCGCTGCACCGGCCGGGGGAAGGTGCGCAGCTCCACCGGACCGCCCGCGGCCTCGAAGCGGACCGCCTCCCCCGCCCAGAGGCGACGCAGGGTGCCCAGCGCCTCGGCCACCCGCGCCTTGCGATCGGCGTACGCGGTCGGATTGAAGGTGAAGTCCTGCGTGTGCCAGCCAGAGGCCAGCGCGATCCCCGCGCGGCCACCCGAGAGGTTGTCCACGACCGCCCAGTCCTCCGCCACGCGCGCGGGGTGGTGGAGCGGCAGCACCACGCTGCCGGCTCGGAGCTGCACGTTGCGGGTGGCGAGCGCGAGCGCTCCGGCCACCACCGCGGGGCTCGGGTAGAGACCGCCGAAGGCGTGGAAGTGGCGCTCCGGCGTCCAGACCGCCTTGAAGCCGTGCTCGTCCGCGAAGCGCGCCCCCTCCAGCAGGAGGCCATAGGCTTCGGAGCCGGCGTTGGAGGCGTCCGCGGAGAAGTAGAAGAGGCCAAAGCCCAGGCCGCGCGCCGCGCCGGTCGCCGCCGGGCGGGCCGCCGGCGCCGCCGCCTGCACCGTGTTCCGGGCGCCCTTGAGGCGTTGCTGCAGCAGCGCGCGCTGCTCCGGAGAGAGGGCCGCGAGTCGGTCCTGCACGTTCGTCATGACGTCTTTCCCCCGCCCGCGAGCAGCGCTTCGAGCTGCTCCGGCGCGAGCTGCTCCAGCTCGTCCACCAGCGCGTCCACCTCCGCCGCCTCGGCCTGGCTGAGCCGGTGCGTGCGGATGACCTGGGACACGCCGGCGACCGTGGGCGTCGCGAAGAAGCTCGCCAACGGCAGCTCCAGGCCGAACGTGGCCTTCAGCCTGGAGACCAGCTGCACGGACATGAGCGAGTGGCCCCCCAGCTCGAAGAAGTTGTCGTGGAGGCCGACGCGGTCCACCCCCAGCAGCTCGGACCAGGCCGCCGCCACCGTCCGCTCCACGTCGTCCGTGGGGGCCACGTAGGCGGACTTGAGCGCCGGCCGGGCATGGCTGCTCGGCGCGGGGGCCTGGGCGCGGGCTGCCTGCTCGGAAGTCTCGCGCAGCAGCGCCTCGATGGGCCGCGTGGCCACCACGACGCTCGGGCCCAGGCGGGCGGAGACGATCCGGGCGAAGAGCTCGGCGCCCTCTTCGGGACGAAGGGCGGCGTCGTTCGGGGTGTCGAACACCGCGGCGGCGTCCGTGCGGACCATGGAGAAGCCCTTCACGCTCACGCACTCGCGCCCATCTGCGTCCAGCAGGGAGAGGTCGCAGACCAGCGCGCGGTCCTCCTTCGCGCCCGCGCGGTAGCGGACGTGGCTGAAGAGCCGGGCAGGCAGCCGCCGCAGCAGAGAGATCCGCTCGTAGCCCAGCGGCAGGTAGAAGCCCTCGCCGCCCTGGTGCATCGCCAGCGCGGTGGCGACGTCGAAGAGCGCCGGGTGCAGGGGATGGACGTCGAGATCGGCGACCAGCGCCGCCGGCAGCTCCAGGTGCCCGAGCCGCTCGCCGTCGCCCGTGTCGAGCTGGGTGAGGTTGTGCCAGCGCTGGCCGTAGGTCATGTGCTGCTGCTGGCCCAGCACCTCGGAGGTGGTTTGGACGCTCTCCACGCCGCACCTCGCCCGGATCGCCGGGAGGTCGGCCGGAGCGGATTCCTCACCGCGCAGCGGCCCCACGCGCCCGCGCACGTGCTCGCGCCAGGCAGCGCCGTCCCGGCTCTTCACCACGAACCGGAAGGCCTCTCCGTCCGCCTCGAGCACGGTCTGGACGAGCTTCACCTGGGCATCGCCCACCTGGAGCGGCGCGACGAAGAGCACGTCGCTCAGCTCGGGGCGAACGCCCGGGCAGGCATCCGCGAACGCGCCGCAGGCCATGTCGAGGTAGGTGGTGCCCGGCAGCACCGCGCGCCCGCGGATCCGGTGCTCCGAGAGGACCCAGTCGCGGGCCACCTCGAACCGCGTCTCGTACACGCGCTGCGCTGCGGTCTCGCTCACGCAGGTGTGCAGGAGCGGATGCGCCACCGGACGGCCGCTCGGGCCGCTGGCGCCGGTGTCGGCGGCCATGCCGACCTCCGCCCAGGCGTCCCAGCCGATCGCCGTGGTGAAGATCCCCGTGCGCGCCTGGTGCTCGGCCGCGAAGGCGTCCAGCGCGGCGTTCGCCGCCGCGTACGCGCCCTGGCCCAGCTCGCCGAGCTGCGCGCTGAGCGAGGAGCAGAGGACGAAGAAGTCGAGCGGGAGCCCCTGCACCGCGGCGGCCAGCGCCTTCGCCCCGTCGAGCTTTGGGGCCCACACCGCGTGCGCATCCGCCAAAGAGAGATCCGCGAGCAGCTTGGACTGACCCACGCCGGCGGCGTGGATCACGCCGTCCAGGCGTCCGTGCGCGGCGATGACCGACTTCACCGCTCGGTCCAGCTCCGCCGCCTCCGCCACGTCCGCGACGATCAGCTCCACGCGGGCGCCCTGGGCCTCCAGGGCCAGCACCGCGCGCACCCTCCGCGCCACCGTCGTCGAAGGGCCGGACAGGAGCGGCGTCCACTGGCTGCGCGGTGGGAGGGCGGAGCGGGTGAGCAGTGCCAGGGTGACCTCACCCGCCTTCGCCAGGCGCCCCGCCAGGGTGAGGCCGATGCCGCCAAGCCCGCCGGTGATCAGGTACACGCCGCCGCGCTTGCCAGGGCCCAGCGCGTCACAGGACGCGGTGGGCGGCAGCGGCTCGAGCGACGCGGCCCAGCGGCGAGGCGACGTCTCCCCGCGCAGCGCAATCACGGACTCGGTGCCCGAGGCCACCTCCGCCAGCACGGCGCCCCAGGGCGCGCGCTCGAGCGAAGGGACGTCCACGAGCGTGCAGCGGACGTTGGGCAGCTCCCGGGGCAGCGCGCGCGCCCAGCCAGCGAGCGCGGCGAAGCGCGGGTCCAGCGCCTCGTCACCGCTGACGTCCAGCGCGCCAGAGACCACGAGCCCCAGTCGCAGCGGGCGGTCTCCGGCGGCGGCGCGCCAGGCGCGCGAGAGCACCAGGACGCTCTTGAGCGGGTCCGCGCCGGCGGGGCAGCTCCAGACGGCGCGGGAGGGGAGCTCGCCCAGGGCGCGAAGCGCCGCGGTCAGCGCCTCCTCGGACGTGTCAAAGTTCAACGGCACAGTCGCGTGGGCCGCACCCTCGGGCCACGCGGAGCCGAGCCGCAGCCAGCCACCTTCAGCGGGTGCCGGGAGCGGCGGCAGGCGCTTGAACGACGGCGCGGAGAGCCAGGCCGCCATGGGCAGCCGCGAGGCGGGAGCAGGCGCAGCCGCCGGGTGCGCCGCGGAGCCCGCCGCCGGCTCCAGCCAGTGCCGGGCCTCCTGGAAGGCGTAGCCGGGGAGGGGAAGCTTGCGTGCCTCGGGCTCGGCGCCACAGCGATCCCAATCGAGCGCGACGCCAGCCTCGAACAGCGCGCCCAGCGCGGCGATCGCCGAGCGGGCGTCGTCCTCGCGGCCGAGCACCGGGATGGCGCCGTGAAGCTGCGGCGCGGTCTGCCGCGCGAGCTCACCGAGCGCCTTCCCGGGTCCCACCTCGAGCAGGACCCCGTCCCCGGCGGAAGCGAGCGTCCGCACGCCGTCGGCAAAGCGCACCGGCGCACGCAGGTGGCGCGCCCAGTACGCGGGATCCACGGCCTCCTCTGCGGTGATCCATCGCCCGGTGAGGTTCGAGACGAACGGCAGGGTCGGGCGGCCCCGAGGGACGGCGCGCACCAGCCGCTCGTAGGACTCGAGGACCGGGTCCATCATCGCCGAGTGGAAGGCGTGGGAGGTCCGCAGCCGCTTTGCTCCCACGGGCTGGAGCGAGCGCTCGAGCGCGGAGATCGCCCCCTCCTCGCCGGCGAGCACGCACAGGCGCGGGCCGTTCACCGCCGCCAGGCTCACGCGCTCGCCGCAGTGGCCGAGCGCCTCCGCCTCGCTGAGCGACACGGCCAGCATGGCGCCTGCTGGGAGCTGCTGCATGCAAGCGCCGCGAGCGGCGATGAGGCTGAGCGCGTCCGGGAGGGCGAAGACGCCGGCCAGCGTCGCGGCCACGTACTCGCCCACGCTGTGGCCGAGGAGCCCGGCGGGGGCGATCCCCCAGCTCTGCAGCAGCTGCGCGAGCGACCATTCCAGCGCGAAGAGCGCCGGTTGCAGGACGCGGGTCTGCGCCAGCGTCCCGGCATCCGCGCGGAAGAGCAGCTCGCGGAGGTCGAGCGTGGCGCGCAGATGCTCGGCGCAGCGGTCGATCGCGGCCCGGAAGACCGGCTGCGCCGAGTAGAGCGCCGCGCCCATTCCGGCGAACTGCGAGCCCTGGCCCGGGAAGAGGAAGGAGACGGTAGGGCGGCGCTCGCCCACGTCGCGCGTCTCGGAGGCGATGAGCAGCGCGCGCGCCGCCTCGCCCGCATCCGCCGCGACGATCGCCCGGCGATGGCCGAAGAGCCGCCGGCCTCGTTGCAGGGTGTGGGCGACGTCGCCGAGCGAAAGAACAGGCTCGCGGGTCAGCCTCGCCGCGAGCGTGGCGGCCGCCGCACGCAGCGCCTCGGGGCTCCGCGCGCTCAAGGGGAGCAGCTGCGGACCCTGCGCGGCGACCCGCTCGGCCCGGGCGGGCGCCTGCTCCAGCACCACGTGGGCGTTGGTGCCGCCGATGCCGAAGGAGCTCACGGCGGCTCGGCGGGGTCCCGAGTCGACCGGCCAGGGGCGCAGGGCGGTGTTGACGAAGAAGGGGGACTCCTCGAACCGGATGGCCGGGTTGGGGCGCTCGAAGTGCAGGCTCGGGGGCAGCGCGCCGTGGTGCACTGCCAGCGCGGCCTTGATGAAGCCCGCCACGCCCGCCGCCGTGTCGAGGTGCCCGAGGTTCGTCTTCAGCGAGCCGATCGCGCAGAAGCCGCGATCTTCGGTCTGGAGCCGGAAGGCGCGGGTGAGCGCCTCCACTTCGATGGGGTCGCCCATCGGCGTGGCGGTGCCGTGCGCCTCGACGAGCCCAATGCTCCGCGGCGCCACGTCCGCCACCGAGTGCGCGGAGACGATCGCCTCCGCCTGGCCGGCGACGCTGGCGGCGGTGTAGCCGACCTTGTGGTCACCGTCGTTGTTCACGGCGGAGCCCTTGACCACCGCGTAGACGAAGTCTCCGTCCGCGATCGCGTCCTCGAGCCGCTTGAGGACCACCGCGCCCACGCCCGCGCCGGGCACCATCCCCTTGGCGCTCGCGTCGAAGGTGCGGACGTGCCCGTCCGGAGAGAAGACGCCGCCCTCCTGGTAGGGGTAGCCGCCCTGGGGCAGGCGCACGGAGACGCCGCCGGCCACCGCCACGTCGCACTGGAAGGTCTGGAGCGCCTGGCAGGCCAGGTGGATCGCCACCAGCGAGCTCGAGCAGGCGGTCTGCACCGCCAGGCTGGGGCCGCGCAGGTTCAATTTGTAGGAGACGCGCGTGGCCAGGTAGTCCTTGTCGTTTGCCAGCTCCACCTGCGCCTCGCCCGCGGCGCGGACGACCTCCGGATGCGCGAGCACGTGAGCCAGGAGGTAGGTGGGCATCGCGCAGCTGGCGAAGAGCCCCACCGAAGACTCCGCGCCCGGGACGAGCGCCGCGTTCTCCAGCGCCTCGAAGACGCAGCGCAGGAAGAGCCGGTGCTGGGGATCCAGCAGCTCCGCCTCGCGCGGGCTGTAGCCGAACAGCTCGGCGTCGAAGCGGTCCACGCCCTCGAGCACGCCCCGGGCCGGGACGTACCCCGGCGCGTCCGCCACCTCGGCGGGAACGCCCGCCGCGAGCAGCTGGTCCCGCGTCAGGCGCGAGATCGACTCCACGCCCGCGGCGACGTTCCGCCAGAGCTCCTCGACAGAGGCGGCACCGGGGAACCGGCCCGCCATTCCGATCAGCGCGATGTCCGCCATGTCACTTCCTTCGCGCCTTCGCGGAGGCGAGCGCCTCGCGCTGCCGCGCGGCTCTCGACTGCGCGCCCGCGAGCGCGGCGGCGGAGCCATCGCCTCCGCTCAGGTGTCGGCCCAGGCTCTCCACCGTGGGGTGCTCGAAGAGCTCCATGACCTGGATCGAGCGGCAGAGCTCCCGCTCCAGGCGGCTGTGGACCCGGAGGAGCAGCAAGGAGTGGCCCCCGAGATCGAAGAAGGACTCGCGGACGCCCACCTGCTCGCGGCCCAGCACCTCCGCCCAGACCCGGGCGATGACCCGCTCCACCTCGTTTCGGGGCGGCTGGAGCGCCGCCGCCGAGGGCTGCACGTCCGGCAGCCGCCGCCGGTCGAGCTTGCCGCTGGCCAGCCGCGGCAGGCGCTCCAGCGGGGCGAAGAGGGAAGGCACCATCGCCTCCGGGACGCGCGCCGCCACGTGCTCCCTCAGCGCCACCTCGTCCAACGGCTGACCCGGACGGGGCTCCACGAAGGCGACGAGGCGCTCGCGGCGCAGGGCGACCGCGGCCGCGGCGACGCCAGGGTGGGTCTCGATCGCCGCCTCGACCTCGCCCGGCTCCACCCGGACGCCGCGGACCTTGAGCTGGCCGTCCACGCGGCCGAGGAACTCGAGCGAGCCGTCCGCCAGCCGCCGGACCCGGTCGCCCGTGCGGTAGACCCGCTCCACGCCGATCCCCGGCGCCGGGACGAAGCGCTCCGCGGTGAGCTCCGGCCGGTTCAGGTACCCGCTCGCGAGCTGGCGCCCCGAGAGACAGAGCTCACCAGCGATCCCCTGAGGGACCGGGCGCAGCTGCCCATCCAGCACCCAGGCTTCGACGCCGGGGAGCGGCCGGCCAATGGGCAGCGTGGCGCCGCCGTTGGCGTGGGTGCCGGGCTCGTAGACGCAGGCGGTGACCGTCGCCTCCGTCGGGCCGTAGGCGTTGAGCAGCCGCACGCCCGGAGCGAGCGCGCGCCACTGTTCGTAACGCGCCCGGGACGTGCGATCGCTGCCCACGATCATCAGGCGCAGGGACGCCGGCGGCGCCTCGCCGCGCTCGACGAGCTCGTTGACCAGCTCGTGCCAGTGCGGCGAGCTCATGTTGAGCACCGTGATCTGATGGGCTCGCGCGAGCGCCAGCAGCTCGCCCAGCGAGGAGAGGCCAGGCCCAGCGAGGACGACCGTGGCGCCGGCAGCCAACGTGCCGAGCAGCTCCTCCAGCGAGACGTCGAAGGCGGTGGACGCCAGCGCCAGCACCCGGTCGGTCGGGACCAGCCCGTAGACGTCGCGCAGGGCGGACAAATACCCGGCCAGCGCGGCGTGCGTGACGACCACGCCCTTGGGCTCGCCCGTGGAGCCGGAGGTGTGGACGCAGTACGCGGCGCCGGAAGGGCGGGTCGCGGGCGCGGCGCCGGCCGGGAGCTCTTCGAGGGTGGCCGCCGGCGCGCCGTGCCAGCGCCCGAGGTCGGCCGAGCGGGTGAGCACGCAGCGCGGCTGGACGTTGGCGAGGATGGCGCGCAGCCGCTCGGGCGGCGCGGAGGGCTCCAGGGGCACGGCGCATGCGCCCGCCTTGAGCGCGCCCAGGAGCGCCACCGCGTGGTCCGCGCAGCGGGGGAAGCCGAGCACCACCGGGTCCCCGGCGCGCACGCCGCGCGCCAGCAGGCCGGCCGCGGCGCGGTCCGAGGCCTGCGCGAGCTGGGCGTAGGTGATCCGCCGGTCGCCGTCCACCAGCGCCACGGCGTCCGGCGCGCGCTGCACGGACGCGCAGAACGCTTCAAGCAAGGGCGTGGGCTCCGGCGCGGGCGCGCGCTCGGGCCGCAGCGGGCCGCCGCCCCAGGCCACCTCGTCGAACGGCTGCAGCGGTGCGTCCAGGAGGGAGGAGAGCAGGGCGCAAAAGCCCTCCACCAGCTCGCGCGCGGTCTGCGCGGTGAACAGGCCGGTGTTGAACTCGAGCTCGCCCGCCAGATCCGCGCCGTGCGAGGCGAGGGTGAGCGAGAGGTCGAACTGCGCCACGGTGCGATCGAGCGCCAACGGCTCGAGCGTGAGCGGCCCGAACTTCAGCTGCGCATGCGCGCCCTCCACCGCGAACGCGGAGAGGCCGCGCTCGTCCATCGCGTGGGCGCGCTGGAGGGTGAACATCGTCTGGAAGACGGGAGAGCGGCTCGGGTCCCGCCGGGGCGACAGGCGCTCCACCAGCGTGGGGAACGGGAGGCCCTGGTGCTCCAGCGCCGCCACCACGCTCTCGCGCGTCCGCTGGACGAGCTGGGCGAAGCTGGGGCGCTCGTCGAAGCGGGCGCGCAGCACCACCGGGTTCACGAAGTAGCCGACCGTCTGGCCGAACTGCGCGCGCGTCCGCCCGGCCGCGGGCGCCCCAACGAGGACGTCATCCTGGCCAGTCGCCCGGGCCAGGAAGGCCTGGTAGGCGGCCAGCAGCACCGCGAACGGCGTGGCGCCGTGCGCGCGGGCGAACGCGTGCACCCGCCGGGTCAACGGCTCGGGCACGGTGAAGGTGCAGGTGGCGCCCTCGGAGCGCTGCACCGGGGGGCGGGGGAAGTCGGTCGGCAGCTCGAGCGCGCTGAGCTCTCCGGAGAGCTCGCGGGCCCAGTGCTCCCAAGGCGAGCCGGAGCCCGAGGCGAGCTCCTGCTCCTGTGCGAAGACGAGCGCCGCGTAGGAGGACCCCTCCGGCAGCGCCGGCAGGGGTTGGCCCAGATAGAGCTGCTCCAGCTCCGCCAGGAGCTGGGCCAGAGACCAGAAGTCGCAGACCAGGTGGTGCAGGACGAGCAGCAGCACGTGCTCGTCCTCGCTGCGGGCAAGGAGCGCCGCACGCCCCGGAGGGCCAACGGTGAGGTCCAGCGGTCGGTCCGCCAGCGCGCGCAGCTCGCCCTTCACCCGGGCGTCCTCCAGGCCCCGCGCGTCGATCCGTTGCAGCCGCAGGCCAGGGCCATCCGCGCGCTGGAACGGGACGCCGTCCCGCGTGCCGAACCGCGTCCTCAGCGCGTCATGGCGCTGCGCCAGCGCCGCCACGGCGGCCGCCAGCCGATCCGCGTCCAGGCTCCCGCGCACGCGCACGGCGCGGCAGACATGGTAGGCGGCGCTCGCTGGCGCGAGCTGGTGGAGGAACCAGAGCGCTTGCTGCCCGCGGGTGAGCGGCGTCTCGCCCCCGGCGCGGCGCGCAGCTGCGGGAGCGGCCTGCGCCGGCGCGCCCAGCGCTTCGCCCGCCAGCTTCGCGAGCTCGTTCAGGGTGGCGCCCTCGAGGAACGGGCGCAGCGGGAGCGCCACGCCGCCCCGCTCGAGCTCGTTGCGCAGCTCCACGCAAGAGAGCGAGTCGAAGCCGAGCGAGAAGAGCGGCTGATCCCCGGAGAGCTCCGAGGCCCGGCGATGTCCGATGCGGGCCGCGGTGGCGATCACCCAGCGGCGCGCCAGCACCTCACGGGCTTGTCCGGCCGCGCCGAGCAGCTGCGCGCGCGAGGGCTCGCTGGAGTCCTCCGGAATCGCGTCGGCAGCCGGCGCTGCCGACTCGGCCACCACCGGGAAGGTGCGCTCGAGCCAGGCCTGCTTGCAGGCGCGGCGCTGGATCTTCCCGCTGGAGGTCTTCGGGATCGCCCCGGACGCCACCAGCATCAGCGCGCGCAAGGAGAGATCGTGCTGCTCCGCCAACGCCGCGGCGACCGCCGCCGTGACCTCTTCGATCGGCGCACCGGCGTGGGCCCGGTCCTGCTCGAAGACCAGCACCACCTGCTCGCCGGAGGGGCCGTCCACCGAGAAGGCCGCGCCGCAGCCCGGCCGCAGGGCAGGGTGGGCGCGCTCCGCGGTGAGCTCGAGATCCTGCGGGTAGTGGTTCCGCCCGCGGACGATCAGCAGATCCTTCAACCGGCCGGTGACGTAGAGCTCGCCCTCGTGCAGGAAGCCGAGGTCTCCCGTGCGCAGGAAGCGCCGCTTGCCCGCGCCCGGCTGCTCCGCGAAGAACGTCTCGCTGGTCGCCTCCACGCGGCCCCAGTAGCCGTTCGCCACGCTGCCGCTGGAGACCCAGATCTCGCCCACGGCGCCGGCCTCCCGCGGCAGTCCGGTGCCCGGGTCCACGATCGCCACGGCCTCGTCGCCCAGCGCCTGGCCGCAGCCCACCAGCGCGCGCGCGTCGCCGTCCGTGCCCGCGGGGCTGAAGCGGTGCTGCTCCAGCGCCGCGGCGTCGCAGCTCAAGGTCTTCGCCCCGGCGCCCGGGCGGCCGCCGCTGACGATCAGCGTGCTCTCGGCGAGCCCGTAGCACGGGTAGAACGCCTCGCGCCGGAAGCCGGCCACGGCGAAGGCCTCGGCGAAGCGCTCCAGCACCTCCGCGCGGATGGGCTCCGCGCCATTGAACGCCACCGCCCAGCGGCTCAGATCCAGCGCCGCGCGCTCCTCGGGCGAGGTCTTCCGGACGCACAGGTCGAACGCGAAGTTTGGTCCGCCGCTCGTGGTGGCGCCGGTGCGGGAGACCGCCTGCAGCCACCGCAGCGGGCGCTGCAGAAAGTCGAACGGCGACATCAGGGTGACCGGGAAGCCGCCATACAGCGGCTGGAGGATCCCGCCGATCAACCCCATGTCGTGGTACGGCGGCAGCCACACCATCACGCGGCTGTCCGGGCCGTGGCCGAAGGCGTCGTAGATCAGCTGCGAGTTGTGCAGCAGGTTTCCGTGGGTGAGCGTCACCCCCTTCGGAGAGGACGTGGAGCCAGAGGTGTACTGGAGGAACGCCACCGAGCCCGGATCCAGCTCGGGCGTGCGCCAGCGCTCGGCCCGCTCCAGCGGGAGGACGTCCGTCGCCACCCAGTCCAGGGCCGCGAGCTCCGGGGCGTGCTCTCCCAGCTGCGCCGCCAGCTCGGTGATCAGCTGGCTGGAGAGGACCACGCGCGGCGTGCAGTCCTCCACGATGGTCCGCAGCCGCCCCAGCGTCCGGCCCAGCCGCGCCGGGTTCGGCGGGTACGCCGGGACCGCGAGCACGCCCGCGTAGAGGCAGCCCCAGAACGCCGCCACGTAGTCCAGCCCCGGCGGAAAGACGAGCAGCGCGCGGCTGCCCAAGGACACCTGCCGCGCCTGCAGCTCCGCGGCGATCGCCCGCGCGCGGCGGTCCAGCTCGCCATAGGTGAAGGCCTGCGCGTCGTCCGAGCCTTCGAGGATGAACTCGAGCGCCAGGGCGTCCGGCCGCTCCGCGGACCAGCGCTGGAGGATGGAGACGAGCGAGCTGGCCCCGGGGTGCACGGCCAGGTCCAGGGGTCGGGTGTGCGGCAGGGTCACCCTCCCGTGAGGGCACCCGGCAGAATTCGTTGCATTTGAGATGGAGTCGCCCCGGAGTGACGGTCCGGTCGACTCCCGGTAGATTTCATTGCAACGTTTTTGAGCCACCGCCCTCTTCAGCCGAGGGAACGCCCCCCGACCTCCCATGTGTCCCGGTGAAGAGAAGCTCAGCGAGTTCGCCCAGGGCTGTCTCTCCGGGGATGAAGGCCGCTCCGTCGAGGCCCACCTCGCTGCCTGCGCGGCGTGCCGCACCGTCGTGGGCGCCGTCATCGAGACCCTGACGCCCAACGTCCGCGCCGCGGGACCCTCGGCCGCCCCCGCCCGGTGGCGCTACGCGATCCACGACGAGCTCGGCGCTGGCGGGATGGGCGTGGTCTACGCCGCGTACGACGTGCAGCTGGACCGCCGCGTGGCCCTCAAGGTGCTGCGGGCGCGGGCGGACGCGGAGCCGCGCGCCGCCGAGCGGCTGCTCCGGGAGGCGCGCGCGCTGGCCAAGCTCACGCACCCCAACGTGGTGACCCTGTTCGACGCGGGCACCCTGGACGGCGAGATGTTCATCGCCATGGAGTTGGTGGAGGGCGGGACGCTGCGCAAGTGGCTGGCCTCCGCGCCGCGCACGCCGGACGAGATCCTGGACGTCTTCGCGCAGGCCGGCGAGGGGCTCGCGGCGGCCCACGCCGCGGGGATCGTCCACTGCGACTTCAAGCCGGACAACGTGCTGCTCGGGAAGGACGGCCGCCCCCGCGTGACCGACTTCGGGCTGGCGCGGGTCCGCGAGGAGACCGCGGAGCGCGAGCACCTGGCGCGAGCCGGCGGCGTGGTCGGGACGCCCGCGTACATCTCGCCCGAGCAGGTCCGCGGCGTCCCCGCGGACGCGCGCAGCGATCAGTTCACCTTCTGCGTGGCCCTCTTCGAGGCGCTCGTGGATGCGCGCCCCTTCGCGGGGGCGACGCTGGAGGACCGCGCCCAGGCGGCGGTGGCGAACGCGCTGCGCTGGCCCGCCACCGCCCGGGCCGCGCTGGTGACCTCTCGCGTGCGCGCGGTGCTGGAGCGGGGGCTGCGCGGGGCCTCGCAGGAGCGCTTCCCGACGATGCGGGCGCTGCTGGACGCCCTGGCGCGGGCGCGCCGCCGGCGCAGCGCCCGGCGTCTGTGGGTGGCCGCGGCGGTGCTCCTGGGCGTGGTCGCGGCGTCCATCGCCGGAGGGTTCCGCGTCCGCCGAGCGCTGGCCAGGGCCCACTGCGCCTCCACCGCGGAGCAGGTCTCGGACGTCTGGAACGACGCCGCCCGCGGGCGGCTCTCCGCGGCGTTCGCCGGCAGCTCGCGGCCGTTCTCGCAGGAGAGCGCGCAGGCGGTGGCCCGCAAGATTGACCGCTATGCGCGCGAGTGGCGCGAGGCCTACCAGGAGACCTGCGAGGCCGGTGAGGCGCTGCACACCTCCACGCCCCAGACCTGGCGGGCGCAGCGGGAGTGCCTGGACGGCCGGCTCGTCCAGCTGCGCAAGTTCCTCGAGATCCTGACGGCCGTGGACGCGGACAAGATGCGCCACTCCGCCCAGGGCGTGGACACGCTCGGGCTTCCGAAGGGTTGCGCCACCGCCACGCTGCAGGCCACCGCCATCGCCGGCCCGGACGCGGTCCGCTTCGCCGAGCTGATCTCCACCGGGCGCGCCCTCAACGCGGCGGGGAAGTACGCGGACGCGCTGCGCTCCGCCTCCGAGGCACTGGCGCTGGTGGAGGGCAAGGGCCACGCGGACGCGGAGGCCAAGGCGCGGCTGCTGGTCGCCGAGATGCACGCCAACCTCGGCCAGCTGGATCAGGCGGAGAAGGCGCTCTACGTGGCCGTGGCGCAGGCGAGCCGGGTGGGGGACGAGCTGCTCGCCGCGGGCGGCTGGGTCTCGCTGTCCGTCCTCACCGCGAACCACCGGGATCGCGCCGCCGAGGCCATCCGCCAGGCGGAGATCGCGCGGGGGTTGTTCGTCCACGCGAAAGGCGACGCCCAGCTCGAGCTGCGGATCGTGGATGCCCACGCCAACGCGCTGCGGGCCGCCGGCAAGCAGGAGCAGGCGCTCGAGGAGTTCCGCCAGGCGCTCACGCTCGCGCAGAAGGTTGCCCCCCGGACGGCGGTGGCGCGCGCACACTTCCAGATCGGCCAGTCGTTGGATCTGCTCGAGCACTACGAGGAGGCGCTCGGCCACCTGACGCAGGCGCTGGAGATCTGGCGCGAGGAGCTGGGGCCGAACCACTACGAGACCGCGCGCGGCCACAGCGGCGTGGGGATCGCCCTCGCCCAGCTCAACCGGGCCGCCGAGTCGGTGGAGCACATGCAGAAGTTCGCGGACATCTCCCGGGCCATCCTCGACCCCAACGCCCCTCCAGTCGGAGACGCGCTGGTCAACCTCGCCGGCGCGGTGACGGACCTGGGCGAGATGGACCGCGCGGAGAAGGCGTTCCTCGAAGCGAAGGGGATCTACGAGAAGTCGCTCGGACCGAAGAGCACGCGGATCGCGCTGGCCAATGACGGCCTGGCCTTCATCAAGCGCATGCGCGGGGACTTCGAGGGGGCGCTCGTCCTCGAGCGGGAGGCCGTCAACCTGATCCAGCAGGTGCATGGCGCCAAGCACCCGGAGACGGTGCGCTACAAGGATCGGCTCGCCCAGACGCTCCTGCAGGCGGGGAGACGGGCCGAGGCGCTCGAGACGTCCCAACAGGTGTACGAGGCCGCCGTGGCCACCATGGCTCCGGACACTCCGGCGCTCGCGGGGCCCACCACGTCTCTGGGGCGGGCGCTGCTGGCCAACGATCGCCCGGCGGAGGCCCTCCGGCTGTTGCGCAAGGCGGAGGAGATCGACCGGGCAACGCCCACGCGCCGCCCGGCGGATCAGGCGGTGAACCTCTTCGCGCTCGCCCAGGCCCTCTGGGCCACCAACGGCTCGCACGACGAGGCGATGGAGCTGGCCCAGCGGGCGCTCGAGATCATCGAGCAGGTGCCGCTCCCCAAGCGGATCTTCGTGCCGGACGTGGCGGCGTGGATTGCCGAGCGGCGGCCGCGAAGATAGAAGTGGCCAGATTTACTCGAGTTGCGTCACATTCGTGTGGCAAGGAGGCGTTGGCCGGGACGCCGTGATGCGCTGAGGGGTTAGACCCTTAACCGTGTGTCCTGCCGAGGAGATCTTCAGCGCTTTCGTGCAGGGCACGCTCGCCCCCGAAGAGCGGACCGCGGTGGAGGTCCACCTGGATCGCTGCTCGGCCTGCCGGACGGTGCTCTCGGCGATGCTCGGCGCGATGAGCCTGGCGACGCGGACGTCGCACGGAGGGGCCAGCACGGGAGAGGTGGACGTGGCGGCTCAGCTCGCCAACGCCCCGGACACCTCCACGTCTGATCGCTACGTGATCGAGCGCCAGCTCGGCTCCGGAGCGATGGGCATCGTCTACGCGGCGCATGACGCCCAGCTGGACCGCAGGGTGGCGCTCAAGGTGCTCCGGTTCGCGCGCCGCTCGGATGATCGCGCGGCGGCGCGGCTGCTGCGGGAGGCGAGATCGCTCGCCAAGCTGGCCCACCCCAACGTGGTGACGGTCTACGACGCCGGAACGCTCGGCGGGGACATGTTCATCGCCATGGAGCTCGTGGAAGGGAGCACGCTGAGCCGCTGGCTGGCCGCCGAGCGCCGCACGGTGAAGGAGATCCTCGACTGCTTCGAGAGCGCCGGGCGGGGGCTGGCCGCCGCGCACGCCGCTGGGCTCGTCCACCGGGACTTCAAGCCGGACAACGTGCTGATCGGCGCGGATGGGCGGGTCCGGGTCACCGACTTCGGGCTCGCGCGGGTGACGCAGTCGCAGAGCGGCAGCCAGGACTCCTCCGGCGGGGGCGCCGAGCCCGTGGCCACGCCCTCGCCGCACGACCGGGTCACCCGCCAGGGCGCGGTGGTGGGCACGCCGGCGTACCTCGCGCCGGAGCACGCCCAGCAGCAGCTGATCGACGCGCGCGGGGACCAGTTCAGCTTCTGCGTGGCCCTCTTCGAAGCGCTCTTCGGCACGCTGCCCTTCGCCGTGGCGACGGTGGAGGAGCGCGCACGGGCGGCGCGGGAAGGGAAGATCGCCTGGCCCGCCGACAAGCGCGGCGTGCCGGCCCGCGTCCTCGCCGCGCTCCAGCGCGGGTTGGACGGTTCGCCGGATCGCCGCTTCGGGACCATGGACGCGCTGCTCGAGGAGCTGCGGCTCGGGCGCCACCCGGTACGCCGCCCGCTCGCCTGGGCCCTGGGCGGGGTGGCGGTGCTCGCGTTGGCCGTGCTCGGCGCCACCCTGCTGCGCCAGCGGGAGCGCGTGGCCTCGTGCCGCGCCGGGGCCGAGCGCACCGCCACCGCGTGGAGCGCGGCCCACCGCGCGCAGCTGCTCGGGCAGGGCGCGCAGCCGCTGGTGGACGCGCTCGAAGGCTACGCGGCCCGGTGGCGCGCCGAGTTCGAGCTCAGCTGTGAGCTCGCGGAGGTGCGGCAGGCGGGGACCGAGGAGACCTGGCGCGGTCAGCGCGAGTGCCTGGACGCGCGGCTGGACGAGCTCGCGCAGGCGGTGGTGCTCCTGCTCGACACGACCTCCGCTTCCGCGGAGCGCGCCGCCGCGGGCGTCAGCCGGCTCACGGCTCCCACCAGCTGCCGCGGCGGCGCCCTGGGGCGCGCGGAGCCGCGGCTGGTGCGCGGGCGCGCGCTCTTCGCCGCTTCGCGGCTCACCGAGGCCGAAGCTCAAGCCCAGGCCGCGGTGGGCGGTGCGTCCGCGGACGGACGGCGCGCGGCGCACGCGGCGGCGCTGATCCTGCTGGGGGAGATCCGGCGGGTCCGCGGGGACGGCACCGAGGCGGCGGATGCGTTCTTCTCCGCGGTGGCGGTGGCGCTGGCCGCCGGGGAGCCGCACCTGGCCGCGCAGGGCTGGCTGAGCCTGGCCGAGCAGGCGCGGGCCGGGGGGAGGGACGTGGAGGCCGCGCGCTGGCTGGAGCAGGCCAAGGCGCTGGTGGTCCGCGGAGAAGAGGATCCCGAGCTCTCGCGCCGGGTCGCGGCGCAGGCGCACCGCTGAGCCTCAGTCGTCCTTGCTCCAGATGCTGGTGAGCGTGATGTCCACCTGACTGCGCACCTGCGCGGTGAGGCTGTCCAGCTCGTCCTCCTTGATCGCCAGCCGGCTCTGGAGCTCCCGCCGGACCGCCTGGAGCAGGTCCGCCCGCGTCTGCGCCAGCCAGCGCGAGATGGTGGACTTGTGGGTCTGGTAGAGCTGGCCAATCCGCTCCAGGGACAGCCCCGAGCCGAAGTGGAGCCGCAGCAGGGCGCGGTCCCGGGGCGAGAGGGTGCGCAGCGCCGCGGAGAAGGCGTCCCGGTAGGCGCCCCGGTAGCGGGCCTTGAGGTACTGGATCTCCGCGTTGTCCCGGTGCTCGGGCAGCGCGCTGAGCTCGTCGTCCCCTTCGCGGGGCGCCGCGAGGTCCGAGGACTTCTCGCGCAGCTCCAGCGCGGTCCGCGCGGCGATCGCGCAGAGCCAGGCGCCCAGCTGGCCGCGGCCGGAGTAGGTCTCGATCCGGCGGGGCGCGCCGCCCTCGCTGACGAAGAGCCGCTCGCGCATGGTCTGCTGGGTCTCGTCAAGGAGCGTGGGATCGATCCGGGCGATGGTGGCGCGCACCTTCTCGAAGTGGCGCTCTTCGATCAGCCGCAGCGCGGCCTCGTCCCCGGCGGCGCAGGCGCAGCAGAGGTAGAGCGCCTCCACCTGGGCCTCCTCCAGCGCGCGCACGGGCGGCTTCTGGCGATCCAGGCGGGCGGCGAGGTAGGCGATGAAGGTGGCGTCCGGCACCGCGACCCCCGGGGCGGCGGCGCGTCCGCGCTCGAGCAGCCCCTCCAGCCGAGCGCTCAGCTCGTGGACGTGGGCGTACTCGGGCTCGTCGATCTCGAGCGCTTCCAGCAACTGCTTCCACAACGGAGACGGCATCTTGGTGAAGAACCCTGGTGGCCCCGGAGGTGCCCGATCAGGCTGCCTCGGGGGCGGATCCGCAACGAAATTCCACGTTTGGCGACAATGAGAGGTGGCGCTCCTGACGCTCAAGAACCTCGCGGCACGGGTCTTTGGCGGCCGCTCCACGCCTGCCGCCGAGTCGCCGGCTGCCGCTGCCGAGCCTGCCGGGCTCTACGCCACCCTCCGTCCCATGGAGCGGGAACCCGGCTTCATGCCGGGCTCTTCCCACCACGTCTACGCCAACGACGAAGTGGTGCTCAAGGTCCCCAAGGTGTTCGTCCGGCTCCAGGACAACAGCCCACGCGAGGTGCCGCTGCGCGCCAGCGACGTCCGCGCCCAGGCCTGGCCGCGCGGCAGGGCCATGCTGGATCTGATCGAGCGGATCCGCGGCGACGCGCGCTTCCTCGAACGCCACGGTGACGTGATCGGCCCGCTGGAGCTCAGCCCCATGGGCTTCATCCGCCAGGAGCGCGCCGGCGGCGTGCGGCTGCGCGAGGTGAACAAGTCGCGCCAGGCTGCCGCCTCCGCCGAGGTCGAGTCCATCCTCGAGAGCGCCCGCGAAGTGCTGGAGCCGACCGGGCGCGCGCACTGGCTGGACACCAACCCAGCGAACTTCCGCTTCGATCCCACGAGCGGGCGGGTGACCTCCTGGTTCGATCCCGTGGTGGTGCGCGAGCTGGACGCGCTCCCCGCGCTGCCTCCCAGACCGAACCTGCCCTAGCGCCGCACTTTCCTTGCGACGCCGGGGTGGGAGCGTTGTCTCCTCCTCAGCAAGAAAAGTCGCGTGCCAACCTCGGGGGAGGTCGGCTTCGGCGCGCGCGTTTCGCGGCGGGTCCTCGTTCAGGGCTCGCCGCGAAATCTTTTCTGGGGGTCAGCTGCGCAGCGCAGCGATCGCCAGGAGGGCCCAGCCGGCCAGGAAGCCGAGGCCCCCGAGCGGGGTGATCGCCCCCAACACCCGGACGCCGCTGAGCGCCAGCGCGTAGAGGCTCCCGGAGAAGAGGAGGATCCCCGCCTGGAACGCCCAGCCTGCCGCGGGCAGCAGCGGGGCGGGCCGCAGCTGCGCCAGCACCCCCAGTCCGAGCAGCGCGAGCGCGTGGTACATGTGGTACCGCGCGCCGGTCTCGAAGATCGCCAGCAGATCCGCAGGCAGCCGGGCCTTGAGCGCGTGCGCTCCGAAGGCGCCCGCCGCCACCGAGACGAAGGCGTTGATCGCTCCGACTGCCACCCAGGGGCTCATGTCGGACTCCCTGACACAGGCGGTTTGACGCCGCAACTTCCGAATTCGGGCCGGGTTGGGTCTAGGGACTGATGCGCAATCCAATCGGGCTCCTGGTGCTGGCGCTGCTCTTCGTCCCACTCGAGCGGCTGCTCCCGCTGCGCAGGGAGCGGATCTTCCGCCCCGGTTGGCGCACGGACGTGCTGCACTTCTTCTTCAGCCACGCGCTCGAGCAGCTCCTGCTCTTCGCCGCGATCGCCTTGCTGGCGTGGGCGCTCCATCCGCTGGTGCCGGCGCGCCTGCAGGCGGGAGTCGCTGCGCAGCCGCGCGCGCTGCAGCTCGTGGAAGCGTTCCTTTTGGTCGAGCTCATCGGCTACTTCGCGCACCGGGCGTTCCATCGCGTGCCCTGGCTCTGGCGGATCCACGCCGTGCACCACTCGAGCGAGCACCTGGACTGGCTGGCATCGCTGCGCGTCCACCCGTTCGATCAGCTCCTCACGCGGGCGCTCCAGTTCATCCCGCTCTACCTGCTCGGCTTCCGCGCGGAGCTCTTCGCCGGCGTGGCGGGGGGGCTCGGGCTGTACGCGCTGCTCCTGCACGCCAACGCCCGCGTCCGGCTGGGGCCGCTCGAGGCGCTCGTCTCCAGCCCCCGGTTTCACCACTGGCATCACTCCGCGGACGCGGAGGGACGGGACGTGAACTTCGCCGGGCTCTTCCCCTGGGTGGATCGCCTCTTCGGCACCCACCACCTCCCGCCGGAGCGCTGGCCGGGCCGCTACGGCTCGGACACCGAGGTGCCCGCCTCCTACCTGAGGCAGCTGGCCTACCCGCTCCCCGGGCTGCTCGGCGGGGGAACTTTCCTCCGCAGGCCGTTGTTTGGCTCTCCGCGCCCGCCTCGCGCTTATACTCGCGGGCCTCCGTAGGAGAACGCGTGGCCACGTCCAACCGCCTGTTCGTCCAGGTCTTCTGGGGCCGGACCGGCACCTTCATCCAGAGCTTCGCCCCCGAGGACGGACCCATTCATGGCCAGGCCGGGGATGAGGCCGCGGTGCCGCTCTGGGGGATCCCCTCGGCGGAGGGCGGCTTCACGCTCGCGGAACCCACCGCCCAGGGGTACCGGATCCACGTGCCGCCGGGCGCGCGCGTGGAGCGATCCAAGCAAGGGGATGCGTACGCGCGCTCCTCCATTGGGGACGCCACGCTCGAGCTGGCCCCGGGTGACCGCGCCCGGATCACCGTGGGTGAGACGGTGATCGCGCTCTCGCTCGAGGCCGCGCCGGCGCCGATCTCCAAGCACTACCGCCGCGCCTTCCTGCCGATCCTCGTCCTGCTGGTGACCTTCGTCTTCCCGGTCTACTTCCTGCTCGCCTACCACTCGCAGAAGGACTCCCGGCGGACGGCGGCGAAGGAGCTCTGGTGGGCGGCTCAGAGCGGCATGCCGGAGCTGATCCGGCCCGGAGATCCGATCTCCGCCGCGGACGCCTCCTCCGAGCAGGTCTCCAACACCCCTCCCTGAGCCTTCAGCCAGGCCGGGTTGAACGTGGCGGCGTGCAGCAGCACCATGCCCAGGCTCAGGTCTGCGAAGTCCAGGAAGAGCAAGAGGGACAGGTGCAGCGCGAGCAGGGCGCCCCAGAGCCAGGGGCGCAGCGGCCGGATGCACGCGAGCGACGCGAAGGCCAGCTCCAATCCGAGGACGCCGTAGCTCACCGCCTGCAGCAGGCCCCGCGGTAGCTCCAGCGCCAGCGTGCGAAGCGTGCTCGGCCGCGCCAGCGGGCTCTCGAGCACCCGGAGGATCGCGGTGCCGTCCAGCCAGGAGCTGCTCGTGAGCTTCGCCCAGCCGCTGTAGCTGTAGCCGAGCGCCATCAGCGCCCACAGCGTCCAGCGCAGGGAAGGGGAGAGCTCGCCGCTGGCCGGCCGCAGCGCGTGTACCCAGAGCAGCAGGCCCACGTAGGCGAGGCTCGGGTTGGCGATCAGCGGGTTGCGGCCAAAGAGGCAGGCCCACACGTACCAGCAGACGAGCGCGGCGGCGCGATCGTGCCGCCCCAACGCCAGCGCCGCCGCGGAGGCCACGCCGAGCACGAGCAGGGCGGTCACCGCCCAGGGCGCATCGCAGAGCGCGAGCGCGTTGGGGAACAACCTGAGCAGCGGGCTGGCGGCGGCCGGTCGGACGCCCTCGCGCGAGAACACCTCGCGCGCCCAGGGGATCAGCATCCCGAAGTGGATGACCAGGTACGCGCCCAGCGCCATCCGCACATGCGACCAGCGGTAGCTCATGGGCACGCGACCTCCAGCGCGTCCGCCATCCCGGCCGGCATCTCACCGCCCACCGGCGTGAAGCGGACCCGCCGCTTCGCGCCAGCCGCCGGAGCGGGGATGCCCAGCTCGGCGAGGAGGGGTGCCTCGCCACAGAGCGCGTGGCGGAGCACCGGGTCGCGCAGGGCGGGCGGCAGCACCGGGCCGTAGGAGAGCGCCGCGCCGTACACGTTGCGCCGGTTGTAGGGCCCGAGCAGCCGCGCGTAGCGCTCCGGGGAGAGCTGCCAACTCTGCCCGTCGGCCTCGAGGGCGAAGCCGGTGGAGAATGTCTCGTAGCCGCGGATGGAGCCGAACACCTTGGGCGCGGGCGCCATCGCCGTGGCGGCGCCGAGCCCCTTCAGCGCGGGCAGGTGCAGCAGATCTCCCGCCATCTGCGTGAGCCCCACGAGGAAGAGCAGCGCCGCGGCGATGGGGAGCCTCCGCTTCACCGCACCGGGCGTGGAGACGTCCTGGCCCAGCAGCATCTGGGGCAGCCGCTGCTCCCTGTCTTCGCCGAACCCGCACTCGCCTTCGAAGGATTGCGGGTTCTCGAAGGTACCGAAGAGGAGGTCGAAGACGGGCAGGTCGCCGTAGTTCATCGCGTGGCGGCCGCGCTCGTGGTGGACGCAGTGGCTCTCGGGGCGCTGCAGCAGGAACCCGATCCAGCGCGGCGTGCGGACGTTCCAGTGGTACCAGAGCTCCGCGAGGCCATTGAGGAGCATGGCGCCGAAGGCCGCCTTCACCCCCAGCCCGAGCAGCCCGTACAGGACCAGGCTCGAGAGCAGGCTGTTGAGGAGGATCTCCAGCGGGTGCTTGTAGAAGCTGGTGAGGACGGTGATCCGCGCCGGGCTGTGGTGGACCTGGTGGACCCAGCGCCACAGCAGCGGCGAGGCGTGCCGCGCGCGGTGCCACCAGTAGTAGACGAAGGAGTGGACGACGTAGCCCACCAGCGCGCCGCCGGCCGTGCCGAGCGCGTCGAGCGACCAGGGCTGGTGCGCGCGCAGCCACCCGTCCCAGAGCTTGCCGGTGGCCAGCAGGAGCAGGCACTGCGCGCCGTTCAGCAGCAGCGCCCTCGCCACCCAGCCTGCGCTCTGGGGAAACCTCCGTCCGGGGCGAAGCCACTCCGCCGCCATCATCACCACCGAAACTGCGCCGACGATCGCCGGGATCAACATCCGCTGCCTCCTGCGTTGGGCAACGTACGCGCCGGACGCGCTAACGATTCAGAATCGAATTGACATGAATTGATAAGCCAGCGCTATCAAACCGCGCGCGTCAGGTTTCGCGGGGTTGAGCGTCGGGGCGGTCGTTTGTCTCCTTCGGACAACGCCATGCGCCCCACACGCAGCCGCACCCACTCTCCGCGCCCCAGCCGGCAGGTCATCCTCGAATTGACCGCCGGGGCGCGGTAGCGCGCTCACGTACCGGCGCCCCTCAAGAGTCCTTCCCGCTTCCTTCCACTTTTCGCGCGGCCGGCCTCGGCGCGCATGAGGGCCTTCGTATGCCTCGAGATCTCTCCATCCAACGCTTCAGAAACTTCGGAATCATTGCCCACGTCGACGCTGGCAAGACCACGTTGAGCGAACGGGTGCTCCTCTACACCGGCAAGATCCACCGGACCGGCGAGGTGCATCAGGGCACCACCGTGCTGGACTCCTCTCCGCAGTCGCGGAAGCGGGGGATCACCATCGCCGCCGCGGCGACCACGGTGTACTGGGAGCGGACCAGCCAGCGGTACCGCTTGAACCTCATCGACACGCCCGGGCACGTCGACTTCGCGGTCGAGGTGGAGCGCGCCCTGCGCGTGCTCGACGGGGCGATCGTGGTCCTGGACGGCAGCAACGGCGTGGAGCCGCAGACCGAGGCCGTTTGGCGGCAGGCCGATCGCCACGCGGTCCCGAGGATCGTGTTCATCAACAAGATGGACCGGGAGACGGCCGACTTCCGGGCGAGCGTGGAGTCCCTCCGCGAGCGCCTGGGCGTCACACCGTTGCCGGTCCAGCTTCCTCTCGGCCAGGGGAAGTCGCTCCGGGGAGTGATCGATCTCCTCGGGAGGAGGGCCATCGTGTTCCATTCCTTGAGCCAGGGTCGAACCTTCGACGTGGTGGACGTTCCGCTCGAGCTTCGCGCCCAGGTGGAGCAAGCGCGGGCGCTTCTGGTCGAGGCGTGCAGCGAGCACGATGATCGGATGCTCGCGCGCTACATCGAAGGCCAGAGCGCGGCCGTCACGGCCGAGGAGCTCGAGGCAGCCCTCCGCAGGCTCACGCTCTCGCGGAAGGGCGTGCCCGTGCTCTGCGGGTCTGCGTATGCCAACTGCGGCGTTCAGCCCTTGCTGGACGCGGTGGTGGCCTACCTGCCCGCGCCCAGCGATTTGCCGCCGGTGCGAGGAGCCTCTCCGCGCACTGGAGAGCTCCAGGAGCGACGTCCACTGGATGAGGCGCCGCTCTGCGCGCTCGCGTTCAAGGTCGAGCACGCCCGGCACCTCGGGAACGTCACGTTCCTCCGGGTGTATTCGGGCACGCTCCGCTCGGGCGACGCCGTGCTCAACGCCACGCGAGGCGAGCGCGGCCGCGTGGGCCGGCTCCTGCTGGTGCACGCGGACGACTACAGCGAGCTTCCGGAGGCCCAGGCGGGAGTGATCGCCGCGGCCGTGGGGCTCGACGGCTTCAGGTCAGGGGACACCCTGTGCGACGAAGGGGCGCCGATCGTCCTGGGCTCGCTCGAGGTCCCCGAGCCGGTGGTCGAGCTCGCCGTGGAGCCCAGGCTCAAGGCGCAGCACGAGGCCTTCGCGACCGGGTTGCGCAAGCTGGCCCTCGAGGACCCCAGCCTCCACGTCGCCATCGACGAGGAGACCGGGCAGACGCTCCTGCGAGGGATGGGCGAGCTCCACCTGGACATCACCCTGGACCGCCTCCACACCCGGTACGGGGTGGAGGCGCGCACCGGCAAGCCCGCGGTCTCCTACCGGGAGTCGGTTGCGAGCACTGGCCGCGCCGACTACCGGCACGTCCGGCAGACCGGTGGCCCGGGGCAGTACGCGCACGTCGTGCTGGAGGTCAGTCCTCTCCCGCGCGGCGGTGGCTTCGTCTTCGTGAACGAGGTCTCCGGGGGCTCCGTCCCCCACGAGTACGTCCCGGCGGTCGAGAAGGGCGCGAGAGGCGCCGCGGCGCGCGGCGTCCAGGCGGGACATCCCGTCGTGGACGTGAAGGTGCGCCTGCTCGATGGGAGCACGCACCCGAAGGACTCGAGCGCCCTGGCGTTCGAGCTCGCCGGCTCACTGGCCTTCCAGCAGGCTGCCCGCAGCGCGGGGGTCTTCCTGCTGGAGCCCATCCTCGCGGTGGAGGTCACCACCCCCACGGCCTTCGTGGGCACGGTGATCGGCGATCTCGGCGCCCGGCGCGGCCGGGTGCAGCAGCTGCACGCCGAAGGGCAGCTCCAGCGCGTCGAGGCGCTGGTCCCGCTCGAGGCGATGTTCGGCTACGCGGACGCCCTCCGCAGCCGGACCGAGGGGCGGGCCTCGGCGCACCTGAGGTTCTCCCACTACGCGCCAGCGCCGTAGAGAACAGGGGGCGCGGCCGGTCCGCCAGCCGCGCCCCACTCGGTTGCCCGTTTGGCCACCCACCCGCCGGTCCCACGAGGCCGCGCGGAGCTCCGCGCGTTATGGGAGGCAGGTGTCCTCTCTTCAAGGGTCATTGTTCGACGCGCCCGAGGTCAGCTTCGACCCCGACTACCGGGGGCTGGAGCGGATCCAACTCGACCCGGACTCGTGGCTGGATGTCCTGCCGGAGTGGATCCGGGGCGCGGATGCCCTCTTCGAGCAGCTGGTGAAGGGCCGCAGCTGGGGGCAGCGGACGCGCATGCTGTACGACCAGCGGGTGATCGAGCCCCGGCTGACGGCGCCCTGGAGCCTGGACTCCGGGGAACCGCTCTCCCCGCCGATCCTCGAGGACCTCCGCCGTTCGCTCAGCGCGCGTTACGCGGTCGAGTTTGACTCGGTGGGCTTCAATTTTTACCGGGACGGCCGGGACAGCGTGGCCTGGCACCGGGACAAGATCCGCAAGGAGATCCCCTCGCCGATCGTCCCGCTGGTCTCTCTTGGAGAGCGGCGGCGGTTTCTCGTTCGCCCGTGGGGCGGCGGTGCCTCCCGGGCCTTCATGCTCGGCAGGGGTGACCTGCTGGTCACCGGGGGACAAACACAGCGGGCGTGGGAGCACTCGGTGCCCAAGGTGGCGCACGCCGGGCCGCGGATCAGCCTCGCCTTCCGGTATGGGATGATGCGCAACGCCTACGGGACGCTCAAGTAGGTCCCCAATGGCGCTATGTCCTGCGGTGGAGGTCGGGCCATGAGCGAGCCGAGCGCGCAGCAGCAGCGTGAGGGGATGGTCTGTGTGATCGACGCGCGCGGCGTGAGCGATCCGCGCGTTCTGGAGGCGATGCGCGCGGTGCCGCGCGAGCGCTTCGTCGACGCGGGCTGGGAGTCGCACGCGTACGACGACTCCGCGCTGCCGATCAGCGCCGGCCAGACGATCTCCCAGCCGTACGTGGTGGCGCTGATGGCGGCGGCGCTGGATCTGTCTCCCAGCTCGCGCGCGCTCGAGGTGGGGACGGGCTCCGGCTATGCCGCCGCGGTCCTCAGCGGGCTCTGCGCGGAGGTCCAGTCGGTGGAGCGGCAGCGCGCGCTCGCGGAGGTGGCCAGCGACCGGCTCGCGCGGCTCGGTTACCGCAACGTCCACGTGCACCACGCGGACGGGATGAACGGGTGGCCCACCGCCGCGCCCTACGACGCGATCTCCGTGGCCGCCGCCGCGCCGGAGGTCCCCGCGGCCCTCATCGAGCAACTGCGCGAGGGCGGCGTGCTGGTGATGCCAGTGGGGGATGATCAGGCGCAGCGCCTGCTGCGCGTGCGCAAGCTGCACGATGGCTTCAGCACCGAGGTGCTGGCAGAGGTGCGGTTCGTTCCGCTGCTCGAGGCGATGGCGTGAGGGCTTGACTCGAGAGGCCGATCCCCGTTCGGCTCGAGCGTAGTCCGAAGGACGTAGTCGAGAGCTCGCCCGGACCTGCGAACGGCTTCAACGCCCCTGGCGTCACTCGAATTGGACCGTTCGGGCGAGCTCTCGACTACGTGCCTACGGCACTACGCTCGAGCCGAACGGTGGGGAGACAGATCCGACCTGCGGGTTGGCACTACCCCAGGTACTTCGACAGCAGCGGCGCGAGCGAGGTGCGCGTGGCCTGGGGGATCTTCGCCTTGTCGGAGAAGATCGCCATCGCCAGCGCGGACTGACAGCCGCACGGCGTGCCGGCGAGCTTGGCCACTTCCGGCACCGTGCGGCGGATCAGCTCGATCGCGTTCGCGGTGGCGGCCTTCACGTTGCCGATGATCTCCTCCAGCAGCTTGAGCCGGTCTACCTCTCCAGGATGCGGCCGCCAGCAGTCGTAATCGGTCGGGAGCGAGACGAGCCCGTAGCAGAGCTCCGCTTCGCGGGCGAGCTTGGCCTCGGGCATCACGGTCATGCCGATCAAGTGCGCGCCCCAGCTGCGGTGCAGCTCGCTCTCGGCGCGGGTGGAGAACTGCGGCCCCTCCATGCAGACGTAGGTCCCGCTGGGGTGGACCTTCGTCTTCCCGGCCTTGGCCTGCGAGAGCAGGGCGCCGCGCAGTGCAGGGCAGAAGGGCGAGGCGAACTCCACGTGCACGGCCAGGTCGTCGAAGAACGTGCTGACGCGGCGGAAGGTGCGGTCGATCACCTGGTCGGGGATCACCAGCTGCCGCGGCTCAATCTCCTCGCGGAGGCTGCCGACCGCGGTGCTCGCGAGCACGTGGGTCACGCCCAGCTGCTTGAGCGCGAAGATGTTGGCGCGGTAGGGGACCTTGGAGGGGTGGTGCATGTGCCCCTCGCCGTGCCGCGGGAGGAGCGCCACGGGCACGCCGCCCACCTCGGTCAGGACGATCGGCGCGGAGGGCTTTCCGAAGGGAGTGTCCGGGTACTCAGTCGTGCCCGAGCCGAGCGCGCCCAGCGACTCGCCCAGCCCGGTTCCTCCGATGATTCCGACCCGCATCGCGTTCCCCTTTGCCCTGGAAGGGCGCGGACCTTAGCCGAAGGGGCTCATCGGTGGACCAGCTCGAAGGTGTGCTGGAGCCCGAGGTTGACGATCGCGGGGTAGGTGAGCTGACCGGGCGGATCTCCCTCGTGGGTATGCCCCGGCGCGATGAAGTGCTGCCACACCGGTGCCTTGATCGAGAGCGACGCCAGCACCGGCCCGAAGGGATAGCTGACGGTGCCGCCCACCAGCAGATCCGTCCGGCCGATGTTCCCGTCCTGCTGGATCTCCCCGTGCCAGCGCTCGGGCTGCTCGTTGAGCAGATCCACTCCGAGGCTCACGCGGAGCTTCTCCACGACCGCCATCTCCCCGGAGATTCCCCCGAGGTACCGGTTGCCCGCGCGGTAGCCGTGGCCGTTCTCGTAGAGCGAAAGCAACGTTTGCGCATAACCGGCGACCCGCACCGGCCCGAGCGCCGTGGCGAGCTCCACGCCGAGCACCGGGTTCACCGTCCCCGTGCCGTACTGGATGTGCTGGTGCGGCTGCCCCGCGCGCCCAAGCGCGAAGGGATCCGGGTAGGTGGAGCCGAGCGGCACGGTGATCCCGGCGCGCGCCAAGAGCAGCGTCTTGCCCAGGCTCCAGGCGGCGCGGGCGCTCAGCCAGGGATCGGCCACGCCCGCGAGCGTCTCGTTCCGGTGGTGGATGTTCTCGTAGTCGGGGACGAAGGGCTCGCCGTCGAGCCGCCGGAAGGTGATCTCCGTGCGGATGATCCGCAAGGGCAGCTGCAGCTCCAGGCCCAGCAGCTCCGTGAGCCCCAGCTCGAGGATCGGCCGCAGCTCGCCGACATAGAAGCGCTGATCGTGCAGCTGCGGGGGCTCGTCCCGGGCCTGGCAGATGGGGCCGATGTCCGGGCAGTACTCGCTGTGCACCACCCGCATGGTGGTGGCGGTCAGGTTGAGGCTCGCGGACAGGTGCCACGGCCGCAGCAGCCCGGCGGCGGTGCGCCCCGCTGGGAGGTTCGGGTTGCTGCAGCCCGCACAGGCGTGGGCAGCGCGCGCTGGCAGCAAACCCGCCAGCGCCGCCGCGACGAGGAGGGCGCGCATCATCGTACGGCGGCCCTGCGCACGGCTTCGTCCAGCGCGTCCAGGTCAGCACCGTGCAGGGTCGCTGCGAGCTTCTGGTCCGGACCGTAGATCACCAGCAGCGGGAGGCTCGGCACGTCCTGGAGGTAGCGCTTTCCGGCCGGGCTCTCCCAGGAGACGACGTTCACCTTTCGGTAGGCGAGCGAGGTGTCTCCGCCGGCGATCCGCTTGAACACGTGCCCGTCCACCTTCCGGCAGGCGGCGCACCAGTCTGCGTAGAAGTCGAAGACCGTGACCTTGCCCGCCACCGCGTGCGCGGCGAGCTCCGGCACGTCCTCTCCCTGGCGCGAGAGCCAGACCACGTCCGCGGAGGGCGGCAGCACGGGCAGCGGATCGAAGGTGAGATCCGGATGGCACTCCAGGCACTGTGACTCGGGCCGGTCGTGGGGCGGACACCAATCGCCCACGCGCTTGAACTGGGGGATCAGCTCGGGGTGGTGCCGTGAGCAGACGCTCTCAGGGACCCGGTGGTCACACAGGACGATCTTGCCCTCCACCCGGGAGAGCTCAGAGAGCGTCCCGTGCTGCTGGACGTTGGACGAAGAGGCCGCGCAGCCAAAGAGCGCGGTGAGGACGAGGACAAGCGGCGGTCGCGCCGCCGGACGTGAAGGGGTCAAGAGAGTGCTCGCGTAGAGAGATGAGGACGTGCCCGGCCCGGGCTTGCAGGACGAGCAGACGGTGACGGCCCTACGCGAGGCGCTTGGGGACGTGGCGAATGGCGCGCAGATCAGGCGAGCGCGGCGGCCGTACCACGGCCTCGATGTTCGGGCCCGCATCCAGCACCGGAACCGGCTCGGCCGCACCAACGAGCGCGATCGAGCGCAGGTGGGTGCAGCAGGTGCAGTCGCTGCAATCCGGCGCGCATTGGCCGCGCTCGTCGTCATCCGGGCAGCTGGTCTCGCAGCCCTGTCGATCCGCCAGCGCGCCCAGCTCGCCGGAGACCACCGGGGCGAGGAAGAGCAGGCACAGGAGCACGCGGAAGGACAAGGTGCGCCAGTCCTACCACGCTTGCCCGTCCGCGCGTCAGGGGCGCTTGAAGGAGTCGTAGCGGTGCGCCCTGGCCGCGAGCCGCTGCTCCAGGCTCGTCCGCTCGGCTGCTTCCATCGGCGTGAAGGCCTGATTCAGCGCCAGGTTCTCCCGCACCTCCGCCACCGTGGAGCAACCGAGGATCACCGTGTCGCACTGAGAGGCGGCGTAGCGGATCAGCTCGCCGGGCGTGGCCGCGCGGTCCAGGAGCAGCTGCCCGGCGGCCATGACCTTCATGCCCACCACGCCCATCCCGCGCTTGCGCGCGTCCGCCACCACCGTGCTCAGGAAGGGGAGCCGGCGCGGGTCAGACGGGTTCACCGCGCACAGCACGTTGTCGAACGGGAAGCGGCGCATCGCCTCGAGCAGGACGGCGGGATCGTGATGGCCCGTAAGCCCGATGAAGCGGACCCGTCCCTCTGCCTTCGCCTGCTGCGCGGCCTCCAGCGCGCCGCCCTTGCCGAAGACGCCCTCGAGATCCTCCTCATCCCGCAGATCATGCATCTGCCAGAGATCGATCCAGTCCGTGCCCAGGCGCCGCAGCGAGTCGTCCAGCAGGCGCAGCGCGCGATCGCGGGTGCGCTCGTGGACCTTGGTCGCGAGGAAGACCTTCGCGCGGGCGTCCGGACCCGCCTGGCGGAAGGCCTCGCCGTAGTAGTCCTGGCTCTGTTGGTAGGCGGGGGCCGTGTCGCAGTAGCGCACGCCCAATTGGAGCGCTTCGAGGATCACCGGGACGGCTTCGCGCATGCGGCCGGTGGTGCGGAGGATCCCCTCGCCACCCAGAGAGACCGGGAGCACCTCCACTCCGGTGCTTCCAAGGGTGCGAGAGGGCTGAAGCTTCCGAGCGGGTGCGGTCACGCGGACACTCTAGGCCAGCGGTTCTGCACATGGCTCGCCTGTCTCGGGTCGTGTCCTCCATGAACCGCTTCGCCCCGCTCTTCGAGCGTCTGAGTGCCCTCTCCTTTGAAGACGCCGAGGAGGTCGAGGGCCCGATTCGGTTTCGCCCGCCCGCGAGCCCCGAGGACCTCGCGAGGTTGGAGCGACGGCTGGGTGGGCCGCTCGTCCCCGAGCTCCGCGAGTTCCTCAGCCTCACGATGGGGATCACAGGCGGTGGGGACATGGTCCTGGGGCTCCCGGACTTCGCGCTCGAGGACTCGGGCGAGGACGGTCAGCCGCTTCGGGTCTACTGCCCGAGCTACGCCGCGCTGACCCTCGAGCTGGCGGAGGGCGCGTGCCGCCTCTGGTTTCGAGACGATGACTCCCTTCAATGGGTGCTCGTTGCGCGTTCCCTGTTCGAGTACATGGAGCGCCTCGTTCCGCTCGCCGAGCGTGAGGCGAGCGGTACGGAGGAAGACGTGCCGGTCGTCTACGACCCAGCGTTCGAGATAGGGCACCAGTCTCCCGCGGAGCTCCTGGCCGAGGCGTGGGACGACGCGACGCGGACCCTGCTGGAAGGGCTTCCGGCCGATGCCTGGGTGTTCGACTTCCGCGGTTCCCAAACACCCATTGGACCGGCGCTGACGATTGATGAGGAGGTCGACTTCGAACAGCACTTCCATCACGGCGAGCTGGTGGTGCTTCTCCGAGAGCAGGAGGAGGAAGAAGAAGAGGAGGAGGAGGAGGACGACGAGGATCTCGAGGACAGCGAGGAGGACGGGGACTATCTCGGCGCCATGCAGAAGTATGGCGTCGCGCGAGAACCCACCGCGGTCGTCCGGCGCTTTTCGCAGCTCGTGCTCGTCTCCGACATCGCGATGGGCGTCTATGGGAGGCAGGGGGGAGCGGTCGCCGAGGGGCTTTTGAAGCACCACACCGCGCTGTCACGTCTCCGCGGCCTCGGATTGGAGGAGGACCTGGAGGCCGACGAGGTGGCGCTACTGAAGGGGATCGCGGCGGATGCACCTGACCCGAACGCGCTCGTTCGCGCGGTGTGGCGATGGGAGGCCGCGGGCCTGCTCGCGTGGGCGCTCGGCTGGGTGGAGTCGTTGCCGCCGCTCGATCAGGAGTTCGAGAACGAGGCGCTCTATCCACTCGTGCCTGCGACGGCAGAGGAGTTCTCCCGGGCTTGCGCCCGTGCGCGCTTGCGTCCGCTGCCGGAGCTCGTCGAGGCCATGGGAGAGGCGATGAATCGCTTCTTCCTGCTCGAAGTTCAGCCTCCGTCCGAGATGCGATCCCGGGCGATCGAGCGCACCAGAGCGTTGCGCTGGCTCTTCGAGGAGGAGGAGCTCAGCGAGATCCACCTGAGCAAGCACGGCTGGTGAGGGCTGTTTAGGGCCGTGCGCTCCCCACCGGTCTCCCCGAGCGTAGTGAGGCCGCCGCCCCTTGGGCGGATCAATCAAGGCAAGAAACGTGAGGCCGTCCGCTCAGCCCGAGCGAAGTCGAGGGCCCCACGAGCGAGAGTCCCTACGATCGGCGGGCCCTCGACTTCGCTCGGG
>JBGATB010000006.1:19840-279584 GCA_044229415.1 Myxococcaceae bacterium | reverse complement strand
CCCCCCGGTTCACCCCGAGCGTAGTGCGGCCGCCGCCCATGGGGCGGATCTATCACGGCAAGAAACGTGAGCCGGCCGCTCAGCCCGAGCGACGTCGAGGGCCCCACGAGCGAGAGTCCCTACGATCGGCGGGCCCTCGACTTCGCTCGGGCTGAGCGGACGGCTCACGTTTCTTGCCTTGATTGATCCGCCCAATGGGCGGCGGCCTCACTACGCTCGGGGTGAACCGGGGGGAGACGCTTCCGAAAGGCTCACAGCCTCAGAGCTAGTTCGTCTCCCAGCCGAGGTCCGGCTGCGGGGGAGAGTCGGAGGTCACGCCGTCGAGCTTGTGGTCCTCGCCGTTGTTCGAGAGCGCCACGCCGCCCGCCACGACGCCGGCGGTGCCGGCCGTGGCGACGCCGCCGATGATCAGGTTGCGCTTGAGCTTGCTGCCGCTCGCCGCAGCCGTCTCGGTCGCCGGGGCCGCCGCATCGCCCGCCGCGGGGGCCTCCGCCGCCTTCAGGCTCTGCAGCCGGCAGAGGACGCGGGTGCCGTCGTCCAGCTGGAGCGTGGCGTAGGTGGAGGTGCGATCCAGCACCGTGCCGGTCTTGCCGAAGAACTCCCAGCTCGGATCCGAGTTGATGGTGACGCGGTTGCCCGGCTTGGCGAGCTTGAACTGCTCCTTGGTCACGCCCTGGAACTCGGGGCCGTTCTTGGCGAAGTTCTCGGTGACGGTGGCCACGCCCTGGCTGTCCACGGCCACGCTGGTGTTCTCCAGCCGGTCCAGGAAACCCGTGGCCTCATCGCGTGCCGTCTCGAGCTTCTTGGCGCCGGAGTCCAGCCCCACCCAGTTGAGGTGTGCGGTCTTCTGCTTGGCCTCCAGGTCCTTGACCGCCTTCTCCGCGGCCTTGAGGTCGTCGTTGCCGGCGCCCTTGGCGTTGATGGACTTGTTGGAGCGCTCGTTCTTGAGCGTCGCGATCGCCGCGTCGAGCTCCGCGCGGACCTTGTCGAGATCGCCCTTGGCGGTGGTGGCCAGCGCGCGGGCCTCGGTGGCGCCCTGAGTGAGGCTCTGCACCGCGTCCTTCGCCATGGTCAGCTGCGTGCCGGCCTCGCCGGCGCTGTTGACGGCGAAGACGCCCTTGCCGGCCGCCGCGTGCGCGCGGGTGGAGACGGCAGCCGCGGCGTCCGCCTGAGCCTGGGCCAGCTTGTCGGTCAGCGACTTCTCGAAATAGGAGTTGGCGGTGCCGGGACCCTCGGAGAGCGCGGTGCGCAGCGCGTTCACCGCCTCCAGCTCGTTCGGGTGCAGCTTTTCGTACGCGCCCTTCTCATTCCCCACCAGCAGCTTGGAGACGTCGATGGTGTGGAGGTCCGCCGGGTTCACCGCGTGCTCGGCGTTCACCGCCGCGCCCACCCGCACGCCTTCGTCACCGGCGTAGTAGAGCTTGTACGCGCCCTTCTCGATCTCCGGCGCGATCTCCTTCGCCGAGCGGATGAGCGCGCGCGCCTCCGAGGCCTGGGCCTTGTACGCCGCGGTGATCGTCGCCTTGCCGAGTTCGTTCACGCCACCCATGGTCAGCTCCTAAAAGTTCGAAGAGAACGTCTTGGAGCCATTATCAGTGTCTGAGCAGAAGAGTTGCGGCATGTGAGTGCGCTGTAACTTCCGTGGGTTGGAAAGCGTGACGGCGGTCTCAGCCCCCAAAAATGCAAAGCCGCTGACCAATTCGCCTAGCCGCGGAACCATTGGGAGCGGCCTCGTGTCCTGTACCCGTTGGAATGGGGCCGCCGGGCTCCTGCGTTAGCCTCCAACCCTCCACCCATGCGCAAGTGGCTCCTCCTCTCCGGTTCAGCGCTCTTGCTCCTGGCGGGGGCGGCGGTGCTGTGGCCCGCCTCGCCCGGCCAGGTCGCCTCCGCGCCCGCGGTGGCGGTTGAGCCGTTCACCCCCGTGGCGGTCCTGGCCGAGCCGGGCGCGCAGGGGTTGGCGCTGACCGGCCGGGTGCTGGATCCGCTGGGCAAGCCGGTGGCCAACGCCGAGGTCATGCTCGCCGCGAGCGCCCAGCGCGCGCTCTCCACCGCCGCCTGCCCGGTCTGCGACGAGCCGCTGCTCGCCTGCGAGGCCCGCGAGACGGGACTGGCGGTGGAGGCCCACCTGGCCGCGCACCAGGGGGCGCTGGCGGCGGCGATGACGGTGCGGACGGACGAGAAGGGCGCCTTCCGCTTCGAGCGGCTCGCCGGCGTCTCGTTCTCGGTCTGGGCCCGCGCGCCGGCCGCGCGGCTGGGTACGGCGCTGCGCGAGCGCGCCGCGCCGGGGGACCCGGTGGAGCTGGTGCTGCCCGCCGTCCGCTCCATCGCGGGGACGGTGCTGGACGAATCCAAGGCGGCGATCGCCGGCGCCACCGTCTATGCGGTCTTCCCGCCGCTGGCGCTGGTCACCCAGGCGGTGAGCGACGAGCGCGGCCGCTTCGAGCTCGCTGGCCTGGGCGAAGGCCCCTTCTACGTGCTCGCGAGCGCGAAGGGCTTCCTCCCTTCCGCCAAGCAGCGCGTGGAGGCCGGGCCGGACCCGCTGCAGCTGACGCTGGGCCGCCCGCGGAAGCTCGAGGTGAGCGTCACCGCGCAGGGCAGACCGGCCGCTGCCTCGGTGGCGGTGAGCGCGCACCACCTGCGCCGGCAGGCGGAGGCGCCCAGGGGCGCGGTCACGTTCGATGGGCTCTACGGGGATGAGGTGACGATCGTCGCCACCCAGGGGGAGCGCGCGTCCGGGCCGCACGTGGTGACCCTGGAGGCGCCGGTGACGCGCGTCTCGCTGGAGCTATTGGACGGCGGACGGCTCGCGGTCACGGTGGTGGATGAGGCGGGGGAGCCCGTCCCCACGCCCCACCTCGAGCTCTACGCGGTCTCGCGCGAGGAGGGCGGCGCCGAGAAGGACGCGCAGACCGGCGAGCTGGTCACCTTCGGGCCCATGGTCCCCGGCAGCTACCAGCTGATCGTGGAGGCGCAGGGCTTCCGGCAGCAGCGGCTGCCCGTCTCCATCGGCAAGGGGGAGACGACGCTCGAGGTGGCGCTCACCCGGGCGGTGATGGTGAGCGGGAAGGTGCTGGACGAGTACGGCCGGCCCGCGCCGAAGATCGCCGTGCTGGTGAACCCCACCGGGGACTCGGTGGTGAGCGACGATCAGGGGCGCTTCGACGCGGAGGTCCCGAGCGCCGGGCGCTATGAGCTGCACGCGCACCACTCGGACTGGGGCGGCGGGCGGCTGGTGGTGAACGCGCCGGCCAAGGATCTGGAGCTCCGGCTCGAGCCGCAGGGCGGGGTGCAGGTGCAGGTGCAGCTCGCCGGGCGCCGCGTGGAGGGCGCCGAGGCCACCGTCTGGCAGGCGAAGAGCGGCTCGTTCCGCTCGGACCGGGCCTCGGGCGCGGACGGCGTGGTGCTCCTGCGTGGGCTGCCGCCGGGCACGTACACGCTGGTGGCGGAGCACCCGGACCACCTCCCCTCCACCCGCCAGGAGATCACGGTGGTGGACGGGCAGCTGGCGCGCGTGACCGCCGAGCTGCGCGAGGGCGCGAAGCTGAGCGGCTCGGTGGTGGACGAGGGCGGCGCGCCGGTGGTGGACGCGGCGATCTCCGTGGTGCCGGGGCGCGGCGCGCGGCCGGTGACCACGGACGCCCAGGGGCGCTTCGAGCTCTCGCCGCTGGTGCCCAACGGCGAGTACCGCCTCGCGGTGCGGCACCTCTCCTTCGAGCCCGCGCCGCCCACGCGCGCCGCCGCGGGCGGGCCGCCGGTGAAGATCACCCTGAAGCGCCGGGCGATGTACCGGGGCCGGGTGCTCTCGGAGGACGGCGCCCCGGTCACGCACTACAGCGTCAACGAGCACCAGGTGGACGCCGCGGACGGCCGCTTCGAGCTGCCGCTCTCCACGGTGGAGGGACAGCTGATCGTCTCCATCGACGCGCCGGGCTTCGAATCGCTCCTCCTGGACAAGCCGCCCGCGCCGGACCTGGGAGATCTCACGCTCAAGCGGATGGACGCGCTCGAGGGCACGGTGGTGGACGAGCGCGGCGGGCCGGTGGGCGGCGCGGTGGTGAGCTGCTCGGTCTGCGAGGAGTCCTCGATGAGCGACGAGCAGGGGCGCTTCCGCATGCCGCGCCCCACGCTGCCGCAGGCCACGCTGGTGGCGCGCAAGGGGCGGCAGTCCGGCTCGCAGCGGCTGGACGGGCGCAGCGGCCCGGTGCGGATCCGCGTGGCCGGCGGGACCCGCCTCTTTGGCCGCGTGTTCGCGCCCTCCGGACAGCCGGCGCCGGGCGTGGAGCTGGAGATCTCCGGGGATGAGGAGCCCAGCACCGTGGTCACCGCGCTGGACGGCAGCTACCAGGTGGAGCTCACCCCCGGCTCGTACCGCTTCCGCGTCACCGCGCTCGGCTCGGACTACGAGGCGCAGGGCTACGGGCGAGAGGATCTGGAGCGGATGGTGGTGGCGGAGGTGACCGGCGCCGAGCAGCACCTGGACTTCGGCCCGGCCCCCGGCACGGGCTCGCTCACCGTGCGGCTGCCGCAGGCGCGGGGCAGGGCGCTCTGGCTGGTGCGGGGCGATCCCCCCGCCGCCACGCTCGAGTCCCCCCTGGGGTTGGAGCGCGTGGCGTACAGCCAGCTGCTCTTCCAGCCGGAGGGGCCCAAGGCGGTCTTCAGCGGCCTGGTTCCGGGCCGCTACACGCTGATCTCCCGCGCCAGCGACGACGTGGTGGACGCCGAGCGCCCCCAGCTGCAGCGGGTGGACGTCGCCGGGCCCACCGAGATCGCGCTCGGGCGCTGAACGCCCCCTGGCGAGCGGCCGGGCGGGAAAAGTAGCCTGTCCCCAATTTCAGGCGGAAGCTGACCGGCGTGGCGGACTTACGGTTCCTCAAGGGTCGCAGGGTGGCGCTCGGCGTGGGCGGCGGGATCGCTGCGTACAAGGCCTGTGAGCTGGCGCGGGAGCTGATGCGCGCCGGCGCCACCGTGCGCGTGGCGATGACCGAGGCCGCCCAGAAGTTCGTCACGCCGCTCACCTTCCAGGCGCTCACCGGGCAGGGTGTGCTCACCAACTACTTCGAGCCCACCCAGGAGGCGCAGTACGGCCACCTGGACCTGGCGCGCTGGGCGGAGGTCTTCGTCATCGCCCCCGCCACCGCGGATCTGCTGGCGCGGATCCGCGGCGGGCTCGCCAGCGACGCGGTCACCACCTCGCTGCTGGCGTTCCGGGGCCCGGTGCTGCTCGCGCCGGCGATGAACGTGGCGATGTGGGAGAACGAGCAGACGCGCGAGAACGTGGCCGCGCTCCTGGACTGGCCCCGCTTCCGTTCGGTCGGCCCGGAGTCCGGGCTGCTCGCCGATGGGGAGACCGGCCCCGGGCGGCTCGCGCAGGTCGGCGCGATCGTGGAGGCCGCGGCGCGCCTGGGCGAGGTGGGAGATCTCTTCGGCAAGCGGGTGCTGATCACCGCCGGCCCCACGCGCGAGCCGATCGACCCCGTCCGCTTCGTCACCAACGCCTCGAGCGGCAAGATGGGGCTGGCGCTGGCGCAGACCGCGCGGGCCCGCGGCGCGGACGTCACCGTGGTGCTCGGGCCGGTGGCCCAGGCCGAGCGGGACGGGCTGGAGGTGGTGAGCGTGGTCACCGCCGAGCAGATGGCGCAGGAGGTGCTCTCCCGCGTCGCCGAGGTGGACTTCTTCGTGGCCTCGGCGGCCGTGAGCGACTACCGGCCCGAGTCCCCCGCGCCGCAGAAGGTGAAGAAGGGTGAGGGCGCGCAGACTTTGACGATGGTCCGCACGCCGGACGTGCTGCTGGAGGCCTCGCGCAAGGTGGCCGCCTTGCCGCGGCGCCCGCTCCTGGTGGGCTTCGCCGCGGAGACCGAGCGGGTGCTCGAGCACGCGCGCGAGAAGCTGGCGCGCAAGGGGTTGGATCTCATCGTGGCCAACGACGTGACGGCCCCCGGCGCCGGCTTCGAGGTGGACACCAACAGCGTCACCCTGATCTCCCGGGACGGCCGCGAGCTCGCGCTGGCGGGCAGCAAGCGGGAGGTCGCCGGCCGCGTTTGGGACGTGGCGGTGGAGCTCGCAAGAGGCTAAACGTGCCTCGTGTCCGACTCCGAAGCCGCCCCCGACAGCGAACTCGGTCCCCTGCTCGATGACGTCCGGCGCCACCTCGCCTGGCAGCGGGAGGCGATGACGCGCACTGCGGCGGTCGCCTTCGGCGGCGGGGCCAACTGGATCTTCGCGGACCGGGCGCAGCTCGCCGCGGCCGCCGCGCCGGCCGTCGTCTCCGCCGCGCCCGCCGCGCCGGCCGTCGTCTCCGCCGCGCCTGCGCCGGCCGCCGTGCCAATGCCCTCCCGCCCGGCCGCGCCGGCGGGCGAGTGGACGAAGGTGGAGCTGACCCCGCCGGCCGCGGCGGCCCCCGCCCCCGCGCTCGAGCGGAAGGCGCTGGACGAGATCCGGGTGGAGCTCGGGGACTGCAAGCGCTGCAAGCTGTGCGGGACGCGCAAGCAGATCGTCTTCGGGGTGGGCAACCCGCGCGCGGAGCTGGTCTTCGTGGGCGAGGGGCCGGGCGCGGACGAGGACGCGCAGGGGATCCCCTTCGTGGGGAAGGCCGGGCAGCTGCTCACCAAGATGATCGAGGCCATGGGCTTCAGCCGGGACGACGTCTACATCTGCAACGTCGTGAAGTGCCGGCCGCCGAACAACCGGAACCCCGAGCCGGACGAGATCGACGCCTGCGAGCCGTTCCTCCAGGCGCAGCTGCGCTCCATCCAGCCGAAGGTGATCGTGGCGCTCGGCAAGTTCGCCGCGCAGACGCTGCTGCGAGATCCGGCGCCGATCTCCCGGCTGCGCGGCTCCTGGCGGGAGTACTGCGGGATCAAGCTGATGCCCACCTTCCATCCGGCCTACCTGCTGCGCAGCCCGGAGGAGAAGAAGCACGCCTGGGCGGACCTCAAGCAGGTGATGAAGTTCTTCGGCAAAGAGCCGCGCGCCGAGTAGGGGGGCAGGATGAAGGGGCAGCTTCTGCGCGTGGCCGTGCCGGCCCCCGCGCTTTCGGGCAATCCGCTCAACGATCCGCTGGAGCGCACCACGCCCGTCTACCTGCCGCCCGGGTACGACGAGCGAGGCACCGCCCGCTACCCGGTCGTCTACTTCCTCCACGGCTCCATGGGGGATGCGCTGGGCTGGACGCACGGCTCGCCCTTCCAGCTCAACGTGCCGGACCGGGTGGACGCGCTGATCTCCGAGCAGAAGGTGCCCCCGCTGATCGCCGTCTTCGTGGACGGCTTCACTTCACTCGGCGGGACGCAGTGGATCGACAGCGCGGCCACCGGGCGCTACGGCGAGTACCTCTGCAAGGACGTGGTGGACTTCGTGGACCAGCGCTTCGGCACCGTGGCCACTGCGGCCGGGCGCGCGCTGGTGGGCAAGAGCAGCGGCGGCTACGGGGTGCTCGCCACCGTGCGGGACCGGCCGGACCGCTTCGGCCACGTGGCCTGCCACTCCGGCGACGCCTACTTCGAGTACGCCTACCTGCCCGAGTTTCCCAAGGCGGTGGGGCCGCTCACGAAGGCCGGCGGGGTGGAGCCCTGGTACGCCGACTTCCGCGCCCGCGCCAAGGCCACCAAGATGCGCGGGGACGACTTCGCGGTGATCAACCTGCTCGGGCTGTGCTCCTGCTACTCGCCCAACCTCGCCGCGCCCCTCTTCGTGGACCTCCCGTTCGAGCTGCGCACCGGCCGCCTCCGCGAGGACGTCTGGCAACGCTGGCTGGCGCAGGATCCGGTCCGCTTCCTTCCGGGTTGCCTGCCGCGCTTCAAGCAGCTCTCCAGCGTCTTCGTGGACTGCGGCAGCCGGGACGAGTTCTTCCTCCAGTACGGCGCCCGCATGGTGGGAGACCTGCTCAAGCAGGGCGGGGTGGGCGTGACCTACGAAGAGTTCGACGACGGCCACCGCGGCACCGGCTACCGCTACGAGCGCTCGCTCCTGCACTTCGGGCCCAAGCTCGCGCGCGGTTGAACGGGCGGACGGGGGCCGGGAACCCCCCCGCATCCTCCTGCTCGAGGTGTGCCCTTGGTTCCAGCCCTGTTGCTCGCGGCCGCGCTGTCCGCCGCTCCGCCCGATGAATCCGCGGTCGTCCAGCAGGTACCCAACCCGCCCGCCTGGGAGATCTGGATGGGCGCCTCGGGCGGGCTGCGGCCCGAGCGCGGCGCCGGCGCCACCGGCTGGGTCGGCGTCAACCGCCGCTTCTTCGGCTTCTTGCGGCCCGAGCTCGCCCTGGGCGCCGGCGCCTACTCGTGGCCGGGGGAGCTGATCACCGAGGTCCGGGCGGGCAGCCGCTTCGAGCTTGTGCGCGACGGCTGGGCCCCCTGGGTGAGCGTGGCCTTCGCGCACCACCACGAGACGCCCTTCGAGCACGCGGCGATGGCGCCGGCGAGCGCGCTGCTCGGCCTCTCCGAGCACGGCGTCCACCACCGCACCGGGGTGGAGCTCGGGCTGGGCGCCTCGCTGGATCTGCCCGCCCGCGCCGCGGGGCGCCTGGCGGGGCGGATCGGCGCGAAGTTCGCCGTGACGCAGCTCTTGGGCGAAGGCGCGCCGCGCCACTTCGAGCTGCAGCTCACGATGGGCGTGGCGCCCTAAGCGACAAACCGGTTGCCGGTCCCCCGTCCCGTTCACCCAGAGCGTAGGGCCGTTGGCCCGTAGTCGACGGGCGGCACCGAGTTCGAAGCGGCGCTGAGGGGACCACGCGCCGCGCCCCGCTCAGCCCGAGCGAAGTCGAGGGCCCGCCGATCGTAGGGCCTCTCGCTCGTGGGGCCCTCGACTTCGCTCGGGCTGAGCGGACGGCCTCACTACGCTCGAGGGCGTCACTCCTCGAACGGCGCCCGCTGGATCCGCCGCGAGAGCTGGAGCGCGCCGGCCATGAAGGCCACGCGGGTCCGCGGCCGCCGGCGCGCCTCCGCGTCCATCACCTCGGCGAAGCGCTCCTTGAAGCCGAGCCGGGGATGGCGCTCCACCACGGCGCGCAGGAGCTCCGGAGCCAGCTCACCGGCGCGCAGCCCCATCACGTCCAGCCCCGCACCGGCGTGAAGCAGGTGCGCTTCCTCGCCGAGCGCGCGCGGCACGCGGGTGTTCATGTGCAGGCAGATCGCCTCGGCCACGCGCTCCCGCTGGGAGGGGCTGGCGTTGCAGCGCTCGAGGAAGGCCAGGGCGCCCTGCGCGCCGGCCGCGGCGAAGCAGGGCATCTCTTCCGTCGTGCGAAAGGAGGCCGTGTGCCCCAGGTCGTGCAGCAGCGCCGCCACGCAGAGCACCTCCGCGTCGTACGCCACGCCGTCCTTCCCGCCGAGCAGCGCGCCCCAGGCGTAGGTGCGCAAGCAGTGCTGGGCGAGGAAGCCGGGACAGGCCTCCAGGCACAGCGCCTGCGCCTTCTGGACCAAGGGCGTGTCGGGCAGGGGCGGCGGCTCGGCCCGCAGCACGCCGGAGAAGGCGCGCAGCCACGAGGCCCGCACCTGCGTGAGCACCGCGCTCCAGAGCTGCCCGAGCTCCTGCGCGCGCGTGAGCCGGCCGCGCGTCCTGCGCGCCCAGCCCATCGAGCCCAGCCCGTCGTTCGGCGTTGCGTCCATCTGACGGCGGATTTGGACACGCTTTGCCGGACGGCGGCACTCGCGTTCGCGCGCGCCGGAGAGCGCCCCTCCGGCTCACATTTTCAGCGGGGGATGGAGCGCTCGGCCGCGTCCACCGCTGGCGCGAGCAGGCTGGTGGGGTAGCGCTGGCGGAAGCGGGCAGCGCTGCGGTGCGCCTCCTCGTTTCGGCCAGCGCCCACCAGCGCCTGCACCTCCAGCGCGTCCCGCTCCTCGGCGAGCTGCCCGTGGGGGAAGACCCGGGCGTGGCGGGTCAGCGCCTCCAGCGCGTCCTCCGGCTTCTGCCGGGAGAGCGCGGTCCGGGCGATCTCCAGCACTGCCCGTTCCGAGGCGAGCGCCGCGTCCCGATCCGCGGGCGGCGGCGCCTCCCGGACGGCCCGGGGTGCCGGGACGGTCTTCGGCGCGGGGGCGGGCGCGGCGATCGCAGGCTCGGGCGCCGGCTCCGGCTCCACTTCCGCGGGCGGAGGCGGCGCAGGCTCGACGCGAGAAGGCGGCGCGGGGACAGGCGCCGGTTGCTGCCGGGCGGGCGCGACGACCGCGCTGTGCACGCCGGCGCCCACGATCCCGCCCGCGACGAAGGTGGCGGTCCCGAGGACCAGCTTGCTGGCGAAGAGGACGCCGAGCGTCTTGCCGAGCCCGCCGGTGGCGAGCGCTGCACCGCCCGCACCCGCCGCGCCGGTCCCGGCCGCCGCGCCCGCACCCGCGGCCGCCGCGCCGGTGCTCGCCGCGGTGGCGCCGTGGCCCGCGCCGCCGCCGCCGTGCCCGTTGAGGCCGCCGCCGTGGCCCGAGGGACCCCCATCACCCGGCCCGTGGCCGCCCTGGCCGCCGGTACCGGTATCGCTGGGCGCGGAGACCGGCACGGTGGCGAGCGTCTGGGCGATCCGCCCGAAGAGGCGCGAGGCCGTGGCGGCGGAGGGCGCGGGCGCGGCGCGCTCGCTGCGCACCAGCGCCTCCAACTCCTTCGCGAGCGGCTCGAGGTCCAGATCCTTCATGGATCATCCCCCCGCTGAGCGATCAGCCGTTTCACCACGGTGGCCAACTCGGCCCGCGCCAGGCGCAGCCGCGAGTAGGCCGTATTGAGCGGTATGCCGAGCGTCTGGGCGATCTCCGGCATGGTGTGCTCGTTGAGCTCGTGCATCACGAACACCGCGCGCTTGCCGTCGTCCAGCGCCTCGAGCGCGCGCAGGAGCAGCTGGCGGTCCTGCTCGCTGGCGAGCGTGGCGTCCGCGGAGGGCACGTCGTCCGGGACCTCGGGCGCGTCCACCCCCAGCTCCCGGGTGTGGTACGCGCGGCGCCGGAAATCGGACGCGAGCCGGTAGCAGATCCCGAACAGCCAGGGACGGATCGGCCGGCTCGGGTCGTAGTCGCCATGGCGCCGGAAGGCCGTGATGAAGACGTCGTGCACGAGATCGTCCAGGTCCTTCTCGCGAACACCCAACCGGCGCAGGGATTGCCACACGTAGGAGAGCTCCGCCTCATAAAGCGCGCGAAGCTCCGCCTCGTTCGGGGCGTGGGCCGGGTTCCCCGCCTCGGGTTGGGTGCTGCCTGAAGAAGATTGGGAGGGCCTTCTCACTTCCGTCACCGGCCCAGGTGGCCCACGGCCGAAAGGCCCAGGGCTGCGGCGAGGGTGGGAGTGCTCCACACCGGGGTCCCGCTCACGGTGAGCGTGGTGCGGGTGACCGGGACGCGCCCATCCAGGTGGAAGCGGAGCGAGAAGACCTTGGTCAGGCGGAGATCCGCCATCGCACGTGCACCCACTTCGAAGAGCGGCGTGCTCACGGACCGGGCCTCCGGCAGGTTGCTGGCGCTGCCGCCCTGGAGGCCGGCCATGGCCACCGCGCACACGCCGAACACCTCCCAGCGGACGCAGGGCGTGAGGCCGCCGCCGGCGAGCCAGGTGGAGACCTCGCCGTCCTGCCCCACGCGGATCCCCGCGGGCAGGTCCGCGCGCCCCTCCAGCGCGAGCGAGAACCGCTTGTAGCGAAGCTCCACGAAGGCATGCGCCCCCACCGCCAGCCGCGGCGCCCCGGTGGAGGCGAGCGGTCCCACGCCGAGGCCCCAGTCCAACGGCGCCGCCGGCTCCAGCTCCTCCTCCGGCACCTGGCGCACCTGCGGATGGAAGGCGTAGCGCTCGGGCTCGGTGGAGGCGGGAGGTGGAGGAGGAGGCGGCGGAGGCGTGTCCACGACGGGAGGCGGAGGTGGCGTGAGCTCCGGCGCCGGCCGCGTGAGCACCAGCGGATCAATCGCGATGGTGATGGCCAGCTGCATCGCCGCCGCCAGCTCCCCGCAGTCGGCCGCGCGCGAGGTGAGCCGGCGCTCTCCCAGCGACTTGCCGTCCGCGCCCTCCATGCGCACGGTGGCCACCCGCTCGGCGCCCGCGCTCTCCACCCGGGCGCGCAGCGTGCGCGGGGCGGCGTCCGAAAAGGGGTCGTAGCCCAGCCGCGCGGCCACCGCGTTGCGCAGCGCCTGCTCGTCCGGGCAGCCGTCCGCCCCGGGCCCCAGCTCGTAGCGCAGCCGCGCCGAGCCGCTCACGCTGACGGGCTCTGCGCGAGCGACCGCCGCAGCGCAGCAGAGCGACAAGAGCAAAGCCGTTTGCAGGGGTGACACCATCGCGGGACGGCGGGTTGTGTCAGATGAGCGGGCGGGGCGTCAAAGGTCCGCAGGGGCGCCGCTGCACCTTCCTGGGGACAGCTCACTTCGGGGGGGCGGCGCTGCGCTCCTGCGCCCGCTCGCGGAGCGTGCGGACCTCCGCATGGATCGCCGCCAGGAGGTCCACCTGCGCCCGCCCCAGCGAGGTGGGGTGGAGCTCCTCGGCGTCTCCCAGCCCGGCGTGGTGCGGGCTCTTGCGGAGCGCGCTGCGGATCAGCTCCCGCATCTTCTGCGCGTCCTTCACGCCGCGCAGCTCTCCGCGGTGCAGGCCGGTCTCTCCGGGCTTGCGGCGGACGCGCTCCCCACCGCCCGCGGTGTCCACCACCACGTTGGAGATCCCGAAGAGCCGCTCCAGCGGCCCCTGCTCGATGGTCACGTTCTGCACGTTGACGAAGCTCAAGGTCAGCTCGCGCTGAAGCCAGAGCCCCTGGCGGATCCGCAGGCTGCGGTCGGTGATCACGTAGTAGCGCAGCTGGTACGAGAGGCGGGTGGACACCCAGATCACCGCCAGCTTCAAGGCGAGCAGGGCCAGCAGCGCCACGCCGCCCGCCACGAAGCCGGCGCCGCCGTGGATGAACAGGCCGGTGGCGGTGCCCGCCAGCAAGAGCGAGGTGGGCGCCGCGGCGATGAAGGCGAGCACCCGCTGGTAGGTCAGGAACTCGGGAGCGGCGCGGAAGACGCGCGCGGGGCCCACGTGACCGGCGGGGGCGGCCGGCGGCTGGTGCGGGACCTTGAAGACGGCGTAGAGCGCTCGCTCGAGCGGGCCGGCGCTCACGGCGCGCCCTTGAGCGCCGCGTTCACGCCGCGCAGCTCTTCCAGGATCGCCTCCAGCAGCGCCTCGGGCGAGCGCGCGGGCGCGCCGGCCACGGGGTGCTCTCCGTGGATCCCGCGCATCTTCGAGTACAGATAGTCGCGCACCAGCTCGTACTCCATCAGCCCGACGATGGAGAGCTCGGCGCCGCTGCTGGCGGAGGCGGTCTGGAGGTTCACCGTGCCGATGCCGAGCCATCGCTCGAGCAGCCCGCGGGTGACGTGGATGTCCTGGATCCGCGCGTAGGTGAGGAAGATCTCCCGCCGGAAGAGGATCCCCCAGGAGCACCGGATCCCCTCCGCGTCGAAGTGGTACTCGAGCGTGAGGTAGCGGAAGAGCAGCGGGAGGAAGATCACCGGTGACAGCGCCAGCCCGGCGAGGCTGTGGACCACGTACTGCCACAGCAGCTTCGGGCTCGGCCTGCGGATGGCGAAGACCTGCGTGGAGATCGGGTCGCTCATGTCGCGCTCCTCATCTGGAGCGCGGGACGCTACCTCAGCGGACGGCGTCTCTTGCGGTCTTCGCAGGCTCGCCCGTCATCGGCGCGCCGGCCCGCCGCTTCGCGAGCGTCTCATCCAGCCAGCGGACGGCCTCCGCCTCCTCGCCGAACACCTTCATGCCCTTCATCCGGCTCATGAAGTGGAGCATGAAGCCGAGGACGATCCGCTGCGGGGCGCTCTTCACCACGATCGCGAAGGCGACGTCCGGCATGTTCGACGCGTCGATCCCGCGCACCAGCATCCGCGCCTCGGGTGAGTAGCTGGTGTCGCTCTCGATCACCGAGAGCAGCGACTTCTGGTACAGGGCCCCGCCCGGCTCGAGCTGCGCGAGGTACCCGCGGACGTCATCCGCGGAGACGGGCCCGGACGTGGTCGAGTGCATGACCTCGTGGCCACCGGGGGTCTGGTCCTTGCGCCACGTGATTCCCATGCGACGAGGCTATCGACGGGTGCCTGCGACCGGGAAGGGGTGGCGCCTGCGTAGATGTGGGTGCCTCTGGGAGGGCGCGATCGCTGTCGAGGGTGAGCGTGGCGCTCAGTTGCCGCCGATGCTCTGGCAACTGCTGTTGACGCAGGACACACCCGCCACGCAGTCCTTCGCCGCGGCGCACGCCGAGCCATTGCAGCCCTGCGCGCACCGGCCGTCCTCACAGCTGTTGGAGAGGCAATCCGAAGGCGCGGAGCACGCGCCGCCGGCGCCGCGCGCGTTCCCGGCGGTGCACTCGCCCGCGGCGCAGGTGCCGGACGCGCACTGGGGCCCGGCCGAGCAGGGCGTGGAGGGCCCGCCGGGCGCGCAGGCGCTGGCCGCGCAGACCCCCGACAGGCACTGGTTGCCGCGCGTGCACGCCGTCCCTGGGACGCCTTCGGGGAGCGCCGCGCTGGCCGCCTTCCCGCTCGGTGCGACGGTGCTGAGCTCATCGCAGCCTTCGATGTTCGTGGTGACCGCGCGGGCGCGCACCACCGGGCGCAGCACCCAGTCGTTCTCGTCCGGGTCGTTCCAGATGGACTTGGCGCCGTCGAAAGCGAGCGCGATCTCGGTCCGGTGGCAGGCGAGCAGCTCGAAGGGGCCGGGCACCTTGATCCCCGCCTGGATCCCCGGCGCGAGCTCCATCTCCAGCTCCTCGCCGTCCGGGAGGGTGAGGGTGCGCTGGCCCTGCTCCCCGAAGTAGAGGCGCAGCTGGGTGATCGGCCCGGACGGCAGGTCCACCGTTCCGAGCCGAAGCCCCTCCGCCGTGGCGTCCACCTCCACCGGCTGTTGGCTGATGGAGATCCAACCGCTGCGCGACGAGTGGGCGAGCACCCGCTCCAGGGTGACCTTGAGCCCAGAGCCCTGCGGATCCGGCGCCCCGCTCAAACCCACACCGAGCCGCGAGAAGCCGGCGGGCAGCGTGGCCGTGACGGACGACTCGCACCCGAGCAGGAGCGTGCAGGCCACCGCCAGCTGAGCCACCACGTGGTTCGTCATGCCGCCTCGCGCCAGGGAGGACCTGCACCGCACATGCCTCGGTAACCCTGCGGGACTGCTTGGCCGCCGGGCGTCCGGAGGTGGACATGGACGCCGCACTGGAGTGCGGCCGAACCTTCCAACCCTTGAACATTCAATGCTTCGTGAGCACCGTGCGCGCGTGAATTCCATCGAGCTTTGGCCGGGCAAGCCGTACCCGCAGGGGGCGACCTACGACGGGCACGGCGTGAACTTCGCCGTCTTCTCGCGGCACGCCACGCGGGTCGAGGTCTGCCTCTTCGATCCGGCGAACCCCGCGCGCCAGACCGCGCGCTTCGCGCTCCCTCAACTGACGGACCACGTCTTCCATGGCTACGCGCCGGGCCTGCGCCCGGGGACGCTGTATGGCCTGCGCGTCCATGGCCCGTACGATCCGGAGGCCGGCCACCGCTTCAATCCGTACAAGCTGCTCGTGGATCCCTACGCGCGAGCGATCCACGGCGAAGTGGATTGGAAGGCGCCGGTGTTCGGCTACACGCTGGGTCACGAGCAGAAGGACCTGGTGATGAGCACCGAGGACAGCGCCGCCGGCTGCCCCAAGTCCGTGGTCGTCGCGGACGACTTCGACTGGGGCAATGACGCGGCGCCGGACGTCCCCTGGCGGCAGACCATCCTCTACGAGGCGCACGTGCGCGGCTTCACCCGCCGCCACCCGGGCGTCCCGGAGGAGCTGCGCGGGACCTATGCCGGCCTCGCGCACCCCGCCGCGATCGAGCACCTCAAGATGCTCGGGGTCACGTCCGTGGAGCTGCTGCCGATCCACGAGTTCGTGGACGACCCTTTCCTGCTGGAGAAGAAGCTCAAGAACTACTGGGGCTACAGCACGCTCGGCTTCTTCGCGCCGGCCCAGCGCTACGCCAGGGACCGCGCGCCGGGCGCCGCGGTGCGCGAGTTCAAGCAGATGGTGAAGGGGCTGCACGCCGCCGGGATCGAGGTGATCCTCGACGTGGTCTACAACCACACCTGCGAGGGCAATCACCTCGGCCCCACGCTGTCGCTCAAGGGCGTGGACAACGCGAGCTACTACTGGCTGATGCCGGAGCCGCGCTTCAACCTGGACTTCACCGGCTGCGGCAACAGCCTGCGCGTGGCCAACCCGCAGGCGGCGCGGATGGTGGTGGACTCGCTGCGCTACTGGGTCACCGAGATGCGGGTGGACGGCTTCCGGTTCGATCTCGCCACCGTGCTCGGCCGGGTGGGGAAGGGCGAATACGACAAGGAGGCGGCGTTCTTCCAGATCGTCAACCAGGATCCGGTCCTCTCCCGCGTGAAGCTGATCGCTGAGCCCTGGGACGTCGGCCTCGGCGGCTACCAGGTGGGCAACTTCCCGCCGCCGTGGCGCGAGTGGAACGGCAAGTACCGGGACGCCCTGCGGCGCTACTGGAAGGGAGACGAGAACCAGGCGGGGGAGGTGGGCTACCGGCTCGCCGGCTCCGCGGATCTCTTCCAGCACGCCGGCCGCCGCCCCCACGCGAGCATCAACTTCATCACCGTCCACGACGGCTTCACCCTGCGCGACCTCGTCACCTATAGCCACAAGCACAACGAGGCCAATGGCGAGGAGAACCGGGACGGCTCGGACGACAACCAGTCCTGGAACTGCGGCGTGGAAGGCGAGACGGACGACGCCGAGGTCAACGCCCTGCGCGCGCGGCAGCAGCGCAACCTGATCGCCACGCTGCTGCTCTCACAGGGCGTGCCCATGCTCTGCGCCGGGGACGAGCTCTCCCGCACCCAGGGCGGCAACAACAACGCCTACTGCCAGGACACCGAGCTCTCGTGGCTGGACTGGAACGTGGGACCGGAGCAGCGCGCGCTGCTCGAGTTCACCGCCAAGCTGATCCGCTTCCGCAAGGCCAACCCGGTCCTGCAGCGCCGGAACTTCTTCAAGGGCGATCACATCTGGGACTCGCGCTTCAAGGACCTCGCCTGGTTCCGGCCGGACGGCACGGAGATGGTGCAGGAGGACTGGCAGAAGCCCTTCGTCCGCACGCTGGGGCTGGTGCTCGGCGGGGACGCCATCCCTTCACCGGACGAGCACGGGCAGCGCGTGGTGGGGCACACCCTGCTGGTGCTGATGAACGCCCACCACGAGCCGATCTCGTTCAAGCTCCCCGAGGTCGGCTGGGGCGAGAACTGGACGCACGAGTTCTACACCGCCGCTCCCGAGCGTCCCTCCGGCGAGCGCTGCGCGGCCGGCTCGTCGTTCGAGATCGAAGGCCGCTCGCTGGCCGTCTTCAGCCAGGCGCCCCGCTGAGGCGACAGCCGGTTGCGGGCAGCGCGGCGGCTTGGCTAGCTTGCACGCGCTTCGAGGCTGCCGGAGCCTAGAGAAGAGAGCGAGGCGCAGTGCTCAGCGTGTTGTCGCTGCTCGTCGCGGGCGCGCTCCCCGTCCAGCTCTCGCCCCAGAGCGAAGCCGTGGCGGGGTGCGCCCTGCGCCCCGCGCTGGAGGCCGCGCTCGCGCGCCGCCTGCCGGAGGCCCGGCTCGTCGAGGACGGCGCCGCGCTCACCGTCTCGCTGATTGCCGAGCCGCCCGCGGGGCGCGTGCTCGAGGTGCGCCAGGCGCAGGCGCTCCTCGCCCGGCGCGCGCTCCCCACCGACGAACGCGATTGCGCCCACCTCGCGGAGACGGTCGCCGTTGTGCTGGAGCGGGCGCGCGGCGGGCTCGCCGAACCGCCCGAGCTGCTGCCTTCGCTGTCCGCGGCGGTCGAGCCCCCGGTCCGCTTCGTCCTCTCGGTCGCGCCGGGGGCGCTGCTCGCCCCTGCGGCGGCCACGGGCGCGCTCGACGTGGAGCTGGCGTTGCTGCTGCGCGGCCGGGCGCGGCTGGCGCTCGGCGCGCTGGTGGCGCTGGAGCGCACCCTGGATGTCGTCCATGACGGCGAGGCGCTCGGCCGGCTCCACTCGGTGCCGGTCTGGGGGTACGCGAGTGGCGGGCTGTGCACCCGCGATCAGCCGGTGGTGCTCTGCGGCGCGCTCACGCTCGGCGTGCGCGCGGAGTCGGTCTGGGCGTCCGGCGCGCTCCAGAAGCTCGCCCAGCGCTGGCTGGTGCTGCCCACGGCCGGCGCCTCGCTGCGGGCCGCGGTCGGGCTGCCCGGAGGCTTCGAGCTGGCGCTCTCTCCGCTGCTGGGGATCCCGCTCGGCACCGCCGGCGGCTTCGTGGGGGGCACGCAAGCCCGCGTGGAGACTCCTGCTTTCGAGGCCGCGGCCACCCTGGCGCTGGGACGGCGAATTCCATGAACGCCGCGGGCCCCCTGAGCCATTCACCCCGCCAAGGGGCCGCCGAGTCGCTCGTGGAAGCCGCCATCGAACCCGCCATGGAGGAGCTCGTTGCGCGTTGCCGCGCCGGGGACGCGCCTGCGTGGAAGGCGCTCCACGACGCCCACTTCGAGTTCGTCTACCGCGTGGTGCGCCGCCTGGGGACGCCCCCGGAGGAGCTGGATGACGCCTGCCAGGACGTCTTCATCGTCGCCTTCCGGCGCATCTCCTCCTTCCGGGACGGCCGCATCTCCACCTGGCTCTACCGGATCGCCGCCAACATCTCCTCGGAGCGCCACCGGAGGCGGCGGGTGCGCCGCGCCTTCCAGGAGCTGTGGCGGGGCAAGGAGGAGGCCACCTCTCCGCTCTCGCCCGACCGCGCGCTCCAGGCCAAGGACGCCGAGCGGGTGGTGGGGCGGATCCTCGAGCGCATGTCCGCGAAGAAGCGCGAAGCCTTCGTCCTGTCGGTGATCGAGGAGCTCTCCAGCGAGGAGATCTCTCGGCTGACGGGTGACAAGGCGGAGACGATCCGGACGCGGCTGTTCTACGCGCGCAAGGACTTCGACCGGATCGCCGCGGAGCTGGGGCTGCTCCAGGAGGGGCGGGCCCGATGAGCGAGCGCCCCGAGCTGCAAGAGCTCTTGCGCGCGCTGGAGGATCCGGCGCCCCCGCGCGGCTCGAAGGAGCGGTCCTGGGCCCGGCTCTCCGCCACCCCCGGCTTCCGCTTCCGCGCCCCGCGCTGGCTGCTGGTCGCGGCGGCGGCGGCGATCGCCGCGGTGCTCTGGGCCGGTCTGCGCCCGAGCCCGCCAGTCCGCCGCGCGCGGCTCCTGCTCACCGCGGGTGAGGTGCAGGACGGCGAGCGCCAGGGGCTCTCCGCCGGCGCGGAGCTCGCGCCCGGCCGGGTGCTCCGGACGGGGCGAGCGTCCAGGGCCCTGGCGCAGCTCCCCGATGCCGAGGTGCTGGTGGGGGAGGGCGCCACGGTCTCGCTGAGCTCGGGCGAGGGCGGCTCGCGGATCTCGCTCGGCGCCGGGCGGGTGGTGGTGTCCGCGCAGAAGCGCCCCGCGAGCCGCGCGCTGGTGGTGGAGGCCAGCGGGATCGAGGTCCGGGTAGTGGGAACCCTCTTCGCCGTGGAGCGGACGGAGCAGCGGGTGGAGGTCCGCGTCGAGGAAGGGCGCGTGATCGTGAGGGACGCGAGCGGCGAGCGGCCGGTCTCCGCGGGTCAGGCCTGGTCGTCGGTGGCAGGGCTGGTGGAGGGCGCGGTCCCTCCCGAGGAGGCGCTGCTGCTGCGCGCCTTCACCTCGCCGGCGACAGGCGCGGTGCTCCGCGTCGAAAGCGCCGCGGAAGAGGAGGTGGAGCTGGACGGGCTGAAGCTCGGCCGCGGCCCCCTGGCCGTGCTCGCCTCCGAAGGCGCGCACCGCGTCCGTGCCCCGGGCGACAGCCAGGAGCGCAAGGTGGTGCTCGCCGCGCGCGCCGAGGTGGTGCTGGAAGCGCGGACCGAGGCGCCGCCGCCCGTGACCGGCGGGCGGGTGCAGCCTGCCGCTGTCGTGGTCCAGACCGAGACCCATACCCATCCGAAGACCCGCCCCGTTCACCCCGAGCGAAGTCGAGGGGGGCTGGAGGCGCAGGCCACGCCAGAGATCCCCGCTCACCCCGAGCGAAGTCGAGGGGCGCTCGAGGCGCAGGCCACGCCAGAGATCCCCGCTCACCCCGAGCGAAGTCGAGGGGCGCTCGAGGCGCAGGCCACGCCAGAGATCCCCGCTCACCCCGAGCGAAGTCGAGGGGCGCTCGCCGCCGCTCCAGCCGTTCACCCCGAGCCAAGGCTCGTTCCCGCCGCCGCGCCCGTGGCGGCCGGACCCATCGCTCCCGCGGCGCTGCACCCGGACATCGCGCTCTACGACAGCGCCCGCCGGCGGCTCGCAGCGAAGGACCCGCGCGGAGCGGTGCAGGCGTTCCGGGCGTACCAGCACAAGTACCCGGACGGGTCTCTGCGCGAGGAGGCGGATCTGGGGCTGGTGGAGGCGCTGCTCGCGGACGGCGCCTGGTCCGAGGCCGCGGCCGAGGTGGATCGCCTACTGGCGGCCCGTCCCGAGCTGGAGCTGCGAGACGCGCTGGTGCTCGCGCGGGCCAACGCGCGCCGGCGTCAGGGGGACTGCGCGCTCGCGCTGCGGGACTACGAGGCCCTGGATGGGGCCCAGGGCGAAGTGGGTGAGGACGCGCTCTACCTGCGGTCCTTCTGCGCGGCGCAGCGTGGGCCGGACGAGGTGGCGCCGCTGCTCGAGCGCTACCGCCAGCGGTACCCGAGCGGCCGTCACCTTCGAGAGGTCGAAGCGGCGCTGAGGGCGCTGCGATGAGCGGGTGAACGCTGAAGCGGCGAGGGGACATTCACCGCCGCCCTGCAGTCATTCACCCGAAAATGAGGTCTGCCTTGGTCAAAGCCATCTCGAGTCGCCTCGCCCTGTTCTCCGCGCTGATCCTCGCGGGCTGCTACGTCCCGCCTGAGGAGCTCGGCACCCGCTTCGTGAAGGCGGAGCGCGTGAGCGCGGTCCAGGGGGCCATCCTCGTCGTCAAGAAGACGGAGAACGTGGAGCTCGAGGGCACCACGTTGATCATCCCGCCGGGTGCCCTGGAGGCGGACACGGAGATCACCCTCGAGCTCGGGAAGACGGATCTGGCGGGAGACGCCGCCGCGGCCGGCCCGGTCGCGGTGTTCGGGCCCGCCGGGCTCGAGTTCAAGAAGAAGGTGGAGCTGATCCTGCCGCTCCATCTTCCGGAGGGCGCCAGCGTGGCCGGGATCGCGGTGGAGGTGGTCGAGGGAGACGGCTCCCACCGCCGCATCCCGCAGGACGAGATCACCCTGAAGGACTCGGCCACCCGCGCCTCCATCCTGATCGGCGGCTTCACCAGCTTCCAGTGCGTGCTGCCGACCTCGGACGGCGGCCAGTGGTCCTCGGACGGTGGCCCCTACGGCGGAAGCGATGGCGGCCCGGGCTGGTCGGACGGCGGTAGCCACGGCGGTTGGGACGCCGGCAGCTCTGGCGGCCATGACGGCGGCAGCTACGGCGGGTACGACGGCGGCAGTCACGGCGGGTACGACGGCGGCGGCTACGGCGGGTACGACGGCGGCGGCTACGGCGGGTACGACGGCGGCAGTCACGGCGGGTACGACGGCGGCGGCTTCGGTGGCTGGGACGCCGGCAGCGGCGGCGGCTGGGACGCCGGCAGCGGCGGCGGCTGGGACGCCGGCAGCGGCGGCGGCTGGGACGCGGGCGGCTTCGGCGGCTGGGACGCCGGCGGTTTCGGCGGCTGGGACGCCGGGGCGCCGAAGTTGGATGGCGGCCCGTAGCCCTCACTAAGCCGCTCCCGGCCTCGCTTCGCGCGCTACAGTGCGCGGCCGATGGTGACTGATCCCTACGGGCTGTCCCGGGTCATCGGCGAAGCGGGTGTCCTTCCACAGCGGGCGCAGCGGCTGGACCCTGCGCTCCCGCTGCGCCCCTCGGAGCTGCTGATCGACGTCGAGTCCCTGAACGTGGACGCGGCGTCGTTCAAACAGCTCAAGGAGGAGGCGGGCGGGGACGCGGCGAAGCTCGCCGCGCGGGTGCAGGAGATCGTCTCCGCGCGGGGCAAGCTGCAGAACCCGGTGACCGGCTCGGGGGGCATGTTGATTGGCCGGGTCCGGGAGCTCGGCGCGGAGCACCCGGCGAAGGGCACGCTCAAGGTCGGGGACCGGATCGCCACGCTCGTCTCGCTCACGCTCACGCCGCTCGCGCTGCGGGAGATCCGGGCGGTGCACCTGGGGATCGACCGGCTGGACGTCACCGGCCACGCGATCCTCTTCGCCTCCGGGATCTACGCGAAGCTCCCCGCGGATCTCCCTGACACCCTCTCCTTGGCGGCGCTGGACGTCTGCGGGGCTCCGGCGCTGGTCGCCCGGCACGTGAAGCCGGGGATGACCGTGGCGCTGCTCGGGGCGGGCAAGAGCGGCGCGCTCTGCCTGGCGCAGGCGCGCAAGAGCCTGGCCGGCAGCGGCCGCCTGCTGGCGATCGACATCTCCGAGCGGGCGCTCAAGAGCCTCTCCGAGATCGGCCTGTGCGACGCGGCGATCGCCGTGGACGCGACCCGCGCGGTGGACGTGATGGAGAAGGTGCGCGCGGCCACGAACGGCGCGCTGTGCGATCTCGTCGTCAACTGCGCCTCCGTGCCGGCCACCGAGATGGCCACCATCCTCTCCGTGCGGGATGGCGGCTCGGCGATCTTCTTCTCCATGGCCACGAGCTTCACCGCCGCCGCGCTCGGCGCCGAGGGCGTAGGCAAGGACGTCACCATGATCGTCGGCAACGGCTACGCCCCGGGCCACGCCGAGCTCACGCTCGACCTGCTGCGCGCGGACCCGAAGCTGCGCGCGCTCTTCGAGCGGTACGTCTAACGATGAAGCCCTGGAAGACGGTGGAGTCGGACGGCGAGCTGGTGCTGCAGGAGCGTGACGGCGAGTGGGCGATCCGCGTGCGCGGCGCCCAGCTGATGTCCAGCCGCGCCCACGGCTCCGAGCAGACGATGGCGCAGGCCGGGCTGGAGGGCCTGAACGTGCCGGCGCCGCACGTGCTGATCGGCGGGCTGGGGATGGGCTTCACGCTGGCGCAGACTCTGGCGCTGTTGCCGCCCACGGCGACCGTCACGGTGGCGGAGCTCTCCAGCGCCGTGGTGCGCTGGAACCGCGGCCTGCTGGCGGAGCTCTCCGGCCGCGCGCTGGAGGACCCGCGCGTGAAGGTCCGGGAGGAGGACGTGGGGGCGATCCTGCGGCGCAGCCCGGGGACGTTCCACGCGATCCTCCTGGACGTGGACAACGGCCCGGTGGCGCTGAGCACGCCGGCCAACAAGTCGCTCTACTCGGACAAGGGCGTGGCCTGGTGCCGCGAGGCGCTCAAGCGGCGCGGCGTGCTGGTGGTCTGGTCCGCTGGACCGGACGAGGCGTACCTGGCCCGCCTGTCGAAGGCCGGGCTGCGGGCCGAGGCGCGCAAGGTGAAGGCGCGGGAGGGCGGCCGCGCCGAGCACGTGCTCTTCCTGGGGCGGCGTCCCTAGGCCCCCCCCAAAGACCGCTTGCGTCAACTGAACGAAGCAGGCGGGCACACGGGAAGCTGAAAGGCGCCCGTCCCACTACTAAGGTGCGGGTATGCCTGGCCCGTTCATCGACGACGCGGAGATCGCGCACGCCCGCAAGCTCGCCAAGGAGATCACTGACCCGATCTTCGAGCTCATCCAACGCAACACCACCGTCTCCATCGAGCGCACCGTGCTGCGCTTCTTCGGCCTCTCCGAGGCCGGCCCCGGGGGGGTCCCGCTCACCAACCTCATGGTGGACCGGCTCAAGGCGGCCGGCGTGCTCAACCGGGGCGCCGCGTACTGGTACGGCCGGGCGCTCCGGCTGGGCGCGAAGAGCCCGCTGGACGCGGTGGAGCGGCTGACCGCGCTGCCGGCGGACAAGCTGGCGCCGCTGCCGGCCGCGGAGGAGGCCGCGCTCAAGGACGAGGTCCGCGCCGAGGCGCGCGCCGCCCTGGACGAGCTGGTGCGCCGGGTGGAGGAGCGGGACGCGCTCAAGGCGCAGTTCCCCATGGGCAAGACGCCGCACAAGTACGTGATCGTCGCCACCGGCAACATCCATGACGACGTGGATCAGGCGCGGGCCGCCGCGCAGGCGGGGGCGGACGTGATCGCCGTCATCCGCTCCACCGCGCAGTCGCTGCTGGACTACGTGCCGCACGGCGCCACCACGGAGGGCTACGGCGGCACCTACGCCACCCAGGAGAACTTCCGGATCATGCGCGAAGCCCTGGACGACGAGTCCAGGAAGCTGCGGCGCTACATCCAGCTCACCAACTACTCCTCCGGCCTGTGCATGGCGGAGATCGCCTTCTGCGCGGCGTACGAGCGGCTGGACATGCTGCTCAACGACGCCATGTACGGGATCCTCTTCCGGGACATCAACCTGCGCCGAACGTTCCTGGATCAGTACTTCTCCCGCCGGATCTGCGCGCTCGCGAAGATCGTCATCAACACCGGCGAGGACAACTACATCACCACCGCGGACGCCTTCGAGGCCGCGCACACGGTGATCGCCAGCCAGTTCATCAACGAGTCCTTCGCCAAGCGCGCGGGGCTGAAGGACTGGCAGCTGGGCCTGGGCCACTCCTACGAGATCGACCCGCACCGCCCAGACACGCTCCTGCTCGAGCTCTCCCAGGCCATGCTGGTGCGCCGCTGCTTCCCGGACGCCCCCTGCAAGTACATGCCGCCCACCAAGCACAAGGAGACGGACATCTTCTTCTCCCACGCGTACGACGTGATGGCCGATCTGGTGGCCATCTGGACGCGGCAGGGGATCCAGCTCCTGGGGATGATGACCGAGGCCATGCACACGCCGCTCTTGCACGACCGCTACGTCGCGCTGAAGGCGGCGGACTACATCCACCGCGCCGCCCGCGGGATCGACGAGGAGTTCGTGGTGAAGGAGGACGGGAAGATCGCCAACCGGGCCCGCTTCGTCTTCGGCAACGCGATGAAGCTGCTCGAGGAGTGCCACCGCGAAGGCATGGTCGCGGCGATCGGCAAGGGGCGCTTCGGGGACGTGGCCCGCAGCGAGACCGGCGGCAAGGGGCTGGACGGGGTGCTCGAGAAGGGGCCGGACTACTTCAACCCGTTCCTGGAGCTCCTGGAGGGCCGCGCATGAAGGTGCTCGCGACGTTGGTGGCGCTCACGCTCGGCGGCTCCGCGGACGACCTGATGGTCACCCGCGTCTCCTCGCTCAAGCTCTCCGTTCCGGCCGCCTGGAAGCACACGGTGACCGAGGGCACCCACCGGTTCGATGCCCCTTCGGAGGACGCCAGCTTCTCGCTGGACGTGATCCCCCTGGACTCGCCGCTCGCCGCCGGCCTGTGCCGGGACAAGCTGGTGAAGGCGCTGGGCGGCGAGGGCTGGGAGCGGATCTCGGTGGGCGCCGCGCCCGCCGCGAAGAAGGTCTTCCTGGACTCGGATCCGGAGAAGAAGACCGAGGTGCAGACCTGGCAGTACGTGGGCTGTGACGGCAAGACGAAGTGGGCGCTCACCTTCACCGCCTCGGTCAAGCGCAAGGAGCGCTTCGAGCCGCTGGCCGCCAAGGTGGCCCAGAGCGTCCAGTTCGTGAAGGAGGGCAAGTGAAGCCGCAGGATCAGGTGATCCGCCCCTACGGCGACCGCCGGGACGACGGCGCGGTCCAGCTCTCGTTCACGCTGCCCGTGCCGCTCTCGGAGAAGGCCAAGGCCGCCGCCGCGGAGCTGGTGAAGCAGATGGGCTTCGTGGACGTGAAGGTCGCCGCCGCCGAGCCCGCCGCGCACAGCTACACGTTCTTCGTCGTCTACGCCCACACCCGGGCCTCCCTGGACTACGCGAAGATCGACGTGCCGGAAGTGGTGGTGAAGAAGCTCGGCTTCGATGCCTTGAACAAGCTGATCGAGGAGCAGGTGGGCCGCCGGATCGTGGTCTTCGGCGCCTGCACCGGCACGGACACGCACACCGTGGGGATTGACGCCATCCTCAACATGAAGGGGTTCTCCGGGGACTACGGCCTGGAGCGCTACCCGTGGTTCGAGGCCTTCAACTTGGGCAGCCAGGTCCCCAACGCGGAGCTGGTCCGCCGCGCGGTGGCCAAGAACGCGGACGCGGTGCTGGTCAGCCAGGTGGTCACTCAGCGGGACGTGCACAAGGACAACTCCCGGCAGTTCATCGAGGAGGCCAAGCGCGCCGGCATCCACGGCAAGACGCTGCTCTTGCTCGGCGGGCCGCGCGTGGATCACAAGCTGGCCCTGGAGCTCGGCTTCGACGCTGGCTTCGGTCCCGGCACCAAGCCTTCGGACGTGGCCAACTACGTCGCCCACGCGGTGCTCAAGAAGCTGGGGAAGGAGCCGTAAGACGATGAGCAGCCAGCCCCTCAAGGTTCTGCTGCGCCTGCGGATGAGCCAGGCGGACGCGCACTACGGCGGGAGCCTGGTGGACGGCGCCCGCATGCTCGCGCTCTTCGGAGACGCCGCCACCGAGCTGCTCATCCGCCACGACGGGGACGAAGGGCTCTTCCGCGCCTACGAGTCCGTGGAGTTCCTCGCGCCGGTCTACGCCGGGGACTACGTGGAGGTGGAGGGCGAGCTGCTCTCCACCGGCAACACCAGCCGGAAGATCCGCTTCGTGGCCCGGAAAGTCATCCGCCCGCTGCCCCAGGTCTCGGACTCGGCCGCGGAGGTGCTGCCCGCCCCGGTGGAGGTCTGCCGCGCGGTGGGCACCTGTGTCGTCCCCAAGGAGAAGCAGCGAGGAAACCGATGAGCCATCCTCCCATGGTCCTCACCGCCGCGCTCGTCGGCGCGGAGACGACCCGGGCCCAGACGCCCCACCTTCCCATCACCGCCGAGGAGATCGCCGAGGACGCTGCGAAGTGCCGCGAGGCCGGCGCGGCGATGGTCCACCTCCACGTCCGCAACCCGGACGGCAGCCCCTCGCAGTCCCCCGAGCTCTTCCGCGCGGCGATCCGGGAGATCCGCAAGCGCTGCGACATCCTCATCCAGACCTCCACCGGCGGCGCGGTGGGCATGAGCGTGGACGAGCGCTGCGGGCCGCTCACCCTCACCGGCGCGGACCGCCCGGACATGGCCACCCTCACCACCGGCACGGTCAACTTCGGCGAGGAGGTGTTCTGGAACCCGCGGCCCCTGGTGCGGGACATCGCCAAGCGGATCCGCGCGCTGGGGCTCAAGCCGGAGATCGAGTGCTTCGACGCGGGCATGGTGGACGAGGCCGCCTACCTCGCCAAGGAGGGGCTGGTGGAGCTCCCGGCGCACTACGACTTCGTGCTCGGCGTCCCCGGGGCGCTCGCCGCCAAGGAGAGCGCGTTGGACTTCCTCATCGCCTCGCTCCCGCCGGGCAGCTCCTGGACGGTGGCCGGGGTAGGGCGCCACCAGCTGCCGATGGTGGACCTCGCCGCGCCCCGCGGCGGCAACGCGCGGGTGGGCCTGGAGGACAACATCTTCGTGTCCAAGGGCGTGCTCGCCAAGGGCAGCTTCGAGCTGGTGGCCGAGGCCGCCAAGCGCGCCAAGGCCCACGGCCGGACGCTGGCAACGCCCGCCCAGGCGCGCGAGCTCTTGCGCCTGACTTGATTGGAACTCACCGTGATCCCTCTTCGCTGGCCTTCGTTCCTCCTCCTGCTCGCGCTCTCCACGGGCGCCCTGGCCCAGAGCGCCGAGCCCGAGCCAAGCCCTGCGCCTGCGCCGGAGGCGGCGCCCGCCGTGCAGAGCCCCATGCCCGAGCCGGTGGCGCCCGTGCGGCGCAAGAAGCCCTACCGGGCCTCGGTCTGGCTTCAGCCGGTGGGGCTCGCCTGGGGCATCAGCCGCGCCGCTGAAACGCAGACCCGCGGCCGGCCCATGGTCTACATCCCCATAGGCGCCCAGGCCGCGGTGGGGAGCCACCTGGACCTGATCGCCGAGTTCACCCTGAACTTCGGCCACGACTCCTGCGACGTCGGCAACTGCCGCACCTTCCAGGGCTTCTGGGTCACCTTCGGCGGCCTCTACCATCCGTTCGCCGGGCAGTGGACCCGAGGCTTCTTCGTGCAGCCCAAGCTGATGTTCTCCTCGTTCGACGAGCAGGCCTTCAGCCACTCGCCCACGGCCAACCCCACCGACTTCGGCGGCACCAGCCGCCAGCTCCACCTGGGCGCGGACATCGGCTACCAGCTGGTGCTCGGGTACATCTACGCGGCGGTGGCGGTGGGCGTCAGCGGCGGCTACTGCAGCAACTGCGGCACGGACCGCTTCGCGCCCATGTGGGGCCATCCCACGGGGCGGGCGGACCGCTTCAACGTCGCCTACAACGTGAACCTGCTGCGGCTGGGCACGGTCTTCTATTAGAGTCCGGCCGCGCCCGTCATGATGAAGAGCTACCTGTTCTCGCAGCTGGCCAAGCAGCACGCCCGCTCGGACTTCGCCACCTTCGAGGCCATGATCCCGCACTCCTGGCTGGTGTGGGAGCCCGGCCCGTGGCGTCCGCCGGCGCAGTCGCAGGCCACGGTGCGCGCCCAGCCCTCCACCGCGAAGACCGCCGGCGGAGAGGCGCTCGCCATGCTCCTCGTCTTACCGCCCGGTAAGTCCGAGCTGACCTTGGGACGGGAGAGCGACAACACGCTCGTGGTCAATGACGGGACGCTCTCGCGCACCCACCTCGTCTTCACCCAGGAAGCGGGCGCCTGGTACGTGCGAGACGGCGGATCGAGCAACGGCAGCATCCTGAATGGAAAGAAGCTCGAGCAGGTGCGCGCCGAGCCGTTGAAGGACGGCAACCAGCTCCAGGCCGGCAGCGTCTACTTCACCTTCTATGGACCGCGCGGGCTCTTCTTCCGGCTGAAGGGGATGGGCTAGCGGCGGGCATTGGCGCGCCTGTGCGGAGGCGGGCGGCGTCAGCGCACACGGGCTCTCCATTCGGCGAGCCCGTGGTCTCAACGCGGTGCTCATCGTGTACGCTTTCGTTCACGCGATGAGCAAACCTGACCAGCCGGCGTCCCCCGTCGCTGAGGTCGTGGGAACTGCCGCTCAGCCCCTCGCAGAGGACTCCACCGCGGACGAGTCCGATCCGTACGGGCACACGATCTCCCGCTCCAGTCGGATCACCGATCTGGGCGATTCGGAGGACGGCGCGCTGGAGCACACGCTGGGCAGCGCGCGCGGAACCGGGCCGCGCACCGGCTCTGGGGTGGGCGGGGTCGCCGCGGAGTTCACCGGCACCGAACGGTACGAGCTGCGCCGGCAGCTCGGCGCGGGTGGAATGGGCGCCGTCTACGAGGTGCTCGATCGCACCAACGAGACCCTGGTCGCTCTCAAGACCCTGCTCTACACGGATCCGGAGAGCATCTACCGCCTCAAGCGCGAGTTCCGCTCGCTCACGGACGTCCGCCACACCAACCTGCTGCGCCTCTACGATCTCGTCTCCTACGGCGAGCGTTGCTTCTTCACCATGGAGCTCGTCTCGGGCGTGCCCTTCGACGAGTTCTGTCGCCCGGAGGGCGCGCTGGACGAGTCGCGCACCCGGTCCGCGCTGCGGCAGCTGGTGATGGGCGTCCGGGCGCTCCACGCCGCCGGGATCGTCCACCGGGATCTGAAGCCGTCCAACGTCCTGGTGACCCACCAGGGGCGCGTGGTGATCCTGGACTTCGGGCTCGCGCTCAACCCGGCCGCCAAGGCCAGCAGCGACGAGGTCGGCCGGATCAGCGGCACCCCCACCTACATGGCCCCGGAGCAGGCCGAGGGCTCCCGCGCCACCGAGGCGAGCGACTGGTACGCCGTGGGCGCCATGCTCTACGAGGCGCTCTCCGGCAGGCCTCCCTTTCGCGGGACCGTGCCCGAGATCCTGATCGAAAAGATGCACGCGGAACCTCCGCCCCCCAGCCAGTACGGGCCGGTGCCCATGGATCTGGAGCCGCTCTGCATGGCGCTGCTGAGGCGCAAGCGCGAGGAGCGCCCCTCCAGCGATCAGCTGCTCGCGCAGCTCTCCATCGCCCGCGAGGCGCCCCGCCAGGGAGGCGGCGAGACCGGCCCCTTCGTGGGGCGCCAGGGCGTGATCGAGAGCCTGCAGCGCGCGCTCCTGGACAGCCGCCAGGGCGAGCCGGTCCTGGTGCAGCTGCACGGCCTGTCCGGGATGGGGAAGAGCACCGTGCTCGAGCGCTTCCTCGCCAACCCCGGCAAGGGGCTGGATGGCGAGGTCACCGTCCTCACCGGGCGGTGCTACGAGCGCGAGAGCGTCCCCTACAAGGCGTTCGACGATCTGATCGACGAGCTCAGCCGCTACCTGCTGGGGCTGTCCGCAGATGAGCTCTCCCAGGTGCTGCCTCCGGGCTGGTCCGCGCTCCAGCGCGTCTTCCCGGTGCTCGGCCGCGTCGCCGGGCCGCTGGAGGGCGAGGCCCCCGTGGAGGAGGGCGCGGATCCCCAGGAGCTGCGCCGCCAGTCCTCCGCCGGGCTCAAGGAGCTTTTGCGCCGGGTGGCGAAGCTGGCGCCCCTGGTGCTGGTGATCGACGACGCCCAATGGGGAGACGCGGACAGCGCCGCGCTCGCCTCGGATCTGCTCTCCCAGCCTGCCGCCCCCGGCGTGGTGATGCTGCTCTCCTACCGCAGCGACGAGGCCAGCCGCAGCCCGTTCCTCAAGGGCATCGCGGACGCGGCGAAGAGCGCCCGCCGGGTAGAGATCCCCCTGCAGCCGCTCACCGCCGCGGACGCGCTGGAGCTGGCGCGCGCGCTGCTGGGCCCCGAGGCCGCCGAGGCGATCGCCCGCACCGCCGAAGGCAACCCCTTCTTCATCCGCGAGCTGGCGATGAGCGCCGCCTCCCGCGGCAGCGGCGCGCCGGTCACGGACCTCGAGTCCGTGGTATTCGAGCGCATCGGCGGGCTGCCGGACGAGGCCCGGAGGCTTCTCGAGGCGATCGCCGTGGCCGCGCGGCCGCTCCACGAGAAAGTCGCGCTGCTCGCCGCCGAGGTGTTCGACCGTGAGGCCGCGCTGGACGCGCTGCGGGTAGGTCACTTCGTCCGCGCGGCCGCCAACACCGACGAGCTCTACACCTACCACGACCGGATCCGGCAGACCGTGGTCCGCCGGATGGATCCGGAGCGGCGCAAGCAGTGGCACACCCGGCTGGCCCAGACGTTGGAGCAGACCGGACGCGGCAGCCCCGAGCTCATGGTGGAGCACTACCGGGGCGCCGGGAACGACCTCAAGGTCCGCGAGTACGCGATCCCCGCCGCAGAGCAAGCCGCCCGCGCCCTGGCCTTCGACCGCGCCGCGGAGCTCTACAAGCTCGCGTTCGATCTCTCCCCGGACCCCAAGCCGGAGCTGGTGCGCGTGCTGGTCGCGCAGATGCTCGCGCTGGCCGGGCGCTGCGCGGACTCCGCGGAGGTCTACCTCCAGGGCGCGGAGCGGGCGAGCGGGTTGGCCCGGGTGGAGCTGCAGTCGCTCGCGGCCGAGCAGTACCTGCGCGGCGGGCACCAGGACAAGGGCGGCGAGGCCCTGCGCCCCGCGCTCGAGGCGGTTGGGCTCGCCTGGTCCAACTCCAACCTGCGCGTGGTGAGCGGCGCCATGCTCCGGATCGGCCAGCTCAAGCTGCGCGGGCTGCGCTACACCCCGCGGCCGCGCGCGGAGATCCCCGCCGCCGAGCGGGTGCGCCTGGAGACGTGCTGGGCCGCCGCGCTCGGCCTCTCCGGCTGCGAGTTCATCCGGCCGATGTACTACACGCCCCAATACCTCCTGCTCTCGCTCAAGGCCGGTGACGCCTTCAACGCCGGGCGCGGGATGGCCATGCAGGCCGTGTACGCGGGCATGGGCGGGATGAGCCCGTACGCGCTCTGGCTGGCGGACCAGGCCGCGGCCGCCGGCGGCGGAAGGCGCGGCGGCGGCGGCATGGGGAGAGATCTGCGCGAACCGCCGGGGATCTGCACGAAGACCAGGCTGTGGACGAACTTGTCTCCGGGCTTGAGGAAGACGGAGAGCCCCTGCTGGACGTAGTTGAGCTGCAGCCGCCCGCTCTTGTCCCGGCGGGTCACGTAGCAGCGCGCGCCGGCCACGCTGCCCTCGCAGGGCGGGCCGTAGACGCTCTCCACCGTCTCCCGCTCCACCACCGGGATGGTGAAGAGGTCGAAGCGCTCCACCGTGTCCGTGGCCGGGTTCAGCCGGAACTGCGCCTGGTGGACGCCGCCGATCTTCTTGTCCACGAAGTAGACGAGCAGCTTCCGGTCGCCGTCATCCACGACCTTGGAAGGCTCACCGAACTGCGCCACCAGATCCGCGCGGCGGCTGAGCCCCGGCTCCAGGCCGCGCCACGACGCGCCGCGCGCGGCGGTGGCCGCGAGCGCGGCGACGGCTGCGAGGGCGAGGCGAGCGGAGGGCCGGGACATGCGGTCGTTCTCGCGCCCTTGAGAGCCCGCGGGCGGTGCGCTCCATCGTAGAGAGCCAAGGGCTCGCTTGCGAGGGTGGCGCAGGTACGCAAGGGGCGGCGCGAAGGAGCGGAGTGACGCTCAGGTAGGTGCCGGCGCTCGCGGCCCTTCCAGGGGCACGCTCCCCAGCGCCGCCAGCCGCGCGGCGAGCTCGCGGATCTGCGCGCTGTGCGGCTCACCTTCCGCGATCGGCGTGGAGGCGCCGTCCTGGCGCACCGCCACCAGCAGCACGTCCGCCCCGAGCGAGCGCAGGCTCGGATCCACCCGCAGCGCCTTGAGCTCCCCGAAGGGCAGCACCCGCAGGCGCGGGGCGCCCAGCGCGGGCGTGGTGACGATCCGGATCTGCTGGCCGCTCGCCTCGACCTCGTCCTTCATCCGGAAGCCGAGCGCGAAGCAGCCGGCGGCCAGGCCCGCGGCGAGCAGCGCTCCGTAGCCGAAGGCCCGCTTCACCTCGTCCCAGAGGGAGAGGTCCTGCACCGCCAGCGCGAAGAGCACCGTGGCGAACAGCACGTAGACGACGAAGGGGGCGGTGGCGAAGAGGATGCCCCGCCCGCGCCGGGCCTTGGGGTGGGTGACGAAGTGGACGCCGGAGGCCGCCGGGAGCTCGAGGTAGATCATTCAGACCGGGGAGATCTCTCGGCGCCGGAACGGTCGGGCGACCTTCTTGTTGGCGGTGCGCCGCAGCGCCCGCGCCAGGCAGCGGCGGGTCTCTCGCGGGTCGATCACGTCGTCGATCATCCCCATGGCGGCGGCGCGGTAGATGCTGATCTGCTCGCGCAGGTTCTTGGAGAGCTCCTCCTTCAGGGCCTTGGCGGCCTCCGGGCTCTCCGCCCCCTGGAGCAGCTTGCGCGCGGCGATGGAGACGATCCCCTCCGGCCCCATCACGCCGATCTCCGCGCCCGGCCACGCCACGAGCAGATCCGGCTCGAAGGCGCGGCCGTTCATCACGTAGTAGCCCGCGCCGTAGCCCTTGCGCACCACCACGGTGAACTTGGGCACGGTGGCGCTGGAGACGGCGTAGAGCATCTTCGCGCCGTGCCGGATGATCCCCTGCTGCTCCACCTTGGTGCCCACCATGAAGCCGGGCACGTCCTGGAGGAAGAGCAGGGGGATGTTGAAGGCATCGCACAGGTTGATGAAGCGGGCCGCCTTGTCGGACGAGTTCACGTCCAGCACGCCGCCGAAGAACATGGAGTTGTTCGCCACGATCCCCAGCGGGTAGCCGTCCACCCGCGCCAGGCCGGTGATCAGGTTCCGCGCGAACTTGGGCTTGAGCGGGAAGAAGCGCCGGTCATCCACGATGGACAAGATCACCTTGTGCATGTCGAACGCCTGGCGGGCGTTGTCCGGGACCACCTTCAGGAGGTCCTCGTCCTGCCGGTCGAACGGATCCTGCGTGGGCAGGCGCGGCGGCCGCTCCTCGCAGTGGGAGGGGAAGAAGGAGAGGTACTCGCGCACCGCGGTGATGCAGCTGGGATCGTCCGGGTACTCCGCGTCCGCCACGCCCGAGAGATCGTTGTGGATCTTCGAGCCCCCCAGCTCCTCCTCCGTGACCTTCTCGCCCACCACGGACTCCACCAGGTACGGCCCGCCAATGGCGATGGAGCTGGTCCCCTTCACCATGGGGACGAAGTCCGCCAGCCCGGGGATGTACGCGGTGCCCGCGGCGCCGGGGCCCACCATGGCCGCCACCTGCGGCACCACGCCGCTCATCGTCACCTGCTCCCGGAAGAGGTAGCCGGTGTCCGCGAACTGGGCGATCCGCCGGGGGTCGATCCCCGCGGACGCGTCCAGCCGCGCGCCGGCGGAGTCCACCAGCCAGACCAGGGGGATCCGGTTCTTCAGCGCCAGATCTCGCAGCCGCGTGACCTTGCGCTCGCCCACCTCGCTGATGGATCCGCCGAAGACCGTGAAGTCGTAGATGGCCGCGGCCACCGGGCGCCCCAGCACCTCGCCGATCCCGGTGATCACCCCGTCTCCGGGGGAGGGCTTGTCCGCCTCCTCTTCATCCGGGAGGTTGCCGTTGCTCGCGGCCAGCATCCCCAGCTCCTCGAAGGTGCCAGGGTCGAACAGGAGCGCCAGGCGCGCGCGGGCGTCCAGCTTGTTGCGCGAGCGCTGGCGCGCCACGCGCTCCGCGCCGCCCATCTCCCGCTTCTTCTCGCGCAGCTTGTGGAGCTGCTCCACCTTGTCCTTCATCGTCATGGCACCGGATGGATACCAGAGGCAGGTGGGGCGCCAGCGTGTAAATTGCCGCCGTGCGTCCCTCCCTCCTCGCCGCCGGGTTGGCCCTGCTCGCAGGCGGGGCCTGCGCCGTGCCGCCGGATGACCCGCCCTTCCACGGGACGCGCGTCCAGGGGAACGTGGTGCTCACCCCAGGCTCCCGGGGGAACGCCTTCGTCTTTCTCTACCCGGACCGCGCCGCTGGCCTCTACGCCAAGCTGCTGCCGGTGAAGACCACCGCTGTCAGCGACGTGCGCCTGGCGAAGGGGGACTTCCACTACCTCTTCGCGGAGCTCAAGCCCAACCCCTACCGGCTCGGCGGCCTCTTGGACGTGGATCGCAACCTCAGCTTCGAAGTGGACGTGCTCGCGCAGGCCACCGCCGGGGATCGGCTCAGCTCCTCCTATCCCGCCTTCAACCTCCAGCCCGGCGCCGTGCTCACGGTGGACCTGCCGATCGACGAGGCCGTGGCGCGTGAGCCGCCCGCCTTCCGGCTGGAGGGCCACGCGGGGGACGTGCTGGTGCTGCCGGATCAGCCCGCGCTGATCCCCCTCACGCTGGTCTCCACGGATCTCGGCCTGCTCGATCCTTCGCGCAGCGGCTTCGAGGTGCGCGTGGCGGACGAGGACGGTGACGGCCGCGCGGACGACGCGGACGGAGACGGCCTGCCGGACCTGCACCCGCGGATCGCCCTGCGCTTCCTCCCCGGGCCCGGGCAGACCGAGCCCACGGGGGCCTCCGGGCGCACGGGGCCCGTGCTGCTGCCGCTGGCCTTCAACCCCGCCCCCTTCCTCGCCGCCCTGGCGGGCGATCTGACCCGCTCGGTGGTGGTGGACCGGCTGCAGGCCTTCGTCGTCCCCCGCGCCGTGGTGCTCACCTCCGCCCCCGGCCGGGGGGCCGTCACGGAAGCGCTGGACGCCATCCCCATTGGCGATTGCGAGCTGTGGGTGCTCCAGCCCAACGGACAGTATTGGCGCCTGCCCAACGGGCTCGGCCCCTCCCACCCGGATCAGGCCGTGCGCTTCTCCGTCGTGCACGGCTCGGCCTTTGACGGAGGCACCCCCTAGATGAGCAAGCCCAAGGACTCGGAAGGGGGCGCCGGCGTCGCCGTCCAGAAGAAGACCGAGAAGAAGCTCGCCAAGCCGCCGATGTACAAGGTCGTCCTCCACAACGACGACTACACGCCGCGCGAGTTCGTGGTGCTCGTCCTCCAGGCCGTGTTCCACCGCTCGGAGAACGAGGCCACGGCGATCATGCTCACCGCCCACAACACGGGCTTCGCCGTGGCCGGCGTCTACACGTACGAGATCGCCGAGTCGAAGTGCGCCGAGGTGAAGGCGCTCGCGCAGCAGGCGCAGTTCCCGCTGCTCTCCACCGTGGAGCCGGAGTAGCCCCTACGCCGCCTCGGCCTTCGCCGGCCGCGCGGAGGGCGCGCCGCGCCCCAAGAGCTCGAAGTAGGACGCGCGGGCGTCCTCCAGCGGATCCCGGAAGAGGCGCCGCAGCTCCGCCGGGGCGAGCGCGCCCGCTTCGTAGGCGCGGTGCAGCCGCTCGCCGAGCCAGTAGCCCAGCCCGTGCGCCACCGCGTTGAGCAGCGCGGGCGGGCCCTCGGGCAGCAGGGCCGAGGCCTGCGCCGGGGAGCGCTCCTCGGCGGCGCGGTGCGCGAGCACGAAGGCCGCGGCGCGCCGCTCCAGGGACGGGCCGCGCTGGAAGGCCGCCGCCCAGTCCGCGGAAGAAGGGCAGGGGCGGTGCGGGTTCACCAGCCGCGAGCCCAGGAAGCCCAGCGCCTCCTCCACGCAGCGCGCGTAGAGCGCGTCCAGAAAGGGGCGGGGCGCGTCCATGGCGTCCCCCACGCAGCAGTGGCGGACGAAGTGCGCGGCCTCCTCCGCCGCGTGGTCCAGGCAGCGCGAGGCCAGGTACGCCACCTTCGCCCGCGCGAAGTACGCGCTCTCCCGCGACAGCAGCTGGACGCGCGCCGCGCGCAGGGCCCGGGCCCCGTAGCCGCCGCGCCGCGCGAGCTGGCGGAGCAGGTCCGGCTCGGAGGGCGTGGCGATCAGCAGCGCGTCCAGGGCGCCCGAGACGTCCACCTTGAGCTCCCGCCCGAGCAGGCACGCCAGCTGCCGGAACCGCTCGCGCACCGCGTCCTCGTCCTGCGCCAGCTCGCCGCCCTCGGCCGCCAGGTAGTCCAGGTAGCTCTGCTGGCAGAGCACGGGCGAGGTGTGCAGCAGGCACAGCGCCCCGTTCGTCAGCTCCACCGCGCCGGTGCCAGAGAGCCGCCCTTCGCGCGCGAGCGCCCAGTAGACGGCCTCGCTGTTCTGGTAGACGGTGAGCGCGCGGAGCGAAGGTCCGGCGAGCGCGGCCACCGCGGCCGGCAGGTGCGGCGGCGCGACGTGGAACTGGCCCACCAGCACCATCACCCGGGGCTTCCCCGGCGCCCCGAGCGCGGCGTGCAGCCGGCCCGCCGCGAACGCGTCCCGCTCGGCGAGCGCGGAGGCGCCGCGGGCCCGCTTGTCGATCGCCAGCACCGGCAGGCGGAGGCGCCGCGCGAGCTGGAGCAGGGGAGTGACGTGCGCGAAGAGGCCGCCCCGCGCGTCCGGGTGGCCGGTGCGCGCCGCCAGCTGCTCGAGCGAGAGCGTCCGCGCGAGGAAGGCGTCCACGTGGCGCTGCGCCTTCGCCTCGAAGAACTCGAGCGCCATCACCACCGGGCGCTCCTGCGCCGCCGCCAGCTCCACCAGGGCGCCGTACTGCGCCTGCGCCGCGTGCAGCGTGTGGTAGTCGCCCACGTAGACGACGTCCGCGCCGAGCACGCGCGCGTGCAGCTCCGGCGTCTCCACGGCGCGGCGCACCCCGCGCGCGTGCCGCCGGTACCGCGCCTCGTAGGCGTCGAACGCGCGGCTGCGCCCCTCCACGGCGCGATCGATTTCTGCCTTCTGGCGGCGGAAGAGCGAGCGCTGCAGGGAGAGATCGTGCATGGGAGCGTCTCGCTAAGCTCTCACGCAGGGGTGACGTGTCCAAAAATGCGTCGCCGGAGCGCCCGCGTCCTTTGGGGAAGCGGAGGCTCCGGCGGCGGATGCTGCGCGGCTGGCCTTCTACAGCTTACGAAGCGCCTCGGGCGCTGCCGCGGTCGGCTGCGGCGGCGGGAGGACGTCATTCACGGAAGGCATCTTGCGGATCTCTGCCCGCGAGACCTTCCAGGCCTGCTGCACGATCCAGGAGATGGACCGATCCTGCCGGCCCGCCTCACGTTGGATCTCCTCGAGCATCTCCTCAGGGAAATACAGCGACTGCTTGCGGTTGTCGGTGCTGGACATCAGCCCTCCTCGCGACGCATGTCCTCTGCCCCAGCCACATCGTTCACTGCCGGAAACGCCTTGATGCGATCGCGGGCGATCTTCCAAGCCTGCTGGACCACCCACGAGAGCGACCGGTCCTGGCGGTTCGCTTCCTCCTGGATCTCCTTCAGCATCTCTTCGGGGAAATAGAGTGACTGCTTGCGCTTGTCGGTGCCAGCCATGACTGGATTCTCCGGAGAGCGGGGTGCGGGTGAAGAAAAGCGCTCCTGGTTATCCGACAGAGTCCGTCTGGGGTCAACGATTTCACACGGCCACGCCGCCTCTGCGCTCCGACTTCAGGCGCCGTGAAGGCGCGCTCTGCTACAGTCCCGCGCCTCTCTCTCGTCTGGCCGGCTCTCCTCTAGACAGCCCCATGAAATCCAGCTCACTTCTGCCCGTCGGCGTTGCGCTTACGTTGTGCCTCAGTGTGGGCGCATGCAGGTGCGATGACACCGCCAAGCGCGTGAAGCCGATCGTCTCCGTGGCGCCGCTCTCGCTCGACTTCGGCAAGACCAAGGTCGGCGGGAGCTCCGCACCGCAGACCTTGTCGATCAGCGCGGGCTCGCAGGCGGCGCTCACCGTCACGTCCATCACGCTGCGGGACGGCTCGCTCCCCGGCGGCGCCGCCGGCTTCGAGCTCGGCGCCATCCCCACGTCCGTCTCCGCCTTCTCCTCGCAAGAGGTGCAGGTCACCTTCAAGCCCACCGCGCTGCTCGGCTACGAGGCCATCCTCTCCGTCAACACCAACGACGAGGAGCGCCCCACGGTGGAGGTGCTCCTCACGGGTGAAGGCGCCACGCCGAAGCTCTTGGTGACGCCCTCCTGCGAGGCCTCCAAGCAGTGCAAGGGCACCGCGGCGGTGAGCCCGCCCTCCATCGACTTCGGCGCCGAACCGCTGATGCGCCTCTCGCCCATCCCCACGCTCGAGCTGCCGCTGGTGGCCGTGCGCAACGAAGGAGACGCGCAGCTGTTCGTCACCAGCCCGGGGAACGCGGCCACGCTGGTGATTGAAGGGCGCGACGCCGCGGCCTTCAAGGTGGAGGGCAACGCGCAGCTGCCGGGGATGACGCCGGACGGTCACCCGGCGATCGCCCTGCAGCCCACGCAGGAGGTCAGCTTCCACCTGCGGTTCGTGCCCACGATCGCCGCCCAGCTCGTCTACGACCAGGCCGAGCTGGTGCTGCGCTCGGATGATCCGGAGCGGCCCGAGGTGCGGGTGAAGCTCTCCGGCACGCTGCGCCCCAACGAGCCGCCCAAGGTCTGCGCCAACATCGTCACCGTCCGCAACAGCGACGGCTCTCCCCAGGTGGACTACGACAAGCCGGCGGAGTGGGCGCCGCTGCTCGTCCCCCCGGCCGGCGGCTACGACTTCACCGCCACCCGGGACATCCAGCCCGGGCGCGCCAGCGCGCAGACCGCGGTCACCTTCTCCGCGCACTCGGACGCGGACGTCACCCACTGCACCACCGACCCCGAGGACGCGCGGGTGATGCTCACGTACAAGTGGGAGGTGCTGGAGAAGCCCGCGGGCGCTGGCACGGTGAGCTTCGCCCAGCCCGCCATCCCCCGGCCGAGCCTGCTCCTGCCGCCCGTCTCCGGGCTCTACAAGGTGCAGCTCACCGTCTCGGACGTGCAGGGCCACGCCACCGCGGTGACGCTCAAGTTCGCGGCGGTGCTCAAGCAGGATCTGGTGGCCCAGCTCTCCTGGAGCGGCTACGCGGGGATCGATCTGGATCTCCACCTGGTCCGCCCCTCGAGCACGGACGCGGGCGTGCCCTTCAGCGGCGCCTTCTCCTTCTTCTCCGAGCCCGGTGGCTCGCTGGCGGACGGCGGCCAGGCCGGCCAGACCACCTCCGGCGACATCAACGGCTTCACCAAGCTCAAGCTCGCCGGGCAGTCCAACTTCGACTGGGGCGCGAACGGCACCTTCGATGATCCGGTGCTCAACGTGGACGACACCGGCAGCGGCTCGCTGGTGGAGAACATCTCGCTCAACTACCCGGAGAACGATCGCGCCTGCGCCACCGCGGAGTGCCGCTACAAGCTGCTCGTCCACTACTTCAAGGACACCCGCGTGCCGGGCGGGGCCGCCACCTGCACCGTGGGCGGCGCGTGCGCGGATGGAGATCGCTGCGGCTGCGCGGGAGACGCCGGCATCCGCTGCGTGGCGGACACGGCGCCGCCCGCGAGCGCGGCCAGCGGCGGAGGGCGCTGCTTCTACGCGCCGGCCCCGGTGGTCCGCGTCTTCGTGCGCAGCAACCCCACGCCGTACGCCATCGTGCCGCTGGACACGTTGGTCCCGCCGGATCAGGTCTTCATCGGCGCGCCCTGCCAGGCGCTCTACGTGGCGGACGTGATCTGGCCGGCCAAGTCTTCGCTCGACGGCGGCGTGGCGCCGGACGGCGGCACCGGCGTGCGCATAGAGGTGAAGGGCGAGAGCGGCGGACGGATCACCGCGCCGGTGATCACCCGGTTCGGCCAGCGGAACACCGGCAACCTCGAGTGCGCCGGCAACGTCACCACCGGCGGGCTGCCCTGGTACGAGCAGGTCCCCTGAAAAGGGAAACGCCCCGGACCTGTCGTCAGGTCCGGGGCGTCTCCGGAAAGTGGGGCCGCAGAACGAATCCCACGGCCCCGTGGGCCCAGAGGGGGAGGGGGGGGACCCCTAGGCCCAACTCAGTAAAATCTCGTTTCGCCAACAGAGCCACTTTGGGTGGCATTCCGGCGCGGGTTCAATCCTCCGTCTGATCTGCCCGCCTGTCTGCTGAAAAACCCAGCACCAATAATAGAGGGACGTCCCAACACCTTCAACCCACCCGATGTCAAGCATCAAATGCAAGAGATCCCAACGGCTTCGCGCGTTCGATGAGGCACACCTCCCACACGCAGGGTCTCACCTTTGAGCGGCAGCTTGCCACTGCGATCCGACGTCTGGGTCTGACGCAGAGCGGCGTACTGCTCGCGGTTTCGGGAGGGACCGACTCGGTGGCGCTGCTGGTGGCGGCCAGCGCGGTCGCGGGTGGGCTCGGGCTGCGGCTGGAGGTTGCCTCTCTGGACCATGGGCTGCGCGAGGCCTCCGCGCAGGACGTGGCCCACGTGCGGGCGCTCTGCGAGGCGCGCGGGCTCCCCTTCCACACGCGCTCGCTGGGCGTGCGCGCGGGCCCGGGCGTGGAGGCCCGCGCCCGCGAGGCCCGGTACGCGGCGCTCGAGCAGCTCCGGGCAGAGCGCGGGCTGGCCGCGGTGGCCACCGGGCACACCGCGAGCGATCAGGCGGAGACGCTGCTGATGCGCCTGGCGCGCGGGAGCGCGCTGCGCGGCGCGGCGGGGATCCTGGAGCGGCGGGGCGCGGTGGTGCGGCCGATCCTGTGGGCCACCCGCGCGCAGACGGCGGCGTATTTGACGGCGGCGGGGAGCTCGGCGCGCGAGGATCCGATGAACGCGGATCCGGCGTTCCTGCGCGTGCGGGTGCGGCAAGACGCGCTGCCCGCGCTCGAGCGCAGCGCCGGGCCCGGCGTAGCGCAGCGGCTCGCGCAGTTCGCTGCGCACGCCGCGGAGGATGAGGCCCTGCTCGGCGCGCTCGCTGCGCAAGCGGTGCAGCGCCTGGTGCTCCCGGGAGGAGGGCTGGACGCGGTGGGGTTGCGGGCGCTTCCGGGGCCGCTGCGGCGCCGCGCGCTGGTGGCGCTGCTGGCGCAGGCCGGGCTCCCCGCGGACGCGCAGGGCGTGGCGCTCGCCGAGGCGGCGGTGGAGCGCGGGGGCGTGGCCACGCTGCCCGGCGGCTTCGTGCTGCGGGCGCAGAGCGGGGAGGTCCGCTGCGTGGCGCCTGACGTGCCGGCGATCCCGTTCGCACCGCTCACGCTCGGCGCGCTGGATCAGGTGGTGCGGGACGAGGCGGCCGGGTTGGAGCTGGGGCTCTCCGCGCGGGCCCCGGCGGACGCGCTCTGGGCGCCCCTGGCGGCGCTCCACCTGCCGCTGACCGTGCGCCGCCGCGAGCCCGGCGATCGCACCGCGGGGACCCGCCGTCGCCGGCTCCAGGATCTGCTGGTGGACGCCAAGATCCCCCGCGAGACGCGAGACGCCCTGCCGGTCGTGGCCGATGCCACCGGCGGCGTGGTCTGGGTGGTGGGGGTGTGGCCGTCTGCCCGGTCAGCGGCGGGGTGCTCGGGGACCTACCTCTGGGCCCGTCCGACCGGGTCCCTTCGAGCACAAGACTGGCTGGTTCGTTATAGAGTTGCGGGCGCGGAGCGGCGGCCAAAATAGTTGAGGCTGCTTTGCTGTTGCTGATACCGTCCGCGGTTCGAAGCAGTGTTCGAGGCTGTGTAAGTTGGCGGAATAAATAGAAGTTCCAGGCAGCCTCAAAGCCGGCGGCACCGAAAGGGTACCTCCCAAGTGCGTTCGAGTTTCAAGACCATCGGCCTGTGGGTCATCCTCATTGGACTGTTCGTCGCCTTCTACCAGTTCGTCTCCGGCCACGGAGACCCTGAGAAGGAGGTCTCCTGGAGCACCTTCAAGTCGAAGGTGGAGGCGAAGCAGGTCAAAGAGGTCACGGTCAAGGGCAACGTCTACCGGGGCCAGTTCGAGGACACCAAGGAGAAGTTCCGCGTGATCGGGATCAGCCCGGACGCGGCGATGAAGGACCTGGAGACCAACAAGGTCAACGTCAGCATCCAGGACCCCGAGCAGAACGGCCTGCTGCTCAGCATCCTCAGCCAGTGGATGCCGGTGGTCTTCCTCTTCGTGATCTTCATCTTCTTCATGCGCCAGCTCCAGGGGACCGGAGGCAAGGCCATGACCTTCGGCAAGTCCAAGGCGAAGCTCCTCTCGGAGAGCCACAACAAGGTCACCTTCGCGGACGTGGCCGGCATCGACGAGTGCAAGGAGGAGCTCGAGGAGATCATCGCCTTCCTCAAGGACCCCAAGAAGTTCACCAAGCTCGGCGGCCGCATCCCCAAGGGCGTCCTGATGATGGGCCCCCCGGGCACCGGCAAGACGCTGCTCGCCAAGGCGGTTGCCGGTGAGGCGGGCGTCCCGTTCTTCTCCATCTCCGGCTCGGACTTCGTGGAGATGTTCGTGGGCGTGGGCGCCTCCCGCGTCCGGGACCTCTTCGAGCAGGGCAAGAAGAACGCCCCCTGCATCATCTTCATCGACGAGATCGACGCCGTCGGCCGCCACCGCGGCGCAGGCCTGGGCGGCGGTCACGACGAGCGCGAGCAGACGCTGAACCAGCTGCTGGTGGAGATGGACGGCTTCGAGTCCAACGAAGGCGTGATCCTGATCGCCGCCACCAACCGCGCGGACGTGCTCGACCCGGCGCTCCAGCGGCCCGGCCGCTTCGACCGCCGGATCGTCGTCCCCCGGCCGGACCTCAAGGGCCGCCTGGGCGTCCTCAAGGTCCACACCCGCCGCGTCCCGCTGGCCCCCGAGGTCGATCTGGAGCAGATCGCCCGCGGCACGCCCGGCATGACCGGCGCGGATCTGGAGAACCTGGTCAACGAGTCGGCCCTGTTCGCCGCGCGCCAGAACAAGGAGCGCGTGGACATCAGCGACTTCGAGGCGGCCAAGGACAAGGTGATCATGGGCCCCGAGCGGAAGTCCATGATCATGTCCGAGAAGGAGAAGCGGAACACCGCCATCCACGAGGCTGGCCACGCGCTGGTGGGCAAGCTCCTGCCGGGCTGTGATCCCGTCCACAAGGTCACCATCATCCCGCGCGGCCAGGCGCTGGGCCTCACCTGGGCCCTGCCCACCGAGGACCGGATCAACGGCTACCGCAAGGAGATGCTGGACCGGATCGCCATGATGCTGGGCGGCCGGATCGCCGAGGAGCTCAGCCAGGGCGAGATGAGCTCCGGCGCCTCGGACGACATCGAGCGCGCCACGCAGCTGGCCCGCGCCATGGTCTGCCGCTGGGGCATGAGCCAGAAGCTGGGACCCCTGGCCTTCGGCAACCGCGATGGCGAGGTCTTCCTCGGGCGCGACTTCTCCAGCGGCCGCGAGTACTCCGAGGACACCGCCCGCCAGATTGACGACGAGGTCCGCGGGATCGTGATCGGCTGCTACGAGAAGGCCAAGCAGATCCTGGTGGAGAACCAGACCACGCTGATGCGCGTGGCCGAGGCGCTGGTCGAGTACGAGACGCTCGAGGCCGAGGATCTGAACGTGCTCGTCCAGGGCGGCTCTCTCACCCGCGAGCGCCCGCCGCCGCGGATCAACGCGCCTCCGAAGCTGGAGAAGAAGGAGAAGCGGAAGATCCTGGACGCGCTGGAAGGGCTGCCCAAGTTCGAGCCGAACAAGGCGTAGGGCTCCTCCTCCAGCGAAGCTTCGAAGCGGCCGGCCCTCGCAAGAGCGCCGGCCGCCGCCGTTTCGGGTGTACCCTCCGCGGCCGTCATGCCGCTCGCCCGCGTCCTCAATGTGGACTCGCTGGATGCGCTCGCGCTGGCCTTCCGCCGGCTGGGGCTGCCGCGCCCGGCGCGCGAGTACCTGGCGGAGAAGCTCCCCTACGCGCAGCTCTTGCTCACCGGCCTGGAGAGGGACGACGCGCGCTTCCTGCGCCAGGCGTCCGAGGCATGGGAGGGCGCCGCCGGACCGCAGGAGCTGCCCACCTACGTGGCGGGAGACGCCGTGGCGCGGCCCGGCACGGCGCTGCTCTCCGGGCGGAAGGAGCAGCACGAGCGGTTGACCCAGCGGGCCCAGGAGGCAGGGCGCCCGGCCCTGGCCACCGCGCTGAGCGAAGCGCTGGCCGCGCTGGACGCCTCCGCTGGGCGCGTGCTGGAGGCCGGACGGCACCGCCTGGCGCTCGGCGAGCGCACGCGGGTGATGGGGGTGCTCAACGTCACCCCCGACTCGTTCTCGGACGGGGGGCGCTTCCTCGCGCCCAAGGACGCGGTGGCCCAGGGCGAGGCGCTGGTGAAGGCCGGAGCGGACCTGCTGGACGTGGGCGGCGAGTCCACGCGCCCGGGGGCGCCAGAGGTGACGGTGGAGGAGGAGCTGGCCCGGGTGCTGCCGGTGGTGAAGGCGCTCGCGGCGCGGGTGGACGTGCCGCTCTCCATCGACACGCGCAAGCCCGAGGTCGCCGAGGCGGCGCTGGCTGCGGGCGCCTGCCTGGTGAACGACGTGACAGGGTTCCTCGGGGACGCGCGGCTCGCCCAGGTCGCCGCGGCGGCGGGGGCGGCCTGCTGCCTGATGCACCTGCAGGGGACGCCGCAGACGATGCAGCAGGCGCCCTCCTACGGGGACGTGGTGGAGGAGGTGGTCGCCTACCTCCGGCAGGGCGTGGAGCGGGCGCTGGCGGCGGGGATCCCCCGGCAGCGGATCCTCGTGGACCCCGGGATCGGCTTCGGGAAGACCGCCGGCCACAACCTCTTCCTGCTGCGGCGGCTGCCGGAGCTGCGCGTGCTGGGGCTGCCGATCCTGGTGGGCACCAGCCGCAAGTCCTTCCTCGGTCAGCTGGCAGGCGGGAAGCCCCCGGGGGAGCGGCTGGCGGCCACGCTCGGGTCGATCGCCGCGCTGGCGGTGATGGGGGGCGCCGATGTGGTCCGCGTCCACGATGTGACAGAAGCCAAGGACGCGCTCGCGGTGGCGGATGCCCTGCGCAGCGCCCAGGAGGGGGGCACGTTGTGGGCGCCCACCTCCCCCCGCGGCCCCTGACGCGCTGGGCGTCGCTTGCCCCGCGAACGGGCGGTCCCTAGGTTCGTCGCTGTCGAAGCGGCAGCGGGTATAAAGCAGTTCCTCGTGCAAAGGCGGAAGGCGGACATGGCGTATCGGATGAAGTCGACCCCGAGCGAGAGCGCGGCCTCGGCGAAGCTCTTCGGGACCGACGGGGTGCGGGGCGTCGCCAACGTTTACCCGATGACCGCGGAGGTCGCGATGCAGCTGGGGCGCGCGCTCGCGTACCTCATCCGCAACGGCAACCACCGCCACCGCGTGGTGATCGGCAAGGACACCCGGCTCTCCGGCTACATGCTCGAGCAGGCGCTCGCGGCGGGGATCACCTCCATGGGCGTGGACGTGGCGCTCGTGGGCCCGCTGCCCACGCCCGGCATCGCCAACATCACTACCTCCATGCGCGCGGACGCCGGGGCGGTGATCTCCGCGTCCCACAACCCGTACCAGGACAACGGGATCAAGTTCTTCTGGCGGGACGGCTTCAAGCTCCCGGACGAGACCGAAGGAAAGATCGAAGACCTGATCTTCGCCAAGAAGATCGATCACCTCCGCCCCACGGCCACCAAGATCGGCCGCGCCCTGCGGCTGGAGGACGCGCGCGGCCGCTACGTGGTCTTCCTCAAGAACACCTTCCCGCGCGAGTTGACGCTGGAGGGGCTCACCATCGTGGTCGACTGCGCCAACGGCGCCGCCTACAAGACCGCGCCCGCGGTGCTCGAGGAGCTGGGCGCCAAGGTGATCGCGCTGGGCGTCTCGCCGGACGGCAAGAACATCAACCACAAGTGCGGCGCGCTCCACCCGGAGAACCTGGCGCGCGCGGTGCTCAAGCACGGCGCGGATCTCGGCCTGGCGCTGGACGGGGACGCGGACCGGCTGATCGTGGTGGACGAGAAGGGCAAGGTGGTGGACGGCGACGCGATCATGGCCATCTGCACGGGTGAGCTGGTGGCCCGCCGCGAACTGAAGAAGAAGACGCTCGTCTCCACGGTGATGAGCAGCATGGGGCTGGACCGGGCGGTGGCCCGCTGGGGCGTGAAGGTGGTGCGCACTCGCGTGGGAGACCGCTACGTGGTCGAGGAGATGCGCAAGAATGGCTACAGCCTGGGCGGCGAGCAGTCCGGCCACCTGATCTTCCTGGACCACGCCACCACCGGGGACGGGACGCTGGCCGCGCTCCAGTTGCTCGCGGTGCTCTGCCGCCAGCAGAAGAGCGTCTCGCAGCTGGCCTCCATCTTCGAGCCGGTGCCGCAGACGCTGCTCAACGTGGTGGTGAAGCAGAAGCGGGAGCTCGGCGAGCTGCCCACGGTGATGCGCTCCATCAAGGGCGTGGAGGAGAAGCTCGGCAAGAACGGCCGCGTGCTGGTCCGCTTCTCCGGCACCGAGCCCAAGGCCCGCGTGCTGATCGAAGGCCCGGACGCCAGCCGCAACGACGCGTACGCGAAGGAGATCGCGGACGTGCTGGTGAAGGCCCTGGAAGGCTGACGGGGCAGGCCCGCGGTCCAGGTGGAGGGGCGGGCGCGGCTTGGTGCACAATCGCGGGCGCCATGACCTCCTCCCGCCCGATCTCGCGGTTCTTCCACCCGGTCCTGCCCGCCGCGCGCCTGCGCAAGAAGCCCGTGCGCGTGGAGGTGGACGGGGAGGGCTACGCGCTCTTCCGGGACGGCTCCGGCCGCCCCGCGGCGCTGCTGGATCGCTGCCCGCACCGCTTCTCGCCGCTCTCCAAGGGCAAGGTCCGCCCGGACGGCCGGCTCGCCTGCCCGTACCACGGCTGGCACTTCGACGCGCAAGGGCAGGGCTCGAGCCCGTCCCACGCCACCGCCGCCCACTGCGAGGTGGAGTCCTTCCAGGTGGTGGAGCGCTACGGGACGCTCTGGCTCGGCGGCCGGGACGCCCACCCCGAGGCGCTGCCGCTCCAGACGCCCGAGGGCTACCACTACGCTGGCAGCTTCTCCCGCCTGATGCCCGCGCCGCTCCACGTGGCGCTCGACAACTTCAGCGAGGACGAGCACACGCCCTACGTCCACACCCGGCTGGGCTGGGACGAGGCGGGCACGGACACCATCGAGTTCACGGCGGAGAACTTCGACGACCGGAGCACGGTCCATTACCAGGCCCGGCAACGCTGGATGCCGATCCTGCGCCTGTTCGGCCTGCAGCCCGGAGACCTCTTCCACAACGAGTGGGTCACCCGGTTCGACCCGGTGCGCACCGAATACAGCATCTACTGGACGGACCCCACCGGCCAGGTGCGCCGTCCGCTGCTCACGCGCAGCACCATCTTCATGGTCCCGGAGACGGAGAAGACCTGCCGCTTCCACGTCTTCGTCTTCTCCCGGAGCGAGTCGCCGTTCTACCAGCGCTTCATCGGCCCGTTCTCTCAGCTGGCGCGGCTGCTGGGGATGATCGAGGTCCGGGATGACGCCCAGTTCCTCCCCACCGTGGCGGACTGCACGCCGCGCGAGCTGACCGGGATGAAGCTCGGCAAGTACGACAAGCCGGTCATCCACAACCGCAAGCTCTTGCGCTCGCTCTACTACGGAGAGCCGGCCCGCCCCGCGCTCGCCCCGGTGCGCGCCCAGCCCTGAAAACGGCTCCGGCGGCGCCCCCTTCAGAAGGGTTGCGCCGCCGGAGAGACTGCTTTGGCGCGGATTACTTCCCGGCCAGCAGCTTGTCGATGATGGTGTTGTAGGTGGACGGCAGCTGCGCCATCACGGCCTCGGGCTTGTTGGCGAAGTTGTCCTTGCTCAGGATGTACGAGCTGATCTGCCGGGTCTGGGTGTCGTAGATCCCCCCCCAGCTCTCCACGCTCAGGGTGGCCCCGCCCATGCCGGACTGGCCGTGCGAGTGGACCGCCACGATGTAGCGGAACTGGATCGGCTTCTCGAGCAGGCCGGCCTTCACCAGGCCGCCGATCACCGTCTCCATGGTCTTCGAGAGCTGATCCGCGGTGCCGGAGGAGCCGCCCTCCATCTCCCACTTGGCGGACTCAGCCTGGGTGCGGATCTGCTCGGCCAGCTCGAAGGAGAGGTTGCCGACCATGTCGAACAGCTGCTGGCCGGACACCACCTTCTTGCCGAAGTGGGACGCCACGCCCGCGGTCACCGTCACGCCCATCGCGGTCGGGTCCCCGCCGGAGCCAAGGTGGCCCAGGTTGATGGGGAAGAGGAACGCGGGGGTGGCCTCGGTCGCGTCCAGTGGGAAGGTCGCTCCAGGGTTCGCCTTCACCGCCGCGCCAGAACAGCCCACCGCGAACAGCGCACCGACCAGCACTGCTGCCAGCTTCTTCATGTGTTCCCTCCGGTAGAGATGTTGCCCTTGCTTCGTTGCTTCTAAGGTGACACCCGAATCGCCGCGAGTTGCACACTGAGATGTCGGACGGGGCATCTCCGACGCGGTTTTACGCTGAGTACGACCCCGTCGGCCGGCGCATTCTGCGCAAAGTCGCTCTGAACTCCAGAAGTTCCTGCCGTGGAGATTGAAGGGCCGCGAGAACAAAGTCCTTGCCACCGGCCGGGCGATTCGCACTGCTCTTGCCATGGCACAACGACTCGGGGTCAACGTGGATCACGTGGCGACCGTCCGGCAGGCCCGCCGGGCGTCCTACCCGGATCCCGTCACGGCGGCGGCGGTGGCGGAGCTGGCCGGCGCCGGGCAGATCACCATCCACCTGCGCGAGGACCGCCGGCACATCCAGGACCGGGATCTGCGCGTGCTCCGGGAGACCTGCCAGACCCTGCTCAACCTGGAGATGGCCGCCACCCAGGAGATGGTGAAGATCGCCTACGAGTACAAGCCGGACGTGGTGACCCTGGTCCCCGAGCGGCGCGAGGAGCTCACCACCGAGGGCGGGCTGGACGTCAACGGCCAGCGGGACAACGTGGCCAAGCTGATCAAGAACCTCAAGGACGGGGACATCGTCGTCTCCCTCTTCATCGATCCGGACCTGGATCAGATCCGCGCCGCCCACAAGTGCAACGCGGACCGGGTGGAGCTGCACACCGGCCGCTACTGCGAGGCCCGCAACGACAAGGAGCGGGCGCGCGAGCTCTCCCGGGTGCTGGACGCCGCCAAGAGCGCCGCCAAGCTCGGGATGGGGGTGGCCGCCGGCCACGGGCTCAACTACGAGAACGTGCGCGGGGTGGCGCGGATCGCGGAGATTGACGAGCTGAACATCGGACACGCGATCGTGGCGCGGGCCGTTCTGGTTGGCTTCGAGCGGGCGGTGCGGGAGATGCTCGCGCTGATGAACCACCCTTAAAGGCAGGAGACGCCTCCCCATGAAGCGCACCGTGCTGCGCCACCGCCGCGCGGGAGAGCCGGCCCCCCGGTGGGCCCCCCCTGCGGACGCCGCGGAGCCGGCGCGCTCCCCCGGGCCCTCCGCGGGGCCCACCCCGTCCGCGCCCCGCAGCGAAGGCTTCCGCCGGCTGCTCACCGCCGCGCAGCAGCGGCAGGCCGAGGAGCGCACCGCGCGCGAGCACGGCATGCCGGTGGCGCTCCTGATGGAGAACGCCGGCGAGGCGCTGGCCGCCGCGGCGCAAGAGCTGGCCTCGGCCACCGGCCGCTTCTTCGTCCTCTGCGGCTGCGGCAACAACGGCGGGGATGGGCTGGTGGCCGCGCGCAAGCTGAAGGCGGAGGGGCGCGAAGTCCAGGTGGAGCGGGTGGCGCCCGCGGACGCCCCGGCGGGAGAGGTGGCGCGCAACCTCGCCGCCCTGCGCGCCGCCGGCGTCGCGGACGGGCCGATCCGCGGCGCCCCGGGCCCCGGGGACGTGGTGATTGACGCCCTGCTCGGCACTGGCCTCAACCGGGCCCCGGAGGGGGAGCTCGCCGGGACGATCGCCCGGATCGCCGCTTGGCGCGCCGCGGGGGCCAAGGTGCTCGCCGCGGATCTGCCCTCTGGCCTCGCCAGCGACACGGGGCAGGCCCCCGGTCCGTGCGTGCAGGCGGACGCCACGGTGTCCTTCGGCGGCCTCAAGGTGGGGCAGCTGCTCGAGCCCGGCGCCAGCGCCTGCGGCGCGCTCAGCTCGGCGCAGATCGGCATCCCGGACGCGGCGCTCGCCGGGCTGGACGGGCCGGCAGTGTTCGCCCTGGAGGAGCGCGCGGTGCGCGCGCGCCTGCCGGCCCGGATGGCGGACACACACAAGGGGACCTATGGCCACGTGCTGGTGGTGGCCGGCAGCTGGGGAAAGTCCGGCGCGGCCGCGCTCGCGGGGCTGGGGGCGCTGCGCGGCGGCGCCGGGCTGGTGACGGTGGCCTGCAGGCCGGACGCGCTCCTGCCCGCCATGGCGCACGCGCCGGAGCTGATGGGGCGGGAGCTGGTGGGGGAGGACGGGCTTTCGCTCTCGGACCTGAACTCGCTCCTCGAGGCTGCGGACGGCAAGGACGCGGTGGTGATCGGCCCGGGGATCGCCCGCGGCCAGGACACCGGCAAGCTCCTCAAGGCGCTGCTCGAGGAGCTCACCGTCCCCTGCGTGCTGGACGCGGACGCGCTCAACGCGCTGGGCGAAGGGCTGGCGCTGCTCCGGGGCGCCGCCGGGCCGGTGATCCTCACGCCCCACCCGGGAGAGGCGGGGCGCCTGCTGGGGACGAGCGCCGCGCAGGTGCAGGCGGACCGGCTCGGCGCGGTGCGGGCGCTGGCCGCGGACCGGGAGGGCGCGGTGGTGCTCAAGGGCGCGCGGACGCTGATCGGGTTTCCGGACGGCACGGTCTGGGTGAACCCCACGGGCAACCCCGGGATGGCCACCGGCGGCACCGGGGACGTGCTCTCCGGAGTGCTGGGGGCGCTCTGCGCGCAGGGGCTCGAGCCGGCGGACGCGGCCGCGGTGGGCGTCTTCGCCCATGGCCTGGCGGGCGATCTCCGGGCGGCGGTGAGTGGGCGGGTGGGGCTCATCGCCACGGATCTCCTGGAGGGGCTGGGCGCGGTCTGGGCGCGGTGGGGCCGGTGAGCCCGGCGCTGGAGCGGCGGCTGCTCTCCCGCAGCCCGGAGCAGACGCACCAGCTGGGCGTGCGGCTGGGCGCGCTGCTGCAGCCAGGGGACTTCGTGGGGCTGCGCGGGGAGCTGGGGGCGGGCAAGACGCACCTGGTTCGCGGCGTGGCGCAGGGGGCGGGCGTGGAGGCCTCGGAGGTGTCGAGCCCGTCCTTCGCGATCGTGAACGCGTACCGCGGCCGCCTGCCGCTCTACCACGCGGATCTCTACCGGCTGGCGGACGCGGACGAGCTCTACGCCACCGGCTTCTTCGAGCTGGTGGGCGGGGACGGCGCGCTGGTGGTGGAGTGGGTGGACCGGGTGCCTTCGGCCTGCCCGGGCGAGCACCTGCTGCTGACGCTGGTGGCCACCGGCGAGACCGAGCGCGAGCTGCATGCGGCGGCGCAGGGGCCGCGCCACCAGCGGCTCTTGCGGGAGTGGCAGCCGTGAGGGGCGCGCGCCTGGCGGTGGCGCTCCTGGGTGCCCTCACGGGCGCGCTCGCGCTGGGCGGCTGCCGCGCGGCGGTGGGGAAGGGGTACGCGCTCGCGCCGAGCGCGCTGCAGCAGCTGAAGGTGGCCAACCACGACGCGCCCTTCACCGTGCAGAGCGAGGCGGGGGAGATCCGGATCGGCCCGGAGACGCGGCTGCGGCTGCGGACGAAGGGGCAGTGGAGCGAGTGGATCTCCAGCAAGGCGCTGCGGACGGACGCCCGCGGCCTCACGGTCTTCCGCAGCACGGAGCTGCGAGGCCTGGACGCGATCCGGATTGAGGGCCCCAGCCCGGAGCTGCTCTTCGCGCTCCAGGCGCTGTGCGCCGGCAGCCCCGGGGACGAGGCCTGCGGCGCGCACCTGCGCGTCTTCGGCGCGGTGGGGGACGCGCCGATCCTCCAGGTCCGGCTGCGCTCCACCTGCCTCACCGCGGCGCAGGACGCGCTGGTGGTGGATCGCGCGCAGGTGCCGGATCCCCTGCCGCTCCCGGCGCCGGACGCGCCCGGCGCGTGCGCCTTCACCCCCGAGCGGCCGCCGGCTGCGGCCCGCCTCTGCGAGCAGGCCCAGCTCTGCCCGCCCCAGGCCTGGGTGGCCACCGCCGGCTCCGTCCCCGCGCTGCCGCTCTCGGCCATCGCCACCGTGGAGCTCTGGGACGCGCAGGGGCTCTCGGACAAGATCGTGGCGCTGGGCCAGTCCCTGCGCGTGGGGCGGTGGTTCTTCATGCCGGACAACCGCTTCAGCGGCGGGATGTTCGAGCAGCACGGGAGCGTGCAGCTGGCCACCACCGCGGGCGAGGCGCTCACCGGCTCGCTGGGGCAGTACCTGTTCTGGGCCCTGGCGGATCCGCACCGCCCCGCGCCGGCGCGCGCCCGCGCCGCGCTCCGGGTGGACCGGCCCACCCCGGAGATCCTCCGGCCAATCCGCGAGGCCTGCGACGAGGTCTCGCGCTCCCGCTCCAAGTACGAAGATCCCACCGCCGCCTGGGTGGAGCCGTGCAGCGCGGTGACCCGCATCTACCTGGAGCCCTCCGCGCCGGCGGCGGAGGTGGCGCTGGGCCAGCTGGAGCTCTCCGAGGACGATCAGCGCGTGCGCTGGTACGACGGCGCCGGCCCCGCGCGGTCGCTGTTGGGCGACGCAGAGCTGACGCGCGTGCTGGCGGTGGAGCTCGCCTTCTTCCCGGCCCCGCTCGGGCTGATCATGCGGCCGCTCGCCTCGTACATCGACCGCGTGCGGTGGCTGCGCTGGTCCGTCTACGTCTGGGACCCCGCCGGCCTGGTCCCGTTCGACGCCACCCTGGGCCAGCTTTCCACCGAGGAGGCGCCGCACTACCTGGTGGAGCGCGCCTTCGTCCCCTGGGACGCGCTGGAGGGGGTGGAGGTGGAGTCCCCCAGCACGTTCGACGGCCTCTTCGGGGGACGCTAGGCTCCCGCCCCGAAAGCCATGCTCCACCGCGCGGCCACGCTGTCCGTCCTCTGGGCGCTCTGCGCAGGCGGGGCGGCGCGCGCCGCGGACACCTTCCCGCACGCCCTGCCGGTGGAGGCGGAGTTGGCCACGGAGCCGGCGCCGGAAGAGGACTACCTCTTCTCCTCCAAGGCCCGCGAGCGCAGCCAGCTCTCCGTCATCGCCAGCGCGGACGCCGCGGTGGACACCTTCGGGCTCAACAACTTCTTCGACGGCGTCTCCGCCGGGGTGGTGTTCTCGGACACCTTCGAGCTGATGGCCACCGCGCGCCACGTGGCGACCTGGGAGTTCTCCACGCCCTCCCATGGGATCATCGGCGGCTTCCAGGTGGGGGCGCGGCTGCCGCTGGACCTGCGCGCGCGCTACTGGCTGCGCGCAGGCTTCGAGATGGGTTTCTCCCCCGGCGGCCCGATCAGCCTGCTCACCCGGCTGCACCTGGAGGCGCGGGTCCGGCTGGGGAGCTCCTTCTCGCTCGGGTTGGCGCTGCTCAACCCGGTGATGCGGACCCACACCTCGCGGCTGGTGGAGGAGCGGGTGACGCGGCTGGGGCTCTACTCCGGGCTGGAGCTGATGCTGCTGCTCTGAGCGGAGCAGCGGCTACTTCTTGCCCTTCTTCTCCTGCGCCCGCTCGAGCCGCTCCACGCGCGCGGCGGGCGCCTCGTGGCCCACGAACTTGGCGGCGCGGGCCGCGATCGTCACCGCCTTCTGCTTGAACGAGCCGGGGCCGGTGCCCGGCTCGGTTGGCAGCTCCGGGAGCACCTGCGCGCCGTGCGCCCCCAGGAACGCCCGCGCCAGCTCGCGCTCGGCGGGCTTGGCGAAGCGGGAGAGCAGGGCGGCCACCTTCGCCTGGCCGTGGGCCGCGGCCTTGAGGTAGGCGGTCTCCTCGTCCGGCGCCTGGATGGAGGGGTCCGCGCCGGCGTCCAGCAAGAGCAGCACCAGCGCCTCGTCGCCGCGGGCCGCCGCCGCCATCAGCGGCGTGCAGGAGGCGGCGTCGAACGCGTTCACGTCCGCGCCGCCGTCCAAGAGCTCCTGGAGGCGTTTGCCGTCTCCCTCCGCCACCGCCAGGAACAGCGCTTCGTCAGCCATGGGCGCCTCGAGTCAAGGTGAGGCGCCGGCGGCCCGTGGGTCAGGCCCGGCCCTCGCGCAGCATTGTAAGCGCGGTGTTGCCCTTGGAGGTCTCGGTCTGCCGCCAGTCGATCCCGTTGAGGCCGGCGTCCTCCAGCACGTCCATCACCCGCTCCTCCTTGGAGCGGACCACCTCGCGCTGGACGTCAATCAGCTGCTCGAAGACGAACTTGGCGCCCTCCAATTGCTTCTCGAGCGTGGGGTCCGTCCGCACCGCGCGATCCCGGATGGCGGCGGTGAAGGTCTCCGGGGTCAGCCGCTCCAGCTCGCGCCAGGTGACCGGGGTGAGGGCGCTCTTCTGCCCCTGGGCAAAGGCGTTCAGCCGGTTGATCCGGGCATCCCGCTGGGCGGCCGGGAGGTTGAGCACCTTCTTGAGCGCGTCGAAGTAGGTGGCCGGGTTCGCCTTGTCCACGCCGGGCTCGGAGACGCTGTCGAAGAACTTCATCAGCACCGAGGAGCGGTCCTCCTTGATCTTCCCCTCCAGCTCCTCCAGCCGGTTGAGGTACGGCTCCTCCAGCCCGAGCTCGATCTGGGTCTCGTTGACGAGCGAGGTGTGGAAGACCTTGTCCGCCGGGAGCAGGTTGGCCGGCGTGCGCTGAGCCTCGGGGATCGCGTTCCAGTCCGCGTCCTTCACGTACTCGCTCATGTCCGTCGTATCGATGATGAAGTTGCCCGTGTTCCGGCGCCCGTTGGGGATGTAGAAGCTGCGCGCCTCCTCGTACCAGAGCGCGTTGGCGGTGGAGCCGCCCTCCTCGAGCTGGCGCTGGTTGATCCGCACCACCTCGTTGAGCAGCTGCGGGCGCAGCGCCGCGAAGCCGGCGTCGTCCAGCGCCTGGAAGTCCCGGAAGTCCCGGTTGCCGTCCGCCTTCTGGGCGAGCGCCCAGTCGTTGAACGCCTTGAGGTCCTTCGCCTTCTCCGCCGCCGGCTTGGCGGCGATCTGGTCGTAGCGGGCGAGGAACGGGTCGTAGGTGTTCTTGTTGATCAGCGTCTTGTCGGTGGCCTTGAGCCAGTCCCGGAAGAGCGCCGGGTAGTCCTCGTACGTCCGGTCCTCGGCGTTGCAGAGGATGCGGCGCGCCCCGTCCAGCTGCTCGGCGAACGCGTGGTAGACGGTGTCCATCGCCTCGGCCACCACCTTCTTCTTCTCCACGGTGAGGGCGTCCTTGGGCGCGTTCCAGTTCACGGACCCGCCCGCGTTGGGCATCAGGTCCTTGATGGTGGCCGCGCTCACCGTCATGTTCGGATCCAGCGCCTTGAGCGCCCGCTCCGCCTCGGCGGCGATCGCGCTGCCGTCCTGGATCGCGTTCGCCGCGGTCTCCAGCTCGGTCACCGTCCGCAGCCGCGCCCCGGTGAGCGTCGGCTTGGCGGTGGCGATCAGCCCCTGGATCGACTGCAGCTTGCCGGTGGTCTGCCGGTGGAAGTCCTGCAGCGCCGAGAGCGAGGTCTCGTTGAGGTGGTAGCGCGAGCGCACCGAGCGCAGGTGCACCTTCGGCTCGAGCATCAGCACGCCCTGGTGCGGGCCGATGTCCTCGAGCTTCTTGCGCTTGGCCAGCTCGTCGTAGACGCCCTTGAGGGGCTCGAAGAAGCCGGAGCCGCCCCAGCTGCTCTTGCCGGTGCGCACGTCGTGATCCAGTGAGGCGATCTGCGCGGCGGAGGCGCCGTCGTTGCGGACGTCCACCTTGCCGTTCCGCTTGAGGCCGAAGTCGTCGATCACCGTGCCGTTCTTCACCTGGACCAGGAGCCGGCGGATCTGCGTGTCGGTGTCCCAGCGGGCGCGTCCGCGGACGCTGTAGTCGGCGTCCAGCAGGTCGAACTTGGCGGTGTCGTAGTACGTGTCGTCCATCTTGTCGGTGCCGACGGAGATCTCCCGCTCGCCCACCTCGTTCGGCTCGTAGCGGCCGTCCTCGATGGTGAGCGACACGTACTTGTTCTTCTCGCGCTGCTCGTGGGCCTCGCTGTCCCAGCGCAGGTCATCCAGCCCCACGCCGCGGTAGCCCACCGCGTAGGCCTCGCAGGACTCGGGGCGGCGCAGCCGCTGGTAGTTGGAGCGGCCGGAGGAGTTGGTGGCGCGCAGCGCGGCGTTGAGCTCCTTCGCGTCCGCGCCGGTGACGCCGTACACCTGCTCGAGCTCCACGCCGTTGCGCGGCCAGCTGAAGCTCTGCCCGGCAAAGGTCTTGGAGTCCATGTACAGCTTGCCGGCGAGTGGATCCGCCACGCCCCCCGCCGCGCGCGTCACGTCCACGCCGGAGATCTGGAAGACCTGGTTCACCGGCGCCTTGCCGATCACCGTGTTGGTGGAGGCGTAGCGGGAGCGGGTGTCCAGGCCGAGCAGCTTCGCCATCTCCGAGGTGGGGCCCAGCTCGATCATCTTGTCCTTGATGTCCGAGGTGGTCTTCACGCAGTCGTCCATCGCCTGGACGAGGTCCGAGAAGTAGTTCTCCAGGCTGGTGGAGGCCGGGAGGTTGATCGCCTTGGCCAGCCCCGCCTTGTCCGACAGGTAGCGCTGGAAGAGCGCCACCGCGTCATCGCCGTTGCGGATCACCAGCCCCGGCGCCAGCGTCAGGGACAGCTTGCGCGAGGCCAGCTCGTCCCCCATGGCGCGGAACCAGGGGCTCCGGTCCCGGGAAGTGTAAAGGTCGCTGCGGAACTGGATGGAGCGCTCGATATGAAGGGACATTTTCGAGTCCTTACCGATATTTAGTTAGACGCCCAGTCTCAACCCGCGGGTTGAACCGGGAGTGCAAATGGGTTTGTTAAACGCCTTGCAGTCATTATCGGCGGGCGGCGAGGTCTTGCTGCTTCCACAGCCGGAGCCACAGCTCGGGTCCCACGCCGAGGACGGTCCCCTCCGGCACCTCGTGCCAGTGGGTCTCTCCTTCGAGCTCCTCGCTGGCGATCACCAGCTGGGTGAGCCGGGTGCCATCCGGGGGGAGCGCCGCCGAGGAGGCCTCGTGCTTCTTCTTTCGCTCGGAGAAGTAGAGCGAGCGGTTCTGGCGGACCGCCACCATGCTCACCCCGTCCGTGGCGATGGCGGTGAAGGCGGAGGGCTTGTCGTCCGGCGCGCGGGTGGGGGTGAGCTCGCAGGCCAGCGCACCGGTCCGCGCGAGCGCCACCGCCATGTCCTCGAAGGTCACCTCGCCTTCGCCGAGCCCAGGCAGCTGGCTCAGGAAGACGTAGAAGCAGCGCTCGGAGTCCGTCTCGCCGCGCACCCGCCCGCGCAGGGACGGATGGATCAGCTCCTCCAGGCGCTCGCGCGCCTGCGTGAAGCCGCAGAGCGTGCCGTTGTGCGCGAACGCCCAGCGGCCGTAGACGAAGGGGTGGGCGTTCTCCTGGGTCACCGCGCCCACCGTGGCCAGCCGCACGTGGGCCAGGACGGTGCTCGCGGTGAGCAGGCCGCTCACCCGCTCGAACTCGGGGTCCGCGTGCGCTGGCCCCAAGCCGTGCGCCACTTCCGGGAGGCCGCCCTGCAGGTAGGAGACGATCCCCCAGCCATCCTTGTGCTTGCGCGACTGCTCCCGCAGGGAGTTGCGCTCCGTGACCAGCGAGCCGTGGACCGCCCCCCGCTGTTTCGAGCGGAAGCCAAATAGCCGACACATGCGAAGCCTCTTGTAGCACCGCGCGTGCGCACCGCGCGATCAGCGGCGCCGCGGCGCGAATTCTTCGTGCGCTTTTGCGCAACCACGCGTGTGTCCTCTGGGGCAGAATCCGCTGCGCTGTTTTTCATCCGGCAACACTCGACCCTGGAGGGGATACATGAGGAGGAGTCTGGCGCTGTTCTCGGTGGCCGCTGTGCTGATCGCGGGTCCGCTCTCTTCGCGGGCTTATGCACAGGAGGAGGGCGGAGGCTCGGGCGAGAGCGCAGTCAAGAAGCCCGGCGGTCTGATGGACGCCTCGGAGCATGACCGCCCGTCCATGCTCTCGTTCTTTCTGGAGATCCCGTACTACGGCTACGGCTTCGGCCTCGGCGCCGGCGCCCGCTACACGCTGCCGCTGCTCAAGAGCGGCTTCATCTCCAACCTGAACGACTCGATCGAGCTCGAGTTCGGCGCGGACGGCTGGTTCTCCTTCTACGGCTTCTGGGCGCTCGGCGTCCCGGTGGAGGGGCGCTGGACCTTCCACATCACCCCGGAGTTCTCCGCGTACGGCAAGGTCGGCGTGGGGCTCGGCGTGGCGGCGGTCACCGCCGTCAGCGGCTCGCCCTACTTCTACGTCTACCCGTCGGTGAACCTCGGCGTGCTCTACAAGCTCGGGGGCATCTATCTGCGCGGCGAGATCGGCACGCCGGCCCTCAAGCTCGGCATCGCCATCCCGTTCTAGTCGTCCCGCCTCACCCGCACAGCGGCGCGCTCCCCGCGCCGCTGTGCACCACCGCGCCGCGCTTCACCACGCAGCGCGCGTGGTTGATCCCGAGGTGGTAGGGCAGGTGCCCCACCTCGCGGCAGCCGAACACCACCAAATCTGCCGGGCCACCCACCTCCAGCTTGCCGGCTGACGGCAGCTGCAGGGCGATCGCCGCGGCGCGGGTCATCCCCCAGTACGCCTCGGCGGGGGAGAGCCCGTTCTTCAGGCACGCCAGCCCCAGGGTGAGCGCCACGCTCTCGCTCATCGCCGAGCCGGGGTTCACGTTCGTCCCCAGCGCCACGTTCACCCCGCCATCGCGCAGCTTGCGGCCTGGCGCGTAGCGCTCCTGGTGGAGGAAGAGCGTGGAGACGGGCACCAGCACCGCCGTCACGCCGCCCTCGGCGAGCGCGCGGATCCCTTCCTCCGACACGTTCTCCAGGTGGTCCGCGCTGCTGGCGCCCACGTCCGCGGCCAGCTGCGCGCCGCCGTTGGCGGTGAGCTGATCCGCGTGCAGCCGGGGGATCAGCCCCGCGCCGCGGGCGGCGGTGAAGAGCTGCCGCGCCTCCTCCTGGGTGAAGGCGCCGCTCTCCACGAAGATGTCGAAGAAGCGCGCCAGCCCCTCCGTGGCGCAGGCGCGCAGCGTCTGCTCGCAGACCCGCAGGTAGCCCGCGCGGTCCTGCGCGAACTCCGGCGGGATCGCGTGCGCGCACAGGAGCGTGGGGACCAGCTCCACCGGCTGCGCCGCGGAGAGCCGCCGCACCACCCGCAGCATCCGCAGCTCGTGCTCTTGCGTCAGGCCGTAGCCGCTCTTCACCTCCGCGGTGGTGACGCCCTGCTCGAGCAGCCGCGCCAGGCGGGGCAGGGCGAGCGCCACCAGCTCCTCCTCGCTCGCGGCGCGGGTGGCGTTCACGGTGTTGGAGATCCCGCCGCCAGCCTGGGAGATCTCCAGATAGCTCTTGCCGGCGTTGCGCAGCTCGAACTCCTTGGAGCGATCCCCGGCGAAGACCAGGTGCGTGTGGGGATCCACGAAGCCGGGCCCCACGAAGCCGCCCTGCGCGTCCACCACGCGGGTGGCGGCAGAGAGCTGCTCGCTGGGCAGCGCCTGCTCGGGCCCCAAGAACGCCACCTTCCCCTGCGCCACGCCCACCGCGCCGCGCGGGATGGGGCCCAGGGCCCGCTCCGCCGGCTCCGTGGGCCGCCCGGCGCAGGTGAGCACCTGCGAGCTGTTGAGCACCACCAGGTCGAAGGCCATGCTTTCAGTCTCCTCCGCGAACGCCCAACAGCGGCACGCCCCAGCTCGCCACGCCCGGCATCACCACCCGCCCGAAGCCGCCGGTGAGCTCCAGCTGATCCACCTTCGCCACCACCACCGCGCCGAAGTATGCGGCGCTCGCCACGTTCCCGCCGGACCAGACGCGGTGGACCGCCAGGAACGGCGCCACCCCCACCGACACGCGCTCCTCGGAGAAGACCGAGAAGGTCGCCGAGGCCTCCAGCCCCAGCTGCGAGCCCGGCCCGCCGATGCTGCTGGAGATCCCGAAGTCCGAGCCGCCGCGCACGCACAGGGAGGGCGCGATCCCCAGCCGGCCGAACGCGAAGTAGTGCGAGAGGCCGGCGTAGGCGCCGTAGGCAGGCAGCGGGAAGGGGTAATAGAACTCGCCCTGCACGCCGAAGTGCAGCGAGGTGCGCTCGTAGAGCGGCCGCGTGAGCGACAGATCGTACGCGAAGGACCACTGCGGGAAGCCGAAGCGGTCCCCGTCCCCTTCGAAGCGCGAGGAGAAGCGCGGGGAGATCGCCGTGGCCAGGCGGGGCCCCGCGCGCAGCCCGAGCGCCCCCGAGCTCTCGCCCGGCGCGCCCGGGCTCATCCGGATGATCATCGGGCTGATGGTGGTGGGCGCGCAGCCCCCCAGCCACGCCAGCGCGGCCAGCGCGAGGAGGCAGGGGAGGGGGTTGGCCATTCCGCCTTGGGTCTCGCCTACGCGGTGACGCCGGGGATCTTCACGCCGCGCTCCTTCGCCACCGCGAGCGCCTCGCCGTAGCCCGCGTCCGCGTGGCGCAGCACGCCCATCCCGGGGTCCGAGGTGAGCACCCGGGAGATCCGCCGCGCGGCCTCCGCGGTGCCGTCCGCCACGATCACCTGCCCCGCGTGCAGCGAGTAGCCCATGCCCACGCCGCCGCCGTGGTGGAACGAGACCCACGACGCGCCGTTCACCGCGTTGACCAGCGCGTTGAGGATGGGCCAGTCCGCCACCGCGTCCGTGCCGTCCTTCATGGCCTCGGTCTCGCGGTTGGGGGAGGCCACCGAGCCGCAGTCCAGGTGATCCCGGCCGATCACGATCGGCGCCTTCACCTCTCCCTTGCGCACCAGCTCGTTGAAGGCCAGGCCGGCCTTCTCGCGCTCGCCGTAGCCCAGCCAGCAGATCCGCGCCGGCAGCCCCTGGAACGCCACCCGCTCGCGCGCCAGCGTCAGCCAGCGCTGCAGGGACGCCTTCTGGGGGAAGAGCTCGGCGATCGCCTTGTCGGTGCGGTGGATGTCCGCCGGATCACCGGACAGCGCCACCCAGCGGAAGGGCCCCTGCCCCTCGCAGAAGAGCGGGCGGATGTACGCGGGGACGAAGCCCGGGAAGTCGAACGCGTTCTTCAAGCCCGCCTGCTGCGCCTCCGCGCGCAGGTTGTTGCCGTAGTCGAAGACGTGGGAGCCCTTGGCCTTGAGGTCCAGCATCGCCTGGACCTGCGCCGCCATGGACTCGCGCGCCTTCTGCACGTAGCCCTGGGGGTCTGACTTCCGCAGGGCGGCCGCCTGCGGAAGGGTCAGCCCGCGCGGGACGTAGCCGTTGAGCGGATCGTGCGCGGAGGTCTGATCCGTGACCAGGTCCGGGACCACGCCCCGGCGCACCAGCTCCGGGTAGACGTCCGCCGCGTTGCCGATCACCGCGATGGAGCGCGCCTGCTTCTTCGCCTTCGCCTCGTCACACAGGCGCAGCGCTTCGTCCAGGTCCTTTGCCACCACGTCCAGGTAGCGCGTCTCCACCCTGCGGCGGGCGCGCTGCGGGTCCACCTCCACGCCCAGGAAGACCGCGCCGTTCATGGTGGCGGCCAAAGGCTGCGCGCCGCCCATCCCGCCCAGGCCGCCGGAGAGGACCAGCCGGCCGGAGAGATCCGAGCTGCCGAAGTGGGTCCGCCCGGCCTGCGCGAAGGTCTCGTAGGTGCCCTGCAGGATCCCCTGCGTGCCGATGTAGATCCACGAGCCGGCCGTCATCTGGCCGTACATCATCAATCCCTTGGCCTCGAGCTCGCGGAAGTGCTCCCACGTGGCCCAGCGGCCCACCAGGTTGGAGTTGGCGAGCAGCACGCGCGGCGCGTCCGGGTGCGTCCGCAGCACGCCCACCGGCTTGCCGGACTGGACCAGCAGGGTCTCCTCGTCCGTCAGCTCGCGCAGCGCGGCGACGATCCGGTCGAAGCTCTGCCAGTCCCGGGCGGCCTTGCCGGTCCCGCCGTAGACGACGAGGTCGCCCGGCCGCTCGGCCACGTCCGGGTCCAGGTTGTTCATCAGCATGCGCAGGGCCGCCTCCTGAACCCAGCCCTTGCAGGTTCTCTGGGGACCGACCGGGGCGCGGATGACGCGGCTCATGCGGAAGTTCGCTTTCGAAAAGGGGGGCGCTTTCGCCTTATCCTGCGCGCTTCATGAATCGGCAAGTCCTGCTCGGCGTGGCGATCGGCTTCGTCTCGGCCACGGTGCTCTTCGCGCTTTTGCGCGACAAGAGCGGCCCCGGCCCGGGCGCGCCGCCGCCCGCCGCCATCGTCCCGCTCCAGGTCCCTGACCGGCCGCAGCTGGCGCCGCTGTCCCCCGAGGCCCGCGTGCGCGAGCGCTTCCCCGGCGTGGGCTCCCGCGTCCCCCGCGCGCTGCCCGTGGTCCCGGACGCGGGCTGAACGCGCTTCAGCTGGCCAGCGGCACCTGCTCCAGGTGCGCGGGGATGTGGACGCTCCAGCCCTTCTGCTCCACCTTCGCCTTGAGCGAGGCCAGCGCGGAGGGCTCGCCGTGGACGAGCAGCGTCTGCCGCGGCGGCGCGGTGAAGCCGTCCATCCAGCGCAGCGTCTCCCGGAAGTCCGCGTGCGCGGAGAAGCCGCTCACCACCTTGAGCTCGGCGTTCACCGGGACGTCCTGGCCGTGGATCCGGATCTCCTTCTCCCCGTCCAGCATCCGGCGCCCCCGCGTGCCCGCGGACTGGTAGCCCACGAAGAGGACGGTGTTCTTCGGATCCGGCAGGCGGTGCTTGAGGTGGTGGAGGATCCGACCGCCGGTGGCCATGCCGCTGGCGGAGAGGATGATCGCCGGCCCCTGCAGCGCGTTGAGCGCCATGCTCTGCTTCACCGAGTTGGTGAAGAAGGTGCGCCGGGTGGCCAGCGGGCTCACCCCGCGCTGGGTGATGCTCTGCATGGCCAGGTCGTGCTCCTCGGGGTGCGCCAGGTAGATCGGCGTGGCGTCGCACGCCATGGGGGAGTCCACGTAGACGTCCAGCTCGGGGATGCGCTGCTGCTCCTCGAGCGCCCGCAGGTGGTAGAGGATCTCCTGCGTCCGGCCGATCGCGAAGGCGGGGATCACCACCACGCCGCGCTTCTTCACCGCCCCGTTCACGGCCTCCGCCAGGGCGTCCAGCGGGGTGGTGGGGCCGTGCTCGCGGTCCCCGTAGGTGCTCTCGCAGATGAGCGTGGTGGCGTAGTCCACCTTCTCCGGATCCTTGAGGATGGGCGCGTGGTAGCGCCCCAGGTCTCCGGTGAAGACCACGCGCTGCTTGGTGGAGACCAGCTCGAACGCGCAGACCGCGGAGCCGAGGATGTGGCCGGCGTGGAAGAACGAGAGTTTGATGCCCGGGAGGATCTCCTTGGCCCGTCCATAGCCGAAGCTCTCGAAGAGCTTGAGCGCCTCCACCGCGTCCTGCGCGCCGTAGAGCGGCAGGGCAGGGGAGTGGCGCGAGTAGCGCTCCTTGTTGGCGTAGCGCGCCTCCTCCTCCTGCAGGTGCGCCGAGTCCGGGAGCAGCAGCGCCGCCAGCGCGCGGGTCCCGGGCGTGGAGTAGACCGGGCCCCGGAAGCCGTCCTTGACGAAGCGCGGCAGCCCGCCGGTGTGATCGATGTGCGCGTGGGTGAGCACCACCGCGTGCACGCTCCGCGGGTTCACCGCCTGGGGCGCCCAGTTCCGCTCGCGCAGCGCCTTCAATCCCTGGAAGAGGCCGCAGTCCACCAGCACGCGCTGCCCTTCGTGCTCGAGGAGGAACTTGGAGCCGGTGACGGTGCCCGCGGCGCCGAGGAAGTGGATGGAGGCCATGGATGGGCTTATAGGTGACCTTCGTGCGGATCCGCCTCATCTGCTGTGCCTGGGTCGCGCTCGCCGCGCTCTGGCAGCCTGCGGCCCTCTGCGCGTCCGCCACGGTCCCGGCGGACGTGGGCGTGGGGCCGGCCGGCTACTTCGTCTTCGGACCGGTGATGGGGGAGCGAGGCTGGCTGCCGCACTGGGGCTTGAAGCTCAACGTCCAGGGCGTGATCGATCGCGAGACGATCGAGAAGAACCGGGACCGGATCCCCGCCAAGTACCAGAAGGCCGCGCAGTCGGTGAGCGAGGTCCGCTACTCCCCGTCCTTCCTCATCCCGGACGCGCTGATCATCTCTCCGAAGATCAACGGCAACGGGATGTTCGGGATCACCTGGCGCCCGTTCGCGTTCGGGATCCCGCTCGCGGCGAGCCGGCCTTCAGGCAGCTGGCGCAGCGAGAACGCCTCGCGCGGCCGGCTGGATCTCTCCGCCGGGCTCCTGGTGACCTACCTCTTCCTCTACTCGGACACGCTCCCCACCACCCACTTCATCCGGCCGGGGATCGATCTCATGCTCGAGGCGGAGCTGGAGGTGACGCGCACCTTCCTGATCAGCCTGGGCTGGGCGCACCAGTTCTACCTGCCGCAGAAGCTTGGCTCCTTCGGCTTCGGGGCGCTCTCCGAGTCCATCTTCCACGTGGGCCAGCCGTTCGTGAAGCTCCACTTCCGCTTCCCGTACCAGGCCAACCTCTAGCGGGTGGGCAGCGGCCGCTGCCGCAGCCAGTCCACCAGCTGCGGCCCGGTGAAGAGCTGCCCCAGCACGTGGTAGCCGGACACCATCCCCTGCGCCTGCTCCGCGGGCTCGCAGACCACCGCCGCCGGCTCGAACACGGCCGAGTGGCACAGCCGGGCGCGCTCGCCGTCCAGCCGCAGCAGCGCCACGTGGTAGTCCAACCCCACCACGTACAGCCCGTCCCCGAAGCGCTCGCGCGTCCTGGCCACCACCTGCGCCGGCGTCTGGCCGCGGAACCGGGCGATCCGGTCCGGGGGCGCCAGGGTGGTGACGATCCGCTCGGAGGCCTGCTGCGCCAGCCGCACCCGCTCCACCCGCAGCCCCGCGTCCCGCAGCACGGTGGAGACGAAGTAGCCGCAGGCGATGGTCCCCTGGCCCGGAGTCTCGCTGGTGCCGTAGAAGGCCCAGCGCGTCCCGTACCAGGCGGGCAGCAGCCCCTCGTCCAGCGCGCCGAGCAGCGCGGCGCGCGCCTGGCCCAGGATCTCCCGGCGGGCGCCGTCATCCGCGGCGCGCTCGTAGCGGTCCGCCAGGGCCTCCCGGGTCGCCGCCAGCGCCCGCACCCGCGCTGGGTAGGCCGCGGCCTCCGGGGTCTGGGTCAGGAGCAGGGCCAGCAGGAGCGGGATCATGCGTGAAGCGACGCCCGCGGGGCTGGAACCGTTCCCGCTTGCCGTGCTACGTCCGCGCGCGCGAACGCGCAGAGGGGATCTTCAAATGAGCCGGCGTCAGATCCGAGTGGTGGGGGCGATGCTGGAGAAGGAAGGGGGCCGCTACCTGATCACCCAGCGGCCGCCGGCCGCCTCGCTGCCGCTGCTCTGGGAGTTCCCCGGGGGCCGCGTGGAGGAGGCCGAGTCCGACGAGGAGGCGCTCGCCCGCGAGCTGCGCGAGGAGATGGGGATCGACGTCCACGTGGGCGAGCAGGTGATGTACCTGCACCACGAGTACCCCAACTACGACATCGACTTCCGGGTCTTCCGCTGCCGGCTGCTCTCCAAGGAGAGCGAGATCCGCCACCTGCGCGTGCATGATCACCGCTGGGTCACGCTCTCGGAGATGAGCCAGTACAAGTTCCCGGACGCGGACGCGCGCACGCTGGAGAAGCTGCTCGGGCTGGATCATTGAACGCGTTGCGCGCGCCCTGGCTCCTGCTCGGGCTCGCGCTGCTGGTCGCCTGCCCGCGCCCGCCGCCCACGCCGGACGCCGGGCCTCCGCCCCCGCCGCGCTGTCAGGGCTACGGCTCCGCGGAGCAGGTGGGCAAGCTGCCGGCCGCGCTGGTGGAGTGCTCCGGGCTCGCCGCCAGCCGCCGCCACGCGGGCGTCTACTACGCCCACAACGACGATCCCGGGGCGGGGGCGCTCTTCGCGATCGAGCGGGACGGGACGCTGCTCGCCCGGCTGCCGCTGGCGGGGAGCACGGTGGCGGACCTGGAGGACGTGGCGGTGGGGCCCTGCGGGCCCGGCGGCCCCAGCTGCGTGTACGCGGCGGACATTGGCGACAACCTGAGGACCCGGGCCGAGGTGGTGATCTGGTCCGCCCCCGAGCCCGCCGCGCTGGACAGCAGCCCGCTCCCGGCGCAGCCCCTGCGCGCGCGCTACCCGGACGGCCCGCATGACGCGGAGGCGCTGGTGGCGGATCCGCGCACCGGCGAGCTGTACGTGATTACGAAGGAGCCCAGCTCCCTGGGGGTGGTGTTCCGGCTCCCGCAGGCCACCGATGGCGGGGTCTCCACCTTGGAGCGGGTGGCCGAGCTCGCCGACCCGCGAGGCGAGGATCTGCTCACCACCGCGGCGGACCTGCACCCCTCCGGGGAGCGGCTCTTGCTACGCACCTACGGCCGGGTCTGGGAGCTGCGCGCGCCGGGCGCGCTCACGGTGGGCGAGCTGCTGCTGGCCCAGCCGGTGGAGGTGACCGGCGCGCCGCAGCAGCAGGCGGAGGCTGTTGCCTATCTGGCAGATGGCGGCGGCTACCTGCTGGGCTCCGAAGGCAGCCAGGCCCCTCTGTACGAGGTCAGCTGCCGGCAGTGAGCGGGGCGGTTGGCTTGCAGCGGACGGCGCAAGCGTTAGTCCTGTGACATGTCAAAGCCAAGCTCCGTGGAGTCGCCCGCTTCGGGCCTTGCCGCAGGCGCGGGGGTGAGCATCTTTCGCGCGGGATCAGACGGTCGTGGGGCAGACGGTCGTGCGTCGAGGGGGTTGGGAGTGTCCACGGAGAAGTCGAATGGCCCGCCGAGCATCAACCCGCGCGGGAAGAAGCACGAGAAGCAGCCCGGGCTGACGCCGCGCTTCAGGATCGGCTCGCCGCTGGGGTACGTGTTGCTGCTCCTGCTCGGGTTCTTCCTCTTCCGGAACGTCTTCCAGGAGGCCGGGGTCCGGAAGGTCACCTACAGCCAGTTCAAGGAGGCGGTGCGCGCCGGGCAGTTCCAGCGCGTGCAGCTGACCAACGAGTGGGTGAAGGGGTTCTTGCCCGAGGGCGCGGCCGCCGCGCCGAAGGACGACAAGACCTTCCGCAGCGAGCCCGCCGCGCTGCCCTGGATGGCGCACCGGGTGAGCGGGGATGACGATCTGATCCCGCTGCTGGAGGAGAAGCAGGTCCAGTACGAGGCCGTGGCCCAGTCCGGGCTCGGCGAGGCGCTCTGGGTCTGGCTGGTGCCGCTGGGGATCGCCTTCCTCTTCTGGAGCTTCATGATGCGGCGGATCTCCGGCGGGATGGGCCAGGGGCCGCAGAGCGTGATGAGCTTCGGGAAGTCGCGCGCCAAGATCCAGTCCGAGGCGGACACCGGCGTGGGCTTCAAGGACGTGGCCGGGATTGACGAGGCCGTGGACGAGCTCCGCGAGATCGTGGAGTTCCTCAAGACGCCGGAGAAGTTCCGGCGGCTCGGCGGGCGCATCCCCAAGGGCGTGCTGCTGGTGGGCCCTCCGGGCACCGGCAAGACGCTCCTGGCGCGCGCGGTGGCGGGGGAGGCGGGGGTCCCGTTCTTCTCCCTCTCTGGCTCCGAGTTCGTGGAGATGTTCGTGGGCGTGGGCGCGGCGCGGGTGCGCGACCTCTTCGCCCAGGCGCAGTCCAAGGCGCCCTGCATCATCTTCATCGACGAGCTCGACGCGATCGGCAAGAGCCGCAACGCGGGCATCGCCGGCGGCCATGACGAGCGCGAGCAGACGCTCAACCAGCTGCTGGCGGAGATGGACGGCTTCGATGCCCGGGTGGGCTTGATCATCCTCGCCGCCACCAACCGGCCGGAGATCCTGGACAGCGCGCTGATGCGCCCGGGCCGCTTCGACCGCCAGGTGCTGGTGGACCGCCCGGACAAGCGCGGCCGCGAGCGGATCCTGGAGATCCACGCCCGCGAGGTGAAGCTGGGGCCGGACGTGGACCTCAAGTCCATTGCCGCGCGGACGCCCGGCTTCGCCGGCGCGGACCTGGCCAACGTGGTGAACGAGGCGGCGCTGCTGGCCGCCCGCAAGAACCACGAGCACGTGCTGCGCGCGGACTTCGAGGAGGCGATCGAGCGGGTGGTGGCGGGGCTGGAGAAGAAGAACCGCCGCATGAACGAGCGCGAGAAGGAGATCGTGGCGCACCACGAGGCCGGCCACGCGGTGGTGGGCTGGATGCTTCCGCACGCGGAGCGCGTCCACAAGATCTCCATCATCCCGCGCGGCCTGGCGGCGCTCGGCTACACCATGTCCCTGCCGCTCGAGGACCGCTACCTGATGTCGACGGACGAGCTGCGCGACAAGATGGCCTCGATGATGGGCGGGCGGGCCGCGGAGGAGATCTTCATCGGCGAGGTCTCCACCGGCGCCTCGGACGACCTCAAGAAGGCCACCGAGGTCGCCCGCATGATGGTCCGGGACTACGGCATGTCCGCGCTGGGGCCGGTGGCGCTCGGCGAGGAGCGGCAGAGCGTGTTCTTGCGCTCGGCGATGGGCAACCCCGAGCTGCGCTCGTACTCGGAGCAGACCGCGCGGCTGGTGGACGAGGAGGTCCGCAAGCTCGTCTCGGAGGCGCTGGACCGCGCCCGGACCACGCTGCACGCCAACCGGGACAAGGTGGAGGCGCTCGCGGCCAGGCTCCTGGCCACCGAGGTGCTCGAGGAGGAGGAGCTCTCCTCCCTCCTGGGGCCCAAGGCGGTGCCGTCCCATGGCCTGCTCTCTGCCCCTGAGGCGAAGGAGCCGCAGCAGCCCGGTCCAGTGCCCCCCAGCAACCGCTGGGGCGGGCAGCACGCGTAGTTGGGCCGCGCCTGACTGCCGGACATGCGGCCTCCCTGCGCGCGCAGGGGGGCCGCCTTACCTTTCTTCGGGAGGCTTGAACGCGCGTGGATAACCGGACCGGAAAGAGCTACCTCGCCCGCAAGGCCCTCTTTCACAAGGGGCTGAGGGACGGGCGTCTGACGGTGCAGGAGATTGAAGAGGCGCTGCCGGCTGGCACGCTGACCGCCGCCGAGCGCTGGCTCCTCTACTACTCGCTGCGGGCGGCGGAGGTGGAGATCGTGGACGAGGAGACCGGGATCATCGACTACGGCCTGCTCGAGCAGGCCCCTCCGGGCGAGCCCCATTAGCCTTCCGTTGACACGAGGGGCGGTCTGATTAGGTTGGCGCCCGCGTGCTTGGAGACGGAATGAGCGAGCCAGACAACCAGACGGTGAAGGTGCACGACAAGCGGCGGTTCACGCCGGAGGGCGAGCCTCTGGGCGGCCCGGAGGTGGTGGAGGACGTGGCCCCCGCGCAGGAGCCGGTGTCAGTCTCGGAGACCGAGGCCGCCGCGGTGGCGGACGCCGCCAAGCTGCGGCTGGAGCTCGAGGCCGCGCGCAAGCGGGTAGACGAGCTGGCCCGCGGCTTCCAGGCCCTGGACAAGGACCGCGAGGACTTCAAGGCCCGCCTCACCCGCGAGCGAGAGCGGATGATTGACGTGGAGAAGGGCAACGTGGCCCAGACGCTCCTCGAGGCGATCGACGAGCTGGAGCTCTCCCTCTCCGCCAGCGCCCAGGACGAATCCCCGCTGGCGCGCGGCGTCCGCCTCATCCGCGAGAACCTGCTCAAGAAGCTCGGGGCGATGGGGATTGACCGCGTCTCCCTGCTGGGGGAGCCGTACGATCCGAACCTCGCCGAGGCGATCGACATGGAGCTCACCGGGGACGAGGCCCAGGACGGGCGGGTCACCGCCGAGCTGCGCGCCGCGTTCCGGATGAAGGACCGGGTGATCCGGCCCGGCCGCGTGAAGGTGGCCAAGTTCGTCAAGCCCGCCAGCGCCTGAGGGGGCTCCCCCTCCGCCCGAGCGAGCCCCGCTCAGCCCGAGCGAGCCCCGCTCAGCCCGAGCCCCGTTCAGCCCGAGCGCGCCCCGTTCAGCCCGAGCGAAGTCGAGGGCTCCGCCTCACGCGCGGCGCCTGAAATTTGTCCTTCCGCTCGCGGTTGGGGTTGGCTCTACGCCAGCCCCATGCGCCTGCTCCTCTTCCCGCTGACCCTCTGCTTCGCGCCAGCCGCGCTCGCCGGCGGCGCCGTGGAGCCCTGGCTCCAGTCGCGCTCCTCGGACTACCAGGCCTACCTCGAGCGCGCCGCGCCGCCCTCCGGGGCCGCTGCCCACCTCTGGCGGGAGCGCCCCCGGGACGAGCGGGCGATCCCCGAGTTCGTCCCACCCACCTCGCTGGCGCCGCTGATCCGCGCGGTTCGGGAGACCGTGGTCAACATCAGCGCCCTCAACGGCAGCGGCGAGGCGCGCCGCTCGCTGGGGAGCGGGTTCGTGATCACCTCGGATGGGCTGGTGATGACCAACAACCACGTGGTGGAGAAGGCCGCCCAGATCACCGTGAAGCTCGCGGACAGCCGCGAGTTCCCGGCCCGCGTGGTGGGGAAGGACCCGTCCACGGATCTGGCCCTGCTCCAGCTGGAGGGGACGCGGGGGGAGCTGCCCGCGACCTTCCTGGGTGACTCGGACAAGCTCCAGGTGGGGGACTGGGTGGTCGCCATTGGCAACCCGTTCGGCCTGGATCACTCCGTCAGCCACGGGATGATCTCCGCCAAGGAGCGGGTGATCGGCGTGGGCGTGTTCGACGACTTCATCCAGACGGACGCGCTGATCAACCCGGGCAACTCGGGCGGGCCGCTCTTCAACATGCGTGGGGAGGTCGTGGGGGTGAACACCGCGATCATCAGCCAGGGGCAGGGGATCGGCTTCGCCGTGCCCAGCAACATGGTCAAGGACCTGCTCCCCAACCTGCGCAACAACGGGCGGCTGGCGCGCGGCTGGCTCGGCGTGAACATCTACGAGCAGGAGGTGGGCTCCGACTCCCGCGGCGCGGTGGTGAAGAACGTGTTCAAGGGGAGCCCCGCCGCCGCCGCCGGGCTGCGCGAAGGAGATCTCGTCACCGCGGTGAACGGCCGCTCCATCGACTCGTACCTGCAGCTCTTGCGGCGGGTGGCGATCCTCGCCCCCGGCAGCGAAGCCCGGCTGACCGTCAAGCGCGGCAGCGGCAGCCAGGAGCTGGTGGTGAAGCTGGCGGAGCGCCCCGCCCCGGAGGCACTGCGCGCCCTGGCCACGGGCGTGGGCGGCGAGCCGCTCGGCCTGGTGCTGCGCGAGCTCAACGAGCAGGTGGGGCAGAGCCTGGGGCTGGAGCCGTTCAGCGGGGTGCTGGTGGCCGGGGTCCTGCCGGGCAGCCCGGCGGAGCAGGCCGGGCTCAAGGCGGGAGATCTGATCACCGAGGTCAACCGCCGCCCTGTGCAGGACGTGCGCGGGTTCCGCTCCGCGCTGGAGCGCGCCGGCACCGAGCGCTCGGCCCTGGTGCGCTACCAGCGGGGCGAGGACACCCGCTACGTGGCGATCAAACCGTAGAGTCGCGCGGTTGCCGCTCGCGGGCCTCGGCGACCGCCACGCGCAGCGCCTCGTCGAAGCGCTCCCGGCTCTTGTACGAGGTGACACTGCCGCGCATCGCCAGCGCCACCATGGAGAGCGCCATGTGCACCATGGCCGAGCTGACCAGGACGTGCAGGTGGACGCGCTTGCTGTGCGGCTGCAGCCACTCGGTCCACCACTCGCGCGCCACGGGATCGTACGCGCTGATCCCCGTGGTGTCCGAGAACATGACCAGGCGCGGGTGGTGGACCAGCCGCTCGTCCATGGCCTCGCGGATGGGGCGGAAGAGCTCCACCTCCACCGAGCCCCCGTAGCGGCAGTGCAGGCAGCCCGGCGCAGGCTCGGTCAGCTCCGCGTACCCGGTCTCGGTGGTCACCCGCACCGAGCCATCTTGACCTCGGATCACGCTCGTCACCGGCTCACCCCCCAGCCGCGCAGCGTAGCCGCTCGCCCAACGGCTAGAGAAGCAACGCCAGCCCCACGAATGGGCCACTGAACGTATCCACGTTGCGGTAGCCATCCACCAGGCCGGCGTCGTCCAGGATCACGTGGCGCCACCCGCCGCGCAGCCCCAGCCAGCCGAAGCTGAGCGTGAGCGCCGCGGACGCGTCCAGCTGACGGAAGGGGAAGGGCGTCACCCGCAGCGCCGCCTCCAGCCCCACCGGGCCCGCGAGGTGCGCCGCGCCCGAGAGCCCGAAGCCGGGGCCCGCCACGATCAGATCCGGCGCGAACGCGCTGTGCACGCCGCCCTCCACGCGCAGGCGCGCGCCGTCCACGCTCAGGAACGCGTACGAGAGCTGGGCGTTGAAGAGCTTGATGCTGTCCAGGCCGCCGCTCCCGTCATCCGCGCCGATCAGGATCCCCGTGAACTGGAGCCCCACGCCGAAGCGCTCCCCCTCGGCGGCCAGGCTCAGGCCCAGCGAGGCGCCGCCGCCGCGGAAGGCGCCGGCCTCCGCGCCGAGCGCGCCGGTGATGGCGGGGACGTTGCCCTCCTCAGGCGGAGCAGCGGGCGACCCGTAGACCACCACGGGCGGCGGCGCGTACCAGTAGCCGAAGCCGTAGCGGCGGTAGTGGCGCTCACCCCGGCCGTGGCGGTACGCGCGGTAGCTCGGAGAGGCGCCGCCGCCGCGGTACGAGCCGACCGCGGAGGCCTCGTGGGTGTCATCGCCACCGGAGTTGGAGCTCTGAGCGCTCGAGGGGCGCTGCGGGCTCTCGTCCCCGTCGCTTTGGCGCTTGCCGAACCGGGCTTGCGCGGGCGCGGCGGCCAGGATCAGCAGGCAGGTGAGCGTGGGGACGAGGCGGCGCATGGGTGGCTCCGTCGAAGGAGGATTGGGTCCTACGACGGATCCGCTGCACCGATATTCAGCGCGAGACCCAGAGCCCCGCGGGCTCGCCGGTGCGGCCGATCGTCACCAGGATCCCTTCGATCTTCGCCCGCACGCCGTAGATCTTCCCGCCGCCCTTCTTGGGCAGCGTCCAGACGTCCTGCGGCGTGAAGACCACCTGCAGGCGCAGCTCGCGGCTGCTGAAGAGGCGCTGGAAGCGCATGGGGGACCAGCCGTCCTTGGTCTCCCCGCGCACCGTCATCAGCGGCATCACCGGGTTGCCGTTGGCGTCCGTGCGCTTCGGCGTGCCCTGCGTCAGCCCGTAGCCCCCGGCGCCGAAGAACGGGGTGACGTTGATCGAGTACTCGCCGCGGCGGACGTCGTAGTCGCCGGGGCTGAGCATCCCCGCGCTCTCCTCGGTCACGATCATGTAGAGCTTCTTCCCCCGCATCTTCTGGCGGAAGGCGCTCGCGTTCTGGCGGCACTCGCCGTCAATCCCGCCCGCCGTGGCGCACTCGCCAATGTACTTGTCCAAGAACTGCCCCAGCCCGCCCACCGGCTCCGCCGAATCGCGCAGGGCCTGGAAGCGGGGATCCGCGTCCGCCAACGCGAGGGCAGGGGCCAGAGCGGCAAGCAGCAGCAGGGAGCGGTTCACGGACGGCCTCGGGGGGAGTCGAGAAGTCGCGGGATGTTGCCATGCCGCGATCTGGGCGCGAATGAAGTCCAAAGTGCGCTCAGGTAGATATTTTGACTACATCGAACCACTCTGTAGGCTTCACCTCGTTCCCCCCCTCACGGAGGCAGCCGAAATTGAGTGACCGCCGCTCCAACCTGCGTTTCGACAAGGTCTTCACGGTCTACATCACGACGCCGGATGGGATGACGCGGGGGATCGGCCGGAACATCAGCGCGCGCGGCCTCTTCGTGGAGACCCGCGAGCCGATGCCGCTCGGAGGCCGGTTGCGGGTCACCTTCTGCAGTGAGGACGGCACCGAAATGACGTGCCTGTGCGAGGTCCGCTACCAGGTGGCGCTCGCCTACGGCCGGCAGGACGGGCGCGAGGGCTTCTCGCGCGGGGTGGGCCTGCGGATCGTCGCGTACGAGACGCGCGAGGAGGCCCCCCTGCTGCTGGTCGATCGCGAGCGCGTGATGCACTGAGGGCTACTGGCTGAAGCCCTCGAGCATGTAGTGCGCCTCAATCCGCTTCAGCGCGAGGATCATCGCCGCGCAGCGTGAGTCGACCTCCTTGCCAATGCAGAAGCGGCGGCTGTCGTGCATCTCGGTGCGGCGCGGCCGGTTCTGCGCGATGTCGCGGATGATCCGGTAGTTCCGCTTCATCGCCCCCTCCAGGCGCTTGTTGACCTCGGCCTCGCTCCAGGCCTCCATGCGCTTGTTCTGGATCCACTCGTAGTAGCTGACGGTCACGCCGCCGGCGTTGGCGATGATGTCCGGGATCAAGTCGATCCCGCGCTTGGCGAGCACCCGGTCCGCCTCGGGCGTGGTGGGGCCGTTCGCGCCCTCCGCCACCAGCTTCACCTTCAGTTTCTCGGCGATCTCCGCGGTGATCTCCCCGCCCAGCGCGGCGGGCACCAGCAGATCCGTGGGAACCTCCCAGAGATCCTTCTTCTCGATCTTCGTGGCGCCGGGGAAGCCGAGCACCGAGCGCTTGAGGTTCTTCGGATCCTGCACGTAGGCGATCAGCGCCGGGACGTCGATCCCGTCCCCGTTGAAGATGGTGCCGTCCGCGTCGTTCACCGCGAGCAGCCGCCCGCCCATGCTGGTGAGGATCTCCGCCGCCGCGCTGCCCACGTTGCCGAAGCCCTGCAGCACGAAGGTCTTCCCCTTCATGCTCTCGCCGCGGTCCGCGTAGTAGTCCTCCACGCAGTACGCCAGCCCCTGGCCTGTGGCCTTCACGCGGCCTTCGGACCCGCCGATCCGCACGTCCTTGCCGGTGACGATCCCGCGCATGTTGTGCCGCTCGCGCTCGCCGTCCGAGTACTGGCGGTACATCAGCGCCATGATGTCGCCGTTGGTGCCCACGTCGGGCGCCGGGATGTCGATGTTGGGGCCGATCAGCCCCTTGAGCCGGTACATGAAGCGCAGCGTGATCGCCTCCAGCTCCTCCTTGCCGAGCTGCCGCGGATCCAGCTGGATGCCGCCCTTGCCGCCGCCGAAGGGGACCTCGGCAATCGCCGTCTTCCAGGTCATCTCCGCCGCGAGCGCCTTGAAGAGGTCCAGCGACACCTCGCGGTGATAACGAATGCCGCCCTTGTACGGGCCGCGCGCCTGGTTGTGCTGGACGCGGTAGGCCTTGAAGCGCTGCGACTCTCCAGGCACCAGCTGGTAGACGCCGCCGCTGGGCAGCCGCAGGTGGCCGCGCCGGATGGAGACGTCCGAACCCAGCAGCGCGCGCCCGTTGAGGATGATCTTCCCGTCCGCCAGCATCTCCATGCCGTCGGTGTTGCGGACCTGGGTGACGGCGAGATCGCCGAAGGCCTTGGACTCCTCGGCGGAGAGCGGGACCAGCCGGTCCTTCAGCTTCACCGTCACGTAGAAGATGTGCTCGTAGTCAGGCTCTTCCAGCTCGAGGCGGACGCGCGGCGCGAGACCGATCAGGTCAGCGGCGCGATGGAAGATCTCCATCGCCTCCGTGTAGACGGTTCGCTTGTTCGTGGTCGGCGCGGGGGCCCGCATGAAGTTCTCGGGGGCGGACATCTCTTCTCCGTGGTTAAAGGCAGCGGTGGAAGGCGGCGAGCGGACGTTTACCGTTGCGCCTGCACGGACGCAACGGCGTCGCGGCACCATTTGGCGTTCAATTTCAGGTGGTTGCGCGGTGCGTCGCGGCGCTTTGGCGCACGGTCAGTCGCGCGGGGGCGCGGCGTCCCTCGGTGCGTTTGCAGTTGTTGTGGAGGCGCGGGGAGTGGGATAGAAGCCGCGCGCTTTGTCGTGCGCCGACATAGCTCAGTGGCAGAGCAACGGTTTCGTAAACCGTAGGTCGTCGGTTCAATCCCGACTGTCGGCTCTCGAAGTCCCGAATGACGCGCGGCCGTGCCGGAAGACCTCCAGCACGGCCGTTCGCATTTCTGGCGCCCCTGTCCATTTCCCAGCCGGAGCCGTCAGCACCCCGGAGGTGACCTGCGCGCGCCCGCGCATAGAGTGCGCGCCATGAAGGCAACCCAGATCCTCGCCGCGCTCGTCCTCGTCTCCGTGGCCGCGCTCGGCGCGTGCGCGGGAGATCCGCCTGCGCCGGAGCCGCTGCCAGGAGAGGACGCCGGCGGTGAAGCGCCAGACGCGGCGGAGCCGATCGAGCCCGTGGTGGACGCGGGCGTCGTCGCGGACGCGGGCGCGCCGGTGGACGCGGGCCAGCCGAAGGTAGACGCCGGCCAGCCGGACGCGGGCCCCCCGGTGGACACGAAGTTCACGCTCGCGGTGCTCCCGGACACGCAGCGCGAGCTCAACTCCGCCGCCAAGCGCCCGCGCTTCACCCACCGCGCGCAGTGGATGGTGGACAACAAGGCCGCGCTCGACCTCCGCTTCGTGATGCAGGTGGGGGACCTGGTGGACTGGGACACGCCGGATCACGTGATGTACGCGGCGGCGTCCACGGACCTGCGCCTGCTGGAGAACGCGCAGCTGCCCTACGCGATCGCCGTGGGCAACCACGACACGGCCGCGGTAGGCGTGGGCGGCTCCGCGTGCTGCCCCACCGGCACGGAGGTGCACGCGGGCCTGCGCAACACCGCCACGTTCAACGCCTACTTCCCGGCGTCCCGCTTCAAGGCGTTGGGCGGCACGTTCGAGACCGGCAAGGTGGACAACGCGTTCCACACCTTCTCCGCTGGCGGGCTGGACTGGCTGGTGCTGAACATCGAGCTGTGGGCCCGCCCGGCCGCGGTGGCGTGGGCGAAGACGGTGCTCGCCGCCCATCCCAAGCACAACGTCATCATCATCACGCACTCGCACCTGACCGCCGGCAGCGGGATCGAGCCCACCAACGGCGGGTACGGCGACAGCACCGCGCAGTCCGTCTACGACAACCTGATCAAGCAGTACGCCAACGTGCGCTTCGTCTTCTCCGGGCATGTGGGGACGAGCGGCTACCGTCAGGACACCGGCGTGAACGGGAACACGATCTACTCGTTCCTCCAGTGCTACCACGACGAGACCTCCAACCCGCTGCGGCTGGTGGAGCTGGACACCGCGGCCGGCACGCTCTCCACCCGCGTCTACGCGCCCTTCACCAACGAGACGAAGGCGGACGGGACGTACACGGTCACCGGCATCCGTTTCGTGCGCTGACCCCGGGCGTCACGTGGTCGCTCCATTCGGGAGAAGGTAGGAAGTCTCCCACGCCACCCTCCGGCGCAGAGCCCGGGGCCGAAGCGCTATCGTTCTAGGGCGATGCCCGATCCCCAGCCCCTGGAGGTCACCACCACCCCCGTCCGCGGCGGCTGCGTGGTGAAGCTCACCGGCCGAATCGACGAGCAGTTCGACGGGCGCAAGCTCGCGAACAACAAAGCCAAGACGCTGGTGATCGACCTGGACGGCGTCACCCAGATCACCTCCGCCGGCGTGCGCGAGTGGGTCCTGGCGCTGCAGGCGCTCGAGCACAGCTACGTGGCCTTCACCAACGCCCGGCCCATCCTCGTCTCGCAGTTCAACATGGTGTTGAACTTCGGCGGGAAGGGCGAGCTGCTCTCGTTCTACGCGCCCTACATCTGCAGCGCGTGCGGCGCCTGCTTCGACGTGCTGGTGGACCGCTGCACCCAGCACGAGGAGATCCGCGAGCTGCTCCCGCCGGACCGCACCTGCCCCAGCTGCAGCGCGGAGGCCGAGCTGGACGACCTGCCGGAGTCCTACTTCTCGTACGCCGCGCGCGCGCCCCGGCCCGTGCCGCCCCCGGAGATCGAATCCGTCCTGCGCAACGGCGGCGGGCGCCCGGTCTTCCGGATCGACAAGGTGGTGGACCGGGAGCTCACCGCGCTCTGGCTGTTCGGCGCGCTGGACGAGAAGGCCCACTTCAAGCGGATCACGGACGGGTTGGACGGTGAGGTGGTGCTCTTCGCGGACGGGCTGGTGGACGTGGAGCCCGAGGCGCTCGAGCGCTTCACCGCCGCGTTCGAGCGCGCGCAGATCACCCCCTGGGTGGTCCGGGCGGGGCCGCTCTTGCTCAAGCTGCTGCAGGCCTCCGAGTCCGCGCGCAAGCGGATCAAACTCGGCACCGCCCGCATCAGCTTGCGCTGCGCGAAGTGCGAGGCCTCGCACTTCGTGGATCTGGACGCGCTCAAGCTCCCCGGCTGGCTGCGCAGCAGCGGCCCCTGTCCGGCCTGCGCGCAGCCGCTGCAGCCCCCGGAGACCCTGCTCGCCACGCTCTTCCCGCTCTCGTTCGACCTGGCCGGCGCGGAGCTGCTGGAGTACGCGAGCGCCGGCGGCGCCGCCAAGCCCGCCCACGAGATCACCGCGTCCGGCGGGACGGGCGTCCAGCGCTTCGGCCGGTACGAATTGGTCCGGTCGTTGGGGGTGGGCGGGATGGCGGAGGTGTTCCTCGCGCTGCAGAGCGCGGTGGGCGGCTTCCAGAAGCAGGTGGTGGTGAAGCGGATCCTCCCGCACCACTCCGCGGATCCGAGCTTCGTGGCCATGTTCCTCGAGGAGGCGCGCGTGGCCGCGCACATCTCCCACCGGAACGTGGTCCAGATCTTCGACGTGGGCGAAGTGGACTCCCGCCACTTCATCGCCATGGAGTACGTGCGCGGCTGGGATCTCAACCTGCTGCTGCGGCTCGCCCGAGAGCAGCGCGCCCAGTTCCCGCTGGAGGTGGCCGCCCGGATCGTCGCGGACATCGCGGCCGGGCTGCACGCCGCGCACACCTGCGTGGACCCGCAAGGCCGGCAGCTGCAGGTCATCCACCGGGACGTCTCTCCCCACAACGTGCTGGTCTCCACCGGGGGCGAGGTGAAGCTGACGGACTTCGGGATCGCCAAGGCTTCCGACAGCCGCGAGCGCACCCCCGCCGCCACGCTCAAGGGCAAGCTGGCCTACCTCGCGCCCGAGCAGGTCCGCTCCGAAGGGCGCGCCGCGGACGTCCGCACGGACATCTTCCCGGCGGGGATCATCCTCTACACGCTGATCACCGGGCGGCAGCCCTTCAAGCGCGACACCGAGTTCGCCACCCTGCGGGCGATCATCTCCGAGCCGGTGCCGGACATCACCCACTCGCGCCCGGAGGCCGCGCCCCTGCAGCCCATCCTCGCGCGGGCGATGGCGGCGGACCCCAACGCCCGCTACGCCAGCGCCCTGGAGCTGCACCGCGCGCTCAGCGACTTCCTCCAGCGCTCCCGGAACCCCTCCGGCAGCCAGGCCGTGGCCACCTTCATCAACGGGCTCACCGAGTCCCTCTCCCAGCGCACCGCGGTGGAGCTCTCTCCGCTCACCTCCACCCGCCGCGAGACCGACCGGCAGACTCGGGCGGGCGAGCTGGAGTAGCGCGAGCGCGCCGCGCGCTAGGACGCGTAGCGCGGCTGCGGTGCCCCGAGGTCCGCCGGAAACGGCAGCCCCAGCGGCGGCAGGGTGTCCAGGAACCCGCCCAGCGCCAGCGCGCGCTCGCGGCTGGCGCTGCGCAGCGCGGCCGCGCGGTCCGCGAAGGCCGCCTGGAGCTCCTGGATCTCCTCCCCCGCGGGGGTCAGATGGGCCAGCTGGAGGATCTTCGCCGCCATCTGCGCCGGATCCGGCTCGTAGAGCCCCAGCCGGTGGTTGCGCAGGTAGGGGACGTGGGGCGCCTCTGTCCCGGGGATGAAGTGACTCAGCAGCAGCGGGCCGCAGCGCAGCTCCAGCAGCTCGTTGAGGGTGGCGGGCGCCAGGCTCCCCAGCAGCGGGAAGTCCGCGTACGCCATCAGCCCCGAGAGCACCTTGCCATCCATGAAGCCGAGCACGCTGACGTTGTCCCGCCCGCCCATCTCGGCGGCGAGCTGCTCGCGGAAGCCCTCGTCCCGCCCGCACACCACGGCGAGCTGGAGGTGGGAGAAGAGCGGGTGCGCCGCCAGCTCCCGGAGGACCGGCAGCGTCTTGCGGGTCCATGCGGAGCCGCCCATGGCCAGCACCGTGGTGCGGTCCGCGCGCAGCCGCGCCAGCTCGGGCGCCGCGGCGGCGAGCTCGTGGCGCAGGGCCTCGCGCTGGGGTCCCCGCAGCCGCCCGCGCGGCGCGAGCTGGCCGGCGCGCTCGCGGAACGGGGCGCGGGGGAGGAAGCCGGAGAGGTGCACGCGATCCGCGGGCGCGCCGAAGGAGCGGATGAGGTGGGTGCGGGTCTGCTCGTCCATCACGATCGCCGCGTCCGGCTGGAGGCGGGGATGGGACGGGTAGAAGCCACGGGTGGGGGTGCCGTAGTCAGGGATGGCGCTGATGATCCGCGCGGTGGCCCCGAGCGCGTGGCGCGCCCGCGAGAGGACCATGGAGAGGATGGGGTGGGTGGAGATCACCGCGTCCGCGCCGGACTCGCGGAGCACCGCCTTGCACTCGCGCATCAGCCCCGGCGCGAACGAGGTGGCGGCCAGCAGGCCCCAGTCCGTGTTGCTCAGTCGATAGATCCCGCCCTGGAGCCGCGTCGCGTGGTGGACCACCCACGAGTAGAAGCTCTCCAGCGAGGTGTCCTTGCTGTCGTAACGGATCGGCGCGAAGCGGCGGCCGTCCGGGTCCGCCAAGCGCAGCGCGGTGGCGAACGAGTCCGCGAGGGCGGCGTGGCCACCGCCGACATTCATGGAAGCGAGGAGGATGCGTCGCACGGCGGGGGTGCTCCTTGAGGGTCGGCCGTTTGGGTGAGGTCATGCTGCACTGCGTGTGCCCGGTCAAATATCTGAAATGACAGGGTGAACCCTTCGCTCCCGGCGTGCAGCCGGTTGCACACTGCGAAACCCACTGCCCACGGTTCGTTGCCGGTGGCGCGCGCCGTGTGCAACTTGCGCACGCTGTTCCGCCAGAGGAGGCCCCAAATGCCGCCGCGTGGAGTGAAGAGCAACAAGCGCAAGCGCCAGTACGAGCACATCAAGAGCTCCGCCCGGAAGCGCGGCCGGAGCCTCAAGCGCGCCAAGGAGATCGCCGCGCGCACCGTGAACAAGCAGCGCGCCAAGTCCACGCGCAGCCGCCGCGCGAAGCGCACCAGCCGCAAGGGCTCGCGCTCGCGGTCGCGTTGACAAGGCGAGAGGCTCCTGTTTTGAAGCCCGCGTATCGCTAGGGGTGCCCCGGGGAGCTCGCCGGGGCTGAGAGGGCCACCAGCTTCTGGCCAACCCTTTGAACCTGACCCGGATCATCCCGGCGTAGGGAAGCGAGACGGCAGGGCGCCTCGAGGGCCCTCTCCCGTCCTCGTCCCTTCCGCCGGCAACAGGAGGCGGACGTGGGCGCATCGAACAAGCTGCACGTGGACCCGGCGGCGCTGGGTGGGATCACCCGGGGGCCGCTGCCCGGCTCGCGGAAGATCTACGTTCCCGGCGTGCTGCACCCCTCCATCCGGGTGCCGCTGCGGGAGATCCAGCAGACCGCCACCCGGCGCGGCCAGAGCGTCATCCCCAACGCGCCGATCTACGTCTACGACAGCAGCGGCCCCTTCACGGATCCGGCCGCCGAGCTGGACCTGCGCCGCGGGTTGCCGGCCACGCGCCGCCCCTGGGTGGACGCGCGCGAGGACGTCACCGAGTTGCCCGGCGTCAGCTCGAGCTACGGGCGCGCGCGCCTGGAGGACCCGCGGCTGGCGGGGCTGCGCTTCTCGCACCTGCGCAACCCGCTGGTGGCCAAGCCCGGGCGCAACGTCACCCAGCTGCACTACGCGCGGCGCGGGATGATCACCCCGGAGATGGAGTACTGCGCGATCCGCGAGAACCAGCGGATCGAAGATGCGCTGGCCAAGGGGCAGCACCGGGGCGAGTCCTTCGGCGCCTCCATCCCGCGGAAGATCACCCCCGAGTTCGTGCGGGACGAGGTGGCCCGCGGCCGGGCGATCATCCCGGCCAACATCAACCACCCGGAGCTCGAGCCGATGATCATCGGCCGGAACTTCCTGGTGAAGATCAACGCCAACATCGGGAACTCCGCCGTGACCTCCTCGATCGAGGAGGAGGTGGAGAAGATGGTCTGGTCCATCCGCTGGGGCGCGGACACGGTGATGGACCTCTCCACCGGCCGGAACATCCACGAGACGCGCGAGTGGCTCCTGCGCAACAGCCCGGTGCCGATCGGCACGGTCCCCATCTACCAGGCGCTGGAGAAGGTGGGGGGCAAGGCCGAGGAGCTGACCTGGGAGCTCTACCGGGACACGCTGATCGAGCAGGCGGAGCAGGGGGTGGACTACTTCACCATCCACGCCGGCGTGCGGCTGCGGTACGTGCCGCTCACCGCGCGGCGGGTGACCGGGATCGTCTCGCGCGGCGGATCCATCCTCGCCAAGTGGTGCCTGGCCCACCACCAGGAGAACTTCCTCTACACGCACTTCGAAGAGATCTGCGAGATCATGAAGGCGTACGACGTCAGCTTTTCGCTCGGGGACGGCCTGCGCCCGGGCTCGATCGCGGACGCCAACGACGAGGCGCAGTTCGCCGAGCTGGACACGCTCGGCGAGCTCACCCAGATCGCCTGGAAGCAGGACGTGCAGGTGATGATCGAAGGGCCCGGCCACGTGCCCATGCACCTGGTGCAGGAGAACATGACCCGACAGCTCAAGGTCTGCCACGAGGCGCCCTTCTACACGCTGGGGCCCCTCACCACGGACATCGCGCCCGGGTACGATCACTTCACCAGCGGGATCGGCGCCGCGATGATCGGCTGGTTCGGCTGCGCGATGCTCTGCTACGTGACCCCCAAGGAGCACCTGGGGCTGCCAGACCGGAACGACGTGAAGGAGGGCGTGATCACCTACAAGATCGCCGCCCACGCCGCGGACCTGGCCAAGGGCCACCCGGGCGCGCAGGCGCGCGACAACGCCATGTCCCGCGCGCGCTTCGAGTTCCGCTGGGAGGACCAGTTCAACCTCGGCCTGGATCCGGAGCGGGCGCGCGCCTTCCACGACCAGACGCTCCCCGCGGAGAACGCCAAGGAGGCCCACTTCTGCTCCATGTGCGGCCCCCAGTTCTGCTCCATGAAGATCACCGAAGACGTCCGCGCCTACGCCAAGCAGGTGGGGGTGGACGAGGAGCAGGCGCTGCGCGCAGGTCTGGAGGAGAAGGCCGCGGAGTTCGTGAAGACCGGGGCCGAGCTTTATCGCTGACGCCGCCGTGCTAAGGGAGGCCCGCTAGGCGTCCTGCCGCGGGGGCTTGTCCGGGAGGACGCCGGCCCCCTCCACCACGCGGGGGTTGCGGTAGTCCGCCGGCGGCCCGGAGAACGGCCCGCTCCGGCCGCCCTTGCTGAAGATCCCCGGCTCGCCGTCCAGCCCCAGCGCGGCGAGCACCGTGTGGTAGATGCCCACGAACGCCATGTAGCCGGCGCAGCCCACGAGCGCGATCAGGGACCACTTCAGCCCCTGCGCCCAGTACATGAACGTGTCGCTCCCGCTGGTGCGGGACCACCAGAAGCCCACCATGCAGGTGATGGACGAAGTGAACAGGAACGTCCCCACGTAGCGGGAGGTCTTCCCCTGGCTGCGCGGCGCTTCCTCTGTGGGCGTGGGCTCCATGCGCGGCCTGATAGCACGCGCGCTTGGCGGCGACCAAGGCCCGCCTCGGAGGCGCCGGGGCCTTTGGCTTGTGCCTGGGCCAAGCGGGGCTGCTGGCTGGGCCTGCCGGTGCATCTGGGCGGCGGCCCTGCTATCTCCCGCCCAGCCGTGCCCCTGACCGACACGCTCGCCCGCCCGCTGCGCAACCTCCGGATCTCCGTCACGGACCGGTGCAACCTGCGCTGCCAGTACTGCATGCCAGAGGAGGAGTACGCCTGGCTCCCGCGCGAGGATCTCCTCTCCTTCGAGGAGATCGCCGCGCTGGTGGACGTGTTCTGCGGCCTGGGGCTGCGCCGCGTCCGCCTCACCGGCGGCGAGCCGCTGGTTCGCAAGGAGCTGGAGGCGCTGGTGCGGCTGCTCGCACAGCGCCCCCTGGACGAGATCGCGCTGACCACCAACGGCGTGCTGCTCGCGGGGCAGGTGGACGCGCTCAAGGCCGCGGGGCTCTCCCGGGTGACCGTGAGCCTGGACACCCTGCGCCCCGCGCGCTTCCTGGCGCTCACCCGGCGGGACGATCACGCGCGGGTGCTGGAGGGCATCCGCTCCGTCCAGCGCGCGGGCCTGCCCGGGCTCAAGCTGGACGCGGTGATCGTCCGCGGCGTCAACGACGATGAGCTCGAGCCGCTGCTCGAGTTCGGCGCGCAGGTGGGCGCCGAGGTCCGCTTCATCGAATACATGGACGTGGGCGGCGCCACCCGCTGGTCCCTGGACAAGGTGCTGCCCGCCGCGGAGCTGCTCGCGCGCCTCTCCGCCCGCTACGGCGGCGTGCGGCCGCTGCCCAGCGAGCCGTCCGCCCCCGCGCAGCGCTACGCGCTCCCGGATGGGCGCGCCTTCGGGCTGATCGCCTCCACCACGCGGCCGTTCTGCGGCAGCTGCGATCGCAGCCGGCTCACCGCGGATGGGCTCTGGCTGTTGTGCCTGTACGCCCGCGCCGGCACGGATCTGCGCTCGCTCCTGCGAAAGGGCGCCTCACCGGCCGCGCTCGCCGAGGCGATCTCGCAGGGCTGGCGCGCCCGCACGGACAAGGGCGCCGAGGACCGCCTGGGCCTGCTGCGCCGCGCGCCGCTCGCCCAGCCAGCGGAGCTGGCGAAGGACCCGCATCTGGAGATGCACACGCGCGGCGGCTAGAGGCTGAAGCTGGCGCCGCAGCTGCAGGCCTTCTTCGCGCGGGGGTTGGTGAAGACGAAGCCCTCACCGTACCGGGTGGCCGCGTGGTCGATGGTCAGCCCGTCCACCGCGGCGAAGGACTTGGGGTCCACGAAGATCTTCACCCCGAGCGACTCGAAGACGCGGTCCTCGGGCTCGGGGAGGTCCACGTAGAGCAGATCGTAGAGGAAGCCCTCGCAGCCGCCGCCCACCAGCTGCACGCGCAGCCCGTACGGCTGGATCCCCTTGTCGCCGAGCGCTCGCTGGATCTGGTCCGCGGCCCGTTGGGTCAGCTGGACCACGTCACTCGGTCCCCAGCGTGCGGGAGATTCGCACCGCGGGGCCCGTGCGCTCGCGCGGCGCCGCGCCCGGCCGGGCCGGGGCCTCCGGCAACCCGTTGACCGCGGCCTCCAGGACGTTCTCCACCGCCGCGGTGGCGGCGCCCGGCGTCAGCGGCGCCTCCGCCTGCAGCTTGGCGGCCTGCATGTCCTGCTTGATCTTGAGGAGCCCCGCTTCGCCAATGTCCAGGAACGCGTTGACCACTTCCGGATCGAACTGGGTGTTGCGGCAGCGGTTGATCTCGTCGATCGCGTTCTTGAAGGAGGTGCCCTTGCGGTACGGGCGGTCTGAAGTCATCGCGTCCAGGGTGTCCGCCACCGAGAAGATCCGCGCGCCAATGTGGATGTCGTTCTTCTCCAGCTTGCGCGGGTAGCCGGTGCCGTCCCACTTCTCCTGGTGGGAGAGGACGATCTTCGCCGGGATGGAGAGGAACGGGATGGCCTGGATCATCTGGTAGCCGATGTCCGGGTGCTTGCGCATCTCGGTCCACTCGTCCTGCGTCAGCTTCCCCGGCTTGAGCAGCACCGCGTCCGGGACGCCGATCTTCCCAATGTCATGCAGCAGGGCGCCGCGGCCGATCTCCTCCAGCTCGGTCCCGCTGATCCCCATCTTCGAGCCGATGGCGGTGGTGTACTTCACCACGCGCTGGGAGTGATCGCTGGTCTCGTGCTCGCGCGCGTCCAGCGCGGCCACCAGGGCCAGCAGGGTGTTCTGATAGGTGAAGGAGATGTCGCGCAGCGCGGCCCGCAGCTCGGTGGTGCGATCGCGCACCTTGCGCTCCAGCTTCTTCTGGTAGCGCTTGCGCGCCAGCTCGATCCGCCGCTTGGCGAGCGCCCGCTCGATCGCCCGGATGAGATCCGTGAGCTTCGGCGGCTTGAGCAGGTAGTCCACCGCGCCGCGCCGCAGGCAGTCCACCGCGGCCTCGGTGTCCCCGTAGCCGGTGAGCATGATCACCGAGGTGTCCGGGTGCTGCTGGCGCAGCCGCTCCAGCAGCCAGAGCCCGTCCTTCCCGGGCATCTTCATGTCGCTGATCACCAGGGGCGTCTCTTCCGCCTGAAGGAGATCCAGCGCCATGTCCGCGCTGTGGGCCACCGCGCACCGGTACCCCTCCTCGTTGAGGAGGACGGAGATCACGTCGCGGACGGATTCATCGTCATCGACGATGAGGATGCGGGGAGGAACCGGAGGGATCGCTTCCACGGGAGGTTGATTCTACGGGTGTGAGAGGTTTCTTCGCCACCAGCGGAACGTCACAAATGGGGGAGAAGCTTCCTCACATGGGGCGTTGGGCTGTCCGCAATCGGCCAAAGCGGAACGGTTGGAGGTCCACGGAGGGGCGCTCCCCGCACAGCAGCTCGGCGATCAGCCGGGCGGTGAGGGGGGTGAGGAGGATCCCGTTCCTGAAATGCCCCGTGGCCAGGAGCAGGCCGGGCAGGGGGCCGGGGCCGATGATCGGGAGGTGGTCCTCGGTGTCCGGCCGCAGCCCGGCCCAGAACCCCTGGACGGGGGCCCGCTCGAGGCCGGGGCACAGCTGGAGCGCCATCCCCAGGATCTTCGCCAGGCCCCCCGCGGTGACCTGCTTCTCGAAGCCGGCCTGCTCGAGCGTGCTCCCGGCGATCAGCCGGCCGTCCGCGCGTGGGACCAGGTACCCCTCTTCGGACGACATCACCCGCGAGAAGAGGGGCAGGCGGGTCTGGAACTCCAGCATCTGACCTCTCGCCGGCCGCACCAGCGAAGGGTCCAGTCCCACCCCTGGGACCAGGGAGGACCAGGACCCGGCCGCCAGCACCACCCGCCCGGCGTGCACCTTGACTCCATCCAGATCCACCCCCACCGCCGCGTCCCCCTCCACCAGGAGCCCCCGCACATAGCCGGTGGTGAAGAGGGCGCCCGCCTTGGCGGCGGCCATGGTGAGCGCGCGCACCAGGAGCCGGTTGTCCACCTGGTGATCGTCCGGGAAGTGGGCCGCCAGCGCGGCGGAGGGTGACAGCTGCGGCTCGAGTGCGCGCGCGCCGGCGCCGTCCAGGAGCTCCGCGCGCAAGCCCATGGCCCGCTGCCACGCCACGGTGGCCTCCAGCCGGTGCGCGCCCAGCTCGCTGAACGCGGCCTGGAGCACCCCGCAGGCGCGGTAGCCCACGTCCACGCCGGTGAGCTCCAGGAGCTCCGCCGCGAACGGGGCGTAGAGCGCGCGGCTGCGCAGGCACAGCTCGAGCAGGGGGCCAGGGCCGTGTGCCTCCATCTGCGGCGCGAGGATCCCGGCCGCCGCGCTGGAGGCCTCCGCGCCGGGGATGGCGCGCTCGATCACCTGAACGCGCAGCCCGCGCTGGGCCGCGCGCAGGGCGATCGCGCAGCCCATGATCCCTCCGCCGATCACCACCGCGTCCGGCGCGCCGCTCATGGCTTCCCGGGGGAGACGGGGACGACCGGGACGGTGCCTGGCGGTGCCTCCTCCGGCTGCGCCGGGTGCGTGACGCACCACAGCCGGCCGAACGCCACGAGCGCGAGGACCATCAGCAGGATTCGCCGGAGCGGGAAGGGGCGCATGCGCGAGGCGTCGCTTCATAGGGGAGCCGCGCGCACGCCGCAAACTCCTTGATTGAGCAGGGGGCGAGCGTTATCAGCGCCCACGCGTTCTTCACGTTTCTGCATCGAGGGAGGAAGTCGTGGCTGAGACGTTCGACGTGGTGATCATCGGCTCTGGGCCCGGCGGCTACGTGGCCGCCATTCGCGCCGGACAGCTCGGCCTGAAGACCGCGCTCGTCGAGCGGGACAAGCGGCTGGGGGGCACCTGCCTGCACCGGGGCTGCATCCCCACCAAGTCGCTGCTCTGGACCGCGGAGCTCTACAGCCACGTGCTGGAGGCGGCGGAGTTCGGGATCGATCTCAAGAACCCGGCCGTCAACTGGGCGCAGGCGCTCAAGCACAAGGAGAAGGTGGTCACCAAGGGCGCCAACGGGATCGACTTCCTGATGAAGAAGAACAAGGTGACCGTGGTGAAGGGCCACGGCCGCATCGCCGGGAAGGGCAAGGTGGAGGTCACCGGCGAAGGAGCCGCCAAGCAGACGCTGGAGACGAAGAACATCGTGATCGCCACCGGCTCGGTGGTGAAGTCGCTGCCGAACGTGAAGCTGGATCACAAGCGCGTGCTCAGCTCGGACTCGATCCTGGAGCTGCCCGCCATCCCCAAGAGCTTGATTGTCCTGGGCGCGGGGGCGGTGGGGATGGAGTTCGCCTCCGTCTTCAACCACGTGGGCGCGGAGACCACCCTGGTGGAGTACCTGCCGCACCTGCTGCCGATCGAGGACGAGGACGCGTCCAAGGAGATCGAGAAGCAGTACAAGCGGCGGAAGATCAACTTCCTGCTCGGCGCGAAGGTGGAGACCGTCCAGGTCACCGACAAGGGCGTGAAGGTGCTGATGCAGCAGGGCACCGAGACCAAGACGCTGGAGGCGGAGCTGCTCCTCTCCGCGGTGGGCCGCTCGCCGGTCACCGAGGACATCGGGCTGGAGAAGACCAACATCAAGCTCGAGCGCGGCTTCATCAAGACGGACACGATGATGCGCACCAGTGAGCCGAACGTGTACGCGATCGGCGACGTGGTCCCCACGCCGATGCTCGCGCACGTGGCCTCGAGCGAGGGGATCCTCGCGGTGGAGCACATCGCCGGGAAGAACCCGCAGCCCATCAACTACGACCGCGTCCCCTCCGCCACCTACTGCTACCCGGAGGTGGCCTCGGTGGGGCTCACCGAGAAGAAGGCCAGAGAGCGCGGGTACGACGTGAAGACGGGCGTCTTCCCGTTCTCCGCCGTCACCAAGGCCTCCATCTCCGAAGAGGGGATCGGCATGGTGAAGGTGGTCTCCGAAAAGAAGTACGACGAGGTGCTCGGCATCCACCTGGTGGGCCCGCACGCCACGGAGCTGCTCGCCGAGGCCTGCGTGGCGCTGCGGCTGGAGACGACCACCGAGGAGATCGCCCAGACCATGCACGCCCACCCCACGCTCTCCGAGATCATGAGGGAAGCGGCGGAGGCGACCCTGGGTCACCCCATCCACATCTGAGCGTCGTCTTCGCGCGCGGGGGCCAGCTCCAGCCTCCGCGCCAGGGCCAGCGCGTCCGCCACCGCGTGGCCGTGCAGATCGTTGTTGAAGTAGACGAACGCGTCCTTGCCCTGCGCGCGCCACCGCTCCAGCGAGCGCGCCCACGGCCGCAGCGCCGCGTCACCGTAGCGGCCGGCGTACTTGCCGGTGGCGCCGTGGAAGCGCAGGTAGCGGAAGCCGCCCGTGATCGCCGGGGGAGGGCGCGGGAGGAGATCGTGCTCGCAGATCGCGGCGCCGTGCTTCTCGAGCACCTCGCAGACCGCGGGCACGTACCAGGCATCGCTGCGGAACTCGACCGCCTGACGCACCCCGGCCGGTTGGGCGGCGAGGAAGCGATCCAGCCGCTCGGGGTCCGCCTGCTTCATCTGCGGGGGGAGCTGCCAGAGCACCACGCCCAGCTTCTCCTTCAGGCGCCGCACCGGCTGGTAGAAGCGCCGAAGGCCGGTGGAGGCGTCGGTCAGCCGCTTGAGGTGCGTGAGGTAGCGGCTCCCCTTGGCGGCGAAGATGAAGCCGGCAGGCACCGTCCGCCGCCAGCGGGAGACCGTCTCCGGCGTGGGGAGCCGGTAGAAGGTGGCGTTGAGCTCTACCGTGGAGAAGACCTGCGCGTACCGATCCAGCCAGCGGCGCTCCGGCAAGCCCTGCGGATACAGCACCCCGCGCCAGTGCAGGTAGCGGAAGCCGCTGGTGCCCACGTGGATCTGCCCCATCTTCGTGAATGGGTGGGGCTTCAGAGGCCCGAACGCCACCCCCGCGGCAGCTGACACCGCGCGTTACCTCTTGGGTCTTGACCGGTACAGCCACCACCGTTACACCGCTGCAAGATGGCGACGCCAGACCGTTTTCCTCTGCCACAGCTCACGGAAACCCAGGGAAAGCCGGATTGGCTGAAGGTCCGCCTACCCCGCGGCGAGGGGTACGAGCGGGTGAAGGCGATCGTCCAGAAGACGCGCCTGGCCACGGTGTGTGAAGAGGCGCGCTGCCCGAACATCGCGGAGTGCTGGGGCGGGGGCACCGCCACGGTGATGTTGATGGGCGAGGTCTGCACGCGCGCCTGCCGCTTCTGCCACGTGAAGGTGGGGGCGCCGCCGCCGCTGGATCCGGAGGAGCCGGAGAACCTCGCGCGCGCGGTGAAGGAGCTGGCGCTCGAGTACATCGTGGTGACCTCCGTGAACCGGGACGACCGTCCGGACGGCGGCGCCGGCCACTTCGCGGCGGCGATCACCGCGCTGCGCCGGGAGAGCCCCAAGACGCTGGTGGAGGTGCTGATCCCGGACTTCCAGGGCGTGGAGCGCGATCTGGACACGGTGGCCCAGGCCCGCCCGCACGTGGTAGCGCACAACGTGGAGACGGTGGAGCGGCTGACCCCCCAGGTCCGGGACCGCCGCGCCACCTACCGCCAGTCCCTGAAGGTGCTCGAGCACCTCAAGCGGCGCCCGGAGAAGCTGTACACGAAGAGCTCGGTGATGGTGGGGTTGGGCGAGACCGACGAGGAGCTCGCGCAGACCTTCCGGGACCTGCGGGAGGTGGGCGTGGACGTGCTCACGCTCGGGCAGTACCTGCAGCCGTCCCAGTACCACCTGCGCGTGGCGCGCTTCGCCCCTCCGGCCAAGTTCGAGGAGTTGCGGCAGGTGGCGCAGTCCATGGGTTTCCTCTACGTGGCCTCGGGCCCGCTGGTGCGCTCCAGCTACCGGGCTGCCGAGTTCTTCCTGAAGGGCCTGATGCAGCGCGAGCAGCAGTAGGCTCCCCCCGCTCCCCACATGCCAACGCTCAACCTTCTCCAAGCGGTGAACGACGCGCTCCGCGTCGAGATGAAGCGGGACCCGCGCGTGGTGGTGCTCGGCGAGGACGTGGGCAAGTTCGGCGGCGTGTTCCGCGCCACCGCTGGCCTCTACGAGGAGTTCGGGCCGGAGCGCGTGATCGACACGCCGCTCGCCGAGGCCGGGATCATCGGCGCGGCGATTGGCATGGCGCTCAACGGGCTGCGGCCGGTGCCGGAGATCCAGTTCTCGGACTTCATCTTCCCCGCGTTCGATCAGATCACCAGCGAGCTGGCGAAGCTGCGCTACCGCTCGGCGGGCGAGTACGCCTGCCCCATGGTGATCCGCACCCCGGTGGGCGGCGGGATCAAGGGCGGGCACTACCACTCGCAGAGCCCCGAGGCGCTCTTCATCCACACCGCGGGCCTGAAGGCGGTCTGCCCCTCCAACCCGTACGACGCCAAGGGGCTGCTGCTCTCCGCCATCCGGCAGCCGGATCCGGTGCTCTTCTTCGAGCCCAAGCGGGTCTACCGCGCCGCCAAGGGCGAGGTGCCGGAGGGGGACTACGAGATCCCGCTCGGCCAGGCCAAGGTGGTGCGGGAGGGGAAGGGCGTCACCGTGATCACCTGGGGCGCCATGGTCCACGAGGCGCTCACCGCGGTGGAGCAGGCGGCGGAGGGCGGGGTGGACTGCGAGCTGATTGATCTGCGCACGCTCTGGCCCCTGGACATCGACTGCGTCACGCAGAGCGCGAAGAAGACCGGGCGGGTGGTGGTGGTGCACGAGGCCGCGCGCACCTGCGGCCTGGGCGCGGAGATCTCCGCGCTGGTGCAGGAGCGCTGCTTCGTCCACCTCGAGGCGCCGGTGAAGCGGGTGACCGGCTGGGACACGCCGTTCCCCTACACGCTCGAGAACGAGTACCTGCCGCTGGCGCCCCGGATCCTCCGGGGCATCCAGGAGACGGCCCAGTTCATCGCCTGACCCTTCACGCATCCGAAAGCGACAAGCCCATGGCCACCTACGAGTTCAAGCTCCCCGACATCGGCGAGGGCGTCGTCGAGGGCGAGATCGTCAAGTGGCTGGTGAAGGAGGGCGACGCGATCGCCGAGGACCAGCCGCTGGTCGAGGTGATGACGGACAAGGCCACGGTGACCATCCCCAGCCCCAAGAAGGGGCGCGTGCTCAAGACGCACGGCAAGGAGGGGGAGATCGCCAAGGTCCACCACACGCTGGTGACGCTGGAGCTGGACGGCGCGGGCGCAGCGGCGCCGGCTCCCGCCTCTGCTCAGGCGGCCCAGAAGCCGGCCCCCGCCGCGCAGCTCGCGGCGGCCGCGCAGCCGGCGGCTGCGGGCAACGGGGACGCAGCGAACAAGGTGCTGGCCACCCCGGTCACCCGGCGGATGGCCCGGGAGCACAACCTGGACCTCGCGGGGATCTCCGGCAGCGGGCCGCAGGGGCGGGTGACGAAGGCGGACGTGGTGGCGGCGCTGGGCGCGGGGAGCGGGGCGGTGGCCACCGGCCACCCCACCGCGGCGCCGGGCGTGGCCACCCGCCTGCCGGCGCTGGCGCCGCTGGCGCAGGGCCAGGCGGACCAGCGGCTGCCGCTCAAGGGGCTGCGCAAGCGGATCGCCGAGAAGATGGTGCGCTCCGCCTTCACCGCGCCGCACTTCACCTTCGTGGAGGAGCTGGACGCCACGGAGTTGGTGGCGGTCCGCAAGCGGATCAATGACGCGCTTGCCGCGAGCGGAGACACGGCCAAGGTCTCCTTCCTGCCTTTCATCTGCAAGGCGCTGGTGGCGGCGCTGCGGCGCTACCCGCACCTCAACGCCAACTTCGACGAGGCCAGGCAGGAGCTGGTGGTGCGCGGCGAGTACAACCTCGGCATCGCCGCGGCGACCGAGGACGGGCTGACCGTGCCGGTGGTGAAGAACGTGGACCGGCTGGCGCTGCGCGACCTCTCCTCGGAGATCAACCGGCTCGCCTCCGCCGCCCGGGACCGGAAGCTGAAGATGGACGAGCTCTCCGGCGGCACCTTCACCATCACCTCGCTCGGGCAGACCGGCGGCCTGTTCGCCACGCCCATCATCAACCACCCTGAGGTCGCCATCCTCGGCGTCCACAAGATGCGCAAGCGGCCGGTGGTGAAGGACGACCAGGTCGTGGTCCGCGAGATGCTCTACCTCTCGCTCTCGTTCGACCACCGCGTGATTGACGGCTCGGTGGGCGCGGAGTTCACCTACGAGCTGATCCGGTACCTCGAGCGCCCGGAGCTCCTCTTCCTGGAGCTGACCTGACATGTCCGCGAAGTCGAACGTCCAGCCGCTGCGCAAGGAGGACCGGCCGGTGCTCTCCGGGGCGCAGCTCCAGGAGATCTACGGCGCGATGATGCTCATCCGCACGCTGGATGAGCGGATGATGACGCTGCAGCGCCAGGGGCGGATCGGCTTCTACGGCGCCTGCACTGGCCAGGAGGCGGCCTGCATCGCCAGCGCGTACGCGCTGCGCCCCACGGACTGGATCTTCCCGGCCCTGCGCGAGGGCGCGGCCATGCTGATGCGCGGCTACCCGCTGGTCCCCTACATCAGCCAGGTGTTCGGCAACTCGGGGGACCCTGGCCACGGGCGGCAGATGCCCTCGCACCAGGCGGCGCGCGCCGTGAACCAGGTGAGCTGGGGCTCGTGTATTGGCACGCAGCTGCCGCAGGCGGTGGGCGCGGCGTGGGCGGCCAAGCTCAAGCGCGAGGACACGGTGGTGATGGCTTATCTGGGGGACGGCGCCACCTCCTCCGCGGACTTCCACGTGGCGATGAACTTCGCCGGGGTCTTCAAGCCGGCGGTGGTCTTCGTCTGCCAGAACAACCACTGGTCCATCTCCGTGCCCACCACCTCGCAGACCGCGAGCGACTCGATCGCCATCAAGGCCACGGCCTACGGCTTCACGGGCGTGAAGGTGGACGGCAACGACGCCGAGCGCGTCTATGAAGCGGCGCGAGAGGCGGTGGAGCGCGCGCGCTCGGGCGGCGGGCCCACGCTGATCGAGGCGGAGACCTACCGGATGGGGGCGCACTCCTCCTCGGATGATCCCACCCGCTACCGCGATCAGCGGGAAGTGGACGCCTGGCGCGCGCGGGATCCGGTGGACCGCCTGCGCGCGCGCCTGGTCGAAGCCAAGCAGTGGGACGAGGCGCGGGAGGCCGAGCTGAAGGCGAAGCTCCTGGCGCAGGTGAACGCGGCGATCGCCGAGGCCGAGGCCCTCCCGCCGCCCTCCGCGGAGACGCTCTTCGAGGACGTCTACGCCGACGTACCCTGGAACATCCGGGAGCAGCGCGCCGAGCTGCGCGCCTTCCTCGACAGTCAGCAGCCGAAGTAGCGGCGGGGAACGAACGGGATGCCGGACGACGTACGCGAGTACCTCCGCGCCGCGCAGCAGGCGGAGGTGAAGGGCGACAAGCCGCGCGCGGTGGAGCTGCTGGAGAAGGCGGCCCGGCTCTACACCGCGGCCGGCAACCCCACCCGGGCGCTCTCGGTGCTGCGCCACGCCCGGCGGCTGGATGACGGCGCCCGCCCCGAGCTGGACGAGCAGGTGAAGCGGCTGGAGTGGTTGCCGGACGACCCGCTCTCCCGCGCGATCTCCCAGGACGTGGACAAGGAGGAAGACGTGGCGCTGGCATCGCTGGACGCGCTGGGCGAAGAGGCGAAGGCGACCCGCGCGCTGGTGGAGCGCGGACCGCAGCTGGCGGACCGCAGCGCGCAGGCCTGGTGCTCTTTCTGCTGCCGCCCCCGGGCCGAGGTGGGCGAGCTGGTGGCCGGCCCGGCCGGCGCGTACGTCTGCGGCGGCTGCCTGGACGAGGCCGGCCGGCTGCTGCACCGCCCGGCGCGGGCCGTGGAGGAGCTGGTCCCCGTGCTGTTCGATGGCCCCCTCCCCGGGGCGTCCGCGGAGGAGCGTCCGTCTCCCGCGCTCGCGGGCGTGGACCTGCTCGGGCAGGCCGCCGCGGTGGCGGTGGTGGATCGCGCGCTGCGCCTCTCGCTCGCCGGCGTGGGGCTGCTCGGCCCCGCGGGCTCCGGGAAGAGCACCTACCTGCGCGAGCTGGCCCGGCGCGGGTTGGGGCGCTACGTGCTCGCGGCCGAGCTGGAGCGGCTGCCGGAGGCGCTGGATGGGCAGCGGCTCCTGGTGGACGACTTCGAGCGGGCCTCGCCCGAGGAGCGGGCGCGCTGCGTGAAGCGGCTGGTCGCCGCCGGTGCGCCGGCCTTCGTGCTGGCGTTGCGCGCGCGGCCCGCCGGCGAGGCGCTCTGGATCCGCGGCGAGGAGGGGGAGCTGCCGGTGCATTCCACGCGCGCGCTCGTCGAGGCCAGCGAGGGGCTCCTCCCCGAGCCGCTCGCGCTGCGGCTGCAGGCGGTGGCGTGGTTCCAGGCCCCGAGCGCCGCCGAGCTCCAGGAGATCGCCCGGCGCCTGTTGGCGCAGCGGGCGGCGGAGCTGGATCTCTCCGAGGAGCTGCTGGAGGCGCTCGCCGGGGAGGCGGCGCGCTCGCCGCTCTGTGGCCACGAGCTCTCCGCGCTGCTCTTGCGCCTGCCGCCCGGCTCCTGGAGCCTGCGCCCCGCGCCGCCCGCGCCCAAGGCGGCGGCCGCCTCCGCCCCGAAGAAGAAGCGGGGGAAGAAGTCCGAGGCCTCGTGATGGAAGGCGCCGCTCGTCCGGGGCTGGGGCCGCTGGCGATCTGGCGGCTGGGGCGGGTGGAGTACGAGGACGGGCTGGCGCTGCAGCGGCTGTTCGGCCAGGCCCGGGCGCAGGGGCTGGTGCCGGACACGCTGCTGCTCCTCTCGCACCCGCCGGTGGTGACGCTCGGCCGGGGGGCGAAGAGCGGGAACATCCTCGCTTCGCCCCAGGCGCTGGAGTCGCTCGGCGTGACGGTGCACGAGACCAACCGCGGGGGAGACGTCACCTACCACGGGCCCGGCCAGCTGGTGGGCTACCCGATCGTGAAGCTCTTGCCGGGGCGGCAGGACGTGCGGCGGTACGTGCGGGATTTGGAGGAGACGCTGGTCCGGACGCTGGCGCGCTACCAGGTCCGCGCGGGGCGCCTGCCGAAGTGGCCGGGGGTGTGGCTGGGGGAGGAGGGCGCGCCGGATGCGCGGAAGATCGCCGCGCTCGGGGTGCACCTCTCCCGCTGGCAGACCAGCCACGGCTTCGCGCTCAACGTGAGCACGGACCTGTCCCACTTCGCGCTGATCGTCCCCTGCGGGATCCAGGAGGCCGGCGTCACGTCGCTCGCGCGGGAGCTGGGGCGTGAGGTCCCGCTGGCGGAGGTGGAGGCCGCGGTGGCGGAGGAGTTCTGCGCGGTGTTCGGCGCCACGCCAGTGGCCGTGCCGGAGCCAGCGCGCACGGTGAGCGCCGTCCTCTGGCGTGAGGCCCCGGCGGGGCCCGAGGTCCTGCTCTTGCGCCGCGCGGCGGACCGAGGCGGCTTCTGGCAGATCGTCACCGGCCGGATCGCGCCGGGCGAGAGCGCGAGCGCCGCGGCGGCGCGCGAGGTCCGCGAGGAGACCGGCGCGCAGGTGGCGCCCACGCCGCTCCACTATGTCCACCGCTTCGCGGTGGGAGAGGCGCTGCCGCCCGTGGTGGTGGAGGAGACGGCGTTCGCCGCGCGCTGGCCCGGCGGTGAGGTCCAGCTCTCCGCCGAGCACGAGGAGGCGGCGTGGCTGCCCGCCGGCGAGGCGCTGGCGCGGTTGCCCTTCGAAGGGCTGCGCGTGGCGGTGCGGCGGGCGCTGAAGGACGCGCGGTAGCGCTGCTTCTCAGTGCACCACGAGCGTCTGCTGCTCGCGGGCGGCGATCGCCTCGGGGCGCAGCTTGCGCGCGGCCCGGAGGATCCGCTCCATCTCGGCGTCGTCGTGGGCGGGATCGTGGTGGAAGAGCACCAGCGTCTTGGCCCCGGCGCGCTCCGCGGCCTGCACCGCCGCGTTCCAGGTGGAGTGACCCCAGCCGGTGCGCGGCGGCCCCGCGCGGCCGAGGTACTCGTCCTCGGTGTACATGGCGTCGTAGATGAGGAGATCGGCGCCCTTCGCGAACTCGGCGAGCCGCGCGTCCACTTCGCTGCCGTGCTCCACGTCCGTGGCGTAGACGACCGACTTGCCCTTGTAGTCCACGCGGTAGCCCAGGTTGCCGCCCGGGTGGTTGAGCTCGAGCGCCGTCACCACCGCCTCCCCCAGCTCCAGCCGCTGCCCCTCTTCGAAGGGGCGGTAGTCCACCTGCGCGCGGAACACCATCTCCGCGGTGACGGGGAAGTAGGGCGGCACCATCTGGCCGGCCAGGATCTCCTTCACCGACTGCCCGTTGCGCGAAGGGCCGTAGAGCACGAACGCATTGGACGGGTTGAAGATCGGCGTGAAGAACGGCAGGCCCTGCAGGTGATCGTAGTGGTAGTGCGACATGAAGATGGTCGCGCGCAGGGGCTTGCCGTCACTCTGGGCGATCTGCGTTTCGCCGAACTGGCGGGCCCCCGAGCCGAGATCGAACAGGAGCAGCTCGTCCCCGAAGCGCATCTCCACGCACGGGGTGTTGCCGCCGTAGCGGCGCGTCTGCGCGCCGGGGGCGGGGATGGAGCCGCGCACGCCCCAGAAGGTCACGCGCAGGGAGTCCTGACCGGATTGGGTGCGGGCGCTGGAGCGCAGGCGGTACGCGCTCGAACGTGAGGGGCCGGAGCGGCTGGACTTCTTCCTAGCCAGCCTTGGCTTCCGTCTCGTCCTCAGCGAAGAGCTCAATGAGGTGCCCCGAACGCTCGCGCTTCGTCCTCAGGTAATCCACGTTATGCGGATTGTGCTCGGTCCGCGAAGGGATTCTTCGGCGCACCGGGATCCCTTCTTCGACCAGCCCGGCGATCTTAAGCGGGTTGTTGGTGATCAAGTCCACCGAAAGTACGCCGAGTGAGCGGAGCATCTCCGCGGCGAGGTCGTACTTGCGGAGATCATCCGGGAAGCCGAGCTCGCGGTTCGCGTCGTACGTGTCGCGTCCCTTGTTCTGCAGCGCGTACGCGCGGATCTTGTTGCCCAGGCCGATCCCGCGCCCCTCCTGCCGCAGGTACACGAGCACGCCGCGCCCCGCGGCCACGAGCGTGTCCAGCGCGGCATCCAGCTGCTGCTTGCAGTCGCACTTGAGGCTGCCGAAGACCTCGCTCGTCAGACACTCGGAGTGCACCCGGACGGGGACACCTTCACTGTTGGAGACGTCACCCACCACCAGCGCTACGTGCTCCCGCCCATTGCGCTTCTCGCGGAAGACCACTGTCCGCAACACGCCCCGCTCGGTGGGGACGTCCGCCTCCGAGTAGCGCTCCAGCAGATGCTGCGATTTCTTTTGGAAAACCGGGCTCTTGGGGGTCTCGGACATGTAGGTCTACCTTCTCCAGACATCGAATAAACGCCGCAGGCAGCGCCGCAAGTCAAGCCCGCGAGGCAACGAGCGGTCTGATGCCCGGGGGACGAAATGGTTACGGGCTGTCCGCTACACCGCTGTCCACGACAGGGGTAACAGCAGGACCTCGTCTCCTTCTCCCACCGAGGTCACCGCTTTGGGGACCCGCATCAGGTGGGTGGCGGACGCGGCCGAACGCAGCGCGCCGGACGTCTGGGAGGCGAGCGGGCGGGCGATGAGCCGATCGCCCTCCCAGCCCGCGGTGACGCGGACGAAGTGGGTGAGGCCAGCCGCCTTGCGGTACGGCGCCCCCGCGCGCGCCGGGATGGGCAGCGGGCGCACCTGCGCGTGGCCCGCCCAGCGCAGCAGCGCCGGCCGGACGAACAGCTCGAAGGTGACGAGCGAGGAGGTGGGGTTCCCGGGCAGTCCCACGAAGAGCGACTGCCCGCGCCGCCCGAGCGCGAGCGGCTTGCCCGGCTTGATCGCCACGCGCCAGAAGTCGGACGTGACGCCCAGGCGGGCCATGGCCTCGCGGACGAAGTCCTTGTCGCCCACGGAGACGCCGGCGCTGGTGAGGACCAGATCATACCCGTCCGCCTGGCGCAGCAGCGCCTCCACCGCGTCCAGGCGATCCGGCGCGATCCCCAGCCGCGTGGCGTTCGCGCCCGCGCGGCGCACCGCCTGTTCGAGCATCAGGCTGTTGGTGTCCACGAGCTTGTCCGCGCGCGCGTCTGCCAGCTCGCAGAGCTCATCTCCGGTGGAGAGGATCGCCACGTTCGCACGGCGGGGGACGCGCACGTGCGTGAGCCCCTGCGCCCAGAGCAGGCTCGCCTCGGGGAGCCCGAGCGGCGTTCCCGCCGGAAGCAGCGGGTGCCCTTCGAGCGCGTCCTCGCCGCGGGCGCGCACGTGCTGGCCCGCGGTGGCCGCGTCCAGCAACTCCACGTCTCCGAAGCGGCCGCTCCCCTCCAGCGGGCGCGCGCGCTCCTGCATCACCACCGCGTCCGCGCCGGCAGGCACAGGCGCGCCCGTCATGATCCGCGCGCAGGTGCCGGGCGTGAGCGCGCGCGAGGGCGTTTGTCCCGCGTAGATCTGCTCCTCCACCGCCAGGCGCGCGCCCGGCGCGGCCGCGTCCTGCGCCCGCACCGCGTAGCCGTCCATCGCCGAGTTGTTCCACGGTGGCACCGTGCGCCGCGCGAGCACCGGCTCCGCGAGCGCTCGGCCGATCGCGTCCTCCACGCGCGAGTCTTCCACCGGCGCCCGGGGCAGCGCCGCCAACACGCGCTCCTGGGCCTCTTCCACCTCCAGCAAACCGTCCGGATGGACCATGGGCGGACCCTAGGACAAAGTTCCTGGAATGTTGATGGTTTAGATTGACATGCGCAGGCAACAGCTCTAGAAGCGGCGCGGATTAGGCCACTTCCGAGGGGTGTGATGGCGAAGGCCAAGACGGGGGCCAAGAAGGCGAAGCCGGCCGCGAAGAAAACCTCCAGCAAGCTCGGGCTCTTGAAGGCCGCCACGCAGAAGATGGCGACCGCGACGGCGAAGCTGGTGAAGGCGGCGACGAAGATCTCTCCAGCCCCGGCCGCGCCCGCCAAGGACGCGAAGGGCAAAGCTCCGGCGAAGGGCGCCAAGCCAGAGAAGGCGCCCGAGCCAGCGGTTCCCGCCAAGCCGGAGGGCAAGGCGGCGAAGGACGCCAAGCCAGGCAAGCCCGGCCGCGCACCCGCGCCGCCGGCGCCGGATCGTCCGCGGCCGCGCGCCACCAAGCTCCCGCCGCAGCAGGAGCCGCTCACCAAGCGCGAGATGGAGCAGGTGCTGACGGTGGGGCAGGGGCGCGGCGTGATGGGCGAGGGCAGCCTCAAGGGGCGGCTCGCGGTGAAGGAGGAGTTCCCGTACCTCCAGGTGATCGGCCGCGACAAGCGCGAGCTCTCCTTCCTGTTGCAGGGACCGGATCAGGAGGTGCTGCCGGCCTACCTGGATCACAAGGTCTCCGTCAGCGGCCTGGTGAAGAAGACCCACAACTACGGCGGCACGGTGGACGTGCGGAAGTACTCCGCGAAGAAGCCGGAGGTGGAGGCCGTGATCCCCGAGGTGGTGGAGGAGAAGCTGCGCTTCCTCTCCCCGGGAGAGCTCGAGCAGATGTGCAACCCGGGCATGGGCGCCGGGATGAAGGGCTTCGGCGCGCTGCGCGGAAATCTGGAGATGACGGGCGAGGACTTCTTCCTCGTGGTCTCCAACGGCGGCACGCGGCAGCAGGTCTCCTTCCTCCTCGAAGGCAAGGGGAGCAAGGGGCTGCGCAAGCTGGTGGGCCAGACGGTCCACGTGGTGGGCGTGCTGGAGAAGTCCTCCGGTTGGGGCGGCAAGGTCGGCGTGGAGAACGTGGAGCCGCGCCCGAGCGATCACCGCTCGATGTCCCGGGACAACATGGAGATCGTCCACATCGAGGGCGGCGGAGAGCCGGTCGCCCTGGACGTGAAGATCAACCAGGGCATGACGGTGCGGCTGCCGGAGAAGCCGGGCTTCACCTGGGCGGTGGAGCCCACCACCGCCAAGCGGGTGGGTCTGCGCGAAGCGAACTTCGAGCCCTCCAACCAGGGGCCGGGCACGCGCGAGTTCTTCTTCACCCCGCGCAACCCGGGGCTGGTCGAGGTGGACTTCTTCCTCGCCAAGGCCTTCACCCCCGCGCAGGTCTCGAAGACCTTCCGCATCACCGTCAACGTGAAGCCCTAGGTGCTGCTTCGCCCGGGGAAAGGAAGCAGCATGAACCGCCTCGCCGCCGCGGTGCTGATCTGCCTTTCCTCCGCGGCGCTGGCGCAAGAGTCCGCGCCCCCGCCTCCTCCCCAGTTCGAGAACCCGTACGCCGCTCCGGCGCCGCAGCCGGTGACGCGGGCGGGCTCGTTCGGGATCAAGGCCGGCTTTGGAACCAGCCTGCTCCCCATCAACCCCTCCACTGGGGTGACGGTCAACGCGGCGGCCCCCGCGTTCGGGTTCAAGTGGATCGCCGCCGAGCGGCTGGCGCTCTCCATCGACTTCGGGCTGACGCTGGCGTTCGGTACCACGCTGCGGGGCAGCGTGAGCGCGGCCACGGGGCTGGACATCTATCTGGGCTCGCTGACCTCGCCGCTGCGGCCGTTCGTGACCGCGGGCGTTGGGCTGGCCAAACCGCTCACCACGCTCAACGACGACTGGTCCGTGGTCCTGAACACGGGCTTCGGCGCCGAGCACTGGTTCACGGATCACTTCTCGCTCAGCGCGCGGCTCCTGTTGGTGCTGCCGGTGGATTTGAGCGGGCGCACCTACTCGGTGGTGAGTACCTTCGTCCCGGCGGTGGGGGCGGTCTTCTACTTCTAGGAGCCTCTTTCCGGTGACGGGACTTCAATCCGATCAGCTCAAGGCGGTCCTGCGTCAGGAAGCGCGGCCCCTGGGCGTCAAAGAATTGCTCCGCCTCGCAGGACTGCACCCAGGACAGCAGACCGCGGTGAAGCGTCTCCTCAGAGATCTGGTTCGTGTGGGCGAGGTGGAGAAGGAAGGGAAACGATTTTTCGTGAAGGGTAGCAATCGAAGCAGTGGGAAGCCGGCGAGAGGCAACGCCTCCGCGGCCATGGCAGCAAACTCAGCCGGCCGGATGGGCCGCAAGGTGGAGGGGACGCTGCACCTCCACCGGGATGGATTCGGGTTCGTCCATCCGCTCTCGGGGGAGGGCGACAACATCTACGTCCCCCCGGAGCAAGCGCAGCGCGCGCTCGACAACGACAAGGTCGTGGTGGAGCTGGTGGCGGGCACCGGTGGCCGCAAGGCCGGCCGAATCGTCAAGGTGCTGGACCGGCTGCGCACGCGCGCCGTCGGCACCTACGTGGTGAAGGGCGACAACACCTACGTCATCCCCAACGACACCAGCCTGCCCGGGGTGATCCAGGTCCCGCCCACGCAGCTGGCGCGGCCCGGCGATCTGGTGAAGGTGCGGCTGGGCGTGGGCGCCGCGCTCCTGCAGCAGAGCGAAGGGCTCTTTGGAGAGGTGACCGGCTCGCTGGGCAAGCCGGGAGATCCCTCAGGAGAGATCCTCTCCATTGCCTACTCCCAGGGGTTCTCCGAGGAGTTCCCGGACGCGGTGATGGACGAGGCGGACCGGATCCCGGTCGTGGTCTCGGAGGAGCAGGCCAGCGCGCACGGGCGGCGGGATCTGCGGCAGCTGCCGCTGATCACCATTGACGGTGAGGACGCCCGGGACTTCGACGACGCCGTCTACGCCGAGGAGCGCGCGGATGGCTGGCGCCTGGTCGTGGCGATCGCCGACGTGTCCAACTACGTGAAGGAGGGGACGGCGCTGGACGCCGAGGCGCTCCACCGCGCCACCAGCGTCTACCTCCCCAACCGCGTCCTGCCGATGCTCCCGGAGCGGCTCTCCAACGGGATCTGCTCCCTGCGCCCCAACGAGGACCGGCTCTGCATGGTGGCGGACATGGTCTTCGACCGCGCCGCGGCCCTGCGCTCGTACGAGCTGTACCCGGGCGTGATGCGCAGCGTGGCGCGCTGCACCTACAACGAGGTGCAGGACGTGCTGGACGGCACGGACGTGCCGCACCGCAACCACCTCAAGCCGCAGTTCGAGCGGTTGATGGCGCTGGCCCGCGCGCTCCTGGCGATGCGCAAGGCGCGCGGGGCGATCGACTTCGATCTGCCGGAGACGAAGATCCTCCTCGACGAGGAGGGCAAGCCGGTCCGGATGGAGAAGCGGGAGCGCAAGGACTCCCACCGGCTCGTCGAGGAGTGCATGCTCGCGGCCAACGAGGCCGTGGCGAAGTTCTTCCAGGACCTCGAGCTGCCGTCCGTGTACCGGTACCACGGGGATCCGGACGAGGAGAAGCTGGAGGCCTTCGCCACCCTGGCGCGGGCCCACGGCTTCACGCTCCCGGCCGGCGAGCTCTCCTCCAAGCAGCTCAACGCGTTCCTCACCGAGCTGGCGGATCACCCGGAGCGCCGGGCGCTGAACCAGCTGTTGCTGCGGTCGATGATGCAGGCCGTGTACTCCTCGGAGAACGTGGGCCACTACGGCCTGGCCGCGGAGCACTACCTCCACTTCACCTCGCCGATCCGGCGCTACCCGGACCTCCTGGTGCACCGGCTGCTCATGGCGCACTGGGCGCGCGGCAGCCGCCGCCGCACCCAGCCGGACCTGGAGGCGGAGACGGAGAAGCTGGAGGCGCTCGCCGTCCAGAGCTCGCAGCGCGAGCGCGCCGCGATGCAGGTGGAGCGCGAGGTGGTGTCCTTCTACTCGGTGCTCCTGATGAAGGAGCGCGTGGGGGAGGAGTTCGCCGCCACGGTGGCGTCCGTCACGGACTTCGGCTTCTTCGTGGAGCTGGACAGCGAGCTGGTCGAAGGCCTGGTGAAGGCGGAGCTGGTCAGCCCGGACTACGAGTTCGACACCACCCTGCACGCGCTCGTCTACCCGTCGCTCGGGCGGCGGGTGAAGGTGGGCCAGAAGCTCACCGTCCGGCTCACTTCGGCCAACCTGGCGCGCCGTCAGCTCGACTTCGAGCCGCTCGCCTTCGAGGGCGAGGAGGGGCGGCAGACTCCGCGGTTCGAGGTGCGGGGGGGCGAAGACGAGGCGCCGGTGGCCGAGCGCGGTCACCGCCCCAGCTGGGAGGATCGCAAGCGCGCGCTCCAGCAGCGGCTGGGAAAGAAGGGCGGCGCGGGCGGCGGAGGCGGGCGCCGCCCGCAGCTCCAGAAGCCCCAGCGCCGTGAGCCGCCGCCGCCCACCGTCCCGCGCGAGCGCGAGGAGCGCAAGACCGGGCACGACCCGCGCCACCTGCTCGAGGAGAAGCCGTGGCAGGGCGCGCGGGTGATCACGCCCCGCCGGGACGATGAGCAGCCGCGGCGCTCCGACTCGGACGCCTCACCGCACCCCGGCTTCGACCGGCTGCGCGCGCTCGCTGCCAAGGCGGGGAAGCTCTCCCGGCCGGAGCCGCAGCGCGGTGGCGGGCGGGACCGGGGCGACCGGGGCGAGCGGGGCGAGGAGCGGCCACACCGCTACGACGCCAGCGGGAAGAAGAAGGATCGCGGCGGGGCTCCACGCGCGGGCGGCGGCAGGAGCCAGAAGCGCGGCGGCGGGCGCGGCCCACCGAAGGGCCGGCGTTAACCCCGCTCGCAGGCTCGAAGCGAACCCCGGTCGCCGCCCCTTGGGCGGATCAATCAAGGCAAGAAACGTGAGGCCGTCCGCTCAGCCCGAGCGAAGTCGAGGGCCCCACGAGCGAGAGTCCCTACGATCGGCGGGCCCTCGACTTCGCTCGGGCTGAGCGGGACGCGGCAAGTTTCAGGTCAGGGCGGCAGCCCGTAGTCGAGGGGCGGCGCCCAAGCTCGAGCCGAACCGGGGGGCGGCGGATCCTGTGCTGCCGATTCACTTCCGGGCGACGACCGCGCGCGTGGAGGGCACCGTGCGAGAGGTGTTGCCGCCCTTGCGGACGACCTCCTTCTCCACCGCCTGGAGGAACGCCTTCACCGGGTACTCGCGGACCTTGCCTTCGTTGATCAGCTCGTAGCGGGAGGCGTTGGGGGTGAGCGAGCCGCTCTTCCCCTTCTTGAACGGGATGATCAGCCGGGTGCCCTCCATCATGTCCTCGGGCGCGAAGCCGGAGGGGGAGGTGAGCACGCTGGCGGGCAGCTCGCCGAAGATCGCCTTCTCCACCTTGAGCGCGACCTTGCTGGTCTCGCTCGGGGGGGCGTCCACCTGGACGATCGCGATCGCGTCCGACGACGAGACGAGCAGCTGGATCTGCCGGAGGATGTGCGGCGGGAGCGCGTCCTCTGCGAGGGCGGCGCCCGGGGCCAGCAAGGCGGCGACGAGGCAGGCGAAGACGGTTCGGTTCATGACGAGCTCCTTCGGGCAGCAGGCCCTACGATCTCGTTTTCGCGGAACGCGAGGATTGGGTTGTTCGGGGGCATTTGTTGCATCCATTTACAGACTCGCGGCCCGGGTGGAAGCGCTCGTAACGACTTCGCTTTGGGCTCCAGCGGCGCCTGGTAGTCTCCGCCGCCGCCCATGCTCCGGCACCTCTTCCACGCCCTGACGGCGGCCGTGGCCGCCTTCATCGTCTACGCGGCGGTGACGCTCTGGAGCATCCTGTCCGCGGTCCGGGAGTTCCAGGGGCTGTGCCCGGCTGCCGGGCCGGACTCGCCGGCGCATCCCTGCACCGCGCAGGAGCTGGCCACCCAGATGACGTTCGGGGCGTTCTCCCGCCCCGGCCACCTGATGCTGCTCTCCGGGTGGATCGTGGCCTGGCTGGTGATCATGGCCGCGGTGAAATGGCTGCGCGGCAAGGGTGACCGGGCGCCGCTGCTCAGGCGCCGCTGAGGGCGCCTCGACTTCGCTCGGGGTGAACGGGGCGCCTCAGTGGCGCAGCGCCACCACCGTCACACCGTCGCCGCCCTCGTGGCCCTCCCCCGGGCGGAAGGAGCGCACGTACGGCGAGCCCGCGAGGTAGTCCCGCACGCCCTGCTTGAGGGCGCCGGTGCCGTGGCCGTGCAGCAGCAGGGCGGACTCCTCCCCGGCGCGCAGGCTGCGGTCGAGGAAGGACTCCACCTCGCGTAGGGCGTCGTCCGTGCGCATGCCGCGCAGATCGCAGCGGGCGAGCGCCGCGCTCACCGCGGCGGGGGCGGCGGCCGCGGCCTTCTTGATCGACGACTGCTTCTTGTCCTGCTCGGGGAAGCGGGCCTTCGGCTTCTGGGTGCGGGAGGCGGTCAGCTCCGCCACCGGGACGCGCATCTTGAGGACGCCGGCGGCCACCAGCGCCTCGGCGCCGTTGAGCTCCAGGATCTCCACCTCGCGGTCCAGCCCCACGTGGTGGACCCAGCCGCCCACCACCAGCGCGGGCGGGCGGTCCGGCGCCTGCGCGCGCACGGCGCTCGCGCGGCTCTCGCGCTCCAGCCGCTCGGCCTCCTCGACCTTGGCCGCCAGCGCCTGCTGCGCCGCGGAGAGCTCCTTGAGCGAGGCCTGCTGCCGCAGCGCTGCGGCCATCGCCTTGAGCTCCTCCTGCTGCTTCACCAGCTCGGCGGTGAGCGCGCGGCGGTGGGCGGCGCGCTCCTCCTCCTTTTCCCGGTCCAGCCTCTCGCGCTCGGCCTTGAGCCGTTCTGCCTCGGCCTGGGCGGCGGTGGCGGCGTCCTTGGCCCGCTCCAGCTCTTCGGAGAGCTTGCGCCGCTCCTCTTCCACGGAGGCGAGCGCCTTGGAGAGCGCGCCGCCGGAGCCGAGCACCAGCTCGCGCGCCCGGACGCAGATCGTCTCCGGCAGTCCCATCCGCTGGGCGATCTCGATCGCCGAGGAGGCGCCCGCCACGCCCAGCTGCAGCCGGTAGGTGGGCGCCATCTTGCGAGCGTCGAAGCCCACCCGCGCGTTGACGAAGCGCGGGTCCATGTGCGCCAGCGCCTTGAGCTCCTCGAGGTGGGTGGTGACCAGCGCCACCGCGCCGCGCCCGAGCAGCTCCTCGAGCACGGCGATCGCCAGCGCGGCGCCCTCGCGCGGATCGGTGTCGGCGGCGATCTCGTCGATCAGCACCAGCGCCCCCTCGCGGGCGGCGCCGATGATCTGCCGCAGCTGGACCACGTGGGCGCTGAAGGTGGAGAGATCCTGCGAGAGATCCTGCGCGTCACCCACTGTGGAGTGGACCGAGCCGTAGAGCGGCAGCGAAGAGCCCTCCGCCGCGGGGATGGGGAGCCCCGCGCGCAGCATCAGCGCGCACAGCCCCACCGCGGTGAGCGTGACCGTCTTGCCGCCGGCGTTGGGGCCGGAGACGACCAGAGCGCGCGCCTCGCCGGAGAGGGTCACGTCGTTGGCCACCACCTCTTTCGCCCGCAGCACCAGCAGCGGGTGGCGCAGCGCGCGCAGATCCAGCGAGCCGCGCGCGGGGGCGATGACGGGGGAGACCGCCTTGAGGTCCGTGGCCAGCCGCGCGGCGGCCTCCAGCTCGTCCAGCTCCGCGGCGGCGTCCAAGCCCTCGAGGATCTGCGCGGTGTAGGCGCCCACGTCCTCGGAGAGATCCTGGAGGAGCCGGCGTTCTTCCTCGAGCACCAGCGACTGGGCGATCGCCAGATCGTTGCCGAGCCCGATCAGCGGCTCCGGCTCCACGAAGAGCGTCTGCCCGGACTGGCTGGCGTTGTGGACCAGCCCGGGGACCTCGGCGCGGTGCTGGGCGAGCACCGGAACCACGTACCGATCGTTGCGCAGGGTGTAGTAGCCCTCGCGCAGGTTGGCGGAGAAGCGCTCGTCGTGGAGCAGCCCATCCAGCTTGGTCTTGATGCTGCGGTGCAGCCCGCGGACCCGGTCCCGGGCCTCCTTGAGCTCCGGGCTGGCGCGATCGGAGATCTCCCCGCTCGGCTCGAAGCACCGGTCCACGCGCCGCGCCAGCGCCTCCAGCTGGGGCAGCCGCCGCCCAATCACCGCGAGCCGGGGCACCAGCCCGTCGCGCTCCTCGAGCGCCTCGCGGGTGCGCGCGAAGGCCAGCAGCATCTGGGCGATGGCCAAGAGCTCCTTCGGCTCCACCAACCCGCTCTTGGCGGCGCGCTCCAGGGAGCTGCGCACGTCCGGGAGGGTGCCCAGGGGCAGCGCGTACTGCTGATCCAGCAACCGCCGCGCGTCCTCCACGCGGGCCAGCGCGTCCAGGACCTCCGCGGCGGTCTCGAGAAAGGGCCGCGCGCGTGCGCGCTGCTTGCCCACCTCCGAGCGGCAGCGCTGGGCGAGCGCGGCGGTCACCTCGGCGAAGCCCAGATCTTCCAATGTCCTCTGCGCGATCTCCACGGGAGGTCTCTTGTCGAAGGTGCCGCCGGCGAAGGCAAGCGCCAAGTTGAACGGGAGAGTCGCCCCGTGGACGTTGGAGCCGGGCCGGCCTGACGGTATCGCTCCCCGGTCTCCCCGAGCGTAGTGAGGCCGCCGCCCGTTGGGCGGATCAATCAAGGCAAGAAACGTGAGGCCGTCCGCTCAGCCCGAGCGAAGTCGAGGGCCCTACGAGCGAGAGTCCCTACGATCGGCGGGCCCTCGACTTCGCTCGGGCTGAGCGGGACGCGGCAAGTTTCAGGTCAGGGCCTCAGGCCCGTAGTCGAGGGGCGGCGGCAAGCTCGTGTTCTGCTCAGCGCCGCTTCGAGTTCGGTGCCGCCCTTCGACTACGCGCCTACGGCGTTACGCTCGGGGAGACCGGGGGGGCCGGCGAGCTCAGACGCGCATCCGGAAGCGCCGCTCGTCCTCGGGCGCGGGGGGCGGGACCTCTCCGCGGCCGGCCTCGCGCAGGAGCCGCCAGATCTGCTGCCCGAGCACGTCCACCTCGCTCGAGGCGAACTGCTCGCCGCCGAAGCGGGCGACCGTCTCCGTTTGCAGGGCGAGGATCCGCGCGTCCTGCGCGAAGATCCGCGTGGCCACTGGGGTGAGCACCAGCTTCACCAGCCAGGCGGGGAGGGGGAGCCGGAACGTCACCACCGCGTGCACGGTGGTCTCGAAGTCGCTGCCCGGCGTCATCGCGGACGTGACCAGGAGGTGGCTCTTGGCGCCCAGCCGGTACTCGACCTGGGCGATGGACGGCAGGAAGAAGCGATCAAAGTGCTCCACCACGCCGCCGCCGGGCGCGAGCAGCCTGCCGGCGAGGCCGGGCGGCCGGGGCTCGCCGTCGTAGCGGGCCTCCACGCCCTGCGGCAGCCGGCGGACGCTCACGTCGATCGTGTTCTTCGCCTCGCCGGTGCGGAACAGGCCGCCGTGCAGGAAGCCGGTGTGCGGCACGTCCAGCGTGTTCTCCAGCACCGCCAGCAGCGAGCCGCGCGCGGAGAACTGCCGCCGCACGGTGTGGTAGCCGGGCGCGTCCAGGCAGGGGAAGCGGAACGGCTCGGCCGCGGGCTCCACCGCGGGGGTGGAGTAGACCCAGACGAAGCCGTCCAGCTCGCGGGTGGCGTAGGTGAGCGCGCGGCGCGCCTTGGCGTCCGGCTCGCCTTCGAGCCCAGGGATGGCGCGGCAGACGCCGGCCGAGTCGAACCGCCAGCCGTGGTAGCCGCACTGCAGCTGGCCCTGCACCACCGCGCCGGCGGAGAGCGGCACGTTGCGGTGAGGACAGCGGTCCAGGAAGCAGCTCGCCTTGCCTTCACCGTCGCGGAAGAGCACCAGCGGGGTGCCCTGGAGCGCCCGCGCGAGCGGCCGCTGCTTCAGCTCCGCCGCGCGGCAGGCGATGAACCACTGGTCCGGCAGCGCCACCACCGACACGTGTCCCTTCGTGGCGGGCGGGGCGAGGTGCTGCGGCATGCTCATGGCAGCGGACCTTACCGGAGGCCGGTTTCACTGTATAAGCGCGGCCGATGCTGCTCGTCCTCGGCCTGACGCTGCTGGCCGCCCCCAACGACGTCGGCTTGCGGATGCAGAAGGCGCTCTCGCTCGAGCAGGCGGGGGACGATGCGGGCGCGGTGGCGCTGCTGGATCGGCTGATCGCCGAGCGGCCGGAGCTGGAGCTGCCGCGGCTCGAGGCGGCGCGGCTGCGGCTCAAGCGCGCCGAGGACCTGGACCTGGCGCAGCTGCACCTGGAGGCGGTGCGGTCGCGGACGCCGGAGAACCCGCGCGGCCAGTACCTCTGGGGGCTGCTGATGGAGGAGCGCCAGCAGCCGGCGGAGGCGGCGCGCGCGTACGAGCTGGCCGTCTACTACCGGCCGGACTACGCGGACGCGCGGCAGCGGCTGGGAGCCCTCTACCTGGCCAGGGAGGACTGGCTGCGCGCGGAGGTCCAGTTCCGGGCGCTCTCCAGGGCGTTCCCGGAGCAGCCGCAGCCCCGGTTCCAGCTGGCGAGCGCGCTGGAGAGGCAGGGGCGGTTGGAGGACACGGAGCGGGTGCTCCGGCAGCTGTTGGACGAGCAGCCCGAGTCCCCGGTGGTGGTCCGCCGCCTGGCGGACTTCTACGACCGGACCGAGCGGCCCCTCCTCGCGGCCAAGGTCCGCAAGGCGCTGGAGCCGGCGCCCAAGAAGAAGATGCGGCCGCTCAAGCGCTCGCGCCGGTGACCTTGCGGCATATCCCACCCGGGCGAAACCGGGCGCTCCCAGAGGGGAGGGCTATAGTGGGCGGCCGTGAGAGCTCCGACGTGGCTGGTCTGGGTGGTCTGGTGTGGGACTTCGCTCGCGGCTGCGCCCCCGGCGCACCCGGACATCGGGGAGACCCTCAAGACGCGCCGCCAGATCGACAGCGCGGTGCTGCGCGGTGAGGCGGACCCGCTGCGGATCGGCTTCCAGGATCAGGCGCGCAACCGGCCGGGGGACGTCATGCTCCGGATCTTCATCGCCTGGTGCTACGGCGCTTCGGACGAGGCCTGGAACCAGCTCAAGGGGATCGCCTCCACGCAGCCGGAGAACGCCTGGGTGCACTTCGGGATGGGGCGCATCTACCTGAAGTGGAAGATGCGGGACCAGGCGAAGAACGAGTTCCTGCAGGCGCTCAAGTACGAGAAGGGCTTCTTCCCCGCGGTGACCGGCCTGGGGGAGGTGGCGCGGGCCTCCGGAGACTTCGCTGGCGCGGAGGCGAAGTTCCGCGAAGCGCTCGCGCTCAAGGACGACGCGGAGGCGCACGCGGGGTTGGGGCTGACCCTGGCGGCGCAGGAGAAGACGGCGCCGGCGAAGCAGGAGCTGGAGAAGGCGGTGGCGCTCTGGCCGGATCAGCCGGAGGCGCTCAACGCGCTGACCGCGCTGGCGCGGAAGGCGGGAGATCTGACCGCGGCGGCCGCCTCGGCGGAGAAGCTGGCGGCGCTCGCGCCCAAGGACGTCAACGCGCGCAAGACGCTGGCGGACCTCCGCTTCGAGGCGGGTGACAAGGCCGGCGCGGCCAAGGAGTACGAGCGGCTGCTGCGGCAGGGCGGGGTGGACGGCGAAGTGCTCAAGCGGCTCGCGGGGCTCTACCGCGAAGTCGGCAACGGCGAGTCCGAGGAGCGGACGCTGCAGCAGCTCTCCGCGCTGGAGAAGCAGGAGCCCGCCCACCCGCTGCGGATGGCCGAGCTGGCCGAGGCGCGCGGGGCGCAGGACGAGGCGGAGGCGCAGCTCTTGGAGGCCTCGGACCGCGCCCCCAACCGGGTGGACACCCTGGTGCGCCTGGCGCGGCTGCGCGCCAAGCGCGGCAACCTGCGCGAGGCGCTGGAGAGCTTCCGCGCCGCCCAGCTGGCCACGGAGGGCGAGAAGCCGCCGGAGCTGGCCAAGGAGGCCGCCGCGCTCGAGGAGCAGTTCAAGCTCCCGAAGAAGCCGGTCAAGGGCACGGTGGATCAGATCTACGCTCGGGTCTCCTCCGGCCTCAACGCGCTCTACGCGGAGCGGTTGAAGGAGCACGACGATCTGGCCGGGCTGCTCAAGATCCGCGTGCGGGTGGAGAAGGACGGGAAGGTGATGGGCGTGGATCTGCTGGAGGACTCGGTCAATGACCCCGTGGTGGCGGGGCACGTCTACTTCGCGCTGAAGGACGCGCAGTACCCCAAGCAGAAGCGTGAGCCGGTCTTCGAGTTCGAGCTCAAGCCCCCGAAGAAGGAGAAGTGACCATGGCGGTCAGGACCGGGCTGGACGTGTTGGTGTCCCAGGGCTTCGCGCCGCTTGCCGGCAAGCGCGTGGGCGCGATCGTCAACCCCACCAGCGTGGACGGGGAGTTCGCGCACCTGGCGGACCTGCTCGCCGCGGCGCCCAAGGTGAAGTTGGCCGCGCTCTTCGGCCCCGAGCACGGGGTGCGCGGCGAGGCGCAGTACATGGTGGCGGTGGACGACGAGGCGGTGGACCCGCGCACCGGCGTGCCCGTGTACAGCCTCTACGGCTCCACCTTCGAGTCGCTCAGCCCCAACCCGGAGTGGCTGGAGGGGCTGGACGCGCTCGTCTTCGACATCCAGGACGTGGGCAGCCGCTACTACACTTACGTCTACACGATGGCGCTGGCGATGAAGGCAGCGGCGAAGGCGAAGGTGCCCTTCTACGTGCTGGACCGCCCCAACCCGATCGGCGGGGTGCTGGCCGAAGGGAACGTGCTCGCGCCCAAGTTCCGCTCCTTCGTGGGGCTCTACGCGCTGCCCAACCGCCACGGGATGACCGCCGGAGAGCTCGCGCAGTACTTCAACGAGGAGGAGCGCTTCGGCTGCGAGCTCCACGTCATCCGCTGCGAGGGCTGGAAGCGTGATCAGGAGTGGAGCCAGACCGGGCTCCCCTTCATCCCGCCGTCCCCGAACATGCCCACGCCGGACACCGCGCTGGTCTACCCGGGGATGTGCCTGGGGGAGGGGACCAACGTCTCCGAGGGGCGCGGGACGTGCCGGCCGTTCGAGCTGTTCGGCGCGCCGTACCTCTCCTCGAGCGAGCTGGTGGAGGCGCTGCGCAAGCTGGATCTGCCGGGCGTGAAGTTCCGCGCGGCGTCCTTCACCCCCACGTTCGACAAGCACAAGGGCGTCTCCTGCTCGGGGGCGATGATCCACGTCACCGACCGCAAGGCCTTCCGCCCGCTGCTGACCGGGATCGCCATCTTCAAGGTCTGCCACGACCTCGGCGGCAAGCGCTTCTCCTGGCGGGAGGACGCCTACGAGTTCGTGGAGGAGATCCCCGCCTTCGACCTGCTCTGCGGCACCGATCAGGTGCGCCGCGGGATCGAGCAGGGCAAGCCGCTCTCCGCGCTGGTGGACGGCTTCGACGCGCAGCTGGCCGCCTTCCTCCCCAAGAAGACCCAGCACCAGCTCTACGACTGAGGGCACCAAGCCGCCTTGATCGGCCTGTTCTCCGACAGCCATGGCGACCTGGGGGCGTTCGACGCCGCCTACGAGCTGCTGCGGGACAAGGGGGCCAAGCGCTTCATCTTCGCTGGCGGGCGTTACTCCGACCTGGACGAGTGGCTCCAGTTCAAGCGGGAGCTGGCCCGCGGGGGCCGCGCCTACGACGATCAGGACTTCCTCGCGGACATCGGGCAGTTCCTGCTCAAGCAGGAGTCGCCCTCGCGGCCGGCGCCCTTTGGCGCGGAGGGGGACGAGGACGTCTCGCGGATCGCCGAGCGCTTCACCCGCACGCCGGAGCGGGAGTGCCTGCACTACCGGGATCCCACCGTGGCCAAGAAGGTGATGGACATGCTCGGCAACGCGCTGGTCTGCATCGTCCACGACAAGAACGATCTGGATCGCGAGGACCTCACCAACGCCTCCGTCTTCGTGCACGGCAAGGAGTCGGAGCCGAAGGTGGTACAGATCGGGCCGCGGTACTTCCTCACCGCCGGGCGGTTGAGCGGCGCCGCGGAGCAGACCTGCGGCTTCATTGAAGTGGTGGACAAGAACCTGCGCTTCTCCGCCTTCCGGCTGGACGGCAAGGCCGTCATCGACGGGCAGCTGTTGGTGCTAGGCGGGAAGAGCAAGCTGTCCGTGAAGTGAGTAAAAGGCGAATCGTGCAGGTCGCGCTCCTCGGTGGTTCCTTCAACCCGCCCCACGTTGGCCACCTCATGGCCGCGCACTACGTCCACGCCACCGCCCCGGTGGACGAAGTCTGGCTGATGCCATCCTTCCACCACCCCTTCGGCAAGGCGCTCACCCCGTTCGAGCACCGGCTGGGGATGTGCCAGCTGCTCTGCGAGGAGACCTCCGGCTGGCTCAAGGCCGTGGACGTGGAGCGCAAGCTCGGCGGTGAAGGGCGGACGGTGGACACGCTGGAGCACCTGCGGCGCGAGCTGCCGGAGCACCGCTTCACCCTGGTGATCGGCTCGGACATCGAGAAGGACCTCCCTGCGTGGAAGGACTTCGGCCGGATCCAGCAGCTGGCCTCGGTGCTGATCCTCTACCGCGCGGGCTACCCGTCCGCGCGTGCCGTGGGGCCGCCGCTGGCCCAGGTCTCCTCCACCGAGATCCGCGAGCGGCTGGGGCGCGGGGAGCTGCCCGGCGACCTGGTTCCGAGGCGGGTGCTCGAGTACGCGCGGGCGGCGCACCTGTTCGGGCTGTAACGGTGAGCTGGCCGCGGCCCCGAGAGGCTGTGAGCCTTTCAGGCCAGAAGTCCCTCCCCACCGGTCTCCCCGAGCGTAGGGCCGCCAGGCCCGTAGTCGAGGGGCGGCACCCAAGCTCGGAATCACCCATGCGTGAACCGAGCGTGGGTGACGCCTCTCGACTACGCGCCTGCGGCGCTACGCTCGAGGTGAACGGGTGAAGTTTCATCCCTGACCTGATCCGCCCGAAGGGCGGCGGCCTCACTACGCTCGGGGAGAACGAGGGAGGGGAGTTTCGTCCTCGATTAATCCCCAAAAGGGAGAGGGCAGGGACCCTGTGGGATCCCCGCCCTCCGGACGCCGACGACCTCTGGAATTTCGCCGGCTTCGCCTTGGGGCGCCGTCAGCTGCGCGGCGCTGTCTGCTTGAACACCGACTCGGTGAGCGGCGTTGAATAGCTCGCGCTCTCGAGGATCATCTTCCCGGTCTTGCCTCCTTCGCCCTCCCACTGCGAGGCGAAGTTCACCATCAGCCCATCCACCTTCCGCCAGTCCGAGAACAACACCGTGTGCTCGGCTTTCTTCCCCTCGTAGCGGGTGTCCACGGTGGTGCGCTTCACCTCCATCAGGCTCTTCTGGTCCAGGTAGCGGGTCTCCACGCTGCCGTCGGCGAGCGTGACCACGAGCTTGTACGCCGCGGCCCCGGCCACCTTCTCCTCTCCGCCGAGCGCGACCTGGTGGCCCTTCGCCTGGTAGTCGACCAGGGCGTCGTCGAAGTCCGCCGCCTTCTTCTTGAGCATGGCTTGCTTCTCGGCCGGGACCTCCTTCGCCTTTCCGTTCTCGGCCAGCCAGACGTCGTTGCCGTCACAGGCCTTGGTGAACGTGTTGCCGTTGGCCTTCACCGAGTCGTACCGCATGAAGTTGGGGCGCATCCGCTGGGCGGTGAGGCTGCCAGTGCCCTCCGCGTCGATCAGCTTGGCCTTGAAGGTGAACGTCTTCGCCGCCTTCAGCTTCTCCACCCCACCCACCGCGTCCAGGTGCTTGGCCACGAGCGCCTCGGCGGTGAGGGGGCCGCCGGCGAGGGCGGGGACTGCGACGAGCGCTGCGAGCAATGTCAGGGTCCGCATGGACTCCTCCTTGGTTGGAGGGGCAGCGTGCGACGGCTCGCTGGGCGCGTGAACCACCGAGCAGTTGGAGGCGCCGCCGGTGCAGCGAGCGGTGCCGGGCGTGCGGCGAACGGGTCAGCGCAGCCGGGCCAGCTTCTCCCGGTGGCTGCGCGCCACGCGCAGCTCGGCGCCTCCAGTGAGGACCACCGTAAGCTCCCGGCGGCCGTGAGAGCGCAGCTCCTTGATCCGGGACTGGTTGACGATCGCCGAGCGGTGGATGCGCACGAAGCGCGCGGGATCCAGCCGGGCCTCCAGGCTCTGCATGGTCTCCCGGTGCAGGTAGCACTTCGTGCCCGAGTGGATCTCCACGTAATAGTCCGCGGCCTCGATCCAGTCGATCTCGTCCACGCTGAGGAAGACCACCCGCCCCACGTCCTTGATCGCCAGCCGGGTGGCGAAGGCCCCGGCGGGCTCCTTCGCCGCGGCCGGCGGCGCCGAGTCCAGCAGGGAGATCAACCGCGCGCTCAGGTCGGAGAAGCGGGCCAGCCGCAGGTGGCTCTTCGCCCGGCGGAGCGCATCGTGGAAGCGCTCGTCGTCGAACGGCTTGAGCAGGTAGTCGAGCGCGTGGACCTCGAAGGCGCGCAGAGCGTAGCGATCGTAGGCGGTGATGAACACCACCGCGGGCGGCACGTCCGGCCCCAGCGCGGAGACCACCGCGAAGCCGTCCATCACCGGCATCTGCACGTCCAGCAGGAGCACGTCCGGCCGCAGCGCGCGCACCCGCTCCACCGTCTCCGGGCCGCTGGCGCACTCCGCCACCAGCTCCGCCTCCGGATCTCCTGCGAGGAGCATCCGCAGCCCCTCCCGGGCGAGCGGCTCGTCGTCCGCCACCACCACGCGCACCCGCGGATTGGCGCTCACGCGTGCTCTCCGCGCCGAAAGGGCAGCTCTACCCGGGCCACCACGCCGCCGCCGGTCCGGGGCTCCAGCGCGAAGCGGGCCTTGTCGCCGTAGAGCTGGCGCAGGCGGGCGCTGACGTTGGTGCAGCCCACGCCCCAGGGCTTCGACGCGCTCTCCGGGAGGCCGCAGCCGTCGTCGCTCACGGTGATCCGCAGGAGCTCCCCCATGCGTTGGGCCTCCAGCTCGATCCGGCCGCTCGAGGCGCGCGGGGCGATGCCGTGCTTGATCGCGTTCTCCACCAGCGGCTGGAGGAGCAGGTTGGGGACCTCCGCGTCCAGCGTGTCCGGGGCGATCCGCTGCTCCACCACCAGCCGGTCCTGGAACCGCGTCTTCTCGATCTCGAGGTAGCGGTCCACGAAGTCCAGCTCCTGCTTGAGCGGCACCAGCTGGCGCCCCACGTTCTCCAGGGCCAGGCGCAATAGCTCGCTCACGCCGGTGAGCATCCGGATGGAGCCCTGGGTGTCCTGCTTGCGCACCAGCACGGCGATCGCGTGCAGCGTGTTGAAGAGGAAGTGCGGGTGCAGCTGCGCCTTCAGCGCGTCCAGCTGCGCGTGCGCGAGCTGGGTCTCGAGCTGGGCGGCGGCGAGCTCCCGCTCGCGGTAGCGCTTGCGGTAGTCGAGCGCGTGGCCGGCGGCGACGATCCCCCAGTACGTGGTGAGCTCCAGGTGCAGGTACTTGAGCAGGAGCAGCTGGTGGAGCTTGAGGAAGGGCTCCTCGAAGAACCACTGCTGCTGCGCCGCCCGGCCGGAGAGGATGACGACCGTCACGTAGCCGGTGGCGAAGACCACGTTCGCCGCGAGCAGCACCGCCAGGCTCGCCGGCCAGCGCGCGTGCTCGAGCGGGAAGCGGCGCTGGAGCCAGAAGATCGCCGGGCTCGCCAGCCCCCAGTAGTACCAGGGCGGCATCTGCCAGATCGCCGCGAGCCCGAAGGTGAAGCCGGGCTCCTTGAGCTTGTACATCCAGTAGAGCTGGGTGGAGGAGACCAGCCCCACCGCGGTCCAGAGCGCGAACGCCACCACCCACCGCACTGGCACCGCGAAGGCGAGCTTGGGAGAGGTTGCAGGCTTCGGCGCTGCGAGGGCATTGACGCGCACGGCGCCCGGAAGGCTACACCCACGCGCAGTGGACCTGCCGTCCGGGTGCAGCCAGCCGTCCCCCGAGTGCAGCGAGCCGGCGCGCGTCCCAATTCCGGACGCTACTCGGTGGAGACCCCCACCACGTGCAGGGCCGGCAGGCCCTCTCCAAAGCGCGCCGCCACCTGGTAGTAGAGCGAGACCGGCAGCACGTCCTGCCACGTCGTGCGCAGGTAGACCGCCGCGCCCGCGCTCCCGAGCAACCCGGAGCCAAAGCCCCCCGCGAGGTAGGCGCCTTCGCCAAAGAGCTGCACGTCCAGCTGGCGCACGTAGACGGAGGGGAAGATCCAGAGGAAGGACGCCCAGCCGTGGTCGATGATGATCGGGTAGGTGTACGTGGCGCCCGCGCGCCCCACCCAGACCGCGGCGAGCCCGTGATCCTCGTAGCCGCGCAGCGGCTCGGAGAAGGAGAGCGTGGGCGGCATGGCGAGGCTCGGGTCCGGGTCACCCGGCTCCTGGGGCAGCGAGTAGCCGAAGCCGGCGGCGATCCCGCCCACGCGCATCAGCGGCTCGGGTGCCCCGAAGACCCCGCGCCCGCGGGCGAACAGCTCCAGCGAGTGGCGCTGGGAGATGGGCAAGGGGACCCACGTCCGCAGCGTCAGCGCCAGGTCGAAGAGATCGAACGAGCTGCCGATCCCGCGCGGGTAGACCGAGCCGTCGAACTCCACGCCGAGCCCGCGGCGCGGGCCGCCGTACGGCGTGTCATCCACTGCCTGGTAGCTGGCGGAGACGCTCGGGCCGATCAGCCGGATCCGCGAGAGCCCCTCGCGGCGCTCGATCGCCGCCAGCCCGATGCTCACCGGCGAGGTCCAGAACGTGCGCGAGGAGGAGAGGGTGGCGGAGAGATCGGTGATCCCGTTGAGCCGCACGCGTGAGAGCGAGAGCAGCGTGTACCAGGGCGCCAGCAGGTAGTTGCCGTAGGCGAAGGACTGCGCGTTGTCGCCCGTCAGCGAGGCGTACTGGCCGGTGAAGGCCCAGCTGTGGAACCCGAGCCGGTCGGTGCCGCTCAGGGACAGCGTGGCGAACACGCCTGGGGTGATCGCGCCGGTGGTGGGATTGATGTCGGGAGTGAACGCCACGAAGGGGATCCGGAAGCGCGGGATGAAGAAGCCTTCGAGCGTGGAGTAGGCCTCGTCGCTCTGGAGCGTGGGCTGTGGCGCGGGCGGCTCGTCCGGATCGCGCGCGGCTGCCGGGGTGCCCGCATCGGCCGCGGACTCGGCGACGAGCGGCGCGGCGGGCACCTCCCCAGGCTCCCCGGCGTCCACGCCCGCGTCCGCTCCGGCGTCGATCGCCTCCGCGGTGGGCGCGGGGACGCCCGCGTCCGTGGGCGGCAGGGGGGGCGGCGCGATCTGCACCGCCATGATCTCTCCGGAGGTGGGGCGGGGCGGCGTCACCGGCGCGATCGCCTGGATCGGCGCCACGTCCACCGTCCACGACCAGCCTTCGCGGTTGAGGAAGGCGAGCTCGCCGCGGCCGAGCGGGACGGCGTCCAGCGCCAGGAACGGCGCCGCGGAGACGGCCTCCACGCGTCCGGTGTTGAGGTTTAGCCGGTGCGCTTGCAGCCGGCCGCCCTCGCCCTCGCGGGTGAAGAGCAGGTGGTCCGCGTCCAGCCAGCGCGGTCCGTAGTTGGACTTGCCGTCCGTGGTGAGCGCGCGCACCTGCCCGCCGGAGGAGCGCAGGAAGAGGTTGAAGCCCTTCGCCGTCCAGCGCGCGAAGGCGATGCGCTCGCCGTCCGGGGAGAACACGGGCGAGCCGAGCGAGGCGTCGTCCGTGAAGTGGGTGAGCGTCTGCCGGGCGCTCGTCTCGAGATCGAGCTGCACCAGGTTTGAGGTGCCGGTGGACTGATCCACGAAGACGTAGCGCCTGCCGTCTGGGGTGACGCCGCCGCCCATCCCCAGCACGTGGTCCCACTTGCGGAGGAGATCTCCGGTGCGCGCGTCGAACTGGAGCAGGCGCCCGTCGAAGGCGCCGGCGGAGTCGAGATCGGTGACGACGAGGAAGAGCGCCGCGCCGTCCGCGGTGAAGGACATCCCGCTCACCGCGGAGGGGCTGGCGACGATCCACGCGCGGCCGGGGAGGATCTGCGTGAACGCGCGATCGAAGCGCACGGTGCCGTCGCGCTCGCGCACCCGCAGGCGCGGCACGTCGTCCCGGTCCGCGGTCACCATGGCCAGCGCGCCGTCCGCCGGGGAGCCGGCGAGCCGCGCCGCGTAGCCGCCCTGGGGATCGATCACCCGCTGCTCCTTCGGGCGCGCGCGGGGCAGGACCGTCTTCTCGAGGTGGGCCTCGTACTCCTCCATCAACCCGCCGATGGTCTTGTCGAAGGCGCCGTCGAACCGGAGCGTGACGCCGAACGGGGAGAAGACCGAGCTGCCCTGGGCGTCAATCAGCTCCCAGAGCCGCTTCTCGCCGTACTGCTGCACCAGGTACTCCACGAAGTGCATGCCGGCGAGGTAGTGCGAGCCGACCGGGAGGCCTTCCCGGTGCTGCGGGGAGAGGAACGAGGTCCCCAGCTTCCCGCCCTGTGACGCCACGCCGGCCTCGAAGAGCCCGCGCCAGACCGGGCTGTGCGGCCGCCCTGCGCCCGGCACCAGCTGCCCTTCGTAGTAGGTGGCGAGCCCTTCGATCAGCCAGGACTGGGAGAACAGCTGCGGGGTGAAGACGCCGCCGGTGACCTTGTTGATCCCCTTCCAGAAGCCATGGACGTCGTTCAGATGGATGAAGTGGACGGTCTCGTGGCAGGAGACGTCCCCCACGCGCGAGGCGCCGAGGTTGAACCAGTGGAACATCTCCAGCTCGAGCGAGCTGGCCACCACCATCTGCTGCTCCTGGCCGAGCACCAGGGGGCGGACGTAGGCGTTGTTGAAGTGCGAGTCAGTGAGGTACGCGAGCACCTTCGGCTGCTCGGGGCCGTCCACCAGCTTGGCGCGCAGGGTGGCGGAGCACCGGTCGATCGCGGCGGCCAGCCGCAGCGCCTTCTCCCGCTGCTGCTCAGGGTAGTAGAGCTCCACGCCCTCGGTGGTGAGCTTGCGCATCTTCGCGCCGGCGAAGTCCGCCGCCACGTCCTGCGGGAAGCGAGGGACGATCGCCAGACAGCCCGCGAGCGGGAGGAGGACGCAGACTGCGAGTGCGCGGTGGAGCCGGACGGAGACGAACATGGGCCGGCTTCATGGCAAATCCGTCGGGCGTCGGAAAGCGGCGTCGATCAGAGCGTGAAGCGCGCGTGACGGCGCCCGGGCTTTCACGGTATGCCCCCGCGAATGGCGACTCCCGCACCTCCGCAGATTGAAGAAGCGCTCGCGCAGCTCCTCGCGGCCATCAAGCAGGTCGACCAGAAGGACGTGAACCCGGTCACCACCCCGTGGCCGGACGTGGAGAAGTCCATCATCAAGCTGCTCGGCGGCGCGTTCCAGCTCGCGCGGCCGGAGCACCAGGTGGTGGCGCTCGGGCTGGCGGGGATGTTCGGCGCGCGGCTGCACGAGGAGTTGAAGGCGTTCTGGTTCCCGCAGCGGGACTCGCTCGAGGGCGCCTCCATGGGCTTCCCAGAGGCGCTGATCATGCTCTCGCCCTTCGGCGCCGTGACGGACGCGCTGGCCGGCGGCAACCTCGCCCGGCTGGATGACGTGCTCAAGGAGATCCGCGGCGCGCTCGCGAAGGTGAAGTTCTCCGTCTCCGGAGGGCAGCCCGCGCTCTCGCCGCAGGACTACCAGCGGCTGTTCGATCCGGGCTTCGTGCAGATCGTCAGCGCCAACGGCCAGAAGGCCGCCCAGGCGTGGAGCATGCCGCCCGAGCAGGTGGGCCGGGAGATCCGCGACGCGCTCGGCCGCGGCGGGCAGCAGCTCCCCGCCGAGGTGAAGCAGCAGCTCGAGGCCCAGCTGGTGGGCTCGCTGCAGCGGCTGGAGCAGGGCAAGCCGCTCGCCACGCAGATGGAGCGCGCGCCGCGCATCGCCGAGCTGGTGGGGCACCTGTTCGCCACCCAGGCCGGCACTGGCTCCGCGCCCGAGGAGTTCTGGACGGACATCGCCTTCCCGCTGCTCTTCATCGGCACGCCGGAGAATTTCCCGCCGCTGGACGCGGAGGAGCTGGACGCGGTGAAGCAGGGCGCCGAGCCGGTGCTGCTCTTCCTGGATCTGGTGCCGTACCAGACCAGCGCGCCCGAGGACGGGCTGCTCGGGGTCTTCCCCATCGAGCAGGTCGGCGTGCCCCACAGCGGCTTCGGCAACGTGCCCACGCTGCGGCTATTCAAGGTGGACGCCACCACGCTCAAGCCGGCGCTCGACAAGTTCGATCCCGCGAAGACTCGCGCCGTGGTGGATAAGTTCACCGGCTACCTCAAGGAGAAGTCCGGCCACGAGGCGAAGGGCAGCCCCCAGGGGCAGCAGCTCTTCGACGCCAGCCTGCAGCTGTTGGCGGATCTCAAGGCGGCGGTCGACAAGGGCGGAGAGCTCTGGGTGCGCCGGCTGACCGAGGCGGAGGCCGCGTCCGAGGCGCCGCTCGCCGTCATCCGCCAGGCGCTCCAGGGGCCCCGGCTGATCATCCCGGGGATGTAGCCGGATGGCCGGCGTCCGGGCGGTCATCCTCGATCTCGGCAACGTCCTCATGTTCCACGACAACGCGCTGCTCTTCCGCAAGTTGGGAGAGCGCGTGGGGCTGTCGCCGGACCAGGTGCAGGGCCGGCTCTACGGCCCGCTCTGGGAGGCCACCAACCGGGGCGGGCTCGACAGCGCCGGGATGCGCAAGGAGATCTCCCGCGCGCTCGGGTTGCCGCCCATGCCGGACGCGGAGTTCGACGCGCTCTGGAGCTGCCACTTCCGGCGGTACGAGGAGATGATCCCCGTCGTGGAGGGACTGGTGGGGCGGGTGAAGCTGCTGCTGCTCTCCAACACCAACCCGATCCACGCGGCCTACTTCAAGCCGCGGCTGCCGGTGCTCGAGCGCTTTGACGCAGTGCTCTGCTCGTGCGAGGTGGGCTCGGCGAAGCCGGACCGAGAGATCTACGAGGAGGCCGTGCGGCGCTCCGGCGTCCCAGCCGGTCAGGCCGTCTTCTTCGACGACATCTCCGAGTACGTGGAGGCGGCCAAGGCCGTGGGGCTGCAGGGACGGGTCTTCACCACCGCCGAGGCCTTCCAGCGGGACCTGAGATCCCTGGGGCTCTAGGCGAATTTTCACTTGTGGAAGGCGGGTGGGATACTGTCCCCCCTACGATGTTGCCTCGCAAAGGGTTCCTGCTCCTCGCCGTCGCCGCGCTCGGTCTGGCCGCCACGGCCTGCAGTCTGATCATCGGCAATTTCAACGAGTGTGACGACTCGCGCCCGTGCAGCAAGCCGGGGCTGATCTGCACGAACAACCTCTGCGTGGGTGAAGAGGTGCCCAAGGGTTGTGCCGGCTACCTGGACGCGGGCATCCCCGGGACGTACGGCTCGCTGGACGGCGGGATCGGCATCGGCGTGGTGACCGTGCTCACCAACCCGGACGGGACCCGCAACGAGCGCTCCATTCAGAACTGGAACGCCATCCAGCTGGCCGTCAGTGAGATCAACGGCAAGGGCGAGCTCGGCAATCGGAAGCTTGCGCTGGTGACCTGCGACTTCCAGGGCGACAAGACGCAGGTGGCGGCCCAGGTCGAGTGGATGGCCACGGTGCGCAAGGTGCCCGCCGCGATCGTCTATCGGAGCGATCCGATCTTCGAGGTGCGGCAGGTCGCGGTCGACCGCAACGTGCTCATCATGTCGCCCTCTGCCACGGCGAAGGACATCTCGCTCCTGGCGGACATCCCTGCGGCGGGCGGCACCGTTGGGCTGATCTGGCGGACGGCACCGTCGGATGAGCTGCAGGGCAGGGTGATCGCTGACATCCTCCGCGGCAACGCGATTGGGGCAGATGCCGGCTTCGGCAGTGCCGCCACCAAGGTGGGGATCCTTTACTCGGACAACAACTACGGCGCCGGGCTCAACGAGACCGTCTCGACGAAGGTGGCAGCGGCGCCGGGTGGACGGACCGTGAAGTCGATCCCGTTCAAGGTGGGGGACGACAGCTCGATCAACTCCGCGATCACCGGCGCGAGCGGGCTCAACGCGTTCGATCCCGACGTCACGCTTCTGATCGCGCAGGTGGACGAGGCGATCAAGGTGATCAATGCCGCTGCCGGAACGACCAACCTCACCCGAGCTGCCGGCCACCAGTGGTTCTTCACCGACAGCAGCAAGTCGCCCGCGCTGGGAACCGGCTTGGGCGCAAAGGTCTTCGAGGTGGAGCGCGCGCTGGGCACTGCGCCGGCGCAGGACTCGGGCTCCGGCTACGCCCAGTTCAAGAGCCGGTTCATGCCTACCTTCGGAACCGATCCGCTGAGCTACTCGTTCACCTCGCACAGCTACGACGCCATGTACCTCATCGCGCTCGGGGCGGTGTACGGTGCGGGCCCCAGCGGCAACGGCGAGCTGGACGGCGAGAAGATTGCCCTGGGGCTGACCAAGCTCAGCTCCCCCGGTGGAAAGGCGATCGACTTCAAGCCTGCGGACTTCACGGGCGCGGCGGCTGAGCTCAAGGCGAACCGAGCGATCAACGTCAGCGGCGCGAGCGGCGAGCTGGACTTCGACCCCCTTACCGGTGAAGCGCCGTCCGGATTCGAGGTCTGGCAGGTGCGCGGCGGAACCCCGCAGCCCGTCACGAATGTAAACCCGCCTTAGCCGTAGTTCGGCGGCGGAGCTTGATCCAAACGCCGTCCTTGGGCCCGAGCGCGACTTGCGGATTCGGCTCCACGGGCCGGTCTGAACAGAGCTCGAGCTCGAAGCGTCGGCCGATCAGCGCGCCCACCGCCTGCATTTCCATCCGGGCGAAACTGTCACCCAGGCACACCCGAGGACCGGCTCCGAAAGGGAAGCAGGCCATCGGTGGGCGGCCGGCCGCCCGCTCCGGCAGGAAGCGGTCCGGGTCGAAGGCGCCCGGGTTCTCCCAGTAGCGCGGATCGCTCCCGAGAATGGCCGAGCTCATGAAGACCGTGGTTCCGGCCGGGACGCGGTGCCCGCCGAGCTCGTCGTCCGCGAGCGCTCGCCGGCCGAGCGCGTAGGCCGGCGGATAGAGGCGGAGGGTTTCCTGGAAGGTGCGCTGCGTGTAGCCGAGCTTCGGCAGGTCCGAGAGGGTGACTTGCCGCCCGGCCAGCAGTGCCTGCGCTTCGGCCGCCTGGCGCGCGGCCACCTCGGGGTGCTTGGCGATGAGGAAGGCCCACCAGGAGAGGGGGTTGGAGGTGGTCTGGTAGCCGCCGAAGAGCAGGGTCATGACCTCGTCGCGCAGCTGGGCGTCCGTCAGTCCGTTCCCCTCCTCGTCACGGATCGCCATGAGCATGCCGAGGAGGTCTCCCCGCACCTCGCTCCGGCGGCGGCGCTCCTCGACGACGCGGCTCACCACCGCTTCCAGCGTGCGCTTGGCGCAGTTGAAGCGGACGGTCCCCGGGGTGGGTACGGACGTGACGAAGAGCGGAAGCCGAAAGCGCTGGTCGGTGATCTCGAGCGCCGTGTCCAGCGCGCGGGTGAACGCAGGAAAGTCCGCGCCAAGCTCCCCCGAGAAGAGGGCGTCTGCAATGATCGCCAGCGCGAGCGCCGCGAGCTCCCGGTGCGCATCCAGCGCCTCGCCGCGTTCGGCGTACCCGTCCCACCGATCGAGCATCGTCGATGTGTGGTGGGCCATGCGCTCCACCAACGAGGCCAGGTGCTGGCGGTGGAAGGCGGGCTCCACCAGCCGGCGCTGCCGCTTCCAGAAGTCGCCCTCGTTGGTGAGCAGCCCCTGGCCCAGGAGCGGCTTGAGCCGCGCGTAGAGCGCACCCTTCTCGTAGTTGGAAGCGTTGTCCTCGAGCACGTGCTTCACGAGGTCCGGCCGGTTCAAGAAGAGCAGCGGCTGGCCGAGGTTGACGCGCACCACGTCGCCGAGCTGCGCGGCATGAGCCAGCATCCCGAGCAGATCTCGGTTGGCCTCGAGCAGGTTCCCGAGGAGAGGTACGCCGGGAAGCGCCGGCGGCGTGGTGCGAGAGGGCGTCGAAGTCAGGCTGTTGGCGGTCATGCAAGTGGATACGCGGCAGCCCACGTGTGGGTTGGCTCGCGTTTCGACTGGGCCGCTCCAGAGGGGCGTTGTCGGTCCGGGTAATTCCGGCTCGCATCTCCGGGCTGCGCCGTAACCGTCCCCGCCGCGCCCGCGTAGCCGGAAGCCATGCGAATCCTTCGATTCTTCGTGGTGCCCGTGGCCGTCTTCCTCCTCACCCTCCTCGGCATCTGGATCTTCGGTGGTTGGGTGACCAACGACTTCCACGCCACCCAGGCGTGGATGGGGGTCTGGGTCCTATCGCTGGGAGGGGGGCTGTTCCTCGTCACCCGCTCGCGGCGTGAGCTCCGCATTCCGGCGTTCGCCTCCTTCGCGTTGACGGCCACGGTCAGCCTGGGCGCCCTGTCCTGGATGGCGGGGCGCAACGTGGAGGTGCGTGAGACCCTGTCAGCCGGAGAGCGCGTGCTCAGCGCGGGCCCCTTCGCTCCCGTTGCCCACTCGGGGAGCGGGTCAGTGGCGATCGCCGAGCTGCCAGATGGCTCGCGCCGCGTGGTGCTCTCCGATCTCTCCACAGAGAGCGGGCCGGACCTGTTCCTCGTGCTGACCGACGGCGAGCCGGCGCCGAGTGCGAACGTCCTGCCCGCGCACCTGGACCTGGGGCCGCTCAAGGCGAACCGCGGCACGTTCGAGTACGTGCTCCCGAAGGACGCGGACGTGCGCCGCTACTCCCACGCGGTGGTGTGGTGCCGGCTCTTCTCCGTGCCCTTCACGGTCGCGCAGCTGCGGCCGTTGTGAGCGAGGGCCCCGCCCGTACTCGCCCCCCCCCGTTCACCCCGAGCGTAGGGCCCTTGGGCCTGCCGCGCCCCGCTCAGCCCGAGCGAAGTCGAGGGCCCCCCGCAACCAGGGACTCTCGCCCGTTGGGCCCTCGACTTCGCTCGGGCTGAGCGGAGGCCTCAAGTTCTTGCCTTGAATGATCCGCCCAGCGGGCGGGGGCCTCACTACGTTCGGGTGAACGGGGGAGGGCGCTACGACCACGGTATAGGCCCGCACTTCTCGCTCGCACGGCTCGTTGAACGGCGAGATCCTCCGCGGCCGTGCTCACGCTCTCGCTCGTCGCCGCTCTCGCCTTGGCTCAGACCCCCGCGCCGGTGCGTCTGGATCGCACCGTCTTCGGTTACTTCCGCCACGATGTCTCCGGTCAGGGGCAGATCGACTGGAAGGCGATGTCCCACGTCGCCTACTTCTCGTTGGACGTGATCCCCGGCGCGAACGGCGCGGTGACGCTGGGCGGACTCACCCGGCTCGGGCCGACCACGCAGTACCCGATCGTCAAGGCGCAGGCGTCGGCGAACGGCGTGAAGCTGGTGCTCGCCTTCACCAACTTCACCCAGGCGCAGATCGAGCAACTGTGCTCGGACCCGTACCGTGCCAACGCCATCGCCGTGATCGTCCAGGCGGTGAAGGACAACGGCGCTCAGGGCGCGAACATCGACTTTGAGTCCGTCTCCACGGCCACGCGCGCGAACTTCGTGACGTTCATGGACGGGCTCACCCAGGCGATGCACGCGCAGGTGCCGGGCAGCCACGTCAGCATCGCCACGCCGATGAAGGAGTACCCGACCTCGTTCTTCAAGGACGGCTACGACTATGCGGCGCTGGCGGAGAAGACGGATGGGGTCATGCCCATGGCCTACAACTGCAAGACCACCAGCACGCCGGGCCCCCAGACGCCGCTCATCAACTCGTCCTTTTCCTACTGGGGCACCTGCAGCGTCGCGGACACGATCGCCTTCTACAAGATGAAGATCCCCGCGGCGTACTGGGGAAAGGTGATGGTGCTCTTCCCCTGGTACGGGAACACGTACCCGACCTTCAGCGTCGCCGTGGATCCGATCCCCACGGCGCGGGACACCGCGCGTGGGCTGGGCGTCTCCGCGTACTGGGGCTTGGAGCCGGTGAGTGGCACGCCGCCCGTGCCGAAGCCGTCATGCCGCGGCCTGTACGCGGCCAACGCCGCCACCAAGCAGTTCGACACCAACTCGCAGACTCCGTGGCTCGAGTACTCGGACGCCGCGGGGATCCGCCAACTCTGGTGCGATGACGTTGACTCGTTCGACGCGAAGCTGCAGGCGGTGGTGGCGGCCGGGCTGGGCGGCGTGGGGATCTGGGCCATTGGTTACAACGGCACGGACATGGCGCCGTGGCAGAAGCTGCGCGATCGCATGGGCCACCTCAACCAGGCGCCGGTGGCGGCGGTGAGCGCGCCGGCCGCTGCGAGGGTGGGGGACACCGTCACGATCAGCGGCTCGGGCAGCACGGACGCGGACGGCGATGCGCTGACCTACGACTGGCAGCAGACGCTCGGTCCGCCGCTCACGTTCAACGCGACCGCCGCCACGCAGACGATCACCTTCACCGCGCCGGGCACGTACGAGCTCACGCTGGTGGTCAACGACTCGGACGTGGACTCGGCGCCGGTCACCGCCACCATCGCCGTCACCGTGAACCAAGCGCCGCTCGCGGACGCGGTCAGCCAGCGCTGGTGGAAGGTGGGGGACACCATCACGCTGGATGGCTCGGTCTCGAGCGATCCGGACGGGGACCCGCTCACCTACGCCTGGGCGCAGCTCCAGGGCCCTGCGGTGAGCTTCAACGCCACCGCCGCGAGCACGACCTTCCCCGCCACCAAGCCGGGCTTCTACCGCTTCTCCCTGACCGTCACGGACGATCGGGGGCTCAGCAGCAGTGCCGCCGAGGTCTCCTTCGTCGTCTGGCCCAAGGCGGTGGGCTGCAGCGGCACCGCGGAACTCTCCGGCTTCGCGCCTCTCGCGGCGCTGGCGCTCCTGGCTGCCCGGCGCCGGCGACGCTGAGCGCCGCAGGCCGGACGAGCGGCCGCCCGCTGCGCCGATTGCGCGGACGCGCAAGGATTGCGGCGGGCGCTTGACGCTCTCGTCTTGGATCCCCACTGGTACCGCAGATGCATCTCGTGCTCCTGACGGAGGCACGAGCGCGGGAGGCTGCCATGGGAGAAGTCAAAGCTGCAGCGGCGGAGTTCTTGAAGCACAAGCGCATTGCCGTCACGGGCGTTTCTCGGAAGCCCGAAACGCACGGGGCCAACGTCGTCTACCGGCGCCTGAAGGAGCGCGGCTACGAAGTCTTCGCGGTCAATCCGCACGCGACCGAGGTTGAAGGAGATCGCTGCTACCCGAGCCTGAGCGCCATCCCGGGCGGCGTTGAGGCGGTGGTGCTCGCCACCAATGCCCAGCACGCGGTGGAGACGATCCGGGAGTGCGCCGAGCTGGGGATCAAGAGCGCGTGGATGCACCGCTCCATGGGGGAGGGCAGCGTCAACGAGACGGCCGCTGACTTCGGCCGCGAGCACGGCATCCAGGTGATCGTCGGCGGGTGCCCGCTCATGTACGGCCCGACCGCGGACTTCGGTCACAAGGTGATGAAGGCGGTGGTCTCGATGACGAAGAGCGCGCCACACCTGTGAACGCGACCTCCGCCAGTCTCCCCGCGCTGCCATGAAAGTGGACGGATGCTCCTCCGCTCACCCCGAGCGAAGTCGAGGGGCGATCGAGAGTCGACGTCCGAGCTGCCCCTCGACTTCGCTCGGGGGGAACGGGGGAGTTTCATCCCCGGATTGCTCCGGCGGCATCAGCGGGGCTCAGACCCCGCGCAGCAGCTTGTCGAGCGCGTTGCGCGTCTCCGGCGGCAGCTGCGCGCGGGTGAGCTCGAGCCCCTTGAGTGCGAGCGCCCGGTACAGCGTGGCCAGCTCCGCTGGCAGCGAGGTCAGGTGGCTCTGCACCACCGCGAGATCTCCTCGCGCGACGGGGCCGGTGAGCGCGCGGGACAGGCCGCGCTGCTGCACCCCGGCGAGCGCGGACTGGGAGAGCGGCATCAGCGCCTTGAGCGCCTGCTCCTCTTCGATCCCCGCTTCGCGCAGCGCCTCCACCGCGGCGGCGAGCAGGGACACCACGCCGCCCGCGGCGAGCACCGCGCCGGCGTGGTACGCGCCGCGCCGGGCCTCCGGGACCTCCAGCGGCGTCATCCCCAGATCCGCCGCCATCAGCTCCAGCGTCCCCATCAATGCGCGGGTGCTGGCGCTGAGCGCCACCGAGTGGCCTTCGAGGGGATCCGACGGGTCCGAGACGGCCGCCAGCGGATGGAACGAGCCGCGCGCGCGGCGCAGCATGGAGGGATCTTCGCCGAACGCGCTCAGGTCCAGCGCCCCGGCGCAGTGGATGAACGCGGTGTCCGGGCCCACGTCCGCGGTGAGCGTCTTCGCCACCGCCGGCACCGCGGCGTCCGGCACGGCCAGCAGGCACAGCTGCGCCGCCTTGAGCGCCTCGTGCTCGGCGAGCTGGAGGTTGAGCGCCGCGGCCCGCCGGACCGAGGCATCGGAGCGGGGGAGGACCGCGATCGGCCAGCCCGCCCGCTTGAGGCCGAGCGCGAGCGCCCCACCCACGCGGCCGAACCCCACGATCGCGATGGTGGGCCGGCGCGCGCGAGAGCGCTCGCGGGTGCGCCACTTCGCCGGGCTCGGCTTCTTCCGGTGGGCTGGGCGGGGCGGAGGCATCAGCGTGAGGGCGCCGCGCGCTGGAAGGAGAGCTGGCCCGCGCGGAGCGCCACCCGAACGCGGTCCCCGCTCCCGAATTCCCCGGCGAGGATCCGCTCGGCCAGCGGCCCTTCCACCAGCCGCTGCACGGTCTGCCGCATGGGGCGTGCGCCGAGCTGCGGATCGAACCCACCCGACTTGAGCAGGTGCGACACCACCTCCTCGTCGGCCTCGTATTCGATGCCCTTCTCGTCCGCGAGCCGGCGGCTGCTCTGCGCCAGCAGCAGGGTGGCGATCTGGGCGACCTCCACCTCTTGGAGGGGCCGGAAGGGGAGCCGCTCGTCAATGCGGTTCCACAGCTCGGGCGGGAGCGCCCGGCGCGCCGCAGCCTGCGCCGCGTCCAGATCCGCGCCCGCCTTCACCGGCGCGTCCTCGGCGCCAAAGCCCACCTTCCGCTCGGTGCGGTGGAAGGTCTCCGCGCCCAGATTCGTGGTGAGGACGATCACCGTGTTGGAGAAGTCGATGTGGCGCCCCTTGCCGTCCGTGAGGCGCCCCTCCTCCAGGACCTGGAGCAGGAGCATCAGCACCTCGCGGTGCGCCTTCTCGATCTCGTCCAGCACCACCACCGAGGAGGGCTTCTTGCGGACCGGCTCGGTGAGCTGGCCGCCTTCGCCGTAGCCCACGTAGCCGGCCGGCGCGCCGATCAGCCGGGAGACCCCGTGGCCTTCCGAGAGCTCGCTCATGTCCAGCCGGATCAACGCGTCCGGGCTGCCGAAGAGCACGTCAGCGAGCGCGCGGGCCAGCTCCGTCTTCCCCACGCCGGTCGGGCCGAGGAACAGGAACGAGCCCATCGGGCGGCGGCTGGCGAAGCCTGCGTAGTTGCGGCGGATCACCCGGGAGATCCGCTGGATGACGTCCCCGTGGCCGATCACCCGCTTGGCCAGGTTCTCCTCCAGCTTGAGCAGCCGGGCGGAGTCCGTCATCAAGAGCCGCTCTTCGGGGAGCCCGGCCAGCTTCGCCACCACCCGGGCCATGTCCTTGGGTTCGACCACGTCCTTGCCTTCGCGCCGGCAGCGCGAGCCGGCGAAGTCGACGATCGAGATCGCCTTGTCCGGGAGGAAGCGATCGCTGACGTAGCGCGCCGCGAGCGAGGCCGCCGCCTCCAGCGCCTCCTTCGTGTAGCGCAGCCCGTGGTGATCCTCGTAGCGGGAGACCACGCCCTCGAGGATCCGCACCGTCTCCGGGACGGAGGGCTCCTTCACCACCACCGGCGTGAAGCGCCGCTCCAGCGCGGGGTCGTTGGAGATGTACTTGCGGAACTCGTCGTGCGTCGTCGCGCCGATGCACGGGAAGTCGCCCCGGGCCATCGCGCTCTTGAGCTCGTTCGCCGCGTCCTGCGGCCCGTCTCCCGTGGAGCCGGCGCCCACCAGGGTGTGGATCTCGTCGATGAAGACCACCACCCGGCCGGCGGCGCGCTTCACCTCGTCCTTGAGCGCGTTGAGCTTCTCGGAGAAGGAGCCGCGCAGCTGCGTCCCGGCGACGAGCGTGGCCACGTCCAGCTCGATGATCACCTTCTCCGCCAGCGAGCCCATCACCCCGCACAGCTCCTGCGCCACGCCCTCCACCACCGCCGTCTTGCCGACGCCGGGCTCGCCCACCAGGCACGGGTTGTTGGTGCGGCGCTTGCCGAGGATGTCGATGACCTCCTCGACCTCCTTGGACCGGCCGATCACCGGATCCAGCCCGCCCTCGTGCGCCGCCTGGGAGAGGTTGCGCCCCAGCGAGGTGAGCATCGGGTAGGTGCGCGGATCGAGCGCGAAGCGAGCGGGCGCCCCTCGACTTCGCTCGGGGTGCACGGGGGCCCCTCGACTTCGCTCGGGTTGAGCGGGGACCGGGTCCGGGAGCGAGGCCTCGAACAGCTGCGGCTCCGGCTCATCGTCGATCAGCTCGCGCAGCGAGAGGGCAGGGCGGGCCTCCGGCGCGGTGTTGCGGCGCGCGGGCTCCGGCGGCAGCACCGCGGTGCGGGTGGCCGGCTGCGGGGCGGGCGGCGCCGCGGAGGAGCGGGTAGGCACGGGCCGCTGCGGAGACGGGCCGCCGTCGCGCCCGAGCTGGAGCCGCCGCGGCATCCGGCCACTCAGGTAGTAGGAGAGCGCGGTGTTGCGCAGGCCGGTGAGCTCCACGCCCGCCTTGGCGAGCAGCTCGTGGGCGGCGCAGCGCACGCGGGTGGTGGCGATGAGCAGGTGCAGGCAGTCCGCCTCGCGCGAGCCGCAGCTCTTGGCGATCTCCCGGGCCCGCTCGCACAGCTCGCGGACCAGCCCCTCCTGCTCCACCGGCGCGGCGCTCATGACCTCGAGCAGCCGGTCCTCGTCGATCCCGCGCTCCTTGAGGAGCATCTGCGCGCGGTTCTCGATCGTGAACGACGCCAGGAGGAGGTGCGCCGTCGTCAGGCGCTGCGACACCGAATGCGCAATGTCCTCGGCCTCAGCGAGGACCTGAGCAAAATCCGAACTGTCGACCATGTCCCTCCCCTGCGCGAAGGCAGAGCCCGAGGCAGGTCTACACCCTGCGGATCCAGCCGGCAAAATTTCCGCTACAGGTGGCTACAGGGACGCACTCCCGGCGTGGGCAACGGCCTGGGAGTCCTCCCCGTTCGGATGTGGGACGCGCTTTGCCGGAATCGGGATGCAACCCCGCGGTTGAAGGAACTTTTCCCAGGGTCGGCAATCATGGTTTCACCGCCCCGTAGATGGCCCCCGACAGCGCACTTCCCGCCCGCATGGTCTCCGCCCTCCACCCCACCAAAGTCCTGGTCGACCCCTTCGGTGCCCTGACCCCGGTGATCGACGCCCGGCGCTGGGTCTGGCCGCTGCTGCTGCTCATGCTCAGCGGCGCGCTCGGGGCGGCGGCGTTCGCCTCCCGCTGGGACGCGCGCCCCTCCACGCTGCGTCAGTTGGAGGAGGAGGACGCGCTCGCCCAGACCACCGAGCTGGAGCTCTCCGAGAAGGTCCAGACCGCCGAGCGGGTGAAGCTGGTGGTGGGTGTGCTCAAGGCGGTGGTGGTGGCGCCCCTGGCCTACCTGCTGCTCGCGGTGTTCCTCAAGATCACCGCCTGGCTCTTCGGGAAGAAGGCCCTCTTCGCGCGCACGTTCAGTGCAGTGGCGACGGCCACCTTGCCCATCTCCCTCTACAACCTCGCCTACACCCTGTGCGCGCTCCGGCAGCCCTCCCTCGCGGATGACGCGGAGCGCACCCTCGTCCCTTCCAGCCTGGCCGCGCTCGTCCCCTCGGCCCGCCCGCCGCTGCTGGGGCTGCTCTTGTCCATCGACTTCTTCAACCTCTGGAGCGTGGGGCTGCTCGCCCTGGGCTTCGCCGCGGCGGCGCAGCTGTCCCGGCCCAGGGCCCTGGCGCTGCTGGCGGTCCTCTACGCGATGTACATCGGAGTCTTCATGATCGGTCTGCCTGCCATGAGCGGTGGCCCGGGCGGGCACGGAGGTCGTCCATGATCTCCGCCCTGCTCACCGCCGTCACGCTCGCCACCACCCCCATCACCCTGGAGCAGGTCCGGGACGAGAGCCGCCGCAACAACCCCGCGCGCCTCGCCGAGCTCGATGCCCAGCGCGCCGCAGCCGGCGTCACGGTGGCGCGCTCCGCCATCCTCCCGCACGTGGCGCTCAGCGCGAACGTGGGGGCCCGCTACTTTGGACCCCAGCGCTCGTACTACCCACTCGAAGACGCGGACGGGAACTTCCAGCAGGTGGTGATCCCCGTCCGCGAGTCCTCGCAAGGGAACTTCGAGCTCGGCCTCACGGTGAGCCAGCTCCTCTTCGACGGCGGGCGCTGGTGGAATGAGATCGGACGCGCCGGCGCGGCGGAGGACGCCGCCACCGGGCAGATGAACGAGCAGCGGTTGACCTCCGAGTACGAGGGCATGCGCCGCTTCTACGAGCTCTACCGCGCGCAGCGCACGGTGGAGGTGCTGGAGGCCGCCGCCAAGCGCAGCGCCGAGCAGCTCGAGCGCGCCTCGGCACTCTACGAGGCCGGCCGCATGCAGAAGAGCGACGCCATCGCCGCCGAGGTGAACCTGGGGAACGACCGGATCAGCGCCCTGCGCCAGCGCTCCCGCCTGGCCGCCGCGAAGGCGGATCTGGCGATCTGGATCGCCCGGGACGGCGCCGAAGATCTGGTCCCAGTGGAGCCGACGTCCTTCGCCGCCGCGCCCGGCGCCGCGCCCGCCTACGACGCCGCGCTGCGCACCGCGCGCGAGGGGCGCCCCGTGCTCAAGGCGTTGGAGAGCCAGGCGCGGGCGGCGTATCTCGCGGCCTCCGCGGCGGCGGGCAGCTACTGGCCGCGGATCAGCCTGCAGGGCAGCTACTCGCGCGGCGCCCCCACGGCCGGCTTCTTCTTCGGCGTGGCGCAGGAGCAGAACAGCCTCTTCGGCGGCGTGAACCTCTCCTGGGATCTCTTCAACGGCTTTGCCACCAGCGGCCAGGTCCGCGACCTGCGCCACCAGCACATGGCCGCGGAGCTGAACTTCGCCCAGGCGCAGCGCGAGCTCTCTGGGGATGTGCTGCGCAGCCTGCGCGCGCTGGAGATCTCCCTGCAGACGGTGGAGTTCGCCGTGGGGAACCGCCAGGCCGCGGGCAAGGGGCTCACGCTCGCAGAGGAGCGATTCAAGGCCGGTGCCGGCTCCACGCTCGAGGTGCGGGACGCCCAGCTGAAGCTGACGCAGTCCGAGCTCACCGTGCTGGAGAGCCGGATCGACGTGGAGATCGCCCGCGCGAACCTCGAGCGCGTGCAGGGCACTCTGGGAGCAACGCCATGAAGTGGTGGAAAGGCCTGATCGCAGGAGGGCTGTTGCTTGGCTCGGCGGGGATCACCGCGGCTGGGCTGCGGCCGCGTCCGCCGCCCAGCACCGAGGTCACCTTCGCCAAGGCGCACCGCGGGACGATCACCCGCACCATCGCCGGGGCCGGCAAGGTCCAGGCGGCCACCACGGTGAAGATCTCCTCCAACCTCTCCGGCGATCTGACCGAGCTGTTGGTGAAGGAGGGCGACAAGGTCAGCAAGGGGCAGGTGCTCGGCAAGATCGACCGGCGCCGCTTCGAGGCCGCCGCCAAGCAGGCGCAGGCCGGGCAGAGCGCGGCGCGCGCGGAGATCCAGCTGACGCAGGTGGAGGTGGATCGCACCACCAACGAATACGCCCGGGTGGAGGGGCTGGTGGGCAAGGGGCTGGCGTCCGGCGCGGAGCTGGAGCGCGCCCGCGCCGAGCGCGACACCGCCGTAGCGCGGCTGGCCGGCTCCCGGGAGCGGCACGCGCAGTCCGCCGCGCAGCTGGACGAGGCGCTCAACAGCCTCTCCAAGACCACGCTCCTCTCGCCGATCGACGGCACCGTGATCGAGCTCTCGCGCGAGGTGGGCGAGCGGGTTCGCGGCTCGGACTTCTCGGAAGACGTGGTGATGACGCTCGCCTCGCTCAACGCCATGGAGGTGAAGATCGAGGTCGGCGAGCACGAGGTGGTCCACCTGCGCAGCGGACAGAAGGCGGAGATCCGCGTGGACGCCCTGGAGGGACAGAGCTTCGAGGGCACGGTGGTGGAGATCGCCCAGAAGGCGCTGATCAAGAACCCCGGCACCGAGGCGGAGGTCACCAGCTTCCCGATCACCGTGGCGATGGCCGAGCGGCCGTCCGGGGTGATGCCGGGGATGAGCGCCGAGGTCTCGGTGAGCGCGCAGACGCACGCGGACGTGGTGCTCGTCCCCATCCAGGCGGTCACGGTGCGGCCGGAGAAGTCCCTGCCGGACGCCAAGCTGCCGGTGGAGGGCGCGCCGATCTCCGCGCGCAAGGCGGGCGAGACGCTGGCGAAGATCGTCTTCGTGGTGAACGCGGAGAACAAGGCCCAGGCGCGCCGCGTGCGGACCGGCATCTCTTCGGACACCGAGCTGGAGATCCTCGAAGGACTGCAGGACGGCGAGAAGGTGGTGGAGGGGCCGTACCGCGCGCTGGCCAAGGAGCTCAACGACGGGGACAGCGTGATCGAGGCGGATCCGAACGCGAAGGGCTCGCGCGGGCCGAAGTTCCGTGGCTGATCACCCGGTCATCGCCCTCACGGAGATCACCCGCGTCTACACCGTGGGCACCGAGCAGGTGCGCGCGCTGCGCGGGGTGAGCTTCCGGGTGGCGAAGGGCGAGTGGGTGGCGATCGTGGGCCAGTCGGGCTCGGGGAAGAGCACCTTGATGAACGTGCTCGGGTGCCTGGATACGCCCTCCTCGGGGCAGTACGTGCTCAGCGGCAAGGACGTCTCGCACCTCACGGATGACGAGCTCGCGGAGATCCGGAACAAGGAGATTGGCTTCATCTTCCAGACCTTCCAGCTGCTGCCCCGGGAGACCGCGCTTGCCAACGTGGAGCTGCCGCTCGTCTACCGGGGCCTCAAGGCGAAGGAGCGGCGCGCTCGCGCGGAGGAGGCGCTGGCCAAGGTCCAGCTCAAGGACCGGATGCACCACCGCCCCAACGAGCTCTCCGGCGGTCAGCGCCAGCGCGTGGCGATCGCCCGGGCGCTGGTGACCGAGCCGTCCCTGCTGCTGGCGGACGAGCCCACCGGGAACCTCGACTCGGCCACCGGCGAGGAGATCATCCGCCTCTTCGAGGCGCTCCACCGGGCGGGCCACACGCTCTGCCTGGTCACCCACGAGCCCAAGCTCGCTGCGCGCTGCCCGCGGGCGATCCGGATCTCGGACGGGATGATCGTCGCGGATGGCCCGGGCCACGAGGTCGCCCACGCGGACCCGAAGGGCGCCGGGGCGCCGGTCCTCCAGGTGGTGCCGTGAGCGTGCGCGTGGATCTGGTGGAGGGCGGCCGGATCGCGCTCACCTCGCTGCGCAGCAACCGCCTGAGGACCGTGCTCACCACGGTGGGCGTGGGCGTTGGCGTGGCCACCCTGCTGGCGATCATCGGGATCATCCAGGGGCTCAATCGATCGTTCGCGGACTCGCTGGCGAGCCTGGGCACCAACACGCTCTACGTCGCCAAGTTCCCGTGGGTGATGCACGGGGACTGGTTCCTCTACCGGAACCGGAAGCGGCTCACGCTCGAGCAGGCGCAGAAGCTCCGGGACCAGGGCACGCTGATCTCCGCCGTGGCGCCGCAGATGGACCGCGTGGCGGACGTGGGCTTCCTGGACGCGCAGGTGGCGCTGGTGAACATCAACGGCACCACCGCCGAGTACCTGCAGGTCTCCGGCTTCGAGCTCGCCTCGGGGCGCTTCCTCACCCAGGCGGACGAGGTGAACCGCCGGCCGGTCGCCGTCCTGGGGGCGGACGCGGTGGATCTCTTGTTCCCCAAGCTGGATCCGATCGGCCAGCGGATCCGGATCGACGGGAAGCCGTTCCAGGTGATCGGGACGCTGGCCCGGAAGGGGAAGGTGCTGGGTCAATCGCAAGATCTGATGGCGGTGATCCCGCTGCCGACCTTCGCGGCGGACTTCGGGAAGGAGCGGGATCTCCGGCTCGGGGTGGCCGTCAGCTCGCCGGACGTGCTCAACCAGGCCGAAGATCAAGTGGTGAGCATCCTGCGCCGAGCGCGCGGGACGCCTCCGGAGAAGGAGGACGACTTCACGGTGAACCGCCCCGAGCAGCTCGCCAACACGTACAAGCAGCTCACCGGCGCGCTCTACGGCGTGGCGGTGGGGGTGGGGTTGATCACCTTGCTGGTGGGCGGGATCGGGATCATGAACATCATGCTCGTCTCCGTCCGCGAGCGGACCCGGGAGATCGGCATCCGCCGCGCGCTGGGCGCGCGCAAGCGCACGATCATCGTCCAGTTCCTGTTGGAGGCGGCCGCGGTGTCCGCCGTGGGCGGGCTGTTGGGCACCACGTTGGGACTGGGGGCCGCCAAGCTGGTCTCGCTCACCACGCCGCTCGCGGCCGCGGTGGAGCCCTTCACCATCGTCTTCGGGGTCGGCTTCGCGGCCTTCGTGGGACTGCTCTTCGGGATCTGGCCGGCGGCGCGCGCCGCGAACCTGGATCCGGTGGAGGCGCTCAGGTACGAGTGAGCGCCATGAGCGCGCTCCCTGCGAACCCCATGCTCCCCTGGCTGGGCCTGGGGCTGGCGGCGAACGCGGACGGGCGCTCGCCGCCGCACCCGTACCGGCTGCTGGAGGCCGCGCCCGGCGCGTTCGACTACGTGGAGTACAGCGCGCCGCTCTCGCTCGCGCAGGCGAGGCAAGAGGGGCCGCTCTTCGAGGAGCTGCTCGCCCGGCGCGCCGAGGTCCCCTGCCTCTTCCACCCGGTGCACCTGAACCTCTGGGGCCCCGAGCTCGAGCCGGACGGCGCGCTGCAGGCGCTGGGCGAGCACCTGCGCGCGGTGGGCTCGCCGTGGGTCAGCAACGACGTGGCGTGGTGGCACGCCGGGGGGCGCGAGCTGCCCGGCTTCCTGTACCTGGCGCCGCCCTTCAGCGAGCAGGGCGTGGCGGCGTGCGCGGCCCACGCGCTGGCCGTCCAGGCCCGCTGCCCCGTCCCGCTCCTGCTCGAGAACCCCGCGGTGATCGCCCTGCGCGGCCCGCTCCCCATGGCGGACTTCATGGCCGCGCTGCAGCGGGAGACCGGGTTGGACCTGCTGCTGGATCTCGGCCACTGGCTCTCGTACCAGCTCTCCGCCGGGCTCCCGCCGGAGGAGGGCCTGGAGCGGCTGCCGCTGGCGAACGTGGTGGAGCTGCACCTCGCGGGCGGGGTGATCCGCCGCCGCGGCGGCCGCGCCTTCTACGCGGATGATCACACCCAGCCCGTCCCGGAGGTGCTCTTTGGGCTCCTGGAGGCGGTGCTGCCGCGCTGCCCGCGGCTGCGCGCGGTGACCTACGAGGCGGACGGCCACCCTCAGGCCATGGCGCGGCTCACCCTGCAGCGGCTGCGCGCGCTCATCCCTCGCCAGGAGCGGCCGCCCATCCCGGCCGCCACGCCCCGCGCGCGCACCGCGCCGGCTCCGCTGGAAGGCGCCTGGGCGGTCTATGACGAGGCCTTTGGCCGCGCTCCCGCGCAGGACGGCCCCGGAACGCAGGAGGAGCGCTCGCTGCGGCTGGCGGTCCTCGCGCAGCGGCTGGATCAGGACGCGCCGTGGTCCCGCGCGCTCTGCGCCGGGACGACAGAGGCGTTGGAGGGGTTCGCCCGCTCGGACGAGCTGCGCGCGCAGTTCGGCCCCGCCGGCCGGCCGCTGGACGAGACCTTCGCCGCCTGGGCGCGCAAGGCCGCGCTCGCGGCGCGGGACGAGGCCGCCGCGGCGGTGCTCGCCTTCGAGGCCTGGGCGCGCTCGCTGCTGGCGCAGGCCCAGCTGCGCGGCCAGGCGGTCGGGGAGGGGACCTTCCCGGTGGATCTCACCGAGCTGCTCCACGGTGCGGCCGCCGCCCGGCGCCACGCTGCGGGGCGCGCTTGGACCTCGCCCCTGGAGCTGGACGTGCCGGCGCTGCGCGAGGTGGTCCTGCGTGCGCCAAGGGCGCCCTGGCGCGTACGCGTGGACCGGCAGGCGGGAGCGCTCCGCGTGGCCGCGCTGTAGCGTTCGGGCTGGGTTCGTCGCTTGCACGGGCCCTCACCCCGATGAAGGCGTTCTACTTCCTGCTCAACGCAGTGCAGGCCGTCTACCTGGTGATCTGGTGCTCCTTCTGGGCCACCGCCGGGCTGCTGGTCCTGCTCTGCACCTTCAATCCCAACCAGGCGCTCGCCATGGCACGGCGGTTCTGGGCGCCCGGGATGCTCTGGTTCGGCCTCACCAAGCTTCGGCGCGAGCCGCTCCCGGAGCTGGATTGGACCCGGCCGCACATCTTCGTGATGAACCACCAGTCGATGCTGGACGTCACCTGCGCCTTCGTGGGGATCCCCGCGAACCTGCGCTTCGTGGCCAAGAAGTCGCTGCGGCGGGTGCCGTTCCTGGGCTGGTTCATGTGGGCCACAGGGATGATCTTCGTGGACCGGCTGCACCGCGCGCGCGCGATGAAGGGGCTCGCCGAGGCCGGCGCCCGGATCCGCGGCGGCGCGAGCGTGCTCGCCTTCCCGGAGGGGACGCGCTCGCTGGACGGCGAGCTGCTGCCATTCAAGAAGGGCGTCTTCGTGCTGGCGCTGGCCGCGGGCGTGCCGGTCGTGCCGGTGGCGATCGAGAATTCCGGGAAACTCCTGCCCGCCGGCACGTTCAAGCTCCGCCCCGGCGTGGTGCGGATGAAGCTGGGCGCGCCCATCCCCACCGCCGGCCGCACGCTGGACGCCCGGGATGAGCTGGCGGCCGAGGTTCGTACGGCCATCCTCCGGCTGAAGCGGGAGCTGGCGGCGCCGGCCGGCTCAACCCTGCGCAGTCAGGTGGATCCGCAGCTCGGAGCCTGAGCGTCGCGCCGATTTGGCGCGGTCACGCCGAAGCGGCGCAACGCGGACGTCCTCTGCGCGGATAAGTCCTGCGGCACCCCGCTTGCTGAGTCCCGCAGGCTTCCGGGTGGCTCGTGCGCTTCGCAGGTGCTTCATGATGGTCGTTGCCTTCTTGCTGTCCGCGCTCGGCGCCTTCGCGCTGGGCTCCTTCTCCCAGGCGTCGCTGCACCTGCTGCTCGGTCACCGGCGAATTGGCGGGCCCCTCTACACGAACCACGTCACCTGCCACCACGCGCTCTACTCGCGCGGGGTGATGACCACGCCGCGGTACCTGGACGAGGAGAAGACCAACACCCCGTTCTACCTGGTGGTCGTGTTCGGCACGGTGCTGCTCGGTTACCGGCTGCTGCGCTGGGAGCTCTTCCTCGGCTGCGCGCTGGGGATGACGGTGGCCTACTTCGTCCAGGTGTACGTCCACGTGCAGTACCACCTGGTCTCCTCGCCGCTGCAGCGCTTCCACTGGTTCCTGCGGCTGCAGCGCCTGCACGCGGTCCACCACCAGGACATGCGGAAGAACCACTCCATCCTCTTTCCGCTGTGGGATCGGCTCTTCGGCACGTACGCGCCGGCCGAGCCGCTGGCGGCCGAGCCGAGGTCACCTCCGAAGGGCTGGCGCTCCGCGCTGCTCTCCGGAAACCTCCCGGATCTGCAGGGGGACAAGCTCGCGTTCGCCGTCCGCTGCGAGCGCGAGTTCGACGGGATCGTCCAGCTGCGCCTTTGGAACCAGCCCTTCTTCATGGTCTCGGATCCGGCGCTGATCCAGGAGGTGCTGATCACCAAGCACCGCAACTTCACCAAGCCGATGCCGCTCAAGTCGCTGGACGCGGTCTTCGGCAACGGGCTGCTCACCTCCGAGTACGATCTCTGGCACCACGATCGCCGGATCCTCCAGCCGGCCTTCCACCGCGAGCGGCTGGCCTCCTGCGCGGCCACCATCGAGCAGTGCGCGGCCCGCGCCGTGGACGGCTGGGCGGACGGGAGCACCCAGGATCTCTACCGGGAGATGGGCACGCTCTGCCTGGACGTGTTCGCGCGCACGCTCCTGGGCGAGGTCCTGGACGCGGAGAAGGAGGTCCTCCTCGAGTGCGCCGCCGCGCTCCAGGACTGCAACCGGCAGTTCACCTGTCTTCCCAAGGAGCGGCTGCCGTTCCCGTCCACGCGCCGGCTCTGGCGCGCGGTGAAGGGCGTGGACGAGGTGGTCTACGGGCTGATCGCCAAGCGCCGCCAGGCGCCGCGCGAAGGCAACGATCTGCTCTCCGCGCTCCTGCGCGCGCAAGGGGAGGGGGACGCCGTCCTCACCGACAAGCAGGTCCGCGACGAGCTGGTGACGATGTTCATGGGCGGCCACGAGACGATCGCCGCGGGCATCTGCTGGGCGCTCTTCCTGCTCGCCAGCCACCCGGAGGCGGCGCTGCGCGTGGAGGAGGAGGTGGACCGCGCCCTCCAGGGCCGCGCGCCGGGCATGGAGGATCTCGGCCGGCTGCCCTTCACCGCCAACGTGATCAAGGAGACGCTGCGCCTCTACCCGCCCGCCTACCAGATCGGCCGGGTCACCATCGACGCCTGCGAGCTCGGCGGCTACCGGATCCCCGCCAAGGCGCACGTGTTGATGTACCAGTGGGCCGTGCACCGCTCGCCCCGCTACTTCGAGCGCGCCGAGGACTTCTGGCCGGACCGCTGGACGCCGGAGATGCTCAAGGCGCTCCCCAAGTTCGCCTACTTCCCGTTCGGCGGTGGCCCGCGCACCTGCATCGGCGCCTCCTTCGCCACGGTGGAGACGACGATCGTCCTGGCCACCATCGCCCAGCGCTGCCGGCTCGCGCTGGCGCCGGGCGCCCACGTCGTCCCGGATCCCGCGGTCACGCTCCCGCTCCAGGGCAACACGCTGCCCATGGTGGTGCGGCGCCGCGAGGCGGAGCGCCGGGCCCGCGCCAGCTGACTACTGGCGAGTGTACGTGGAGACCACCGTCCGCCCGCCGCCCAGCGGCATGTAGATCTGGTAGCTGCTCCCGGAGACCGAGTACTCGACCTGGCGGATCGCCCCGCTCCCCGGGCAGGCCCGCTCGAGCGTCAGCGTGGTCCCCGAGTACCGCAGGTACGAGCCGTAGGTCTGGGAGAAGGGATCCCACTCGACGATCGTGGCGCCGCCCTGGCTCACCTCCGCCAGCCCGCGGATCCCCACCGGAGCGACCTCGGACGCCGGCGCGTAGACGGTGTACGCGGTGCAGGTGTAGCGGCCATCCGGGAGGGGGCCGCCGCCGCGCGGCGCGGGCGCGGCGCCCACCACGACCTTGCCGCTGATGCTGGGGACGCCCGCGGTGGAGAGCCCGGTGCAGCTGGGGGCCTGGAGGGGTGGGGGACCGGCATCAACGACCGGGTGCCCGGCGTCCGCGGCGCTGCCGCCGTCCTGCTGCACCGCTGGAGCGCCGCTGTCCGTCGTCGCCTGCGCGGGTGGCAGGGCGGCGCCACAGGCCGAGCACAGGGCTGCGGCGAAGCAGATTGCGAGGAACCGGCGTGCAGGCGTCATGGCGCTCCCTTTCGGAGAGAGACGGCGCTGCCCGGCGGCGGTCGCGCGCTCTTTGCGGCGGTGGCGGGCCTTGGGTGATCTTCGAGCGCCTCTGCCCGCTGCTCCTCCGGCAGGTGCTTCGACTCGGCCTGCGCCTCCGCGCGGGCGGCCTGCGCCTGCTGGGCGGCGCCCAGGGCGGTGAGCACCCGCGCGCGCAACGCGCGGACCTTCACCCGGATCTCCGGCTCGACCTCGCCGCGGGCCTCCAACGCCAGCGCGCGGTCGAGCAGGGGGAGCGCGGCGGCGGGGCGCCCCAGCTGCCGCTCGGCGTCCGCCAGCGGCAGCAGCGTGCGGATCAGCACCGGGTTGTCGCGGCCGATCGCCTTCTCCTGGGCCTCCAGCGCCGCGAGGGAGAAGGGCCGAGCCTCGGCGGCCCGCCAGCGATGGACCAGCAGCTCCGCCATCGCCGTCCGCAGGATGGCCACGAGCGAGTGCGCCTCCCCCAGGCGCGCGCGGGCCAGCTCGAGCGCCTGTCGCGTCTGCGCCAGCGCCTCGTCCCACCGGCCGGCGGAGTAGAGCGCCGAGGCGTAGGTCAGCCGCGCGTTGGCCAACGACTGCGGGGGGCGCTCGCTGAAGAGCTCCAGCGCCTCTCTGGAGAGCTCCACGGCCTCCGGAAAGCGGCGCTGGGAGATCCGCACCTGCGCGAGCTCGCCCAGCGCGTTCGCTCGCACCGGGTGCTCGCGCGGCAGGGTGGCGTTGGAGATCTGCACCGCCCGGCTCAGGACGGCGTCGGCGCGGGGGATCTCTCCCAGGAGCCGCCGCGCCTGGCCCAGCACCACCAGCGCCGCGGCGACCCGCGGGTGGGAGGATCCGAGCTCCTGCTCCGTCTGCGCCAGCACCTGCTCGAGCTCCTTCGCCGCGTCCGCCCGCCGGCCGAGCCGGAGCAACACGGAGCCTCTCGTCTGGAGCGCGCTGGCCAGCCGCAGGTCGTGGGTGGGCCCGCGGCCGCGCAGCAGGGCGATCGCCTGGTCCACGTCACGCTCCGCGCTTGGCGGCCGTCCGGCCATCAGCTCCGCAAGCGCTCGCACCCGCAAGAGCTCGGCGCGCAGCTCCAGATCCTCCCGCGCCTCGAGCAGCGCCTCCGCCTGGCTCGCCCACTCGTTTGCCGCGGGCAAACGGTCCAGCTGGGTGGCGGCGACGTAGGCGAGGCGCGTGGCCGCCGCCGCCCCGAGCAACGGCTCGGAGGCCGCCTGCGCCGCGAGGAACGCCTGGAGGTTCCGCTCGTACGCCTCCGCCGGTGGTCCCTCCTTCGCCAGGATCGCCCCCGCGGCGAGGTGTGCCTGCGCCTCCCGCCGCCGGTCCTTGGCCGCGGCGGCCTGCGCCTGTGCCTGCCCCGCGAGCGCGAGCGCCTGGTCCTTCCTGCGCACCGCCACCGCGGCCCGCGCGCGGAAGAGCAGCGCGTCCAGCGCCTCCGCCGCGGTGACCGGCTCGGCCGCCCTCAGGGGAGGGGGCTCCGCGCAGCTGGCGAGCTCCGGCAGCTCCCGCGCGGCCGGGCCCACCTCTTCCAACGTCACGGGCTCAACCTCACCCAGGAGGTGGATGAGCGCCGCCATCCCGCGCCGGCGCTCCGCCAGGCAGGTGGACACCGCCGTGAAGGAGGCCTCGGAGCGCTCTTGGCGCACCTTCGTGGCCTCGCAGCTCTCCCTTCGCAGGGCCCGCCACCGCGCGGCGTAGTCGTCCAGCGCCACCCGGGCGCTCTCCCAGGCCGGTGCCGAGAGCGGCCGCCCAAGGCCCAGGAGGTGGTCTCTGAGCGCCGCCTGTGCCTGCGGATCCCAGACGCCCGCCAGCTCATCTCCGTCAGGCAGGCAGCGCCGCTGCTGGTGCAGGCGGTTTCCGGCGCCCAGCGCCGCGGTCACCAGGGCCGCCAACGCCAGCGCCCGGACCCGCCGCCGCGCCGCCCTGCGCCGGGGCAGCTCCTGGAGGGCGTGCAGCAGCGCCTCCATCGATGGGTGGCGCGCCTTCGGGGCGAGGCTGAGCCCCCGCGCGATCAGCGCCCAAAGCTCGGGGGATCCGGCGCGCTCGGGCCGTCGCAATACACCGTCCTGTGACTCGGGCCGGCGTCCGTAGAGCGCCTCATGCAGCGCCACGCAGAAGCTGTACTGGTCGCTCTGTGCGGTCGCGGCCTGGCCCCGGGACTGCTCGGGGGCCATGTACTCCGGCGTGCCGCCGCCGCGCTGGGTCCAGGGCGCGCTCGTCGCCGTGGCGATGGGCGGGCGTTGCGCGGGAGCAGGGGAGGCGCTCGCCCAGGCCAGGCCGAAGTCGCTGACGCGCACCCGCCCGTCCTCCGCCACGAGCACGTTCTGCGGCTTGAAGTCCCGGTGCACCAGCCCCGCGGCGTGCGCCGCGGCCAGGCCGCGCCCCGCCTCGACGAAGGCGCGCAGGAGCTCCTCCGGCTCGCGTCCAGCCGCCAGCCAGTCGCGCAGCGTGCCGCCGTTGACCAGCTCCATGGCGAGGTACGCCTGACCGTCCGCCACCCCCGCGTCGAACACGGTCACCACGTTCGGGTGCGCCAGGCGCGCCAGCGCCAGCGCTTCGCGCGGGGCCTCCTCCGCGCGGGCGACCTCGCTCCACAGGAGCTTGAGCGCCACGTTGCGCTTCAGCTGCGAGTCGTAGGCCTCGTGCACCTCGCCCATCCCGCCCGCGCCGAGGCGGCGCAGCAGGACGTAGCGGCCCACCCGCGTGGCGGCGGCACCGTCGTGCGGAGCGGGCGCGGCGAGGCGGAGCAGCTCGGCGGCGGCGCGCTCGCAGCGGCGGCAGCCGTGCAGGTGACGCGTCAGGACCGCCCGGCGCGCGGGCGTGAGCCGGCCCTGCGCCAGCGCGCCGAGCAGACGGTCCGACGGGCAGCTCACGCGACCTCGGCCAGGAGGCCTCGCAGGCTGAAGTCGAGCCGGCTGGCCACCAGCTGCAGCAGCCCCTCCAGCTCCGCGTGCGTTCCGCCCACCCTCCGCCCCAGGTCGCGGCGGAGATTGGAGAGCAGCTGCTCCCGGGCCTTGGCGAGCTGGCGGGCGGCGGTGGCGCGGTGGACGCCCAGGCCCACCGCCACCGCATCAATCCCCAGCCCGTGAACGAACTGCTGGCGCAACAGCCAGCGCACCTGCGGCTCCAGGCCGGAGATCACCTCGCGCAGCGCTTGCGCCAGCGCCCCGCGTGCCTCCTGCTGGGCGTGGGCGGTCTCCGGATCCGTGCCCGTCCAGATGAACGCGTCCGCGAGGGGCTCGTCTTCGAGCGGGGTGGCGGCCGGCATGCGGCGCGAGGACTCCGCCCAGTCCGCCACCAGCCGCGCCAGCGCGATCCGCAGCCACGCCCGCAGCGGCGCCCGCCCCGCATAGCTGCGCAGCCGCGGCGCGCGCCCGCTCACGGCGACCGTGAGTCGTTCGAGCAAGAGCTGCAGCACGTCGTCGCTGGATCTTCCTTCGTCGTAGAGCCGCCGGTTCACGCGGCGCAGCTCGGCGTCCGCCAGCTCCCGCAGCGCGCTGATCGCTCCCGAGTCTCCGTGGGACGCCGCCAGCGCAAGATAGAGATCCGCCACGTGCCGCGCCGCGAAGAGCCGCTCCGGCGCGGCCTCGTCCTCGTCCTGCAGCACCGTCCCCAGGTGCGCCAGGAAGGGGCCGGGCTCCAGCGCCACGCCGCTCCACTTCGCACGGCACTCCTCGAGCTGGGCCGCCAGCGCGTCCTCCAGCTGCGGAGCGGCGCTCCATCTCGAGGCGTTGGGGGGACGCATCCCGGAGAGGAAAGGCTGGATCATCTGCGGCTCAACCCGTGCGAGGGGTCTGCTGTGAAAGCGTTCGCAACGCGGGGCGCAGAATTTCCCGCGTCTGCGCGCCGCGCCGTTCATCCCCTCGGATTGTCGGGCCTACCCCACGGGGCTGGCCGGCGCGCCGGTGGGCGCGGGGCGAACGGGGGAGAGCTTCCGGCGCCACGCGACGCCAAAGAGCCCCACCACCACGCCGCCCACCGCGGGTGGTCCGAGCCAGACCCAGAGCGATCCGCTGGGCAGCCCCAGCCGCCCGGCGTTCACCACGAAGAAGGCGGTGACCGTGGCGACGCTCGCGGCGCCCATGCTCCCCAGGTGCGCGAGCACCGACTCCGCCTTGGAGCGCGGCGGCCGCAGCCAGAAGCGCAGCTCGCCGGAGGCCTGGAAGATCCCCAGCGCGCCGAAGGCGGCGAAGAGCACCGAGCCCTGGCCGTAGCCGAAGGCGATCATCGCCAGGCCGCCGAGCACGAGCGCCGCGGAGACGCCGAGATCCCACGGGTGGCGGTGGGCGCCGGTCCGCGCGCGCGTGCGCAGGGCCCGCACCCCGGTGGAGGTGGCCGCCCCGGCGATCAAGGCCACGTAGGCCAGGAAGATCGCGCCGCTGTCGTTCGCCGGCTCCGTGTCCGCCAGGCGCAGCGCGCACAAGGCCAGCGCGGTCACCGCCAGCTCGGCCATCGCCCAGACGTAGACCCAGCCCGCTCGCCGGTGCAGCGGGCCTCCCTTGCGCGCCAGCCAGGGGATGAAGAGCGAGAAGAGCGCGACGGCCGCTCCGCCGATGTGCGCCCACCTGACCACCGCAGTCGTCGCCTCCAGCATGTGTTGCCTCCAGTGCGCGCAGGGTACGGCTCGGCGCTCTCGCGCACATGTGCCGGAGGTCACCTTTGGGCGCATGTGACGAACGGCACATGCTGACCTGAGGCGGTCCGGCGGAGCATCATCTCCCACAGTGCTGCCCGCGGCGACAACCTCCCGGTCCACTCCGTGGCTCTTCCTGGGCGCGGGCTACCTGACCTGGGCTGTCACCTTTGCGGCCTGGTTCGCCTGGGACCGGCCGCAGGGATCGCCGGGCACCCTGGCCGCGGCGCTCTTGGCGTGGGGCGCCTTCGGCGCCGGCTTCTGGGCCGCCACCCGTCACGGCGCCGGTCGCGGGCGGCTCCCGGGCCTTGCGCTCCAGGGCGCAGCGATCTTCGGGCTCGCGGCGCTCGGGCAGGGCGGGCTCTCCGGGGTGCTCCTGGCGGTGCTGGCGGGCCAGCTGCCCATGGTGATGGGGCTCGTGCCCGCGCTGGCGCTGCTGGCCGCGCTCACGCTCGGCTTCGCGGCGCTGCTCCTGCGGCGCGCCAACCTGGGCTCCACCGCGTATACCGCGGTCAGCTACTTCGCCTTCGAGCTCTTCGCGGCGGGCGCTGCCCACTTCGCGCGGCGCGAGGCGGACGCGCGCGACGAGCTGCTGCGCGTCCACTCCGAGCTGCTCGCCACCCGCTCGCTGCTCGAGGACAGCAGCCGCATGGCGGAGCGGCTGCGGATCTCCCGCGAGCTCCACGACTCGGTGGGCCACCACCTCGCCGCGCTCTCCCTGCAGCTGGAGGTGGCCAGGAACACCGGCCCCGGCAACGCGGCGGTCCTGCGCGCGCAGGAGGTGGCGCGAGCGATGCTCTCCGAGGTCCGCGCGGTGGTGGGCGCGCTGCGCGAGCCCCCGGCGTTCGACCTGCGCGTCGCGCTGCGCCAGCTGGCCTCCAGCCTCCCCGCGCCCGAGGTGCACCTGGCGCTCCCCGAGCGGATCGAGCCGCTGGAGGCGGAGGTCGCCCACGCGGTCTTCCGCTGCGTGCAGGAGGCGGTCACCAATGCGGTCCGGCACGCGGCTGCGGAGAACCTCTGGATCTCGCTCGCGTCGCGCGGCGGCGCGCTGGAGGTGGAGGTTCGGGACGATGGGCGGGGCGCCGAGCCGCTGGCGCCTGGCCACGGGCTCGTGGGCCTGCGCGAGCGGCTGGCGGAGCTGGGAGGAACGCTCGAGCTGGAGGGGCGGGCGGGGCAGGGCGTCCGCCTGCGGGCGCGCGTCCCGCTGAAGGAGGCGGCGGCTTGATCAGCGTCCTGCTGGTGGACGATCAAACGCTGGTGCGGCAGGGCATCCGGTCGCTGCTGGAGCTCACGCCGGACCTGCGCGCGGTGGCCGAGGCCGGGGATGGCGACGAGGCGCTCGCCCAGCTGGCGACCCACGCGGTGGACGTGGTGCTGCTGGACGTGCGGATGCCGCGGCGGACCGGGCTGGGCGTGCTGGAGGCGATGCGGGAGCGCGGGCTGGCGGCCAAGGCCATCCTCCTCACCACCTTCGACGACGAGTCCGTGGCGCTGCAGGGGATCCGGCTGGGGGCGCGCGGCTTCCTCCTCAAGGACGTCACGCTGGAGGAGCTGGCCTCGGCGATCCGGACGGTGGCCGCGGGGGGCACGCTCTTCCGCCCCGGGATCGGCAGCCGGGTGGTGAGCGGCGCGCCCCCCACCGCCTTCGAGTCTTCGGCGCTGCCCGAGCCGCTCACCCCGCGGGAGAAGGAGGTGCTCGCGCTGGTCGCCAACGGCTCCAGCAACAAGGAGATCGCCCACGCGCTCGGCACCGCCGAGGGCACGGTGAAGAACCAGGTCTCCAGCATCATGGCCAAGCTCGGGGTGCGCGACCGCACCCGCGCGGTGCTCCGCGGGATCGAGCTGGGCTACCTCTGACGGGTCAGGCCCAGCGGCGCGGCCGCTCTTTGAGCCGCTCCGAGCCGACCTTGTCGCACCAGGCCTCGAAGCGGGCCCGCGGCACGCCGTTCCACTCCAGCTCCGCCAGCGTCTTCGAGACCGGCGCGTCGCGCACCAGGGTGGCGAGCTTCCGGTAGAGCAGGGCCTGCGTCTTGTGCGCACGCAGGGACGCGGCGATCTTGTCTGCGCCGCGGACGGTCACGCCCTTCCACTGCGCGTGGTCGTCCGGGATCTGCTCGAGGTGCTCGTACTTGGAGAGCAGCGCCGCCGCCGTCTTCTCCCCCACGCCGGGCACGCCGGGGATCCCGTCCGCGGTGTCTCCCACCAGCGCGAGCAGATCCGGGATGGAGGCGGGCTTCACGCCGAACTTCGCGATCACGCCCGCCTCGTCGTAGAGCTTCTCTCGGTGGCGGTCGTACTGGACCACGTGCGTCCCCACCACGCACTGGCCCAGGTCCTTGTCCGGGCTCAGGATCCGCACCTGCTCCACCTGCGAGGCGAAGCGCGCCGCGCCGGTGGCCAGGCCGTCGTCCGCCTCGTGCTCGCGCATGGACCAGACGCGGATGCCGAGCGAGGCCACCGCCTCCTCGGCCTCGTCGAACTGGGCGAGCAGCTCCGCCGGGACGCCCTCCTCGGTCTTGTAGCCGGCGAAGAGCTCGTTGCGGAACGAGCGGATGGGGTTGTCGAAGGCGGCCGCCACGTGGGTGATCTTCTCCTCGTCGTTCTGGAGGAGGGAGAGCAGGGAGTTGGCGATCCCCACGCTGGCCTTGAGCTCACGCCCGTCCGGGCCGGTGTGGCCGGGGCGCTGCCCGAAGTGGGCGCGGAACAGCTCGTAGGTGCCGTCGATCAGGTGGAGTCTCACGATGTCCTTTATCCAACGCGCCCTTGCGGTCCGCGAAGAACCTTCGTATCAGGGCGCGCATGTCGCCCCCCCTCCTCGTGGGCATCGCCGGTGGGACTGCCTCCGGAAAGACCACCGTGACCCGTAAGGTGAAGGAGGCGCTGGCGGACCGCCGCGTCGCCTTCATCGACCAGGACTCCTACTACAAGGACCTCTCGGACCTCTCGCTCGAGGAGCGCCGGGAGCTCAACTTCGATCACCCGGACGCCTTCGACACCGAGCTGCTCGTCCGGCACCTCACCGAGCTCAAGGCGCGCCGCCCGATCCAGAAGCCGGTCTACAACTTCGTCACCTCCACCCGCGAGAAGCAGTCCACGCCGGTGGAGCCCGGAGATCTGGTCCTGATCGAGGGGATCCTGGTCCTCCACATCGTGGCGATCCGCGAGCTTTTGGACGTGAAGATCTTCGTGGACGCCGAGGACGACGTGCGGATCATTCGGCGGCTCACGCGGGACATCAAGGAGCGCGGCCGCGACTTCGACCACGTGGTCCAGCAGTACTTCCGCCACGTGCGCCCCATGCACATGGGCTTCGTGGAGCCCTCCAAGCGCTGGGCGGACATCATCGTCCCGCACGGCGGCAACAACGACATCGCCATCGACATGTTGGTGGGCGCGCTCGAGGCGCGGCTGATCAAGCGCTGAGCCGCTGCTCCCCTTTCAGGGGCGCTCGCGCTCGGCGGAGAAGAACTCCGAGCAGATCTGCCGCAGGTGGCGCCCGTCCTCGAGCAGGGTGGCGTGCCCGCCGTCCCGGGTGAGCTCGTGCAGGCGCGTGCCCGGCGCGCCCCCCGCGGTGAGCTGGTGGTACGTGTCCCGCACCCGGCTGGGCGGGCAGAAGGTGTCGTTGGCGCCCGCCACCAGCAGCACCGGCGCGCGGACGCGCTGCAGCGAGGGGCCCAGGTCGCAGCTGCCCACCGCGCGGCAGAGGCGGGCGAAGGCGGGCGCGGGGAAGCTGCGGGAGAACGCATCTGCCTCCGCCTCCAGCGCCTTGTCCGCCGTGTAGAGGTCCGCGAAGGCCCCGATCAGGTACTCAGCGCTGTAGCAGCGGCGCAACAGCTCCAGCCGCAGGCGGCGGACCAGGCGCATGGCGCCCTCGGGGCTGGTCTCCGCGCGCAGCAGCTCCGGCACCGAGGAGAGGTGATCGCGCAGCCCCTCCGGCAGTGTCGCCGCGGCGCCGATCGCCACCACGCAGCGGGTGAGCTCCGGGAAGAGCGCGGCCAGCCGCAGCGCCACCATCCCGCCCAGCCCCACGCCGAGCACCACCCGTGCCCGCTCCACGCCCAGCCCCTTGAGCGCGGCAGCTGCCCCGCGGGCCAGGTCCTCCACCCCCAGCGGGGCGCCGTCCAGCTCCGGCAGCCGCGGGCCGAAGGGGCTCCCGAGCAGCCCGAGGCTGAAGATCTCGCCGTGCTCCGGATCCAGCACCTTGCGGCGGCCCACCAGCTCCCGGGCCCAGCCGCTGGGGCGGTAGAGCGAGCTCTCCTCCGGCCCGAGCGCCCGGTGCGAGTGGGTGAAGTCGTGCAGGAGGACCGCCGCTCCTTCGCCCCGCCGGTCTCCGTACCGCTCGTAGCTCACCGCCACGCCGCGGGCGAGGTGTCCTGCCTCGAGCGGCAGCGCTGCGGTGAGGGTGTAGGTATCCGCGGTCTGGATCAACTCGGCGAATTCTCATATCACTGGGCCCATCCCAAAGGAGCCGACCCCTCCCCATGAAGCGTTATCTCGGCCTCATCGTTGGTGTGCTGACCTTCGTCATCGCCTCCGTCGCCGCGTACAACAAGTACAAGGAGAAGGCGGTCGAGGCGGAGCGGACGGTCGACGCTGCCCGGATCAAGGCGGACTACCTGGAGCGCGTGGGCTGGATCCGCTCCAACCCGGATGAGAAGGCCTACCGGGACGAGGTCTCCACGTTCTTCCGCTGGTACTTCAAGGAGGTCAACGAGCACCTGAACCGCTTCCGCGGGAACAAGGACTTCGACGACTACCTGGCCGAGCTGGACAAGCGCTCGGGCAAGGGTAAGAGCGACTCGCAGGCCGGTGAGAAGAAGGCCTATTACGAGTACACCAAGAAGATCTTCGACGACTTCCGCACCGGCTCGTACAACCCGGTCTGGTCCGCCACGGACAAGGGGATGCGGCTGGACGTGCGCTCCGCACGCGTGGAGGGCAAGCAGATCCGGATCGGCCTGCTGCTCTGGGGCGCCCAGCGCGAGCTCCGGGACGACGGCAAGCTCAAGAAGATGGCCACCAGCTCCTCCTGGGGCGTGACCTGGCGGCTGTTCGACGAGAAGGGGAAGCTCTTCGGCGAGATGAGCGCCTCGGGCGATCCGTCGATGAAGATCGACTTTCCGGAGCGGTTCATCGAGCAGTTCCCGCCCCAGATGGTGATGGGCCACTACGACATGGATCTGGTCCCGGCCGAAGTGGTCAAGATGGAGATCGCCTTCAACGTGGTCTCCCGCGCCCCGTCCGGTGGCGAGGCCAACGCCAGCTACGTGTGGAAGCTCGACACGCCCCCCGAGTGGCGGCTGCGCCCGGGTGAGAAGTGGGAGGGCGCGCAGGAGTCGGTCCGTCCGGAGGACGAGATCGATCCCGCCGCCGCCGCCAAGAAGCAGGCGCGCAAGTAGCGCCCTTCGCCTCTAGCCCACGACGGCCAGATGGGACGCGAGCCGGAGTGCGGCGAGCGTCCCTTCGTCGTCCAGCAGGTAGAGGTTGAGCCGTGAGTCGACCTTGAGGTCGCACAGGCCGACGCCGGCCTTCACCTCCGCCAGCACCTGACCGCCGCGCGGGTCCACCGCCCGCACCACCTCGCCGGGGATCACCACCACCCCGCGCGCGAAGCAGGGCGCCACCGGCGCCGAGGTCTCCTCGCTCGCCGCGCCCAGCTGCCACTCCACGCTGCCGTCTGGCGCCACCAGGGTGGCCGCCCCGGTCTGCCCGGTCACCAGCACCATCCGGCCCACCGCCAACAGCTGCAGCGGGCCCTTGCCCAGGTGGAGCTGCCGCTCCCAGAGCGGGGTGCCCTTCGTGGAGAGGCAGACCAAAAGGCCCGCCCCGTCCCGCGCGCCCGCCACCAGCACCCGGCCGCCCAGCACCAGCGGCTTGCTGGGCTGCTCGAGCGAGGCCTCGTGCGTCCAGTGGATGTTCCCGGAGTGCGCGTCCGCCACGAAGAGCGCCACCCGGTCCCCGCGGCTGAGCAGGGCGATCATCTTCTTGCCCCACGGCACCGTGGCCCCGGCGAAGGGGAGGGCGGCGTGCATCCGGTAGCGGACCTGGCCGTCCGCCAGATCCAGCCCGTAGAGGTAGCCGGAGTCCGTGGTGATCAGCGCGCGGTGCCCCTGCAGGGTGACGTGGCAGCGCTGCGTGCGCGGCGGGGCGATCCGCCAGATCTCCCGGCCGGTGGCCTCGGAGAAGGCGAGCACCGTGCGGCCTTCTGAGAGGGTGACGCCCAGGCCGTCCCGGCGTTCCAGCTCCGGGCCAATGGAGAGCCCATCGTGATCCCGGAGCCAGCGCGCCCCTTCCTCCGCGCCCACGAAGCCGCAGACCCGCGCGGCGCTGGCGGAGATCACCCGGCCGTCCGCCGAGGCGGCCACGCCGTGGGTGGCCACGCGCCGGAAGAGGAGCTCGCCGCCGGCGGAGAAGCCGCACGCCATCTGCTGGGAGGAGAAGACCAGCCCCTTCGCGGACAGCTTGAGCCGCCCGGGGCCTTCACCGGAGAGCCGCTGCTTCTCCCAGAGCTTGTCGAAGCGAAGCCGGCGCAGCCGGCCGGGGACCTTGAGCGGGCGACTCGCCGCCCCCGCGCGCTTGGGCTTGCTGCGTGCGGGGCGCACGTCCTTGGGGGGCTCCACGGCGCTGCGCAGGTGGGCCAGCCCTTCGCGGCAACGCGCCGAGAGCTCCACCAGGTACGGGTTGCGCGCCTGCGCCTTGTTGCGCGCGGTGGCGGCGAAGGCCAGCGAGAGCCCGAGCTCGAACATCGCCTCCGCCAGGCGGGTGGGGGAGACCGGGTGCACGCCACCGCCGAGCTTGAGGACCTCCTTGCGCAGGTCCGCCTCCACCGCCGGCCCCAGCCCGCCCGGCTCGAAGGTGTGGCGCGGCTCCTTGCCCTCCAGCGCCCGGGAGAGCTCCTCCGCCTGCCGCGAGAGCTCCAGCGCGAGCAGGAACGGGAGATCCGAGCCGGTCCACACCGGGGCCTCGCCCATCAGCCGCAGCGACACCGTGCCCTTGAACATCAGGGAGCAGAGGGCGGCCTTCTGATCCTTCTTCTGCGCGAGCAGCAGGTCGTCCGGATCGTCCAGGGTGAAGCCGAACGAGACCGGCTGGCTGGGCGCCGCCCGGAAGCTGTACCCGGTCTGGCCGTGCGCGCTCTTCACGGACTTGGGGGCGCGCGCCTCGAGCGAGGCCACCTGCTTCATCATGCGCCGGTGGCGTGGGCTCTTGGCCAAGCTCGGCGCGGCTTCGCGCAAGTCGTCCGCGAGCAGCCGCGCGCAGCGGCAGGCGGCCGCGGCGAACTCCTTGAGATCCACCAGCACCGGCGGGCGCACCCGCCGCGCCGGCCGTCCCAGGCTGATGACTTGAAGCTGGACCTCGGTGTCGCGCCTGGCCAGGAGAAGTTCGAGATGCGCCTCCGCCAGGGAGAGCTGGGCGAAGGACTCCCCCTGCGTGCAGAGCGCCACCAGCGCGTCGATCAGCTCCGGCACCACCCGCGCCAGGGGCTCCTCGGATGCGCCCGAGAGCAGGTTCACCCCGTCCAGGTCGAGCCCGAAGGCATCGACCGGGGAGGCCGACCGCTCTCGCTTCCAGCTTTGACCGATCCGGAACCGGATCATGCGCCCCTTCGTTGACAACCCACTTCAGCGCCCACTACCATCCGCGCCGCAGTCCTGGTTTCTAACTAAGTCTTTGAAATCACTGGACATTTAGATGACATTCTATGAGGCGGCGCTGCGCGTTCTCGAGAGCGCCGGGCACCCGCTGCACTTTCTGGAGATAACGGAGAAGTCCATCTCCCAGAATCTTCTGTCGCACGTCGGCAAGACGCCAGAGCAAACCATGTTGTCTCGCCTGGCGGCGATGGCGCGCAGGACCCGCGATCGCAAGGTGGTGGTCACCGCCAAGGACACCTTCGCCCTGGCGGACTGGGCCCTCCCGGAGGACGCGGAGGCGCTGGCGCAGACCGGCGTCCCCGAGCCCAACCCGGAGGAGGACCTGCCTCCCTACCGGCCGGCCGAGCGCCACCCGGAGCCGCGCAGCGACAACGTCCGCGCCATTGGCCGGGGCGAGCGCAAGCGCCGCCGCGATGAGGACGACGAGGGGCGGGGCCGCAAGCGCCGCTTCCCGCCGGTCTCCGAGGTCGTCTTCGAGATCCTCTCCGAGGCGCAGGAGGCGCTCAAGCCAGACGCGCTGCTGGAGCGCGCCCGGAGCCGCGAGCTCGCCGGCGAGGAGCTCTCGGTGGAGCAGATGCTCACCGCGCTGCTCGAGGACAACCAGCGCCGGATCGACGCCGGCCGCCGCCCGCAGTTCATCTATTCGAAGGAGAGCGGGCTGTGCGCGCTGGAGCGCGCCGGGGCTCCGTCCGAGGCTCCGCCGCTGGAGCTGCAGGCCGCCTTCGCGGCGGCGCTGGGGATTCCGCTGGAAGGTGGGCGGCCGGTGCTGGCGCGCCACGGCCAGAGCGCGCTGGAAGGCCCCGACGAGGGGCTCTTCGCCACCGCCAAGGCCGCGGTCAAGGACGCGCGCCGCGCCTCGGCCCGCGCCATGCGCAAGCGGCTCTCCGAGTGCGAAGTGGGCACGTTCGAGAAGGCCGTGGTGAGGATGATGCAGGCCCTGGGCTTCCGCGAGCTGAAGGTGGCCAAGCGGGGCAAGGAGGGGCCGCTGCTCACCGCGCGCAAGCGCGAGGGGAGCGTGGAGCTGCGCTACGCGGTGCGGCTGTGCAAGGGCACCTCGTCCGTGGATCGCCGGCAAGTGCAGGACCTGCGCAAGGATCTGGGCCACTACGCGGCGCAGGTGGGGCTCCTGATCAGCGCCGGGGACGTGCGAGGGGACGCCAAGTCCGAGGCGCAGAGCTCCGGCGCGCTGTGCATGCTGTGGTGCGCGGACGCGCTCGGGGAGAAGTTCCTGGAGGCCCGCGCCGGCGTCACCGTCACCCAGGTGGAGCTGTTCGACATCGACGAGCGCTTCTTCGACGTGGCGCGCGTGGACGCGGAGGATGCCGCCAAGCGCCGCGAGGAGCGGATGAAGGAGCGGCGCGCGCAGGAGGGTGACGAGGAGGAGCGGCCGCGCCGCGAGCCTCGCGCCTCGCCCGTGTCCGAGGTCTCCGGGGTGGCGCAGCCGGCCGAGGGCGCCGAGGGCGCGCGTGGGCCGGCGGTGCTGGGCGAGGCCACGGCCGCCGACGATGCGGGCGGTGATGACGGCGGAGACGAGGGGGACGACGAGGGCGAGGAGGGCGATGAGTCGCTCGAGGCCGCGGCCGCGTTCGCGCAGGGCCGCCCCGAGGGCGCTCCCGGTGCGCCGGGCGCTCCCGGCGAGCGGAAGCGCCGCCGGCGCCGCCGCCGCGGTCGCCGCGGGCGTGGGAACCGGCCGGACGGTGCGCCGGGCGCGCCAGGGGCTCCAGGTGCTCCTGCCGCCGCCGCGCCGGGTGGGGAGGCTCCCGCAGCCGAGGCAGCGCAGGCTTCAGCGCCTGCGCCCGCCCCCGAGGCGGCGCCGCCCCCGCCGCCTCCGCCGAGCACGCCGGAGTCCTGACGGCACGGCCTTGCGAGCCCTTCCCCGTCCATTCACGGGGAGGGCTCGTCCGTGGCCCGTGGCCCGTGGCCGAGGCCCGTTGGCCGTGGCCCGTGGCCCGTGGCCCGTGGCCCGTTGGCCGTGAGCCGTACCCGTACCCGTACCCGTGACCGCACGCGAACCCGCACCCGAACCCGACCGAGGCCCAGGCGCGAGCCGCCGCTGAGCCGGCTCGTGGCAAAAACCGGGTTCGCGTGCGGGTTCGACCCGGGTACGGGTACGGCTCACGGGACAACGGGTAACGGGCCACGGGCAGCGGGCTGACGCGGCGCTCGCCGTTCGTTAAGCTTGCGCCCTTGCGAATTCGGGCGCTTCAGGTGGTCGGTGGGTTGGGCGTGTTGCTCGCGCTGCTCTGCCAGGCGTGCGCGCGCAAGCCGGGCCCGCACGTGATCGAAAAGATCGAAGTCACCGGCGCCACCATCGCCGACAACGCCGTGCTGGGCCTCAACCAGGGGCAGATCCACACCCTGCTGGTGGAGAAGCTGAAGGTCGGCGGCAAGTTCAAGGTGCTCGGCCCCGAGGAGAACCCAGGCTCGGCGGCGCCGCTGCGCGCCCAGCTCGAGCTGGCGTTCACCCGCGAGGCGCAGAAGCAGGGGCGCGCGGGCACCTGGGCGGAGGTCGGGGCCTCGCTGACGCTCAAGCGCAAGGGCGCGGAGGGGCTGGCGCGCTACGAAGTCGTGGGGTTGGGCGAGGTGAAGCTGGAGAGTGAGGGGCTGGATCAGCGGCAGCGCGCCGTCCGCAAGGCGCTGGAGACCGCGCTGGATCAGATCGCCGCCAGCGCCGGGCTGCAGCTGGACGCGGTGGAGAAGAAGGACGCCGAGCTGGTGAAGGATCTGGCGTCCACCGACAACCGGATCCGCGAGTTCGCGCTGCGCGTCTTGTCGGACCGGAAGAACCCGGCGGTGGCGCAGCCGCTGCTGGAGCGCCTGCGCTCGGAAGACGTGGACGAGGTCCGCCGGGCGATCGGCGGGTTGGTGGAGCTGCGGGAGCCCCGCGCGGTCCCCATCCTGATCGATCTCACCCGCGGCAAGGAGCCCAGCTTCATGCGCGAGATCGTCTACGCGCTGGGAGCGATCGGCGGGGAGGAGGCGGAGGCCTACCTCTACACGGTGGCCCAGGGGCATGATCAGCCTGCCATCCGCGAGGCCGCGGGGCAGGCGCTCGAGGAGCTCAAGGCGCGGCGCAGCGGGAACGTGAAGGAAGCCCGCAGCGAGACCTCCGCGCCCAGGGAGGAGAAGTGAGCGTGCGCGGCGCGAGCGTCGTCGTCCTGGCGGTGGCGGTGCTGTCCGGGTGTGCGCACCGGCAGTTCGAGCGGATCCCCAGCGCGGAGGATCGCGAGGCGATCGCCGAGCTCTACCCGTTGGCGGTGGGGAACCGCTGGACGTACGACACCCGCTTCTTTGGCCAGCAGGGCTCCACGGTGGTGGAGATCGTCCGCGAGGACAGGGGCAACTTCCTCCACCACTCCACGCCCGCGGATCCGCGCGAGCCGGACCGGGGCCTGCGCGTGGACGCCTTCGGCCTCCGGGACGACAAGCGCTACCTGCTGCGCGATCCTCTGGAGCCGGGGAAGACCTGGACCAACGTGGTCTCGGTCTCCGCGGTGGAGCACTACACGGTGCTGGACGTGGGCAGCGCCTGCTCCGTGCCCGCCGGCCAGTTCACAGGCTGCGTCAAGGTGGAGGGGCGCACCAAGATCGATCAGAAGGCCACGCTGGTGAACGAGCTCACGTTCGCGCCCAAGGTTGGGCTCGTGCAGATCTCGCTGTTCCTGGACGTGAACGGGAAGCGGATCCCCCAGCACGAGCTCAAGCTGAAGGCGTTCAAGCTCGCCCCCGCGCCTACCTCGCCCCCGCCGGCCGGCTGACGGCGGTGGCCGCGCATGGGACCTCCCGTCCCACAAGCGGGCGGTGGGCCGCGGCGCCGCCCTAGCGGGTACCAGGGGTTCCGCCGCCGCCAGGTGGCACACGCGCTGAATGAGGGAGCGGGATGGACCGACTGCTCCAGAACGTGCGCTTCGCCCTCCGCATGCTCGCGAAGGAGCGGGCGGTCACGCTGGTGGCCTTGCTCACCCTGGGCCTGGGGATCGGCGCCACCACCGCCATCTACAGCGTGGTGAGCGCGGTCCTCTTCGCGCCGCTGCCGTACCCGCAGCCGGAGCGGCTGGTGAGCGTGGGCGGCGCCTTCCCCGGGCTGGGGTTCGACCAGGCCGGCCTCTCCGAGGTGGAGTGGGCCGCGCTGCGCGAGCACCCCGAGGTCTTCGACTCGGTGGGGGTGTTGCATGGATGGGGGCCGTCCCTGACGCTGGGCGAGCCGGAGCGGTTGATCGGCGCGCAGGTGAGCCCCTCGCTCTTCTCGCAGCTCCAGGTCCGCTACGCGCTCGGGCGGGGCTTCGCGCCGGAGGACGAGCGGCCGGGCGCGCCCAAGGTGGTGATCCTGAGCGACGCGCTGTGGCGCCGCCGCTTCTCCGCGGATCGCGCGGTGCTGGGCCGCACGGTGACGCTCTCCGGCGTGCCGCACACGGTGGTGGGGGTGCTGCAGCGGGGCTTCACCGCGCCCATGGACCTCTCCGAGACCACCGCCACGGAGATCTTCGCGCCGCACACGCTGGACCCGTCCAACATGAACCCCGGGCGCCACAACCTGACCGGGGTGGCGCGCCTGGCGCCGGGCGCCACGCTGGAGACGGCGCGCGCGTTGCTCTCCACCACCGCCACCCGCCTGGCCACCGAGTACCCCTCGTACTACCCGCCCAACTCGCGCTTCGCCTTCCGCGCGCGCTCGTTCCACGAAGAGGTGGTGGGCAACGCGCGCGCGCCGCTGTTGCTCCTCCTGGGCGCGGTGGGCTTCGTGCTGCTGATCGCCTGCGCCAACGTGGCCAACCTGCTGCTCTCCCGCGCCGAGGTTCGCCAGCGCGAGATGGCGGTGCGCACCGCGCTGGGGGCCAGCCGCTCGCAGCTGTTCGCGCAGCTGCTGATCGAGAGCCTGTGCCTCTCCGTGGCGGGCGCGCTGCTGGGCCTCTTGCTGTGCGTCTGGGGGCTGGACGCGCTGGCCTGGCTCATCCCCACCACGCTGCCCCGCTCCAACACCATCGCGGTGAACGGCGGGGTGCTGCTCTTCGCCGGTGGTTTGGCGCTGCTCACCGGGGTGCTCTTCGGCCTCGCTCCCGCGTGGCGCCTGGGGCAGGTGGACGTGCACAAGGCGCTCAAGGAGGGCGGCGGGGTGGGGTTCGGCCAGCGGCAGCGCCTGAGCCGCGCGCTGATCGTGGCGGAGGTGGCGCTGGCGCTGACCTTGCTGGTGGGCGCGGGGCTGCTCCTGCAGAGCTTCATGCGGCTGCGCGGCGTGCCGCTGGGCTTCAACCCGCGCGGGATCCTGACCTTTGGGCTCAACCTGCCAGAAGGCCGCTACACCGCGCCCACCGCCTCGCCCCGCCTGGCCGAGCAGCTCCAGGAGCGGCTGGCGGCCGTGCCGGGCGTCACGCAGGTGACCGTGGCCTCGAACCTGCCGCTCAGCGGGGACACCAACGACACCGTCTTCCACGTGCAGGGGCGCCCGTACGACACCAACTTCATGACCAGCACGGATCTGAGCGCGGTGACGCCCAGCTACTTCGCGCTCATGGGGATCCCGCTGCTCAAGGGGCGCCGCCTGAGCGAGGACGACCGGATGGACGCGCCGCCGGTGGTGCTGGTGAACCAGGCCTTCGCGGAGCTGGCCTTCCCTGGCGAGGACCCGCTGGGCAAGCGCATCCAGCTGCTGGACTCGGCCAAGTCGAAGAACCCCTACGCGGAGATCGTGGGCGTGGTGGGCAACGTGAAGAACCGCGCGCTGGACGTCCCCACGCGCCAGGAGGTGTACCTGCCGCTGGTGCAGTTCACCGGGACCACCCACTTCCCGCTCAAGGGGCTGGTGGTGGAGCTGCGCACCGACCGGAGCGACGGCGAGGTCTTCCCGGAGGTGAAGGACGTGCTGCGCGAGCTGGACCCCGAGCTGCCGCTCCCCCGCGTGGAGGGGTTGGAGCAGGTGGTCGGCAAGCTGGTGGCGCAGCCGCGGCTGCACCTGGTCCTCCTGGGCAGCTTCGCCTTCCTGGCGCTGCTGCTCGGGGTGGTGGGGATCTACGGCGTGATGTCCTACTGGGTGACGCAGCGGCGCCGGGAGTTCGGCGTCCGCCTGGCGCTCGGGGCGCAGCAGGATCACGTGGTGCGGATGGTGGTGGGGCAGGGGATGCGGCTCGCCGGCCTGGGCGTGGGGATCGGCTGCGCGCTCTCGCTCGCGCTCTCGCGGCTGATCGGCGCGCTGCTCTTCAACGTGAGCCCGCGCAACCCGGCCACGTTCCTGAGTGTGGTGGCGGTGCTCGGCGGGGCGGCGCTGCTGGCCACGTACCTGCCGGCGTTCCGCGCCTCCCGCGTCAACCCCATGGAGTCGCTGCGGGCGGATTGAAGAGGCGTCAGGCGGCCAGGCCGCGGCGCCGGCGCTTGGCGGCGAGGATCACCGCCAGGTCCAGCTCCCGCTCGCGCCGCTCGCGCTCCAGCTCCTGGTGGCGCTCCTCCGCGCGGCGCAGGTCGAAGGCGGCGGCCCGGGGCGCCCCGGCGCGGCGCACCCCGAGCAGGAGGGCGCCGGCGGCCAGCACCAGCGCGAAGAGGGTGGCCGGGCTCGCGCCGAACGCGCACACCACGGCGATGAGCGCCCCCGTGCCCCCGGCCGCCACCAGCTCCAGCGCGCCCAGCTCGCTCCCCAACGACAGCTCGCCCTGATCGTCTTCGAACATGGAGTTGGCCCTCGGAAGGTCACACCCACGACGCGCTGCTCCTGTGAAGGGGTTTGTGCTCAAGTCGGCCGCCATGCGCGAAATAGGCATTGCGTTGCTGGGGCTTGGGAACGTGGGGCAGGGGACCTTCCGCATCCTCCATGCGCACGCCCGGGACATCGAGCGGCGGCTGGGCGCGCAGGTGAAGGTCCGCCACATCCTGGTGAAGAGCGAAGGGCGGGAGCGCCCGGCCGAGGCCGGACCGCTGGTCACCACCGACTTCCGGCGGATCCTCCAAGACGATGACGTAAAGATTGTGGTGGAGCTGATGGGGGGCCTGGGGCCCCGCGAGCACCTGCTCCAGGCGATCGAGCGGGGCAAGCACATCGTCACCGCCAACAAGAGCCTGCTCGCCGCTCACGGCGAAGAGCTGTTCGGCAAGGCGCTCGCGCGCGGCGTGGATCTCCACTTCGAGGCCGCGGTCTGCGGCGGGATCCCCATCATCCGCACGCTGCGCGAGGCGCTGGCCTCGGACCGGATCGAAAGCATCCACGGGATCGTCAACGGCACCACCAACTTCATCCTCTCGGCCATGGCCGAGCGGGGGGAGAGCTACGAGGACGCCCTGAAGAAGGCGCAGGCGCTGGGGTACGCGGAGGCGGATCCCACGGCGGACGTCCAGGGCCAGGATGCCGCGCAGAAGCTGTGCCTGCTCACCTCGCTGGCCTTCATGGCCCGGGTGCGGACCGAGCAGATCTCCACCGAAGGGATCACCACGCTGCGGCCGGTCGACTTCAAGATGGCGCAGGAGTTCGGCTACGCGCTCAAGCTGCTCGCGGTGGCCCGCCGCACCGGCGAGGGGCAGCTGGAGGCGCGGGTGGGGCCGGCCTTCGTCCCGGACAAGAGCCCGCTCTCCGAGGTCCGCGGCGCCTTCAACGCCGTCCTGCTGCAGAGCGCGGCGCTGGGCTCCTCGCTGCTCTACGGCCAGGGGGCGGGCGCGCTCCCCACCGGCTCGGCCGTGGTGTCGGACGTGGTGGACATCTGCCGCAACCTGCTCGCGGGGGTGAGCGGCCGGCTCCCCATGCTGTGCGCGCCGCACCTCCAGGACGTCACCATCCGCCCCGCCGCGCAGCGCGAGGGGCGCTACTACCTGCGCTTCACGGTGAGCGATGAGCCGGGCGTGCTCGGCAAGCTGGCCACCGTCCTGGGCGAGAAGTCCGTCAGCCTGGGCTCGGTGGTGCAGCGCCAGGCGTCCAAGGAGGAGGGGCGGGAGGACGCGCAGATCGTGATCTTCACCCACGCCGCCCGCGAGGAGGACGTGCTGTCCGCGGTCCGCTGGATAGACCAGCTCAAGTCCACCCGCGCCCCCACCCAGGTCATCCGCGTGGAGGACGAGGACGCCCGCTAGGCAGCCTGCCCAAGGGCCGGGGCAAAGGTGCGCACGTGTGTGCGGAAAGGCCGTGCGGTTGACCGTGTCAGCCCCTCTACTTACCCTTCATGCTTCGCGAATCAGAGGGCACCTGCCGTGACGTCCGAGAGCCTCGAGCAGACGAACGAAGAGCTGATCCTCGCGTTCCTCGCCGAGGGAGGGGACGAGTACACCTCGGGTGAGGCGCTCTCGGACAAGCTGGGGCTCTCCCGCACGGCGGTCTGGAAGCAGATCGAATCCCTGCGCCACAAGGGCTACCGGATCGAGGCGGTCCCCGCGCGCGGGTACCGACTGGTGGAGGTGCCGGACCGCCTCACCGCGCTGGAGCTCACGCCGCTGCTCTCCACGCACGAGCTGGGGCGCACCATCCACTTCACGGACGAGCTGACCTCCACGAACGAGGAGGCCTTCCGGCTCGCGCACGAAGGCGCCGGTCACGGCGAAGTGGTCATCTGCGAGCACCAGACGCGCGGCAAGGGGCGGCGCGGCCGGGCCTGGAGCTCCCCGCCGGGGCTGAACCTCTACTGCTCGGTGGTGCTGCGGCCGGACCTGCCGCCCCAGCGCGCGCCGGAGCTGACGTTGGTGGGCGCGGTAGCGCTGGCGCAGACGCTGGAGGACTCTGGCGCCAAGGCCACCATCAAGTGGCCCAACGACATCCAGGTGAACGGACGGAAGATCGCCGGGATCCTCACCGAGCTCTCCGCGGACATCGAGCGGATCTCGTTCGCCGTGCTGGGGGTGGGGGTGAACCTCAACGCCCAGCCGCCGGACTTCCCGCCGGAGGTGGCGGAGACGGCCACCAGCCTCGCCATCGCCCGCGGCGAGAAGGTCCCGCGCGCGCTCTTCGCCGCCGCCTTCTTCACGCGGCTGGAGCAGTGGCTGGAGCTGCACGCGGATGAAGGCTTTGGGCCCGTCCGCGAGAAGTGGAAGGAGCTGTCCTCCACGCTTGGCCAGGAGGTCCTGGTGAAGACGGACCGGCTGGAGCTGCGCGGCGTGGCCGAGGACATCGACGAGGCCGGCGCGCTGCTGGTCCGCACCGCTCCGGACAAGCTGGAGCGGATCCTCGCCGGCGATGTCGAGCAGCTGCGCCCCAAGCGCAAGCTCGAGTAGCCAGCCAGAAGGCCCCTGCTACACTTCCCCGTCCGTATGCTGCTCGCCATCGACGTGGGGAACACCAACACGGTGCTCGGGGTGTATGACGGGCGCCGCCTGCTGGATCACTGGCGCGTCCAGACGGACGTGCGCCGCACGTACGACGAGTACGGCATCCAGGTCCGCCAGTTCTTCTCCTGGTCCAACATCGCCATGGAGAGCGTGGACGCGGTGGCCGTCTCCAGCGTGGTGCCGCCGCTTCAGTTCAACCTGGAGAAGATGAGCGAGCGCTACTTCAAGGCCAAGCCGATGTTCGTGGGCCCGGGCGTGAAGACGGGCATGCCCATCCTCTACGACAACCCGCGCGAGGTGGGCGCGGACCGGATCGTCAACGCGGTGGCCGCCTACGAGAAGCACAAGGGCGGCCTCATCGTCGTGGACTTCGGCACCGCCACCACGTTCGACGCCGTCACCCCCAAGGGGGAATACCTGGGCGGTTCCATCTGCCCGGGGATCACCATCGCCATGGAGGCGCTCTTCAAGAACGCCTCCAAGCTGCCCCGGGTGGAGTTCCTCCGGCCGCCGCACGTGGTGGGGAAGAACACCGTCCACTCCATGCAGTCCGGGCTGGTGTTCGGCTACGTGGGCCTCGTTGACGGGATCTGCGAGCGGATGCGCACCGAGCTGGGCTTCCCCCTCAAGGTGGTGGCCACCGGCGGCCTGGCGCCGCTGATCGCCGGGGAGTCCCGCGAGATCAGCGAAGTCGACGAGTTCCTCACGCTGGAAGGGCTGCGGATCATCTACCAAAGGAACCACGCGCCATGAGCGAGCCCGACGCCCCCGCAGCGCCGCCGGCGCCCGCAGCGCCTCCCCCCGCCGCGCCGGCCGCGGGCGCCGCCGGCCTCCCGGAGGCCTTCCCCGGCTGCCCGGTGACCGCCGAGTTCCTCCCGCCCAACATGCGCAAGCACGTGGACCCCAAGGCGCCGGTGGGGCTGCGGATGATGGCGGCGAAGACGCTGGTGCCGCTCTCCCCGTCCGACATGGTGGGCGCGCTCTTCATCCTCACCTTCGACACCGACAACGGCGTGAAGGAGGCCGCGCAGAAGACGGCCAAGGGGCTGCCGGACAAGATCCTCGCCACCGCGCTGCGCGACGAGGGCGTGAAGGCGCCGGTGCTCGGCTTCTTCCTGGATCAGCTCTACGACAAGGACACCTACGCGGAGATGCTGATCCTCAACGCCACCACCCCGGATGACGCGGTGGCGCGGGCCTCCAGGCTCTGCAGCGCGCGGACCGCGGAGATCATCAGCCAGAACCAGCTGCGCTTCCTGCGCCACGACGACATCGTCCGGCAGCTGTGCCTCAACCCCAACGCCACCCCCGCGCTGCTCGACTCGGTCTGCGACTTCGCCACCCGCAGCGGGCTGGCGCTGATGGACGTCCCGCAGATGAAGGAGGCGCGGATCCGCCTCTTCGGTCCGGAGGCTGCGGAGAAGCCGCCGGAGACCGGGCCCACCGCGGACCAGGTGATGGAGGAGTACGCAGAGCTGACCGACGAGACCGCCGCGCCCATGGAGGAGGGCAAGCGGATGACGCTCAGTCAGCGGATCATGAAGATGAACATCGCCGAGAAGATCAAGCTGGCCACCAAGGGCAACAAGGAGGCGCGCAGCCTGCTCATCCGCGACTCCAACAAGCTGGTGGCCACCGCGGTGATCCGCAGCCCGCGGATCACGGACGGCGAGGTCCTCATGCAGGCCAACAACCGCACCTGCAACGAAGAGGTGCTGCGGATCATCTTCAGCAACCGCGAGTGGACGAAGATGTACCAGGTGAAGCTGGCGCTGGTGAAGAACCCGAAGACGCCGGCCGCGGTGTCCATGCGCTTCCTCGCCACGCTGCGCGAGTCAGAGGTGAAGGACCTGGCCCGCAACAAGAACGTCCCGTCGACCATCCAGATGCAGGCCAAGAAGATGATCGACAAGAAGAACACGCCGAAGAAGGAGGAGAAGTAGGCGTCCGTCAGGTCCGCTCGAGGAAGCGCAGCGCGCTCTCCAGCCCATCCGCGCGCCCCAGCCGCGAGAAGTCCATGGCCAGCTCCCCGCTGGCCGGCTCCGCGCACCGCAGCTCCGCCACCAGCGCCGCGATCGCCTCGTCATGGGCGAGGTCCACGCCCGCCCGAGCGCCACAGCCCCTCCGCGTGATCCCCCCTCGGCGGAAAGACCCCGGGCGCTCGCAGCGGGTGCAGTTGAAATCGTACGGCGTCACTGACCCAAGGCCGTGACGCCACACGCGTTTTTCGTGCGACAAATCCGGGGTCGCGTTGTCGCGGCGCGCGCTAGGCGACCGCGGGCTCGTCGTCCTCTTCGGGCAGCGCCTGCTGCTCTTCGAGCAGCTGGAGCGCGATCGAGAGCGCCTTCTTGGTCTTCTCTCGGACCTTCTCGTCGCCCTTGATCCGGCCGTAGAGCTTGGTGACCCGCTCCTCGTGCTTCGCGGAGGTGTCCTCGAGCTCGGAGACCCGGCGGCGCAGGGCGCTCGCCTCCTCGGCGAAGGCGGTGGCCTGCGAGGTGAGCTGGCTCTTGGCGGACTCCAGCTCGCTGTTGGCTTGCTCGAGCTGGTTGCGCGCGTCCTCGAGCTCGCCGCGGCTGCCTTCGGAGGCGGCGCGCGCCTCCTCGAGCTCGGCGCGCAGCTGCCCCAGCTGGGCCTCGGACTCCTCGGCCCGGGCGCGCAGCTCGTTGGCTTCGTTCTCCAGGGCCCCGGCGCGGCCGGTCAGCTCCTCGAGCTCGGCCTGGACGGTGGAGAGCCGCGCGGTCGCGCCGCGGGCCTCCTCCTTGGCCTGCATCAGCTGCGCGTCCACGCGCTTGCGCTCGGCGGCGAGCTGGTCCGCGCGGGTGGTGAGCGTCTTGAGCTGGGCCTGGTGCCGGGCCATCTCGCCGGACGAGTCCGAGGCCTTCTGCTCGAGCTGCATCTCGCGGTCCTTGAGCTCGACGATCTCCTGATCCTTCGCGTTGAGCTCGCTCTTGAGCCGGAGGATCTCCTTGTCCTTCTTGTTCCCGGCCTCGCGCAGCGCGAAGAACTCCTTGTCGGTCTTCCCGCTCCCGGCCGCCGCGCTCTTGGCGGTCTCGACCTCGGCGCTCTTGGCCTCGAGCTCCGTCTCCAGCTGCTCCTTGGAGCGCTCGGCGTCACCGGCGCGCTGGTTGGCGTCCTCGAGCGCCGCCTCCAGCTCCTTCACGCGGCTGCGCAGCTCGCGCAGCTCGGTGGCGTCCGCCGGGGAGAGGCCGGTGGGCGGCCGCGCAGAGAGCGTGAGCGCCGCCCGCCCGGAGAGCGGCGGCGGCGGGCTGGTGGGCGCGGGGAAGGGCGAGCGGTGGGACGTGTGGGTGGGGCCATCCGCGCCCCCGCCGAGCCCGTCCAGCGCGGACTCCGCGTCCGCGCTCACGTCGCCGTCGTCGCCCAGGGTCTCGAAGCCGGAGAGCTCCTCCTCGGCCTGTGCCTCTTCCGGCGGCGCCTCCACGGACTCCTCGGAGGCGGCGCCGTTGGGCTGCGCGGAGATGTCATCGAACGCGGCGTCCAGCATGTCCAGCGCCGGATCGCCTTCGACGGTGCCGTCATCCGCCGTGTCCACGGCGATCTCCTCCGCGGCCAGCTCGCCCGTGGAGGGCTCGTCCTCCACCAGCTCGGAGAGGGAGAGGCTCTCGTCCTCCACCACGTCCCCGCCCGCGGGCTCGGGGAAGCCGACGATCCCGCCGACGGTGGAGACCATGGCCGGCAGATCCACCGGCTTGGCCACGTACTCGTCCGCGCGCGTCTTCAGCTTCTTGTGCTGAGTGAAGCCGTCCGGGCTGCCGACGATCACCACCGGGATCGCCTTGAGCTCGTCGTCCTTCTTCAGCTTGCCGCAGATCAGGTAGCCGTTCTGGTTCGCCGCCAGATCCACGGCGAGCAGCACCAGGTCGGGTCGCTCGCGGCGGATCAGCTCGACGCAGCCCTTGCCGTCGGTGGTCTCGTCGACGCCGAACCCCTTCTTCTCCAGCGCACCGCGCATGTTGCGCGAGAGGTTGGAGTCGCTCTCAACGATCAGAATTCGCTTGGACATGGGCGCGGGAAAGTTGCGTCGAGGCTATCGGTCCACTCCCGAAGCGTCAACGAACCGTCCGTGGGGGGACGTTCGGCTACTGCTGAAAGCCGGCGGGCTGGATCTGGAGGGGCTGCTGCCGCGTAGGCGGCACAGCCGCGGGGAGCCCACCACCGTGCGGCTCCGTCAGCATCCGGCGGATGTCCGCCTCGTCGAGATCGGACACAAGCTCGTACACGATCTCCCCGTCGCGCCACACGGCGACGTTGTAACCATTGGCGGAGCCGAGCTCGACCTTCGGGAGCGGCTCGGCGCGCACGTCGCGCGAGGCGTCATCGAAGACGAAGAGCCCCACCGGCCGGGGCACACCGCCCTGCAAGGTGGGGACGTCGTACCGGATGTAGGCGGCCTGCTTCTCCTCCACGTTGGAGAGCCGCGCCCCGGTGAGCTGCACGTTGTTGAGCCGCGGCACGCGGACGTGGTGATCCAGCTTCCCACCGAACCACGCCTCCAGCCCTTCGTGCGGCAGCGCGGTGACCTCCAGCGGGTGGCCCTTGGCGTGGCGCAGCGCCGCCGCCTCCAGGTACCGTTTGCGCGCGTTCACGCGCTGGTACTGCCAGAGCGAGCCTCCGAGCGCGACGACGACGACCGCCGCGGCGCCCACCCGGAGGAACGCGGTCTGCGCGGCGCGGCGGCTCTCCTTGCGCAGGCCGCCGCGGATCTTCTCGCGCAGGGCGGCCGGGGCAGGGCGGGTGAGCTGGGGTGAGGCGGCCTTCACCGCCTCGACGAAGCGGGCCTCCTCGTGGACGCGCGCGGCGCACGCGCTGCACTCCGCGAGGTGGGTGTCGACCTCCAGGCGCTCCTCGGGGCCGAACTCGTCGTCGAGGTACGGGTAGAGGAACTGCTCCAGCTCGGCACAGTTCATGGGGCAATCGACTCGAGCATAGCGGCCACTCCTTCGCGGTCGGCCGTCAAACCCCGATCTAGCCCACCTTCTTCCTGCGACGATACTCGGAGAGGTCGGTTGGAGCGGACGGCGGCGCGTCAGTCCTGAAAACCCCCTGGCCAGCAGCGTACTCCCGGAGGGTCTTCTGGAGCAGCTTGCGCCCCCGGAAGAGGCGGCTCATCACGGTCCCCACGGGGCACTCCAGGATCTCCGCGATCTCCTTGTAGGAGAACTCCTGGAGGTCCGCGAGGATGACCACCAAGCGGAAGTCGATGGGCAGCGCGTCAATCGCCCGCAGCACGTCATCCGAGAGCAGCCGGTCGAAGAAGTACTGCTCGGGGTTTGCCGCGAAGTCCGTGGCGTCCCGGGAGACGAACCGCTCGTGGACCGCCTCTCGCTCAGCGCCCTCCACCACCGAGCGCTCCTTCACGCGGCGCCGGTAGCGGTTGATGAACGTGTTGGTGAGGATCTTGAACAGCCAGGCCTTGATGTTGGTCCCGCGCTCGAACTTGTCGAAGAAGCGGTAGGCCCGCATGCAGGTGTCCTGCACCAGATCTTCGGCGTCCCGCTCGTTCTTCGTCAGCCGCAGGGCCGCCGAGTAGAGGGGATCCAGGTGAGCGAGCGCCAGCTCCTCGAACTCCTGCTTGGTCCTGTTGTTTTGCCGGAGGTCCAGCATGGGTACCTTTCGGGTGGCGGATATTCCAAACGTTCAGCGAAGCTCAATGTATGCATGGCGACACGTCTGGCAACGCTCGCCCCCTCGCCCAGCCCCAACCCAATGCCCATCCCTACGCCTGGGGAGAGATTTAATTCCCCACTGGCCCGGGCGCCCGGACCCCTCCCGAGCCCGGTGGCAGGGCAGGGGAGCGGCCATGGGTTGTGCTTGGAATTCCGCCGAGTTGAGCGCTAGCGAGCGCCCGCCGCCCGCTTGCCCTTGGGCAGCTCGGCCTTAGAGCCCTTGCGCCCGTCCAGCGCGTCCATCAGGGGGACGTAGTCGTAGCCCAGGTCCCGGGCCACGGCCTCGTAGACCACCTGGCCATCCAGGGTGTTGACGCCCTTGGCGAGCGCGGAGTCGCTCTTGAGCGCGTCCACCAGGCCGAGATCGGCGATCTTCTTGGCGTAGCGGGCGGTGGTGTTGGTGAGCGCGAACGTGGAGCTCTGCGGGACGGCGCCCGGCATGTTCGCCACGCAGTAGTGCACGACGCCGGAGACCTCGTAGGTGGGGTGATCGTGCGTGGTGGGCTTGCAGGTCTCGATGCAGCCGCCCTGATCCACCGCCACGTCCACCACCACCGCGCCCTTGGACATCTCGCCGATCAGCTCCTTGGAGACGAGCTTGGGCGCCTTGCCGCCGGGGATCAGCACGCCGCCCACGACGAGGTCGGACTCGCGGACCGCGCGGGCGATGTTCTCGCTGTCCGAGTAGAGCGTGGTGACCCGCCCGAGGAAGACGTCATCCAGGTAAGCGAGCTGCTGGAGGTTCACGTCCAGGATGGTGACCTCGGCGCCCAGCCCCACCGCCATCTTCGCGGCGTTCGTCCCCACCACGCCACCGCCAATGATCGTGACCCGGCCGCGCCGCACGCCCGGCACGCCGCCGAGCAGGATTCCCTTCCCGCCGTGCTCTTTCTCCAAGCAGGCCGCGCCCACCTGGATGGACATCTTCCCGGCGATCTCGCTCATCGGCCGCAAGAGCGGCAGGGAGCCGTCGTCCAGCTGGATGGTCTCGTAGGCGACCGCGGCCACCTTCTTCTTCACCAGGACCTTGGCGAGCTCGGGCACCGCCGCGAGATGGAAGTACGTGTAGATGATCTGCCCGGTCTGGATGCGCTCGTACTCGGGCGCCACCGGCTCCTTCACCTTCACGATCATCTCCGCCCGCTTCCAGAGATCGTCCGCGCTCTTCACCAGCTCCGCGCCCATCCGCTGGTACTCGGCGTCCGGGATGCCCGAGCCTTCGCCCGCGCCGCGCTCGATGAAGACCTTGTGCCCCGCCGCGATCAGCGTGCGGGCGGTGGCGGGCACCATGCCGACTCGGTACTCGCGGGTCTTGATCTCCTTGGGAACGCCGATGATCACGTGAGGCCTCGTTTGGGTGATGAATGGGTGGGTCAGGCGCGGCGAAGCGCGCGCCCGAGGGAAAAAGGCGCGGCAAGATAGCAGCGAGCGCCCAGGGGTCAACGCTCGAAGGGGCTCTACGCGATGCGCCACGGGCTTAAATGAAAACGGCTTCACGCCTGTGTTAGAGCCCGTCCCCCTTCGAAAGTCGCCATGCCCGCTCCGCTCAAGCTCCTCGTCGCCGACCCCAAGGGGCGCGTGATCGAGCACCCGTACCTCCTGGCCACCGTGCGCAGCGGCGAGGAGCTGCTCGCGCCGCCGGAGAGGGGAATTCCGCTGCCGGCCGAGGCGCGCCTCGTCCACCTCCCAGGCCGCCTGCCAGTCGGCCTGGATCCGCAGACCGGCGAGTTCGAGCTCGTCCGGACCTTCTCCACCGGCGGCAAGCCGTTCGTCCCCAACGCGGTGGGGGCGCTGTTGCCTCCGGGATACACCCGGACCTTCCTCCCCGGCGAGGTGAAGGGGGACGGGCCCGTCTTGCCCCAGTGGGCGTATACGGCCGCAGCGTGGGGCGAGCGGGGGCCGGTGGCCTTTGGGGTCCGCACGGACCGCCGCACCCACTGGACGCCGGCGCTCTACTCCACGCCGGAGATCAAGGCGAAGGTGGGGCAGAAGCTGGAGGCGTTCCCCGGCAATCGCGTGCTCAAGCAGCTCAAGACGTGCGCGCTCGTCTACCGCTGCTTCACCAGCCAGAACGTCTTCTACGAGCGGGACGAGGCGGCGATCCCCGCCTCCACCATGTGCAACGCCCGCTGCGTGGGCTGCATCTCGGATCAGCCCGAGGACGGCCCTCCCGCCTCGCACGAGCGGATGGATGACGGGCCGGCGGCGCAGGAGATGGGCGAGATAGGCCTGCACCACCTGCTCCACGCCAAGGGGCGCACCATGGTCAGCTTCGGCCAGGGCTGCGAAGGGGAGCCGCTCACCCGCTGGCGGGCGATCGTCCCTGCCATCCGCTACATGCGCGAGCGGACCTCCAAGGGCTCCATCAACATCAACACCAACGGCTCGCTGCCTCAGGCGCTGGACGCGCTCTTCGAGGCGGGGCTGGACGCGGTGCGGATCTCCCTCAACTCCGCGGTGAAGGATCTCTACGAGGCCTACTACCAGCCGGTGAAGTACGGCTGGGAGGACGTGGAGGAGTCGATCGCCGTGGCGCGGCGCCGCAATGGGTATGTCGCCCTCAACCTGCTCCTCTTCCCCGGCGTGACCGACCGCAAGGGCGAGGCTGCTGCCCTGGTGAAGCTGGTGAAGCGCCACAAGGTGGATCAGGTGCAGACCCGCTCGCTGTGCATCGACCCGCTCCAGTACCTGGAGGTGGCGCGGGGCAAGGGCGCAGGCGGGGAGCCCATTGGCGTGCGGGCGCTGATCCGGGCGCTGAAGGACGCGGTGCCCGGGCTGGTGGTGGGCAACTTCGCCCGCGCGCACCGCGAGCGCCGCGGCGCGCGCGCTTGACTTCCGCCGCGCCTCCCGCGAAATCCACGCCCATGGCAACCCACTTCCCGTCGTTCCCGCCCTGCTGCCAGAAGATCCTCGACCTCCTCGAGCGCGAGAACCGCGCCGGCGCTCGCAACTGCGAGAAGGGCCACGCCCTGCAGGTGGACTGGGCCCGCGGCGTCGAGGCGGAGGCGCGCCGCAAGGCCGCCGTCGCGGCCGCCGCTCCCGCTCCCGCCAAGGCGTAAAAAACAAACGGGACTTCGGCCAAAGGGGGAAAGCCGAAGTCCCGTCCGAGGCCAGACCAATTCCGGCCTCTCACATCCGATATTCAGTTGTCCGCCGGCCCACTACGCGTGGACGTAGTACTCCGGCTCCACGGCGCCAAACGCGTGAGACACGTGGCCGTGGTTGAAGCTCTTGCTCCCGGCGAAGGCCACCGTGGGGCCCGCCGAGGTGAAGTTTCCGGGGCGCACCAACGCGAGCAGCGCCTCGCCCGAAGGCGAGCGCGCGGTGGCCAGGGCAGGGCGCCCAGCATTCGCGTAGCCCTGGGCGTGGCGCGCATCCACGCGCTTCCAGCCGTTCTGGGGGCCCATGATCCTCAGCCAGTCACTCATCCCGCTGGCGCCGAGCTCCTTGTTGGCGTGCCGCAGCGGGACCTCCGCGCCCATGGCGCGGGTGACGTCATTCACGAAGGTGGGGCCGGCGGCCCGTCCGGCGCGCGCGTAGCGGGGATTCACCCCCACTGCGAGCTGGTTGATCACGTCCGCGTAGCGCTGCGCGCTGCGATCCGCCGCGCGCGAGGTGACCGGCGGAGTGAGTGGTCCCTGCAGCGCGTCCGTGCCCTCCGCGGGGCGGGTGCCGCTGAAGCTGGGCGTGCAGACAGGAGGCGGGGCGCGCTCGGCGCGGTCCTGCACCGGCTCGCGCTGCACCCTCTGCAGCTTGGCGAGCGCCTTCTCGATCGCCGCCGCCGTGTACTGCCCCACCTGGCCGGTGGGCTTGATCCGGTGCTTCTGCTGGAAGGCGATCACCGCGGACTGCGTGAGCGGGCCGAAGACCCCCGGGCCGCTCGCCTGCGCCTGCAGCGCGCCGGGGACCTTCAGCAGCACCAGCTTGCGCTGCAGCTCGCGCACGGCCGGACCGCAGGCGCCCCGGGTGAGGGGCCGGAACTGGGCCAACGCGAGCGCGGGGAGCTCAGGCTGGGTGGGAGTGCTCCCATCCCGCAGCTTCCTTCCGCCCAGCGAGTCTCCAGCCAGAACCGTGGACATTCGGGCGCGGGTTCTCCAAGAAGCGCGCCACCTTGTCCTGGAGGGCAGTTAAAACGCTAAACCCTTGGAACTTCTTCCAGCGAGAGCCCAGTCGCCTGTAAACGGGGTTGCCCGAAGTTGCGCCTGCATGCTCCGCTTTGGCGAAAGTGCAATGCGGACTTCACACGTACTTGGGCGTGGTTGAAGCGGTTTTCGCGGGGTGCCGCACTGCCAGCCAACTGGCCTCCGCGCTGACCACTGTCCGAAAGTCCGACAGATCCGGCCGCTCGCCGAACACCCCGGAACGGCTCAGCCCAGCTCGCGCGCCAGCACCTTGCTGAGGACCGAGTCCTTGGGGACGTAGCCGTCAGCGCCCGCCTCGCGGCAGATCCGCTGCAGCTCCTCCACGTTCTCGCTCGAGCAGAGCAGGACCTTGATCCCGGCGAAGAGGCTGTTGCTCTTGATGAAGCGACAGAACTGCTCGCCGTTCACGTTCGGCATCCGCACGTCCAGCAGGACCAGGTCCGGCCGCGTCTGCTTCTTGAGGATGATCTTGGTGGCCTTGTCCGCGGTGTCCGCGATGCTGACCTCGAAGCCCTTGGCCAGCAGATCCGCCTCGAGCAGCCGCGCGGTCATCTCGCTGTCGTCCACGATCAGCACGCGCCGCTTCCGCTTCTCTTTGTCCGCGGAGGTCGGCGCGGGTGTGCCGCTCTGCTCGCCGGCCTTCTCAGGTGTGCTCTCGCGCAGCTTCACCCCCAACAACCGGGAGATCTCCACGAGCGCCGCTTCGACGCCCTTCGACTTGGTGATAAATCCAGTTGCGCCGGAGCTCTTCGCTTTCGCGGCGAGCTCCTTCTCCGGGATGTCCGAGTAGAGGACCAGCTTCGAAGAGACCTTCCGCTGCGTGCGCAGGAACTCCACCACGTCGTCGCCGAACATCTCCGGCATGTTCACGTCCACGAGGATCAAATCGAACGTCTCGCCCGAGAGCTTCTCGTCCAGGCTCGCCAGATCCATCGCGCCCGACGCCTGGAGCCCGGCGGACGCGAGCGCCTTCAGCATCAGCTCGATCAGCATCGGGCTGTCATCGATCACCAGCACCCGAGCAGACATCGTCTCCCTCGAAGCCGCCATCACCGGCGCGCGATACTAACGTGAACCCGGCTGCCATGCGCTGTTCTTGACCACGCAGAAAGCCGTTTCGATACTTTCCCCACTTGGATCCCACCGCACTTCAACGCGCGCTGGAAGTCGCCCCTCAGCGGGCGACCGTGGGCAAGGCCAAGCCCGAGCAGGAGTTCTTCTGCTTTCGGCTCGGCTCCCTGCGGATCGGCGTGCCGAGCGAGAACGTGCGAGAGGTGGTGCGCGCAGGACCGCTCACCCCGCTGCCGCGCGCTCCCTCCTTCGTGCTGGGGGTGGCGGGCCACCGCGGCGAGGTCCTCCCGGTGCTCGACCTGCTGCGCTTCTTCGCCAAGGGTGAGGCCAACATCACGGAGCGCACGCGTCTGTTCGTGGCGGTGTCCGGGAGCTACGTGGCGGCGGTGGCGGCGGACTCGGTGATCGGCCTCCTCAAGATCCCGGTGGAGAAGATCCTCGCGGCGCCGATGAGCGGCGACGCGGCGTCCGAGCACCTGCTGGGGGTGGTCAACCCCGGCAAGGACGAGGAGGCCCTGAGCCTGCTCAACTTCGGCAAGCTGCTCGCTTCGGCGCGGCAGCGGGCGGTGGTCCGATGAGCGCCGCGGGGGGGGAAGCGGCGGCCGGGCCTACCAGCGTGGATCTGCTCCTCTTCGAGATCGGCGGAGAGGTCTACGGCGCGGACGCGGCCCAGGTCCTGCGGATCGAGCGCCCCGCCGAGGACGCGGTCCGCCTGCCGGAGCTCGGCCACCTCCTGCGCGGCGGGCGCGCGCTCGTCTTCAAGACGGAGACGGGCGAAGGGCAGCTGCTGGTGGACGCCGTGCTCGGGGTGCAGGGCGCCCCGCTCCAGTCGCTGCGCAAGCTGCCGCGCGCCGCCTCGCTCAAGCCGTACTCCATTGGCGTCTGGCTGGGCGATGAGCGCCCGGTGCTCTTGATCGATCTCGTGCAGACCCTGCAGTCCCAAAAGCCCCAAGGAAGGTAGCGACGCACATGCCAGTCGACCCCGCGCAGGCCAAGAACGGCGAGCGCCCCGCTGCGAAGAAGAAGGCGCCTGCGGCTCCCAAGGCCGCCCGCCGCACCCCGGTGGTCGCCACCCTGGAGGCGGCCGTGGGCGGAGACCTCTCCGCGCGCGTCCCCGCAGAAGGGCTCACCGGCGAGCAGGGCGAGATCGGCCGGCTGGTGAACGCGCTGCTGGACCGGCTGGACGAGTCCGAGCGGCGCAAGCTGCTCGCGGCCAAGGAGATCGATCAAGCGATAGACGGCCTGCTCAACCTGGTCCGGCAGGGGGATCTCTCCCACTGGAACCAGGTCACCCAGGATCCCCAGCTGGCCCCGCTGCTCGAAGGGTTTGGCAAGGTGATCGAGACGCTGCGCACCTTCGTGCGCGAGATCAACGAGGCGGCGCTGCGGCTCTCCTCGTCCGCCAACGAGGTGCTGGCGGCCTCCACCCAGCACGAGACCTCCTCCACGGAGCAGGCGGCGGCCATCCACGAGACCACCGCCACCATGGAGGAGCTCAAGCACGCGTCCGCCCAGATCGCCGAGAACGCCGGCGCGGTGGCGCGGGTGGCGGAGGAGACGCTCGGCGCGGCGCGGGCGGGCCGCGGGGCGATCAGCGAGTTCATCCAGGCCATGCAGCAGATCCGCAACGACGGCGTGGCGGTGGCGGACTCGATCGCCAAGCTCTCCAAGCGGGTGGAGCGGATCGGCACGGTGGTGGAGGTGATCGACGAGATCGCGGACCGCTCGGACCTGCTCGCCCTCAACGCGGCGCTCGAAGGCTCGCGCGCGGGTGAGGCGGGCAAGGGCTTCTCCATCGTCGCCGCGGAGATGCGGCGGCTGGCGGAGAACGTCCTGGACTCCACCAAGGAGATCAAGAACCTGATCACCGAGATCCGCGAAGCCACCGCGGCGGCGGCGGGCGCGGCGGACGCCTCCAAGGCGGCCACCGAGTCCGGCGAGCGGCTGGGCAGCGTGGCGGCGCAGGCGGTGGAGGGGATCCTCGCCGGCGTCCAGGAGACCTCGGACGCGGCGCGGGTGATCAACCTCGCCACCCAGCAGCAGCGCACCGCCACCGAACAGGTGGTGGCGTCCATGGCGGAGATCGAAGACGTCACCCGCCAGACCACCCAGGCCAGCAAGCAGGCCACGGGCGCGGCGGCGGAGCTCACGCAGCTCGCCGGCCGGCTGGCGGAGCTGATCAAGCGCTTCAAGGCAGACTGAACGAAGCCCACCGCGAGCGCCCTTGGACACCGAGGCCCTCAAGAAGTCCCTGCTCAAGAAGTTCCAGGAAGTCACCGCGGACCGGCTGCAGAAGATCCAGCTGGGGGTGATTGACCTGGAGAAGCCGACGGCGGACCAGGCCGCCGAGGACGTGGCGCGCGAGCTGCACACCATGAAGGGCGAGGCCCGGATGCTCGGGCTCTCCGCCATTGGCCAGCTGGCGCACGCGGCGGAGGATCTGCTCAAGGCCAACCGCGAAGGCAAGAGCCCCACCCGCGTGGCCACGGATCTGATGCTGCGCGCGTGCGACACGCTCGCGGATCTGCTGGAGGACCTGGCGGGCGCCCAGAACGGCAACACCTCCACCGAGGACATGTGCAAGGTGCTCGCCGAGGCCTCGGGCGCGCCCATCCCCGCGCTCCTGCCGGGGCAGAACCCGATCGCCACCGGCGGCCCGGCCAAGCCCAAGCCGAAGGCGAAGCCCGCGGAAGGGGAGCAGGCCGAGAAGCCCGCGAAGAAGCCGGTGGAGGCCAAGCCGGTGCCCGCGGCCGGTGAGAAGCACCCGGAGGAGGAGCCGGCGGCGCCGTCCACCCGCGCGCCCTCTCCGGACCGGAGCATCCGCGTCAACGTGGAGATCCTGGACTCCATGGGGCTCACCGCGGGCGATCTCCTCGTGGAGAGCCAGCGCGCCAAGCTGCGGGCCTCGGAGCTCACGGAGCTGCTCGAGCGCTTCTGGCGGGTGGGGGACAAGTTCCTGCGCTTCGGCGAGAAGTTCCGCCACGCCTCGGAGGAGCCGGGCGTGCTGGACAACCTGGAGAACGATCTCCACCTGCTCCGGGACGACGCCTTCCGCTTCGTGCGCCACCACTCGGACGGGCTGAACACCCTGCACGGGAACCTCGCCCACCTGGCGGACAACGTGGCCGAGGCGCGGCTGGTGCCGATCTCCTCGGTGTTCGAGGCCTTCCCGCGCGCGGTGCGCGACATCGCGCGCCAGCAGAGCAAGGACGTGGATCTCCAGATCGAGAACTCGGACGCGGGCGTGGACCGCTCCATGGTGGGGGACGTGCGGGACGCGCTCGTCCACCTGCTGCGCAACGCGGTGGATCACGGCCTGGAGCCCACGGACTTCCGCCAGGCCCTGGGCAAGCCGGGCGCGGGCCGGATCGTCCTGCGGGTGCGGGCGGACGGGGACATGTTGCACGTGGAGGTGGAGGACGACGGGCGCGGCATGGACCCGGAGCGGCTGCGGCAGACGGCGGTGGCGCGCAAGCTGCTCACCGCGGCGCAGGCGGCGGCGCTCTCGGAGCGCGAGGCGATCGAGCTGATCTTCCTGCAGGGCTTCTCCACGCGGGAAGAGGTGAGCGATCTCTCCGGCCGCGGGGTGGGGATGGACGTGGTGAAGCGGAAGGTGGAGGCGCTGGGCGGCTCGGTCTCGGTCTCCAGCCGGCTGGGGCGCGGCACCACCGTCCACCTCCGGCTGCCGCAGTCGCTCGCGCTGATGCGGGTGCTGCTGATCCGCCTGGGGGACGACGTCTACGGGATCCCCGCGGCGGACGTGGAGGCGGTGACGCGGATCAAGCCGGAGGATCGCCTGGAGGTCTTCGGCAGCGTGGCCATCCGCCACCGGGACAAGCCCACCACCATGGTGGCGCTGGGGCCGCTGCTCGCCCTCAACGGCGGCCCCCGGTACGACCGGCCGCCCGCGGTGGTGGTGCGCCACGGCGAGGATCGCGCCGCGCTCGTCGTGGACGGCTTCGTGGACGAGCGCGAGGTGGCGGTGAAGCCCTGCGGGGGAGACTTCCTGAAGGGGGCGGCCTTCATCGCCGGGACCGCGGCGCTGGAGGACGGGCGGATCGCCGTGCTGCTGCACGTGCCGGACATCATGACCGAGGTCCGCCGGATGGCGCGGCCGGTGAGCGAAGCGCCCACCACCAAGCGGCTGAAGATCCTCCTGGTGGACGACTCGCCCATCGCGCGGGCCACCGAGTCCGCCCTGGTGAAGGCGCTGGGACACGCAGTGGAAGAGGCGCAGGACGGGGAAGAGGCCTACCTCAAGATCCAGGGTCAGACCTATGACCTCATCCTCACCGACGTGCAGATGCCGAAGTTGGACGGGTTTTCGCTGACCCGGCGCCTCAAGTCGAACCCGAGCATGGCGCGGCTGCCGGTGATCATCCTGTCGTCGCTGGCGTCTCCTGAGGACAAACGTCGGGGCCTGGACGCGGGGGCGGATGCCTACCTGGTCAAGGGCGAGCTGGGAGTGGAAAGCTTGGCGCAGGCAATCGACCGCCTCACCTAGGGACGACTGAAGTGGCGCCCAAGAAGCCGTACCGCGTGCTCCTCGTCGACCGCTCGCGGCGCCTCCAGCAGACCGCGGCGCCGCTCTTCAGCGTGGACCAGCTGCTCCCCTCCGGGGAAGGCTGTGACTTCACGCGCCTGGTGGACGAGGTGCGCGCGCAGTCCCCGGACGTGATCGTGGTGGCGATCTCCGCGGAGCCCCAGGCCTTCTCCGCGATCGAGGCGGTGATGGCCGAGCGGCCCACGCCGATCCTCGTGGTCCACCCGCCGGGCGCGCTGCGCCTGGAGGCCACGCGGGCGCTCGGCCTGGGCGCGCTGGACTTCGCGGAGCTGCCGGCGGACAAGTCTCCCGAGCCCTGGAAGCAGCTGGCGCGCAAGGTGGCGCTGCTCGCGCAGGTGCGGGTGGTGCAGCACGTGGCGGGCAAGCGCAAGCGGCGCGGGACGCCTTCGGATCCGGAGATCCCGCTGGCGGTGGCCTTCCCGGTGGTGGCGATCGCCGCCTCGCTCGGGGGGCCGCGCGCGCTGCTGCAGATCCTCCGCAGCCTGCCCGCGGACTTCGCCGCGCCGATCTGCGTCTGCCAGCACATCACGGACGGCTTCTCGGCGGGGTTGGCGCAGTGGCTGGCCTCGGAGACGCGGCTGCAGGTGAAGGAAGCGGAGGACGGGGCGCGGATGCAGCCGGGCGGGGTGTACCTGGCGCCCAGCGGGGCCCACCTGCTCATCCAGCAGGACGCGCGCCTGAAGCTGGATGACGGCCCGGCCCTGGCCGGGTTCCGGCCTTCGTGTGACGCCCTGCTGACGTCCGCGGCGGAGGCGTTCGGCCGGCGGGCGATCGGCGTGGTGCTCACCGGGATGGGGAAGGACGGCGCCCGCGGGCTGCGGGAGATCCGCCGGCGCGGTGGCCGCACGCTGGCGCAGGATCAGGCCTCCTGCGTCGTCTTCGGCATGCCGCGAGAGGCGGTGGAGCTGGGCGCGGCGGAGCGGGTGGTGCCGCTGGACGAGATCGCCGGCACGCTCCTGAAGTGGGTGGAGTCATGCTGAACATCGAGCGCACCGCGCTGGATCAGCTCTCCGCCCTGCTGCTCGAGCGGGCCGGGCTGAAGATCGCCGCGGACGGCTACCACGGGCTGCGGCTGGCGCTGAAGTCGCGCATGCCGGCGCTGGGGATCTCCGACGCCGAGGAGTACGTGCGGCGCCTCAACGGGATGGCCGGGGAGCACGAGCTGCGCTCGCTCTTGCCGCTGGTCACCGTGGGCAAGACGGACTTCTTCCGGGACCCGCGGCAGTTCAAGGCGCTCGAAGGGACCATCCTGCCCAACCTGGTGGCCTCCTCGCGCAAGACGGCGCAGAAGGTGGCGATCTGGTCCGCCGGCTGCGCCACGGGGGAGGAGCCGTACTCGCTGGCCATGCTCTTCGACGAGCTGGGCGCGGAGCCGGTGGAGGTGGACCTCTGGGCCACCGACCTGAACCTCGCGGCGATCGACTCGGCGAAGCTGGGGCGGTTCTCGCAGCGGCGCATGAACGGCGTGTCCGAGGCGCGGCTGCGCCGCTACTTCCGGCCGATCGACGACGGCTTCGAGGTGGTGCCGCGGCTGCGCGAGTACATCCGGTTCGAAGGGCTGAACCTGGCCACGCCGGTCTTCACCAAGGTCTCGGGCTCGTCCCTGGACGTGATCCTCTGCCGCAACGTGATCATCTACTTCGACCTGCCCACCATCCGCGGGCTGATGGACCGCTTCCTGGCGGCGCTCAAGCCGGGCGGGCTGCTCCTGCTGGGCTACTCCGAGAGCCTCTTCAAGGTGTACGACCGGTTCGAGATGGTTGAAGTGGACGGCGCGTTCATCTACCGCCGGCCGCTGACGGACAGCCCGCGGCGGCGGCCGGTGGAGCCGATCGTGGTCCCGCGGCTGCCGGGGCCGGCGCGGCCGGCCGCGCCCGAGCCGCCCCGCAAGTTCGTCCCGGAAGCCCCGCCCCCGCCGAGCCCGCGCGCCGCGGGTACCCCGCCCTCCGGCGAGTTCCCGGCGGTGAAGCCCAGGGGCACGGTGCTCCTGCCGCCGCAGCGGCTGGAGAACGCGGTGGCGCAGATGGAGCGCGGGGACTTCCCCGGCGCGCTCGCGGCGGTGAAGAAGCTCACCGAGGACGCCGGCAACGAGCTGGACGCGCTGATCACCCTGGGGAACATCTACTCGCTGATGGGGCGCAACGCCGAGGCGCGGGAGATCTTCGCGCAGGTGCTCTCCCGCGAGCCCTTGTGCGTGGAGGCCCGCGTCTTCGGCGGGGTGGCGGCGCTGCAGGCCGGCGCGCTGGAGGACGCCCGCTCGGAGCTCTCCAAGGCGCTCTTCCTCGAGCCCACGCTGGCGCTGGGGCACTACTTGCTCGCCCAGGTGCACGAGCGCAGCGGCGAGCACGAGGCCGCCCGCCGCAGCTACCGCAACGCGATCTCCCAGCTGAAGTTCGCCCAGCGCGCCCTGGCGGGCCACTACCCGGACATGCCGGACTCTTCGGACGCGATCGCGCGCGCCGCGCGCTACGCCCTGGCCGCGCTGGAGGAGCTGTAGCCGCCCCGGCCCAATCGGTGTCCGGGCGCGCCGGCCTGGCGTGCCTGCTGATCGCCGCCGGTTCCGCCTATGGCACCTTCAACGTGGGGCGCGGCGCGTTCGCGCCGGGAGACGCGCAGCCGGTGCCGGTGGCCGCCGCGGCTGCCCACCTGGAGCCCCTGGGGCGCTGGATCTCCGTGGAAGGGAAGATCTCCCACGCCTCGCTCGGCTCGGAGGCCAAGCTGATGGGGCCCCGGGTGGTGGCCTTCCAGCTGGAGGACGCGAGCCCGGAGCTGGTGGTGCTCACCACGGACGCGCGCGACCGCGCCTTCGCCGAGCCCGAGCTGTGGGGCGCCGGGAAGCCCGGCGGGATCGGCCCCTCTGAGGAGACGCTCGCGTACCTGGGCAAGGTCCACACCTTCACCGGCGTGCTCACCGAGCCGGGCGCGGGCTTCTCCAAGTCCGGCGAGGTGCGCGTGGATGGCGAGCGCTTCAAGCTCAACGGCCTGTTCGGCTACTGCTCGCGGCGCGGGTGCTCGGCGCCGCGGGTGCTGCTGGTGGGGCAGACGCCCGGGAGCCGAACTCTTGCGGCGCTCGAGGCGGCCGGCCTCTTGGCGGTGACGCTGCTTTTGGCCGCGGTGGGCGTGGCGCTGCTGCGCCAGCGCGCGCCGCCGGAGCCGGCCGCTACTCTTTGAGCTTCTCCAGGTCCGCCACGGACTTCTTGGGATCGAGGTAGGTGCTGAACTTGCCTTCGAGGTACTTCTTCGCGGTGCCGCGCAGGAGCATCCCGGGATCGGTGCCTTCGCCGCCCACCGTCTTGTCGGTGACCGCGAGCTTGGCGTCGAACTGCACGCCCATCACCTTGCCCACCAGGGTGGCCGCGTCTCCGGCCCAGGTCGCGGTGATCCCGTGCTTCTTCCAGTACGTGGTCAAGAGCTCGATCCGCTTCTTCGCTTCGTCCTTCGGCAGCGAGTGCGGCACCTCGAACTTCAGCATCCCCATGGGCTTCCTCCCTCAAGAAGAGCGGCGATCTACTCACGTCGGTGGCGGCGCGCCAGGTCCAGGTACGCCTGGCAGGAGTGGCGGATCCACTCCAGCTCCTTCTCGGTCACCTCGCGCAGCCGCTTGGCGGGGCTGCCGAGCGCGAAGGAGCGGGGCGGCAGCTTCCGCCCGGGAGGCAGCAGCGAGCCCGCGCCGATGAAGCAGTCGTCTCCCACCTCGCAGTTGTCGAGCAGGATGGAGCCCATCCCCACCAGGCAGCGGTCTCCCACGCGGCAGCCGTGCAGCACTGCCCGGTGCCCCACCGTGCAGTCCGCGCCGATGATCGTCTGGCTGTGCCCCTCCGTGGCGTGGGCCACGCAGCCGTCCTGGATGCTGGTCCGCGCGCCGATCCGGATTCCGCCGTGATCCCCGCGCAGCACCACCTGCGGCCAGATGGACGCGAGCTCGGAGATCTCCACTTCGCCGATCAGATGTGCGCTGGGGTGGACGAACGCCGCGGGGTGGACGCGCGGGGCGTGCTGCTCGAACGTTTCGATTGGCACCGTCGGTCCTCGGTGTAGGGTGAACGACCGCGGCGCATCCTACTCGCGCCGCTCGCGTTGGAGGCGTCATGCGGGTGCTGGTGGCTGACGAGTTTCCGAAGGACAAGCTGGAGGCGCTGCGCGGGCTGGGTCTGACCGTGGACTTCCGGCCAGACGCCAAGGGGGACGCGCTGGTGGAGGCCGCGCGGGAGGCCTCCATCCTGATCGTCCGCTCCACCGAGGTCCCGGCGAAGGTGCTCCAGGCTGCGCAGCGGCTGACGCTGGTGATCCGCGCCGGGGCCGGAGTGAACACGATCGACGTGAAGGCCGCCTCCGCGGGTGGCGTCTTCGTGGCCAACTGCCCCGGGCAGAACGCGGTGGCGGTGGCGGAGCTGACGCTGGGGCTCATCCTCGCCGCGGACCGGCAGATCCCCGAAGGCGTGGCCGCCCTGCGGGAAGGGAAGTGGAACAAGAAGCGCTTCTCCAAGGCCAAGGGGCTGATGGGGCGGACGCTCGCGTTGATCGGCGTGGGCTCGATCGGCACCGCAGTGGGGCTGAGGGCCAAGGCCTTTGGCATGAACGTGGTGGCGTACTCGAGATCGCTCACGCCGGAGAAGGCGCAGGCGCTGGGCTTTGCGCGCGCGGAGAGCGTGCTGGCCGCGGCGCGCGTGGCGGACGTGCTCAGCGTGCACGTGCCGGCCAGCGGACAGACGAAGGGGCTGATCTCGCGCCAGGTCTTGGCGGCCCTGCCGGACGGCGCGCTGCTGGTGAACACCTCGCGCGCGGACGTGGTGGACAACGCGGCGCTGCTCGAGGAGGCCAAGGCGGGGCGCCTGCGCGCGGCCCTGGACGTGTACGACAACGAGCCCAAGGGCGGGGAGGCGGAGTTCCGCTCCGAGCTGGCGCAGCTTCCCAATGTCCATGGCACGCACCACATTGGGGCCTCCACCGAGCAGGCGCAGGACGCCATCGCCGAGGAGACCTTGCGGATCGTGGACAGCTTCCTCAACGAGGGCGTGGTGCCCAACTGCGTGAACATCGCCGCGAAGACGCCGGCGCGGTTCCAGCTGATCGTCCGGCATCAGGACCGGGTGGGGGTGCTCGCCAACGTGCTGGACGCCATCCGCAAGGCGGGGATCAACGCCCAGGAGATAGAGAACACGGTCTTTGAAGGGGCCACCGCGGCCTGCTGCAAGATCCAGCTGGACTCCCGCCCGCCGGACGAGGCGCTGGCGCAGATCCGCGCCCGGAGCGACGAGATCATCTTCGCGGACCTGGTGGAGCTGAAGGGCTAGGCTTTCAAAAGCGAAAAGGGCCGAAGAAAGGGGTCATCCTCAGATGCATCACCGCTTCTTGGCTGGTTGTCTGCTGTCCGCTGTCCTCGCGCTCCCGCTCGCCGCGCGGGCGCAGTCGTCCGGCACGCCCCCCATCCCGCCCGCGGAGCCCGAGTCCAACTCCACGACGATCATCCTCCCCAATACCAACCCGGCGCCGCCCGGCCAGCCGGTGACCCCGCAGGGGCCGCAGCCGCCCAAGGCGCAGACGGTCCCGCCGCCCGGGCAGCAGCCCGCGGATCCGAACACGCTGCCCGCTTCGCCGTTCTCTCCTCCGCCGGGCAACCCCACGCCGCCGGCGCAGACCCAGGAGCCGTACGGAGACACGCCGATCCAGGCGCAGCCGGTGGATCAGCCCCCGGTGATCGCGCCCACGGAGCCGCCGCCGGTGGAGCCGCCGCCGCCGTCCGGGGCCATGCTGGATGGCCACGTGCGCGAAGGCGCCTTCCTCTCCAGCCCGGGCAGCCTGGCCTTCATCACCCACCACACGCTGCTGCTCGGCCTGGGCGGGATGATGACCCAGGTGGTGGCCAAGGATTACAACTTCAACGACGGCGGCGCGCGCCAGGCCATGCTCGCGGGGCTGCTGATCGGCGCGGGGCTCGGCTTCGGCGGCTCGGCGTGGTGGCAGGCCAACCACTGGTTGGGCTGGCCGGTGGCGAGCTACGGGATCGTCAACTCGGTGCTGGGCGGGATGTTCATGGCCGGCTTCATGGATCTGGTCAGCAGCGACAGGACGCTGCTCACCTGGAGCACGGTGCTGGGCGCCGAGCTCGCTGGCTGGCTGACGGTGATCATCGGCGGGGGCGAGATGAGCAACGCCACCGGCCTGTTGATCACCTCGGGCGCCGGCTGGTTCGCCACCTACACCGCGCTGATGCTGGCGATCGTGGCGTTCACGGGCAACGGCTCCAATCTGAAGGCAGGGATCGACACGCTCCTGATGACGCCGGGGATCGGCGCGGTGGTGATGTCGCTCGCCTCGCTGAAGTTCCACCCCACGGCCACGCAGATCTTGAGAGCGGATCTCTTCGGCGTGGGGGCGGGCGCGGCGGCGCTGCTGATCTCGGTGCTCTTCCTCGGCCGGTTCGACACGCCCACCCCCTACATCATGTCGATGGTCGCCTCGGCGGGCGCCATCGCCACCGTGAGCCTCCTCTGGGAGGAGGCCGCGGAGCGGCCGGCGAACGCGCTCTACCGAGACCCCGAGCGGCACCGTCCCTACCGCAACGTCTGGTGGTGAGCGCTCGCCCGGCCTGACAGCGAGTGGGCGGGCAGGCCGCGCGGTGGAGGCGCCTCCACCTTCCGCTCCATGGCACCCGTGCGTCCCTTCTCCGCGCTGCGCTACGTGAACCACGCCGAGCACCGCTTCGGTTGGGGCGCTGCCCCGGCCGCGGCGCCCCCCCCGCTGCACAGCGGGCAGCTCTCCCGCGCCGCAGACCCGCAGGCGCTGCTGCGCGGCTGGGCCGAGCAGGGCGAGCTGGCGGCGGAGACGCCCGGGCTCTACGTGGTGCAGACCCGGCCGCTCGCGCCCCGCCCCGGCCGGAGCGACGCGCCGGCCCTCTTCCTGGTGGGGGCGATGGAGCTGGACGGCCTGCTGGCGCCGCTCGAGGAGGAGGCGCCCGAGGCCACCGGCTCGCCGGCCGAGTGCGTGCCGGTGCTCGCCGCGGATGATCAGCAGGCGCTGCTCGAGCTCTTGACCGAGGTGGCCCAGGGCGCGCCCCGGGCGATCCACGTGAGCGAAGGGCGGGAGGTGCGCCTCTGGAAGATTGACGACGCCGCGCTCTGGCGGCGCGCGGAGGACGTGCTCTCGGAGATGATCCTCCGGCCGCTGCAGGCGCTGCCGGCGCAGGGGCGGGTCTTGGTGGCGATCACCCCGGTGTTCGGCGAGGCCCTGGACGTGCGGCCGCTGCACCGCGGGCTGGCGCACCTGGGGACGTTTCAGGCCGAGCGCTTCCTGGCGGTGGTGAAGGACTACGCCCGGGTCTACGAGCTGGACGCGCCGCTCGCCGGCGAGCGGGGGCTGGAGGCGGCGCGCGCCCGCATGGCGGCGCTGGCCACGCGCAGCCACGCGGTGCTGCTGATGCTGCCGGGCGGGCAGGGGCGGATCCTCCGCTTCCGGCAGGATCTGGGCCTGGCCCAGCTCAAGGCCGCGCCCCGCAACCCCACCCTGCGCTCGCTGGATCTGGCGCTGCTCGAGGCGGTGGTGTTCCAGACGGTGCTCGGGCTCAGGGAGCCCAGCTCGCGCACCCACCCGAACCTCTTCCCGGTGGCCACCGCCGCGCGGCTCCTGGAGCAGGTGGCGGAGGGCACCTTCCAGGCCGGCTTCGCGCTCAACCCGCCGCCGCGCTGGGAGCTGCGCGCGGTGATGGAGGCGGCGCAGAGCCTGCCGCCCCGCACGCTCTATCTCGAGGCCGCTCCGCCGGCCGGCCTGCTCTTCCTCGCACCTTGAGCCCCAAGCGAACCGCCCACGCCCCGAAGGTGGCCCACCCCGAGCGCCGGCCGGCCGCCTTTCCGCGCCGCGTGGGGCTGATGCTGGAGCCGCTCGCCGGGGAGACGCTGGACTCGATCGGCGCGGGGGACATCCAGCTGCTGCAGCGGGCGCAGGGCTACCGCTTCAACCTGGATCCGGTGCTGCTCGCGCACTTCGCCGCGCAGGACGTGAAGGCGCCGCCCGGGCCGCTGATCGATCTGGGCACCGGGAGCGGCATCATCCCCATCCTGCTGGCGCGCAAGTTCAACCGGACCCACCTGACCGGGGTGGAGCTGCAGCCCACGCTCTTCGCGCTCGCGCAGCGCAACGTGCAGCTCAACCGGTGCGAGCGGCGGATCTCCCTGGTGCAGGGGGATCTGCGGCGCGCCGCGGACACCTTCGAGGCGGGCGGCTTCGGCCACGTGGTCTGCAACCCGCCGTTCACGCCGCTCGCCGCGGGCAACCGCAACCCGCAGCCGGAGAAGGCGATCGCCCGGTTCGAGGTGCAGTGCACGCTGGCGGACGTGGCGCAGGCGGCGCACGCGCTGCTGCGGCACGGCGGCGCGCTGAGCCTGGTCTATCCGTCCGGGCGGCTGGTGGAGGCGCTCCACGTGCTCAGGGGCGCGCGGCTGGAGCCCAAGCTGATCCGGCTGGTGCACCCGCGCGCCGCGGAGCCGGCCAAGCGGGTGCTCCTGAGCGCGGTGAAGGGCGGGCGCGCGGATCTGACGGTGCTCCCGCCGCTGGCGCTGCACGAACCGAAGGGGGACGCCTTCACCGCGGAGGTGCAGGAGATGGTCGGCTAGGGCGCCTCTCAAAACCCGCGCGACAACTTTTCCCCACCCGCGTCGGGCTTTGGGAAAGGAGCGCCGGCCCCTCTTTGGGTGCCGGCCTTTGAAGACACCATGCGGATCTCTGCTGCGGCAGCTGTGGGCGCGCTTCTCCTCGTCGGCTGTGCATCGGCCAAGCACGTGAAGGCCGAGGCGCCGGACTGGTGGAAGGGGACGATCACCCTGGACAACCACTCGCACTACGCCATCCACCACCTCTATCTCACGCCGTTCGACGAGGTGTCCTGGGGGCCGGATCAGCTCGGGGCGGACGTGCTCTTCCCCAAGGAGTTCGCGCAGCTGGGCGGCGTGGACTGCGACAAGTACGACCTGCGCCTGGTGGACGAGGACGGCGACGAGTGCGTGGTGCAGGACCTCAACCTCTGCGACCAGGACGCGCACGTGGAGCTGACGGACCAGAGCCTGCTGTCGTGCCAGGGCTGGTCGTTGGCGCAGTGAGCCGCTAGAGCTCCGAGGCCTGCCGGGGCGCGTCCTCGGCGGGCTTCGGCTCGGCTGGCTTGGGCTCGCTAACAGGACCGGGCTGGACGATCTTCAGCTCCACCGGCTTGAGCCGCACGCAGTGGGGGATGCGCGCCTGCTCGTCGCAGTAGGAGCCTTCGGCGCACTGGCCGCGGCAGGGGAGCTCCTCGCAGAGCCCGGTGCCGTGGTTGCAGGTGGTGCCGGGCGGACACGCGGCGTAGCAGTTCCCGTTGGCGCGGCTGACCGCGGCGGAGGTGAGCGCGATCGCCGAGGTCACCGCGGCGTCCGCGCCGGCGCCGGACTGGCAGGCGGGGCTCAAGAGCAGCAGCAGGGGGATCAGGCGCTTCATGGGAGCGGAGCATAGCCGAGCCGAATGGGCGTATGGTTCGCACCCATGGCATTCCCCCTCCACCGCCCCCGCCGCCTGCGCCGCTCCGAGGCCATCCGCCAGATGGTCCGGGAGACCGAGCTCTCCCCGTCCGACTTCATCTACCCGCTCTTCGTGGTGGAGGGTCAGAAGGTCCGCAGGCCCATCACCTCCATGCCGGGGATCTTCAACCTGTCGGTGGAGCTGGCGGTGGAGGAGGCGAAGCAGGCGCACAGCCTGGGCGTCCCGGCGGTGATCCTCTTCGGGATCCCGGATCAGAAGGACGCGGAGGGCAGCGGCGCCTACGCGGAGAGCGGGATCGTCCAGCGGGCCATCCGGGAGATCAAGGCCGCGGTCCCCGCGCTGCAAGTGATCGCGGATGTCTGCCTCTGCGAGTACACCGACCACGGCCACTGTGGCGTGGTGGCCAAGCAGGAGGTCCAGAACGACGCCACGCTGCCGCTCTTGGCGCGCATGGCGGTCACCTGCGCCAAGGCCGGTGCGGACGTGATCGCCCCATCGGACATGATGGACGGCCGGATCGGCGCCATCCGCAAGGCGCTGGACGAGGCCCGCTTCGACGGCGTGCCGATCCTGAGCTACGCGGCCAAGTACGCGTCCGGCTTCTACGGCCCGTTCCGCGAGGCGGCGCAGAGCGCCCCGCAGTTCGGAGACCGGCGCGGCTACCAGATGGATCCGGCCAACGTCCGCGAGGCGCTCAAGGAGGTGGAGGCGGATCTGGAAGAGGGCGCGGACATGGTGATGGTGAAGCCGGCGCTCTCCTATCTGGACGTGATCTCCCGGGTGAAGGCGCAGGTGAACGTCCCCGTCGCCGCCTACAACGTCTCTGGTGAGTACGCGATGGTGAAGGCCGCCGCGCAGAACGGCTGGATCGACTACTCGCGCGTGATGATGGAGATCCTCACGTCCATCAAGCGCGCCGGGGCGGATCTGATCCTCACCTACCACGCGCTGGACGCCGCCAAGCTCCTCTAGCGCTGCGGCGGGGACAATGTGGACATTCCGGCGCCTGCCGGAAAGCGGCTTGAACGGCGGGCGCGAATTGGGGAAGAGTGGCGCCGCCCATGAAGCGAAAGCGGCCGCGCCGCAAGAGCCAGAAGGCTGCTCCGTCCCCGGCGAGCGCTCGTCCGGTGGGTCCCCTCCAGTACAAGGTCGTCGAGCTCTCCACGGTGGACGAGGGTGCGCTCGAGCGCGCCGTGAACGACTGGACCCAGAAGGGTTGGAACCTGGAGAACGTTCAATTCGCGATGCGCGAATCCAGCAAGCGCCCGGCGATGGCCTTCGTCTTCTTCACCCGCCAGGGTGAAGCGGCCGCGCACGACGAGGACGAGGCGAGAGGCAGCCTGGTCCGGTTGGCGGACGCTCAGCCGGACGCCGCGCCCACGCCGGTCTCGCTGGTGAGCGCGCACGAGCGGCTGCGGCAGCTGGCGGGCGAGGACGAGCCGGACGAAGAGGGGTTGAGCCTGGAGCCGGACGAGTGAGCCGCGGCAGCAAGGAGCGGGCGCGGGCGCGCCGGGCGCTGCGGCTGGTCTCCGAGGCGGAGACGGAGACGGGCTCCCCCTATCCGAAGTGCTCGCTGCTCCTGCGCGGCGTGGCCAAGGCGGTGGATCTCTGCGTGGCCGCCGGCATCTACAACGTCACCGGCGCGGCCGGCACGGTGATGGCGCTGCTCTTCCTGCTGCTGGCGGACGGGATGTTCGCCGGGCAGAGCCCGGGCAAGCGGTTGGCGGGCGTGAAGGTGGTGCACCTGCCCACGCGCGCGGCCTCGCGGTTCCGCGAGAGCATGCTGCGCAACGCGCCGTTCGGGCTGGTGGTCCTCTTCGGGATGATGCCGCCGCCGCTGGGCCAGGTGGCCTTCCTCGCCGGAACCGTGGTGATCGGCGGCGTGGAGGCCTACCGCGCGGTGCGCGATCCGCTGGGCTGGCGCCTGGGGGACATCTGGGCGCAGACGCAGGTGATTGACGGCAAGGTCGTGGCAGGCAGCGGAGAGCTCACGGATTCGCCCGAGGGGGCGCGTGCGCCGGGCAGGGTGATGCTGGCGAGCGGAGGGGACAAGTGCGTATCGCGCTGACGTACAACCTGAGGCTGTCGGACGCGGAAGAGGAAGCGGAGTTCGACACCGAGGAGACGGTGAGCGCGCTCGCCGCCGCCATCGAGCGGCTGGGCCACCGCCTGGAGCGCTTCGAGGTCTCCGGTCCGGCCTCCCGCACCGTCTCCCGGCTCGAGGCCTACAACCCGGAGCTGATCTTCAACACCGCCGAGGGGCGGCGCGGCCGCTTCCGCGAGGCCTTCTACCCGGCGCTCTTCGACGAGCTCGGCTTCCCGTACACCGGCTCGGACGCGTACGCGCTGGCGGTGACGCTGGACAAGCAGCTCACCAAGCTGATCTTGCGCGAGCACGGGATCCGCACCCCCGGCTGGCAGTTCGTGGAGGCGGCCGCCGAGCTCAAGGCGGAGAACCTGCGCTTCCCGGTGATGGTGAAGCCCAACTTCGAAGGCTCCTCGAAGGGGATCACCCAGGACTCGATCGCCGAGAACGTGGCCGAGCTGAAGGCGAAGGTGGCCGCGGCGCTCGCCAAGTACCCCGCGGGGGTGCTGGTGGAGGAGTACGTCTCGGGCCGGGATCTCACCGTCCCGTTCCTCGCCGCGCTCGACAACGACTACGCCGGGGTGCTCGCCCCGGTGGAGTACGTGATCGATCCGGCGAAGACCTCGCAGCGCCGCTACCAGATCTACGACTACGAGCTGAAGACCAAGGACGAGAAGGCGGTCTCGGTGCGGGCGCCCGCCGCGGTCTCCGCGGAGATCTCGGACGGGGTGCGCAACCTCGCCAAGAAGGTCTTCCAGGTGCTGGACTGCCGGGATCTCGGCCGCATCGACTTCCGGCTCTCGGATGCCGGGGTGCCGTACTTCCTGGAGATCAACGCGCTGCCGTCCCTGGAGCAGGGGGCGAGCATCTACGCCGCCGCCGCGCTGGACGGCCTCCACTTCGACGGGGTGATCAACACCGTCCTGCAGAGCGCGGCCAAGCGCTACCGGATCAAGGAGTCCAGCCGGCGCCAGTCCAAGCCCACCCGTAAGTCCGGGCCGCTGCGCGTGGGGTTCACCTACAACGTGAAGCGGATCAAGCCGACCTCGGACGCGGTGGAGGACTCGGAGGCCGAGTACGACGCGCCCAGCACGCTCCAGGCGATCCGCGAGGCGATCGCGTCCTGGGGCCACGAAGTGGTGGATCTGGAGGCCACGCCGGAGCTGCCTTCGCTGCTCTCCAGCACGCCGGTGGATCTGGTCTTCAACATCGCCGAAGGCTTCCGCGGCCGGAACCGGGAGAGCCAGGTCCCCGCGCTGCTGGAGCTGTTGGACATCCCGTACACCGGCTCGGATCCGGCCACGCTGGCGATCGCGCTGGACAAGACGCTCGCCAAGAAGATCGTCCGGCAGCACCAGATCCATACGCCCAACTTCCAGCTCATGCTCACCGGCAAGGAGCGGCTCTCCAAGGACTTCACCTTCCCGCTGATGGTCAAGCCGGTGGCGGAGGGCTCCTCCAAGGGCGTGGTCTCCAAGAGCGTCTGCAACTCGGAGGCGGAGCTGCGCGAAGTGGTGCGCGAGATGGTCTCCAAGTACCAGCAGCCGGCGCTGATCGAGGACTACATCCTGGGCCGCGAGTTCACCGTGGGGCTGCTGGGAGAGCGCCGGCCCAAGGCGCTCCCGCCGATGGAGATCGTCTTCCTGGACAAGGAGGACAAGACGCCCGTCTACAGCTTCCAGCACAAGCTCGATTGGAACGACCGCATCCGCTACGACGTGCCGGCGAAGATCGAGCCGCACCTGAACGAGCGGCTGAAGGCGGCGGCGCGGGCCGCGTTCATGGCGCTCGGCTGCCGGGACGTGGCGCGGATCGACTTCCGGATGGATGAGAAGGGGCGGGTCTACTTCATCGAGTGCAACCCGCTCCCCGGCCTCACCCCGGACTGGAGCGATCTGGTCCTGATCGCCAAGGGCGCCGGGATGGATTACCGCACGCTGATGGGGGAGATCTTGAGCGGCGCCATCCGCCGCTACAAGGAGCGTGAGGCCAGCCGCCGCGCCTCCGCGGGCAGCGGCAGCGCCTCCGCCGGGAACGGCTCCAAGCTGGAGAAGCTCGAAGAGCGCAGCGTGGCGGACGGGACCCGGCTCGAGGCCAAGGCGTAGGACCCCGTTCTCCCCGAGCGAAGTCGAGGGCTGGCCCTGAGCTGGAGGAGTTCGCCGCCCTACTCCTCGGGGAGCTGGGCGCGCGCCTTCTGGGCAAAGCGCCCATTGGGGTAGCGCTCCAGGTACCGGCGCAGATCCTCCCGCGCGGCCTGCGGATGGCCGGTGGCGATCCGGCAGGTGGCGCGGGCGATCAGCGCGCGCTCCTCCAGGGCGGGCGGGAGCGCCCCGGCCAGGAGCCGGTCCAGCAGCCGCAGCGCGTCCGAAGGCCGCGCGGCCTCATAGAGCAGCTCCGCCTGCAGCACGCCGAGCTCTGTGGCGCGGGGCGTGCCCGCCAGGGGGGCCTCCATCCGCTCCAGCTCCTCCAGCGCGCGCCCGCGCTCGCCGAGCGCGAGCAGCACGTCCAGGCGGGCCAGCTCGCTCTCGCGGCGCAGCTGGCCGTCAGGGAACTGGGCGCGGTAGGCATCCAGGGTGCGCAGCGCCTCTGCCGGCGCGTGCTCCTGGCGCAGCTGCCGCAGGGCCACGGAGAGCAGCGAGGACTCGGCGGAGAGCGTCTCCTCGGGCTCGGCCGCGCGGGCGGGGACGGCCGCCGGGCGCGAGGCCGGGCCGCGCGTGGGCCGGGTGGGCCGGACGGCCGCCGCGGACGGGACCGGCGGGGGCGCCACGGGCGCGGGGAGCGCGGGCGGCGCCGGCAGCTCGACCGCTGGCGCCACCGGCGTGGGGGCGGCCGGAGGCGCCGGGCGCACCGCGCGCGGCCGCACGTAGGAGTCGTAGACGGCCACCGCGGCGGCAGCCAGGGCGAGCGGCGCGAGCAGGGCGCCGCCCACCGCGATCGCCGTGCGCAGCCAGCGCGCGCTGCCGCGCCGGCGGGTGCTGGCGCCAGGCAGCCCGCGCTCGATCCGCGCGAGCTCGAACAAGGTGAGCTCCCTGGGCTGGGGCAGCCGGGAGAGCTGCTCCACCTGGTCCCTCACGTGCGGCTCCATGGGGCGCGGTCCGGTCATCGCGGCTCCTCCGCGTCCAGCCGCTCCATCCGGCGGGCGAAGTCGATCCGGGCGCGGTGCAGCCACACCCAGACGGTGGCGGCCTTGGCGTGCAGCAGCTCGCCTATCTCCTCGCCGCTCAAGCCCTCCATCTCGTGGAGGATCAGCACGCTGCGGAACTTCTCCTTCATTTGATCCAGCACCGCGTAGACGCGGCGGGCGCGCTGGTGGGCCTCGAGCCCCTCGTCCGCGGGGCGATCAGGGGAGGGGAGGTGGCCGGCGGTCTCCAGGGCGCTGCCCCCAAGCCAGCCGCGCAGCCGCTGCTTGCGGCGGCGATCCCTCACCGTGTTGGCGGTGATCGCGTAGAGCCAGGTGGTGAAGCGGGATGCGCCGCGGAAGCGCGGCAGCTGGTGGTGCACCGCGATGAAGACCTCCTGCACCATGTCCTCCACGTCGCAGTCCGGCCCGCCCAGCCGCTGGACCCACCGAGCCACCCGCTGCGCGTGCTCGCGGTAGAGCTCCGCGAGCGGGCTTTGGGCCGCGGCCGGGGGCGACTCGGCCACGGGAGGGGTTCTCGGTTCGGCGAGGGCGGGCAGCACGGGCTTGGGGTTGGGTTGTCTGCTCACGCCGGTTCCTTACAGAGTACCCAGGTGCCCGAACCCCCACAAAAGCTTGGGTGGGACCAGGTGAGCGACGTTAAGGTCGCCCCCGTGATCGCCACGGAATCCAACGAGCCGCGGGTGCGCGCGCGGGAGCTGGGGTTGCCCCTGGGCCGCTTCAAGCCGGGGCGCTTCAACGCGATCACGGACGTGGAGGGGGTGCTGGTGGGCCACAGCACCATCATCCGGGGCGCCGGGCCGCTGCGGCCGGGGAGCGGGCCGATCCGCACCGGGGTGACGGCGATCCTCCCCAACCGGAGCAACATCTTCATGGACCGGTTGATCGGCGGCGGCTTCGTGCTCAACGGCGCCGGCGAGCTCTCCGGGATGACGCAGGTGATGGAGTGGGGCCTGATCGAGACCCCCATCCTGCTCACCAACACGCTCTCCGTGGGCGCGGTGGCGGACGGCGTCGCCCGCTACATGATCGAGAAGAACCCCGGCATCGGCGACGAGCACGACGTGATCATCCCGATCGTGGGCGAGTGCGACGACAGCTGGCTCAACGACATCGCCGGCCGCCACGTGAAGGAGGAGCACGTCAACGAGGCGATCAACACCGCCGGGGACGGGCCGGTGGCGGAGGGGAGCGTGGGCGGCGGGACCGGCATGGTGACGTGTGACTTCAAGGCGGGGATCGGCACCTCGTCCCGGAAGCTGCCGGAGGTGTTCGGCGGCTACACGCTGGGCGTCCTGGTGATGTCCAACTTCGGGAAGATGCACAACCTGCGGGTGGGCGGCATGCCGGTGGGGGAGGTGCTCGCGGAGAAGTTCCGGGACGTCCCCAAGCGCGGGCAGACCTACGGGTCGATCATCGCGGTGCTGGCCACGGACGCGCCGCTGCACTCCTCGCAGATCAACCGGCTCTGCAAGCGCGTGGGGCTGGGCATTGGCCGGGTGGGCTCCTACGCCGCACACGGCTCCGGGGAGATCGTGGTGGGCTTCTCCACCGCCAACGTGATCCCCCGGCGCACGCAGAAGATGGTCTACAAGATGAAGATCCTCCTCGATCAGCGGCTGGACCCGCTCTACGAGGCGGTCATGGAGTGCACCGAGGAGGCGATCCTCAACTCCATGTGCATGGCCCGCCCCATGGTGGGCGCCAACGACAACCGCTGCCCGGCGCTGCCGCTGGACGAGGTCCGGCGCTTCGTGGACGCCACCCGGCCGATCTTCGCCTCGGTGCGCAAGAAGCCGCAGCGCCCGGCCCAGCCGGCGGAGCGGGACAAGCCGGTGGACGCCGACAAGGAGGGGAGCGTCCGGCTCTCCTCCGCGCTGCCCACCCTGGTCCGCGGCGCCGAGGGCATCCCCATCTCCACCAAGCCCCGGGACGGCGAGCCGGCCGCGGAAACTTCCCCCGCGCCACCCAAGTCTGATACGTAGCCGCCCGCCTTTTTTTCCACCGCTTTACGAGGAGTCCCTAGATGGCCCGCAGCAAGAGCAAGCACCGCCGCGTTCGCATGAAGATCCGCCAGAAGTGGAAGAAGCGCCTTGGCCGGAAGGCGGCCGCGCGCAAGGCGAAGAAGAAGTAGCCGCTTCACTGTTTGGCGGCGGTCCAGTTGAGGCTGAGCGTGCAGGCGCTCGGGTCCGCCGCGACGGCGTAGCTGCCCGCGAGCGCCCCGTTCGGGCCCGGCATGCCGGTCAGCGTCACCAGTTGGGGCGCTGAGGCAGACAGGGTGAACGCCGAGTCCTCGAAGATCACCCCTTCGAGCGCCAGCGCGCCCAGCGCGCCCCGCAGCAAGAACACCTGCTGGGTCAGCACCAGCGTCCCGTCCGCGGGGCGGCCGCTGGAGTCGCAGGTCACCGTCTCCTCGCCGAAGGTGAGCGCGTAGCTGCCTTCCAGCGCGGGGCACTCCACGCAGCGTGAGGGGGTGGACGCGCAGCCCGCGAGCGCCGCCAGCGTCAGGAGGGCAGCGGAGATCCTGTCGTGCGGAAGACGCCCGCGCGCGCGTCGCTTCCCGGATGGGGCCATGCTCCCTAGCTTCCCAGAAGCGGGCGGGGTTTGGGGGCGGTGCGTGGGCGCGGGGTTGGATCCCAAGCGTTGGTCGAACGTGATCTTCGGCGGACTGTTCGCCGTCTCACTGTTCCTGTTCTGGCGGGTGATCGCCCCGTTCGTGATGCCCGTCCTGCTGGGCGGCTTCCTCACCGTCCTCTTCATGCCGCTGCAGGACTTCTTCGCCCGGCGCTGGGTGGGCAAGCGCAGCCTGGTGGCCGGCGCCTCCACCTTCGTGGTCTTCCTGGTGCTGCTCGCGCCGATCGCGGTGATCGGCTACCTGGTGGCGCGCGAGCTGCTGTCCGGGGTGGCCTACGCCAAGGACGTGCTCGAGCACGTGGATCTGCGCACGGAGCTTTTGCAGCGGCTGCCGCGCGCCCTGCGCCGGCACGTGGCAGCGGACTTCGATGGGGAGACCGGCAAGGCCGTCCTGGGCGCGCTCTCCGGAGGGGCAGGGGCGGTGACCCGCCTGCTGGGCGCCGGCACGCAGCTGGTGCTCAACCTCTTCCTGATGACCGTGAGCATGTACTACTTCTTCCTGGACGGCCGCCGCCTGGTCGCCGAGGCGGCCCGGCTGATCCCCATGGATCAGCGCTACACCCAGGCCTTCATGAAGGAGTTCAAGGACGTCGCCTACGCGATCGTCTGGGGCAACACGCTCACCGCGGTGGTGCAGGGGGCGGTGGGCTTCGTGGGGATGCTGCTGGCCGGGGTGCCGTCACCCGTGGTCTGGGGCGTGGCCATGGTGCTGGTAGCGCTGATCCCGGTCGGCGGCACGGCGCTGGTCTGGGGGCCGGTGGGGGTGGGGTTGATCGTGACCGGGCAGCCCACGCACGGGGTCTTCCTGCTGGGGTGGGGCCTCTTCGCGGTCAGCACCATCGACAATGTGGTCCGCCCCAGGTTGACCGGCTCCCGGATGAAGCTCCACCCGCTGCTGGTGTTCCTCTCCATGTTCGGCGGGCTTGCGGTGTTCGGGATGATGGGGATCCTGGTGGGGCCGCTGATCGCCGCCCTCTTCATGGCGATGGTGCGGATCTACCGGCGGGACTTTCTGGTTCCCACCACCGCCATCCCGTCCGTCACAGTGGGGCCACCGCCGGCCAGCGAGAGCGTAAACGGCTGAGCGACAGGCCGTTGTGCGCGAAAACCGGGGAGTTGACGGCAGTCCCCCCGCCGCTTGATAAGCTCCGGATCCAGCTGATCACGGAGGCATCGGGACTTGAGCTTCAGGGTCAAAGCCGCGCTCGTCGCGCTCGCCGTCCTCCTCGTGTCTGGGGTGGCGCACGCCGAGAAGGTCGTCGTCCTCGAGTTCGACGGGGACAAGGGCGGCAAGCTGCACAGCCAGATCGAGGGGGCGCTCAAGCGCTCCAAGAAGATCAACGTCCTCTCCGCGAAGATGTACAAGCAGCTGGCCGCGAAGAAGAAGTTCAAGGGCGCCAAGGCAATGACCCCCGCCGCGGTCGCCGCGCTCGCCAAACCCTTCAAGATCGACATCGCCGTGGAGGGCGCGGTCGCCGAGACCTTCTTCGTCCGCCTGCTGGACGTGAACGGCAAGGAGCTGTGGCAGAAGGATCTCAAGCTCCGGGGCGGCGTGCTCACCCCGGACAACGTGCGCCGGCTGGTGAAGGTGGTGACCACCGCGGCCACCTCCGCCCCGGACGGCGGAGGTGAGGACGCCGCCGAGGAGAAGCCCGAGCCCGAGGAGAAGCCCGAGCCCGTGGCGGAGAAGCCCGCCCCCGAACCCAAGGCCAAGCCCGAGCCGATCGCCGAGGCCGCGCCCGAGGCCACTGAAGAGGAGCCCAAGCGGACCCCGGTGGGGCCGCTCCCGGAGGTCGCCCCCGAGGACTCCGGCAAGACCACCAGCGCCGAGGAGCGCGACCGCCGCGCGCGCGAGGAGATGGCGGAGTCCCACACCGCGATCCAGCCGGATGCCAGCGTGCGCGACGAGGACCTGGAGCGCGAGGCCGCGCGTCCGAAGGTGGCCCGGGTGGGGCCGCGGCTGATCACCTTGAACCTCGCCGGCACCACCACCTGGCGCAGCTACTGCTCGCGGCCCGGCGTGGACAGCTGCCGCGCCTATGACGCCCTCTCCCAGGAGCTGCGGCCTCAAGGGGACACGGTGGACTTCTCGCCCCAGGTCCCGTACGCGGGCTTCGGGCTGGCGGTGGAGGTCTTCCCGCTCGCGCTGCTGGACAACCTGCTCGAAGGGGTCGGCTTCGTTGGCGGGTACAGCCGCGGCTTCTCGCTCACCAACGTCCGCGTCCAGACGCCCAGCGGCTCCACCCCCGAGAAGCCGGTGATCTCGGTGGACGAGGGCATCCAGGCGGCGGGTGTCTACCGCTACTTCTTCTCCTTCGGGGACAAGCGCGAGCCGCTGATCGGCTACGTGGGGCTGCGCGGCGGCCTGGCGATCCGGAACTTCACCGTGGACCGGAATGCCGAGGTCCCGCTCCCCGGCTCCCACCGCACCGCCCCCGCGCTCGGGCTGGACGTCTCGGTCCCGCTGGCGCGGCTGGTCCGGATCGAGGCCTCGGGCACCTTCTACTTGAGCCCGCGCGCCGGCGAGAGCGAGCGCGCGGCGTACGGCGACACGGTGGCCAGCCGCGGCTTCTCCGCCGAGGCCGGCCTCGCCGGAGACATCTGGGGCCCCTTCGGCTACGTGCTGCGCTTCCGCTACGCCAACTTCGGAGATCGCTTCACCGGCAGCGGAGACAAGTGGGCCGAGGGCGGCAGCGCGCAGGAGACGTACTCGGGCCTCTTCTGGGGCCTCTCCGCGTACTTCTGAGCGGTCGCGCGCGCGCGCTTTTGCGCCGCTTCCGCCGCCAGGAAATGATCGCGATCGTTCGGTTGACACCCCAGCGGGCAGGCTCCTAGTGTGCGCGCCCTTCTGAACGGCCGTCTCCCTCTGTCGAGGACCCCCCTTCAATGAACTTCCGAATCGGCGCCACCCCTGCGCTCTGCCTCTTCCTCCTGGCCTGTCCAGGGTCCAACACCAATCCGGACGGGGGCGACTCCGGGACGGACGGCTCCGTGCCCACCGGCTCCTGCACGGAGAAGTGCGCGGACAACGAGACCTGCAACACCACCACGCGCAGCTGCGTGAGCAAGTGCGGCGGCGGCGGTGGGTGTGACGGCGGCGTCTGCACCAAGGCCTCCGAAGGCGTCTACTCCTGCCGCCCCAACGTCACCCAGTGCAACGGCGTGATCTGCGCCCCCGGCCAGAACACCTGCATTGGCGGCAAGTGCAGCTGCACCCCCGCGCTGCGCGGCGGCCGCGACACCTGCGCGGACGAGGGCCAGGTCTGCGGCGAGCAGTACAACCCGGTCACCCAGACTGGCGGCACCTGCCGCTCGCCCGCGCTCTACGACGAGTGCAAGACCTCCGGCTGCCCCTCTGGCGCCTGCGCGCCGTGCCCCACCGGCCAGGCCTGCCACTCCGTCTTCTCCGGCGGCCGCGCGGTGTGCCTCCACACCTGCACCGCCGAGGCGACCTGCGCGAGCGACGAGTTCTGCTTCGGCAAGGCGATCTTCAACGGCGGCGATGACCGCTGCTACCCGCCGGGCCTCTTCGGCTTCAACTGCGAGGCGCAGAACCCGGACGGCGGCACGGAGAACATCGAGGTCCCGGTGGCCAACCGCTGCAAGCGGTGGACGCAGTTCCCCAACACCACGGAAGCCACCAACGGCTCCACCTGCAGCTACGCCTTCTTCCACCTGAACAACCAGCTGGTGAGCACCAACGTCTGCCGCCCGCCGGGCACGGTGGGCCTCTACGGCGCCTGCAAGGCGGACTACGCCCGCACCGCCGGCGCCACCCAGTGCGCGGTGGGACTCGAGTGCGTGATCACCCGCGGTGACACCGGCGTCTGCCTCAAGACCTGCAACGCCACCGACCCGGCCCCCGCCAACCCCACGCCCCAGCCTGCCTGCGGCGCGAGCGAGGCCTGCGTGAACCTCTACCGGCAGGAGGATCCCACCTCGGTGCTCGGCGTCTGCATGAACACCTGCAGCGTCTTCACCTCCGGCACCAACAACGGCTGCGCCAACTACGTGAACGGCGCCACCAACACGCCGGCCTCGTGCGTGCCGGTGCCGGCCACCGGCCGCTCGCTGGTGACGCTGGATGGCTCGGGCCTGTGCATCCCGCAGAAGGCCACCGTCGCCACCGCCAAGCAGGACTGCGCGGAGACGGATCCCTTCCGCGGCGCCTCTTGCGCCAGCGGCCAGCTCTGCACCGCGGCCAACACCGTGACCGACTCTCCCAAGTGCGCGCAGCCCTGCGACCTGGGCTGCGTGGACAAGGCGGACGGCGGCGCGCTGCCGGCCCGCTGCGCCACCGAGGCCAACGCCCGCTGCAGCGGCGGCGCCACCTGCGCCAAGCTCACCTCCACCACCGGGGTGACGCTGGGCTTCTGCCAGTAGCCTCCGCGCAGGCCTTTCGCTTCTCCGGAAGTCCCGCGGCGCTCCGTGCGAGCGCCGCGGGACTTCGCGTTTCAGGCCCCCCGCGGGCGGGGTCGGGCGCCTGTACGCCCGGCTGCTCAGCGAGCCCGAGGAGCCTTGCCGGCGGTTGCTCCAACCCCAACCTTCTTTGCCGTGAGGGGAAGTACGGAGCCAAACGAGTCGGAAAGGAGAAGCAGATGAGAAAGGCATTGATGGGTGGAGCGCTGGCGGTTGCCCTCTGGGGAGTGCCGGCGCTGGCGGAGGAGGGGGCCTACTCGCAGGCGAGCGACGCCCCCACGGCCACGACGAAGCTGAGCACGCCGGCAGGGGAGACGACGGTCACTGCGCCCGCCGGCTCCGAGGTGGTCACGCCGTCCCAGTCGAGCGAGTACACCGAGCCTTCGCTCGATCAGCGGACCGCGATGCCGCCCGCTGACGGCAGCGAGGAGAAGAACACCACGATCATCGTGAACCCGCCGCCCGCCGCTCCTGCGCCGGCGCCGGTCGTCGCGGTCCCGCCCGCGCCGGTGAAGAAGGAAGAGAAGAACGACATGCGCGGGCTGACCGTGCTGCTCGGCGGCGGCGTGGAAGGCTACACCGGCGACTTCGCTCCCGGCATCCGGCCTGGGCCGAGCTGGGGCGTGACCGCGGCGATCAAGCCGTCCAAGGTGCTCGGGCTCGAGCTGGGCTACAGCGGCGCGGTGAACGAGCTGCGCGGCGTGAACGCGGCCAGCGGCCCTGATCTCGTGCGCAACGGCGGCCAGGCGGTCGCCACGCTCGGGCTGACCTCCACCGCCTTCCAGCCGTACCTGCTGGGCGGCGTGGGCATCAACAAGTACGACGTGCGCGGCGCGGCGCCGGCGGCCGGGTACAACTCGGACATCTCCGGCAACATCCCGCTTGGCGGCGGTCTGCGGACCCACGTGGGTCACTTCACCGCTGACGCGCGGTTCGACTACAACGTGCTGATCGACAACGACCTGACCGCGGTGGGCGGCACCAACATCGGCGGCGCGGACACCTCGCTCGGCGCGGGTGGCCGGTACCAGGGCATGCTGCAGATCGGCTCCACGTTCTAAACCAGGCGTGAGAGGGCAAGAGGCGGCGCGGGGGAGACCTCGCGCCGCTTCGCGTTGCGGGGCCGCTCACCCTCGTTCACCCCGAGCGAAGTCGGAGGTGCGCCCGCCCGTCAGACCGAGATCAGCCCCTTGCGGATGCCCTCGGTGACGGCCTCCACCCGGTTGGTGACCTCGAGCTTCCGGTAGATGTGCTCCAGGTGCGTGCGCACGGTGGCCTTGGAGACGTTGAGCATCTTCGCGGCCTCGCTGTTGGAGGCGCCCTTGGCGATCAGCTGGAGGATCTCCTTCTCCCGCTCGGAGAGCGGGCGCAGCTGCGGCTCCTCCGCCGCGGCGGGGGGCGCGGCCGGCGGCGCGGCGGTGTCGTCCGCGCGGAAGTGGCGCAGCAGGCGGCGGGCCAGGCTGGGCTGGATCACCGTGCCGCCGCCCGCCACCTCCTTGATCGCCTCCACGATCTTGTCCGCCGGGGTGCCCTTGAGCAGGTAGCCGGAGGCGCCGGCCTTCACCGCCTCGAGCACTTTGTCCTCCTCGTCGAAGATCGTGAAGATGAGGATCTCGATCTTCGGGTGCGAGCTCTTCACCGCGCGCGTCACCGCGATCCCGTCCATCCGTGGCAGCCCCAGATCCAGCAAGAGGACGTCCGGGGCCAGCTTGCCCACCTCCTCGAGCGCCGCCTCGCCGGAGAGCGCGGTGCCCACGATCTCCAGCTCCGGGTTCCCCTCCAGCAGCTTGAGCTGGTTCTTCAGGATCCGCGTCTGATCCTCCACGACGAGGACGCGGACGCGGGCCGGCGCGGTGGGAGTGGGTTCCATGGCGTGGCCGGGAGGATACACCGCCCCGAGGGGCGGCCGCTCTAGACGGGCAGGGAGAAGAGGATGCAGGCGCCCGCGCCCGGCTTGGCGTCCACCACCAGCTCCCCGCCGGCCTTCATCGCCCGCTCGTGCATGTTGCGCAGGCCGTAGTGGCCATGGGGCGTGAAGTTCGGGTCGAACCCCTTGCCGTCGTCCTTCACCGAGAGCATCGCCCGGTTGGGCTCGTAGGACAGGCGGACCTCCACCCGGGTGGCGCCGGCGTGCTTGGCGCAGTTGGAGAGGCACTCCTGCAGCACCCGGAAGAGGGCCAGCTGCGCGTCCGGCGCCAGCCGCACCGGCGCGCCGAACCGCTGGAACGAGGTGGTCAGCTGGGTGCGCTCGCCGAACGTCTTCACGTACTCCTCGAGCCCCTGATCCAGCTCGAAGTCCTCGCGCATCATCCGCAAGGAGCGCCGCAGCTCTTCGATCGACTCTTCGGCCGAGGCCTTGAGCTCGCCGATCTCCGCGCGCAGCGGCTCCTCCTTGGCCAGCTGCATCAAGTACTCGGACTGGATGATCAGCGAAGAGAGCGAGGCGCCCAGCCCGTCATGGATCTCCCGCGCCAGCCGGTTCCGCTCCTCGACGATCGCCAGCTCCTTCAAATCTCCCTGGAGCTGGATCACCTCGCGCTGTGCGGCGGCCTCGCGCTCGTTCAGGTAGACCACCACGTACACGATGATGAAGTTGAGGCCCGTGTACCAGAGCAGGGTGAACAGATCGACCGCGGTCAGCGTGCGATCCAGCAGCAGGTCCAGCCGGGTGGTGATGGGCAGCGTGAGCAGCGGCGGGATGATCGCCAGCGGCCGGGGGAAGAGGATCACGAACAGGGTGGTGAAGAGCAGCTGGGTGGCCAAGAGCGGGCTGCGCAGGCCGCCCACCTCCTGCGGCTTGGCGATCAGCACCACCATGATCACCAGGTCGAAGCAGAGCGTGACGTAGGTCACGTACCGCCCCGCCTTGGGGTGATCGATCACCATGTAGTTCGCGAGGCTGTAGAGCAGCATCGCGAAGTAGCCGGCGAGCGCGGACGGCCCCCCCAGCCCGAAGTAGAGCGACCATTCGGGGATGGCGATCAGCAGGAGCCCGAGCACCAGGAACATCATCCGGGCGTAGAAGAGCGCCCGGGCCCTGGCCACGAAGCGGTCCTGCTCCCAGGACGCGCTGGCCTGCGCGGCGGAGACGTCCTTGGCCAGCTTGCGCCGGGCCAGCACCTCGCTCACCCGCGCGCGGCGGTCGTTGGAGAGGGCGCCTGCGGGCTCCGCGTCCGACACCGTCCGTTACCTCCCTAGCGGTCTCTCTGGCACGCGGCCGCCGCCTCCGGCGCGCGCGCGTAGACGTAGGCGAGGCGATCTTGCGTCTGGCCGGTGCGCTCGTCGAACAGCGGGTTGCCGCCGGCGTACATCGTCCCTTCCGGGGAGCCGTACCGGTCCAGCTTCTTCTGCTGGAGGAAGGCGTCCACGCACGCCTCCTCCTCCGCGCGGGGCCCCGCCTTTGGAGCCGGGGAGGCCTGGGGGGAGGGGACGGCCGGCGGGTCCGGGCGCTCGTCCTTGCGGGGACAGCCGGGGAGCAGGGCCACAAAAAGGGCAAGCATTGGCCAAACGATTCTCATATCTAGACCACGCCTACATGAGCCGCGCCGCCGCGTCCATTCTCGAGCTCACCGGCCAGACGCCCACCGTGGTCCTGGCCCGGGTGGCCCCGTCCGTCCACCTGAAGCTCGAGCAGCTCTCCCCCACCGGGGCGGTGAAGGACCGGGTGGCGGTCCACGCCGTGGCCCGGGCCTTCGCGGACGGCAGGCTGCAAGAAGGCATGGCGGTGGTGGAGCCTTCGCTCGGCAACGCGGCCATCTCGCTCGCCTTCGCCTGCGCCACCCGGAAGATCTCCCTCACCGCCGTGCTGCCGGACTCCGTGAGCCTGGAGCGCCGGGCGCTCCTGCGGGCCTACGGCGCCAAGGTGGTGCTCACCCCGGCGGAGGAGGGGCTCTCCGGCGCGGTGGCCAAGGCCGCGGCGCTGAGGGCCGAGCTCCCCGGCGCGGTGACGCTGGGCCTGCACGACGGGCGCGCCGCGCTGGAGGCCCACGCCCAGACGGCGCGGGAGCTGGTGGAGACGGTCCGCGCGGATGGCGGGGCGATCGGCGCCTTCGTCTGCGCGGTGGGCTCGGGGGCCACGCTCACCGCGTGCGGCCGCGCGCTCAAGGCGGCCTTCCCGCCGGTGCAGGTGGTGGGCGTGAAGCCCGCAGCGCAGCCCCACCGGCTCCAGGACATGGGGTTCGACGGCGGCGCGCCGGCGCTGGACCCGGGCGTGGTGGACCGGCTCCTCCAGGTGACGGACCGCGAGGCCTGGGAGATGAAGCTGCGGCTGGGGCGGGAGGAGGGGCTCTTGGTGGGCACCTCCACCGGCGCCAACGTGGTGGTGGCCGCCCGGCTCGCCGCGGAGCTTGCCGCGGGAGCGCGCGTCTACACGCTCGCGCTGGACACGGGCGAGCGCGAGTTCAGCCTGGCGGAGCAGTTCGCGTGAGCCCCTCCGCGCTGATCATCGGCGTGGGCGGGCTGGGCTGCCCGGCGGCGGTGGCGCTGGTCCGGGCCGGGGTGCGGACGCTCACCCTGATGGACCCGGATCGCGTGGACGTCAGCAACCTGCACCGGCAGCTGCTCTACCGGGCCGCGGACGTGGGGCGCCCCAAGGTGGAGGCGGCGGCGGACCGCCTGCGCGCGCTCGAGCCGTCCCTGACGCTGCGGCTCACCCCCGAGCGGTTCGTCCCGGCCCAGGCGGTGCTGCTCTTCGGCGGCCACTCGGTGGTGGTGGACGCGGTGGACGGGGTGGCCACCAAGCTCGCGCTCTCGGACGCGGCGGTGGCCACGCGCACGCCGCTGGTCCACGCCGGGGCGGTGCGGCAGGAGGGGCAGCTGATGCCGGTGGTGCCCGGCGGCCCGTGCCTGCGCTGCCTGTTTGAAGACGGGCCTGACGAGGACGCGATCCCCACCTGCGCGGGCGCGGGCGTGCTGGGGACGGTGGTGGGCTGGGTCGGGGCGCTGCAGGGCGCGCTGGCCGCGCGGATCGCGCTCGGCGCGAGCGGGCTGGCGGAGCCCGGCGCCGCGCACCTGACGCGCTTCCACCCCGTCACGCTCACCACCCGCGGCGTGCTGGTGCGGCGGCGCGCGGACTGCGACGTCTGCGGCGAGGCCGGGCGCGCCCGGGCGCCGCAGGAGGCGCACCCGTGACGGCCCCGGACGACTCGGTGGACATCACCCGCGAGGTCTGCCCGATGACCTACGTGCGGACCAAGCTCAAGCTGGAGGCGCTGCGGCCGGGAGCGGTGCTAGAGGTGTGGTTGCGCGGCGAGGAGCCACTGCGGAACGTCCCGCGCAGCGCGCGCGAGGAGGGCCACCAGGTCCTCTCGCTGGAGGAGCAGGGCGAAGGCCGCTGGCGCCTGCTCTTGCGCAAGGCAGTGACTTGAAGCGAGAAGGAGCGAAGGAACACCATGGCGACCGTGAGAATCCCCACCCCGCTGCGCACGTACACCCAGAACAAGGACGAGGTCACCGCCGCGGGCGCGACCGTGGGCGAGGTGCTCAGGAACCTCGATAAGAGCTACCCGGGCATCGGCGGCCGGCTGATGGACGACAAGGGCGGCGTGAAGCGGTACGTGAACATCTTCCACAACGACGAGGACATCCGGTTCCTGAAGGAGCTGGAGACCCCGGTCTCGGACAGCGACAAGATCAGCATCATCCCCGCGATCGCCGGAGGGCGCTGAAGGCATTCGTCGCATGGGCCTGTCCGAGCCACAGATCCTCCGTTACTCGCGGCAGATCCTCCTCCGGGACGTGGGCGGCGAGGGGCAGGCGCGGCTGCTCGCGCGCACCGTGGAGCCCTCCGGCGCGGGCGGGGCGCTCGCGGACGCGCTCGCGTATCTCGGGGCGGGGGGCACGCCGGTGGCGGTCTGCGACGGTGAGGTCCTGCGCTCGGAGGTCGGCGCGCTCTTCGCGCGCGAGGCCGTGGGGACGCCCCGCCGCGGGGCGCTGAAGGCCGCGCTGCGCGCGCTCGGAGAGGACGCGCTCTGCGCGCCGCCTGGACCGGGAGGGAGCCTGGCGCAGGCCCCGGCGCGGCCGAGCGGCGAGGCGCCCTGGGTCTGGGTGGGGCGGCTGGGGGAGGGTGGGGCGCTGGTCGCGCGCAGCGCGCAGGGCTGCGAGGCCTGCTTCCACGCCACGCTGCAGGCGATCCCCGCCGAGCCCGCGGAGCCCGGCTCGCCGCTGGACGGTGCGCTGGGGGCGCTGGCGGCCCTGGCGTTCCAGCACGCGGTGCTGGGGCAGGGGGCGGCGCTCAAGGCGGTGCGGCTGCACGCGGATGGGCGGTGCGAAGCGCTGCCGCTGGCCCGCTGCGGGAGGTGCGGGTGAGCGCCAGCCTGCCTTCGGTGGCCGCCCGCGTGGGGGACACGCCGCTGGTCCGCATGCAGCGGGTGGCGGCGCAGTTCCCGGGCGTGGAGGTGCACGCCAAGCTCGAGTTCTTCAACCCCGGCGGCAGCGTGAAGGACCGCGCCGCCCTGCAGATGATCCAGGACGCGCGCGCCGCGGGGCACCTGGCCTCCGGCAAGACGCTGATCGACTCCACCTCTGGCAACACCGGCGTGGCCTACAGCTGGATCGGCGCGGCGCTCGGCCTGAAGGTGGCGCTGGTGATGCCCTCCAACGTCAGCGCCGCGCGCAAGCAGATCACCGCGGCGTACGGCGCGGAGCTGATCTACTCGGACCCGATGGAGGGCTCGGACGGGGCGATCCGGCTGGTGCGCAAGCTGGTGGAGGAGAGCCCGGATCGCTACTTCTACCCGGACCAGTACTCCAACGAGGCCAACCCCCGCGCCCACTACCTGGGCACCGGCCGGGAGATCTGGGAGCAGACCTCTGGGCGGGTGACCCACTTCGTCTGCGGGATCGGCACCGGCGGCAGCGTGATGGGGACCGGGCGGCGGCTCAAGGAGCACAACCCGAAGATCCAGGTCTACGCGGTGGAGCCGCAAGAGCCCATGCACGGGCTGGAGGGGCTCAAGCACATGCCCAGCTCCATCGTCCCGGCCATCTACCGCGAGCAGGAGCTGGACGAGAAGCTCTCCATCTCCACGGACGAAGGTTGGGACATGTCCGAGCGGCTGCTGAGCGACGAGGGGCTGCTCGTGGGCCACTCCGCCGGCGCGGCCATGGTGGGCGCGCTCAAGGTCGCGCAGCGGCTGCACGAGCGCGGCGAGCGTGGGGTGGTGGTGACGCTCTTCCCAGACCGCGCGGACCGCTACTTCGAGCCCGCCCGCTGGCCCAGGAGGTTCACGTGGTGACGCCCCCGCCGACCTTGCCCAAGGATCTCTCTGCCGTGCTGCGTCATGTGGAGGCCGCCTACCCCGCGGAGGGCTGCGGGCTGATCCTCTCCGGGCCCAAGGGCCTGCGGATCCGCCCCATGGCGAACGCGTACGACAAGTACCACGGAGTGGATCCGGTGCGGTTCCCCCGGACCTCGCGCACCGCCTACCTGTTCGACCCCAAGGAGGACCTGGCGGTCCAGCGGGAGGCGGAGGCCAGCGGGGAGCAGGTCCACTGCGTCTTCCACTCCCACGCGGACGTGGGGGCCTATTTCTCCGCGGAGGACAAGGAGATGGCGGCCCCGGAGGGGCAGCCGCTGCTCCCGGGGGTCTGCTACCTGGTGGTGGCCGTGGACCAGGGCCGGGCGACCGGCGCCAAGCTCTTCCGCTGGGAGGCGGGCGAGTTCCGGGAGTTCCCGGTCTCTCTCTGAGCCTGCCCTGAGCCGGCCGAAGGGGGCCCTGGCGTCCGGGCAGCGCCTTGGCCTGCTCAGAGGAGTCAATTGTAAACCTCAACCAGTTCGTCTATAAGACCGCGTCTTTTTTCCTGACTGTCCAAGAAGACGCGCCAAGCGCGCGTCCCCACTCCAGGGAGTCGGAACGGAATGGCCCAGAACAACGGATTCACGGTGTGGATGACCGGCATGCTCGGGACCGGCAAGACCACCATGGCGAACTACCTCGCGGCGCGGCTGCGCCAGGTGGGGCGCAACGTGGAGGTGCTGGACGAGGAGGAGGTCGCCGAGGCGCTGTGGGCCGGGGCCGGTGAGAGCAAGGACGAGCGGAACATGATCGTCCGCCGCCTGGGCCACGTGGCCAACCTCCTGACCCGGAACAACGTTGCCGTGCTGGTGGCCGCCACCAGCCCCTACAAGCAGGCGCGCGAGGACAACCGCCGCCAGATCGGCCGCTACGTCGAGGTCTACGTCGACTGCCCGACCGAGAAGCTGATCCAGCGGGACTCCACCGGGAAGTACAAGAAGGCGCTCTCCGGGGAGATCCCCAACTTCATCGGGATCACCGAGCCCTACGAGCCGCCGAACTCCCCGGAGGTCACCATCCACTCGGACACCGAGTCCGTGGAGGACGCGGCCCCCCGGATCTTCCAGTCCCTGCTCGACCTGGCCTACCTCTCCGGCGAGGACGTGAAGGTGATCACCGGCAAGCGGATGAAGGCCAACCCGCTGGCGAAGAAGGCCCGCCGGGACGCTGGCAAGGCGGCCAAGCCCGCCACCAAGGGCGCGCGGGCCGCTCGCCCCGCCGCGCGCACCGCGCACGCCCCCAAGGCTGCCGGCAAGCGCAAGGGCCGTTAACCTAAAGGCCGTGGACGCCCAACGGATCGACGCGCTCTGCCTGGAGAGCGAACCCAAGCTCCAGGCGATGCGGGCGCAGCTGCGCTCGCTCGGCTCGGTCCTGGTGGCGTTCTCCGCCGGCGTCGACTCCACCTTCGTCCTGAAGGTCGCCGTGGAGGAGCTGGGTGAGCGCGCGCTGGCGCTCACGGCGATCTCGCCCTCCATGGCGCAGGAGGAGCAGGACGAGGCCCGCACCCTGGCGCAGCAGCTGGGGGCACGCTGGCTGTCCATCCGCTCGGACGAGCTGGCCAACCCGAAGTACGCCGCCAACCCCACCAACCGCTGCTACTTCTGCAAGACGGAGCTCTACGATCTCTGCGAGCAGAAGCGCGCCGAGCTGGGCGTGGCGGCGATCGTGGATGGCTTCAACGCCGATGACTTCAAGGACCACCGGCCCGGCCACCAGGCGGCGCGCGAGCACCAGGTCCGCTCCCCGCTGGCGCAGGCGGGGCTGACCAAGGACGAGATCCGCGCCTGGTCCCAGCGGCTGGGGCTGCCAACGTGGGACAAGCCGCAGATGGCCTGCCTGGCCTCGCGCATCCCCTACGGCACCGCGGTCACCCAGGAGCGGCTCCTCCAGATCGGCAATGGAGAGAGCGCGCTGCGGAAGGTGGGGCTCAAGAGCTTCCGGCTGCGCTACCACGGGGAGATCGCCCGGATTGAAGTGGCCGCGGAGGAGTACGCGCGCTTCCACGAGCCGGCGTTCCGACAGCAGGTGAACGCGGCGCTGCTGGCGCTCGGCTTCAAGTTCGTGTCGCTGGATCTGGAGCCGTTCCGGTCCGGGCGGATGAACGAGGCGGCCGGCATCCGCCCGGCGCCCGAACCCGGCGGTTTGCGCCTGCCCGTCCTCGGCTAGAGGCCTTGGAAGCAGCGCGTCAGCTTGGGCGCGCACTTTCGGGGGGACAGGGATCGACAACCAGAAGGGGTATCTGGTTTCTTTCCCCACCTTTTCCGCGGCAGACCCCCGCCTGACTGCCGGAGGCCACATGCACCGTCCCCTCAAGCCGACCCCCCGCAAGGCCGCGCTGGGACTGCTCGCGTTCCTGCTCTACACGGGCTGCAGCGGGTCCGGTCTGCCGGGGTGCGGGGCGCTGACGCCGCTGCCCGCGCGCTACGCGGCCGCCAAGACGGACAACGCGGTCAACGTGCGGCTCTCCCCCAGCGGGATCAACTTCCTCAACACCAACTGGCGCACGCTGCTGGAGGTCTTCGCGCCGGGCCAGAAGCTCGACTTCCCCCTGGGCTGCCTGATCGTGGACGCGCCGGTGCTCGGCAACATCGCGATCGCAGACCAGGGCAGCGCCACCGGCTCGGGCCGCCTGGACGGCAAGTGCACCGCGGCGGATCTCCCCCGGAACATCGCGGTCACCGTCACCGGCTTCGGCATGGTGCCGCGGGCCCCGGACTCGGTGCAGGTGACGCTCAGCCTGCAGATCGCCACCGGCACGGTGTACCTGGCGTCCACCGGCAACAGCTGCCTGCTCCAGCAGCTGCAGTGCAGCTTCAACTTCAACAGCGCGCGGGACAACAACCCCGCCTACAACTCGTTCCGCGCGGTGGCGAAGTTCAGCATCGACACCAAGTGGGACAAGCTGCTCGCGTTCTCGGTGACCACGCTGGATGGCGCCAAGGTCTGCGGCGCCTCCGGGGCGCTCGCGCCGCCGTTCTGTCTCGAGCCGGGCGACATCGACATCAACGGCGAGAACGTCTGCGGCAACGTGGCCTGCACGGTCGCCGACATCGGGATCTTCAAGAGCTTCATCCTCGGGCTGCTCTCGCCCACGCTCGAAGGAAAGGTCCGCGAGGCCCTGACCACCCAGGCCTGCGAGCAGTGCGGCGCCGGCTTGCCCGCGTGCCCCAAGGTCGGCACCGCCACCAGCACCTGCGACACCGGCAAGGGCGTCTGCTGGGACAGCGTGGCCAACCGCTGCGTGCCGCGCTTCCTGGGGCTCGAAGGCCGCATCGCCCCTGCGGACCTGCTCAAGACGTTCGGCGTGCCGCCGGAGGCCAAGCTGGACTTCTCCATGGCCGGCGGCAGCTCGGTCAGCGTGGACACCGGCCTGAACATCGGCACGCGCGGCGGGATCGTGGCCACCGCCAAGTCCGACTGCGCCCCCGCGGCGCCCGCGCCGGTCCTCACCGCCCCGCCCGCGCCCAACTTCGACAAGGAGGCCACGCCGGGCGTGCCCTACCACGTGGGGCTGGGCGTCTCGTCCCCGTTCCTCAACATGGCGGCGTACCAGGCCCACCAGTCCGGCTCGCTGTGCCTCTCGCTCTCGAGCGACTCGATCGCACTGCTCAACACCGGCCTGTTCAAGACGTTCCTGCCTTCGCTCGGCAAGCTCGCCACCCGCGACGGCAAGGACGCGCCGATGCGGCTGGTGGTGAAGCCGAAGAAGCCGCCCACCTTGAGCGTGGGGCAGGGGACGTACGATCCCACCACCAAGAAGCCGATCAAGCCGCTCATCCTCCTCAACCTGGAGGACGTGACGATCGATCTCTACGCCCTGATCGACGAGCGCTTCGTCCGGCTCTTCTCGCTGACCTCGGACGTCTCCGTGCCGCTCTCGGTGATCTTCTCCGGCTGCGAGAGCGTCACCCCGGCGCTGGGAGATCTGAAGCAGCTGATCACCAACATCAAGACCGCCAACAGCGAACTGCTCGCCGAAGATCCGGCGCTGCTCGCCCAGCTGATCCCCGCCCTGGTGGGGCTGATCGAGCCGGCGGTGGCCACCGCGCTCAAGCCGATCGCGCTCCCGGCGATCGCCGGCTTCAAGCTCAAGGTCAGCGAGTCCAAGGGCGTGGGGCAGATCGGCGCCACGGACGCGTACAACCACCTGGGGCTCTACGCGCAGCTGGTGCTGGCCAACGCGACCTGCGCGGTGGCGGCGCCCACCGCCGTGGCCACGCTCAAGCGCAGCGTGATCCCCTCCGCCGCCGAGCTTACGCTCACCGCCGGCAAGCCGCTGCCCTGGCCGGTGGCGGTGCTGGACGTGCACGCGCTCGGCGCGCCGGGCACCGCGGAGTTCTCGTACCGCGTGGACGAAGGGCTGTGGACCACCTACCTGGCGCCCAACGCGCTCGGCGAGCTGGAGGTCAGCCACCCGCGGCTGCTGATCCAGGGGGTGCACAAGATCGAGGTCCGCGCGCGCATGGCGGAGGACCCGCACGGCATCTCCGCGCCGGTGGAGGTGCCCTTCCGCGTGGACTACGAGCCGCCGGAGGTCCGCCTCAAGCTGGACTCGGGCGCGCTGCGGATCTTGGCGCGTGACACCGTGAGCGGTGACGCCGCGCTGGAGTACGCCTTCAAGGTCGGCGCGGGGGCGCTCTCTGCCTTCGGCGCGCTGCGCCCAGTGGATCTGCGCGCGGTGGACGCCGCGGGCTCGCTGGAGGTCCACGTCCGGGACGAGGCCGGCAACGTGGGCGTGGCGGTCTACCGCGCGCCGGTGGTGGCGGAGCAGCCGTCCCTGGATGCCCAGCGCGAGCTTGAGGACGGCGGCGCCGGCTGTGCGTCCGCCGGCGGCGGCCTCTCGCTCGCGGCGCTGGCGCTGCTCGCCGCGGCGCTGCGGCGCCGCAGGGCCCGCTAAAAGCCGCTCCCCAGCGGGCCGCGGATGCACTAAGCCTCCGCGGGCACCGTGCGCCTCTCGCTCTCCGCCGCGGCCGTGCTCGCGCTCTGCGCCGCGCTCCCCGCGCGCGCGGAGCGGCTGGATCACCGCGGCTCGCTCGGGCTGCTGCTCGGTGGGGGAGGAGAGCTCAAGTCCGGCGTGGCCGCGGGCGGGCTCGCCAGCGACACCGGGGCCAAGCTGCTGATGGATCTCGGCGGGACCTGGGCGGTGGACTACGACGGCAACGAGCTGATGGCGCTCGCGCGCGCCGGCCTGTTCGCCAGCCGCACCGAGCTGGGCTTCATCGCCGGGTACCGCGGCTACTTCGGCAAGGAGCGGCTCAAGACGTTCTTCGATCTGGGCGCCGCGCTGCAGTGGGTGCCCGGCTTGATGTTCACCGCGGGGCCGCGCATTGGGGCGGGGCTGCAGGTAGAGCTCACCTCCGTGGTGGGGCTCTACGTGGGCGCGGCGGGGCAGGCGGGCTTCGGCGGCGGGCTGCGCTTCTCCGGCGAGCTGTGCGCGGGGCTGCAGCTGCGCTCGTACCTGCTCGAGTGAGCGCTTTTCTTGATCGCGCGAAAACCCATGAGACGATGTGCGCCCCTGTAGGAGATGGAGGAAACGCACTCAATGCCCAACGACGGCTCCCGCCTCACCTCGGTGGTGTTCCGGCTGCAACGCGAGAAGCTCGACGCCCTGAAGGATCTCAGCAAGGAGACCCGCATCCGCCAGAGCGAGTACCTGCGCGAGGCGATCTCGGATCTGCTGGAGAAGTACGAAGACCGCCTGGTCACCTGAAGAACGGCGGACGGGGAGGAAGGGTGGGCGCTGCCTCCAGCAGCGCGGGCGCGAACGGCGCCAACCCCGGCGGATACGCCACCTCCCAGAGCACCAGCGCGTGGGCCGGCGCCTTCACGCCCTCCATGGGCGCCCCGGTCGCGAGCGCCTCGCGCCACTCCCCCTCGGCGAGCACCCCCGCGGCCACCGCCACCGCGGACCCCACCATGTACCGGACCTGGTAGCGCCCGAAGCCCGAGGCGCGCAACCGGACGTCGAACAGCCCGTCCCCCAGCTCCACCAGCTGCGCCGCGTGGACGGCGCGCGCCTTGCGGGCGCTGGACTTCTCGTGGAAGGCGATGAAGTCGTGTTCGCCTTCGTACGCGCGCAACAGCTCCGCCAGCCGCTCGGGCGCGGGCGTGCCGCGGGCCACCCGCGGGTGCTCCGCGGGGCTCCAGGCGAAGTCCGCCCAGGGGTGCGCCGCACCGGCGCCCTTCAGCAGCAGCCGGTAGCGGTACTCCTTGCCCACCCCCGAGAACTGGGCGTGAAACCCCTGCGGCGCGCTGACCAGGGCGCACAGCCCCAGCCCCTCCGGGAGCCGCGCGCGGACCCGCGGCAGGAGCTCCTCGGGTGGCAGCGGCGAGTGGGCCCGGGCGCTCACCACCTGCATCCGCGCGTGGACCCCGCGGTCCGTCCGCCCCGAGGCGACCAGGCCGCGCACCCCGTCCGGGGCGAGCGCGGCGAGCAGCGCCTCCTGCACGGTGGGCCCCTGTGGCTGGCGCTGGAAGCCCCGGAAGTGGTCACCTCGGTACCAGACCCACATGGCGAGGCGCTGGGGTGAGCTCATGGTGGCGATTGCGGCACGGGGGGCGACCTGTAAAATACGCGCGCGCCCATGAATCCGAGCAAGAACCTTGGAATGGATGTGGGCACGAGCGGTGGTGACTGGCTCTTCCGGCAGGGGGAGCTGGTGCTCGGGCCGGTGCCGGCAACCCAGATCGTCGAGAAGCTCTACGCGGGAGATCTGGACGGCAAGACCGAGATCGCCCGCATGGGTACGCCCACCTTCCGGCGCCTGGCGGACGTGGAGTTCTTCAAGCTCCACCTGGCCAAGGCCGAGGCCAAGAAGCGGGTGGATCACCTCGCGGTCTCGGAGGCCGCCAAGGGGCGCCGCCGCCGCAACGCCAAGCTGGTGGTGGTGAGCATCCTCTCCATCGCCGCCGCGGGCGGGCTGGCCTGGGTGGGGCGCTACTTCGCGGTGCACAACCCGTTCAGCAGCACCGAGGACCCCTTTGGGGACATCGAGATGTCGCCCCCGGTGATCGCGCTCGCCAGCGCGCGCGGCGTGGACTCGGAGGAGCTGGTGGACTACCCGGGGGCCACGGTGAAGCCCAAGCCGGGCGACACGCGCACCGACCTGGGCGCTCTCCCCAAGCCCAAGGCGATCGCCAAGGCGGCCAGGCCCGGCTCCAAGCCCGGCGTCCAGACGGACGAGGAGGGGATGGAGACCGCCAAGTTCGATCAGGACGCGATCAACGGCGTGGTGGCCTCCAACCAGCGCTCGCTCTACCCCTGCATCCGCGCCGAGGCCGAGCGCAAGCCGGGGCTCTCCGCGCAGATCCCCATCGAGTTCGTGATCGGCAACGACGGGCGGGTGAGCAAGGTCTGGGTGGATCACCCCTCCTTCAAGGAGGGCGCGCTCCCGGAGTGCCTGCTGCGCGCGCTGCAGAAGTGGCCGTTCAAGGCGTACGACGGCGAGCGCGCCACGGTGCAGCTGAAGTTCAAGGTCGGCAAGGGGTAGCGCGCGGGCCGGCGGTTTGGCATACCCGCCGGCCATGTCCGCCACCGCCCAAGCCCTCACGCAGAAAGCCAGCGAGGTCGAGCCTGGCAGCTTCCGCCACACCGTCCTGCTCTCCGCCAAGCGCTTCAAGGCGACCTGGGTGGAGCTGGGCAAGCTCCTGGTGCGGGTGCGGGACGAGGGGAGCTTCAACGAGTGGGGCTACGAGTCCTTCGAGGCCTACTGCCTGAAGGAGCTGCACATCCGCAAGCAGACCGCCCTCAAGCTCACGCGCAGCTTCTCCTTCCTGAAGAAGCACGAGCCCAAGGAGATGGGGAGCGAGGAGATCGTCCACCGCGCCCCCGCCTTTGAAGTGGTGGAGGTGCTCGCGGACGCCGAGGAGCGCGGCCAGCTCTCCGCCGAGGAGTACCGGAGCATCCGGGACTCCATCTGGAACCCGGAGCGGCCCGTCTCCGAGCTGAAGCGGGAGATCGTGGAGCGCTTCCCCCGCCCGGCGCCGGAGCCCCCCGGGGACGCGTACCTGGTGCGCCGGCTCGCCAGCGCGGCGCGCAAGCTCGCCGCGGACCTGGCTGCCTGCCGCAAGGTGCCGAAGGCGGTCAGCGAGCGCGCCTCGGCCCTGGCGGAGGACGTGGAGGAAGTGGCCTCCAGCCTCACGAAAGAGTGAGGCCGGACTCCAGCGGGAGGTGCAGGGCGAGCAGGCGCCTTGGGCCGCCGTCAAGCCCCGTGTAGGTGCCGGAGGCTGCGCCGGACGCCGCGCCGAGTTATGTCCTGCAATCGATGCGCGGAAGGGCTCAAGACCGCGAAGGACTTCCTGGGGGCGTTTCTTACGCCTATATTTTTTGTCGTATCCGCTCTGTGGGGTCTCGCGGGGTGCGTGGGTTTTGAGAGTGGTGTGCCTGTAGTAGCATCCGAAAGCGTCAGGCCGTCGGGGTGAACGCGGAGGCAGCGAAGTGAAGAAGGGTGAGCACCACGTCAACCTGAGCTGCTCGTTCTGCGGCAAGTCGCAGCGGGAGGTCCGCAAGCTGATCGCGGGTCCCACCGTCTACATCTGCGATGAGTGCATCAAGCTGTGCAACGACATCATCGCGGAGGAGAACGACCGCGATGAGGGCAAGCCCCAGGTGTCGTTGCCCACGCCGAGCGAGATCAAGGCGTTCCTCGATGACTACGTGATCGGCCAGGATCACGCCAAGAAGGTCCTCGCGGTCGCCGTCTACAACCACTACAAGCGCATCTACCAGAAGAAGCCGGCCAGCCGGCCGCGCCCCGGCGTGAAGTCCCAGGGCGCCGAAGAGGTGGAGCTCTCCAAGAGCAACATCCTGCTGATCGGCCCCACCGGGTCCGGCAAGACGCTGCTCGCCCAGTCGCTCGCCCGCTTCCTCAACGTACCCTTCACCATCGCGGACGCCACCAGCCTCACCGAGGCCGGCTACGTGGGCGAGGACGTGGAGAACATCATCCAGAACCTGCTGCACAACGCCGACTACGACGTGGAGAAGGCGGCGCGCGGCATCGTCTACATCGACGAGATCGACAAGATCGCCCGCAAGGGGGACACCCCGTCCGCCACGCGCGACGTGGGCGGCGAGGGCGTCCAGCAGGCGCTGCTCAAGATCATCGAAGGCACCCGCGCCAACGTCACCCCGCGCGGGGGCAAGAAGTACAACCAGCAGGAGTACATCCAGGTAGACACCACCAACATCCTCTTCATCTGCGGCGGCGCCTTCCACGGCGTGGACGGGATCATCCGCCGCCGGGTGGGGGAGAAGGGCCTGGGCTTCGGGGCGAAGCTCGGCCACCGCGACGAGCGGTCGGTCGGTGAGCTGCTCAAGCTGGTGGAGCCCGAAGATCTCATGAAGTTCGGGATGATCCCCGAGTTCGTGGGCCGGCTCCCGGTGGTCGCCACGCTCAACGATCTGCGCGAGGACGACCTGGTCACGATCCTCACCCAGCCGAAGAACGCGCTGACCAAGCAGTACCAGAAGATGTTCGAGATGGAGAAGGTGAAGCTCTCCTTCACGAAGGAGGCGCTGCGCGCCATCGCCCGCGAGGCGATGCGCCGCTCCTCCGGAGCCCGTGGTCTGCGGGCCATCCTCGAGGACTCGATGCTCGAGATCATGTACGACGTCCCGTACCGAGAGGGCATCAAGGAGTGCAAGATCACCGAGGCCGTGGTGACCAAGCGCGAGGCGCCGCAGCTGGTCTTCGAGAAGGAAAAGAAGACCGCCTGAGCCTCCTGCTCCGCCGCAGCGGCCTCGCAGCGCTCTGCGCGGCCGCGCTCCTCTTCGCCGCTTGCCCAGAGACGCCCGCCCCCGCGCCAGACGCGGGGACGGCGGATGCGACCGTGGCCGTGCCCGAAGACGCGGGCTTCGATGCGGGCTCGGACGAGGCGGACGCCGGCTTCGACGCGGGCCCGGGCGAGCTGGACGCCGGCAGCTACCAGCCCTACTGGGATGGCGGGCAGACGCAGTACCCGGACGGAGGGAGCGGACCGTTCCTGCTGCGGGTAGTGGCCGCCAATACCACCAGCGGGAACCTCCAGTCGTACACGCCGGGCCACGGAGTGCGGATCTTCCAGGGGCTCAAGCCGGACGTCGCGCTGGTGCAGGAGATGAACTACGGCGGCAACACGCCGGCGGACATCCGCGCCTTCGTGGACGCCGCCTTCGGGCCGGAGTTCTGGTTCTACCGGGAGCCCACCGGGCAGATCCCCAATGGGGTGGTGAGCCGCTACCGGATCGCGGAGGTTGGCTTCTGGGATGATCCAGAGACGAACACCCGCGAGTTCGCCTGGGCGCGGATCGATCTCCCCGGCTCGCGGGACCTCTGGGCGGTGAGCGTGCACCTGCTCACCGGCGGCAACCGCACCGCGGAGGCCCAGGCGCTGCTCGCCCGGCTGCAGGCGCTCCCCGCGGACGACTACGTGGTGCTGGGCGGGGACTTCAACAGCCCCAGCCGCGGGGACGGTTCGGCGAGCACGCTGTCGACCTACTTCAAGACCAGCGCCCCCTACCCGGTGGACCAGGCGGGCAACGACAAGACCAACGCCAACCGGAGCAGCCCCTACGACTGGGTCCTCGCGGACTCCCAGCTGCAGGCGGCGAGCACCCCGGTGGTGATCGGCGGCAACCGCTTCGACGCGGGGTTGGTCTTCGACAGCCGCGTCTACACGCCGCTGGGAGACGTGGCGCCGGTACTGGCCGGGGACAGCGACGCGCCGAGCATGCAGCACATGGCGGTGGTGCGGGACTTCCTGCTCCCTTGAGCGTGGCCCAGCCCTAGGACTGGGTGACGCGGACGGTGGTCTTCATCTCCCGGCCGCTGTCCGGGTCCCGGGCGCGCATGGTGAGGATCCCTTCGACGTTCACGTCGAACGTGATCTCCACCTGCACCTTGCCGGCCTTGTCCGCCCGGATGCCGGAGAAGGTGAACTCGCCGAGCAGCTCGTTGCGGGAGACCTGATCGTTGTCACCCTGGAAGATCCGCATCGCCAGCTCGGTCTGCTGGTCGTAGCTGGTGGTGGCGGTGATCTGCTTGGCGTTGGGGATGGGGGCGTTGCGCGGGAAGACGGTGTGGAACGCGCCGCCCGCCTTCTCCAGGCCGATCGCCATGGGGATCACGTCCAGGAGCTGGATCCTGAGGTTCGTGTCGTCCTGGAGCGAGTGGGCGTAGAGCGCGGCGCCGATCGCCACGGCCTCGTCCGGGTGGACGCCCTTGGAGGGCGGCTTGCCGAAGAACTTGGTGAGCCGGTCGTGGACGATCGGCATGCGGGTCTGGCCGCCCACCAGCATCACCTGCTGGATGTCCTTGGTGGAGAGGCCGGAGTCCACCAGCACGCGCGCCACGATCTGCAGGGTGCGGTCCACCAGGTGCGAGGTGAGCTCCTCGAGCAGCTTCCGGGTGAACTTCATCTCGATGTTCAGGGGCTGGCCCTGGGCGGTCATCGTGATGAAGGGGATGTTGAAGGGGACCTCCTCGCGGGTGGAGAGATCGCACTTGGTGCGCTCCGCGAGGTCCTTGATCCGCTGCATCGCCACCGGGTCCGTGGAGAGATCGATCCCGGTCTTCCCCGCGAAGTCCTTGAGGACGTGGTGGATCATCGCGTTGTCGAAGTCGATCCCGCCCAGGAAGATGTCGCCGCCGGTGGACTTCACCTCGAAGACGCGGTCGCGGATCTCGATGATCGAGACGTCGAACGTGCCGCCTCCGAGATCGTAGATGACCACGGTCTCGTGGAGGTTCTTCCCCACGCCGTACGCGAGCGAGGCGGAGGTGGGCTCGTTGATGATCCGCACCACCTCCATGTCGATCAGCTTGCCGGCGTCCTTCACCGTCTGGCGCTGCCGATCGTTGAAGTAGGCGGGGACGGTCACCACCGCCCGCTTGATCGGGACCTTGAGGTAGTTGGAGGAGACGTCGCGGATCTTGTTCAAGATCCGCGCGCTGATCTCCTGCATGGAGAACTCTTTCTTGGCGACGTCGATCACCACGTCGTTCTTCGAGCCGGGCCTCACGTTGTAGGCCACGACCTTCTTCATCGTCTCCACGATCTCGCTGCGGAACGAGCGCCCCACCAGCCGCTTCGCCCCGTAGATGGTGTTCTTGGGGTTGAGCTGCCACTGGCGCTTGGCCTCGTAGCCGATGAGCTCGTTCCCCTTGTCGTCGATCGCGAAGATGGAGGGGACGGTGTACTCGCCACCCTTGTAGGGGATGAGCTTCACCTGGCCGTTCTCGTCTACGAAGGCGGCGCACGAGTTGGTCGTGCCCAGGTCGATTCCAATGATCGGTTCCTTCGGCGCCATCTTGTTCGGAGCTCCTCGAGCCTTCGGATCAGGGCCAGCAGGTGATCCGAAAACTTAGTCCACTACTTCCGGAACCGGGAATAACCGTCGAGCCGGGAGGCCAGATTGGTGAGGTTGACGCCGGCGAGGTCCAGCGCCTGCGCCGCGGACGTCCCCATCAGCGCGAGCGCGACCACATCCAGCGAGGAGGTAGGTTGCGCGGCGGGATCGGTGGCCGCGCCCGCCGGTGAGTCCGGGATCCGCAGCCCGCTCTGGCTGCCGTCCAGCGCGAAGTAGATCACGTGCCGGTCCTTGGTCCCGGTCAGCACCACGCGCGCGAGCCCCGCGCCCGCCGAGGCCAGATTGTTCCAGGCTGGCTGTCCGGGCAGCACGCTGCGCTCGTTGATGGACCAGCTGGAGCCGGTGGCCACCGGTAGGAACGGCGCCACCACCACGCGGGGAGGGAGGATCGCGCTCTGGGTCAGGCGCGCGCTCACGTTTCCCTCCACGTTGACCGCGCCGCCCTGGCCCAGCCGCACCGCGATGCTCCAGATGCCGGGCGTGCCGGCCTCCAGCCCGCCATACGGCGCGCCGCTGCGCAGCGTGACCGGGCTCACCGGCCGGGCGCCTCCCGTGCCGGGCGCTCCCGCGGCGCGCGAGGCGAAGCCCAGCGGCGTGAGCCCGCTCTCGCCCGTGAGCTCCACCGCCGCGAGCACCACGTTGTCGAACCCGTCCGTGAGCGCCGGGAGGACGACCTCGGTGCGGCGCTGCTGGATCACGTTGGGGCGGAAGGAGAGCGGGGTGAAGCGCGCGTAGTCCGGGACATCCTCGCTCCCCATGGGGCAGCGCTGCGGGTTGGCGCAGAGGTTGTCACCATCCACGTCCGCGGTGTCCGGCACGCGGGGCCAGGCGGTGATCTCGTTGAAGGGGGAGATCGCGTAGTCGAAGGAGCTGGCGTAGGCGAGCACGTCCGCCGAGCGCAGGGAGGTGACCTGGGTGAGATCCGTCTTGCCGGCGAACGCCACCGCCGCGCGCCGCCCCGGCTGGCCCAGCCCGAGCGACTTGCCCTTCAGCTCGTCCGGGATCCCCAGCCCGGGTGACGTGTAGAGCACCACGCTCCCGGGCACGGGAATCCGCTGGTTGAGCGGCGGGACGCTGACGTTGAACGTCTCCCCGAGCAGCTGCTGCAGCGAGAGGTCCGTGGGATCCTGGGTGGAGAGCACGGTGAAGCCCGCCCAGGTGCTGCCGGAGGAGTGGACCTCGCTGAAGGTGATCGCCGCGTTGAAGCCGGCGTTGCCGTGCACCGGGTTGAACCCCAAAGGCAGCAGCACGTCCGCCGCGGTGGTCCGCGCCACCGAGAGCCGCTCGTAGCGCGGCAGCCCGTCCGAGCGCAGCTCGGCGGAGGCCACCGAGAAGCTGGCCGGACCGGTGCCAAAGGATGGGAAGGCGGCCTCGCCTTGCGCGTCCGTGGCCACCAGCACCGGGGTGGGGCAGGGACCGGACTCGGGCGCCGCGTCACAGCCCAGCACCTGCACGTTGGCCAGCGGCGCGCGGGTGGCGGCGTCCACCACCCGCACCACGCGCCCCGCGGTGACCGCGGCGTAGAGGGTGAAGGTGGCCTCGCGCGGGGCCACGGCGGTGCCCTGGAGGGAGGCGCGGATCCGCACCTTGCCCGGCGCGGCGGCGGTGACCACGCCCTCCGGCGTCACCGTGGCGGCCGTGCTCGGCGCGCCGGCCTCGTCCAGGACTTCAAAGGTGGCCTGGGGGAGCGGGTAGCTGGAGCCGTCCAGCCGGTAGCCCACGACCGAGACGCGCAGGGTGTCCGCGACCTGGAGGAGCGCGGTGAGCGGCGAGAGCTCCAGCAGCGCCACGTCCCCCGGCGAGGGCGCGGCCACGCAGGCGCCCGCCACGCAGCCCTTTCCCGGCGGGCAGTCCGCGAAGCCGCGGCACGCCTTGGGCACGCACACCCCGCCGATGCAGGCGTTGGCGCCGCACTGCGCATCCCCCGTGCAGCGGGTGGAGAGCTGGCAGTGCTGCTCCTGGCAGTAGCTGACCGGCGTGGCGGGGCCGGGCGCGCCGAACGCGAGCGCGCAGTCCGCGTCAATCAGGCAGCGCGGCAGCTCCTGGCAGATGGACTGCTTGCAGTCGAACCCGGGCGGGCAGGCGTTGGTGGGGAAGGGCTGGCAGCGGAAGTTGGGCTGGCAGGCGCTGCTGGCGGTGCAGACGGTGTAGTCCACGCAGCGGCCGAAGGTGGCGGAGGTGCAGTACTGGCCCGGGCCGCACTCCGCCAGCGTCTTGCAGGTGGCCTTCTCGCAGAGGTTGGCCACGCAGATGAGGCCGGCGCCGCAGGTGGCGTCGTTGACGCAGCGGCGCTGGCAGGTGCCCTGGGTGCACGCGTAGAGCGTGGTGGCCAGGTTGGGATCCACGTTGGGGGCGCAGTCAGAGGGCAGCCGGCAGGGCGGGATGCACAGCCCCTGCGTCAGCTCGCAGCGCTTGCCGGTCCCCGAGCAGTCCGCGTCCCCGGTGCAGCGGGCGCGGGTCTCGCAGCGCCCCTGGGTGCAGCTCTGGTTGGCTGCGCAGGAGCTGTCGTCGATGCAGTCGCAGCGGCCGGCCTTGCAGGAGAAGCCCTTGGCGCAGTCCGCGTCCAGCTGGCACTCCGGGCGCACCTCGCAGCGGCCGGCCACGCACAGCTGCTCGGTGCCGCAGTCGAGATCGCTCTCGCAGATGGGGCCGCAGGCGCCGAGCCGGCAGCGCCCCTCGGGACACTCAGCGTCGTCCGTGCAGGGTCGGGAGTTGGTGGCTGGACAACCCACCAGGAGGGCGAGCAAAAGGAAGGGGAGCAGCCTCATCAGTGGCGGGTTCCCAAGGGTGTGCGTAGATCGGGGCAACAAAGCACAAGGGAGATCCCTGTGGAAGCCAAGCGGTTCCTGCAGACGGTTGGCGCAGAGGTGTCCGCCGACTTCGTGAAGAACCGGAGCATCCTCTCCTTCGAGGAGTACCTCGCGCTCTTCCTCCAAGATCCCCGCCGGCAGGCGCGCAACGCCGCGCAGTACCTGCGGGACGTGATGGACTTCTATGGGACCGAGCAGGTCCCGCACCCCACGGGGAAGATCCGCCGCTTCAAGCTCTTCGACCGGACCGACAGCGACCGAGACGGGCGCGTGGCCGGCCAGGAAGAGGTGCAGAACGACATCTACCGGCTGCTCAACAACTTCACGCGCTCGGGGCGGATCAACAAGCTGATCCTCCTGCACGGCCCCAACGGATCGGCGAAGAGCACGCTGGTGGACGCGCTCAAGCGCGGCATGGAGGACTACTCGCGCACCCCGCACGGCGCGCTCTACCGGCTCAACTGGGTGTTCCCCACCGAGAAGCTGGTGAAGGGGAACATCGGCTTTGGGGACAAGGTGGCGGCGGCGACCGGGGAGCTGGCCAGCTACGCGCACCTGGACGTGGAGAACATCGACGTCCGCCTCTCCTGCGAGATGCGGGATCACCCGCTCTTCGTGATCCCCCGCGAGGAGCGGCGCAAGCTGCTCGAGCAGGTGCTCAAGGACAAGCCGGAGGGTGAGCCCAAGGGAGAGACCTATGTCTTGTCCGACTACCTGCTGGAAGGAGAGCTCTGCCACAAGTGCCGGCGGATCTACGCCGCGCTGCTCTCCGTGAGCAGCGGGGACTTCCTCAAGGTGCTGCGCCACGTGCAGGTGGAGCGCTTCTACGTCTCCCGCCGCTACCAGGTGGCGAGCGTCACGGTGGAGCCGCAGATGAGCGTGGACGCGGCCTACCACCAGGTGACCGCGGATCGCTCGCAGGCGAACCTGCCGGCGGCGCTGCACAACCTGGTCCTCTTCGAGCCGCACGGCGCGCTGGTCTCCGGCAACCGCGGGCTGATCGAATACTCGGATCTGCTCAAGCGGCCGCTGGAGGCCTTCAAGTACCTGCTGGGCGCGAGCGAGACCGCCGAGGTCCCGCTGGAGCACTTCATCCTGCAGCTGGACGAGGTGCTGATCGCCTCCTCCAACGAGAAGCACCTGGCGGCCTTCAAGGAGCTGCCGGACTTCGCGTCGTTCAAAGGCCGGATCGAGCTGGTGCGGGTGCCGTACCTGCGGCGCTACCGGGTGGAGCAGCAGATCTACGACGCGCAGATCACCGAGACCGCGGTGGGCAAGCACGTGGCGCCGCACACCACGGAGGTGGCGGCGCTCTGGGCGGTGCTGACGCGGCTGAAGAAGCCGATCGCGGATCGCTACAAGGGCGAGGCGCGCGAATTGGTGGATCGGCTCTCCCCGGTGGAGAAGCTCCACCTCTACGAAGAGGGGAACCCGCCGGATCGCCTCTCCCTGGCGCAGGCCAAGGAGCTGCGCAAGCAGCTGCCGGACGTCTACCAGGAGTCGGACGCGTACCCGAACTACGAGGGGCGCAGCGGCGCTTCGGCGCGGGAGATCAAGACCGCGCTCTTCAACGCGGCCCAGAGCGCGGACTACCGCTGCCTCAACCCGCTGGCGGTGTTCGAGGAGCTGGAGGCGCTCTGCAAGGACAAGAGCGTCTACGAGTTCCTGCAGCAGGAGATCGTGGACGAGTACCACGACCATGAAGAGTTCGTGCGCGTGGGGGAGCGCGAGTACCTGGACAAGGTGGACGCAGAAGTCCGGGACTCCATGGGGCTGATCTCCGAAGAGCAATACAAGGAGCTCTTCGAGCGCTACGTGCAGCACGTCTCGCACTGGACCAAGGGCGAGAAGCTGCGCAACCGGCTGACCGGGGAGATGGAGCGCCCGGACGAGGCCCGGATGGCGGAGATGGAGGGGATCGTGATGCCCAAGGGCGAGGACTCGGGCGAGTTCCGCCGCGGGGTGATCGCCCAGATCGGCGCCCACAAGCTGGACAACCCGGAAGGGGAGATGGACTACCCGCGGATCTTCCCGGACCTCTTCCGCCGGCTGCGCGCCCACTTCTTCGAGGAGCGCAAGCGGGTGCTGCGGCGCAACACCGAGAACATCCTCAAGCACCTCTCGGACGATCGCAGCACGCTCTCTTCGCGGGAGCAGGGCCAGGTGGAGGCCACGCTGAAGACCATGATCAGCCGCTTCGGCTACTGCGAGCACTGCGCGAAGGACGCCATCCTGTTCCTGATGCGCAAGCGCTACGCCTGACGTCCAGAAAGCCACACCCCAGGTACGTGACACCGGCGCGGACCGTTGCGAAGTGACCCCCGCATATGTTCTAGGGTGAGGCTGGGTCGTCGGAGGGTGGAGGTCGGGTCAGGCGTATGGAGAAGGACATCCTCGTTGTCGAGGATCACGAGGACAGCCGGGAGCTGCTCGTGGACTTCCTCGGGTCGCACGGCTTCTCCGTCGCCGCGGCCGGCAACGGGCAGCTCGCCTTCGAGCAGCTCGATGCGGGCCTGAGCCCCGGCCTGGTCCTGCTCGATCTCACCATGCCCGTGATGGACGGCTGGCAGCTGCGCGCCAAGCTGCTCGAGGACGTCCGCTTCGCCGCGGTCCCGGTGATCGTCCTCTCGGCGGTGGACAACCCGAAGATGCCCGCCAACATCCAGGGCTTCGTGCCCAAGCCGGTGGACCTGGATCTGCTGCTGGCGATCGTCCGGCGCTTCTGCCGGCGGCCGCGCGGCGAGTAGGGCGGCCGGGCGGCCAGGCGGCTGCTCGCGCCAGTGGTGCGCCGGGATGATCGGATGACGGATGCTGCCGCGTTCGTTGCCGGACACCCTCACCGCCTGAAAGATGGAGACCTGATGCACCGACTGTCCTGGGCCTGGGCGCTGCTGCCGCTGCTCTCCTGCGCCACCACGCCGCCCTCGCAAGGCGCGTCCGCCGCGCTCCCGCGCCCCGCGCCGCTCAGCCGCAAGGAGCGGGTCCAGCAGATCCTCCCGCACAACGTGCGCCTCTACATCTACGAGGGCGGCGCGGTGAAGAAGAGCGCCTCGGGCGTGGTGGTGGCCAGCGAGAGCGGGGAGGGCGGGGTGGGCTCGTTCATCGTCACCAACGCGCACGCGGTGGAGATGGCCGGTCTCAAGGACCCGAAGCTCAAGGTGGTGGTGGAGCACCGCGCGGACGCGGAGGAGTTCCCCGCCACGGTGGTGGCGGTGGGCCGGGTGCCGGAGCTGGACCTGGCGCTGGTGAGGGTGGAGGGCGCCACGCTCACCGCCGCGGAGCTGGCCACGGACGAGGAGCTGGAGCTGGGGGAGGACGTGCTGGTGGTGGGCGCGCCCTACGGCAAGGCGATCTCGCTCTCCGGCGGGATGGTCTCGCAGGTGGAGTGGGACCGCGCGCGGCGCACCCCCACCATGATCAAGACGGACGCGCCGATTGGCTACGGCGCTTCAGGCGGGGGGATCTTCTCGCTCGCCACCGGGCGGCTCCTGGCGATCGTGGAGGGGTACCGGACCGCCAAGGTCGGCTTCGCCGTGGCAGAGCAGGCCTACAGCTTCGATGTGCCCATGCCCGGCGAGACCTTCGCGGCGCCGGCCGCCAAGGTGCGCAGCTTCCTCGCGGGGAAGGGCTACGCGCGGCTGCTCGAGCCGCGCTTCGGCTCGGCGTCCGAAGGGGCGCGCGCGGCGGCGCGCTAGAAGACGCGCTACGCCTCTTCGCTCTCCGCGTCCTCGGGCTCCAAGCCCAGGGCGCGGGTGAGCTCCAGGTGGATCCGGCGCACGCGCTCCAGCTGCCCCTTGGCGGCGAAGCGCTCGTAGAAGCCCTCGGCGCGGAACTTCTGCGCCTCGTCCGCCCACGGCTTGGTGAGCTTGGCGAACGCCGGCGTGCCCTGATCCGCCCAGGCGTCCATCGGCTTCTTCTGCTTCATGATCTCGCCGAGCACGCGGATGAGCGCCTTGAGCGTCACGTCCCGCGTGAACATGTACTTGTCGTTCTGGCCCCAGATCTCTCCCATCGAGCTCCGGGTGCCGGCGAGGAAGTCCCGCACCAGCTGGTACATCTTGTCCGGGCGGTTGTTCAGCCGGGCCTTGATCACCTTGCTGCGGTTCTGGGCGAGCTTGAGCAGCTCGTTGAAAAGCTCGCTCTGGAGGATCCACTTCTCCTGCTTGGAGCGGCCGCCGAGCCGGTTGATCTTGTAGCGCAGCGGCGAGTCATCCGCCTGGTAGAGCTCGTTCACCACCTTGGCGGAGAACTTCTTCTCCGGGCTCTCCCAGGAGACCTTCTCGTAGAGATCCACCAGGTGCGACTTGTTGATGCGCGTGTGGGTGGAGTTGATGATCACGAACATCTCGGTGGCGAAGTCCGCGCTGCGGCCATCGAAGATGAGGCAGGGGACTTCAATCGAGTCCGCCTCGCGCTCGTGCTTGCGGCCGTAGAAGCCCAAGCCGGCCACGCGGTGCTGCCCGTCGATGATCAGGTACTTGCCTTCAGGCTCGCGCAGGTTGCCCACGCTCTTGTACTCGCCGAGCGCCTCGAACTTCAGCTTCTCGTCCGTGAACAGGAGGATCGCGCCGGGGACCAGCGGCTGGGTCACCGCGGTCTCGAAGAAGTTCACGATCGCGGAGATCTTCTGGCGGTTCATCAGCCGCTGGAAGGCGCCCTCGCTGCGCTCGATCCCGCCCACGAAGCGGGCGACCTCGTCTCCGGCCGCCGGCGCCTCCGAGGGGAGCTCGTCCCCTTCGAAGTAGTAGCGGCTGACGAACCGGGCCTTCGCCAGCAGGTCCGGGACCTTGTAGCTGACGAAGTAGAAGGAGCTCTCTTTTTGGCGGATGCGCGTAGCGAGCATGGACGCGCAGGCTACTTCACCTGGCAGATAGGCCTTTGGGAAAATCTCCTCGGCAGTGGCACCCCTCCCGCGTGAGAATCCCCTCTACGACTCAGGGAGGCTCGCCGATGAACGGACGCAGCTCGTGGGATCAGTACTTCATGGACATCGCCAAGCAGGTGGCCACGCGCGCCACCTGCGACCGCAAGCACGTGGGGGCCCTGCTGGTGCGGGACCGGACCATCCTCTCCACCGGCTACAACGGCTCCATCCGCGGGCTGCCCCACTGCGATGAGGTGGGCCACATGATGGAGAACGGCCACTGCGTGGCCACCGTCCACGCGGAGGCCAACGCGATCATCCAGGCGGCCAAGAACGGCGTGGCGATCGACGGGGCGACCATCTACACCACCGCCAGCCCCTGCTGGCCCTGCTTCAAGCTGATCGCCAACTCCGGCTGCCAGCGGATCGTCTTCGGCGAGTTCTACCGGGACCCGCGGATCTTCGACTACGCGGCCAAGCTCAACATCGACCTGGTGGCCGTGGACGACGCGGCGGCCAAGGCCGCCGGCTGAGTCCTTCGCAAAGAGGCCGCCTGCTCAGCAACCCAGCGCAGCCCTGAAGCGGCCCCGGCCGGATGGCCGGCGCGCGCTCGCACGTTGTGCGCACGCCTCCTTCGGCTGCTGGAAGGAGGTTTTTACCGGGGTTGGCTGGTGAACACTTCGAAGTGCCCGCTAAGTCGTTGGAATGGGTTGGGAATTGGTCACTTCCGGAAGCTTTTATAGGGCGCCAGTTGACGATTTGGGGGTCGAACCCTAAATCCTCGAACTCGCGAGGCCACCGCCGTCACCGGTTGGCAAAAACCAAGGAGTTTCATGTGCGTAGCTTCTCCTCAGCGGATTCGGCCCAGCCGATGTCGATGAGCGCCTCCTCCTCGTCCGGTCCGGTGGATTCGGCGCGCCAGGCCGCCTCGGCGGCGCTGATGGACAGCCTGCTGCATGACGCGCGCAACCCGCTCAACGCGCTGTCGATCAACCTCGAGGTGCTGGCGGAGCGGCTGCGGCGCCAGGCGGAGTCGGTGGCGCCCGCCTTCGAGAAGAACCTCCGGGTGATGCGCGAGCAGATCCTGCGGGTGGATGGGATCCTCCGCTCCTTCGCGGACTTCATCTCGCCGCGCTCTGGGCCGGGCGAGCAGGACTTCTCGGCGTTGGTGCTGCGGGCGCTCGAGGTGCTCGGCCACGAGTGCCGGCGCCGGCGGCTGACCGCCCGGCCGATGGTGGAGGCGGGGCTGCGCGTGGCGGCGGACAACACGTCCGCCAGCTTCTGCGCACTGCAGGCGCTGCTGCGGGGCATCCGCCGGACCGCGGAGGGCGGCGAGCTCACGCTCACCCTCAAGCAGGAGGGCACCTTCGCGGTGCTCAAGGTGGCGGACGGGCAGACCTCCTCCGAGGAGCCGCTGCCCGAGGCGCTCCCCGCGCTGCAGCAGCTCGCGCAGGGGTGCGGCGGGCGCGTCGAGGTCCGCTCCGGCGAGTGCGTGATCTACCTGCCGCTGGCCTGAAGCGCCGTTATCGGCTTCGTCCGCTTCGTTTCGCCCTTTTCGATTTTCCAGCAGCAAGGAGCCCATCTTGACCGGCGCGCGCATCCTGGCGGTAGACGACGAGCATCAGACCTGCGAGGCGCTCGCGGAGATGTTGACCATGTGGGGCCACCGCGTGGAGACCGCGGTGGACGGGACGGACGCGCTCAAGAAGGCGGTGGAGTTCCGCCCGGACGTGGTGCTCTCGGACCTGGCCATGCCGCAGACGGACGGGCTGTGGCTGCTCAAGGCGCTGCGCGAGGACCTCCCCGAGTGCCCGGTGGTCTTCCTCACCGGCCGCGCCACCATCAACGCCGCGGTGGAGGCGATCCGCGAGGGCGCCTACGACTTCATCGAGAAGCCGCTGGACCCGGCGCGCCTGAAGGTCTGCATCGACCGCGCGCTGGAGAAGAAGGAGACCCTGCGCGAGGTGCAGACCTTGCGGCGCCGGCTCAAGCAGCTCGGCTCGTCCGAGTTCATCGGCGGCTCCGCGCCCATGCGCCGCGTGTTCGAGCTGATCGAGAAGGTCGCCCCGGCCAAGGCGTCCGTGGCGATCACCGGCGAGTCCGGCACCGGCAAGGAGATGGTGGCGCGCGCGGTCCACAACCTCTCCCCGCGGCGGGAGAAGCCCTTCATCGCGGTGAACTGCGCCTCCATCCCGGCCACGCTGATGGAGTCCGAGATCTTCGGCCACGAGCGCGGCGCCTTCACCGGCGCGGATCAGCGGCGCCCGGGCGTCTTCGAGCTCGCGCACGGCGGCACGCTCTTCCTGGACGAGGTGGGCGAGATCCCCATCGAGCTGCAGGCCAAGCTGTTGCGCGTGCTCGAGGAGGGCCGGCTGCGCCGGCTCGGCGGCAAGGTGGAGATCGAAGTGGACGTCCGCGTGCTCTGCGCCACGAACCGGGACCTCAAGCAGGAGATCAAGAACACCCGCTTCCGCGAGGACCTCTACTTCCGGCTGAACGTCTTCCAGATCCTCCTGCCGCCGCTGCGCGACCGGCGCGAGGACATCCCGCTGTTGGTCCAGCACTTCGTGGAGAAGTTCAACAACGACTCGGGCAAGCGGGTCTCCGGGGTCCACCCGGACGCGCTGGAGGTGCTCAAGAACTACGACTGGCCGGGCAACATCCGCGAGCTGCGCAACGCCGTGGAGCGCGCGGTGATCCTCTGCGACGCCGAGCTGATCACCGGCGAGCACCTGCCGCCGGACATGGCCGGGAAGGGGCCGGAGAAGCAGTCCTTCCGACTCCCGTTCGGGCTGCCGCTGGACACCGTGGAGAAGGAGTACATCCTGGGCTCCCTGCAGCGGAACGGCGGCAACAAGGCCCGGACGGCGGAGATCCTGGGGGTGTCCGAGAAGACGCTCTACAACAAGCTCAACCGCTACGCGGCCGAGGCCAGGGCCCAGCGGGCGGGCGCCGGGGTCCCAACTCCCAATGAAGCCGCGGGTGTGGAGGCAAAGGTAGGAGCTGGCCTGGGTGGCAACCTGTCGGTCCGGTGAGGGGTGCAACAAAAACCCCCGCCACGCCTTGACTTTTGCCCTCCAAAAGAGGGACTCTTCGGCCCCTCAATTTGGACGTAGCGGAATCTTACCCTCGCTTGAGCGGTAAGGCTCCAGCCGCCCGCGCTCCAAGCCGTTCTGGGAGCGCTTCGGGAGAAAACGCCCGGCGGCAGTGTTGTTAGGAAGGCCACGAGTCAATGAGCGACACGCAGACCCTGCACTTCTTCGGCGGCAAAGGTGGAGTCGGTAAGACCACTCTCGCCACCGCCTTCGCCTTGAACCTCTCCGAGAAGCACCCGAAGCAGAAGGTGCTGCTGCTCTCGTTCGACGGTTCCAGCGCGTTCTCGGATCTGCTGAAGAAGAAGGTGCCAGCCAAACCGACCAAGCTGCAGGCTGGCAAGGGTGACGGCGGGCTCTTCGCGGCCGAGCTGGAGCTGCCGCCTGTGGTCGAAGGGCTGGTGAAGAAGCTCAAGCCCGCGCTCGAGCAGGCCTCGGTGAAGGGGTTGGTCCTCAGCGAGGACGACCTCAAGAAGCTCTTCGAGCCGGCGCTGGTGGGGCTGGACGATCTCGCGGTGCTGCTGCAGATCGCCGAGCAGCTGGAGACGGCCGAGTTCGACCGGATCGTGGTGGACACCTGGCCCACCAGCCACACGCTGCGCCTGTTCGATCAGCCGGGCGCGCTGCGGCGGTTCCTGGCGCTCGTGAAGGGCGAGCGGCCGGGCGCCAAGCGGAAGGAGGGGCCGCCGGAGGGGTATCTCGACGAGCTCTCGCTCAAGCTCGAGAAGCTGGTGGCGCTGCTGAAGGACCCGGCGCGCACCTCGTTCCACCTGGTGGCGCTGCCGGAGCCCGTGCCCGAGGCGCAGACGCGCCTGCTCTTCGCCGGGCTGCGCGAGCGCGGCATTCCGATGGAGGAGATCGTCGTCAACCAGGTGGAGGACGGCCAGGGCTGCCCGGCGTGTCAGGGGCGGCGCGGCCTGCAGGCGCCCCACGTGCGCAAGTTCCAGCAGCTGGACAAGGTCGTCCCCGTCAACCTCGTGGCGCGCCGCGAGCTGGCGCCGCGCGGCCAGGACGGCGTCAAGAAGCTGGCCAAGGAGTGGGCCACCAACAAGGAGACCAAGGCGCTGGAGTTCTCGGCGGCCGAAGGTCCCCCTGCGCTGGTGCGCGCGCCCTCCATGCCGCCGATCGCCGCGCCGCCGCTGCCGCCCACGCGCCTCATCTTCTTCGTGGGGCAGGGCGGGGTGGGGAAGAGCTCCTGCGCGGCGGCCGCCGCGGTGACGCTGACGGAGAAGGAGGGGCCGGTGCTCCTCATCTCCACGGATCCCGCGCACTCGCTCTCTGACGTGCTGCAGAGCCGCCTCACCGACACCGAGACCCAGGTGAAGGGCACCAAGGGGCTCTACGCGCGGGAGCTGGACTGTCCGGCGTGGTTCGGCGCCCTGCGCAAGCGCTTCAAGGAGAAGGCGGAGCGCGCGTTCGAGGCCCAGGCCAAGAGCCAGGAGCTGATCCAGGACCGCGAGGTCCTCCGCAACCTGCTCGACTGCGCGCCCGCGTCCCTGGACGAGCTGGCCGCGCTGTGCGCCCTCACGGACGCGCTGGTGCAGGAGCGGTTCAAGCGGATCGTGGTGGATCCGGCCCCCAGCGCCAGCTCGGTGCGGGTGGCGGAGCTGCCCGAGGTCGCACGCAACTGGCTCAACGCGCTGCACGCGGTGCTCTCCAAGTACCGCGCCAAGGGGCTGGGCGAGCTGGCGGACGAGACCTCGGCGCTCCTGCGCCACGTGAAGCGCTTCGAGGACGCGCTGGCCTCCCCCAACGAGTCCCGCTTCGTGGTGGTCACCCGGGGCGAGGAGCTGGCACAGGCGAAGACCGAGCGGCTGGTGGAGTACCTCCAGGCCAAGAAGCTCGCGGCGGAGCGGGTGCTGGTCAACCGCGTGCTGCCCAAGTCCACCTGCCCCAAGTGCGAGAACCGGCGGAAGCTGGAGCTGCTCGTCGCCAAGAACATGGAGAAGAAGCTGGCGCTGCCGATCACCGTGGCGCCGGCGCTGGGCCGCCACCCGGCGGGGCTGCGCGAGCTGAAGGCGTTCCGGACCTCCTGGTACGCCCTCTCCGCCACCTCGAAGATCAAGGCGGCCTAGGCCCTCCCGTTCAGGCCTCGCACTCCGAGGGCCGGTCGTAGAGCTTGCCGAGCGGGGCCTCCATCTCCAGGACGCCGGTCTCACCGAGCGTCCCTGAGACCGTCGTGGCGCCCTCCAGCGGCTGGGCGAAGGTGAGCGTCAGCTTGCCTGCCTCCAGCTTCCAGGTGCCGGGGAGCTTGGACTCCTTGAGGGGCTGCTTCTCGTCCTCGGTCAGCTGCCGCAGCGTGAGGGTGAGCTTGCCGCCCGGCTGCAGATCCAGCGCCTTCATGGAGCCGTAGGCCCCCTCGCCGCCGGAGTACCAGCTCACCCGCTCGAGGAGCGCCGGGAGGTCCGCCGGCTTCTTCGGATCCAGCCCGAGCAGCTTCTGGTAGCCCAGCGTGTCCCGGACGTCGTCGAAGTCGCGGTCTCGCTGCATCCGCGCCTTGCGGCCAGCGTCCAGCTCCACCGCGCGGGTCAGCTCGGTGACGATCGCCTGCTTGTAGGCGTCAAACTCGCAGGTGCGGCGCTGCTTGCGCAGCACGCCCAGGGTGGCGGCCAGGTTGTAGTGGGCGAGCGCGTGCGTGGGGTCCGCTTCGGAGGCTTGCCGAAAGAGGGCCAGGGCCTCCGGGTACTGCTTCTTCTGGTAGAGCCGGAAGCCGCGCGTGTTGAGCGTGGTGGCCTGCTTGCGGGCGGGGGACGGGGCGGGGGCTGTGGCCTGGGCGAGCAGCGCTGTCAGAAGGATCGTCAGCATGTGGGTCCTGGACGGGCCACCGGCGCCCGAAATTTGGGGCGGCGATATAAACGCAGTGCGCAACCGGTTGCGCGTTGAAACGCCTGGGGGCGGGTGCTAGTGCTGCCGCGCCCATGGCTACTGGTGTCTCCTACGCGCTCGACTTCGAGCGGCCGCTGATCGAGCTCGAGAAGAAGATCGAAGAGCTCAAGAGCCTCTCGTCCACTGGCACCGCGGACTTCACGTCCGAGATCTCCAAGCTGGAGAAGAAGGCGAAGAAGCTCCAGACGGAGATCTTCAGCGACCTCTCCCGCTGGCAGGTGGTCCAGCTCTCGCGCCACAGCTCGCGGCCGTACTTCCTGGACTACGTGCAGCTCCTCTTCACCGACTTCTTCGAGATGGCGGGGGACCGCCACTTCGGCGAGGACCCCTCCATCGTCGGCGGCTTCGCGCGCTTCAATGGCGAGCCGGTGATGCTCCTGGGCCACCAGAAGGGGCGGAACACCAAGGAGAACATGGCCCGCAACTTCGGGATGCCGCGCCCGGAGGGCTACCGCAAGGCGCGCCGGCTGATGGAGCTGGCGGAGCGCTTCGAGCGGCCGATCTTCACCTTCGTGGACACGCCCGGCGCGTACCCCGGCATCGGCGCGGAGGAGCGCGGCCAGGCGGAGGCGATCGCCGTCAACCTGGAGGTCATGAGCCGGCTGCGGGTGCCGATCATCTCCACGGTGATCGGCGAAGGCGGCTCGGGCGGCGCGCTGGCGATCGGTGTGGCGAACCGGGTGCTGATGATGGAGAACAGCATCTACTCGGTGATCAGCCCCGAGGCCTGCTCGTCCATCCTCTTCCGGGACGCCTCCAAGGCGGAGCGCGCGGCGGACTCGCTCAAGCTCACCGCCAAGGATCTGCTCGAGCTCAAGGTGATTGACGACCTGATCCAGGAGCCCGCGGGCGGCGCCCACCGCGATCCGCAGAAGGCGGCCGAGCAGCTGGGCAAGGCGCTCAAGAAGCACCTCGGCGAGCTGAAGAAGCTGGGCCAGGACGAGCTGGTGGACGACCGGTACGCCAAGTTCCGGGCGCTGGGCGTCTTCGCCGGGAAGTAGAGGACGGATGAAGTCGCTGGTACCGACCTACATCGAGACGCTCTCGCCGTACGTCCCCGGCAAGCCGATCGAGGAGACCGAGCGCGAGTACGGGATCACCGGCGTCATCAAGCTGGCGTCCAACGAGAACCCGCTCGGCCCCTCCCCGCTGGCGATCGAGGCGATTGAAGCGGCGGCGCGCAAGGTCCACCTCTACCCGGACGGCGCCAGCTTCTACCTGGTGCGGCGGCTGGCGCGGTTCCTGGGCGTGGCGCCGGAGGAGGTCTTCGTCGGCCACGGGTCGAACGAGATCATCGAGCTGTTGATCCGGACGTTCACCACCCCGGACGACGAGGCGCTGCTCTGCAAGGGCTCCTTCCTCATGTACAAGGTCGCGCTCCAGTCGCACGGGCGCTCCTTCGTGGAGGTCCCGATGGCGGAGGGCTTCCGCTACGATCTCCCGGCGATGGCCGCGCGGATCGGCCCGAAGACGCGGATCATCTTCCTCGCCAACCCGGACAACCCCACCGGCACCGCGTTCAGCAAGGCGGAGCTGGAGGCCTTCCTGGAGAAGGTCCCGCCGGAGGTGCTCGTCGTCCTGGACGAGGCCTACTTCGAGTACGTGGACTGGGCGGACTACCCCAACGGGCAGACCTACTACCGCAGCCGGCCCAACCTGGTGGTGCTGCGGACGTTCTCGAAGATCTACGGGCTGGCGGGCGTGCGCCTGGGCTACGGGATCATGCACCCGCAGCTGACGCGCTACCTCAACCGGACGCGGATGCCGTTCAACCTCACCTCGGTGGCGCAAGCCGCGGGCGTGGCGGCGCTGGATGATCTCGAGCACGTGCGCTCCACCAAGGCCCACACGCTGCGCGGCCTGCGCTACCTGGAGGACGAGCTGCGGCGGCTGCACGTGACGGTGCCGCAGAGCTACGCGAACTTCGTCTTCGCGGACTTCGGCCGGCCGGCGCACCCCATCTACGAGGCGCTGCTGCGCAAAGGCGTGATCACCCGCCCCGTGCCGGGCTACGGCTTCCCCAATGCGCTGCGGATCTCCGTGGGGCTGCGCGCGCACAACGAGCGGCTGGTGAGCGCGCTCCGGGAGATCCTCTAAGTGCGTCCCTTCATCGTCGCCATTGACGGCCCGGCGGGCGCGGGCAAGTCCTCGGTCTCGAAGATCCTCGCGCGCCGGTTGGGCTTCTCGCTGGTGGACACCGGGGCGATCTACCGGTGCGTGGCGCTCAAGGCCACGCGCAACAAGCTGGCGCTTGACGACGACGCGGCGCTGGAGAAGCTGCTCGGCGGGCTGAAGATCTCCTTCAAGGTGGTGGGGGAGGAGAACCGCGTCTTCCTGGACGGCGAGGACGTCTCCGGGGAGATCCGCACGCCGGACATCTCCATGGGCGCGTCCAAGGTCTCGGGCCGCCCGGTGGTGCGCCAGGGGCTGCTCGCGCTGCAGCGCCGGCTGGCGCTCTCCGCGGAGAAGGGGGCGATCCTGGAGGGCCGGGACATCGGCACGGTGGTCTTCCCGGACGCGGACGCCAAGTTCTACCTGGAGGCCAACCCCGAGACGCGCGCCCGCCGCCGGTACGAGGAGCTGTTCCAGAAGGGCGTGGAGAGCTCGCTCCCGGACGTGCTCGCGGATCAGACCCAGCGCGACAAGGACGACTCCTCGCGCGAAGTGGCCCCGCTCAAGGCCGCGGAGGATGCCGAGAAGATCGACTCCTCCAGCCTGCCGCTCTCCGAAGTGGTGCAGCTGATCCAGCGGCGGATCCAGGACAAGCTGGCCAAGCGCTAGCGCATCCGTTCACCCCGAGAGGCTGTGAGCCTATCGAGGCCGTAGTCCACTCCGGTCACCCCGAGCGTCTGTGAACATTTCGGGCGCGTAGCTCCCCCGTTCACCCCGAGCGTAGGCCGCAGGCCGTAGTCGAGGGGCGGCACCGGGTTCGAAGCGGCGCTGACGTGATCACGAGCCCAGTGCCGCCTCTCGACTACGGCCTGGCGGCCTACGCTCGAGGTGACCGCCGGGGGGGCGACTTGACCGCGAACTACCGCCGCGCCACCACCAGGCGCATGTGCTGGACGGGCATGGCCTTCAGAATGGGCCCGTTGAGGCGCCGGCCCCAGTCCTGGATGCCCAGATCTTCCTGCGGCTCGAAGCCGGCGGACCGCAGCTCCTGCGCCATCCACTCCGGCGTTCTCCCCGGCGTCTGCCGCTCGCCGAACGCGCCGAAGATCACGTTGGTGAGGCCGCCCCACGGCCGGGGCGAGTGGTAGTTGAGGACGAGCGTGGAGCCAGCGGCGGAGAGGCGCGAGATCGCCCCCAGCGTGGCGCGCACCGCGGCGTCGGTGAGGTACATGACCACGCCCTCCCAGATCCACACGGTGGGCTCTGCCGCGTGGTGCCCCGCGGCGCGCAGCGGCTCCTCCAGCCCCTGCTTCTCGAAGTCGACGGAGACGTAGTGGAGCTCCGCGCAGGCGGTGGCCATGCGCTCGGTGCGGGCGCGCTTGAAGGCCTGCGAGGCAGGGTGGTCCACCTCGAACACCTTCACCGCGCGCAGGCCCGGGAGGCGGTGCGCGCGCCCGTCCAGCCCGGCGCCGAGGATCACCAGCTGTCGCGGCCCGTGGCCCAGCGCCTTCTGCACGGCCTGGTCGATCATCCGCGTGCGCAGCGCCATGAAGTCCGCAGCGCCGCGCGCGAAGGTCATCCCGAACGGCCGCTTCCCGGCCTGCGCAGCCTCTTGCAGCCGCCGCACCTGGCTGCGCCAGAACTCCGGCAGCAGCTGCTCCGCGGTGGGGTCGCTGAAGTCCGGGACGCGGGTGAGCCCCGCGTTGGCGCAGGCGCGCAGGAACGCCACCAGGACCGCCGTGGTGCTGGCGCGGCCGTCCTTCATGGGCGCGCCGCCCGCGCCCGCGCGCCGTACAGCCGGAACGCCCCGAGCAGGGCGATCGCCACGCCGAAGCCGAGCGCCAGCACACCCTTCTCCCGCTGCGGGCGGGCGATCTCCACCGGCTCGTTCACGCTCGGCTCCTCCGGCAGGTAGCGGATCTCCAGCTTCCCGGTGCGGACCGCCTCCGCCTGCGCCTTCTGGCTCACGTCCGAGCGCACGGGCGTGCCGAAGACGCCCACGCGGGTGTACTCGCGGCCGCCGACCTCGAAGCGGTAGTAGAGCTGGTGCCCGGTGTCCGAGTCCTCCGTCTGGTGGTCCGTCCGGGTGAGCGACGCCTCGGTGCGCACGCCGCGCGAGAGCAGGGCGCTGCCGCGAGCGAAGTTGAGCGCCCCGAGCGCCAGCACCGCGATGCCTGCCATCAGCGTGAAGCCGCCCACCAGCTGTCGAACGCGCGGGGTCAGCGGGTGGGTGCTCATTCGATGGATCCCGAGATCGCGAAGATCGGCTGGTACATGGCCAGCACGCAGAGGAAGGACCCTCCGATCGCGAGCAGCGCGCCCAACAGCAGCGCAATCCGCGCAGCGACCACCGTCCGCGCTCTGGCGAGCCCGGTGGCCGCGAGCGCAATGGGCAGCACCGCGAGCGCCCAGGGGAACCAGTAGGTGAGCCCGAGCCGGGTGAGCGCCGGCAGCTCTCCGCCGAAATCCTCGAACATCTTGGCGAAGCGCGGCGCGGCGAAGAGCGGGAACTGGAGGCAGAAGAGGGCGCACAGCACGCCCACGCTCGCCGCCAGCCAGTCTCCGGCGGTGAGCTCCGTCCAGGGCCTGGGCGCGGTGCCGGTCACGTCCCGAGGATCCGCTTTTCGAAGCGCGCCACCGCCTGCTCGAGCGCGGCCATGGAGGGGCCGAACGAGAAGCGGACGTAGTGCTTGAAGCGGGAGCCGCGGGCGGCGCGCCGCTTCCCCGGGTTCACGTCGAAGAACTCGCCCGGCACCGTGATCACCTTCTCTTGGAGCGCGGCCCGGAAGAAGCCCATCCCGTCGTTGAGCGGCGGGGGCAGGCCGGAGACGTTGCCCCAGACGTAGAAGGTGCCGTCCGGCGCGCGGTCGGTGCGCACGCCCAGCCGCTCCAGCCGGGAGAGCAGGAAGTCGCGCTTGGCGCGGAAGGTCTCGTGGATGGAGCGCGTCTCGGCGATCACATGCGCGTCCTCGAAGAGCGGGATGGCGGCGCGCTGCAGCGGCCGGTTGCCGCCGCCGTCGAGGAAGGAGCCGGCGCTGGCCACTGCGTCAATCACCGAGCGCGGCCCCACGGTCCACGTCACGCGCCAGCCCGGGTAACGCCAGTTCTTGGTGAGGCCGTCGAAGAGGACCACCGGGTCCTTGTTCACGTCCTCCACGTAGCGGGCGGCGCTCTCCACCGGCAGCTGGTTGGGGCGGCCGGTCCAGATGTAGTGCGAGTAGAACTCGTCAATCAGCAGCGCGCAGTCCAGCTCGCGGGAGAGGCTCACCCAGCGCGCGAGCTCGTCTCCCTGCACCAGCTTCCCGGTGGGATTGCAGGGGTTGGAGAGCAACAGGGCGGAGAGCCCGCGTCCCTGGATCTCCTTGCGCAGGTCGTCCGCGCCGAAGGCGTAGCCGCGCTCGCCTTCCAGCAGGATGGGGATGGCGGTGAACGCCTTGAAGACGTCCAGCAGCTCCTCGTAGGCCGTGTAGTCCGGCAGGAAGTGGCCCAGGTTCACGTGCCCCAGGCTGGCCGCGGCGCGGGTGAGGGCAGCCCGCCCGCCACCGGAGACCGCCACGTTCTCCGCCGTGTACTGGGACTTGAGCCCCTTCCGGTAGAAGCGGTTGTAGAAGCCGGCGATCGCCTCGCGGAGGTCGGAGATCCCCGGGACTGGCGCGTACTCCTGATCGTCCACCTGGATCCGGGCGTCGTGCACGCGCGCCGGTCCGCCGGCCAACGGCCCCGTCTCCGGTTGCCCCTGGCCCAGGTTGCACCACTGGGGATCGCGGGAGGAGAAGCCGAGCTTGGCCGCCTCGGTGGTGACAAAGATCACGCCCGTCCTCGGGACCGGGCGGAACGCGGAGATCTGGCCGTCGTCGCTCACGGGCGGGACGCTAACACCGCGCCTACTTCCGCGGCGTGCCCAGGTAGTCCTGCAGCGGCTTGACCGGCATCGGGCCGCGGGCGAGCGCCTCCAGCGCGTGCGTGGCGCCCAGCGCCCCCTCCACCGTCGTGTAGTAGGGGAGCCCGTGCATCAGCGCCCCGCGGCGAAGGGAGAAGCTGTCGGAGATCTCCTGCTTGCCGAAGGTGGTGTTGATGACCAGCGCGATCTCGCCATCGGAGATCTTGTCCGCCACGTGGGGCCGCCCCTCGTAGACCTTGTTGACGGTCTGGACGGGCAGGCCGCGCTCGGTGAGGTACTGCGCGGTCCCACGCGTGGCCACCAGCGAGAAGCCCAGGGAACGAAGCCGCTTGGCCAGCTCCACCGTGGCCGGCTTGTCGTCGTCTTTCACGGAGATGAAGACGTTGCCGGAGGTGGGCAGCTTGACCCCCGCGGCGAGCTGGCTCTTCGCGAAGGCGAGCGGGAAGTCCTCGGCGATCCCCATCACCTCGCCGGTGGAGCGCATCTCCGGGCCGAGGATCACGTCCACGCCCGAGAAGCGCGCGAACGGGAAGACGGACTCCTTCACCGCCACGTGCTTCTGCGCGGAGGGCTCGGTGACGCCCAGCTCCTTGAGCGTCTTGCCCACCATGCAGAGCGCGGCGATCTTCGCGAGCGTCAGGCCCGTGGCCTTGGCCACGAAAGGGACGGTGCGAGAGGCGCGCGGGTTCACCTCCAGGACGTAGACGGTCTTCCCCTGGATGGCGAACTGCACGTTCATCAGCCCCACCACGTTCAGCTCGCGGGCGAGCTGGCGGGCCTGGTCCTTCATCTGCTGGACCAGCGCGGGGGAGAGCGAGTGCGGCGGCAGCGTGCAGGCGGCGTCGCCCGAGTGCACGCCGGCCTCCTCGATGTGCTCGAGCACCCCGCCGATCACCGCGTTGCCTTCACGGTCGGCCACCAGATCCAGGTCCACCTCGATCGCGTCCTTGAGGAAGCGGTCGATCAGGACCGGGTGCTCGGGCGAGGCGTTCACCGCCTCGCGCATGTACGTCTCCAGGCTGGTCTTGTCGTAGACCACCTCCATGGCGCGGCCGCCGAGCACGTAGGAGGGGCGCACCATCACCGGGTAGCCGATCCGCGCGGCCACGGCGAAGGCCTCTTCCGGCGAGCGCGCCACGCCGTTCTCCGGCTGCCGCAGCTTCAGCTTCTCGATCAGCGCGGCGAAGCGCTCGCGGTCCTCGGCGCGGTCGATGTCGTCCGGCTGGGTGCCGAGGATTGGCAGCCCGGCCTGGGCCAGCGGCACCGCCAGGCGCAGCGGCGTCTGCCCACCGAACTGGACGATCGCGCCCAGCGGCTTCTCCCGGTCCGCGATCTCCAGCACGTCCTCGAGCGTGAGCGGCTCGAAGTAGAGCCGGTCCGAGGTGTCGTAGTCCGTGGAGACCGTCTCCGGGTTGCAGTTCACCATCACCGTCTCGAACCCGGCGGCGCGCAGGGCGAACGCGGCGTGGACGCAGCAGTAGTCGAACTCGATCCCCTGGCCAATCCGGATGGGGCCGCTGCCGAGGATCAGCACCTTCTTGCGCGTGGAGGCGGGCTCTTCGTCCTCCTGCTCGTAGGAGGAGTAGAGGTAGGGCGTGTGCGCCTCGAACTCCGCGGCGCAGGTGTCCACGCGCTTGTAGACGGGGCGGATTCCGCGCGCGCGGCGGTGGGAGCGGACTTCGGCCTCGCCGGTGCCCAGGAGCTTGGCCAGCGCCCGGTCCGAGAAGCCGTGCGTCTTGGCGGTCCGCAGCGCCGCGTCCGGCAGCTTCGCCAGCCCGCCGGCCTTGGAGAGCGCGGCCGCCTCGTCGACCAGCTCCTTGAGGCGGAGCAGGAACCAGGGATCGATCGCGCTGTGGGCGTGGACCTCCTCCACGGTCATGCCCTCGCGGAAGGCGGCGAGCACGTACCAGGGGCGATCCGGGCGGGGGACGCGCAGGTTCTCGCGCAGCGCGGCCAGCCGGTCCGCCTTCTCCGCGGGCAGGGCCGGGGCATCGAACGCATCCCGGCCGGCCTCCAGCGAACGCAGCGCCTTGAGGTAGGCCTCCTTGAAGGTCCGGCCCATGGCCATGACCTCGCCCACCGAGCGCATGGTGGTGTTGAGCGTGCGGTCCGCGCCGGCGAACTTCTCGAAGTTGAACTTGGGGATCTTCACCACCACGTAGTCGATGGTGGGCTCGAACGAGGCGGGCGTGTCCCGGGTGATGTCGTTGCGCAGCTCATCCAGCGTGTACCCGAGCGCGAGCTTCGCGGCGATCTTCGCGATCGGGTAGCCCGTGGCCTTGGAGGCGAGCGCCGAGGAGCGCGAGACGCGCGGGTTCATCTCGATGACGACGATCCGCCCGTCCTTCGGGTTGACGCCGAACTGGATGTTGGAGCCGCCGGTGTCCACGCCGATCTCGCGGATCACCGCGAGCGAGGCCTGCCGCAGCCGCTGGTACTCCTTGTCGGTGAGCGTCTGCGCCGGGGCCACGGTGATCGAGTCGCCGGTGTGGATCCCCATCGGATCCAGGTTCTCGATCGAGCAGATGATGATGACGTTGTCCTTCGAGTCCCGGACGACCTCGAGCTCGTACTCCTTCCAGCCGAGCACCGACTCCTCGATCAGCACCGTGGAGTTGGGGCTGGCCTTCAAAGCCGAGCGCACCAGCTGCTCGTACTCCTCGTGGTTGTAGGCGATGCCGCCGCCGGTGCCGCCGAGCGTGAAGCTGGGGCGCAAGATGGCCGGGAAGCCGATGTCCTTGATGATCCGCTGCGCGTCCGCGAAGGAGGTGGCGTAGCCGCTTCGGGGGAGCGACAGGCCGATCTTGGTCATCGCCGCCTTGAAGAGCTGGCGGTCCTCGGCCTTGTTGATCGCCTCCAGCGAGGCGCCGATCAGCTTCACCCCGTACTTCTGCAGAATGCCGGCCTCGGCGAGCGCCTTGGCGAGGTTGAGCGCGGTCTGCCCGCCCATGGTGGGCAAGAGCGAGTCCGGCCGCTCGGTGGCGATGATCCGCTCCGCCGCCTCCACGGTGATCGGCTCCACGTAGGTGCGGTCCGCGAACTCCGGGTCCGTCATCACGGTGGCGGGGTTGCTGTTGAGCAGCACCACCTTCACCCCGTCCTCGCGCAGCGCCTTGATCGCCTGCGTGCCCGAGTAGTCGAACTCGCACGCCTGGCCGATCACGATCGGCCCGGAGCCGATCACCATCACCTTCTGGATATCCGAACGTCGCGGCATCTTGGTCTCAGACTCCCAGGAGGATCTCGAGCAGCGCCTTCTGCGTGTGCATCCGGTTCTCGGCCTCTTCGTAGATCGCCGAGCGGGGGCCCTGCATCACCTCGTCGGTGATCTCCTCCCCGCGGTGAGCGGGCAGACAGTGCAGGACGATGCAGTTCTCGCGCGCCTTGGCCACCAGCGCGGCGTCCACGCAGTAGCCCTGGAAGGCCTCTCGCCGGGCGGCGGCCTCCGCCTCCTGGCCCATGCTGGTCCACACGTCCGTGACCACCACGTTGGCGTTGGCCACCGCTTCGGCAGGGGAGGCGGTCACCTCCACCCGGCCCTTGGCCGCGTCCAGCTCTCCCGGCGGCGGACGGTAGCCTTCGGGCGAGGCCAACCGGAGGCGGAAGTCGAACAGCTTGGCCGCCTCCACGTAGGAGCGCGCCATGTTGCTGCTGCCGTCCCCCACGAAGGCCACGGTCTGCCCGGGGATCCGCCCCAGCCGCTCCTCAATCGTCATCAGATCCGCGAGCAGCTGCACCGGATGGCCCTCGTCGGTCAGCCCGTTGATCACCGGGATGGTGGCGGAGGCGGCGAACTCCTTGAGCCGCGCCTCGCCGAAGGTGCGCATCACCGCGATGTCGGCGTAGCCGGAGATCACCCGGGCGGTGTCCGAGAGCGGCTCGCCCCGCGCCAGCTGGCTCTCCGAGTAGGGCAGGAACATGGTGTGGCCGCCCAGCTGTCCCATCGCCGCCTCGAAGGAGAGGCGGGTGCGCGTGGAGGCCTTCTCCAGCAGGAGGATCAGGGTGATCCCCTCCAGCGTCCGGGCGGTCTTGCGCTGGGCGCGGCCCGCCTTGAGATCCCGGGCGCGGGCCAGCAGGCGCCGGTGCTCCTCGCGGGTGAGATCGGACAGCTTGATGAAGTCGCGCTTCTTCACGGGTGCTCCTCCTGCGTTCGTCATGCCTGCTCCCAGAGCTTCTTCAGCCGCTTGGCCGCCGCGGCCGCGCTCGCGCCCTTGCGCGGCGCGAGGAAGATCGTGTCGTCGCCGGCGAGCGTGGCCAGCGCCTCGGGGAGGGCGGCGTCGTCGATTGCCGCGGCGATGGCGGAGGCCGCGCCGGGCAGCGTCTGGATCACCACCAGCGCCCCGTTGTCCTCCACGCTGCGGATCAGCGCCTGGAGGCGGCGCAGGGCCTCCTTGGTGCTGGAGGGATCCACGGCCTCCTCGAGCTCGTAGGCGGTGCCTCCGGCTGGCAGCGCCACCCGCCGCGCGCCGAGCTGCGCGAGGTCCCGGGAGAGGGTCGCTTGGTTCACGGCGAAACCTTCGCGCGCGAGCAGACGCCGCAGCTCCTCCTGGGTGGAGACCCGCTGGCCGCGCAGGATCTTGGCGATCGCCTCGCGCCGGGCCTGCTGCGCCTTGGCGGCGCTCGCGAAGGACAGAGCGCTCATGTGACGAGCGTCCCCACGCCGCGGTCGGTGAAGAGCTCGGCGATCACGCTGTGCGGCGTGCGCCCGTCGATCACGTGCACCCGCTCCACGCCGCCCGCGAGCGCCTTCTGGATATTGCGGGCCTTCACGCGCATCCCGCCGGTGATGGTGCCGCCCTCCACCTTCTTGCCCAGCTCCGCGGCGGACAGCTCGCTCACCAGCTCCCCGTTCTCGAGGATCCCCGCCACGTCCGTGAGGAAGATCAGCTTGGTGGCGCGCACCGCCACGGCGACCTCGGCGGCCACCGAGTCCGCGTTGATGTTGTAGCTCTCGCCGTCATCGCCGATGCCGATGGGGGAGATCACCGGCACGTAGCCCTGGTCCAGGAGCATCTCCAGGAACGCCTTGTTCACCTGGGTGATCTCGCCGATCTGCCCCAGGTCCTTGCCGCTCTCCACGAGCTTCTTGGCCTTGAGGAGGGCGCCGTCCTTGCCGGAGACGCCCACCGCATGGCCGCCCTGGCGGTTGAGCAGGGTGACGATCTCCGAGTTGATGGACCCGGAGAGGACCATCTCCACGACCTTCAGGTCCGAGGTGCTCGTCACCCGCACGCCGTCCACGAACTTGGTGCGGGTCCCCAGCTTGTCCAACGCGCGGGTGATCTCCGGCCCGCCGCCGTGCACCACCACCGGCTTCAAGCCCACCGAGCGGAGCAGGTTGATGTCGTTGCAGAAGGAGCGCTTGAGGCTCTCCTTCACCATCGCCGCGCCGCCGTACTTGATCACGCAGCGCCGCCCGGAGAACTGCGAGATGTACGAGAGCGCCTCCACCAGCAGCGTCTGCTTGAACTTGGGGCTGTAGTTGGAGAGCCGGTCGTCCTTCGCCACCGCGCCGTCCTCGGCCGGGACGATCAGCGAGGTGTAGTCGGCGTTGATCTTCACGTAGTCGTACGAGAGGTCGCACCCGTAGGCCACGGCGGCGCTCGTTCCGGCGTTCAGCTGGACGGCGATCTTCACCTCCGGGTCCCGCATCTTCGCCTTGAGCGCCGCCTTGTCGTGCGCCACCGGCTCCTGCTTGTAGACGGTGACGCCCTGGACGGAGACCTCCGAGGCGTGGGGATCCACCGGGAAGCCCTGCGAGCCCGCGCGCGCGCCCACCGTGGCGAGGATCCGCCCCCAGTTGGGATCCGCGCCGAACACCGCCGCCTTCACCAGCGAGGATCCGGCGATCGCCTTGGCGATGTCCCGGGCGCACGCCTCGTTGGGCGCGCTTGCCACCGAGACCTGGATCAGCTTGGTGGAGCCCTCGCCGTCCAGCGCCACCTCGCGGGCCATCTCCTCGCAGAGATCCACCAGCGCGGCGCGGAAGGCGTCCAGCTCCGGGCCCGGCGCCTCCAGCCGCGCGTTGCCCGCAGCGCCGTTGGCCAGCGCATAGACCGTGTCGTTGGGGCTCATGTCCCCGTCCACGGTGAGGCTGTTGAAGCTGGTCACCATGGCCGCCTCGAGCGCGGCGTCCAGCGCCGGCGCGGTGATGGCGCAGTCGGTGAGCACCACGCACAGCACCGTGGCCAGCTGGGGCGCGATCATCCCCGAGCCCTTGGCGATCGCGCAGAGCGTGACGTCCTCATTGCCGATCCGGATCGTCCGGTGCGCCATCTTCAGGCGGGTGTCGGTGGTCATGATCGCCTCGGCGGCGACCTCGGGATCCGCGCGCTGCTCCTTCACCAGCTTGGGGAGCGCGGAGAGGATCTTCTGCACCGGCAGCCGCAGGCCGATCACCCCGGTGCTGGCGGCGAGCACCGCGCCGGCCGGGACCTTGAGCAGCGCCGCCAGCTCCGCGTTGATCTTCCGCGCGTCCTCCACGCCGGCCGGGCCGGTGAGCGAGTTGGCGTTGCCGCTGTTCACCAGCACCGCGTGGATGCCTTCAGCGGGGACGCGGGGGATCGCCTCGAGGATGGGCGCCGCCTTCGCCAGGTTCTGGGTGAAGCAGGCCGCGGCGGCGCAGGGCGCCTCGCTGAAGAAGAGGGCCAGGTCCTTGCGGAACGGCTTGATCCCGGAGTGGGCCCCGGAGAAGGTGAAGCCCTTGGGGCACTTCACGGGTGGAACGCTCGCAGACCCTCGAGCCCGGCGTGCTCCTCGAAGCCGAGCACGCGGTTGAGGTTCTGGACCGCCTGGCCCGCGGCGCCCTTCACCAGGTTGTCCAGCGCGGAGATCACCACCACGCGGCCTGGATCCAGCCCGCCCTCTTCCACCGCCACCGCCACGTCGCAGCGGTTGGTGCCCACCACCGCCTTGAGGCTGACCTCGTCCGGGCCGCCGAGCACGCGGACGAAGCGCTCGCCCTTGAACGCCTGCAGCAGCGCCTCCTTCGCGTCCGCCGCCTTCTTGCCGGGGGCCAGCGTGGCGTAGGCGGTGGAGAGGATGCCCCGGCGTACCGGCAGCAGGTGAGGGGTGAAGGTGAGGGTGGGGCGCTTGCCTGCCGTGATCGTCTGCAGGATCTCCGGCGTGTGCTGGTGGCGCAGCGTCTTGTAGGCGCGAAAGTCCTCGTCCACCTCGCCGAAGCTGAAGTCCTCGGAGGCCTTCCGCCCGGCGCCGGTGGTGCCGGAGGCCGCGTCCACGATCAGGCCGGTGGGGAGGATCACCCCCGCCGCGAGCAGCGGCCGCAGCTGCAGCGCCGCCGCGGTGGCGTAGCAGCCGGGGTTGGCCACCAGCCGCGTGCCCTTCGTCACCTGCGCCCGGAACAGTTCGGGCAGCCCGTAGACCGCGCGCTCCAGCAGGGCGAGCGCCGGGTGGGTGAGGTTGTAGTAGGGCGGGTAGAGCGCGGCGTCCTTGAGCCGGAAGGCGCCGGAGAGGTCGATCACCGCGCAGCCCTGCTCCAGCAGCTTGGGCGCGAGCGCCAGCGAGGCCTCCGCCGGCGTGGCGAGCAGCACCGCGGCGCAGCCCTTGGCGTGGGCCACGCCGTCATCGTGGGAGACGTAGGCGAGGCCGCCGGCGGCGCCGCCCTCGCCCAGCCGCTGCTCCACCGTGCTGCCCACCCACTTGTCGCTGGTGACGAAGCCCAGCTTCACGTGCGGGTGCGCGCCGAGCAGGCGCGTGGCGACGATCCCGGAGTAGCCGGACGCGCCGAAGAGGCCGATGGAGGGAGCGTTATGCATCGAGTGCATGAATATGCAGGTTCATCCCGGCCACGCAAGCCTCAATTCAGGCCGCCGTGCATGGCCATGCAGAGCGTTCAGTTTCGGGCGGCGCCCTTCGCGCGGATGGTGCCGTCCTCGGAGATCTCCGCGCCGTCCTGCGGGAAGTCCTCGGCGGTGAGCTTCTTCACCAGGGTGATCGCGCGGCCGGTGGGATCCGGCTCGGGCAGCCCCTGGCCTTTCTGCACGGTGGGGAGGATCTTCGCGGAGGCGAGCTTCCCGTCCGGCGCGAGCGAGACCTCGAGCACCATGCCGACGTTGAGGTTGCCGGAGAGATCGAACCGGCCGTAGGTGGCGAAGTTCCCCATCGAGTAGGCGATCAACCGATCCTTGTAGATCTCCATTCCACGCACCACGTGGGGCCCGTGGCCGAGCACCAGGTCCGCGCCGGCGTCGATCACCTTGCGCGCGAAGGTCCGCAGGTCGCCGCGGTTTTCGCCGTGGAACGGCTCGGAGCCCTTCGGCACGTGCTGGGCGGAGGCGCCCTCCGCCCCGCCGTGGAAGGAGACGACGACCAGGTCATGCGTCGCCGCCGCGGCCTTCACCATCGCCGCGGCGTTGCCGTGGTCATTGAGGTAGTTGCACGAGGCGGAGGTGTGGAAGGCGATCAGCGCCAGCTTGAGCCCGTTCTTCTCCAGCGTGGCCACGCTGCCCGGAGGGCCGGACCACTTGATCCCGAGCTTGTCCAGGGTGGCCTCGGTCTCGCGGCGGCAGCTCTCGCCGTAGTCCCCGGAGTGGTTGTTGGCGGTGGAGACCATGTCCACGCCCGCGGCCTGGAGGTACTTGCCGTAGCGGGTGGGGGAGCGGAACGCGTAGCAGGTGTTGGTGGGGCGGGGGCACTTGGTGCTCTTCCCGGTGTCGCACAGCGGCCCCTCCAGGTTCACGAAGGTGAGGTCCGCGTCCTGGAGCAGCGGCGCCACCGGCTCGAGCGACCTCGCCCCGTCCTCAGGGGGCAGGTGGCCCTCGGGGATCTCCGTCCCGAGCATCACGTCACCGGCGGCGCGCAGGCGCAGCGTGCCGGCGGCGGCGGGCGGGGCCTTGGGCGGCGCGTCGCTCGCGGCGGCGGTCTTCGCCTCCGAGCCGGCGCGCTCCCGGGCGGTGGCGAGGTTGGCCTCCAGCTCGGCGTGCTTGGGATCCAGCTTCTTCACTTCCTCCCACTGCTCGACGACGCTGCTCCACTTGCCATCCAGGTAGTACGCCCAGCCGAGCTCCCAGCGGCAGTCCACCCGAGTGGGCGCGGCCTTCACGCAGGCGGAGAGCTCGGCCACCGCCGCGGCGGCGTCCTTGTCCTTGAGCGCCTTCACGCCCTTCTCGAAGTTGGATTGGCCAGGCGCGGCGGCGAGCAGGCACGGGAGCAAGAGGGAGATCAAAGCAGGTCCTCGGTGGTGGAGAGGTGGACGCGCAGCTGCGCGGTGGCGGTGGGGAGGTCCGAGAGCAGCTGGAAGTCCGAGAACTCGAAGCCGGGGCCCACGCTGCAGCCCACCAGCGTGTACTCGCCCAGGGTGCGCGCGGCCTGCCAGTGTCCGGCCGGGACCACGCGCTGGGGCGCGCTGTCCGCCCGGAGCGGGCCGAGCACCCGCCGCTCCACCAGCGTCAGCTCCGGCTCGGCGATGAAGAGCTCCAGCGGGGCGCCTTCCAGGTGGTGCCACAGCTCATCCGCGGTCCGCAGGCGGTGCCAGCGGCTCTTCTGCCCGGCCGTGAGCAGGAAGTAGATGCAGGTGAGCGCGGAGCGCCCGCCGCCGATCGCCGGCACGTTGAGCGGGGAGCGGTGGATCTCGCGGTAGTGGCCGCCCTCCGGGTGGGGGCTCAGGCCGAGCGTGTGGATCAGCTCCTTCGCGCGATCGTTCATGGCGCCCCCTGGATGGAGAGCAGCGTGCGCACCCGGGAGTCCGGGGGCAGCTGCTTGCGCTGGGCCTCGTCCGCGAGCGCCGCGGCCAGCGCCTCGCGCAGCTTCGCCGGCGCGCTGCCGAAGCTCTTCGGCTCGAGCTGGATCTGATCCGCCAGCTCCCCGGTGGGCGCGCGCAGGGCCTGGCTGAGCTCCAGCACCACGCGGTCTCCGGCAAGCGAGATCGCCTTGATCGTGTGCCAAGGGAGCGTCACCGCCTGCTTGCGCTGGACGAGGTAGACCGCGTCCTGACTGAGCGCCAGCTGCGGGGCGCGCAGCGGCCGCAGCTGCCGGCGGAACACCACCAACCCCAGGGCCAGGCCGGCGAGCAGCCCGAGCCCGGAGCGCTCCCAGCCGGTGACGAGCCGCTCCAGCACGCCGCCGAGCACCGCCGTGCCACCCGCGAACAGCAGGTAGCGCAGCACGTAGATGCTCCGCAGGGTGGAGGAGTAGCCGTAGATCCAGCGCGGGGTCATGGCGCGGCCTCCTCCCAGAGCTGGACCGCCCGCAGGTACCGGTCGCAGACCTCGGAGACCACCGAGTCGAAGGAGGCCCCCGCGAGGAAGGCGAGCAGCGGCCCCCAGAAGAGCGTGCGCCCCACCGCGAAGCCCACGCAGCGGGGCGAGGCGCGGCGGGCCGCGCTGAACCAGCTCGCCAGCGTCTGCTCCGGCACGCCCTTGCCGAGGATCACGATCCGCTGATCGCCCCGGCACTCGGCGGCCACCTCCTCGAACGCGGCGGGGCTATCGAAGCCCTCCAGCTTCCACTCGGCGGGGTGGACGCCGCGCGCGGCCAAAAGCCGCATCCAGCGGGCGGTCAGTTCGGGCCGCACGCGCTCCAGCTCATCCTGTGGCTCGCCGGTTCGTGAAGGGATGATCAGCTCGAGCACCAACGGGATGCCCTGGCGCTCACAGGTGTGGAAGAGCCGGACCAGCTGCTCGTTCTGCGCCTCGAAGGCCTCCCAGCTGGCGTCCGTCCGGCCGAAGACCAGGCACTTGGCGAAGGCGGGCCGGTGAAGCCGCAGCCGCTGATCCACCTCCGGGTAGGGGCGCAGCGGCGTAATCCCGGACTGCTCGAGCGGCTCGCCGCATGGGACACCCGCGGCGCGCGCCGCCTGTATCGCCGCGCCGCCGAGCTCGCGGTCCAGGAGCATCCCGCCGCGCGCGGCGACGGCGGGCGAGCGCCCTCGTGCCCGGAGGAAGGCCTCCACCACGGCGGACTTGAACTCGACGCAGCGGGCGAGCGGAACGCCGCGCGCGGCGGCGGCCTCCACCAGCTGCACGCGGTGGTCGATCGCCAGGACCAGCGAGGGGAGGCTCACGCTCACGGCGGTCCCTCCTTTAGATCTGCGAGGAACGCCTCGACCTCGGCGAGGGTGGGCATCGCGGGGGCGCAGCCATGGCGGGTGACGACGATCGCCCCCACCGCGTTGGCCAGCCGCGCGCTGCGGCGCAGCTCCCAACCGGAGAGGTGGCCCTTGAGGAAGCCGGAGAGGAAGGCATCTCCCGCGCCGAGCACGTTGAGGACCTCGATGGGGAAGCCGGGCACGTCGAACGGCTGGGCTCCGTGGGGGAAGACGGTGCAGCCGCGGGGACCGCGCTTGACGATCAGCACGCCGCGGCAGATGGCGCGCAGCCGCTCCACGCCGCCGGCAGCCTCTGCCTCTTCCTCCGTTCCCACCACCACGTGGCAGCGCCCGGCGACGGAGAGGTAGCGATCGCGGGCGGCGGCGGGGCCCTCGGGCCAGAGGGTGGGGCGCCAGTCCAGGTCCAGCACCGCCTGCTTGCCGGCGGCGAGCGCGGCGTCCAGCACCGCCAGCGTCGCCTCGCGGCTGGGGCTGCGGGAGAGCGCGGTCCCGGAGAGGACCACCGCCCGCGCGGAGGCGATCCAGGCCGCGTCCACGTCCCCCGGCGCCAGGTGGATGTCCGCGCACTGCTCCCGGTAGAAGAGCAGGGGGAACTTGTCGGGCGGCTGGATGCCCAGGATCACCAGCGCCGTCTGGTGGAGCGGGTCGTCCACCACGTGGGAGACGTCCACGCCGTAGCCTTGGAGCGCGGCCTTGACGAAGTGGCCCAGCGGCTCGGCGCCCACGCGGGTGAGCATGGCGCTCTTGAGCCCGAGCTTGGCGGTGCCCACCGAGACGTTCCCGGGCGAGCCGCCGAGGTACTTCGCGAAGGAGCGGACGTCCTCCAGGGGCACGCCCACCTGCTCGGCGTAGAGATCCACCGCCGCACGGCCCACGCAGATGACGTCCAGGCTCGACACGGCGGGTGATCCACCACGCGGCGCCGCCCCCGTCAACCGGCGTTGCGCGCGGCTCGACCGGGGACTCCCGCGAGCGTAAGTTCCGCGCCCGCATGAGCGATCTGCATCGCAAGCCGCGCCCGCTCCTGGGCACCCAGTCCGGCACGGTGATTGAGATCACCCCCGGCTCCGCGGGTTGGGAGGACATCACCTTCGAGGTGGTCCGGATCCAGCCCGGCGAGCCGTACCGCTCGGAGACGGCGGCGCGCGAGTGTTGCCTGGTGCTGCTCAGCGGCGTTGGCACCCTGCGCAGCTCGGAAGGGGACTTCGGAGAGGTGGGCAAGCGCGCCCACGTGTTCGACGGCCCGGCGCACGTGATCTACCTGCCGCCGCGCACCGAGTGGGAGCTGGCGGCGCGCACGCCGATCGAGGTGGCGGTGGCGCTCGCGCCGGCGCTGGGCAAACACCGCGCCGGGCAGGTGCGGCCGGAGGAGATCGAGATCGAGGAGCGCGGGGACGGCAACGCCAGCCGGTTGATCCACCACCTGCTCAAGCCCGAGTTCCCGGCGGAGAAGCTGATGCTGGTGGAGGTCTTCACGCCCTCCGGGAACTGGTCCAGCTACCCGCCGCACAAGCATGACGAGCACCGGCCGCCGCAGGAGCACGACCTCGAGGAGGTCTACTACTACCGGATCGATCGCCCCGAGGGCTTCGCCATCCAGCGCGTCTACACGGAAGACCGGCGTGTGGACGAGACGATCACGGTGAAGGACGGCGAGGTGGTGCTGGTGCGCGAGGGCTATCACCCGGTGGTCGCCGCCCCCGGCTGCACCGTCTACTACCTCAACGTGCTGGCCGGGACGGGCCGCTCGATGGCGGCCACGGATGATCCGGCGCTGGCGTGGGTGCGCAGCACCTGGAAGCGGCCGCAGCGCCCGGTGCGCTAGGAACGGCTTTAGACAACCTCGAAGGAGCAAGGCTTGAGCAAGAACGTGCGGATTGGAGTGCTGGGCGCAGGGCGGATCGGGCTGGTGCACGCGGAGAACGCGTCCTTCCGGGTCCCCGGGGCCGAGGTGGCGATCGTCGCGGATCTCTCCAAGGAGGCGGCCGCGCGCTGCGCGGCGCAGGTGAAGGCGCCTAAGGCAACGGGCTCGGTGGAGGAGGTGCTGGCGGACAAGTCGGTGGACGCGGTGGTGATCGCGACCTCCACGGATACCCACGCGCGGCTGATCACCGAAGCGGCCCGCGCGGGGAAGCACATCTTCTGCGAGAAGCCGATCGACTTCGACCTCGCGAAGATCGACGCGGCCCTGGCCGAGGTGAAGAAGGCCGGGGTGCTCTTCCAGATCGGCTTCAACCGCCGCTTCGACCCGTCGTTCCAGCGCGCCCGGGAGCTCGTGGCGGGCGGGAAGATCGGCAAGCCGCAGGTCCTGCGGATCACCAGCCGGGATCCGAAGCCCCCGCCGATCGAGTACGTGAAGGTGTCCGGCGGGCTCTTCACGGACATGACCATCCACGACTTCGACATGGCGCGCTGGATGATGGGCGAAGAGGTGGACGAGCTCTTCGCGCTGGGCGCGAACCTCGTGGACCCGGCGATCAAGGACGCGGGCGACATCGACACCGCGGTGATCTCCCTGCGCTACGGCTCCGGGGCGCTGGGCACCATCGACAACAGCCGCAAGGCCATCTACGGCTACGACGTCCGAGTCGAGGTCTTCGGGAGCGACGGGATCGTCTCGGTGGGCAACGTGGCCCCCACCAGCGTCAGCGTGGGCGGCACCGAGGGCTACACCGCGGACGGCCCGCTGTTCTGGTTCGTTCAGCGCTTCGAGCAGGCCTACGTGAACGAGCTGCGCCGCTTCGTGGAGTGCGTGCAGAAGGGCACCCAGCCCTCCGCGGGTGCGAACGATGGCCGGATGCCGCTCTTGCTGGCGCGCGCGGCCAACCGCTCCCTCAAGGAGGGCCGGCCCGCCAAGGTCGAGCGCTGACCGGCTCGGCCCGCCGCACGGACGGGGTCCCGGCCTGACGGCCGGTGCCGCGCTCCAGCTCTCTCACCAGCTGCTCGAAGCCGCCGGTCGGCAGATCCTGCTGGCGGATCTCCGCCGCGCCCCGCCGGTGCTCCACCCAGAGCGAGCGGAACAGGGCGGGCCCCGCACCGAGCCGGCGCATCCGCAGCGCGCGGATCTCATCCCAGGCCAGCTCGGTGACGGCGTTGGAGCGGAAGTCCGGGATGGTCACGCCTGCCTCGCTGACGCTGATCGCGCGGCCCTTGCGCGCCCGCAGCGTCCGCATCCCCACGAAGACCGGGTAGAGCGCGAGCAGGCCGACCCCCAGGAACGCGCCCAGCGCGACTGCGCCCTCGTGGCGCGTCCGGAACGCCCCGTAGAAGCAGAGGCACGCCAGGGGCACCAGCACCGCCGAGGCGAGGACGACCGGGAGCCGGCGGGGCTGGAGCGGGTAGGAGGCGTTCATGGCCAGAGGACAAGCCCGGGTGGTTGCGGTTGCGGTCGCAAGTTAGGCTCTCGCGGCATGACGGCGCCATTGAATCTTGATGAACGCGCGTACCTGCTCGTTCTCACGGGGGCAGGGGTCTCCGCCGAGAGCGGGGTGCCCACGTTCCGCGGCTCCAACGGGCTCTGGGAGAACGAGCCGGTGGAGCGCGTGGCCTCCCCGGACGGCTTCGCGGCGGATCCCGCGCGGGTGTGGCGCTTCTATTCGCAGCGCCGCGCCGGCGCAGGGGCCGTTGCGCCCAACGCCGGGCACCTGGCGCTGGCGGAGGTGGAGCGGCGGCTCGGGGAGCGCTTCTTGCTCGCGACCCAGAACGTGGACGGCCTGCACCGCCGGGCCGGGAGCCAGCGTCTGGTGGAGATGCACGGGCACCTGTTCACCTCGCGCTGCTCGCGTTGCGATCGTGCGCCATTCCCGGACGAGCGGCAGTACCTGGATCCCGCGGCGCTGCCGAAGTGCGAGTGCGGCGCGCTGCTGCGGCCGCACATCGTCTGGTTCGGCGAGATGCTGGATCCGGCGGACCTCGAGCGGATCGAGGAGTTCCTGGAGCGCGCGACGCGAGGGCGGTTGATCTTCCTCGCCGCCGGGACGTCCGGAGCGGTCTACCCCGCGGCCGGCCTGGTCGACGTGGCGCGGAGGCACCGGGGAGAGACTCACCTGGTAAACGCGGACCCGGCGGACAACGGGGACCGCTTCGAGCACTTCCACCAGGGGAAGAGCGCCCAGCTGCTGCCCGAGCTGCTGAACGGGAAGAGCGCGTAGGGCCCTCGACTACGGGGCTGCGCCCCTACGCTCGGGGGTGAACGGGGGGGCGGGCCTAGGGACCTGGGTAACTTCAGTGCTCCGCCGGCTCCGGGGGAGGAGGCTTCTCCGCCTTCACCTCGGTCCGCTTGTTCAGCCCGTACCGCGTGGCAGCGGACTCGACGATCCGGCCGATCAGCTGGGTGTAGTTGAGCCCCTTCTCCTCGGCGGCCATCGCCAGCTCGCTCTGCTTCTCCAGATACGGGTTGGGGTTCACCTCGAGGACGAAGGCCTCGCCGGTTTCCTTGGAGATGCGGAAGTCCACGCGGGCGTAGTCCCGGATCTTCAGGGCGCGGTAGGCGAGCAGGGCGGCACGCTCGATGCGAGCGCGCATCTCTTGCGGCAGATCCTTGGCGATCACCAGGCGGGGCGAGCCTTCGGTCTCCGGGCCGAACTTCACCTCCCGGTCGGAGATCTGCGGCACGTTCTTGTCCCACTTGCCGAAGTCCAACTCGACAATCGGCAGGATCTCCGGCCGCGTGGCCTGCCCGAGCACGCCGACGTACACCTCTCGACCTTCGATGAACTCCTCGGCGAGCGCCTCGTCCTGCAGCTCCTTCCGGATCTCCCGGACGCGCTTGGTGAGGTCGTCCCACTCCTCCACCACGGAGTGCTTGCCGATCCCGATGGAGGCATCCGAGCGCGCCGGCTTGACGATCAGCGGGAAGCGCAGCCGCCCCTGGGTCTCGAACGTCTCTCCGTCAAAGGTCGCGAAGTTGGGAGTGCGGACCTCGTGGTAGCCGAGCAGCTGCTTGGTGAGGATCTTGTCCTGGGCGAGCAGGAGCCCGGCGGTGCCGGAGCCGGTGTACTTGATCCGCGCCATCTCCATCAGCGCGGCCACGTTCACTTCCAGCCGGTAGTCGTCCGCGAAGGTCTCGCAGACGTTGAAGACCAGATCGCACTTGGACTTGTCGATCTCGGTGAGGATGTCGAAGACCCGGTCGTGGCAGCCGATCGCCTCGGACGCGTGGCCCAGCTGGGTGAGCGCGTCGCAGATGTGCTGAACGACTGGATCCATCGGCTCGCCCTGCGGCTGGTAGTGCAGGACGGCGAGCTTCAACGGCGGCAACGGCATGGACGCGAAGCTACGCCAGCACGCCGCATGCAGGCCAGAGAATCGCCGGCCGGCGCGAGCCGCTCACTCCACTTCGAAGAACTTGTCCGTGTAGAGGTAGTTCATCACCAGCGCGGTGACGAGCGAGGTGAGCCGCGTGAGGTACTCGCGGGTCTTGTCCAGCTGCACGGAGAGGCCGAGCGCGCCGGTGCGCTCCAGCAGGTGATCCACCACCGAGCGGACGACCGCGCGGCCCACGCCGGAGTACTGGGTGACGGCCTGGATCAGCGACTGCCGCTCGGCGCGGATGAGCGTCTCGGCGCGGGCGGGAGCGGAGGACGGGGACTCGAAGAGGTTGATCAGGTCCTCGTCCAGGTGGTGGCCGAGCTGCACGTCCACCTTCTCCGCCAGATCCCGCTGGCGGTAGTGGTCGAGGACGGTCTCCTCCATCTCCTCAACGTCCAGGTCGCGCTCCGCCAGCTTCTCCGTCGGCTCCTGCTGGCCGAGCTTCTGGGCAACCGCGTCCACGTACTGGAGCTTCTTGAGCGCGCCCCAGCCGGTGTAGCGCTTGTTCCACTCGGAGTTCGGGGTCAGCCAGACCGCGAAGGTCTCGGCGAAGTCCTCGTCCGGGTGCTTCTGCGCGTACCAGCCGGAGATGTGCACCACGTACTTGCGCGAGAACGGCTTGGCCTTGAAGTCCTCTTTGTAGGGCTTGGAGTAGTCCCCGAAGAGCTTCCGCCAGTCGTCACTGTCGTAGAGCTTGTAGGCGTAGTTGAAGCAGTGCCCCGCCTCGTGGCGGAGGTACATCATGATGTCCCGCTCGGTCTCCGCGCCCGCGCCCAGCTCCGCCTCGATCGAGTGGAGGTTGGGGTCCGCGAGGTAGAAGGGGATGCCGATCACCGGCACGCCGGAGGGGCAACCCCACTGGTCGGAGAGGTAGCACTCGGGCCGCAGCGAGATCCCCTTCGCCTCGAGCTCGCCGTAGAGCTGGTGGATGTACTTCTCGAGCGGCGTCCCCGCGAGGTGGAGCCGGAGATCCTTGATCCGCGCCTGAAGGAGCTCGCGGCGGTCGTCCCCGCCCGCGTCGGACAGGTCGCGAACGTCGGGTCCGGTCTTCTCCCGGAAGCTGATGGTGGCGGCGGGCAGCATCGGTGGCGCGGTACTCTAACCAAGAACCTTAACGCGTGAACGCCAATACCCTTCCAGTCCTCTAAGTGGTTGTCCTGTAACGGGAATCCGACGTTCTAGGCCTGCTGGCCACATCCCCGCCGGAAAGCGGGCGAGCAGGCGTATGTCCGTCTTTTCAGTGGGTTAGCGAGAAGGCCGGATCCAGGCGCTGAGCACCTGCCCGGACCTCGTGAAGTCGCGGCTGGAGCCCTCCGGGAGCGGCTCCTCCGCGAGATCGCACGGCGTTTCCCGCAGCGCCGCGCCCGCGGCCCAATGCGCGCGAGGAGGTGCGGCGCCCGGCAGCGGCGTGAAGGTGCGGAGCACTGCGCCCTCTCCCACGTCCGCCGGCTTGAGCGCGGAGAGCTCGGCCTCTCCTTCAATCACCAGGTAGGAGCGGGGCCGCGCGAGCGCCTGCCGCAGCGGCAAGGCGTGCGGCCGGACGGCGGATTGCTCGAGCGCGCGCAGCAGCTCCCCGGCAGGCGCGCCCGGAGAGAGCAGCAGCGAGTAGCGCAGCCGCTGCGGGCCCTGACACTGCGCCTCGGGGGTGGGGAGCATGGGCCCCGCATCGCCGGCGCGGCAGGTGAGGTCGTCCCGGGAGAGGAAGCCCACCGCGCGCAGCAGGGTGAGCCACACGCCGCGCGCGTCCCGCTGGTACTCGTGCAGCCCCGGCGCGCAGAGCCCGGCGAAAGCCTGGCCGTCCTTCTCCAACAGCAGCCGCGAGACCACCGGGTGACAGTCCACCGGTGCTTCGGGGCCAAGCTGCGGCGGCTGGACGAGCGGCCGGCGCAGGAAGCCGAACGCCGTCTCCGCGAGCACGTCCGTCAGCCCGCCCGCCGGCTCGAAGCGCGCGCGCAGCCGGTGGTCTTTGGCGCGGTGGTCCAGCTCCAGGCTGAAGTCCACGCGCGAGGAGCCCGGGTGGAGCGCGGCGCTCCACCGGTAGGGAGAGGCGCACCGGCCGGGG
>JBGATB010000006.1:0-19822 GCA_044229415.1 Myxococcaceae bacterium | reverse complement strand
GGCCGGTGCGCGCCCGCCTGGAAGAATCCAGCCCCTCCGGCAGGACCCACTCGCCGCTGGCGTGCAATGCCGAGCCGGTGGGCCCGGAGGTGACGTGGACGTCGGTCCGGGACTCGAAGGTGGCCGAGTCGAGCGGCGCCTCCCCCTGGAGGGGGTCGAAGTTGTACTCGTCTCCCCGGTCCCCAACGTCCTCCAGCCGGTGGACGACTCGGGCGCCGGTCTGCTTGTGGAGCACCTCGAAGCCGCCGGCCACCGCGGTGACCCGGAGCTGCTCGTTCTCAATCTCCCGAGCGACCGTTCGGACGGGGGAGGGCGGAAGGGCGGGCGCGCCGGGCTGCACCGTGAAGACGCCTACTCCGAGCGCGGGCAGGGGCGCCTGGAGCCGCAGCCGGACCCGGAAGGCCGGCACGTTCAGCGGGTAGAGCGGGGTGCGGTTCACGATCCGCACGGCGGGAGCGGCCTGCAAGAGCTCGCAGGGCACCTCCAGGCCGCGCTCGTCCGCGAGCCGGAAGGGCGGCAGCGCGCCCTGCGCCGCGTCCAGGAGCAGCTCCACCTCCGCCGGCTCGTTGGAGGGGCGGGGCAGGGGGTTGAAGACGGCGATGGCGCCCTGGCGCAGCTCGTCGTCGTACTCGTCGCTCTCGCCGCACAGGCCGGCAAGCTGCTCGTCCACCAGCTTCGCGGCGATCGCCTCCGCGCGCTCGAAGCGGGTGATCATCTCCCGGTGGACCTCGTCCACCGAGCAGCCGCAAATGGAGTCATGCGGGTGGTTCTGCAGGAGCAGCTTCCACGCCTGCGCCAGCAGCGGCCGCGCGTCCGGGGCGGCGGTGCCGAAGAGCAGCCCCAGCGCGGTCAGCGGCTCGGCGTACCGCTCCAGGAGCCGCTGGCAGCGGTCATTGCGCAGCTTGAGGTAGGTGCGCGCCGAGAGCACGCCCGGGAGCAGGTGGCTGAAGTCCGGGGCGCGCAACTCGCCGTCGATCGTCCCCGGCGCCGCCGTATCCGCCTGAGCGCGGGCGACGGCGTCCTCCAGCGTGGTGTGGCGCAGCTGGACGTCCGGTCCCAACCGCTCGCCGAGCGTGCGCAGCAGGGCGGGCAGGTGCGCGTCCGGGAAGAGGTGATCGCTGCCGTTCATCAGCAGGTAGGTGGAGCCAACGCGGTGGCGGGCGGTGCGATCCAGCTCCTCGCGCACCCGGGCCAGCGCGCGCTCGGCGTCCTCCGGCAGCTTGGCCGCGTTGCCGTAGCCGGTGGGGAGCCAGAGGCAGAACAGCTCCCGCCCGGAGAGCGCGCGCCAGGTGAAGCCGGTGCCCCGTACCTCCCGCGGCACCCCGCGCCAGAGCACGGCGCAGGAGAGGCCGAACCCCGCGAAGAGCTCCGGCAGCTGGGCGAGGTGGCCGAACTGATCCGGCGCGTAGCCCACCTGGAGGCAGCGCCCAAAGCTGCGCGCCATCTTCCGCCCGAGCAGGAGGTTGCGCACCAGCGCCTCGCCGCTGACCAGGAACTCGTCCGGGAGCACGTACCAGGGCCCCACCCCCAGCCGCCCGTCGCGGACCAGCCGCGTGAGCCGCTCGCGTTGCTCGGGCCGGATCTCCAGGTAGTCCTCGAGCACCGAGGTCTGACCATCCAGCATGAAGTGGGAGAAGCCGGCGTCGCGCTCGAGCAGCTCGATCAGCGCGTCCACCATGCGGACCAGCCGCATGCGGAACCGCTCGAACGGCAGGTACCACTCGCGATCCCAGTGGGTGTGGGAGACGACGGAGACGTCCAGCGGCCGCGCCATGAGGCGGCAGACCCTACTCGAAGACGGGGATGTCTTCCCCCGAGCCCTTCTTCTTGCCGGAGCTCTTGGTGTTGGCCGTCTTCTCCGGCGGCTTCTCCTTCTCCGGCGCGGCGACCTTCACCGCCTCCAGGGGGATCTCCACCTCCGCCCGGGGGTCGATGTTGTGCTTGAAGTCCAGGTCCCGCTGGATGGGGGCGTAGCCGGCGAGCTTGAGGGTGAGCCGGTAGCCCGTGTCCCGGTTGAGCCGCAGCGTCACCGGCGTCTTGCCCATCCAGCGCTCGCCCTCGAAGACGGCGGCGCCCGCGGGCGTGCTGTTGACGAGGACTTCAATGTCCGCGGGCAGGGGGGCTTCGCGCTCGGCCACGTTCACCGGGACCGTGCCCGCGCGGGCGGTGGCCACCTGGGGCGGGATGGAGAGCTCGCTGCCGTTCTTGCGCAGCGCCACCGCGCCGCCGCCGGCCAGCATCGCCAGCACCGCGGCCGCGGCCACCCAGCGCAGCCAGCCGCGGGAGCCGGGCGGGAGCTGCTCCTCGCCGGAGGGGTTCTTGTTGGAGGGGACTTCCGGAGAGGTGGGCCTGGGCGCCGAGGCGGAGCCGCCGCCCACCACCACGCCCGGGGGCAGCGGCGGGGAGCGCTTGGCCGAACCGGCCGCGCCGCTGGGCGTGCGCATGCCCAGGCGGGGCTTCTGGTTCCGGGACTGGCTGCCGCCGGAGCCTTCCCGGCGGGTGGAGGGGGCGGCGTTGCTGGGGACTGCGTCCAGCTCCGCGTCCGTCAGCCCGGACAGCGCGGAGACCATCTCGTTGATGAACTCCTCAGCGGACTGGTGCCGGTCCTTCTTCTCCCGGGCGAGCCCCTTGCGGAAGAACTCGTCCAGGGTGCGCGGGACGGGCGCGCCCATGCGGTGGGTGCTGACCGGCGGGACCGTCTCCGTGAGCGCCGCGCGCAGCGCCTTGCGGACGGTGTTGGCGCCGAAGGGCGAGGTCCCGGTGAGGCAGTAGTAGAGGACGCCGGCGAGCGAGTAGAGGTCCGAGCGCTGATCCACGCTCTCCCCGCCGGCCTGCTCCGGGGGCATGTACTGCGGCGTGCCGAGCACCTGGCCGGTGGAGGTGAGCTGCTCCTCCTCCTCCTGCTCCAGCGCCTTCACCAGGCCGAAGTCGAGCACCTTGACGAAGTCCGCCCCGTCCAGGTTCTGCACCATGATGTTGTGCGGCTTGAGATCCCGGTGGACGGCGCTCTGCGTGTGCGCGTGGTGGAGCCCGCGGCCGGCCTGCTCGATGATCCCCACCGCGCGGCGCAGGGACATGGGCCCGTCGCGCTTGACGATCTGCTTGAGGCTCTCGCCCTTCAGGTACTCCATCACGTAGTAGCAGGTGCCGTCCGGCGCCTTCCCGAAGTCGAAGACGGTGATGATGTTCGGGTGATGGAGGTTGGAGGCGACCTCGGCCTCCCGCCGGAAGCGCTCGAAGAAGGTGGGGGCCGCGGCGAGCGCCGGGTGCAGCGTCTTCACCGCCACCGGACGGCGCATGGACGTCTGGGTGGCGAGGAACACCATTCCCATGCCACCCTGACCGAGCACCTCTTCGATCTGGTAGCGGCCATCCAGCGTCTTGCCGAGGAGCGCGGTCTGGCCCGAGCACTGATGCCCGGGCCCTTCCTTGCTCCCACAGACGCTGCACGGTGCGCTGGCCATTGAACGCGACAGTATAGGGGGCAAGGGGGGGAATTCCTCAATTCGCTAAGGCTTTACCGGCAACGGACAGAACGACAGGCGAGCAGGCGCAGTTCCCTTTCCGCTGCTAGAACGCGCAACCCCCCGTTGGGCGGAACTTCATGAGCCTCGTCGTCGTCCAGGATCTCTCGCTCTCGTACGGGAAGAAGGTGCTCTTCGACGAGACGGCCTTCTCCATTGGCCCCCATGACCGCATTGGCCTGGTGGGGGCCAACGGCACCGGCAAGTCGAGCTTGCTCAAGCTCCTGGTAGGCGGGCTCACGCCGGACCGGGGCTCCATCCGCTTCATGTCCAAGGCGCGCCACGGCTACCTGCCGCAGGAGATCGCCTCGCTGCCCACCGGGACGGTGGTGGACTCGGTGCTCTCCGCGGTGCCGGGGCGAGAGGCGCTGGAGTCGCGCCTGGCGGCGACCGAGGCCGCGCTCGCGGGCGCCCAGGCGGAGGAGGAGCAGCTGGAGCTGGCCCAGGCGCTGGCGGACCTGCACCAGGAGCTGGAGCACTTCGAGGAGCGCTACGGCCGCCACCACGCCGAGCGGATCCTCGCGGGGCTGGGGTTCACCCCGAAGGATCTGGAGAAGCCCACCAGCGCGCTCTCCGGCGGCTGGCGGATGCGGGCCGCGCTCGCGGGGCTCTTGCTCCAGGATCCGGATCTGCTGCTCTTGGACGAGCCCACCAACCACCTGGATCTGCCCACGCTCACCTGGTTCGACGGCTTCCTGCGCCGCTCGCGCAAGGCGCTGGTGCTGATCTCCCACGACCGGGACTTCCTCAACCGGCAGATCGGCCGGGTGCTCTCGCTGGAGATGGAGGGGCTTCGCAGCTACTCCGGGAACTACGAGGACTACCGCCGGCAGCGCGCGCAGGAGGTGGAGCAGCTGGCCGCGCGCGCAGAGCGGCAGGCGGACCGCCGCGCCCAGATGGAGGCCTTCATCGAGCGCTTCGGCGCCAAGGCCAGCAAGGCGCGCCAGGCGCAGAGCCGCGCCAAGATGCTGGAGAAGGAAGAGGTGATCGAGGTCCACCAGGAGCGGCAGAAGGTGAGCTTCACCTTCCCCGAGGCCGCGCGCTCCGGCCGCGAGGTGGCCAAGCTGGAGGGCATCTCCCGGCGCTACGGCGAGACCGTGGTCTACGACGGCCTCTCCGCCTCCATCGCCCGCGGTGAGCGGGTGGCGGTGGTGGGCGCCAACGGCGCGGGGAAGACCACGCTGCTCAAGCTGGTCTCCGGCGAGCTGACGCCGGACGCGGGCACGGTCTCGCTGGGGCACAACGTGGTGCTCGGCTACTACGCGCAGCACCACGCGGAGACGCTGGACCGCAACGCCACCATCCTGGACGAGGTGCGCCGGCTCGTGCCGGACAAACCGCAGAGCTACGTCCGCTCGGTGCTGGGGGCGTTCCTCTTCTCCGGGGATGACGTGGACAAGCCGATTGGCGTCCTCTCCGGGGGTGAGCGGGCGCGGGTGGCGCTGGCGAAGCTCCTGCTCGTCCCCGCCAACTTCCTGGTGATGGACGAGCCCACCAACCACCTGGATCTGGACTCCGCTGAGGCGCTGATCGACGCGCTCAAGGGCTACACCGGCACGCTGCTCTTCGTCTCCCACAACCGCAGCTTCCTGAACCAGCTGGCCACCCACGTCTGGGACGTCCGGGACAAGAAGGTGCTCCCGTACCCCGGCAACCTGGACGAGTACCTCCACCACCTGGAGCTGGTGGCGGCCAGGGAGCTGGACTCGGATGCCGCCACCGCCGGCCCGGGGGCAGCCGCCGCGGTGCCCAAGCCGCTCTCGGACAAGGAGCGGCGCCGGCAGGAGGCCGAGGAGCGCAACCGGCGGGGCGCGCTGGAGGGGCCCATCAAGAAGGAGATCGCCGCGCTGGAGGCCCGGATCGCCGCGCTGGAGGCGGAGCAGAAGGGGCGGGAGGCGCAGCTGGCGGACGCGGGCTTCTACAACGACTTCGCCAAGGCCAAGCCGGTGATGGACGCCCACCGGTTGGCGAAGGAGGAGCTCGAGGAGGCCTATGCGAAGTGGGAGGCCGCCTCCGAGCGGCTCGCCCAGGTGGCCGCCGAGCTGTCGCGCTAAAGGCGGCAGGCCCGCGTAGAGTACGGCGACCATGCTCAGACACCTTGCCTGCGCCAGCCTGCTGCTGGCCGCGGCGTGCGGTCCGCGGACCCCGCCGCCCAAGCCTGGAGAGGTGCTCTTCTGGCGCGTCACCGGCTCCACGGTGGACTTCAACGGCTGCACGGACGACGCCCAGTTTCGCGAGCCGCTCAAGCCGATCGCGTTCGACGAGAACACGTACCTGGTCTACCGGGTGGAGCAGGACGGCAAGAAGGCCACGGCGCTGGACTGCTCCACGCTCTCGGCGTCCACCTGCCAGCCGAGCGCGTCCGGCGTGGTCTTCGAGGTGGCGGGCAACGAGCTCTTCTTCGCCCGGGACCAGAAGACGGCGATCACCGGCACCAGGTGCATGCTCTCCTCAGCGCAGACCTGGGTGCTGGACGACAAGGGCACCGCGCTGGACATGACCATCACCAACGTCCTCTCGCTGACGGACGCGCCCACCGAGTGCGCGCAGTTCGACGAGCAGGTGAAGAACCAGTCCGCCAACAAGCTGGGGCTGCAGGGCTGCGTGGTGAACTTCCGGGTCACCACCACGCTGAGCCGCTAGCGCGCGCTCAAGGGCTGAACGTCCACATGTCCGGCACGCAGAGATCCGTGGCGATCCGCTCCCCCCGCAGGTTGTAGGTGGCGCGGTAGCGCGAGCGGCGGCCGGTGAGGGCGCCGGTGGCGTCCAGGTTCCCGTCGATCACGCAGTACTCCACCTCGAGCCGGCCGAGCTTGGCGGTGTCGTTCCAGCGCAGGGTGAACTTGGCGTGGTTGTTGTGGCCGGTGTGGAAGTGCAGCTGCTTGCCCTGCCCGGTGTTGGCGGGGAAGGTGCCGCGCCCCTCCAGCCCCTGCTGGTAGGGGTTGCCGAGCGGGCCGATCACGAACTCGGGGATCCCGCCGAACCGGTGATCCGGGGCGTTCACGTAGCCGGCCGAGCTGAAGTGCACGTCCCCGCCGAGGAAGAAGAAGCCGGACGCGCCCTGGGCCTGCAGGGACGTGATGTGCGAGAGCAGCTCCGCGCGCTGGGCGGTGAAGGCCCAGGAGCCAGCCCCGCCGCCCGGAAAGTCGGAGATGGGGCGGGGGGCGACGAGGATCTTGAACTTGGCGGTGGAGGCGGACAGCGCCGCCTTGAGCCAGGCCATCTGGTCGAGGCTCATGATCCGCGGCTCGGCGAGGCCGGGGCGGAAGCCCTGGCGCAGATCCAGGAGGAAGAACTCCGCGGTCTGACCCTGCTTGAAGGAGCGGTAGAGCTGGGCGGGGTCTGCCTGGCGGCGCAGGCCGTGGTTGAGGAAGTAGGCGTCCCGGGCGGCGCGTCCGGCCGGCGAGTCGTACTCATCCGCCAGGGGATCGTTGCGGAACTCGTGATCGTCCCAGATCGGCATCATGCCGGTGGCGGCGTGGAGATCCCGCCAGCCGGGGTTCTCCCAGAACTGCTCGTAGACGCCGTTGTAGGCGTCGTAGGTGCGGGGGTCGAACTCATCCGCGTAGATCGAGTCGCCTAGGTGGATGAAGAAGTCGAGGTCCGGCCAGTCCGCGGCGTCCGAGAGCGCGGGCAGCTTGGAGCGCAGCGCCTTGTTGCAGGCGCCGGCGGCGAACTGCACCACCGGGTAGCTGCCGGGCGCGGCGAGCGTCCGGAAGAAGCCGATCCGGCTGCCGTCCCGGACGTCCCCCTGGGCCTCTTCATAGAAGCGGTAGCCGTAGGCGGTGCCGGGCCGGAGGGCGACATGGTCCGCGGCGAGCGGATCCTCCGAGCTGGCGAAGCGGCAGTAGGCGCCGTCGCGGTGGCGGGGGGCGGCGAGCAGGCCGTCGAAGACCTGCTTTCCGCCGGCCGCCTCCCACAGCCGCAGGCGCAGCGGCCTGGTGCCGGAGTAGCGGGTGGTGAGGACGGCTTCGCTCGGCTCCAGCGAGCCGGCCCAGGCGCCCTGCGGGAACTTGAGGAGGTCCGTCTTCACGGTGGGCGGCGGGGGAGGGGTCCCCGCGTCACGGGGAGTGCCCGCGTCGGGCGGCGGCTGCGGTCCGGCGTCCGGCGTGCCTGCGTCGGGCGGCGGTGGCAGCGTGCCCGCGTCGCGCGGTGGTGGCAGCGTGCCCGCGTCCTCGGTGGGCGGACCGCCCTCCTCGGGCGGAGAGCCGCAGCCGTAGGTGGCGAGGAGGGCGATGCCGGACTGGAGGACTCTGCGTCGGGGGATCTTCATCGAGGAGCGGGAGGCTAGCTGCGGAAAGCAAGTGGCTGCAGATGACGCCGCGCGCAGCGCGCCCGGGTCGTTTCAGGTGGAGGGGTGGCACGGCGCGCGCAGCGCGTCCCCTGGCAGGGGACGAAGCACCGAGGCGGACCCGCCCACCCGTCACCCGTCACCCGTCAGCCGTCACCCGTCAGCCGTCCGTACCCGTACCCGTACCCGTGAGCCGTACCCGTACCCGTACCCGTCTCCGCACCCGAACCCGCACCCGAACCCGAACTGCAGGGAGTCGCTTCGTTGTGGCCCCGCTCATTCGAAGCGGCCTGCTCGCATGGACGCTGGCGACAGACCTCCCGCGACCTCGGTCGGGTTCGGGTTCGGGTTCGGGTTCGGGTTCGGGTTCGGGAGCGGAGACGGGTACGGGTACGGCTCACGGGTGACGGGCCACGGGTCACGCCTCTCGCCTACTGCGCGGCCCGCCGCTTCTTGCGCTCGCGCCGGGAGAGCCGCTCCGGGGGCTTGCTCGCGTCCGGAGGCGCGTCCGGCGCGGGGAGCACGCCGCTGGCGCGGACCACCGTGGAAGGCATCGGCGTGCCCTCCGGCATGGGCGTCTCCGGCGCGGGCTGCTCCGTGGCGAGCGCGGGGAAGCGGATGAAGAACGTGGTGCCCTCGCCCACGCGGCTCTGCACGGAGATGGTGCCGGAGTGGTTCTTCACGATCCGCTGGCAGATCGCCAGCCCCAGGCCCGTGCCCTTCTGCTTGGTGGTGAAGAACGGCACGAAGATGTGCAGCTGCTGATCGGCCGGGATGCCGGGGCCGTCGTCGTGGACCTGGACCTCGACTGTGTCGTGGCCGCCGCGGAAGTCGGAGAAGCGCTCGGGGCGCAGCGTGCGCAGGGTGATCTTCCCCGGCTTGTCCCCCATCGCCTGCACCGCGTTCTGCAGCAGGTTGATGAAGACCTGCTTGAGCTGCTCGGCGTCCGCGTCGATCTTGTTGAGCGACTCTCCCAGCTCGACCTTGAGCTCCAGCTGCTTGGGGAACTCGTTCTGGATCAGCCGCAGCGTGCGCGTGATCACCTCGTTGAGATCCGTGGGCCCGAAGTTCTGCTTGAGCGGGCGGGAGTAGTCGAGGAAGGCGGAGACCACGCCGTTGAGCCGGTTCACCTCTTCGACGATCACCTCGAGGAACTCGCCCTCCTCGCCGGGGAGCTTGCGCGGATCCAGGCACTGCGCGGCGCCCTTGATCGCCCCCAGCGGGTTGCGGATCTCGTGCGCCAGGCCCGCCGCCATCTCACCGAGCGCGGCCAGGCGATCCCGCTCCCGCATCTTCTCGTAGAGCTTGGAGCTCTCCACGATGGAGGAGAGCCGCTCGGCGATCTCCAGCACCAGCGCGATCTCGTCCGAGGCGTAGGCCTCGGGCACTCGCTCGTCCCAGAGGTTCAAGAAGCCCAGCACGCGGTCGTTGCCCACCAGCGGCACGCTGATCCCCGCCTTCATCTGGACCATGGCCGCCTTGATGTCCGACAGCCGCTTGATCTCGTCCCGGCCGCGCTTGCCCTCCGGTCCGTGGATGCGCAGCTCGGTGATCCGGCGATCCAGGTTTTCCTGAAGGAGCGCCTTCTGCCCGCTGGAGGCCGCGTTGAGCAGGCCGCGCGCGGCGGCGGTGTCCAGGAAGGCGGCGGGCACGGGGCCGCGGTGGTTGGCGAGCCGGTAGCCGGGCCGGTCCTCGGCGAGCAGGTAGATGGAAGCGTGGGTCACCCGGCGCGTCTCGTGGAACGCGTCCAGGATCAGCGCCGAGAGGTGATCCACGTCAATCACGTTGGCGGTGCGGGCGCGCAGGTTGGCCAGCGTGCGCAGCAGCTCGAACCGCTCGCGGAAGAAGATCGCCACCACGCGCTCCTCCACCTTGGCGCGCAGCGGCTCGAGCAGGATCAGCATCACGAACGCCGCCACCACCGTGTTGAAGAGGAAGAGGGCGGGGTTCCCCTCCACCCAGGAGGTCAGCGTGGCGAAGACCAGCGCCAGGATCGCCGCCAGCACCGTCTGCGAGGCGAACTTCCCGAGCAGCTCGTGGAGGTCCATCAGCCGCAAGCGCAGCAGCGTCTGGGCGAGGAAGAACAGGTAGAGCGTGGAGACCACCGGCCCCAGCGTGGGGAAGGGGATCTCGAACCGGGGGAGGAAGTCGAGCGTGGCGAAGGTGACCGTGGCCGCGGCGCCGATCGCCAGGTACTGCAGCCGCAGCCGCTCGATCCGGGAGTCCGTCTGCTGCATCCGGCGCAGCAAGAGCGAGACGGAGACCGTGAGCGCCGCCACCACCCAGGCGGAGAGGGCGATCTTCGCCCACCGGTTCTCCGCCAGCGGGGTGAGCCCCACCGCCAGCCCGAGCAGGCCGGAGAAGAACGCGAGCCGGCGCCCGTTGCGCAGCGCGCCGGGGCTCACGTTCAGGAAGTCCATGAAGAACGCGAGCGCGGCGGAGGGGATCAGCGCCCCGAGGATCTGCGTGGCCCCCAGCGCCACCCGGTGGGCCCACCAGTACTGCGTGCTCTCCCCGAACAGGTTGTTGAAGAAGGTGGCGAAGTAGAAGCCGCCCACCACCAGGGCGAAGCCCGAATACCGGGTGAAGGCGCGGGGCCGGTCCGCGCGCAAGAGCATCGAAGTGCCCAGTGCCAAACCGATGATGCCCGCCAGGAGGGCACTCTGGGTGCGAATGTCCATCGATGGGGCTGATTGTAGGCAGATTTTGCGGCAGGATTTGCGCCCGAGGTCGCTGCATGCCCTACCGTCTCCGCCTGGGTCTCACGTTTCTCGCCTGCTTCCTCGCGCGGCAGGCCTTCGCTCAGGACGGCGGCAGCGCGGTCCCCGAGGCGCCGGACTTCCACGAAGCGCCCAGCGCGGTGAGCGCCAATGCGCCTCCGGAGTCCGCCCTGTCGCCGCCGCCGGACGCCGAGAAGTCCCAGCTCCCGCCCGGCTTCGTGGAGATCCTCAACCCCGCCTTCCCCCCCGAAAACGCGCCCCTGGCGGTCCCCCTCCAGCGCGGCCGCCGGTACGACGCCGCGGACGTGGCGCCCTACTTCGCCAGCGGGAAGCTGGCGGACGCCCGCGCCGAGTTCGAGAAGGGGCACTTCGCCCGGGCGCGGCAGCTGCTCGCCGGCGCCGGGGATTCCCTGCCGGTCCGCTACCTGCGGGCCTTGAGCGCGCTCCGGGCCGAGGAGTTCCAGGCCGCGGCCACCGAGATGGCCGCGCTGGCGGATGACTACCCCGTGCTCGCGGATCGCTGCCGGGTGCACGCCGCGGTGGCCTACGAGGAGCTTTTGCGCTTCAAGGCCGCCGCGGAGCTCTACGCCCAGGTGCCCCCGGGCTCGCGCCTGTCCATCGACGCGCGGCTGGGCCTGGCGCGCGCGCTGCGGCGGGCGGGAGATCTCACCGGCGCCGCCGCGGCGCTCCAGCCGCTGGTGAAGGTGAACGCCCCGGGCTGGGGACGGGACGTGGCCGCCGAGGCGCTGATCGCGCTCGCGGACATGGCCAAGCAGCGCAAGGACGCCGCCGGGGAGAAGGAGGCGCTGATCGCCCTCTGGTCCGGCCACCCGCTCTCCGCGCTGGCGAAGGCGGCGGAGGCGCGCCTGGCTGGCGTGAAGCTGGACACCGCGGGCACGGTGACGCGCGCGGAGGTCCTGATCGAGGCGCACCGCAACAAGCAGGGGATGGACGTGCTCGAGCCCCTGCTGCCGAAGCTGAAGCTGCCGGACCCGCTCGCTTGCCGCGCGCACTTCGCCTTCGGCAAGGGGCTGCGCAAGCAGCGCGAGCACACCCGGGCGATCTCCGTGCTCGCGCCGGTGACGGAGCAGTGCACCAACCCGGACCTGCGGGCGCGGGCGCTCTACGTGCTCGGCTCCTCGCGCTCCATCTCGGATCTGGCGCATGGGCCCGCCACCTACGAGCTGTTGGCGCGGGACTACCCGGAGCACAGCTTCGCGGACGACGCGCTCTTCTACGCGGCGGATCTCTACGTGAAGAACGGGGATCTGGACTCCGCGCTGGCGCGGCTGGATCAGATCGCCCAGCAGTACCCCACCGGCGACTTCGCCGCGGAGGCGCTCTTCAAGTCCTTCTGGATCCGCCGCACCCGCGGCCAGCTCGAGGACGCGGTGGCGGTGCTGGACCGGATCGAGCGGCTGTTCGACCGCGCCGAGGAGACCTACGAGGTCGAGCGGGCGCGCTACTGGCGGGCGCGGCTCCTGGAGGGGAAGGGCGACAAGGCGGGCGCGGCGAAGATCCTCGACAAGCTCGCGCTGGAGCACCCTGCCACCTACTACGGGCTGATGGCGCGCCTGCGGATGCAGCAGCTGGATCCGGCGCGCGCCGCCGCGCTGCTCACCGAGGTGCTCGCCCCGCGCGCGGACCACGAGACCTGGCCGCTCTACGCCGGCTCCATGGGGGACGACATCCACTTCCTCGCGGGGATCGAGCTGTTGCGCATGGGCTTCACGGACGCCGCGGCCTCCGAGCTCTTGGCGGTGAACCGGATCAGCCAGCCGGGGGAGGCGCCGCGGCTGCTCGTCCAGGTGATCGCCGCGGCGGGGGACTCGCGCAGCGCCCACGCGATCGCCCGGGTGGCCCTGCGCCGGGAGCTCTCCGCGCCGATCAGCGTGAAGACGCGCTCCATCTGGGAGAGCGCCTACCCCAACGCCTTCCGGGATCCGATCGAGCGCCACTGCAAGGCGGCGGACGTGGACCCGGATCTCCTCCAGGCGCTGATGCGCGAGGAGAGCGCGCTGGATCCCAAGGCGCTCTCCTGGGCGGGGGCGCTCGGGCTGACCCAGCTGATGCCTGCCACGGCCAAGGCGGTGGCGAAGGTGCTCAAGATCAAGGGCGTGACCTCCGGCTCCCTGCTCGAGCCGGATCTGAACATCCGGCTCGGCTCCTGGCAGCTGGGCTCCCTGCTCAAGAAGTTCAACGGCAACAAGATCTACGCGATCGCCAGCTACAACGCCGGGGCGGGGGCAGTGGAGCGCTGGCGGCAGGACCGCCCCGGGCTCGAGGTGGACGAATGGGTGGAGGAGATCCCCATCGCCGAGACCCGCGGCTACGTGAAGCGGGTGTTGCGCTCCTTCAACACCTACCAGCTGCTCTACCAGCGCAAGCCGCCGTCCAGCACCGTGACCAGCAAGCGCTGATCCGTCTAGACTCTGCGCCTGCGTGGCTGAATCGACCGACGCGGGCGCCCTGCGCTCGCTCCCATCGATCGACGAGCTGCTCCGCCGCCCCCAGGTGGCGAAGTGGTTGGCGGAGCATCCACGCCCTCGCGTCCTCGCCGCCCTGAGGCTGGCCGTGCAGGCCGCCCGCGAGCGGATCCTCGCGGGCGGGAAGGCCACCGTGGACGACGAGGCGCTGGCGCAGGCGCTCGCCCGGGTCAGCCGCCCCAACCTGCGCAAGGTGCTCAACGCCACCGGCGTGGTGCTGCACACGAACCTGGGCCGGGCGCCGCTCGCGCCGCAGGCGCTGGAGCGGATCCGCGAGGTGGCCGGCGGCTACTGCAACCTCGAGTACGACCTGGAGGAAGGGGAGCGGGGCAGCCGCTACGCCCCGGTGGTGGGGCTCCTGCGCGAGCTGACCGGCGCGGAGGACGCGCTGGTGGTGAACAACGGCGCGGCCGCGGTGCTGCTGGCGCTCACGGCGCTGGGGCAGGGGAGGGAGGCGATCGTCTCCCGCGGCGAATTGGTGGAGATCGGCGGCGGCTTCCGGATCCCGGACGTGATGCGCCAGAGCGGCGTGCAGCTGGTGGAGGTGGGCACCACCAACCGGACCCGGTTGGCGGACTACGAGGCCGCCCTGACCCCGCAGACCGCGCTCCTGCTCAAGGTGCACCGGAGCAACTTCGCCCTGGTCGGCTTTACCGAAGAGGCGGACACCCGCGCGCTCTCCGGGCTGGCGCGCGCGCGGGGGCTGCCCCTCTTCGAAGATCTGGGCTCCGGGCTGCTCGAGCCTCTGGCCGGGGACGGGCTCGCCTGGGAGCCCACCGTCCGCTCGGTGCTCTCCGCGGGGGCCGACCTGACGGCGTTCTCCGGGGACAAGCTGCTGGGTGGGCCCCAGGCGGGAATCGTCGTCGGCAAGGCGCGTTTCGTCTCCGTGCTGCGCCAACACCCCCTCAACCGCGCGCTCCGGGTGGACAAGCTCACCGTCGCGGCGCTGGAGGCCACGCTGGAGCTCTACCGGGACGAGCGCTTCGAGGCGCTCCCCGCGCACCGGCTGCTCACCCAGTCCGCCGCGCAGCTGGAGGCCCGCGCCCAGGCGCTGCTGGCGGAGCTGACGCGGCGAGGCGTGAGCGCGCGCGTGGAGCCCACCCGCTCTCAGGTGGGAGGCGGTGCGATGCCGCTGGCCAGTCCTCAATCGTTCGGCTGCGCGCTAAGCTTCTCCTCGCCGCGCCTGCTGCAGGACAAGCTGCGCGAGGTCGAACCGCCGGTGATTGCACGCATCGTCGAAGACCAGCTGCTCCTCGATGTTCGCTGTCTCGCGGACGATGAGCTCGCCGTGGCCGCTGCGGCGGTGAGCTCGGTCCTGCAGGAGCTCACATGCTGAATACGAGCGTCCTCGTCCTGAACCGGTACTACCAGCCAGTTCACGTCACCTCGGTGAAGCGGGCCTTCTCCCTGCTCTACCAGGGGGTGGCCAAGGCCATTGACGCGCAGTACCGCCTCTACGAGTTCCCGGACTGGGCCCAGCTCTCCGCCGCCGAGCACGAGGCCATCTCCACGGTCAGCCGGCAGATCCGGATCCCCCGGGTGGTGGTGCTGTCCGCCTACGAATACCTGCCCAAGGGGCGAGTGCGCTTCTCCCGCCTGAACATCTACGCGCGGGACAACGACACCTGCCAGTACTGTGGCCGGCAGCTGCCGCGCCCGGAGCTGAACCTGGATCACGTGGTCCCCCGCTCCCAGGGTGGCAAGACCAGCTGGGAGAATGTGGTTTGCTCCTGCGTGGGCTGCAACCTGCGCAAGGGGGGCCGGACCCCGGAACAGGCCGCGATGCGCCTGCTCAAGAAGCCCGTCCGCCCCCGCTGGACCCCCTTCTTCAGAGGGGCCAGCAAGAGGGTCACCTACCGGGAATGGCTGCCGTTCCTGACCCTGGCGGACGCCTCGTACTGGAACGTCGAGCTGCTGGACGAGTGAGACTCGACAGCGGCGCCCAAAGCACGCGATCATCGCTGTCAGGGCCGGTTCCAAAGAGAGAGTGCTTCACCTAAGCCGCAAGAGACCAGGCGTGAGGGGCGTCGCGCACGCGGCGTGCTGCCTCCTGCATCGCCGTCGTGGCGCCGCGTGATCAGCAGTCGACGAGGCCCGCAACCTTGGGTTTGATCAGACCGTCGTGATTGAGCTCGCCAGACCGAGACCCGGAGAGGGCCCCCACCCCCTCCAACCCCATGGGTCCTCCCCGCCGCCCGGGATCAACCGCCGCCGCCTCCGCCGGATCATCGCGGTGGGGGGCGGCAAGGGCGGCATTGGGAAGTCGCTGGTCTCCGCGAACCTGGGGATCGCCCTGGCCCAGCGCGGGAGCCGGGTGGTGCTGGTGGACGCGGATCTGGGCGGGGCGAACCTCCACACCTGCCTGGGGGTGACCCAGCCGGCGCTGACGCTCTCGGACTTCTTGAACAACAAGAAGGTGGCGTCGCTCGAGCAGGTGATGGTCCCCACGGGGGTCCAGAACCTGGCGCTGATCGCGGGCGCCTATGACGTCCTGGACGCGGCCAACCCCAAGTACCAGGGGAAGCTGCGGATCGTGAAGGCGCTCCAGGCGATTGACTGCGACTACGTCCTGATTGACCTGGGGGCTGGGACGAGCTTCCACACGCTGGACTTCTGGCTTTTGGCGGAGCACGCCATCCTGGTGATCCTCCCCGAGCCGACCTCCATCGAAAACGCCTATCGCTTCGTCAAGGCGGCCTTCTTCCGGAGGCTCCAGAATGCCCAGGAGCAGTTCGGGATCCCCGATCTGATCTCCGCGGCCCTTTCCACGAAGGAAGGGGCGATCAAGACTCCGTTCGAATTCGTCGCTCGAGTGAAGGCATTGAACCCCGTGATCGGTTTGCAGGTGGAGTCAGCGCTGAAGGCGTTCCGGGCGCGGCTCATCGTGAACCAGGCGCGCACGTCCGCGGATCAGCTGGTCGGCAGCGCGGTGGTCTCCGCCTGGAAGAAGTTCTTCGGCCTGGAGATGGATTACCTCGGCGCCATTGGCTACGACGATGAGGCGTGGCGGGCGGTGCGGAAGAAGCGTCCGGTGCTCCTGGAGCGGCCGGACTCGCATGCGGCGAAGGGCGTCCTGAAGATCGCGGACGCGCTGCTCGCCCTGGAAGCGGGGCAGGCCACCCCGCCATGAAGCCCTTCGAGGAACAGACCTACTACGAGCTGCTGGAGGTCCCGCCTTCGGCCAACTCGCGGCAGATCCGGGACGCCTACCAGCGCGCGCAGGAGACCTACGCGCCGGAGTCGGTGGCGCTCTACGCGCTCGAGGACCCGGAGGTGGCGCAGGCGCTGCGCGAGCGGCTGCGCCAGGCGTTCGAGACCCTCAGTGATCGCTCCCGCCGCTCGGTCTACGACCGCGGGCTGGGGCTGCCGCCGCTGGCGCCGCAGGTGGAGGACGAGGAGGTCTCTCATCCGCCGCTGCCGCCGCTTCGGGACAACGTGGTGCCGCTGCCGCAGCCGGTGATCGTCCTCAACGGGGCCAATCGGCTCCCCGCGAGCGACGTGGAGCCGGGCCCGCAGCAGCTGGCGCTGGCGGAGCTGCTCCCGCCGCCCATGCCCACGGCGCACTCCACGCAGCCAGGCTTCTCCGTCTCGTACATCCCGCGGCCGCCGCGCCCGTTTGCCCAGCCCGCGCCCTCGTTCATGAGCGTGCCCGAGCCGGTGCAGGCGAAGGGGGGCGCTGCTCAGGATCCGCCGCCACCGGCGCCACCCGTGCCGGAGCTGGCCCCGGAGCCGGCGGAAGAAGACCCCACGTTCTCGCTGGCGCCGCCCGTCTCCGCGCGAGACGCCGCGGCCGCGCCCGAGGCGCTCTCGATGACCGAGCCGGCCAGCGTGGAGCCGGTGGCGGTAAGCCCGGTGCAGGCGGCGCCCGAGCTGGCGCCTTCGCCCGAGCCCACCCCCGCGGCGGAGCCCGCCGCGCCGCCAGAGCCCGCCCAGGCCACCGCGGCGCCCGAGCCTGCCGAGACGCCCGAGCCCGCCGAGGCCGCCGAGGCGCCCGAGCCTGCGCTGGCGGCGGTGGTGCCGCTGCACAGCGTTCCGGCGCCTGAGGCAGACCCGGACGGACAAGCCGCGGACTCCGCCACCGAGGAGACGCCCACCCCCGCGCCGGAGGGCGATCCCGAGCACGAGGACGCGTTCGCCGTGGCGAAGGCCAGCGCCGAGCCTGCGAAGGACGATGACGAGGACGCCTCTGACGACCCGGAGACGCCGCGCCCGCTCCTGCAGCGGATCCCCCGGCGGGACACGCTGCCGGACGGGATGCCAGCGGTGACGCTGCCGGGTGAGCCGGCGAAGCGGATCTTCGCCACCCCGGAAGAGGTGAAGGCCAAGGAGGTCCTCAAGCAGGAGGTCCCCTTCAACGCAGAGGTCGGCCCGGTGATGGTCACCCTGCGCGGGCAGGGCTCCAAGCGGCCGAAGGGGGAGGGCGCGCCGGAGCTCGCGCAGGAGCCCTCCGTGCCGATCGGCGAGGCCACGCTCGCCCAGCTGGCGGTGCGCGCGCGGGATGGCCGGGCCCGCAGCGTGGAGATCAAGACCGACACCGAGTTCAACGGCGAGCTGCTGCGGCAGATCCGCGAGTCCCGCGGCTGCTCCATCCAGCTGCTGGCGGACCGGACGCGGATCACCCTGCGTCACCTGGAGAACATCGAAGCGGACCGCTACGGAGAGCTCCCAACCACGGTGTACCTGCGTGGCTTCCTCACCAGCATCGCGCGGGAGTTCGGCCTGGATCCCGTCCGGGTGGCCAAGAGTTACCTGGCCCTGGTGGCCAAGCACCGCGGCTGACACCCACCCAGAAGTTGACTGGGCCATCCACCGGCCCACAGACTCGGAGGCGCCATGACCGAAGAAGAGAAAGTGAAGGCCATGCGGCTCGCCCGGGCGATCGCCTCGGACATCTCGCTCTACAACGAGCAGAAGATCGTCAAGGGGATCGAGCAGGACACCCTCTTCGACGTCTTGAAGGAGGAGATCGAAGAGGGGCGCGAGCTCTACAAGAGCCGCGTCAGCCAGGAGGTCTTCAAGACCACCAACTTCTTTGATCGCGCCATCGTGGACATCGTCGTGCGCTCGAAGGGGCACATCAAATCGAAGATCTGGTAGGCGGCACGGTCCGGACCCACCGCGTCCCTCCCACGGCGCGCGGTGAGCGGCTGGATCAACATCTCGCGAGCGCCTTCCCGGACCTCACGCGCTCGCGGCTCAAATCCCTGATCGACGCGCAGCACGTCACGCTCGGCGGCAAACCGGCGAAGGCCTCGCAGCGCCTGCGCGGTGGCGAGGAGCTCGCTCTCACCGTCCCGGCGCCCACGCCGGTGGAGGCCCAGCCGGAGGATCTGCCGCTGCGGGTGCTCCACGAGGACAGGGATCTCGTCGTCCTCGACAAGGCCGCGGGCATGGTGGTCCACCCGGCGGCGGGCAACTGGAGTGGGACGCTGGTCAACGCGCTGCTGCACCGGGTGAAGGATCTGGAGGGCGTGGGCGGCGAGCTGCGGCCGGGGATCGTCCACCGGCTGGACAAGGACACCTCGGGTTGCCTCGTGGTGGCCAAGAACGAGCGGGCGCTGGCCGCGCTGCAGGCCTCCTTCAAGGCCCGCGAGGTGGACAAGCGCTACCTGGCGCTGGTCTCCGGCTCCCCGCCGGAGAAGGCGGAGCTGGACACGCTCTACGGGCGCCACCCCAAAGATCGGAAGCGGTTCACCGGCCGGGTGACCACCGGCAAGCGCGCCCTCACCCGGTACGCGGTGGTGGAGCGCTTCCCGGACGCCGCGCTGCTCGAGGTGGAGCTGCTCACCGGGCGCACGCACCAGATCCGCGTGCACCTGGCGGAGGCTGGGCACCCTCTGCTGGCGGATGGGTTGTACGGGCGGCAGCGGCGCGCCAAGGGCAGGGCGCTGGAGGCACAGGAGGCGATCGGCCGCCAGGCGCTGCACGCCTGGAAGCTGGCGTTCGCCCATCCGCGCACCGGCAAGCGGCTGGCGTTCGAGGCGCCCCTGCCGGCGGACTTCGAGCGGGCGCTGACGGTGCTGCGCGGTTGAGCTAAGGAAGCGCGCCCATGAAGATCTTGAAGCTGACGGCGCTCGTGGCCGGGGTGCTCGCGGCGATGTTCGTGCTGGGCGGGCTGATGCTCTCGCGGGTGTGGCGCGTGGAGCGGACGACCATCATCGTCGCGCCGCCCGAGGCCATCTACCCGCGGCTGGCGAGCTTCAAGCGCTGGACCGAGTGGGTCTCCACCGGCGGCGAGCTGAACCCGGAGGTGGAGAACACCTACTCGGGGCCGGAGCAAGGCGCCGGGGCCACCTGGAGCTTCAAGGCCCCCAAGCAGGCCCGCCGCACCCTGAAGATCACCCGCGCCGAGCCCCAGGCCGGGGTCTGGCTGGAGGAGACGATCGAAGGGGACCCGTCCCCCACGCAGGGGGCGATCACCCTGGCGGTGGAGAGCACCGGCACCCGCGTCACCTGGACGGACGAGGGCACCCTGGCGCCGGTGATGGGCGGCTACCGCCGGCGGCTGGTGGAGCAGGTGGTGGGCGAGCAGTTCCAGCTCGCGCTGGAGCGGCTCAAGAAGAAGGTGGAGCAGGAGGTGGCCGCGCCCGCGGCGGAGCCAGCGGCCGGCGCGGATGCGGGTGAAGTTCAGAGCGCGGACGCGGGCTCGCCCGCAGATGGCGGGCCCTGACCTGCCGGTCTCCCCGAGCGTAGTGAGGCCGCCGCCCCTTGGCGGATCAATCAAGGCAAGAAACGTGAGGCCGTCCGCTCAGCCCGAGCGAAGTCGAGGGCCCCACGAGCGAGAGTCCCTACGATCGGCGG
>JBGATB010000052.1:0-71018 GCA_044229415.1 Myxococcaceae bacterium | reverse complement strand
TGGACAACTCGGGCGGCCACACCCGCGGCAGCGCCACCGCCATGCTGCTCGATCACAACGAGCTGCTCCGGGCGCTGGTGTCCGTGAACAACCGGATCAACTTCGGCGAGCCGTACAACCCCCAGAAGCCATAGGGCTTCTCGGTGTGCGGCGGCGCGTCATGCCTACATCAGACCCCTGATGTAGGTTGATGCGAGGAAAGCGCGGCCTGTTCTAGGGAGGGGCAGGCCGCGGGTTGTGAAGATGGGTCGAAGCTCCCGAAGCGCCGTTTGGGTCGTTGGGTCGTGCCTGTTCGCGCTGGCCGCCGCGGCGAGTCCCCAGCGGTCCCCTGAAGCGGGCGTGGTGCTGCTGATCAACACCCGGCTCGATGGGTCTTTGGTCTACGGCGCGGGGGTGGTGCTCGACGAGAGCGGCAAGGTCACCACCAGCGCGCAGCTGGTGGGTCGCTCGTTCAGCCTCTGGGCGTTGCCCTTCGACGCCCGCCGCGTCCGGGGGCTCCCGCCGGAAGGCGACCTCGCCCGGTTCATCTACGAGCACCGCCGGCACCTGGTGCCCGCGCGGCTGGTGCGCAGCAACCCGGCCGCGGATCTGGCGCTGCTCCAGCTCAAGACGCAGCGGCCGCTGCGCAGGGCCTCGTTCGCGCGCGGGCCCCTGGAGCCCGGGGAGCAGATCTTCGCGCTCGGACATGGGGAGCAGGAGGTCTGGGCCGCGGCGCCGGTGCGGGTCCTCCGGGCGGACGCGGCCTCCGTCCAGTACGAGCAAGGCGGCGACGCCTCGCGGTGGGGCTCGCCTCTGCTCAACGCCCGCGGAGAGGTGGTGGCGATGGCGGTTCAGGCGCCGGACGGGAAGCACGGCCTGGCGCGCCCCGCGGCGCTGCTGCGCGACCTGGCGGGCAACCTCGGCTCACCCCAGCAGCTCGATCTCTCCACGCCCGAGCGGGGCTTCTTCTCGTGCGCCCAGGCCCTGCAGGCGGGCTCCACGGAGTACCTGCGCTGCGTCGACTGGGAGTCAAGACAGCGCGTCGTGGTGGATGCGTTCGTCCGGGACGCCCAGCGCCGCGGCGTCCCGGAAGAGAAGATCTCCGCCCTGCTGCCGGAGCTGGCGAAGGCCCGGCCGCAGTTGCTCGAGGCGCAGAAGCGGATCGTCCTCGCGCAGCTGCGCGGCGAGGACGCGGAGTCCGCGGTCGCGTTCCGGCCGGACGCCTGGACCTCCGGCATCAAGCTCAAGCCAGCGCCGGAGATGGATCCACAAGAGCTCCGATACCGGATGGAGCTCGCCGAGCGCGGCGGGCGCGAGGGCAGCCTCGAAGAGCCTCCGAGCGCCCTGCCCTTGCAGGCCCTGGCGCGCCTGGGACTTCAGGTGAGCGCGATCCACCAACCGAGCTCCGACCGGGCGTGGCTGCTCGTCTCCAGCAGCCAGGCCTCGGGAAGCGAGGTGCGCTTCTCGCAGCTGCTCCTGCTCCGCGGCGGCGAGTGGCTGCAGTGCGACTACCCCTCGGTGGAGGAGACGGCCTCGCTCCCCAGCGGGTGGCCCGAGCCGTTGAGCAACCTGGAGCGGATCGTGAGCCTCATCCTCGACGCCGGCGAGTCGCCCTCAGGGGACTGAGGGTGTTCAGCGCCTCGCGCGGTATTCGCGCGGCAGGCAGCCAAACCGCGTCTTGAACGCGCGACCGAAGCGACCCAGGTCGAAGAACCCCACCCGAAGCGCCACCTCCGTGACCGAGAGGCCGTCCTCCTGCAAGAGCACCGCGGCCCGTTGCAACCGGAAGTCGCGCAGATGGGCCATGGGGCTCCTGCCCGTGTGCTCCCGGAAGAGGCGGCTGAGCTGAAAGCGCGAGAGCCCCACCCGCGCCGCGACATCGGAGATGCGGAGCGCCTCCGCGTAGTGGGTGTCGAAGAGCTCGAGCGTCTGGCGAATCGCCCGGTGCGGACGCGCGCTCCGAACGAAGCGTGGCGCTCGCCGCAGCGCCTCGACCGCCAAGGCTCCGCACAGGGCGTCCGCCGCGACCGCCGCGCCTGGCGCTGGCGACGTGACCTCCTCGAGGAGGAGCTCCGCCACCCGGATCAACCGGGTGGGAGCGGCGAGCACGCCGGCCTCGAGCCGCGCAACGCCCATCACGTCATGCAGGTCGTCCATGAGCGCGCGGCTCAGACGGACCGAACCGACCTGCGTGAGGCCCAGGAAGCGGGTCTCGTGCTCGATCCCTGGTGGCATCACGATGGCGTCACCCGCGCCGAAGGTATGGGCCGTGGAACCGATTCGGATCTGAAGTGCGCCGGTACGAACCCAGGTGACTTCGGTTGCGTCGTGGAGGCCGGGGCCCGCGTCGTACGAACCTTCGGTGCGCTTCTCCCAGCGGCGCACCTCGGCGGTGCCACCTACCGGGTGCTGCGAGCTCACCAGCGCTGCGAGGTCCATCGTGCCCAAGGGCGCGAATGTCGGTGTCCCGGGACGCGAGAGTCAACACCGCCTCCCGCGCACGAAACGCCAGAGAATCGCGCACGAGACGCCGAGCGCCGGGGGCCGGCGTCCGCCTAGACAGCGCCGCTCCCGACGCGAGCGTCGGGCGACAGGGAGGCGCGTCTCATGAGGCGGGCAATGGGCATGACAGCGGTAGCGGTTCTCACTGGCGTCCTCTTGGCGTGCGGCAGCCTCCCAACGACGAAGCCGCCGTCCCCAACCCCGCCGGACGCGGGCGCCAGCGACGCTGGCCCCACCGAACCGCCGGTCCCCGCTCGGGACGCTGGCGACGAGCGCCCCGACGGCGGAGAGACCGACGCAGGCGACGCCGGCGGAGCTCCCCCGGACGCCGGACCCGTCTGGGCGGATCTCGGCGATGTCTCCTCCGGGCCGGGGACCCTGGACTCGGAGCACGAGCCGCAGGTGGCGGTGGCGGAGAATGGAACGATCGTCGTGGCGTGGCAGCAGTGGCTCCCGAGCGCTGGGTACATCACGCTCGGGTACCGCTTCTCCCAGGACAAGGGGGCGACCTGGACGGATCGAGCGCTCCTGCCCCTTCAGCCCGGCACGAACGTGATGGCCAACGGCCGGGTGGTCGCGCTGCCAGATGGCGGCTTCCAGCTCGTCTGGGTCGCCCTCAAGAGAACCTCCACCGGCCGGTCCAATATCCACGTCTGGGCCGCGCGCGCCGCTGCGGGGAGTACATCCTTCGGGACGCCCGTGGAGGTCAGCGTTCCCACCGAGCAGGTCGGGATTCACGATCTACCCGCGGTGGCGGTCACGCCTTCGGGGACCGTGCACGTGGCCTGGGCGAAGGCGTCCCTGGACCACACCAAGGTCGTCATCGCCCATGCGTGGAGCACCGACGGGACGACCTGGCAGCGCCAGGAGGCCGTTGGCTCCGGGAGCGAGGGCTCCTTCCGCAACGGCGTGGAGCTCTGCGCGGACGACGCGAGCGAGGACGTGTACGCGGTCTGGTTCGATACCGACCACGGCATCGCGCTCGCTCGGCAGCACGGGAATCAGTGGTCCACCCCGCTCGAGGTGAGCCTCGAGGCCGAAGCGCCCCAGCTGGCGTTGATGAGCTCCGCATGCGCGGTCGTCGGCTCGCGCGTGTGGGTGATGTACGGGCTGGGAGAGACCGCCACCTCGAGCAAGGTTCCGCTCTGGAGTCACATTCAACTGGCCCAGTCGGAAGATCTCGGAGCGAGCATCTCCAAGCGCGCCTCAGCCGAAGGCGCGTTCCCCCAGACCGTCTTCCTTTCTCCGAAGCTTGGAAGGGCCGCCGACAAGTCCCTTCACCTCGTCACGTACGCGAGCGCCGGCGCGGGGGTGAAGGGGGTCGTCACTTGGGCGCGCTCGCTCGACGGGCTGAGCTTCCCGACGCGGCTGGAGCTCCTGCAGGACATGCCCCTGGAGCAGCGCCGAGGGGTGGATGCCTGGATGGGCGACTACCTGGGCTTCGGCTCGGCCTCCTGGGGCTCCGTGGCGGGCGTGGTCGACAACCGTTCGGGGAAGGCGCACGTGAAGCTGCTCCGCTACAGCCGCCCGTAGGCCGGATGTGGCGGCCAGGAGGCGGCGTCGCGCGGTGTGACGCGCGCCTCGGACCCACGGGACGCTCGAGCGTTCGCCCCAACTCGTCGCCGGTGCGATAGAGGGCTCCGGATGCCCCACGAAACGCCGATGGAGTGGCCTCGGGTCGAAGAGCTGGTGCGCGCGATGTCGCTCCCGGAGGGCGTGACCTTCCGGCTCCTCAAGGAGGAGGAGCTCGCCCCCCTTCCGGAGCTCTTGGTGCGCTGGTACCCGGCGGTGCGCGTGGGCGCCGAGTCCGTCTTCCTCGACCCCGACTTCCTGCGGCGGAGCGTGGTCCGGGAGGGCTGCTTCGACCGGGACATCTACGCGATCCTGATCGTGCAGCACGGAGAGGTCGTGGGCTTCACCACGTACGAGCGGCAGCCCCGGAGCGCAACGCTGCACGGACGGCTGGGGATGCTCGCGCCGCAGGCGCGCGCGGGCTTCCTCGGAGCGCTCGCCTTCCTCGCGCTGGAGAAGATGGCGGCCCTGACGAAGGCGGAGCTGATCCTGGTGTGGATCACCCTCGCCTCCCGGCACCAACAGCTGTTCGCCGAGCGGCGCGGCTTCCAGCTCGTGGGCGTGGTGCCCGGCTTCGACCGAGATCAGGTGACGGCGCAGCGCTCGCTGCGCGTCACTGAGGGGCTGGTCGCGAAGCTGCTCGTGCCGGACAGCGAGCTGCTCACGCCCCCTCCCGAGGCGCTTACCCCGCGCACGCAGCGGATGCTCGAGCTCATCCGCAAGGGCTAGGGGCGCGGCTCGGCGTCCTGCGGCCGGGGCCACCGGCCCGCGCGCAGGGCCGGGTAGTGCTTCCGCCACTCGGAGAGCATCTGCTCGAAGGGAATGTCCGCGAACGGGCCGTGGTCCTGCACTCGCTCCATGAAGCGGGTGCCGTCCGGAGAGAACGGCTGGAAGATGGAGTCGCTGCGGCCATCCCACTCCAGCGGCGCCACGCCGAGGCGCTCGCAGAGCTCCTTGTTGAAGGCGGGGGTCGCTGCCACCCAACGGCCTTCCAGGTGCAGCTCGGTGTAGCCGTGGAAGACGAGCAGGTCCGTCCCCAGCATGGCCTCGAGCCTCGCAGTGCCAATGTGGTTGCGCACGTTGGCGAAGTGCAGGCGGCTGGGGATGCCCATCGCTCGGGCGCAGGCGGCGAGCAGCACCGCCTTGTCGATGCAGTGGCCGCCGCGCTCGTACGAGCGCTGCACGGTGTCGCTGGCGCGGTAGCCGTCCGGCGAGAGGCTAACCTCGTACGGGTTGTACCGGTAGCCGTCCCGGATGGCGTAGTAGAGCGCCACCGCGCTGGCCACCGGGCCTTCCGCGGAGGCGTGGCGCTGGGCGAACGCCACCACCAACGGGTGGTCCGAGTCGATGACGGCGCTGGGGGCGAGGTACGGATCGGAAAGGCTCATGGGTGGATCGCGCTCTGGTGTGTGGCCGACCAAGGTACCCCGGGGCCGGCCCGCGCGTCACACTCCCCTTACCGCGACGCTTGCACCCGACGGCGCGACCGTGTGACGAACGGCCGCATGGAGACGCTCTCGCTCAAGGCGCTGAACCGGGCCACGCTCGCGCGGCAGCTCTTGCTCGCGCGGGAGGAGGTGAAGCCGCTGGCGGCGGTGGAGAAGCTGGTGGGGCTGCAGGCGCAGCAGGCCAAGCCGCCCTTCGTGGGACTCTGGTCCCGGGTGCAGGGCTTCACCCGGGAGCAGCTGCTCGCGCTCCTGCGCGGAAAGCAGGTGGTCCGCGCCACGCTGATGCGCGGGACGCTGCACCTCATGTCCGCGCGCGACTTCTGCGCGCTGCGCGCCACGCTGCAGCCCATGCTCACGCAGGGGATGACCTCCATCCTCCGGGACCGGGCCAAGGCGCTGGACGTTCCGGCGCTGCTGGCCGAGGCGCGCGCCTTCTTCACTGCCAAGCCCGAGACCTTCGAGGCGCTGCGCGACCAGCTGGTGCGCCGCTTCCCCAGGGGCGAGGAGCGCGCCATGGGGTACGCGGTGCGCATGCACCTGCCGCTGGTGCAGGTCCCCGAGCCGGGGCAAGACGGCTGGGGCTACGCCGCGAGCGCGCCCTTCGCGGTGGCCGAGGAGTGGCTCGGTGAGCCGCTGTCGAAGGAGCGCGCGGAGCAGGCGCTGGTGCTGCGCTACCTGGCCGCGTTCGGCCCCGCCACGCCCACGGACGCGCAGGCCTGGTCCGGGCTGCGCGGCCTCAAGGAGACCTTTGAAGCGCTGCGACCCAAGCTCCTCACCTTCCGCGACGAGCGCAAGCGCGAGCTGTTCGACCTCCCCAAGGCGCCCCGCCCGGGCGAGGACGCCGACGCGCCGGCGCGCTTCCTGCCGGACTTCGACAACCTGGTGCTCTCGCACGACGACCGCCGCCGCGTGCTGGCGGACGAGCACCGCGGCAAGGTGGTGACCAAGAACCTCCAGGTCCGCGCCACGTTCCTGGTGGACGGCTTCGTGGCGGGGACGTGGAAGGCGGACCGGAAGAAGCAGGCGGCGCAGCTCTCGCTGGAGCCCTTCGGCAAGCTCTCCAAGCCCGCCCGCGCCGCGCTCGAGGAGGAGGGGGACGCGCTCTTGCGCTTCCTGGAGCCAGACGCCGGCGCCCGCGAGGTGAAGCTCTCGCCGCGGTAGCGAAGTTCGGGCATCCTCGCGAGGTGCCTGGCGCGGGTCGGCGAATCGTCGCCCTCTACCTCTGCTCGGGGATCCTCGGGCTGCAGCTGCTCTTCGCGCTCGAGCAGGGCTTGGGGCTGAAGCTGCCGCTGGGCCCCACCGGGCCGATGATGACCACCGGCCTGCCGCTCCTGGGCACCGCGCTCGGCCTCTGGCGGGGGCTGCTCAAGCGGCCGCAGCCGAGGACGCCGCTGCGCTGGCTCGCGGTGGGGCTTGTGCTCTTCGCGACCTGGGCAGGCGGCTACTTCCTGCTCGGGCTCTGGATGGACCCGGCGCGGGTGCACACGCTCGATGGGCGGCTGGAGGCGGCGCTGCCCTTCGTCCCCAACACCGCGCTCGTCTACCTGGGCGTCCACCCGCTCTTCCTGCTCCCGTTCGCGCTGCTGGAGGAGGACGCGGCGCTCGCGCGCCACGCCCAGGCGGCGGCGGGGGTGATCGGCGTCTGCTTCGCGGCGTGGGCGCTCTTCCCGGTGGCGATCGATCGGCCGGTGCTCGACCCCGCGCTGCCCGGCTTCGGCGCGTACGTGTTCCGGACCATCCAGGGCTCGGATCCGCCCATCAACTGCCTGCCGTCCAGCCACTGCGCCATGGCGTTGCTCTCCGCGCTCTCGCTGCGCCGGACGAACCGCGTGCTCGGGCCGTGGCTGCTCGTCACCGCGGCGGCGATCGGCGCGGCCACCGTGCTCACGCGCCAGCACTACGTGGTGGATGTGGTGGCCGGCTACGCGCTGGGCGCGGCGGCCTTCATCCTGTGGCACCCCCACCGCTCACCCCGAGCGGAGTGAGGCCGTCCGCTCAGCCCGAGCGAAGTCGAGGGCCCCACGAGCGAGAGGCCCTACGATCGGCGGGCCCTCGACTCCGCTCGGGCTGAGCGGGGCGCGGGCAAGTTTCAGGTCAGCGCCGCAGGCGCGTAGTCGAGCTCGAACCTCCTCGACTTCGGGACTGGCTACATGCCCGAAAGGCTCACAGCCTCTCGGGCCCTAGACCCCCGGACGCGTCGCGGTGGGCTCGGCGGCCGCAGGGGGCGCGGCCGGCGCGGGCTGGGCCTCGGGGAGCGCCGCCGCGGGCGGAGGTGCGGCGACCGGCGGATCCACCGGCGCGGGCGCGGTGGCCGCGGCGGGGACGACCGCAGAAGCGGCCCCCCGTTCTCCCCGAGCGAAGTCGAGGGGCGCGGCCGCGGGCTCCACCGCCACGGGCGTGGGCGAGGGCGGCGGCGAGGCGGCGAGCGGCTCGGTCAGCGCGGGGGACGCGGCGACGGCGGGGGGCGCGCCCGGGGCCACCCTGCGCGCGGGCAGCACCACGGCCGGCGGGACCGGGCAGTGCGTACAGGGGCCGCGCAGGGGAACGCGCAGCACCTGGGAGAGGCGCAGGAAGTTGCTCTTGAGCCGGTTGGCCTTGCGCAGTCCGGCGACCGAGGAGCCGTACTTCTGGGCGATGCGGCTCAGCGTGTCCCCGGAGCGGACGCGGTGCATGGCCACGTTCTGCTCGGGCCGCTCCGCGAGCAACGGCGCCACGCGCCGTCCCAGCTCCTGCGCCCGCGCGTTGTAGAAGCGGACGTGGAAGTGGTCGCGGTGGCGGCGGGCGTGCATCACCGCCGAGGCGCGGCCGGCCTTGAAGACGGAGTCCAGCCAGGCCTTGTCCTCGCCGATCTTCAGGGCGTGATCGTAGAGGACCTTCTGCACGCGCTTGTCCACGAGGACGAACTGCACGTCCGTCATGGTGACGAGCGCCTTGAGCAGCGCCCAGTTCTTCGCCACGTCGATGTACTTCTCGCGGTTGCGCGCGCGGATCGGATCCGCGGTGGGGTAATAGAACGCGAGGTCCACGTCCCGGCCGTTCTGGTGGCTCTTGTGGGGCCGAAGGTAGCCGCCCTCGCGGGCGCTGATCTGGTTCACGCGCAGCGGCGGGGCATTGGGGAACTGCGCCTTCACCTGCTTGATGGCCGCCACCACGTAGTCGATCGTCTCCTGCGTCCCCCACGCCAGCTCCGGCGAGACGCGGGTCCATGCGCCGGTGGTGTCCTCGGGGAACTGGACGGCGTTGAGCAGCCGGCCCTCGTCCACGAAGCCGAACGAGATGGAGCCGAGCTTCTCCGGAGAGGAGCGCCACAGCTGCTGCAGCTCCGCCTCCGAGAGGTCCGCCGTGTACCGCAGGGACCCGTCCGAGGAGCCGATCTCATGGGACTCGGCCTCCGGGGAGGGGCCCTCGTCGTCCACCTCCTCCTCGTCCTCGCCCAGCTCCTCGCCGTCCGCATTGACCGCCACGGGGACGCCGCCATCCGCCACCAACATCGCGGCCGGAGTGGGCACGCCCGGCTGCGGGGCAGCCTCTGCGACGGCGGGGCTGGAGGCGGCCGGAGCGGTGGCCGCCGGCTGCGCAACTGGCCGGAACAACGCGCAGGCGCCGAGCAAGCCAAGGGCGGGAACCAGCAGGAGGAAGGAACGCTTCATTCAGTCACCTTCAGCGGTCGCTCGGCCGCCTCTTTGGCAGCCAAGGCCAGAACCCAGAAAAGACAGTCACTCTACCCCGGCTGGACCCGCCCCTGCCCAGCTGGCCGCTTGGAACTCCTCCCGGCCACGGGGGATTCCTCGCCAGCGGTTCATCCGCGGCACAGGGGGGCGCCGCGTAAGGCTCTGGAAATTCGACGGTCCAGTGGGACAGGAATGGGTTGACGGTTCAGCGCCGGACCATCCGGGCGAGCAGACGCTCGAGGGCGTCACCGGCCGAGCCGCACAGGCCGCTGTGGACCGGGGAGGTCTGGATCACCGTGCTCCGGGGGGCGGTCAGCCAGTGGAAGCGCTCTTTTTGCGAGAGCTTGGCGATGGGCCCGGCGTCCTCGGCGCCCGCGCAGATGCGGGGGATCGCCTCCAGGTGCTGCCGGACGGACGGGAGGTCCACGTCCGGGGCCAGCGCCAAGAGCCGGGCCTCATCCAGCTCCACCCGCGCGACGAGGACGTCCGCGGCCAGGCAATAAAGGATGATCCCGGCGTTGAGGAACTCCTCCCGGTCCACGCGGGGGACCACGCGCACCACCGCGTAATCAAAGGAGAGAGGCGCGGGCACGCTCCGCCTCCGCGGTGAAGATCCCGGCTGCAGCCAGCCGGCGCGAGAAGAACGCCACGTAGGCCGCCCGCGCGTCCGCTGGGCTGGCGAAGCCGGCCTCGCCCTCCAGCCACACGTCCGGCACCTCCGCCACCAGCCGCTCCAGCAAAGTCGGGGTGACGAGCGGGGCCAGCCGCGCCGCCGCCGCGCCCAGCGCGGAGGCGAAGGGCAAGAGCACGTGCTGCTTCACCGCCGCGAAGGGGCTCTGGCTCTGCGCCTGCGCGCTCTCCCACGAATGGTGGAAGTAGAGCGAGGCGCCGTGGTCGATCAGCCAGAGCTGCTTGTGCCAGCGCAGCATGTTGGTGTTCCGCGCGGTGCGGTCCACGTTGAGGGTGAAGGCGTCGAACCAGACGATCTCCGAGGCCTCCTGCGGGCTGGGCGGCGGGTCCGCGATCGGATCGAACATCAGCGAGCCCGGCAGGTAGTCCAGCGCCAGGTTCAGCCCCACGCTCGCCTTGAGCAGGTCTCGAATCTCATCGTGCGGCTCGGCCTTGCCCAGCCGCGCGTCCACCTCCATCAGCGCCAGCTCCGGCACCCGGAGGCCCAGCGCCCGGGCCAGCTCGCCGCAGAGCAGCTCGGCCACGAGCGCCTTGCGCCCCTGCCCCGCGCCGCGGAACTTCACCACGTAGAGCCCGTCGTCGTTCGCCTCGACGATCGCCGGCAGCGAGCCTCCTTCGCGCAGCGGCGTGACGTAGCGGGTGACGTGGAGCGTCTTCATGGAGCCTCGAGAAGCCTAGCCTGACCTTTGACCGCGAGCGCGTTTCGCGCGAGACCTCGCTCCCACGTGAAGCGCTTCCCCGCCGAGTTCGCCGAGCTGCTCTCCCCCCGTGGCCGCCGTTGGCTGGAGGGCCAGGGCGGCATGAGCCTGCAGCAGCAGCGCTTCCTCGCGCGCACGGATTTGATCGAGCCCACCAAGGCCCGCGCCTGCCTGGCGCTGCTGGACGCCACGCTGGGCGACAAGCTGACCCGGATGGAGGACCCCATCCCGGAGGACGCCACCGCCGGGATGACCGAGAACTACGGCGAGCTGCTCCCCAAGACGGTGCGGGTACGCACCGCGCTGCTGGAGAGCCGCCGCGCCCGCGCGTACAAGGCCGCAGAGCGCGCCGGCCTGCTGCGGATGCTGCGCTCGTCGAGCTTCCACCGCTTCGCGGAGCGGCTCGCGGGACGGGAGCTGCGGCGCGGGTGGGGCGTGCAGGCGCTCTGCTACGGGCCGGGGGACTACGCCGGGCCCCACAACGACCACCACCCGGAGGAGCCGGACGCGCGGGACGGCTACGTGGACATCCACCTCACCTTCGCCAGCACCGCGGTGGCGCACCAGTGGCTCGTCTACGAGCAGGACGGCCACCTGAGCCAGAGCGTGGGCATCGCCACTCGGGGCGGGGTGACCGCGTATCTGCTCCCGTTCTGGCACTACACCACCCCGCTGGTCGCCCGCCCCGGCCGCGAGCGGGACGCGCGCCGATGGGTGCTGTTGGGTACATTCCTGCCATGCCCAACGCCTCCGTCTTCGTCCCCGCCCTCTTCAAGGGCCGCTCGGTCTTCATCACCGGCGGCTCCTCCGGCATCAACCTCGGGATCGCCCACGCCTTCATCCGCGCGGGCGCGCGCGTCGCCATCAACGGCCGCAACGAGGACAAGCTCGCCTCGGCGGTGAAGGAGCTCTCCGCGCACGGCGAGGCCAAGGGCTACGCCGCGGACGTGCGCGACTACGCCGCGGTGGAGAAGGCGATCTCCCAGGCGGCGGGCGCGTTCGGCGGGCTGGACGTGCTCGTCTGCGGCGCCGCAGGCAACTTCCCCGCCCCCGCCGTGGGTATGTCCAGCAACGCCTTCCGCAGCGTGCTGGAGATTGACGTGCTCGGCACCTTCAACGCCTGCCGCGCCGCTTTCGAGCACCTCAAGAAGCCAGGTGGCAGCGTCCTCAACATCTCCGCGCCCCAGGGCTCCCTCCCCTTCGCGCTCCAGGCGCACGTGTGCGCCGCCAAGGCCGGCGTGGACATGATCACCCGGACACTGGCGATCGAGTGGGGTGGCGCCGGGGTGCGCGTCAACGCCATCTCCCCTGGCCCCATCGACGACACCGAAGGCATGCGCCGCCTCTCGCCGAGCGCCAAGGCCAAGGAGCAGCTCACCGCCGCGCTGCCGCTGGGACGGTTCGGCCAGAAGGAGGACATCGCCCAGCTGGCGCTCTTCCTCTCCTCGGAGGCGGCGTCCTTCATCACCGGCGCGGTCATCCCGTGTGACGGCGGCCAGACGCTGATCGGCTCCGGCCAGGTGATCTCGGCGATCAGCGCTTAGCGAACCGGAGGCGGGCACCGTTCACCCCGAGCGAAGTCGAGGGGCGATCGAGCGTGCCAGATGCGTGCGCCCCTCGACTTCGCTCGGGGTGAACGGGGCGCGCCTAGCTGAAGAGCCGGCGCACGAACGGCGTGGCCGGCGCCTCCGCCAGGCGGGCCGGCGCGTCCAGCTGGGTGAGCGCCCCCGCCTCCAGCACCGCCACCTTGGCGCCGAGCGCCGCCGCGTCCTGCGCGTCGTGCGTCACCACCAGCGAAGGCAGCGCCAGCGCCGCCAGCCGCCGCGCCAGCGTGCGCCGCACCTGCTCGCGCGCCTGGGCGTCCAGCGCCGCCAGCGGCTCATCCAGCAACAGCGCGCTCGGGCGCGAGGCCAGGCAGCGCGCCAGCGCCACCCGCTGCCGCTCGCCGCCGGAGAGGAAGCCGGGGCGGCGGGAGACCAGCGGCTGCAGCTCGAACGAGGCAATGGCCTCCGCGGTGGCCGCCTCGCGCTCCGCCGGGGAGGCCGCGCGCGCGGCGCCGAAGGCCACGTTCTGGGCCACGGTGAGGTGCGGGAAGAGCGCGTAGGACTGCGGCACGTAGCCCAGGCCGCGCGCCTCGGTGGGGACGTCCACGCCCTGCGCGGAGTCGTAGAGCACCCGCTCGCCCAGCGTCACCCGCCCCTCTTCGGGGCGCAGCAGCCCCAGCGCCATCCAGAGCAGCGTGGTCTTCCCCGCCCCGTTGGGGCCGACGAGGACGACGCCGCCGGCGGGAACCTCCAGCCGCACGTTGAGCCGCAGCGTCCCCACCGCGCCGCTCACCCAGAGCGAGAGGCTCACGCGGGCTCCGAGGAGCGCTGCGCCCACGCCTGCGCGCCGCGCACCACCGCGAGCAGCGCCACCGCCGCGCCCACCAGCAGCACGGCGATCGCCTGCGCCTCGCGCACGTCCACCTCCAGCGCGGTGTAGATCGCCAAGGGGAGCGTCTGGGTGCGGCCAGTCATGTTGCCGGCGAACATCAAGGTGGCGCCGAACTCGCCCAGCGCGCGCGCCCAGGCCAGCGCCGCGCCGCTCACCAGCCCCGGCGCCGCCAGCGGCAGCGCCACGCGGAAGAAGACGCGCCCAGGGCTCGCGCCCAACGTCCGGGCCACGTGGAGGTAGCCCGGGTCCAGGGCGCGGAAGGCGGCGGCGGCGCTCTGGATGTAGAACGGCGCGCAGACGAAGACCTCGGCCAGCACCACCGCCGCGGTGGTGAAGGAGAGCTGCAGCCCCAGCACCTCCAGCGGCGCGCCGAGCAGCCCGCGCCGGCCGAAGGTGAGCAGGAGCGCCAGCCCGCCCACGGCCGGCGGCACGACGATCGGCAGCTGGGCCACCACCTCCGCGGCGCGCGCGAGCCGGCCGCGGCTCCGGGCGAGCCACCACGCCAGCGGCGTCCCCAGCGCGATGACGATCGCCACGCTGCAGACCGTGGTCCCCAAACTCAAGAGCAGCGCCGGCCCCACCAGCTCCGCCTGGAGCCCCTCGAGCAGCTCCCGCGGGGAAGCGGTGAGCAGCAGCGCCGCCAGCGGCAGCGCGAGGAACGCGAACATGAGCGCCGCCCCGCCCCCCAGGAAGAGGGACCAACCCACGCGCTTGCCGGTCTGGCCCATGCGGCGCCGTTCGTCCGTCATCGCGCTCAGCCCGTCAACGCCTTTCGGGCGAGCCAGCCGATGAGCCCGCTGCCGAGCACCAGCCAGCTGGCGTTGACGCGGTAGCGGACCAGCAGCCCGAAGGCGAGCAGCGCCAGGAAGGGGCTGAGCGGATCCACGAAGGTGGCGCGCGCCAGCTGCCAGGTCACCCACGCCATGAGCGCCAGCGAGGCGGACGTCACGCCCTGCAGCACCCGGTTGGCCGCGGCGGAGCGGCGCAGCCGCGGCAGCAGAGGTCCGCTCACCGCCACGAAGAAGAAGGCGGGCAGGAAGATCCCCGCGGTGGCCACCGCCGCGCCGGCGGGGCCGCCGAGCACGTAGCCCACGTAGGTGGCGGTGGTGAAGACCGGGCCGGGCGTCACCTGCCCCACCGTCACCGCGTCCAACAGCTGGGCCTCGGTCAGCCAGCCCCGCCCCTGCACCAGCTCCGCGCGCAGGAAGGCGAGCAGCACGTAGCCGCTGCCGAAGAGCACCGAGCCGATCTTCACCAGCGCCCAGAAGAGGCCGCCCAACGTGAAGGGCACGCTCGCGGTGGCGGCCGCGCCCGCGCCGACACCACCCGCCAGGAGCGCGGCAGAGGCGGCGCCGGCCCGGGGCGCGCGGGGGGCCGGGAGGGCGATCAGCGCCGCGCCCAGGAGGATCAGCAGCTCGTTCATCCCCAGCGCGGTGGCGAGCAGCGCTCCGGCGGTGACGAGCGCGCGCCAGGTGGGGCGCAGCGCCTCCTTGGCGAAGCCGAGCAGCGCCTGGACGATCACCGCCACCACCGCGGGCCGCACGCCCTGGAGGATCCACGCCACGTCCGGCAGCCGGCCGTAGCGCACCTGCGCCCAGCCGAGCGCGCCGGTGAGCAGGGCGGCGGGGACGATGAAGCAGCTCCCGGCGACGAGCAGGCCGGGGACGCCCGCCCGCTCGAACCCGATGTGCAGCGCCATCTCGGTGGAGTTGGGGCCGGGGATGAGGTGGGTGGCCCCGAGCAGCTCGAGGAAGCGCTCGCGCGTCATCCAGCCCCGGCGGCGAACCACCTCGTCCTCCATCATGGCCAGGTGCGCCGCCGGCCCGCCGAAGGCGGTGGCGCCCAACCTCAGGAAGAGCAGCGCCAGCGAGACCACCCTGCGACACCCCCTCACACCGCACCTACCGCAACCTTCCCCCTGAGGACGAGCCGAATATAGTGGTGCCGTTCTGAGCTCCCCGGCCGCGGTCACCACACGATGGTGGACGTCCCTGATGGCGAAGGCCGTCGGGCTGTTGGTCGCCGTGATCGCGGTGATGTCGCTGACCGTGGGCAGCTACTTCTCCCGGAACCTCGCCACCAGCATGCAGTCCGAGCTCGACCGGCGCGGCGCGTCGATGCTGGAGACGCTGGAGCGCCACCTGGATCTGCACCTGGCGGTGCAGCTCAAGGACCGCAAGGCGGCGCTCCTGGTGCTGGAGCACGTGGTCCGCGTCAACGACGACATGCACTACCTGGCCGCGCTGGACTCGGACGGGAAGGTGCTGGCGGCGGCCACGCGCGAGGGCGGCAACGCCAACGCGGAGATCGCCCTGCAGCTCAAGTTCCACCCGCTGGACGGCACCAAGGCGGAGAACGAGTCCCGCATCCGCCGCTTCACCCAGCCGGTGCTCGCCGCCAGCGCGGGCGCCGAGGGCTTCGGCGACCTCCCGGAGGGGGGTGAGCAGCGCCCGAAGGATGGGGCGCTCGGCTACCTGGTGATGGGGCTGCGGGCGGACCGGATCTCCCGCGAGGTGGCCACCCAGAGCCTCCCCGTCCTGATGACCGGCGCCTCGCTGGTGCTGGCGTTCATCACCTTCTTCTGGTTCATCGCCCGGCGGATCACCCGGATGGTGACGTTCGCGGAGACGCTGGCCGCGGGAGATCTGCACGTCTCGCTGTCAGACCCCTCCCGGGACGAGCTCGGCCGCCTGGCGTCCGCGCTCCAGCAGCTGCAGGGGACCACGCTGGGGGTGGTGGGGCAGCTGCGGGTGGCGGCCAACTCGCTGGACTCCGCGTCCACCGAGGTGCTCCGCAGCGCCGAGGCGCAGATGGACCGCGCCAACCGCCAGGCGGCGTCCGTCACGGAGACGGGCGCGACCATCAGCCAGCTCCGGGAGATCTTCAAGCACGCCCGCGCCAAGGCGGAGGGCGTGATCGATCTCGCGCGCGTGAGCGAGGCCTCGAGCGCCGGCGGCGACCAGGCAGTGCAGCAGTCGGTCCGCGCGATGGAGGACCTGCGCGAGCAGGTGGAGGCGGTGGCGAGCACGCTCGGCCGCCTGGTGGATCAGTCGCAGCAGATCGGCCGGATCATCGAAGCGGTGAACGAGATCGCCGAGGAGTCCAACGTGCTCGCGCTGAACGCCGCGATCGAGGCGAGCAGCGCCGGCGAGGCGGGGCGCGGCTTCGCGGTCGTCGCGCGCGAGGTCCGCTCGCTCGCCGAGCGGTCGCGCGTGTCCACCGCGCAGGTGAAGACGATCCTCGGAGAGATTCAGAGCGCCGCGCGCGAGTCAGCCCGGGTGGTGCAGGAGGGCCGGCGCCGCGCCGAGGCTGGCGTGGCGGTGGCCCAGGCGGCCGGCCAGTCCATCCGCCAGCTCGCCCAGGCCATCTCCCAGTCCTCCAACGCCGCCCGCGAGATCGCCGCCTCCACTCAGCAGCAGGGCGGAGGCGTGGAGTCGATCTGGCAAGCGGTCGAGGAGATCGACAAGGCCGCCGCGGCCGCCGCCAACGGGATCAACCAGCTCCAGCAGGCGTCGCAGGAGATCAAGCAGTACAGCGACCGGATGCAGGGGATCGTCCGCCGGGCAAGAAACGTGAGCCGTCCGCTCAGCCCGAGCGAAGTCGAGGGCCCCACGAGCGAGAGTCCCTACGATCGGTGGGCCCTCGACTTCGCTCGGGCTGAGCGGGGCGCGGCAAGTTTCAGGTCAGCGCCGTAGGCGCGTACGCTCGGGGTGAACGGGGAAGCCTCAGTCGATCGGGGCCGCGGCCTCGGTCTCCGCAGGCACGTTCTCGCGCGGCTCGCCCTGCATCAGCTCCTCGTAGAGCTGCTCCATCTCCGTCCCCATCGCCTCCAGCTCCTCGTTGGTGAAGGCGGCGTGCACCTTGGGGAAGAGATCGCCCTCCTCCTCCTCCACGTGGTGCTCGATCTGCTCCTTGAGGACGAGCACCTTCGGCTCGAACGTCTCGTCCGAGGCGTCCAGGTCGAGCAGATCCGCGATCACCCGCTTGGCGGACAGGTGCTCCTCCACGGACTCGCGGAGGATGTCCTCGGTCTGGGGCACCTTCACCGAGGGATAGAAGATCTTCTCTTCGATCGTCGCGTGGGCGGACAGCGCGTCGGCGATCTGCACGAAGAGCTCGCGCTTCTCGCTCGCGTCCTCCGCCTCCTCGAACTGGCTGAAGAGGTCCTTCACTTCGCCATGCTGCTCCTTCAACAGCTGCGTCGCCTTCATCGCTCGTCCGCCTTTCGGTCTTGAGGGCCTTGCTGCCCCACAAGGTCCTCACGGGCTTGCGCGGCGCCAAGCGCCGGCCGCTCGCCTGGTCCCCGACCTGACTTTTGGACCCCGAGTTCGTTAAGGTGCCGCGGGTGCAGATCACCGCGAAGGTCCCAGGCCGGATCCTGGTCATCGACGATGAGCGCTCCGCGCGGCTGCTGCTGGACCGGGTCCTCACCCGCGCCGGGCACCAGGTGGTGCTGGTGGAGACCGGCGAGGCCGGCCTGGAGCGGCTGGCGCAGGATCAGTTCGACCTGCTGATCACCGACAAGAACCTCCCCGGGCTGGATGGCCTGTCCGTCCTCAAGCTGGCGCGCACCCAGTTCCCCGCGCTCCAGGCGGTGGTGATCACCGGCTTCCCCACGCAGGAGACCAAGGCACAGGCCCGCTCGCTCGGCGTCTTCGCCTACGTGACCAAGCCGTTCGGGATCCTCGACATCATCGGCACCTGCGACGCGGCGATCAGCGCCACGCGCGCGGGGACCCCCGCCCGCGGCGGGACGGGCTGAAGGTGGCGCGCCCTGAACGAGGATGAGCTCCAGAAGCTGTTCGCGCAGCGCCAGGAGATAGACCGCGCGCTGCTCGAGCGCCACGCGCGCGAGCTGGCCATCCTCTTCACGGACCTCGTGGGCTCCACCCGCTTCTTCGAGGAGCGCGGGGACATCGAAGGGCTGCAGCTGATCCGCCGCCACGAGGAGCTGCTGCGCCCAGTCGTGGCCGCGCACCGGGGACGGGTGATCAAGACCCTGGGCGACTCGATCATGGCGTCCTTCGAGGACGGGGCGGACGCGCTGCGCTGCGCGGCGCAGATGCAGCGCACCCTCCAGGCCGCCAACCGGGACGGCGCGCAGCACCCGCTGCACATCCGGATTGGCGTCCACGCGGGCAAGGCCTTCCTCACCGGGGACGACGTGTTCGGCGACACGGTGAACACCGCCGCGCGGATCACCCGGGAGGCGGGCGCGGACGAGGTGCTCGCCTCCGCCTCGCTCTTCGAGCGCTGCGGCGCCCAGGCCGGCCTCTCCGGTACCCGCCGCGCCCCGCTGCAGCTCAAGGGCAAGGCCGAGCCGCTCCCGGTGGCGCAGGTGCACTGGGGCGAGCAGCGGGCCACCGAGCCACAAGGAAGGCCGCTGGTGGTGGAGCTGCGCCTGCTGGGCGAAGAGGTGGAGCTGGCCCTGCACGAGGACGGCGCCGAGCACCAAGCGCTGCAGACCTTCGCCGCTTCTGCGCTCTCCGCGGAGGCGCTGGGCGCGGCGACGCGCCGCTTCGAGCCGTTCATGCACCAGGGGGGTGACGCCTCGTACCTCGCCTCGGTGCGCCAGCTGGGCCTGGAGCTCTTCAACGGGCTCTTCCCCGCCACGTTGCGCGAGCGGCTCGTCGCCGGCGCCGGGCGGCCGCTGCGCCTCCAAGTCGACGCGGCCCTGGCCGCCGTCCCCTTCGAGCTCTTGCACGACGGCGCGGGCTTCCTCGGCGTGCGCCACGCGCTGGGTCGCAGGGTGGTGGCGCGGGGCGAGACGCCGCCCGTGCAGAGCGCCACCGGCCGCGCGCTGGTGGTGGCGGATCCTGCCGGCACCCTGCCCGCCGCCGCGCAGGAGGGCATGGCGGTGGCGGGGCTCTTGCGCAGCGCCTGGGGCGGAGAGGTGGAGCACCTGCACGGGACGCTCACCCGCTCGCGCTTCCTCCAGGCGCTGGCCGGCTGCGAGCTGCTCCACTTCGCCGGGCACACCGAGCCGCCCACCGAGAGCTCGCGCCGCGGCTTCGTGCTGAGCGACGGCTGGGTGAGCGCGGAGGAGGTGGCCGGGGCGGTGGGCGGCGCGGCGCCGGCGCTCGTCTTCGCCAACGGCTGCCGGACCGCCAGCGGGCTGGGCTTCCTCGAGGCGGGCAAGGCCACCGCGGATCTGGCGTCCGCGCTGCTGCTGCGCGGGACGCGCCACTGTGTGGGGCCGATCTGGGACATCTCGGACGAGGACGCGCTCGGCTTCGCGCTGCGCTTCTACGAGCAGGCGCTCCAGGGGACGTCCATCGGCGAGGCGGTGCGCCGGGCGCGCGAGCAGCTGGCGTCCGGCGGCAGGCAGCCGCTGTCCTTCGCCGCGTACGTGCTCTACGGCGAGCCGACGCTGGCACTGGCCCGGGCGCCGAAGCAGGAGCGGCCTGCGCCGCGGATGCGCTCGTCGCGGACCCTGGAGGAGGTGCCCGCCATCCGGCTGCCCGTGAAGCCGGCGAGGAAGGTCCCCGGGTGGGTGCGGTTCGCGCTTCCGGCGGTGGCGCTCTTGGCCATCGGCGGCGCGCTCGCCTTCCGGCTCCGGGGCGGACCTCCGTCGGGTGGTCCCGATCCCGCTGAAGAGCCCGTGGTGCCGAGCGGGCCCACGACAACGGCGGATCCGACGCCCCCGGTGAAGCCCCCCGTGCCGCGGGCGCCGCGCCACGGGCCGATCCGGGTCTGCGTGCTGCCGTTCAAGAACCTCACGGAGGATCCCGGGCTGGACCTGCGCCAGGCCCTGGCGGAGCTGGTGACGTCTGACCTCGCAGGCGCGCAAGGCATCCGGATCATCGAGCGGCCGCAGGTGGAGACGCAGATCCACTGGATCGAGTTCGAGCAGACCCAGTACGTGGATCCCAAGACGCGCACCGAGCTGGGCAAGCTGCTCGGCGCCGAGGTGGCCGTGCTCGGGGGTTACCAGCGGCTGGGCGAGACCTTGCGGATCTACGCGCGCTTCGTGGACACCGAGACCGGCGAGGTGCTCCACGGCCTCAAGGTGGATGGCTCCGCCTCCGCGGAGAAGCTCTTCGAGCTCCAGGACCGGCTCGGCGAGCAGGTCCGCACGGTGGGCGGCGCGCTCGAGGCGAAGCTGCGCAAGGCGCCGTGAGCTGGGCTCGGCGCCATGCCCTCCCGCGTTCACCTCGAGCGTAGGGCCGCAGGCCCGTAGTCGAGAGGCGAGACCGAGCTCGAGCCCGTCGTCGAGCGGCGACCGGGAGGCGCAGAGCGCGGAGCGGCCTGTAGGGACAGTGGGGTGAGGGGTCGCGCGGCGCAATGCACGCATGGACCCCTCGGTGGTGCGCTCGAGCCGCGGCGGGTAGCACTGCCTTCGACGAGCGGAGAGGGCGCTCTTCCGTAGTGGGGTCACTAAGTTCTGACATTGGAACTTAGTGACCCCAGTTCCTTTGGACGTGCGCCCACGGAGGTGGTCCGAGCCTCTGCTACCCACCGCGGGCGGAGCGCGGCACCGAGGGAACCATGCGTCCACCACCGAGCGCGACCCTTCACTCCACCGTCCCTATGGGCTGTTGGGGGCCGCGAGCTCGGCCGCCGGGACGCCACACCGTTGGAGCACGCACGCTCCGCTCTTGCGTCACGGGGGGCACGCCGGGGCCACGTGCGCGCGGAAGCCTGCCGCCAGGTAGAATGCGGCTACACCGATGCGCTCTCCCCTGCCCCTCTCCCTGCTGCTCGCGTGCGCCACGTGCGCGCCGGCGGACCCCGCGACCGAAGAGCTGGGCCGGGCGCGCCAGGGGCTGACCACCCTCTCCCTGCAGAGCGGCAACCTGCCTGACGCGGGCTACGTCGGGGCGAAGGACACGTACATCGGGAAGACGCGCGCCACCACGGCTCACGGTAGCGGGACCACGCTGAGCCTCGACAACGCGGACAAAGACGATGCGGTGACCCGCACCCTGCTGTACTGGGACCTGTCGCAGGTGGTGCCCCAGATGGCGCAGATTCAATCGGCAAGCCTCACCGTGACGGCGGAGAGCGACTCGAAGGGCGAAGTGCTCGTGTGGCAGATCCAGTCTGACTGGTCCGAGGCGGAAGCCACCTGGAACCATCGCGCCGCCGGAGTGAACTGGGACACGCCGGGCTTGGGAACGAAGGACCGCGGCGCCGCGCCGGTGGACATGTTCGTCAACGCGTTCGCAACCACCGGCACCAAGACGATCCCGCTCGGCCCCGGCTCGGTCTGCATGCTCCAGCGCTGGGTTAATCAGCCGCCCACCAACCATGGGCTCTTGCTGGAGAACCTCTCGACCGACGGAATCGATCTCGACTCCCGGGAGGACAACACCGTGGCTGACCGCCCGAAGCTCACCCTCGTCTACGAGGAGTGGGACGGCGGGGTGGTCCCCGTCTGCGATGCGGGCATCCTCGTGCTCCCGGACGCCGGCCAACCGGACGCCAGCACCCCGTCGATGGACGGCGGCACCGTCCTCCCGGACGGAGGCTCCACCTCCACCCCGGACGCTGGCGCCGACGCGGGCGAGCCGCCCATCGGGAACACGCCAATTCTCGTCGAGGAGAACGTGAAGGGCTTCGACTGCCAGGCCGCGCCTGCCGGGCCGCTGCTGGCGGTCGCGGCCGTGGTGGCCGGGCTCGCGGCGCGGAGGAGGAGGAAGGCGTGAGGTGGGCGGTGCTCGTGGCGGCCGTGGGGCTGAGCGGCGCCGCGCGGGCGGAGGAGGCGCCACCGCCCTCCCCGTTCTCGCTCGAGGGCGCGGGGCGGACCAGCCTCTGCGCGGCCGCCTTCACGCACCTGCTCTCCAGCGGTCTGGGTGCGGAGGTCGGCGCCAGCGTGGCGCTCACCCACGCGCTCTCGCTGGGTGTGGCGGTGACGGTGGGCACGCACCCGGGCGGGCAGATCAACCTGGGGCTGGACCTGCCGCTGCGCGCGTTTGACCGGCTCTACCCACGCGCGCAGCTGCGCTTCACGGTCAACCCGCTGAATGACCGCTGGGTGCCGGGCGCGGGCGGCATGCTCGCGGGCGTCCTGGACCTGGGGCCGGGGCGGATCGTCCTCGGCGTGGCGCTGGAGGGCTACGCGGTGCCGTTCGGCTACCGGAGCCTGGCGGCGCTCGCGCTGTTCGGCTTCGAGCTGGACGTCTTCGGGCCGCCTGCGGGCTGAGCGAGAACGACGGCCCTCGACTTCGCTCGGGCTGAGCGGGCTACTGGCCGGCGGCCACCTTCTTGGCCTCGGCGGCGATGTCCTCCGAGCCCGCGTGCACCTTCACCCAGCCGGCGGTGTACTCGCTGCGCGCGAAGAGGTCCGAGGAGCCCGCCTGCGCCAGCTCCACGAAGCCGGCCGGCTTGCCCTTCGCCGAGTAGTCGATGCGCGCCAGCACCTGCGGCTCCCCGGCGGCGGGCTTCTCGCCCTTGCCGAGCAGCTCCACGGGGATCAGCCGCCAGATCTTGTCGTGCCAGTTCTTGGCGAACTCGTCCGGCTTGTCCGGCGTGGCCTTCGGCGTGAGCTTGGCGTTCTGGCCCATCTCCCCCGCGGAGAAGACGAAGTCGCGCTGCTTGTCGCCGGCTTTCACCGTCACCGCGTCCACCTCGTTCGGCTTGAACTCGTGGAAGCGGCGATCCACCAGGCGGCTCTGCGCGGCCTCCAGCTCGCCCAACACGGTGCCGCCCAGCAGGTAGACCTTCCCGTCCGTCTCGGACTGGAGGTACGGCGTGGAGAGCCCGGAGGTGGGCGTGCCGATCTTGAACGCGTACTTGGTGCCGCCCGCGGTGACCTCGAGCTTGCGCTTGGTCTCGGCCAGCCCCAGCTCCTTGAGCTTCTCCGGCGCGAGCGTGCCCAGCGCGCGCGAGGCGCGCAGCGGCGCGAAGCGCTCGTAGAGCTTCCCGGCGGACTCGTTGCCGCGCAGCGTCCGCTCCGGCGCGGCGATCGGCGTGGGCGGTGGCGGTGCCACGCCACCATCGACTGCTGGCACCACCGGCGGCGCCGGCGGCCGCTCGGCCACGCGGATCCAGACCTCCGAGTCGTTGCCGCGCTCGAGCTCCGCGGTGCGGGTGGACTCCTCGTAGCGGATCTTCTGGACCTGGTTGCGAGTGACGTCCAGCACCACCACGTCCGTGCCGCCCTGCGGCGGCTCGCGCCGCCACGTCCCGTACGCCACCGCCAGGCCGGCGAAGGCGAGCACTCCCTGGATCGCTGCGCTGCGGGCCTTCATCGCGCACCTCCGGGCACCGCGCTGCTGGTAGGCACCGCGCGCCGCGCCCTCGGCCGGCGGCGCCGCGTCACCAGGAAGCCCGCCAGCAGCACCAGGCCGGGGGCCAAGAAGATGGTCGAGTAGAACCAGGCCACGTCCTGCTTCCGGGTGTGCTCGATGGGCACGTCGCTCTCGTTGGAGACGGAGCCGGCGATCGCCTCGTCACCGGAGAGCCACTTCATCGCGTCCAGCGCGAGGTAGGCGTTGCCCGGGTTGCCGAGGACCAAGTCGCTCACCGCGTCCGAGTCCGCGAGCAACAGCGCCCGCCCCTCCTCCTTCTTGCCGGCCTCCGGCTTGAAGGAGACCGCCACCTCCACGTCGTAGGCCTTCCGGGTCTCCAGCGGCGGGTCGTGCTGGAAGTTGCCGTTGAGGTCGTTGAAGGTGGACCCCTGCGCCCGCACCGTGGTCTCCAGCGCCACGTCGCCGGGCTTGGGCTGGATGACCTCGAAGCTGCCGGCGGAGAGCAGCGCCACCGGCGCGCGGCCGCCGTACTGGCCGAGCGTGGTCACCGCCGGGTGGGAGGTGAAGCTGGCGGTGGCGATGTTGGCGCGGTCGGACACCTGCGAGCTGCGCTTCAGGTAGACCTGGTCGTTCGCCAGCGGCGTGGTGACGAAGCGCACGCCCAGCGGCGCGAAGAGCGACTGGTAGGCCTCGCCGCCTTCGGGATCCACCGCCACGAACAGGCGCCCGCCGCCCTTCACGTAGCGCACCAGCGCGGCGGCCTCCTCCTCCAGCAGCGCCTTGGTGGGGCCCACCAGGTACACGGCGGCCGCGTCCTTCGGGACATCGCTCGCGAGCCCTTCCGCCGCGCTGAGGTTGCGGGTCTCGAGGTTCAGCGAGCCCAGCAGCTCCTTCATCGCCGCCAGGCCCGGCCGGGCGTCCGGCGCGCCGGGGTTGATGCTCTCCCCGCGCTCGCCGTGGCCGGCGGTGAAGTACACCACCCGCTTGCCGCGGGCGACCTGGAGCAGCCGCTTCTGGAAGTCCTGATCGAAGGTGCGCAGCTGGCCGCGCGCTCGCTCCAGATCCACGCCCAGGGTGAGCTGCTCGCGCCGCGCGCCCCGCGCCACCACGATCGCCCCGTTGGCAGAGACCGAGAGCTCGCGGGCCTTGGCCGGATCCACCGCGTGGTCCAGCTGCTCCACCTGGAGCTTGGGGGAGTCCTTCTGCAGGTCGCTGAAGTACTCCATCACCTGCTCCTTCACCTCGTTGGCCGGAGGGAAGAAGACGGAGACCTGAACGGGCTCGTCCAGCGACTGGATGATCTTCCGGGTGGCCTCGCCTGGCTTGGCGGTGCGGAAGTACGAGAGGTCCGCCTTGCTGTCCCGCTCGGTGGCCACGTAGACGGCGGTGAAGGCGAAGACGAGGGCGAACGCGAAGCCCAGGCCCGAGTACATGGCCTCCTTCACGCGCCCGGACTCCACCATGGGCGCGCGGACCATCCCCGCGTAGGAGAGCTCCGCGAAGAGCACCGGCAGCAGCGAGGCCACGATGCAGATCGGCCACAGCGCCGCGAGCACCACCGCGAGCTTGGGGGCGACCTGTTCGAAGGGTTTGTCGAGCAGCCGGTTCATCAGGTCCGACTGGACGGCGTAGAGCACCAGCCCCACCGCGCCGAGCAGGTAGAGCGAGAGCAGCGCCTTCTCGATGCTGGCGCGGTCCGAGGCGTCGCCCGGCTTCCCGGGGCCGGCCTTGCCCGCGGCGGAGACGCGCAGCGCCCGCAGGGCGATGGCGGCGACGATGAGCAGGAGGCCGCCAATCGAGAGGACGGCGCGGACGGGCCCCACGCCGACGAGCCGCTCGCCGATGTAGACGAGCAGCAGGCCAACGAAGAACAGGACGGACAGGACGTAGCTGCGAGCGGTCGCCATGGTCACCTCCAGCGCCTCGCCTCGAGCACCCGCGTGGCGGCGAACAGGCCCACGTAGGTGATCGCGAGGTAGTAGACGACATCGCGCACGTGGACGATGCCGGACTGGAACGGGGGGAAGTGCTGCTGGTGCAGCGCCAGCGCGGAGAAGATCTCCGAGAAGGGGCGCTCCGTGACCTGGGACACCAGCCAGCAGACGATCAGCGAGACCACCATCACCGCGGAGAGGATGACGGCGAGCAGCTGGTTCTTGGCCAGCGCCGAGCCGAGCGTCCCCACGCCGAGCACCGCGCTGCCCAGCAGCATCAGGCCGAAGTAGCCCGCCACCACGTGGCCAATGGAGATCTTCCCGTTGACGAGGATCAGCGCGGGCATGAAGAGCGTGCAGGCCAGATAGATGCCCAGGAACGCCAGCGCCGAGAGGTACTTCCCGAGGACGATCTGGCTGTCCTTCACCGGCGAGGAGTAGAGCAGGGGCAGCGTGCCCGCCTGGCGCTCCTCGGCGAGCAGCCGCATGGAGATGAAGACCGCCACCGTGATGGTGCAGCCGCTCGTGAAGTAGAAGAAGTTGGAGAGGACCTCGGCGGAGCGCTTGTTGAAGCCCCCCATGGCCCACGCGTTGAACATCAGCGCGTTGAGCGCGAGCAGGCACGCGAAGATCACGTAGCCGCTCATGGTGCGCAGGTAGCCGGCGAGCTCGCGCCGGGCGATCAGCAGGACGGCGCTCATGTCAGGCCGCCTCCTTTCCGTGGGTGAGGCGCAAGAAGATCGACTCCAACCGCTCGGCGCCGCGATCCATCCGCAGCAGGTCCACGTCCGCGGTCACCAGGGCCTTGGCGATCCGGGGGCGCGCGTCCGGCGGCGCGTCCACCCGGAGGCGGGCCACCCCGCCGGCGTCGCCGAGCACGCTCACGCCGGAGACGCCCGGCACCCCGCGCAGCGCGGCCTCGGCCTTCGAGGCGCCGCCCACCACCTCCACCTCCACGAACCCGCCGCCGCCCATCCGCTTGGCCAGGTCCTCCTCGGTCCCCTGGGCGACGATCTCGCCCGCCTGGATGACCAGGAGCCGGTCGCAGATCTGGCTGATCTCCGAGAGGATGTGGCTGGAGACGAGCACCGTGTGCGCGCCGCGCAGCCGGCGGATCAGCGAGCGCATCTCCACGATCTGCACCGGGTCCAGGCCGCCGGTGGGCTCGTCGAGGATCAAGAGCGAAGGCTTGTGCACCATGGCCTGGGCCACGCCCACGCGCTGCCGGAAGCCGTGCGAGAGGCGGTTGATCACCTCGTCGTCCATGTCGCGCAGCGCGGTCTGGTCCTCCACCTCCTCCACCCGCTTGCGGACCTCGCCGGTGGGGACGCCGCGCAGCTGCGCGACGAAGGCGAGGTACCCGCCCACGGTCATCTCGTCGTAGAGCGGGGGCGTGTCCGGCAGAAAGCCGATCTTCTTGCGGATCTCATGCGGGTCCCGGACGACGTCGAAGCCGTCGATCGTCACCCGCCCGGACGTGGGCAGGAGGATGCAGCCGAGCACCTTGAGGGTGGTGGACTTCCCCGCGCCGTTGAGGCCGAGGAAGCCGATGACCTCTCCGCGCTCGATGTTGAAGGTGAGATCGCGGATGGCCGCGTGCTCGCCGTAGTACTTCGTGAGCCCTTCGACGTGGATCATCTTGGACCTCCGAAAAGCGGCGCACCGTTTTAAGGGGCACAGTCCAGCTGTCAAGGGGTGAAGCGGCTATGCTTCGACGCCCTCATGAGCCGCTCCCAGGACCTCCAGAACGCCGTCGCCGTGCTGCGCCGCGGCGGCCTGGTCGCCCTCCCCACCGAGACCGTCTACGGCCTGGCCGCTGACGCGCAGAACGAGCTGGCGGTGAGGCAGATCTTCGCGGTGAAGGGGCGCCCTGCCTCCCACCCGCTGATCGTCCACCTCGGCTCGGCGGCCCAGCTGCCGGACTGGGCGCGGGAGGTGCCGCCGGAGGCCCACGCGCTCGCCGCCGCCTTCTGGCCCGGGCCCCTCACGCTCGTCCTGCGCCGCACCCCGCGCGCCTCGGACGCCGTCACCGGGGGGCAGGACACCGTGGCCCTGCGCGTGCCGGCCCACCCGCTCGCCCTGGAGGTGCTGCGGGCGCTCGGCGGGGGGCTCGCTGCCCCGTCCGCCAACCGCTTCGGCGCGGTGAGCCCCACCACCGCCGAGCACGTGCGCGCGGATCTGGGGAAGGACGTGGAGCTGGTGCTGGACGGCGGCCCCTGCGCGGTGGGCGTGGAGTCCACCATCGTGGACCTGAGCCAGGGCGCGCCCGAAATCCTCCGCCCGGGCGGACTGCCCCAGGAGGAGCTGGAGCGCGTGCTCGGCCGGAAGGTGCCCGTGCGCACCTCCAGCGAGGTCCGCGCGCCGGGGCTGCTGCCGTCCCACTACGCCCCGCGCGCCGGGTTGGTGCTGGTGGAGCCGTCCGCGCTGGCGGCGGAGCTCACCGCGCGCGCGGGGCAGCCCGGCCTCTGCGTCCTCGCGCCGGAGGGCGTGGCAGTGCCGGACGGCGTGCGCGTGACGCGGGTGCCCGCCGCGCCCGAAGGCTTCGCCCACGAGCTCTACGCGAAGCTGCGCGAGCTGGACCTCGCCGGTTGCGAGCTGATCCTCGCGGTGCCGCCGCCGCAGTCCGGGCTGGGGCTCGCGGTGAGGGACCGGCTGCGCCGCGCCGCCGCGCCACGCCAGTAGGGACTCCGTTCACCCCGAGCGAAGTCGAGGGGCGCGCCCCCGTTCACCCCGAGCGAAGTCGAGGGGCGCCCATGTCCGCCCAAAAGGAACGTGGTTGAGAGCGGCCGCGCGCGCGTCCCTGTGCGCGCTCGTGCTGGGACCTCGAGCACGAGCGCCCGTCGACTTCGCTCGGGGTGAACGGGAAGCGTATTCGCTCCTACCTAGCGCTTGTTCATCTTGCGCTGGGGCTCGAAGAGGTCCCTGCTGAGGTTCTTGAGCGCGCGTGCGGTGGCGTCATCCTTGTCATCCGCGGCCACGTTCGCGAGCTGGGACAGCGTGTCCGCGGAGATCTCGTCATCGGAGATCCGCCCATCGTGGTTGGCGTCCGCGGCCTCCAGCTGCCGCTTGATCGCGTCGTTGACCTTCACGCTGTTGATCGCAACCGAGCTGCGGTGAACGAGGGGGGCCATGTCTTTGCTCCGGGGGCTTGGGGTTTCTCGTTTCTCGAAGCGGTGAGAAGCGAGTTGCCGGAGAGGAGATCCCGGACGCGGCCGTCACGTTTGCTGGCGCGGTCAGCTCGCGCGCGCCAGCTCCACCACCGCCTCCACCCAGCGCGGCTGCGCGTTGAGCGAGGGCACCAACGTGAGGCTCTCTCCGCCGGCGCCCAGGAAGAGCTCCTTCGCGCGCAGGCCGATCTCCTCGACCGTCTCCAGGCAGTCCGCCACGAAGGCGGGGCACATGACGGCGAGCCGCTTCACGCCCTTCTTCGCCAGCTCCGGGAGCACCAGGTCCGTGTACGGCTTCACCCACGGCGTGCGCCCGAGCCGGGACTGGAAGGAGACCGTGTAGCCGCCGGGCGGGAGCGCGAGCTTCGCGGCCAGACCGCGCGCGGTGGCGTAGCACTGCGCGCGGTAGCAGTTGCGGTTCGCCGCGACGATCCGATCGCAGCAGCCCTCGCTGGCCAGGCAGTGGTTGCCCGCCTCGTCGCTCTTGCGCATGTGGCGCTCGGGCAGCCCGTGGAAGCTGAGCAGGACGTGGTCCGCGCGCGCTTGATCAATCACCGGCTTGGCCACCTGCGTGAACGCGTCCAGGAACGACGGGTGCTCGTAGAACGGCGGCACCACCCGCGTCGGGGTCACGTTCCAAGCCGCGCCCAAGAGCTCGTAGACGCGCTCGAGCGTGGAGCCGGTGGAGGAGGCGGCGTACTGCGGGTAGAGCGGGAAGACCGTGAGCTCCTCCACGCCGCGCGCGCGCAGCCGCGCCAGGGCGCTGGCGATGGAGGGGTTGCCGTAGCGCATCGCCAGCTCCACGTGCGCCTCACCCGCCAGCCGCTGCTGCACCTGGGCCGCGAGGTCCACGCTGTGGAAGAGCAGCGGCGAGCCGCGCTCGGTCCAGATCTTCCGGTAGGCCTCGGCGGAGCGGCGCGGCCGCACCGGGAGGATGATCAGGTTGAGCAGCGCCCAGCGCCCCAGCGGCGAGAGATCCAGCACCCGGGGGTCGCTCAAGAACTCCCGGAGGTAGCGGCGGACGGGGCCCGGCTCCGGCGCGTCGGGCGTGCCGAGGTTCACGAGCAACAGACCGCGCTGGGGCCGGCGGGCGAGCATCAGGAACGCCCCTCATAGCGAAAGAGCGCCGCTGGCCGAAGCGCAGAAGATGTGCTCACTTCGCGCGCCCTCGATGCGGCTGCCTGCGTCCCTGAAAGACCCCTCAGACGCCACGGTGGCGGTGGCCCTGTGCGCCTTCGCGCTGGCGCTGCTCCTGCCGGGGATGGGGAGCCTCTCCGGCATCCGCCACCCGGACGAGGCCTACTACCTCTCCGTGATCCTGGAGATGGAGCGCACCGGGGACTGGGTCATCCCCCGGATCGACGGCGCCGCCTCCTTCTTCAAGCCTCCCCTCCTCTACTGGGGCTCGCTGCTGTGCCGGGCGCTGCTCGGCGGCAGCCTGCTCGTCACCCGGCTCCCGGCGGCGCTCTTCGCGGCTGGCACCGTGGGCCTCACCTACCTGCTCGCCCGCCAGTGGCGCGACCGGCGCACCGCGCTGCTGGCGGCGCTGGCGTTGACCGCCATGGTGGGCGTTCAGCGCTTCGGCCGCTCGGCGATGCTCGAGGCGCCGCTGATGTTCGGCGCCACGCTGGCGGTCTACGGCGCCGCGCTCGCCCGGCGCTCACCGCGGGCCTGGGGCCTGGCGCTGACCGGGCTGGGCGCGGCGCTCTCGGTCCTGGTGAAGTGGCACGGCGTGGCGCTGGTCCCGCTCGCCGCCGCGCTCGCCACGCTCGCCGCCACGCGCAACCTGCGCGCGCTCTTCTCGCTCGGCTCGCTGGTGGGTGCGCTCTGCGCGGTGCTGCTCCCCCTGCCCTGGTTCCTGCTCGCCGCGCGGGAGCCGTCCTTCGCCGGCGGCTTCGTGGCGGAGAACATCGCCCGGCTCTCCGAGGCGAGGGAGGCGCCGATCTCCCTGCTCGGGGTTCCCGTCTACGGGCTGCCCTTCAGCCCGCTCGCGCTGGCGGCGCTTCTGTCACTGCGGCGGCCCGCCCTGCAGGATCCCGCCGTGCTCGTCCCGCTCGGGTGGCTCGCGGTGGTGCTCGCCTTCTGGCTGCTGCCCGCCTCCGCCCAGTACACCCACCACGCCCAGGCCGGGCTGCCGGCCGCGGCGCTCCTGGCCGCGCTGGCGCTGGCGGAGCGCTCGCTGGCGGGGCGAGTGGCTCAGCGGCTCGTGGCGGCCGCGCTCGCACTCGCCGGGCCGCTGGTGGCGGGCGCCGCCCTGCTCCTGTCCGGCGGCGACGCGGCGGCAGCGCTGGCTGCGGGCACAGCGCTGCTTGCGGCCGGGGTGCTGCTGTGGCGCCCCCCGGTCGCCTCGAGCGAGCTCGATGGGCGCTCGGGCGGAGATGCGCGCCCCTCGACTTCGCTCGGGGTGACCGGGGGCGCGCTCGGGGTGACCGGGGGCGCGCTCGGGGTGACCGGGGGCACGCTCGGGGTGACCGGGGGCACGCTCGGGGTGACCGGCGCAGCCCCGGGGGCGACCGGCGCTACGCTCGAGGTGAACGGAGGCGTCGCCGCCACCGCGGTGGCCATGGCGCTGACGCTCGGCTGGGCGCTGCCGCGGGCGGACGCGGAGTTCCTCCCCCCGCAGGCGGCGGCCGCGCTCGCGCAGGGGCCGCTGGACTCCTACGGCATGTACCCCGGCTACTTCCGCTTCGCGCTCGGCAACCGGCCCATCGGCCGGCTCTGGGAGGAGGGGGAGATCTCCGGCAGCCTCGCCGCCGGGCACACGGTGATCCTCGACGCGGCCGAGGCCGCGCTCCCGCCGGACGTGCCGCTGGTGGAGGTGGCGCGCTGGGAGCGGACCTCGCCGCGGATCGGCCTCGCCCAGCTGCGCGAGGCGCTCTCCACCCGCTCCATGGCCCCGCTGCGGGTGCCGATGCGGGCGGTGCGGCGCGCGCTAGAAGGCGAGCGCCAGTGACGCTCCCACCGAGCCGCGCGGTCCCCCGGGCAGCAGCATCATCCGGGAGAAGAGCGCTTGCTCCTCGCTCTCCTTGAGCGAACGGGTGGCGGACCACTCGAAGACGATCACCGCCGGGATGATGGGCAGGAGGAAGGGCAGGTAGCTGGCGGGGTTGAACTTCCCCTGCGCGGCCTTGTCCACGAAGTAGAAGGTCACGTCCGCCACCAGCCACCCGGGCAGCGAACCCAGGACCGCCCACCAGTAGCCGCCGGGGCTGTCCAGGTACCTGCCGGCGATGAAGAGCCCCAGCGGCACCGTGAAGATGCCGGGCAGCGGCATGATCCACGTGGGACAGCCGCTGGAGGTGCTGCACACGGTGGTGGAGAGCAGCGCGATGGAGCCCCAGGAGCCCACCGCCACGCCCGCCACGCCCGCCAGGGATTCGATCAGGTAGCGGCGCGGGGCCTCCGCCTCCCGCCGGGCCCACCGCTCGTCGCGCTCGTTCAGCTGCGCCACCGTGGCGGGTCCCTCCGACTCCACCGGCGGGTCCGGCGGGGGCGGCACCAGCGTCTCTCCGGCGCCAGAGGGCAACGGAGGCGGTGGGAGCGCGTTCACCGGCGCGTCAGGAGGCGGCGCGGCGGTGACGAGCGCGGCGAGCAGGAGTGGGAGCACGTTTCGCCTCCGGAGGGCTTCGAGATCAGTGAAGCGCGTGCGGCTGGGTGAGCGCGAACTCGCCGATCTTCGCCTCGAACTCCTGACCGTCCGGCCGGACCAGGAAGTAGCTGCCGCGCATGGTGCCGAAGGGCGTGCGCAGCATCGCCCAGCTGGTGTACTCGAACCGCTCGCCGGGCGCGAGCCGGGGCTGCTTGCCCACCACGCCCTCCCCGCGGACCTCCTCCACCCGTCCGTTGGCGTCGGTGATCACCCAGTGGCGCCGCTTGAGGGTGGCCACCTCCTGGCCCACGTTGGAGATCTCCACCGTGTACATGAAGGCGAAGGTCCCGGACTCCGGCGAGGACCGCTCGGGCCAGAAGGCCGGCTTGACGCTGATCTGGATCCCGCCGCTGGTGGTGGACATCAGGACGCCTCTTCCTTCTTCGGCCAGATGACCGAGGCGATCACCGCCGCGAGCAGGAGCCCCACGATCACCCCGAGCGAGAGGATGATCTTCGTCCCCTCGTGCAGCGGCACCCACTGCTCGCCGATCATCTTCAAGCCCACGAAGGCGAGCACCGCCGCCAGCCCCACCTTGAGGTAGTGGAACTTGGCCATCAGCGAGGCCACCAGGAAGAAGAGCGAGCGCAGCCCGAGGATGGCGCAGACGTTCGAGGTGTAGACGATGAACGGGTCCTGGGTGATCCCGAGGATGGCCGGGATGGAGTCCAGGGCGAAGATCAGGTCCGTGGTCTCCACCACCAGCAGGGTGAGGAAGAGCGGCGTCACCATCGTCCGGCCGGCCTGGCGGACGATGAAGGCCTGGCCGTTGTCCCCCTGCGCCACCGGCAGGAGCCGGCGCGCGAGCACCAGCACCTTGCCCTTCTCCGGATCCACCTCGTCGTCGTCATCCGCGAACAGCAGCTTGCCCGCCGTGTAGAGCAGGAAGGCGCCGAAGACGTAGAGCAGGAAGTGGAAGCGGTTCACCAGCGCCGCCCCGGCGATGATCAGCGTGGCGCGCATCACGAACGCGCCGATGACGCCCCAGAACAAGAGCCGGTGCTGGTACTCGGGCTTCACCTTGAAGTAGCCGAACACCATCAAGAAGACGAAGAGGTTGTCGACCGAGAGCGCGTACTCCACGACGTACCCGGTGAGGAACTCGAGCGCCTTCTGGTTTCCCACCGCCTCGCCGTCCCGCGCGCCGAGCACCCGCCAGAGCAGGGCGCAGAACCCGAGCGACAGGAGGATCCACACCGCGGACCACGCGCCCGCCTGGCGCGCGCTGACCACCTGCGCGTCCCGGCGGACGACGATCAGGTCGACCACCAGCACCGCGAAGACGAAGACGTGGAAGGCGACCCACCACCACACCGGAGTGCTCACTTATGTGCCCGTATAGCCCTTCCCGGCGCCGTTGCGCAGCACCCAGAGCGTCCGTGCCCCCACCGGGAGCGTGGCGCCAGACTCCAGCCGCTCCCCTTGCGGCCTGGCGCCGGCGGTGTCCAGCGCCAGCTCCCAGCCCGGCGCCTGCTTCGCCTGCGGCAGGGTGAAGGACTGCGCGTCCGCGCCCGCGTTGAGGATGATGAGCAGCGTGTCCCCCGCCACCCGGCGGCCGCGCTCGTCCAGGCTGGGGTTGGCATCCCCGCCGAGCATGAACATCAGGGAGCGGGCGCCGGGCTTCTCCCAGTCCTCCGCCCCCATCTCCTTCCCGTCCGCCCGGAACCAGGCCACGTCCTTGTGGGCCGAGTCGCTGACGTGCGCGCCCTGGAGGAAGCGGCGGCGCAGCAGCACCGGCTGGGACTTCCGGAAGCGGATCAGCTGCCGGGTGAACTCCAGGAGCTCGCGGCGCGGCCCGTCCAGCTCCCAGTCCAACCAGGAGAGCTCGTTGTCCTGGCAGTAGGCGTTGTTGTTGCCCTGCTGCGTGCGCCCCAGCTCGTCCCCCGCCACCAGCATGGGGACGCCCTGGGAGAGCAGCAGCGTGGCGAGGAAGTTCTTCACCTGCCGCGCGCGCACCGCGTTGATCGCCGGGTCCGAGGTGTGCCCCTCCACCCCGTAGTTGAAGGAGTGGTTGTCGTCCGCGCCGTCCCGGTTCTGCTCCTGGTTGGCCTCGTTGTGCTTCACGCCGTAGCTGACCAGGTCGCGCAGGGTGAAGCCGTCGTGGGCGGTGACGTAGTTGATGCTCGCGTACGGCTTGCGGCCGGAGAGCTGGTAGAGGTCCGACGAGCCGGTGAGCCGGTACCCCAGCTCGGCGACGAGGTTCTCGTCCCCCCGCCAGAAGCGGCGCACCGCGTCCTTGTAGCGGCCGTTCCACTCGCTCCAGAGGACCGGGAAGTTCGCCACCTGGTAGCCGCCGTCCCCCAGGTCCCACGGCTCGGCCACCAGCTTCACCCGGGAGAGCACCGGGTCCTGGTGGAGGATCTGGAAGAACGGGGCGGCGCGGTCGAAGTCGAACCGCTCGCGCCCCAGCGTGGTGGCCAGATCGAAGCGGAAGCCGTCCACGTGCATCTCGCTGACCCAGTAGCGCAGCGAGTCCGCGATCAGCTTGAGCGCCTGGGAGTGCCCCACGTTGAGGCTGTTCCCGCAGCCGGTGAAGTCCAGGTTCACCCGCGGCTCGTCCGGCTTGAGCCGGTAATAGGCCGGGGCGTCCAGCCCGCGCAGGCAGAGCGTGGGGCCCAGCTGGTTGCCTTCGCCGGTGTGGTTGTAGACCACGTCCAGCAGCACTTCGATCCCCGCGGCGTGCAGCGCCTTCACCATCTGCTTGAAGTCCGCCACCTGCCCGCCGCGCGAGCCCTGGCTGGAGAAGCGCTGGTCTGGCGCGAAGAACCCGAGCGTGTTGTAGCCCCAGTAGTTGGTCAGCCCGCGCTCGGCGAGGAAGCCCTCGTCCACCGCCTCGTGGATGGGCAAGAGCTCCACCGCGGTCACCCCCAGCTCTTTGAGGTGGGCGATGGCGGCCGGCGAGCCCAGGCCCGCGTAGGTGCCGCGCAGCTCCTTGGGCACGCCCGGGTGGCGCTGGGTGAAGCCCTTCACGTGCAGCTCGTAGATGACGGTGTGCGACCAGGGCGTGAGCGGCCGCTTGTCCGCGCCCCAGTCGAACGCGTCGCTGACCACCACCGCCTTGGGGACGAAGGGCGCATCGTCCCGGATGTCCAGCGTCAGGTCCGCGTCCACGTTGGCTTTGTCCGGGATGTACCCGCGCACCGGCCCGCGCCAGTCCACCTTCCCGCTGAGCGCGCGGGCATAAGGGTCCACCAGCAGCTTGTGGGGGTTGAAGCGCAGCCCCTCCTCCGGCGCGTAGGGCCCGTGCACGCGCAGGCCGTAGAGCGCGCCGGGCGCGAGCCCGGGGACGTAGCCGTGGTGCACGTGCGCGGTCACCGAGGGGAGCGCGAAGCGGCGCAGCTCGCGGGAGGGCTCGTCCGGGTCGAACAGGCAGACCTCCACCTTCACCCCGCGCTCGGTGAAGACGGCGAAGTTCACCCCCTGCCCGTCCCACGTCGCGCCCTGCGGATGGGGGCGGCCCGGCCAGACGGCAGCGGGCGGGTTGGAGGGTGGGATCGCCACGAGGCGGGCGAATGAAGCACCTTTCTAAAGCCTCTGCAGCAGCAGATCCACGAAGGCGCGCTGGTCCTCGTGGAGCAGCCGCCGGGCCTCCTGCACCGGGACGAAGCGCGCCGCGGAGACCTCCCAGGAGGCCGCCTTGGGCTCGCAGCCGTCCGGGGCCGGGCCGGCGAAGCACTCCACCCGCTTCCTGGACTTCTTGTACTCCACGGCGCCCAGCGGCCAGAGCTCGCCCGGCTCCACCCCCGCCTCCTCGCGCGTCTCCCGGCGGGCCGCCGCCTCCAGGGACTCGCCTTCGTCCGGGAGCCCCTTGGGCACGCTCCAGCCGTAGCGCGCCACCGGGCCGCTGGGGCGGACGATCAACACCTCGAGCGCGCCCCTGGGGCCCCGGTACAGCAGCGTGCCAGCGGAGAGCTTCACCCCACCGTCTCTAGCAGCGCCACCGGGAACGCGTCGAACAACTCGCCGAGCAAAAGCCCCAACACCCCCGCCCGCCGCCGCGGCCGGTAGGTGCGGCCGGTGAAGACGTCCGTGAGCGCGCGCCCCTCCAGCGCGTCCGGGAGGACGAGCGCCGCGTCCCCCCAGGCCGCGCCGAACGGACCGCCCTGCTCGAGCAGCGGCGTCACCAGGCGCGGCACCACCGCCACCACGCCCTGGCCGCCGTCCTCGGGCAGCCGGGCGAAGGCCAGCGCGCGCTCGCGCTTCTCGCCGGTGCAGTCCAGGGGCAGGTAGCGCCCCTCGCGCAGCAGCTCCGGGTGGCGGCGGCGCAGCCTTAAGCCCTGCGTCACCGTGTAGAGCTTGGCGGAGCCGTCCGTCATGTCCTGGAAGAGCGCGCGGCACAGCGCCTCGCGGTCCTGCTCGGCGCGCGCGGTGAGCGACTGCAAGAGCCTCGCGCGCAGGGCGAAGTCCACCGGCCGCCGGTTGTCTGGATCCACCAGGGACAGCTCCCACAGCTCCGCGCCCTGGTAGAAGTCCGGGGTGCCCGGCGAGGCCACCTTGAGCACCACCTGCGCCAGCGAGTTCACCTGCCCGGGGCGCTCCAGCCGCCGCTTGAGGGCGGCCGCGTCATCCAGGAACGCCCGGTTGTCCGCGGAGAGGACCTTGTCGCAGAACTCGGCCACCGCGCCCTCGTAGGCGGCGTCCGGGTTGGTCCAGCTGGTGTGCAGCTTGGCCTCGCGGATCGCCTTGAGCATGTACTCGCGCAGCCGGCCGCGGAACGCGTCGAACTCGGCGGCGGAGAGCGACTCGCCCGCGGGCCAGGCGCCCAGCAGCGTCTGGTAGAGCAGGTATTCGTCGTTGGCGTCCGGGGCGATCGAGTGGTGGCCGGCGCGGCGGCGGAAGCGGCGGTTGAGCTCGCCCCAGCGCTGCACGTGCTCCCGCCAGACCTGGGGCAGCTCGGAGAGGACCGCCAGGCGCGCGCGCACGTCCTCGCCGCGCTTGGTGTCGTGGGTGCTGCTGGCCAGGAGCGCCCCCGGCCACTTCTCCGCCCGCTCCTGGTTGCGCAGGTGGAAGGTGGCCACGCTGGTGCCGAACCGCTCGGGCTCCCCGCCCACCTCGTTGAGCGCCACGAACCGGTTGTAGAGGTAGAAGACGGTGTCCTCCAGCCCCTTGGCCATCACCGGCCCGGTGAGCTGCTGCAGCTTCATCGCGAAGCGCAGCATGGTGGCCCGCTCCTGCTCGTCCGCGGGCTCGGGGTAGCGGCGCAGGAGGATGTTCTGGAGGAAGTCGTAGATGGAGGCGTTGGTGGTGGCGTCCTGCTGCTTGGCCCGGGCAATGGTCCACTCCACGTAGCGGACGTCCCGCTCGTCCAGCCCCGGGCGCCAGCCGTCCACGTAGGTGCGGTAGACGGGGAAGAGCGCCACGAACTCGGTGAGCGCGCGGCGCAGCGAGTTGTGGGTGAAGTCCCGGGTGCGGCGGTTCATCTCCGAGACGCGGTTGAGCTCGCGCGCCAGCACGTTCATCTCGCTGGCCATGGAGACCCGCATGATCAGCTTCTTCTTCTCGTAGACGAGCTCGCGGAAGTCCACCGGGCGGCCGAGGAACGCCTCGTAGGTCTCGGTGAAGGCGCGCTCGGCGCGGCCGTCCACGAACAGCCCGGTGAGGCTGTTGGCGAAGCGGTAGCCGGTGGTCCCCATCACCGCCCAGCTCTCGGGGATCCGCTCGCGCCCTCCCTGGATCTTCTCCACCACCACGTAGAAGAGCCGGCGCAGCGGGGACTGCGGGTCCGCCTCCAGCTCCGCCTCGAAGCGGGCGCGCAGCGCCTCGCTGACCTCCTTCCAGCGCGCCGGGTCCTGGCCGTCCTCCAGGTAGGTCCGCTCCGCGTGGGACAGGAAGTAGCGCAGCTGCAGCCGCTGGAAGTAGGCGGTGGGGTCGAACAGCCCGTCCGGGTGGTCTATCCGCAGGCCGGTGAGCTTGCCCTGGGAGATCCACCGGAAGAGCAGCGCGTGGACGTCCTCGAAGACGGCCTCGTCCTCCACCCGGATGGCGGCCAGCCCGTTGATGTCGAAGAAGCGGCGGTAGTTGATCTCCTCGCCCGCCACCCGCCAGTGCGCCAGGCGGTAGCTGCAGCGGCCGAGCAGCGCGTCCAGCCCATCGAAGCTGCGGGGCTCCCCCACCCTCCCGTTGAGCTCCTCCACGCTGGCGTGGATCGCCTCCTTCACGGCCGGGGCGCGCTCGGTGAGCTGGCGCAGCCGCCGCTTGATCACCTCCTTCTCCCGGTTGCGCTCCACCCGCCGCGCCTCTTCCGTCTCGGTCCGGTGCGGCAGGTGCTCGATCGCGGTGAGCACGGACTGCAGCTCCACGAAGTCCAGGTCGGAGGCGCCCAGCCGCTGCTCCACCGCCGGCAGGCAGCGCTTGAGCACGTCCGCGTAGGCGCGCGGGGCCACCGGGAGGGCGCGGTCGTAGTAGTCGATGAAGAAGGCGCCCCCGTCGAAGCGCAGCTTCAGCTCCCCCTTCTCCAGCACCGCGCCGTACTGGTCCCCGAGGATGGGCAGCAGCACCCGGTCCCGCAGCTCCTCCTTCACCGGGTCCCAGTCGATGTCGAAGGTGCGGGCGTAGAGCGAGGACGGGCCGTTCTCCAGCACGTCCAGCCAGCGCCAGTTGGCGGCGTCAATGCCCATGTGGTTGGGGACGAAGTCCAGCACCTGCCCCAGCCCCTCGCGGGCGAGCGCGGCGCACAGCGCCTCGTGCTCGGTCTCGCTGCCGATCTCCGGGTTCAGGCTGCCGTGATCCACGCAGTCGTACCCGTGGAGGCTGCCCGGGGCGGCCTTGAGGTAGGGCGCGGCGTAGAGGTCGCTCACCCCCAGCGAAGAGAGGTACGGCACCAGCGCCCGCGCCTGCTCGAAGGTGAAGTCCTTGTTCAGCTGCACCCGGTAGGTGGCCAGCGGGAAGCGCCGCTGCGCCACCAGGCGCTCCCGGACCCGCTGAAACAGCGACCCCGCCAGGGCCTCGCTCTCTGCCGCCGCCAGCTCTGCCATAGAGAGCCAGTGAGGTAATTCGCCTCCGGCGATTCGGGAAGTGCGCGAGGGGCGACTATTCGCTCGTGGACAGCGGCGTGCGCCCGCTCACGCAGCCGTCGCGCGCGGGCGCAGGGGGCGGATGAGCGTGCCGGCGCGAACGGCGATCGGCGTGAGCGGGCGGGCCAGCGCCCGCAGCCCCAGCTGGAGCAGCGTCAGCGTGGGCCCGGTGAAGCGGGCCAGCCCAGGCGAGCTCACCATGAAGGAGAGCCCGCCGAAGTAGCGGGGGAACGGCAGCGGCGTCATCAGCGCCAGGTTGAACGTGCCCGCCGAGCCCACCTGCACGCTGAAGAGGCCGGGCACGAAGGCGAAGGCGGTCTTCCCCATCATCGGGTGGCTGCCGAAGCCGAAGAAGGGGGCGCTGACGCTCCAGGTCGGCCCCTTCATGGTGGGGCTCCAGAAGGCGCCCGCGCTGAACACCGGGGTGGAGACCGCCGAGTTCACGTACGGCTCCACCTCCCGCTGGCCGGTGTGGACCCCCTTGCGGCCGATCTTGATCCCCGGCTCCACGTAGGCGGCGACCAGGCCGGGCACGAAGGACTTCCCGCCGATCACCCCCACCGTGCCGCTGGTGCGGGCCAGGCCCCCCTGTCGCTGCATCAGCTGGTGCTGCTCCACCACCGGCGCCAGCGCGCGCTGCCGCTCTCCCAGCCCCGCCAGCCGCTCCTTGAGGGCCCCGTGCTCCGCCGCGCGCCGCGGGTCTTGCAGCGCCGCGCTGACCTCCTTCACCTCCGCGTCCAGCTGGTCCCGCTGCCGCAGCGCCTCCTTGAGGCTGGAGGGGAGGACCGGCAGCTGCGTCTGCGCGCCGGAGGTGGCCAGCTGGCGCTTGAGCTCCGTCAGCCGCAGGGCCTCGGCGTCCAGCACCTGCTCCAGCCGGCCGAGCGCGGCGCGGTCGATGGGCGCGCACTGCGCCAGCTGCGCGCGCACGCCGAAGAGCCGGTCCAGCACGCGCTGCTGCGCCTTCGCCGCCTGCGCCACCGTCGTGGGCTGCCCGCCCACGTGGGTGAGCAGCGTGGAGAGCTCGCCCTGCGTGGCGGGCAGGCCGGGGAGCCGGCGCCGCGGCAGCTGCATGTGGCGCCCCGCGCCGCTGTGCGCCTCCACCAGCGCGTCCCGCATGCGGGTGAGCTGCCCCTGCGCCAGGTCCGAGAGCAGGCCATCGTGCAGCTCGGCCAGCCGCCCGACCGGCAACGCCAGCCCTTCGCTCTGGTAGGTGGCGACCTCCTCCATCAGCTCTGCCTTGCGCCAAAGGCCCGGGGGGACCGGCTGGCCCTTGCGGGTGAGCCGAGCCGCGCTCTGCTCGACCTCGGCGCGGATCTCCTTTGCCAGCGCGGCCAGCTCCTGCCGGCCGGCGATGACGTGGTGGCTCTCCTCCTGCTGGGAGCGCAGGGCGCGCTCGCGCGAGGTGAGCCGCTCCGGCCGCACGGGCGCGTCCGCGAACGCCGTGGGTGCGAAGGTGACCCGCCGCTGCTCCGCCTCGCGGGCGAGCGTGCGCACGGCCCGCTCGGTGCGGGCGGCGCCGGCGCGCAGCCGGGCGGACGTTCCTGTGTGGGGGCGCCCGCCCTCCTCGGCGGCGCGACCCAACCGCAGTGGGGGCACGAGCGATTATCGAGACTTGCCCCGCCGGACATGCGTGGGGCCAAGCGCGCGTGCAACCCCGCAAAAGCAGAGGGCCCGCCGAAGCGGACCCTCGCTGTTACCGAGACGTGTAAAGCAGCCTTAGCTGAGCTGCTTGTTCACGAGCTTGGTCATCTCGAACATGGTGACCGTCTTCTTGCCGCCGAAGACCGCCTTCAGCTTGTCGTCCGCGTTGATGTTCCGCCGCTCCTTGGGATCCTGGAGCTGGTTCTTCTTGATGTACGCCCAGAGCTTCTTCACCACCTCGGTCCGAGGCAGCGGCTTGTCGCCGACGATCTCGGCGAGCACGGACGAAGGCTGCATCGCCTTCATGAACGCCGCGTTCGGCTTGCGCTTACCGGCGGCCTTCTTCGGAGCAGACTTCTTCGCTGCGGTCTTCTTAGCCATTCGGTCTCAGTCTCCTCCCCTCCAGGGGGACGTTAGCGGCTCCTCCTCAGAGGAAGCCGGCACCGCCTCGTAGCAAAGCCCCAGAGGGAAAAACAGCGTTTCGATCCGAATTTCTCCTCTGGCGTAGAGGGAAAGGTGGCACCCGGGGTCGGAATCTCCCTCTGGAAACGGCCCTGCGGGACCAATCGTCCACTGCTCCAGCGCTGCAACGCACGCCTGCGTTGGGGGCGCACGCACGCGGTAAACGGCCGCACCGATTGACACTCACGGGAGGAAGCGGCAGGGTCCGCCGCGCGTTTCCCTACACCTGAAACCAGAGAGCGTCCTCGAGCGTGGAGACACCCCGCCCATTCACGAAAGCTGCCTTCTACGACGTCGACGGGACGCTCGTGCGGACCAACATCGTCCACACGTACGCGTACTACGCGACCAACCGGGGCTCGGTGCTCGGCATCGCCGGGCGGACGCTGGGGACCCTGGCCTCGCTGCCGCTGTTCGCCGGGCTGGACGCGCTGGATCGCAAGACGTTCAACGAGTTCTTCTACCGCTACTACGCGGGCATGACCGAGGACCGCCTGGTCACGCTGGCGGAGGACATGCTGGAGGACGTGCTGCGGCCGGCGCTCTTCCCGCAGGCCAAGGACCTGATCGACGAGGCCCGCCGCTCGGGCTGCAAGATCGTCCTGGTCACCGGCGCGCTGGACTTCACCATCCGGCCGCTCGCGCGCTATCTGGGCGCGGATGACCTGATCGCCAACAAGATGCAGTTCGTCTCCGGGAAGGCCACCGGCCGGGTGGTGCCGCCGATCATCGAAGGCGCCAACAAGGCCAACGCCATCCGGGACTACTGCGTCCGCGAGAAGCTGCAGCTGGACAAGAGCCATGCCTACTCGGACAGCGCCTCGGACTACGCGATGCTCGCCGTGGTCGGGCGCCCCACCGCCGTCAACCCGGACATCCGCTTGCGCGCGCTCGCCCGCGCGTACCAGTGGCCCATCCTCGACCTCAGGTAACGAACGACATGCGCCCGCTGAAGACGCTGCAGAAGCTGTACGACGAAGAGTCGCACATCGTGATCACCGAGAAGGGCTCGCCGCCGCGGGTCATCTTCTCCGGCGAGGACTTCCTGCTCGAAGATCTGCCGGTGGGGACGCGGGTGATCTTCCCGCGCCCGCCGCTGGAGGGCGTGCCCAACCTCAAGGCGGCCATCCGCTGGGCCATCAACCACCCGGAATCGATGGATCCGCTGCACGCCCTGCTCAAGCCGGGGATGAAGCTGACCATCGCGCTGGATGACATCTCGCTCCCGCTGCCGCCCATGGTCACCCCGGACGTGCGCCAGAGCATCTTGGAGATCGTGCTCGAGCTGTGCGCGGACTCCGGCGTGGACGACATCCACCTGGTGATCGCCAACGCGCTGCACCGCCGGATGACCGAGGCGGAGATGAAGCGGATGGTGGGCCAGAAGATCTTCGACGCCTACTACCCGGACCGCTACTACAACCACGACGCGGAAGACCCGGACGGGATCGTCGAGCTGGAGCGCACCGAGAAGAACGAAGTGGTGCGGATCAACCGCCGCGCCGCCGAGAGCGACCTGCTCGTCTACGTGAACATCAACCTGGTCCCCATGGACGGCGGCCACAAGTCGGTGGGCACCGGGCTGACGGACTACCTCTCGCTGCGCGCGCACCACAACGCCAAGACCATCCGCGAGTCCGACAGCTACATGGAGCCGTCGAAGTCGCAGCTCCACCGGAGCACCGAGCGGATCGGCCGGGTCATCGACAAGCACCTCAAGGTCTTCCACATCGAGACCTCGCTCAACAACCGCATGTTCGACGGGCAGCTCGGCTTCCTCGGTAAGAAGGAGGAGGACTACACCGAGTTCGACCGGCTCAAGTTCCAGGGGATGAAGTACGCGCTCTCCCGGATGCCGCGCGCGGCGAAGCGGAAGCTGTTCATGGGCGTGCCCGCCCCGTACGACGTGACCGGCGTCTTCGCCGGGAGCACCGAGCCCACCCACGAGCGCACGCTGGAGCGCTGCTGGAAGCAGTACTCGGTGCCGGTGGAGGGCCAGAGCGACATCGTGATCTTCGGGATCCCGTACATCTCGCCCTACAACGTGAACTCGATCTTGAACCCGCTGCTGCTCCAGGTCATGGGGCTGGGGTACCTCTTCAACCTGAACCGCGGCGTGCCGCTGGTGAAGAAGGGCGGAGTGCTCATTCTCTGCCACCCGGCCTACGACGAGTTCGATCCGGAGCACCACCCGAGCTACATCGAGTTCTTCAACCGGCTGTTGCCGGAGACGCGTGACGCGATGGTGCTCGAGCACAAGTACGAGAAGGAGTTCGCCACCAACCCTTCGTACGTGCACCTCTACCGCAAGGGGAACGCGTACCACGGGGCCCACCCCTTCTACATGTGGTACTGGGGCGAGAACGGCCGGCAGCACGTGGGCAAGGTGATCGTTGCGGGCTCGGAGAACAACCACGTCCCGGCGCTGATGGGCTGGGAGCGGACCGACACCCTGAGCGACGCGATCGATCAAGCCCGCGGCTTCATGGGGCGCAGCGCGACGATCTCCTTCGTCCACTGCCCGCCCATCCTCCAGACCGACGTCCGGATTTAAAGACTCATGGCGCACGGCGCAGATCTCAAGGTCGACGGCACGACGAAGCGGATGGGCCCGCCGCTGGACGTGCGCAAGATCCTCAAGGGCAAGCGGATCCTCTTCGCGGGGTCCACCGGCTTCGTCGGCAAGGTGTCGCTGGTGATGCTGCTCACGCGCTACGGGGACGTGCTGGACAAGGTCTACGTCCTGGTCCGCAAGGGCTCCGCCGCGTCCGCGCAGGCGCGCTTCTTCGACAAGGTGGCCACCAGCGAGCCCTTCCAGCCGCTGCGGGACCGGCTGGGCGAAAGTGGCGCCATCGCGTACCTCAAGGAGAAGTGCGAGGTCCTCGACGGCGACATCACCGACCCCTGGCTCGGGTTGGAGCCGGCGCAGGTGGAGGCGCTCAAGGGCAAGTGCCACATCGTGGTGAACTGCGCCGGGCTGGTCTCCTTCAACCCCTCCCTGGAGGTGGGGCTCAACGTCAACGTCACCGGCGTGCAGAACACGGTGGAGCTGTGCCTGGCGTTGAAGGTGCCGCTGGTCCACATGTCCACCGCGTTCGTGGCGGGTAACCGCAGCGGGCTGGTGTTCGAGGACGAGCCGGTGGCCGGCTACTTCCCCAAGCAGGACGAGCTGGACGGGCGGGACTTCTCGCTCGCCCAGGAGCTGGCGGACTGCGAGAAGGTGGTGGCGCGCCTACGGGAGAAGGCGGACGACAAGGCGCTCACCTCCACCTTCCGGCAGAAGGCGCTGGACCGGCTGGCGGAGGAAGGGCGGGACGTCACCGACGAGAAGACGCTGCGGCTGGCGGTGGGGCGCGAGCGCAAGCTCTGGCTCTCCGGCGAGCTGACCTCCGCCGGCATGGAGCGCGCGGCGCACTGGGGCTGGCCCAACACGTACACGTACACCAAGTCGCTCGGCGAGCAGGTGCTCGCGCAGACCGAAGGGCTCTCCTACGCGATCGTCCGGCCCTCCATCGTGGAGAGCGCGCTGCGCTTCCCCTTCCCCGGCTGGAACGAGGGCTTCACCACCTCGGCGCCGCTGGCGTTCGCGGGGATCAAGGGGCAGCGGGGCATCCCCGCGGGCGAGAAGACCATCCTGGACATCATCCCGGTGGACCTCGTCGCCGGTGCGCTGATCGCGATCACCGCGCACACGCTGGACCGCAAGGACCGGCGCGTCTACCAGCTGGCCTCGGGTGACGTGAACCCGTTCGTGGCCACGCGCTCGGTGGAGCTGGTGGGGCTCTACCGCCGCCGCCACTACCGGGAGAAGGACTCCGGCAACAGCTACTGGAACGAGCTGATGTCGAAGATCGAGCCGCAGCCGATCTCCCGCGCGGCCTACGAGCTGCGCAGCGCGCCGCTGTTCCGCAAGGGCGCCTCGCTGCTCAAGGGGCTGATCGAGGACACCAAGCCCAAGTGGGGCGCGCCCAAGCTCTCCGCGCTGCTCACCCACGCGGAGGCCAAGCTCGCGGACGTGGAGCAGCAGGCGGGCTCGCTGCACGCGCTGGTGGAGCTCTTCTTCCCCTTCATCTTCGAGAACCGGTACGTCTTCCGCTGCGACAACACCCGCGGCGTGTTCCAGACGCTGCTGCCGGAAGACCAGGCGCGGATCCCCTGGGATCCGGAGAAGCTGGACTGGCGCACCTACTTCCTCGAGGTCCACCTCCCGGGCCTGGAGAAGTGGGTGTTCCCGGGGCTGGAGGAGGAGACCACGCGCCGCAAGGTCATCCCCGCCAACCGGGATCTGGTGGAGCTCTTCGAGTCCTCGGTCCACGCCTTCCGCCACCGGGTGGCGTTCCGGATGGTGGCTGGGGAGAAGGAGGAGCGCTTCACCTACGGCGAGGTGCACCGCTACGCCGGCCGGGTGGCCGCGTTCCTGTTGCGCTCCGGCGTGAAGAAGGGGGACCGCGTCCTGCTGGTCTCCGAGAACCGCCCCGAGTGGGGGATGAGCTACTTCGGGATCTTGATGGCCGGCGCCACCGCGGTGCCGGTGGATCCCGAGCTCGCCGAGCCCGAGGTGGTGAACATCGCCAAGCGGGCCAAGGCGGCGGCGTGCCTGCTCTCGGAGGAGTCCGCGGGCTCGCTGCCCGGGCTGTTCCGCGCCTTCGCGGCGGCCGGGCTCTCCACGCAGATCCACTCCCTGGCCCAGGCCATGGAGGGGGACGCGGCGCAGCCGGATCGCATCGGCACGCTCAAGCGGCAGGCCTCGCCGGATGACGTGGCCTCGCTCATCTTCACCTCCGGCACCACCGGCAACCCCAAGGGCGTGATGCTCACGCACCGGAACTTCGCCGCGCTGGTGGCGAAGCTGGCGGGCGCGTTCGACATCGGCGTGGGGGACGGCCTGCTCTCGGTGCTGCCGCTGCACCACACCTTCGAGTTCTCCTGCGGCTTCCTGATGCCGTTCTCGCGCGGCGCGGAGATCTCGTACATCGACGAGCTCACCTCGGACCGGCTGGGCGAGGTCTTCGAGACCGGCCGGGTCACCGCGATGATCGGCGTGCCGGCGCTCTGGCAGCTGCTCCACCGGAAGATCACCCAGGAGTTCGCGGCGCGCCCGGCGATCGTCGAGCAGGGGATCAAGGCGCTGATGGCCGCGCACGCGGAGCTGCGCAACCGCAGCCCGGTGAACCTAGGGAAGCTCCTCTTCTGGCCGGTGCACCGGAAGTTCGGCGGGAAGATGAAGTTCCTGGTGAGCGGCGGCTCGGCGCTCCCGGATGAAGTCCACAAGGCGTTCCACGCGCTCGGCTTCTCCATCAGCGAAGGCTACGGCCTGACCGAGGCCGCGCCGGTGCTGGCGGTGGCCGAGGTCAGCAACAAGCGGCTGCCGGGGACGGTGGGCCAGGCGCTCCCGGGGATCGAGCTGAAGATCTCGAACCCGGATCCGGACGGCATTGGCGAGGTGCTCGCCAAGGGACCGAACGTGATGGCCGGCTACTTCGAGGACCGCGAGGCCACCAGCGCCACCGTGAAGGACGGCTGGCTCTACACCGGGGACCTGGGGCGCCTGGACGCCGAAGGGAAGCTCTACCTCGTCGGCCGCCAGAAGGACGTGATCATCGACGCCAACGGGAAGAACGTCTTCCCGGACGAGCTCGAGGAGCTGTACCAGAACCACGATCACATCAAGGAGCTCTCCATCGTGGGGCTCCCGGACGAGGCCGGGGGCGAGAAGGTCGCCTGCCTGTGCGTGCCGGACTACAAGGACCGGCCCCGCGAAGAGGTCCGCCGCGAATTGGAGGAGCACTTCAAGAAGCTCTCCGCGGACATGCCCTTCTACCGCCGCGTGAAGGTGCTGCGGCTCTGGGACGGCGAGCTGCCGCGCACCTCCACCAAGAAGGTGAAGCGCAAGGACGTGGTGGAGGAGCTCAAGAAGCTCGACCGCCTGGTCCAGAGCGGCGAGAAGGCCAAGGCGGCGGTGAGCGCGGCGGCGGCGGCGGGCGGCGTCAACGACTGGCTCTTCCCGCTGATCGCGGACGTGCTGCAGCGCCCGGTGACGGACATCCGCCCGGACGCGAAGCTCGCCGGCGAGCTCGGGTTCGACTCGCTGATGCTGACCGAGCTGTCCGTGGCGCTGGAGAACGCGGGCGTGCCGCTGCCGGCGATCTCGGACCTCACGCAGGTCACCACGGTGGACGACTTGCGCAAGCTGGTGGCCTCCTCCGGCCGCCGCCCCGCCGCGGAGCTGCGCGCCAAGGAGATCTCCCGGGAGAACGAGGAGCGCGAGTCCAAGGAGATCCCCGTCCCCGCGCCGCTGGCGAGCGCCGGCCGGGCGATGCTCTCCGCCGGGCAGAAGTGGCTCTACGGCAGCGTCTTCGACGTGAAGGTGAGCGGGAAGAGCTTCATCCCGCAGAACCGGAACTTCCTGGTCATCGCCAACCACACCAGCCACCTGGACATGGGGTTGATCAAGGTGGTGCTCGGAGATCAGGGCGAGCGGCTCACCGCGCTGGCCGCGCGGGACTACTTCTTCGACACGCCGCTCAAGCGGGCCTACTTCGAGAACTTCACCAACCTGATCCCCATGGACCGGGAAGGCTCGCTGCGCGAGTCGCTCAAGCTCGCGGGCGAGGCGCTGAACCAGGGCTACAACCTCCTCATCTTCCCGGAGGGGACCCGCTCGCTCTCCGGAGATCTGCTCGAGTTCAAGCCCACGCTGGGCTACCTCGCGCTCACCTACGGGGCAGACGTGCTGCCCATGTACCTGGACGGCACCTACGACGCCCTGCCCAAGGGCTCCATCCTCCCCAAGTCCACGGACCTCAAGGTCCGGATCGGCCCGGCGCTCAACGTGAAGGACCTGCGCACGCTCACGCACGGGATGGCGCGCTCGGAGAGCTACCGCCGGGTCACCCGGCTCGCCGAGGACGCGGTGAAGGCGCTCAAGGATCACAAGATCCTGAGCTTCTCCCCTTCCCCGGACTCGCCGGCCGCGCCCGAGGCGCCGGCCGCCCAGAAGCCGCGGCGCAACCGCGGAGGTGAGAAGTGAAGCTGCTCGTGACCGGCGGGACCGGCTTCCTCGGCGTGCACCTGGTCCCCAAGCTGGTGGCGGCGGGCCACTCGGTGCGCCTGATCGCCCGGAGCAAGCCGGTGGGCCCCGCCTTCGCGAAGGCGGAGTATCAGCCGGGAGACCTGAAGGATCGGGACGCCGTGCGCAAGGCGCTCTTGGGCGTGGACGCCGTCTACCACCTGGCCGGCAAGGTCTCGTTCGATCCCAAGTACGGGCGGCAGATGTACGAGCTGCACGTGGACTGCACCCGCGAGCTGCTCCGGGACGCGCGGGACGCCAAGGTGAAGCGGTTCATCCTCGCCTCGACCTCAGGCGCGATCGCCGTCTCCAAGGAGGAGCGGATCGGCACCGAGGAGGACGACTACCCGATCACCGTGGTCGGCCGGTGGCCGTACTACCTCTCCAAGATCTACGAGGAGAAGCTCACGCTCGAGTTCTGCCGCCGCAACGCGCTGCCGCTGGTGGTGCTCAACCCGTCCCTCCTGATGGGGCCGGGGGATGACCGGCTCTCCTCCACCTGGACCGTCTCCAAGTTCCTCAACGGGGACATCCCGGCGATGCCGGGCGGAGGCATCTCCTTCGTGGACGCGCGGGACGCGGCGGACGCCTTCGTGCAGGCGCTCACCCGGGGCGAGGAGGGCGGGCGCCACCTGATGGGCGTGAACATGACGCTGCGCGAGTTCTACGAGCGGCTGGAGCGGCTCACCGGCGTCCCCGCCCCCGCGCTGCGGCTCCCCACGAAGGCGAACATGCTGGGGGCCCACCTGCTGGACCGCTGGGCGAAGTGGCGCGGGACCGAGCCCGCCCTGGTGCCGGGCGAGGTGGACGTGGGCGAGCACTGGTTCTTCCTCGACCCGTCCAAGGCGGAGCGGCTGCTCGGCTTCAAGGCCAGAGACCCGCACGAGACGCTCTTCGACACCGTGCAGTACCTGATGGCGCGGCTGCCGCCGGGGAACCTCCCGGGCGTGCGCGGCAAGCTCGCGGAAGCGCGGGCGGGGAGCTGAGGACCTGACGCCGGGGCCCGTCCGCCTTGCGCAGGCCCTGGCGTCGGATAGAGACGCGATGACGCCGCCTTCGATCCCGATGCCCGAGAAGTTGCTGCTCGACGAGCCCGAGGAGTTCCTGCGGCTCATCGGCAGCGAGCCTGCGCGCGTCTCGCTCGAGAGCGTCGGCGTCGCGGAGATGTGGGCGCTGGTCGGGCTCGCCGCGCTCGCCCGGCATGGTCGTCCGAATGCGCTCGGCGTGCTCATGGACGCGCAGAATCGTGCCTGCCAGTTTGCCTACGCCGTAGGGTTTCCGGACGTCACCGCCGGCAGGAACCCGTCCACGCCTGGCGAGCCGGGCCGAACCGTCAAAATGACCCGATTCGGGGAACGTGCGCCGACGGAGCCGCTCGCGAGCGAGATCGCCAGACTCCTGTCCCCAGGCGACGAACGAGAGGGGGTTCGCAGGACGCTGTACTACGTGCTCAATGAGCTGCTGAGGAACACCCTTCAGCACAGTCGCGATCCGCTGGGCGGAGTGGTCGGGGCCCAGTTCAATGACAGGGGGCGAGGCCAGGGGCGAGCCATGGTCCAGGTGGTGGTCGCGGACAACGGAATCGGCATCGACGCCAGTCTGCGCTCCCGTCACCCGACCCTATCGGATCCACGAGAGGCGCTCGACAAGGCCCTGTGGCCGCACTTCTCGAGTGCGTTCGATCTCGGCGAGACCGGCAGCGCCCAAAATGCAGGAATGGGTCTCTTCTTCATCAGCGAAATGACAAAGCTCGTCGCTGGGCGCCTGCTGGTCGCATCGCGTGGCGCCACGCTCGAGCTGACCGGAGACGAGAACTTCGAAAACCCGCACGGCGTTCAGCGGTTTCTCGGGAGGGGCATCGGCTACCCAGGCACCTTGGTCGCATTCGAGATGCCGGCGCTGGACGAGCCCCAGTACGAGTCGATGATCGAGCTCATTCGCGAGCGCGCAGCGGAGCGAACTCCCGCGCGCGCCGTGAACAAGTGGATACGTTTCGAGCGACCGCACGACGAACAAGCCTACGAGTTCATCGTTCGCCTGGGCCAAATCGAGGACGTGGCAAGGGCCACGGCCTTCGCGCGTGAGACGCTCCTTCCCAAGTTGACCGCTCGCACGCCGCTGTTGCTCGACTTCGCTGGCATCCCCGTAGTGACCCAGAGCTACGTCCACGCGCTCCTCTACGAGGCCTTGAGGATCGCGTGGGCCGTGAAGGTACCCATCTACGTGGTGAACGCCGCCCCGGCAGTTCGGAGCACCCTCGAGCTTCTGCAGAACTACGCGCTCGGAGGGTAATCACCTGATGCGGGGCCTCGAACAGACTCCCTGGCTCTACGACGCGTGCCTCTGGCTGCTGGAGGCCACCGGCCTCAAGGCGTGGCGCAAGTGGCTCGCTGCAGGCGCGCGGGGCCGGACGCTGGACCTGGGCTGCGGCACCGGGCGATCGCTTCCGCTCCTGCCGCCTGGGGTGTCCACGGTCGGGGTGGACCCGTGCGCGGAGAACCTGCTTGTCGCGCGCCGGCGTGCGCCGGGCGTGCCGCTCGTGCGCGCGAGCGGCGAGGCCCTCCCGTTCCGGGACGGCGCCTTTCAGACCGTGCTCACCTCCCTGGTGCTCTGCAGCGTGCCGGATCCGCGCAAGGGGCTCGGGGAGATCCGCCGCGTGCTCGCGCCCGGCGGGGAGCTCCGGTCCATGGACCACGTCCGCGCCCAGGGGCGCGCGCGCGCCTGGTTCCAGGACCTGATCGCTCCGGCCTGGCGCTGCGTGACGGGCGGCTGCAACCCCAACCGCGACACCGAGGCGACCGTGGCCGCATGCGGCTTCGAGATCGACCGCGCGTCCCGCAAGGCGAACGGGCTGATGCGCCGCTACCGCGCCACCGTCACTCGGTGATCTCCCGGATCACCTTGCACGGATTGCCCGCGGCGAAGACGCCCTCGGGGATGTCCCGCCCTCTAGAAGGCGTACCCCAGGCGCACCAGGTTCACGTTCAATGACCAACCCCAGCCCTGGGGCCGCCCGTCGCTGGTGGGGACGCCGCGGATGAGCTGCGTGAGCAGCAGCGTCTGTTGGCCGGCGGCGAGATCGTACAGGTAGCCGAAGGACGCCCCGGCGCCGGCGCCCACCGCGAGCCGGCCGAAGCTGCGCTGGTAGCCCACCTCCACGCCGATCAAGAACGCGCGGGAGATGTTCCGCCCCAGGTCGATGGGCCCCTTGAAGCCGGCCTGCAGCGCCACCGCGGAGGAGGGCTGCTTGGCCACCTGCAGCGCCAGCCGGGGTGAGACGAAGAAGCCCTGCGCGCCCTGCGCGCCGCTGAACCAGCTGGGGCCCGCCGCGAGCCCCACCGCCCAGCCGGGGACGGCCAGCCCCACCGTGCAGCTGCGGCAGCTCTCTCCCGGGGCGTAGGCCAGGGACAGCTCCAGGGAGATCCCCCAGTGCGGGGCCCTGGAGAAGGTCGCGCCCAGGGGCAGCAGCACCGCGTGTGCCCTGGGCCCGCCCAGGCCAGGGGCGAGCGCCGCGCGCGCGGTGGCGAGCGGATAGCCGTAGAGGCTCACGCGGGAGGGCTGGGCGGGGACCACCACCTCCGGCGGCGGCGCGGAGGTCAGGAGCGCGACTGCGAGCAGGCCGAGCATGCCGCGGCGCTGAAGCAACCCGGGGGCCGCCGCGCGAGGGCAGCGCTTGCGCAGGCTTGGCCCGCGCGCCCCTCAGATTCCTGCGGCCGTTCAGCGCAGCAGCCGCTCGAGTTTCTGTCGCGCGTCCTGGGTGATCCCCACGTGGCCATCCGCCAGGCGGGTGAAGCGCAGCCCCTTCGCGGCGCTCTCCGGCGAGAGCAGCGCGCGCAGCGAGCGGAGGGCCTGCGCGGGGTCCTCGGAGAGCGGCTCCGGCGGCAGCCCCACGCCGTCCCCCCGCCCGAGCAGCGCGTCCCCCGAGAAGAGCGTGTCCCCGAGCAGGTAGCCCACGCTCCCCTCCGTGTGGCCGGGCAGCGGCACCACGCGGACCGACAGGCCATCTGGCGTCAGCGTCTGCTCGCCCTGCAGCGGCTCCACCCGCGCGGGCGCCGGGAGCGGGCCCGGCGCGCGGTCCAGGAGCCGGGCGAGCCAGCCGCCCTGCTTCTTCCCCTGCAGCCACGCCACGTCCGCCGCGCCCACGTACACCTTCGCGTTGGGGAAGCTCACCGCGGCGGCCCAGTGATCCGGGTGGCCGTGGGTGAGCAAGATCGCCTCCACGTCCGCCGCGGTCAGCCCCTGCGCAGCCAGCTCGGCGAGCACCGGGGCGGCATCCCGCTGCAGGCCGGTGTCCACCAGCACCGCGCCCTTCGCGCCGCGCAGCACCCAGGCGTAGCTGCCACCGGAATTCACGCCCACCACGCCGGGGGAGAGCTCCAGCCGCTCACCGGTGGGCCGGGGCAGGCGGCTGACGCCAAAGGCCAGTCCGAGCAGGGCCAGCCCCAGCAGCACCAGCCCGCCTCGAGCGAGCGCGCGTCCCATCAGCCCACCCTACCCGCCCTGGACTTCGCCCGGGGCCGCCACCGCAACAGCAGCAGCGCAGCGAGCGCCAGCGGCGGCGCCGAGCCCCCCGCGCCGCAGCCGCAGCCCACGGGGTCGGTGGCGCCGTAGCCGGCGGAGGCGGTGCGGAAGGTCCAGCGCAAGGGCTCCATGGCCACGCCAGCGCCGTTGCGCGCGGTGAGCGCCAGCTCCACGTTGCTGCCGGTGGGGAGCGGCTGGGAGCGCGTGGCGGTGAAGAGCCGGCGCTCGGGCGGGCCGTCCGCGCTCAAGGCCACCGGCGCGCCCTCGAGCGAGAGCGTGACGTTGGAGGGGTCCACGCCCGCGAGGTCGAACAGCTCGAAGGAGAGCGCGCTGGACACGGGCACCCGCTGCGCGCCGAGCGCCGGGGAGAGGGCGCGCACCGTGGGCGGCGGCACCCGCGCAAGCTCGCCGGTGAGCTCCACCTCCAGGTACGCGTCCGTGGAGGAGGTGTTGTCGTTGTGCAGCTCCACCGCGAGGAAGTTCTCGCCGGGCACCAGGAGGGACTGGCTGCCGGAGAGGTCGATGGACGCGGGCGAGCCGGACTCGTGGGCGTTGTTCGCGGCGGTGTTGAAGCCCTGCCCCGAAGGCACGTTGCGGCGGACGGCCTCGCGGCCGTTGAGGAAGAGGACGAAGCCGTCGTCGTAGTCCACCTGCGCGGTGAGCCGCTGCAGCTCCTCGGGGGCCACGCTCAGCTCGAAGCGGGCGCGCGCGTAGTAGGAGAGGAGATTGGGGGTGAGCGGGCTCACCACGCCCGGCTCGCCGTAGCCGAGCGGCGCGGGCGCGCTCTTCCAGCGCTCGTCGTCGTAGGTGGGCTGGGCCCAGTCGGACGGGGGCGCGCTGTCACCCAGCCGGTAGCGCCACTCCGAGCCGGCGCGCAGCAGCTTGACGGGGAGGAGGCCCGCGTCCGTGCCGCCGTCCTGCGCCGCCGCCGCGCTTGCGCCCAGCAGCGCCGCCAGGGCGGCCGCGCGCCAGCTCATCCGACCACGCGGTTGCGGCCCGCCTTCTTCGCCTTGTACAGGTTGGCGTCCGCCACCTTGATGAACTGGAGCGGCTCGGTCATGTCGCCCGTCATGTCGGAGACCCCGAGCGAGACGGCGACCTCGATCTTCTTGCCTTCGAACAGGAAGGGGTGGTCCTCCACCATCTTGCGGACCTTCTCCGCGAAGCGGCGCGCGTTCTCCGGCCCCGCCTCCGGCATGACGATCGCGAACTCCTCGCCGCCGTAGCGGGCGAAGCACTCCTCCTTGCGGATGCGCTGCTTCACCAGCTGCGCGAGATCTCGCAGGACGTAGTCCCCGGCGAGGTGGCCGTTGACGTCGTTGATCTTCTTGAAGTGATCGATGTCGAACATGATCAGCGACAGCGACCGGTTGTAGCGGTGGCAGCGCCCCATCTCGCGCTCGAGGTACTCGAGGAAGTAGCGCTTGTTGTTGATCTGGGTGAGGCCGTCCACGATCGTGAGCTGGTAGATCTCCTCGTGGTAGAGCGTCTCGATGTTCCCACCGGAGAGGAACTTGAAGATCGAGCCGCCGACCTTCACGTAGTCCCCGCTGCGCAGGGGCGTCTCTTCGAGCACCTCCTCGTCATTGAGGTACGTGCCGTTGGTGGAGCCCAGGTCCACCACGAAGCTCTTCCCGGTGCGGGTGGTGATCTTCGCGTGGCGGCGGGAGACGTTGTCCAGATCCACCACGATGTTGTTCTTCACATCGCGGCCGATGGTGAACTCTTCCTCTTCCAGGACGTACTTCTTCCCCAGCTCAGGTCCGTGGATCTGGACCAGACAGCTCTCCGTGTCGACGTTGATCCGCTCGTGGAGCTTGGAGATTTTGGTGACGCGGGTTTCCTGGCCGCCCATCGCCTTCGTGAATACCACGGGTCCAAACAGCCCCCCAACCGCAGGTGTTAGCGTGAACGCGAATGCGCGCGATCGTTGTGGGACGTTCCCTCCTCTTGGCGACACTTGTATCCGGATGTGCGACCACCCCGAAGACGCCTCCGGCCCAGCCGTTGGCGCTCGGAAAGTGGAGCGCCCAGTGGCGCGACTATTCGGACGTGGACGTCTGCCTCCAGGATCGCGCCCGGTTGGCGAACGAGCTGGACGGGATGAACCAGCTCCTGGCCGAGTTCCTCGCGTGCACCGCGGCCGGCTACGACGGCGTCTGGGCGGACGAGCACCTGGAGGTGCTGGAGCAGGGGCGGCAGAAGCTGGCGCCTGCCCTGGCGGCCTATGAGCCGCTCCTGACGCGGCTGGCGCAGTGCGAGCTGCCCGAGGACTCCGAGCTGACGGACCGCGTCCACGCGGGCAACGAGCTGACTCGCCAGGCGGTCAAGCGCGTGCGGACCGCCGCGGACGTGGGCGCCTACGCCCGCGGCAGGCAGGCGGTGGAGCAGTGGCGCGAGGCCCAGGGCCAACGCCAGGCGAGCGCCCGCGCCACCACCTGCGCCGGCGCGCGCAAGCCGGAGATCTTCTACGCCTCGGAGGAGGCCGGCCACACGCAGTGGCTCTTCTGTGACGGCGCCAAGGCCGTCCGCACCGGCACCGCCGTGGAGGTGGTGGCCCAGGACCCCCGGCGCAAGCCGCCGAAGAAGACCAAGCCCCACCTGGACGCGGTGAGCGCCTACCCCGCGGATCTCATCCTCCACGCTCCCAAGGCACCCCCGCCGCCCCCGGAGCGGCTGGCCAAGCCGGAGGACAAGTTCGACCTCAACGCCCCGCTCGACGACCAGGGCTGACGAAGGCGTGACGGAACCTCGGGGGACGCCCCAAGAGAAGCCGCTAGGCGACTTCTCCTTGGAGCTCCTCCATGAAATGGCTCGGTTTTTCGGTCTGCTTCCTCCTCCTCGCGGCTTGCGGCGCCACCACCGCCCCCACCGGCGACGCCGTCAGCTGCGGCGAGGGGACCACGCTCAAGTCCAACCGGTGTGAGGCGATCGAGCGGTGCGGCTCCGGCACCCGCTCGGCCGGCGGGGTCTGCGAGCCGGTGAGCGGGCTGACCTGCGGCACTGGCACCAGGCTGGAGGGCAGCGCCTGCATCCCCACCAGCAACCTGCACTGCGGCAGCAACACCCAGCAGCAGGGGGACGCCTGCGTCTCCACCGTGGTGGCGCTCACCTGCGGCGAAGGGACCAGCCAGAGCGGCACCCGCTGCATCGCCAACGGCACCCAGGTCACCTGCGGCGCCGGCACCGCGCTGCAGTCCGGCAGCTGCCGGGTGGATCTCTCCGCCGTCTGCGCGTCCGGCACCATGGGCGCCGGCGGCACCCAGTGCGTGCCGTCGCTCGCGTCCCTGTGCGGCACCGGCACCGAGGCCAGCGGCGGCAAGTGCGCGCTCGCGGCCTCCGCCTGCGGGGCGGGCAGCACGCTGGACGGCGGCAAGTGCGTGGTGAACGTGGGCGCGCTCTGCGGCCCGGGGACGGTCTTCCAGAACAACCGCTGCGAGCTGCCCAGCAGCAACACCAGCCTCAACCAGCTCGCGGCGGCGGTGGACCTCAAGCGCTCCGTCTTCCGGGGCCTGACGGTGTTCCGGACCATGCTCAGCAACATCTCGCAGAGCGCGGGGGATGACTGGACGCAGGTGCTGGCCGCGCCGGTTGGCACCGGGGATGCGGTGCACCTGATCGCCGGCGACCGGGCCTTCTACTACTCGAACGATCCGGACGATGAGGTCTTCACCGTGGAGGACTCCTCGAACGGCACCGGCGCCTGCTCCTCCTTCATCACCCCCAACAGCGTCCCCTCCAGCGCGAGCAAAATCCGCGTGAACTTCTTCGGCTGGGCCAGCGGGGCCGCCACGCAGAAGGCCTGCGGCAAGGCGGGTTCGGTCCGCTTCAAGCGGAACATCAGCGCGTCCACGGGGGACTACACGTCCATCACCGCCATCTTCAACGTGGCCTTCACCGACGGCACCGTCTGGCAGGACAAGACCCTCACCCTGCCCTACCGCTGACCGACGCGGCCACGTGCTGCGCTCCCCACCGGGCAATCCCGAACAGCGTCAGCTGCGGGTTCACGCCCAGCGCGGTGGGGAGCGCGGAGCCGTCCACCACGAAGAGGTTGTCCAGCGCGTGGTAGCGCAGGGTGGAGTCCACCACGGACGTCTTGGGGTCCTTGCCCATCCCGCAGCCGCCCATCTGGTGGGCGGTGGCCACGCGGACGCGCAGCGGCTCCCACGGCGCGGCGTCCAGCTTGTCCAGGTCCTTCTCTGAAGACAGCATCACCGGGTCGGTGTGCAGCGACATCACCTGCTTGGCGCCGGCGGCGAACTGGATCTTCGCCATCTCCCGGCAGGCGAAGCGGAACGCCTCCCAGTGGCGCTCCCCCAGCGGGTACTGGATCTTCAGGCGCGAGTAGCCGTGATCTCTCAGAGAGACCGTGCCGCCTTCGTCCCCGTCCAGCACCCCGTCCACGGTGATCCCAATGCAGACCTGCCAGTGCGGCAGCCGGGAGAGGAGCGCCTGGTGCTTCTCGCCGAAGCCGGTGAAGACCGTGGCGGCGAGCATGGGGTGCACCGGAGGCACCTCCACGAAGAAGCCGAGCTTGTCCGCGCCGCGCTCGATGAACTGGTGCGAGTGGACTGACTGCGGCGCCCCGGAGAAGGCCTCCACCGGCTCGTCGAAGAGCGCGCCCATGGTCACCGCGGGGTGCAGGAAGGTGCGCTTGCCCACCTGGCCGTCGCCGGTCAGGCCCGAGCGCAGGAGCAGGGCCGGCGAGTTGAGCGCGCCGCAGCAGACCGCGGTGGTCTTCGCCTCCACCGTGAGCTTGTGGCCGGAGGGGCGGTCCTGCTCGGGGTCCTGCACCTCCGCGTGCACGCGGACGATCCGCCGCCCCTGCGTCTCCAGGCGGCGCGCCGAGGCGTTGGCGTAGACGGTGAGCCCCTGCTTCACCGCGTCCGGGATGACCGTCACCAGGGTGGACTGCTTGGCGTCGATCGGGCAGCCCATGCCGCAGTAGCCGAGGTTGGCGCAGTTGTTCACGTTGCGGCGGATCAACCCGCGCGAGTAGCCCAGCTTGCCCAGCCCTTCCCAGAGGAGCCGGTTGTTGGCGTTGATCCGCTCCAGCGGCCACTCCTGGATGTGCAGCCGCTGCTCGATCGCCTCCCAGTGGGGCGTGAGCGTCTCCTCGGAGAGGCCGGTGACGCCGTGGCGGTCCCGCCAGAGGTCCAGGATCCGCTTCGGCGTCCGGAAGGAGGAGCACCAGTTCACGGTGGTGCCGCCGCCCACGCTGCGCCCCTGCAGGATCTGGATCGCGAAGTCCTCGGTGCTCCGGTTGCCGAGCTCCTGGTACAGCTTGGGGAAGGCGGTGGCCTCGGTGAGGTCGAACTCGCGGCGCGTGTGGTAGCCGCCCTCCTCGAGCAGCACCACGGACAGCCCCTTCGCCACCAGCTCGTGCGCCAGCCACCCGCCCCCGGAGCCCGAGCCGATCACGCAGACGTCGCACTGCACCGTCTTGTCCTCGCGCAGCTCGTCCCCGGTGAAGATCCGCCCCTGGCTCACGGCTTCACCTCCGGCGCGGCGCCCTTCCAGACCGGCGCGTCCTTCTGCCAGAAGCCCTGGGGGGGCCCGGGGTAGCCGAGCGAGGCCCAGCTCAGCGGCGAGGCGTAGTAGCCAGCCATCAGCAGGGTCCGCAGCGCGTTGATGCCGGCCCGCCGCACGATCAGCCGGCTGTCCTGCCACTCGCGGATCACCGCGTCCTGATCGGCGGAGGAGAGCTGGGTGAAGGGGGTGAGCCGCCCGCCGAAGAGCAGCGCCGGCAGCGCGTTCTCGAACAGGCCCATCAGCTGGCGCAGCTCGGCGCGCGCGGCCTCGTCCACGCGGGTGAGGGCCCGGTCCGCGTTGACCACGGCGTTGACCGTGTCGATGTTGGGGAAGCCTTCGCGCGGGGGGATCAGCCGGTTGGCCAGCGCGTGGAGGACGGAGTACTCGCGCAGCGAGAGCACGCGCAGCCCATCCTTCGGCGCGTCCAGCATCACCGAGCCGCGCAGCGCGAGCCCCACCCCGCCGAGCGCCAACACCGCGCCCCCAAACAGCCCCTTCTTCAGCACGCTTCGACGCGACTGCTGCCCCTGCTCACGCACGACGATGCACCCCTCTGTTGGTCGGTTACGGCGGGAGGACCCTACCTCTACTCAACGAATGCCAGGCCCCCCGGCCATGGTCCTCTTGCCGGAGCCGCGACGCCAGACCTAAACCTGCGCCCATGGCAAAGCTGCTGGCGATGATCTTGGCGGGGGGACAGGGCACGCGGTTGGAGCCGCTGACGCGCGAGCGCGCGAAGCCGGCGGTGCCCTTCGGAGGGCGCTACCGGATCATCGACTTCTGCCTCTCCAACTTCGCCAACTCGGGCGTGTACCGGATGAAGGTGCTCACCCAGTACAAGTCGGACTCGCTCAACAACCACCTCTCCCGGGCGTGGCGGATGTCGGCGTTCCTGGGCCACTACGTGGAGACGGTGCCGGCGCAGATGCGGACCGGCGTGGATTGGTACAAGGGCTCGGCCGACGCCATCTATCAGAACCTCAACATCATCACGGACGAGGAGCCGGACCACATCTTCGTCTTCGGCGCGGACCACGTGTACCGGATGGACGTCCGGCAGATGCTGGACTTCCACGTGGAGAACAAGGCCCACTGCACGGTGGCCGCCATCCCGGTGCCGATCGAGCTGGGGCGCGAGTTCGGGATCATCGACGTGGGGCCCAACGGCGAGATGCGCGGCTTCCTCGAGAAGCCGAAGAACCCGCCGCCCATGCCGGGCAACCCGAAGATGTGCCTGGCCTCGATGGGCAACTACCTCTTCTCCACCGAGGCGCTGGTGCAGGAGGTGGCCCGGGACGCCGCCAACGAGAGCTCGGTCCACGACTTCGGCAAGTCGATCATCAGCGAGATGTTCAAGAGCTCGCGCGTCTTCGTCTACGACTTCGCCCAGAACCTGGTGGCCGGGCAGGGAGAGAAGGAGCGCGGCTACTGGCGAGACGTGGGGAACATCGACGTCTACTACCAGTCCAACATGGACCTGGTGGAGGTGGACCCCACCTTCAACCTCTACAACGACCGCTGGCCCATCTACACCCAGAACCACAACTTCCCGCCCGCCAAGTTCGTCTTCGCGGATGTGGAGAACCGGCGGGTGGGCCACGCCACGGACTCGCTCGTCTCCGAGGGCTGCATCATCTCCGGCAGCCACCTGCACCGCTGCGTGCTCTCGCCGAAGGTGCGCGTGAACTCGTTCTCCGAGGTCACCGAGTCCATCCTCTTCGAGAACGTGCAGATCGGCCGGCGCTGCCGGATCCGCCGGGCGATCATCGACAAGAACGTGGACATCCCGCCCGGCACGACCATTGGGTACAACCTCGAAGAGGACAAGGCGCGCTTCCACGTCACGCCCGAAGGCGTGGTGGTCATCCCCAAGGGGATGAAGGTCGGCTGACCTCAGCCCCGCGGGCGCGCCCGCTGCCGGAACACGGACGGCGGCACGCCCCACTCCCGCCGGAAGGCGTTGGTGAAGTGGGCGTGGTCCCCGTAGCCCAGCTCCAGCGCCAGGGTGGTCAGAGCCCGCTCGCCCTCCCCGGCGGCGATCCGGTCCGCCGCGGCACGCGCCCGCAGCGCCCCCAAGTAGCGACGCAGGCTCAAGCCCGCGGTCTGCGCGAAGACGCGCGAGAAGTGGAACGACGAGTAGCCGAACCGCGCCGCGAGCTCGCCGAGCGTGGGGAGCGCGGTGAGCTGGGCGTTGAGCAGCACCTTCGCCTCCTCCACCGCCTCCCGGTGCCGGTGCGCGCGTGGGCGCGTGGCGCCGGCGTAGGCGCAGCGCACCCCTTCCGCCGCCAGCTCGGCCAGGAGATCTTCCAGCACCAGCGCGCTCTGCCCACCCGCGCGCAAGCGCGACATCAGCTCCTGGTGCAGGGTGACGGCGCGCCGCGAGCTGAGCGCCTGGGCGCGGCGGAAGAGGTGCTTCTCCCGCTCGGCGTCCCCCGGCGCCTGCCGCCCCACCAGCTCGCGGGTCACCTGCGCAGGCAGCGAGAGGATGGTGCAGTCATCCCCGCCCGGCAGCGGGTGGGCGATCGCGTACGGCTCGTCCGCGTTGAAGAAGAGGACGTGGTTGGCATCGGCGATCTGCGCCCGCCCGCGCACGGTGCGGCCGAACACCCCGCGCCGCACGAAGACCACCGTGTCCTTGCCGTTCTGCTCCTCCGGCCCGCAGCGGTGCACGTGCGAGTGGCAGCGGAAGTCGCAGACGGAGATCGACTCGGAGGTGAACAGCTCCCGGCGGGAGAAGGGCAGCGCCATCGCCTCACTTCTCTAGGCCGCCGCCGCGCGCAGGGGCAAGCCTCGCCCGAGCGGCGGCCGTCAAAGAAGCGCAAGAACGTCCAAGCCCTCGCCACTGCCACTCTGATAGGGCCACCCCCCGTTCGGCTCGCTCGAGCGTAGGGCCGTAGGCCCGTCGTCGAGAGCGCGGCAGAGCCTTCGAATCCTCGAGTGAGGCACGTCGCTTCGGACTGACCTGAAACTTGCCGCGCCCCGCTCAGCCCGAGCGAAGTCGAGGGCCCGCCGATCGTAGGGACTCTCGCTCGTGGGGCCCGCGACTTCGCTCGGGCTGAGCGGACGGCCTCACGTCTTGCCTTGATTGATCCGCCCAAGGGGCGGGGGCCTCACTACGCTCGAGCCGAACGGGGAGTCTACGCCGGGCGCTTCACGGCAGAGAGCTTCCGGGCGAATTGATCCAGCGTCCGGGCGATCTCCGCGTTCACCTGCTTGAGCACGTCCTGCTTCTCCCGGAAGGAGAGGAAGGCGCTCTTGAAGCCGGAGACGATCACGGTGGTGAGGTCCTCCAGCGTCAGCCCCAGCTCGCGGTGCGCCACCAGCAGCTCCTTGGTCACCGTGGTGTCGGTGATCAGCCGGTTGTCGGTGTTGATGGTCACCCGCAGGCCGTAGTCGAAATAGAACTTGAGCGGGTGGGACTTGATGTCCCGCACCGCCTGGGTCTGCACGTTTGAGGTGGGGCAGATCTCCAGAGGGATCCGGTGGTCGTTGACGTAGTTGAGCAGGTCGCCGTCCTCCCGCAGCCGCGTCCCGTGGCCGATCCGATGGGCGCCCAGGTGGTGGATCGCCTGGGCGATCGACTCGGGCCCGTAAGCCTCGCCCGCGTGCGCGGTGCAGTTCACGTTGTTGAGGAGGATCAGCTGGAAGGCCTGCCGGTGGTGCTTGGCGGGGAAGTTCACCTCCGCGCCGGCCAGATCGAAGCCGATCACCCCGCGGTTCTTGTAGGCCACCGAGAGCTCGGCGAGCCGGATCGACATCTCCGGGTCGATGTGGCGGATGCCGCAGACGATCACCCCGCACTTGATCCCGGTCTCGCGCTTGGCGTGGCGCAGCCCCTCCAGGACCGAGTCGATGACCGTGGTCATCTTCAGCCCCTTCTGCTGGTGCAGCGCGGGGGAGTAGCGGACCTCCAGCCAGCGGACGTTCTCCGCCGCCGCGTCAATCGCCAGCTCGTAGGCGGTGCGGAAGAGGGCCTCCTCGGTCTGGAGCACCGAGAGGGTCACGTCGAACGCGACCAGGTACTCGTCCAGGCTCTTGCAGACCTGGCCCATGTGGATGGCCTTGGCCAGGCCGTCCTCGGTGTCCGCGGGCAGCTTCACCTTCTGCTGCTCGGCCAGCTCCAGAATCGTCCGCAGCCGCATCGAGCCATCCAGGTGGCAGTGCAGGTCCGTCTTGGGCAGCGCGTGCAGCAGCTCCTCGCTCACCTCCACGCCGTGGGGGACGTTGATCGTCCCCAGATCTGCGCTGCGCCGCTCGGAGGAGGGGATGCCGGTGGCGTCTGGGAGCTCGTCGTCTCGAATGGAGGCCATGGGTTCCTTGGACAAACCGCGCCCGGGCTTGTAGAGGGCGACAGGTGACCCTGCGCCTGGCTGTCCCGGTCGGTGCTCTGCTGATCGTTACCTTCGGAGCGTGCACCGCGCCAGTCGAGCGCCTGTTCACCTACTCCTCGGATGCTCCCTCCCGAACAGGCCTGACGCAGCTGGACAATGGGGTGCTCCTGGGGAACGAGGCCGGACGGGTGGTCCTGCTCGCCCCGGACGGCCAGGTCCGCTGGCAGGCGGCGCTCGGGCGCGAGGTGGCGGCCCGCCCCGCCGCGGCGAAGGGGCTGGCGGTGGTGGCCACCGTGGCCGGCGAGGTGGTGGGGCTCTCCCTGGAGGACGGGGCGGAGAAGTGGCGGGTGACGGACCTGCCACCGGTGGTGGCGGCGCTGGCCACGGACGGCGAGCGCGCCTTCGTGCTGGCCACGGACGGCTCGGCCCGCGCGTTCGAGATCTCCTCCGGCGCGCTGGTGTGGGCGCGCGCCACGCTGACGGGGCGCAAGGAGCCGCTGGTCCGCGCGCCAGAGCCGGTGCTCGCGGGCGGAAAGCTCCTGGTGCCGGCGCCGGACAGCGGGCTGCTCGCGCTGCGCTGCGCGGACGGCGCGCTGCTCTGGAAGGCCGCGGCCCCCGGCCTGGCGTGGCTGAGCGCGGACGGCGCCGCCGCCTACGCGGCGAACGGGACGCAGGTCACCGCCTTCTCGCTGGAGACGGGCGAGCCGGCGTGGACCCGGACCCTCACCGGCGAGGCGATCAGCGCCGGGCCCTTCGTGGCGCAGGGGACGCTGCTGGTGGCGCAGGGCGCGCTCACCCTGGTGGGTCTCTCCCCGCGCGATGGCGCCGAGACCTGGCGCACGCTCTTGCCCGCGCCCGTGGTGGGCCCGCCCACCGCCGCCGGCGAGCTCCTGCTCGTCCCCACCGCGGATCGCACTGGGCACCTGCTCGGCTACCGGCTGGATCGCGCCGCGCCGCTGTTCGCCCTCCGGCTGGACACCGCGCTGCGCACCGCCCCGCGCGTGCTGGGGGACACCGCGCTGGTGGCCGGGCTGGATGGGCGCGTCTTCGGGCTGCGGCTCAAGCCAGTGAAACGGTGAAGACCGAGTTGACGGTGAAGGTCTCGCCGGAGGCGGGCGCCGCGCCGGGCCGCACCAGCTGGAACGAGCTCCCCGCATCGCCGGGCAGCTCCACCCGCCGGGCCTCGTAGGTGTAGTCCTTGGTCGGGCGGCTGGGATCCACCACCGTCAGCGTGTCGCCCTCCTTCTCCTTGAGCAGGACGAAGTGGCGGCCCCGGTCCTGCCCGCGCGCGCCGCGGATGGAGTAGCTGATCAGCTTGAGCTCGTTGGGCCGGGGCTCAAGCAACGACGAGTCCAGGTCCGTCCAGGCGCGCGCGCCGTCCGGCTGCGCCCCGCGCTCGAGCGCGCGCTGGTGGTCCACGGAGATCCCCTTGAGCGGGACGTCCGGCAGGTAGCGCGCGCGCAGGTGCAGGAGCAGGTCCGTCACCTGGGCGTTGGAGAGGCGCCCCGGACGCAGCCAGGGCAGCTCCTGGTAGGCGGTGCGGAGCGCGCGGTCCAGGTCGATCAGCGGCGCGCGCCCGCTCATCACCCCCAGCACCTGGATCAAATTCGCCGCGGCCACGGAGGGGCACGCGCCCACCCCCGGCGGTCCGGAGACCAGGCCGTCGTACCGGCTCTGCGTGGCCAGCGCGTTCGGGTGGTCCGCCAGCGCCTGCCTCGCGCGCTCGAGCGCGCCGCTCGGCAGATCTTCGAGCCGGCCCGCCGGGCTCGCCGTGCCCACCACCATGTCCCAGAGGTCCGCGCCGTAGGTGTGCTTGACCACCTCCTCGCGCATCACGTGGGTGGTGCCGTCCGCCACCCGGAGCCCCTGGAGATCTCTCACCCGCTGGCCGAGATCGCTCAGCGCCGGCGAGTAGCCCTCCGCCCCGTGCAGCTCCATGGCGAAGTCGGAGGCGCGCAGGGCCCACTCCACCCCCTCTCCCTTCGCCATCGCCACCTCGGCGAGCGCTCCTTCGTAGTCCCCGGCGTCCAGCTTCCGCGCCGCGTTCTCCACCAGGAGCGAGGCCATGTGCAGCTTGGAGGTGTGCTCGCCCAGCTCCTGCTGGAAGTGCGTGAAGCGGCCGATGGGGCCGCCAAACGCCTGGCGCGTGCGCATCCGCTCCACCGCCTGCTCCAGCGCGTCCTTCCCGGTGCCGATGGCGGCCGCCGCCTGCATCAGGCGCCAGTAGAGGAAGTGCTCGCGGAAGAGCCGGCCGCCCTCGCCCTCCCCGCCCAGGCGCATCGCCTCGGGCACGAACATGCCGCGGAAGGAGACCCCGCCGAAGGAGTTGGCGTACAGCCCGTGCGCCGAGGTGCTCTTCACGCTCAGGCCGGGGTGATCGATCGGCAGGACGAAGGCGTTGAGCTTCGCGGTCCCGTCCGGGCCGGCGGCGCGCGGAGACTGGGCGAACACCACCACGTGCGTGGCCGTCTCCAGGCGGGCGTTGAACATCTTGTCGCCGCTCAGCCGGTAGCCGCCGGCCACCTTCTCGGAGCGGCTGGCCATGGCCCGCATGTTCGAGCCGGCGTCCTTCTCGGTGATCGCGATGGCCACGTACGCCTTGCCGTCCGCCACGTCCCGGACGATCTGGCGGATCTCCGGGCGCTGCGAGGCGAGCAGCGGGCGCACGTGCGCGCCGCCCACCATGTCCCGCATGTTCAGCGAGAAGCGCCCCATGTGCTCGAAGACCTTCACCATCTGCGAGGCGGTGAAGCCCTGTCCGCCCAGCTCGGTGGGCAGGTCCAGGCCGGGCAGCCCGAAGCTGGCCGAGCGCTCCCGCCAGACGCGCGGGGAGAGGAACGCGTCCGTCCCGGAGAGCTCGGTGGCGAGCCGGTTGATCTGCCGGACCGGGCCGGCGCCGTCCAGGAAGCTGTCCGCGGATTCGAGGACGGCGGAGCGCGCCGGCAGCCCATCCACCACCGGGGCCCGGGCCGCCGCCAGGCGCGCTGCCCGCTCGACGCCGCCGATGATCTGAGGGAGCTCCACCCCGAGGGCCATGCTTGCTTATCGGCCCCCCACCCGGGGCGTTGTGGGCATGGACACGGCGCAGCGGCCGAAGTTTTAGGCGGCTTAAGGCAGGGGCCATGCGGCTACAGTTGGCCTCCACGTGGCGCTGCCCCGGCTCCTCACCCGCGCAGGACCTGACGCCCTGGCCTGCGCGGCGCTCTTCGCCGTGGCCTGCGCGCTCGCGGCGCTGCTCACCCGGACGGACGTGGATCCGGATCGCTCCTACCACTACGCCCTCTCCCGGGTGGTGGCCGAGCAGGGAATCCCCCGCGCGCTCCCTCAGGTCGCCGGGATCGGCTGGGACAAGGCCTTCTCCGACAAGGAGTTCCTCTGGCACCAGCTCACCGGGCTCGGCTACCGGCTGGCCGGCGAGCGCGGCGTGGAGGCCGCCGGCGTGCTGTGCACCGCGCTCTTGCTGTGCGCCGCGTACGCCTGCGCCCGCGCGTTCGCGCGCCCGCTCCCGGCGCTGCTCTGGGTGGCAGGGCTGTTGGGGACGCAGGCCTTCTTCGCCTTCCGCGCCACGCTGCTGCGCCCCTACGTCCTGGCGATCGCGCTGGCGCTGGGGCTGCTCGCGGGCGTGCTCCATCGCCGGGGCTGGGTCTGCCTGCTCTGCGCGGCGCTCTTCGGCCTCGCCTACCACGCGCTCTATGTCCCGGCGGCCCTGCTGGGGCTGTGCGCGGCCTTAGCCCTGCTCTTGCGCGAGCGCGGCTGGCTGCGGCCGGTGGGCTTCGGCGCGGCGGGGCTGGTGCTGGGGGTGGTGCTCAACCCCTACTTCCCGCAGACGCTCTTCTACACGCGGCTGACGTTGGACATCGCGCTGGGGCGGATGCCCGGCCCCGAGCTGTTGGGCACCCAGGGCAGCGAGCTGGCCCGGCTGTCCTTGAGCGCGTTCGCGCAGCTCTTCCTCGGGGGCGTGCTGGCGCTGGGCGCGGTGCTGGCGGCGCTCGGCGTCCCCGCGCTGCGGCGGAAGGTGGAGCGGCCGGCGGCGGCGGCGCTGGTGGCGGCGGTGGCCGCGGTCTTCCTGCTGCTCGCGTGGGCCAGCCCGCGCGCCGCCGAGTACGCCCTCCCCTTCACCGCGGTGGCCTTGGCGGCGGTGGCGAGCGCCTACGGGCGGCTGGCGTACGCGCTGTTGGCGGTGCTGGTGGCGGCGAACCTGCCTGCGCTGCTCCAGAGCAACGCGCCCCAGCCGATTGACCGCTACCAGCGCGAGACGCGCGCGGCGATCTCCCACCTCCCGGCGCAGGGGCCGGGCTTCGTCTTCCACTGCGGCTTCGACGAGGGCGCGTACCTGCTGCACCAGCGGCCCAACCTCACGTTGGTGGACGTGTTGGATCCGCTCTTCCTCGCGCTGGCGAACCCCGAGCTGGCCCGGGAGCGGCAGGCGCTCATCCGCGGCGAGCAGAAGGACGCGTGGGCGCTGCTCACCCGGCTGGGCGCGGCGTACGTCATCTGCGGCTACCCGCTGGCGGTGGAGCAGCTGGACCGGGATCTCGCCTTCGAGCGGGTGTGGCCGCCTTCGCCGCGCGCACCGGAGCCCGGCGAGGGAGCGAGGATCTGGCGCGTGCTCCCAGACGCGCAGGCACCGGCGCGCTACCGGACCGGCCAGAAGGACGCGGCGGCGCTGGAGGAGCTGCGGCTCTACACGCCCGAGCGCGGCGCGCTGGACGGCACCGCCCAGGCGCGGCTGGTGCAGTTCCCGCGGACCCCGGCGCCGGTGGGGTGTGGCCTGCTCGCGCCCGAGGACCGGGCGCGGGTGAGCGGCGCCACCGCGGTGGCGGTGGGGGGCGGGCCGTTCTGGCGCCTCTTCCTCAACGGCAAGCTCCTCGGCGAGGGGCGCGCGCACGGCCGCGGCCCCCACGCGCGGCTGCTGCCGCTTCCCGCTCCGCTGCGAGAAGCGGATGCGCTGATCCTCCTCGTCTGCAGCCTGTCCGCCGCCCCGCCCTGGGGCACCCTGGCGTTTCCGAGCGCCGCTTCGCTGCAGGCCCGCTGCGCCGCGGTCGGCCGCCCCGGGGAGGCAAGCTGCCTCTGAAATGGGGACAGGCTACTTTTCCCCTGTCATACCCCTCCGCGACTCGGCTGTCGCAACGGGCGCCCCGGCTCGCTGAGCTCTCCAGGGAGCGCTGCGACATTCGTGTCGCGTGCAAAAAGTAGCCTGTCCCCATTTTTGCGCCTGAAGGTTTCGGGCCGGGCGGCCATTCAGACGGCGCCGCATGCGCCCTTCACCTCTCTCAGTCTGTTTGGCGGTCAGCTTCTGGCTGGGCTGCGGCCCCAAGCCCAGCGCGCCGGGCGAACCACCCGTTCCTATACCCGCGTTCCGGCCAGCGCCGCTCGGGCTGCGGCGGCTGACGGCCTACGAGTACCGCGGCTCGCTCGGCCAGCTCCTGGACACGCCGGTGGCCGCTGCCGCCGTGGAGCCAGACGCGCGCGTGCTCCACTTCAGCACCGTGGGCGCTTCGTCCTCCGCGCTCTCGCCGCTGGCGGTGGAGCGGCTGGAGGCGCTCACGCTGTCGCTGGTGGAGCCGCTCTTCGCGGACTCTGCCCGCCGCCTGGCGCTCGTGGGCTGCACGCCCTCCAGCGCCGCGGATCCCTGCCTGCGCCGGTTCGTGGAGCGCTTCACCGCGCGCGCCTTCCGCAGGCCGGCGCAACCGGCTCAGACCGAGCGCTACCTGGCCCTCGTCTCGAACCTGACCCAGGGCGCGGACGCCCTGGAGCTCTGGGACGCGCTCGGCTTCACCACGGCCGCCATCCTCCAGTCCCCAGACTTCCTCTACCTGGTGGAGCACGGCGAGCCCGACCCGGCAGACCCGTCCCGGCTCCGCCTCACCGCGCCCGAGCTGGCGGCTCGCCTCTCGCTCTTCCTGGTGGGCAGCGGACCCGACTCCGAGCTCACCGCGGCTGCCGCCTCCGGGACGCTCGTGGACGCCGCGCCGCTGCGCCAGCAGGCCGAACGGCTGGTGGCTTCTCCCGCATGGCGGGAGCGCGCGCTAGAGCTCTGGCGGGAGCTGCTGGACGTCCCCGCGGTGGGCCAGCTCCAGAAGAGCCCGGCCGTCACCGCCACGCTGCTCCCCGCGTTGCGCGAGGAGCTGGAGCTCCAGCTGCGAGAGCTGGTGGCCCACCCGGAGGCAGACGTCCGCCAGCTCTTCACCCGCCGCGAGACGTTCGTCGACGCGGAGCTCGCCGGCCTGTACGGCCTCACGGCGCCCAGCGGATCTGGCTTCTCCCGGCAGACGCTTCCCCCCGGTCCGCGCGCGGGGTTGTTCGGCACGGGCGCGTTCCTGGCGCTCAACGCCCACGCCGCCAACACCTCGCCCGCGCGGCGGGGGCTGTTCGTGCGCGAGCGGCTGCTGTGCGAGAGCGTCTCGCCGCCTCCCGCAGGCGTGGACACCTCCTTGCCGCCCCCAGCGGCCGGCACTGTCGACGAGACCCTGCGCGCGCGGCTCGAGCGCCACCGCGGGCAGAGCGCCTGCGCGGGGTGCCATGACTTGCTGGACCCCATCGGCTTTGGCCTCGAGGCCTTCGACACCGTGGGCCGCTATCGGGAACAGGAGCGCGGCCTGCCCATCGACAGCCGGGGCGCGCTGGATGGCAAGCCCTTCCAGGGTGCGGCGGAGCTGGGCGCGCTGCTCGCCGCGGACCCGCGCGTGACGGACTGCCTGGCGCGGCAGGTCTACCGCTTCGCGGGCGGCCGCCGCGAGACCGCCGGCGAAGGGCCCGCCATCGACGGGCTGGCGGCCGGCCTGCGCCAGTCCGGCCACTCGCTCTGGAACCTGTTCATCGACGCGGCGATGAGCGAGGGCTTCCGCACCGCGCTCCCGCCCGAAGAGGGGGACAGCCCATGAAGCTCTCCCGGAGGATGCTCCTGCGCGGCGCCGGCGCCGCGGTGGCGCTGCCGCTGCTGGACGCGATGCTGGACGGCAACGGCGAGGCGCTGGCGGACGGCTCGCCGCTGCCGCTGCGCTTCGGCACGTGGTTCTGGGCCAACGGGGTGCGGCTCTCGAAGTGGGTGCCCACCGCCACCGGTACGGGCTGGGCGCTGCCGGCCCACCTGGTGCCCTTCGCGCCCGTGCGCGAGAAGATCTCCGTCGTCAGCGGCCTCTGGAACTGGGTAGAGGGGCTGGACCACTGGGGCGGCCGCTCCGGGATGCTCTCGGGCTCGACGACCGTGGGGGACTACGGGACCGGCGTGCTGCCCTCCGTGGATCAACTGGTGGCGCAGGCCTGGGCTGGCCGCACGCCGCTGCGCTCCCTGGAGCTGGGCGTCTCCGCGCAGGGCGATGGCTTCCGCCCCGCCGAAGGGTCGTCCTGGAGCGGACCGAACCAGCAGCTGCCAGTCGAGTTCTCGCCGCGCGCGCTCTTCGACCGGCTCTTCGCCATCCCCTCCACAGACCCCAAGGCGAGCAAGCGCCAGCGCGCCCGCCGCGCCGTGCTGGACGTGGTGGCCGAAGACCTGCGCCGCCTGCGCCCCACGCTGGGGCGCTCGGACCGCGCGCGGGTGGATCTGCACACCGACTCCATCGCGGACCTGCAGCGCAAGCTCCAGGCCTCCGGCCCGCCCGGAAGCTGCGTCACCGCCCAGCGGCCGCCGGACCTCTCGCCGGTGGGCGGCAAGGAGCAGCTGGAGCCCGTGAACCAGGCCATGGTCGAGCTGCTGGCGCTCGCGCTCGCCTGCGACCTCACCCGCGTGTTCTCGGTGAGCTACTCCTCCATCCTGGGAGAGACGCTGTTCTGGCCGGTGGGCGCCACGCACGGGTGGCATGAGCTCACGCACGAGGACTCCGCCGCGTCCCAGGAGCGGGTGGACCAGGTGACCGCGTTCACGATCCAGCAGCTGGCGGCGCTGGTGGTGAAGCTGGACTCGCTTCCGGAGGGCGGCGGCCGCCTGCTGGACCGCTGCGCCGTCTACGCCACCAGCTGCGTGGCGGAGGGGCTCAGCCACGAGCGGCGCGACATGCCGGTGCTCGTTGCGGGGCTCGCCGGCGGGGCGCTCCGGGGAGGCGTGCACTACCGCTCGACGACCGGGGAGCGTGGCAGCAAGGTGCCGATGACGCTCCTGAGGGCGCTCGGCCTCCCCAACGCGTCCTTCGGCTCCGAGGACGGGCTGGTGACGCGAGAGCAGAGCCTCACCGCGCTGCTGGCGTGACGTGAGGCTCAGACGTTCCCCCCGAGCGAAGTCGAGCGGCAGCTCGGACGTCGACTCTCGATCGCCCCTCGACTTCGCTCGGGGTGAGCGGAGGAGCATCCGTCCACTTTCATGGCAGCGCCGCAGGCGCGTAGTCGAGTGGGGGCACCCACGCTCGGTCCACCCGGAGGTGATTCCGAGCCCGGGTGCCGCCCCTATCGGGATAGGGGGGCGGCTCACGCCGCGCCCCCTCCCACACCACCGGACGTACGGGACCGTATCCGGCGGTTCGGTGAGTTGAGGTTCGAGCGGCGTATCGCGATTTCCCGCCTCTCTGCCGCCA
>JBGATB010000051.1:0-71171 GCA_044229415.1 Myxococcaceae bacterium | reverse complement strand
TCGACGCACTTGCTGTTCTCGCAGACGAAGTTGGTGCCCTTGGCGCGGCAGTCGAAGCGGTCAACGCACTCGGGGTTGCAGCCCACGAACACGAACGTCATCGGAACAGAGAAGAGCGCAAGGAGAGCGATCAGCTTCCCGCGGTTCATCCAGTTGTTGGTCATCACGTCCCTCCCAGAGGACAGCGTGCGGCCTATCCAGGGGCCGTCGCGCTCGAGCAACTACACTTACCGACCCAAAGCGGCTCGCGCTTTTACTTGAAGGCCATACCGGTGCAATAGAAAAAGTTCAGAAATTCGACAGGTAAGCGAAGGCGCGGGTCGCCGCGGGAACGCCTCAGCGACCGTCACCCGCGATCGCCGCCACGAGCAGCCGGCAAAAGTCGGGGATGTCCTCGACGACGCGGCCCCAGACGAGGTTGCCCTCGCGCAGGGCCGGGAGGTCCTCGAACGTGCCGCCCGCGTTGACGAGGTCGTCCTTGATCCCGAGCGAGCCGGTGCAGCGCCCCCGCACGATCTTGGCGCTGATCCCCACCAGGCCGGCGTGGCAGATCAGCCCGACGATCTTCCCCTGGTCATGCACCCGACGAACGAGCTCCAGCACCTTCGGATAGCGGCGCAGCTTGTCCGGCGCCCACCCGCCGGGGACGACCAGCGCGTCCAGCTCGTCGGCGGAGACCTCGGCGAAGCTGTCCGAGCACGTGGCCTTGAGGCCGTTCTTCCCGGTCCATGTCTTGGAGCGGTCGCTGCCGAGGATCCGGACCGTGGCGCCCTCCTCGCGGAGGCGCATCACGGTGACCCAGAACTCGAGGTCCTCGAACCCCTCCTCGACGAACATCCCCACGCGCTTGCCGCGGAGTCTCATCTGGAAGGGCAGGGGCTACGGCTGCTGCTTGTGCCGGTAGAACAGGATCAGCGAGTAGCAGTGGAACTCGTTGTCGCTCGACTGCGCGACGACCTTGTCCACGATCTCGAGATCCGAATTGCTCTTGATCCAGCGGGTGACGTTCTCGCCCAGCTCTTCGCGCTCTTTTGCCTTGGTCGCGGAGAAGACCTTCACGCCCGTGAACATCTTGGCTCTCCTTGCTGAATCCGGCGCGTTATGGCACGCGCCGTGAACGGGTGTCAAAAAGGAGATGAAGGTTGTTGCGGGAGGACCCGTGCATAGATTCCGGCGGTCGCGGCGGACGGGGGCGACAGGGGGTGGGTTCGTGGACGTGAAAACGAAGAAGGACGTGGCGGTCGACTTCATCAACCTGATCCGGACCATGGATCCGGCCGCGCTGAACGCGCTGATCGTCAAGGAAGCCGGAGAGGACCTCGCGCAGTTCTTCCTCTCCTACAGCGCGAACCTGATCTCCAAGGATCCTTCGCGTGTCCTCGAGAACACCTCGTCGCTGATGCTGATGGGCTACCTGATCCGCTCCCACGAGCAGCGGAACAACTTGCCGTTCGAGCAGACGCTGCGCGCGATGGCGCTGGCCTGATCCCGAGGCTCGACGGGGCGGGGGCCTGTGCTATCAACGCCGGCCTCATGCTCATCGACCTGCACGCGCACTCCCATCTCTCCAAGGGCTGCGAGCTCGATCCGAAGGCCGTGCTCGATCGCGCGGCCAGCCACGGGATCGACGGCGTGGCCTTCACCGAAACCAACACCCAGGACGGCTGCGACGAGCTCTTCGATCTCGGCAAGAAGTCCAAGGTGAAGGTCTTCGTGGGGCTCGAGCTGACCACGGACAAGGGCCAGTACCTCTGCTTCTTCCCGAAGCCGGAGCTGGCGCCCGAGCCAGTCCAGATGTGGGGCAGCAACCGGGAGAAGCCCTGGAGCGCGGCCGAGTGCCTGCCCAAGGTGAAGTCGCTCGGCGCGGCGATCTTCGCGGCGCGCCCGTATGACCGCGACTTCCAGACCTTCGCCGGGGACTACATCCTCACGCTCCAGCAGTGCCTCTCCGGCGTGGAGGGCTACAACCCCAAGGTCCGGCAGACGGCGAACGACCTGGCCGTGGAAGCGGCGGAGAGCCTGAAGCTGCCGTGCATCGGCGGCTCGGACGCGCGCGGCACGCTGGACGAGGTGGGGCTCGGCGCCACCTTCTTCAAGCGGAACATCCAGAGCCAGGCGGAGCTGGTGGACGCCCTGCTCAAGGGCAACGAGTACTGGGCGGCCATGGTCGGCGAGCTGCCCAAGCTGACCCGGCCGGGCGAGGCACGCGACGTGGAGCGCAAGGAGACCAAGCGCAAGCGCCGCGGCAACCGCCCGGGTGGGCGTCGCTGGAACTAGCGCTGCGAGAGAACACCAGCGCCCCTCGACTTCGCTCGGGGTGACCGGGGGCGCCCTCGGGTAAAGGCGCTACGGCTTCACCACGCGCGTCACCCGGCCGTTGGTGAGGTACGCGGTGCGCTTGCCGCCGGGGTAGGACCACTCCTCGTTCTGATTCGACTCCTCGAACCACTTCCTCTTCCGCTCAGGGTAGCCCCAGGCCATCTCCAGCGCGGAGCTGGGCATGTCGATCACCGCGTTCTTCTCCCGGATCGCGGCCTTCACGGACTCGCTGTACTCGGAGAAGAGCCGGGCCGGCTCGTCGTGCGTGAGGTAGCGCTCCAGATCGCTGAGGAACTCGGCCTGCGTGTTGGCGGTAGGGCGAAGACAGAGCACATGCGGCTTCTCGGTCTGTTCGCCCTCCACGTTCAGGTACACCCAGGTGAGGTGGCGAGGCGTGTAGGGGATGCGCTCGGTGACGGCGAACGCGGTGGGGAACTCCACCGCCTTGATCCGCACGCGCGTGCCCGCGGGCAGGACCTTCTCGATCGCGCCGGGGCTCACGTTGGAGCCGTTGGGGTGGGTGATCAGCTGCACCTCTTCCGGGGGCAGCGGGGTGAGCAGCTTCTTGGCGTTGTCCCCGAAGAAGGGCGTCACGTAGACGGAGAGGCGCAGGCGCTTCTCGGCGTCTTTCCCGGTCAGGATCCGCTCGAGCGAGGAGCGGTCCTCCGCGGGCAGCTGGGTGTAGGTGGTCGTGCAGCCCGCGCAGAGCGCGAGGCCGCAGATCAGAGCGATTGGGCGGATCATCCGCCGCAGTCTGCTCAGCCGTGGCTCTCGGTCAAGAGCGGCAGTTGGCGCTGCCGTTCGTCACAGCCGCGGCCGCCCGGACAGACCGGCCCCCGGCCTTCGGGATCCGGCACGAGCAGGAAGCGCCCGTGACCTGGCACTTCCATCAGCTCTGGCAGCGCGCAGAGCACGCAGCGGCGACGGCGGCGCTTCGTCGGTGGGAATGGCACGGAACGGGAGCATCACCCCAATCCGGCAATCCGTGAAATTTCTGGCCGTTACTTCTTCTCGCCGCCGCCGGAGGAGCTGCTCGAGCTGGAGGTGGAAGGGGTGCTCGAGCTGGCCGCGGGGGCGGCGGGGGTGCTGGCCGCGGCGGCCGGCTTCGCGTCCGAGCTGCCAGTCCCCGACGAAGCGGTCGAAGAAGAGGAAGAGGCGCTCGAGTCCTTCTTCGAGCTCCCGTAGAGATCCGAGTACCAGCCGCCCCCCTTGAGGACGAACGAGGTCCGGCTCACCACGCGGGAGAGCTTGCCGCTCGCGCCGCAGCCATCGCACTTCTCCGGCGCGGGATCGGTCACCTTCTGGAAGACTTCATTCAGCTTGCCGCACTGGTCGCAGGCGTACTCGTAGATGGGCATGGCGGTCCTAGGATGAGGCGTGCGGTGAGGAGCCGGGGTGCAGCTTCCGGCGCAGCTCCTCGGTGAGCTTGAGGCGGTCCGCGGCGCGGGAGAGCAGCTCCGGCGAGACGGCGTTCCGCTTCCCCGCGAGCTCGAACAGCTCCGTGATCGACGACGCGTCCTCCACGCAGGCGGCGAGCTTGCCACGCAGCTCGCCCCGGAGCGACTCCGTGAAGCGCTTCTCGATCCCGAGATCCGCGAGGTACTTGGACCGCCCGAGCAGATCCAGGCGCCCCGCGAAGTTGCGGGCATCCAGCGCCTCGCGCCGGAAGCGCTCCCGCTGATCCTCCACCTGGCGGCCGATCCCGAGCGCCTCCACCAGCTTGTGCACCTCGCTGGGGTTGAGGGAGAGCGCCCAGGCCACCCGGCCCGAGGCGCCGCGATGCTCCGCGAAGCTGGCCACCACCAGCTCCTTCTCCTTCCGCTCCAGGCCCTCGAGCAGCCCGTGCTCCCGCAGCGCGTCCAGCACGTCCGGCATCCCCAGCGCCGAGCCCGCCCGCCCCGAGTAGGCGGCGGCCAGCGCGCGGGTAAGCGCGAAGCGGTGCGGGTGCTGCTCCAGCATCCCCTCCAGCAGCTCCTTCGACTCCGCGTTGAACAGCTCGCCCGCGGGGCGGCGCGCCCCTTCCACGCGGGTGAAGCGGCCGCGTGGGGCGGGGAGCTCGCGCTTGGGGGCCGGCTCGAGCCGCTTCTTGGGGGCGATCTTCTCCGCGACGGTGAGCGGCTTCTCCTTCTCCGCCCGCTTGCGCGGCTTCTCGAGCGCGTGGGGCTCGGACCAGACCGCCGGCGCGGGCTCCGCCCGGGGCGCAGGCGCAGGCTCGGGGGCCGGCAGCGGGGGAGGGGCCTTGCGCTCGCGCTCCTCCACGAGCTCGCGGGCGAGCGCGTAGTACCCGCTCTGCTGGCGGGTGGCCGCCACGGCGGGCTCGGTGCCGGAGAGGACATCCACCACCGCGAACGGACCGAGCGGCTGCGCCTTGGGCTCCTGCTCGGCGAGTTCGCGTACCCGGAAGTCCTCCGCCTCGGCCAGCAGGGAGAGCGCCTCGCGGACCTCGGCAGCGGAGGCGCTCGCCTTTGCCCTTCGGCAGAAGTCGGACAGGGCGACGGCGACGGGGGTGGGGACCTCGTCGGGGGCGCGCTTTCTTTCCCAGGTGGCCATTGCGAAGGCGCGTCTATCCTCGCTCTTGCGCTGGGTGTCAAATGCGGAAGTGCGCGGCACACCGGGACTTCTTCAGCTTGCCAGGCCGGGCACCGCGGGTATGGTGGCGCGCAGGCGAGGCCCCCGGACAGAATAGATGACTGCGGAAGTGCCGACGAGGCGAGGACCGGAAGCCGTGACCGACCCCCACTGGAACAAGGAAGAGGTGCTCACGCGCTACATGGCCGAGCGCGGGCTGAAGAGCACCCGCCAGCGGAGCCTGATCATCGACACCTTCTTCGCCTCGGGAGGGCACCTCTCCGTCGAGGACGTCTGGAGCAAGGTCCGCCAGCAGGATCCCAAGGTCTCGGTCGCCACCGTCTACCGGACCATGAAGCTGCTCAACGAGTGCGGCCTGGCCCACGCCCGGAACTTCGGGGACGGGCAGACGCGCTACGAGCCGGCGGTGGGCCGCCACCACCACGATCACCTGATCTGCACCTCGTGCGGGACGATCGTGGAGTTCGAGAACGACCGGATCGAGCAGATGCAGGACGTGGTCGCCCGGAAGCACGGCTTCAAGGTGACCTCGCACAAGATGGAGCTCTACGGGCTGTGTCGAAACTGCCAGCGCACCCTGGACTCCAAGCCCGACACGCGCTCCTAGCGCTGGCGTGCGCGGCGCTGCTGGCGGGGTGCGCACACGGCCCCGCCCCTTCCGCGTACCTGCGGGGCTCGCGCTTCCTCGCCGCGCTCAACCTCCCGGCCGTGGGCGCGGTCCCCTACGCCCCGGCGCAGCTGCGCGGGCGGGTGACGCTGGTGAACTTCTTCGCCACCTGGTGCTTCCCCTGCCTGGGCGAGCTGCCGCTCCTGGACCGGCTCCAGCACCGCTTCGCCGAGCGCGGGTTCACGGTCGTGGCGGTGGGGATGGATCAGGAGGGCTTCAAGGTGCTCGAGCCCTTCGCCCAGACCTTCCGGTACGCCTTCCCGATGGTGGTGGCGGACGCGCCGCTGCGCGAGGGCGCCACCGCCTACGGCCGGATCGCCGCGCTGCCCACGTCCTTCCTGCTGGGGCGGGATGGCGAGGTGGTAGCGGCGTACCAGGGGCTCGCCACGTCCTCGGATCTCGAGTCCTACATCGAGCGCGCGCTGGCGCAGGGCCCGTGAATTCCAGCGTCTGAGCGCGGTGCTACAGGCCTGCAGCAGAAATCTTGCGGGTCGGGGGTCGACTGTTACCGTCCGCGGCGGATGGTCACTCGCAGACAGCTGGCGTTGGGGTCGGTGGGGGTGGCGGCGCTGCTGGGGACGATCTCCGTGGTGGATGCGCGAGGCTTCCGCCGCTACGCCGCGCTCCAGCAGGAGCTCTTGCAGCTGACCACCAAGAACCGCGAGCTGCTGGAGAAGAACCGCCAGATGTCCCGCGAGCTCGAAGGTCTGCGGACGGACCGGCGCGCGCTCGAGCGCGCGGCGCGCGAAGAGCTGGGCTTCGTCAGGCCCGGAGAGATCGTCGTCAACCTGGAGTAGTTCGATGGCCGCGTCCCCCCGCTCCTGGATCCTCCTGCCCCTGCGGCTGGCGCTGCGCGCGGTGCCAGGCGCGGCGGTGGCCTTCGCCCTGGTGCAGCTGGCGCGGGGCGGCTTCGGCGGGCTGGACCGGCTGGAGTGGCTGGACGGGGCGGCGGTGGGCGCGCTGCTGCTCGGGCTGATCGTCGCCACCGCGCGGCGGCTGCGGCGCTCGGCGGCGGGCGCGAACGTGCGCGTCCGGGACGATCTCGAGCTCGGGGCCACGCTGGTGGCGCTCTCGTACCTGCTGGTGGCGGTGGCCGGCGCGCCGCTGTGGCCCATCATCTATCTGCTCATCGCCTGTCTGGTCAGCTTCCTCCCGCGCTCCGCGGGGCTGACGCTGGTGGGCGTGGCCCTGGTGTTCGACGCGGTGGTGACCGCGGGGGGAGAGGACCCCCGGGCGGTGCGCACCTTCGTGGAGCACGGGGCGTTCCTCGCGCTCTTCGCGGCCACGTACCACTTCGTGCTCGGGGCGCGGCTGGCGGTGGCCAAGCACGCGGAGAGCGAGGCGGTCCGCAACCGGCTCAAGGAGATTGAAGAGCGGGCGCGGACGTTCCGGCTGGTCCACTCCGGCTCGGACAGCCTCCCGGGCATCCAGGATCAGGAGAAGTGGCTGGTCGCCTCGGTGAAGGAGATCGAAGGGGCGGTGGGGGCGGCGCTGGAGATCGCGGAGACCGCGCTCGGCACGCACACCTGCGCCACGTTCCTGGTCAGCTCGGACGAGAAGACCCTCAAGCTGTACGACTGCCGCTCCGCCTCGGACCGGGTGGCGCGCGAGAAGTTCTCGGCGGGGGAGGGGATTCTGGGCGGCGTGCTCAAGCGCGGGGTGCCGCTGCGCATGCACTCCGCCGCGGGCCTCAAGGGCGTCACCTACTACGAGAGCGGGCAGGAGATCAGCGCGCTGCTCGCGGTGCCGATCGTGGAGAGCGGTGGGCACGTGCGCGGGATCCTCGTGGCGGACCGCCTCTCCGCCAAGCCCTTCACGGAGCAGGACGAGAAGCTCCTGGGGATCATCGCCGCGGAGGTGCTCCGGGCGATCGAGGTGGAGCGGGTGATGAACTACATCCGCCAGACGCGGGACGAGAAGGACCGGTTCTTCCGCGCGATCGAGGAGCTCAACCGCGCGGGCAACCCGGAGCAGGTGTTCCTCGCGGTGCTGGAGAGCGCGCGGCAGCTCGCCGGGCTGGAGTTCTGCGCGGTGACGCTGGTCTCCGAGGTGGACGGCGAGCGGATCCACCGGATCGCCCGGCTCACCGGCGTCACCGCCCACGGCCGCGCGCTGGAGGGGCTCACCTTCCCGGACAACAACGGGCTGGTCTCCAACGTGGTCCGCTACGGCGCGCCGCTCCCCGGGCGGGAGATCACCGCCATGGACAAGCAGATGATCTTCGATCCGCAGACCCAGGTCCGCGGGTTGGCGTCGCTGAAGATCTTCCCGCTCACCGCGGGCGACCGGATCCTGGGCACGCTGGTGGCCGGCTCGCGGAAGAAGTCCGCGCTGGATCACGACGTGTTGCGCATGCTCGAGGTGCTGGCGATCCAGGCCGCGCAGGCGGTGCTGCGCGCCCAGCTCTTCGAGCAGATGGAGAAGATGGCCACCACGGACGGCCTCACCGGGCTGCTCAACCACCGGACCTTCCAGTCCCGCGCGGACGACGCGGTGGCCCAGGCGAAGCGGTACGGCCGGAAGTGCTCGATCATCCTGACGGACATCGACCACTTCAAGTCCGTGAACGACACCCACGGCCACCCCACCGGCGACCTGGTGCTCAAGGGCGTGGCGCGGATCATCAAGGAGAAGGCGCGGGACACGGACATCGTCGCCCGCTACGGCGGCGAGGAGTTCGCGGTGGTGATGCCCGAGACCGACGCGAAGGGCGCGCAGGTGATCGCCGAGCGGATCCGCGAGGCCGTGATGGCAGAGGTCTTCCAGACCGAGTCCGGCCCCCTCAAGGTCACCCTCTCCCTGGGGATCGCCACCAGCCCGGACCACGGGACGGAGAAGCAGGGGCTGATCGATCTCTCGGACCAGTGCCTCTACTTCGCCAAGCGGCACGGCCGGAACCAGTCGGTCACCGTGGCGCAGATGCAGAGTGGCCGGAAGCTGCAGGCGGTGGGCGAACAGCACGCCGCGGCCGCCCGGTGAACGGCACCATCCGCCCCGCGTCCGGATCCCAGAGCTTGAGGCGGAAGCAGTCCACCACGGCCTTGGGGCTCAGCCGCGTCACGCCGGGTGACTGCAGCGCCGGGAGCGCCGCCATCGCCTCGGGCAGGCGGTAGTACGGGATGAGCGGGTTGAGGTGGTGGACGTGGTGGTAGCCGATGTTGCCGGCGAAGAAGCGCATCAGCCGGCCCATGGGCATGTAGCTGGACGACAGGAGCGCGGCGCGGGTGTAGCGCCACGTCTCGCGCGGCTGCAGGTGGACCGCCGGGAAGTTGTGCTGCGCGTAAAAGAGGTAGCCGCCGACCGCCATGGCGATGCACAGGGGCAACAGGAACGCGCGCAGGTAGAGCTGCGGCCCGCCCAGCGCCCAGAGCGCGGCGGAGAGCCCCACGTGCAGCGCGAGCGCCAGGCCGGAGTCCCAGTACCGGCGCGGGTTCTTGAGCAACGGCACCAGGCACATGCCGGCGAGGAAGACCGTCCCGTAGCCGAGCGCGATGGTGAGCGGGTGGCGGGCCGCTGCGTAGGCGAAGCGCTGCCTGCGCGTCATCCGCCGCCACATCTCGACCGTGGCCACCGGGTACGAGCCGACGTGCGAGCCCACCAGCTGCGCCGTGTGCGCGTGGTGGTAGTTGTGGCTCTCGGCCCAGATCCGCGGAGGCGTCAGCGTGAGCAGCCCCACGAGCTCCAGCAGCCGGCGTAGAAGCGGGTTCCGCCGCGCGAGCGCCCCGTGCATGGCGTCGTGGTAGAGGACGAAGAGGCGGACCACCAGGAGCCCCGAGCAGAGCGTGGCCAACGGCCAGAAGGGCGCCGGGGCGCGGGCGGCGAGCGCGGTGGAGCCGGCCAGCAGCGCGACGCTGCTCACCACGGCGAGCGTGCTTCGCTTCGGGTCCTCCTCGATGAAGGGACGGGTGGAATCGACGAGAGCCTTCTCCTCGGGATCGAGCGCCATGTGCCGCGCGCGGTAGCAAGATCGGTTCCCGGCCGACCCACGAGGGAGGCGGCGTCTCGCGGCGCGCAGTGCATGCGCGCCGGGGACGTTCTGCGCAGGGCTTGCGCGCTTGAGCGCTGCGGCCGGATGCCCGCGATGTCGACCCTCCGCGACAGCGGTCGTCCAGCTGGCCGGGTAGGCCAGAGGTCCATCGCAAGCGAACACCGGGGCGTCGGCGGAGCAGTCGCCCGACATGTCACCGACGCGCACTGTTCCTGATTGACGATTGAAGAAGCGCGGACTACTCAGCTGGCGCGCTCCCCAAATCTCGGGTCGAAAGATCCTTTGAAGGGAGACTCATGCGTTCAAGCTGGAGTCGCACTGTCGGAGCCGCGGGACTTCTCGCGGCATCGTTCCTCGTCGCCGCCCCGGGGTGCCGAGTGGATAGGTATTCGTGCTCGAGTGATGCGGACTGCGTGGACCGCTACGGCACTCGGGACGGTCGGCCGCTGGCGTACTGCGACCCGGGCTTCGGATTCTGCATCGCCGTCGCAGAGGAAGAGGCTCCGGACGCCGCCGGGGGGGCGGACTCGGGCAGCAGCACGGCTCCGTTGGCTGGGCACTGGGTGGCAGGAACCACATCTCCCTATCACCTGACGGTCAACTGGTCTGTCCCTGCTGCCGGAGGCCGAGTCTTGCTCCTTGGCACCAGCGATGGCGACGGCGGGGCGCTGGAGTTCGACCCAATAGCGCAGAGCTGGAGGTTCTTTGCGTCTCCTCTGTTGCCCGGGCCCTTTCTCCGGCCCGCGAGCGCAATCACGGGAGCGGGAACAACCGTGATCTCCGGCGGTGCGACCGCCCCGAGTTGGGCTGCCTCAGCTTCCTCGCGGGTTCTCCTTTTCCGGTCAGATGGAGGAGAGGTGGCCCTCGGCGCCTCGATGCACGAAGCCCGCACATTCCACGCTGCGACACAGCTGCTGTCTGGCGACGTCCTCGTCAGCGGTGGACTCGGCGAACAGGCGCGCGCACTTGCGAGCACCGAACTGTTCGAGGCAGCGTCTGGGCAATGGTTGCGCGCAGCAGAGATGCTGACGGGACGGAGTGGGCACACGGCGACGCAACTCCTAGATGGCCGAGTACTCGTGGTGGGTGGGAATACAACTCCAGAGGATGGTGGGATCTACGGGTACCCAATTCGGTCGGTGGAAGTCTTCAATCCACGACTTGGAGTGTGGCAAGCGCGGAACCCGATGCATCTCGCTCGCGAGTTTCACTCCGCAGTCTTGCTTCCGGATGGCCGAGTACTGATCGTAGGGGGGCGTGAGCTGTCCACGTCACGCCCGACCGCGACCGCGCGTTGTGAGCTGTACGATCCCAAGCTCGATGCTTGGAGCGAGGTGGGCGCTCTCGGGGCTCCGCGAATGTGGAGCGCCGCCATCGTGCTCTCCGACCAACGTGTGATGGTCGCCGGCGGATACTCTGAATTCGGCCTAACTCGAATCCCTGAGCGGTCAGTCGAACTCCTCGATCCGATCGGTCTGCGTTGGACTCCAATTGAGCCCAACGTGAGTCCAGCCAGTCCATTCCTCGGAGGAATGTCCTCCGATGGCCGGATTGTTGAGATCGACCCTGTGACTTTGACCGCCTACTTCCTGCAATAGGCGAAGCTCACGGCATGCAGTTCGTAAACATCTTCACGTCGGTACCAACGCAGATTCGCGTCGTGACGGTGGCTTGCTGGAACGCGCAGCAATACGGGTATGCCGCCTCGCCGCAGTCCGCGTCCGCATGGCAGAGCCGAACCTGGGCGACGCCTGGGCACGCGGCCGGCAGAGTGGTGGGGCAAGCCGCTGCCGCCTTGCACACCGCGGACACGGACTGCGGAGGGCATGCGGGCGGAATTCCGATTCCGACGGTAGCGGAGCCACAACAGACCTGGCTCGCCCCAGAGCCACAGTCCTCCGGCCCATCGCAGCTGACCGTGAACCCAGCGTCTGTTCCGCAGCTTGCCTGACACGACGCAGACGCGGTGCCCGCATCGTTCAGGCTGAAGCAGCATACGTTTCCACCTCCGCAGACCGTTCCAGCGCAGTCGAAGTAGCCCGCGTCTAACATGGGCCGCCCGGCATCCGCGCCCGCATCCGCCTTGCCGGCGTCCGGGGTGCCGCTGTCGACGACCGGCGTGCCGCTGTCCGGGGTGCCGCTGTCGACGACCGGAGTGCCGCTGTCCGGAGTGCCGCTGTCCTGGACGGTGGTCCCGGAGTCCTGGACGGTCGTCCCCGAGTCCTGGCCCGGCGTGCCGGAGTCCTGGGTCCCGGGCGTGGTGCCGCCGCAGGAGATCCAGAAGCAGAGAAGGAGAGCGGGGAGCAGGAGCAGAGCTGCGGAGCGGGTTGCGCGCATCGAAGGGCCCTCCAGGGGCAAACAGGGGGCGCACCCTACCGATCCGGCGGGGCTCGGCTCAAGTCGCACCCGCGGATCTGTCGTCCAGGCCGGGTGTTAGGGTCCCCGCCCTTCCGCCTTCGGGGACGTTCGCCACGCATCCGCTCGCCGTCACCACCACCAGCAAGTTCGACGACGCCGAGGTCGCGCGCGCCCGCGCCGGGGCGGCCCGGTGGGGCCTCCCGTACGTAGCGCGAGGCTGGAAGCAGCCCCTGGCGCCCATGCTCCAGCGCGTGGCCGAGGCGTTCCTGGTGTTCGACTCGGAGGGCGTGGTGCTGCGCCATGGAGAGGGCGCGCTGCGGTTCACCCCCGGGATGGCGCACCTGCGGGTGAAGCGGATCTCAGCCGGAGAACAGGATGACTTCCTGCTCCGCTTCAGCGAGCTGCGGCCGGCAGACGCGGTGCTGGACTGCACCCTGGGGCTCGCCGGGGACGCGCTCGTGGCCGCGCGGGCGGTGGGCGAGCAGGGCAGGGTGGTGGGACTGGAGAAGAGCCTGGCGATCTACGCGGTCGTGTCCGAGGGGCTCGCGGCGCATGCCTACGCGCCCGGCTCCTGCCGGATCGAGCCGGTGCACGCCGACGCCGCAGCGTACCTGGGACAGCTGCCGCCCGCATCCTTCGACGTGGTGCTGTTCGACCCCATGTTCGAGCGGCCCCGGCGGGCGTCACCCACCTTCGAGCTGCTCCGCCGCTTCGCGGACTACGCGCCGCTCACCCCGGAGATGCTGGAGAGTGCCCGGAGGGTGGCGCGGCGGTGGGTGGTGGTGAAGGGCTCGCGGTACTCCACGGACCTCAAGAAGCTTGGGCTCCGGCCGGAGGCGCCGCCCCGGCACGCCACCGTGGTCTGGGCGCGCGTCCCCGGCGTTTGACCGGGAGAACACGGGCGCCCCTCGACTTCGCTCGGGGTGAACGGGAGGGGAGAACACGGGCGCCCCTCGACTCCGCTCGGGGTGAACGGGAGGGGAGAACACAGGCGCCCCTCGACTTCGCTCGGGGTGAGCGGGGGGCTAACCGGCCAGCAATCGCGCGGTGACCTCGCGGCAGGCGGCGCGGGCCGTGGGCGCGTCCGCTACCTCCGGCCAGGGGGACTCCGTCTCCTCTACGAGCCACCTCGCGTCCCCCGGGGGTGACCAGCGCCCGCGATCGAGAATCCGCACGAGCCGCTCCGCGCAGACCTCCGGCGCCTCCCAGCGGCGCTTCACCAGGGAGAGCAGCCAGCCCACGGGTCCAGGCCGCGCGCCCAGATCCGTGCGGACCACGCCTGGGTGCAGCACCACCACGTCCAGCTCGGGGTGAGCGGCGGCCACGTCCCGCATCGCCAGGGCGAAGGCGAGCTTGGTGTTGCAGTAGGTCCGGATGCTGGAGAAGTCCCCGCCCGTGGGCGTCTGCTGCGCGTCGAACCGGCCCTTCACCATCAGCCCCGCGCCCACCACCATCACCCGCCGCAGGCGCCGCGCCTCGATCAGCGGGGCCTGCATCAACAGCGGGCCCAGGTGGTTGGTGACGAACGCCCGCTCCAGCCCGTCCTCGGTGAGCTCGCGGCGCGAGGGCCAGAGCCCGGCGTTGTGGATCAACGTGGCGCCAGGCTGCACCAGCGCGGCGAGGCGCGTCCCCAGCTCCTTCGCCTGAGCACGGGTGGAGAGATCTCCCGGGACGCAGACCGCGTGACCGCCAAGCCGCCGCACCTCCTCCTCCAGCGCCGTCAGCCGCTGGCCGTCCCGGGCGACCGGCACCAGCCGGTCCGAGCCACCCCTTGCCGCCAGCGCGAGCGCGAAGGCCCGGCCGATCCCCCTGGAAGCCCCGGTGAGCACGATATCCGCCATGCCGCCGAACCTCGCAGAAGTGGAGGATTATTCCAAGTATCCTGGCAGGGTGGCGCGAGGCTCGAGCGCCCCTCGACTTCGCTCGGGGAGAACGGGGGGCCCAGCGCGGCTCGGCTCGACCTGATTCCCAGCGGCTCCGCTACGCTCCGCCGGATGAGAGCCTCCAGACAGGACGGCGCCCGCCGGCGGGATGCCCTGATGGACGCGGCGCTGCGCTGCTTCGCGCGGCGCGGGGTCCTGAACACCGGGATCGAGGAGATCCGCAAGGCGGCGAAGGCGAGCCCCTCCAGCGTCTACCACCAGTTCGACGGCCTGCCGGGGCTGACGTTGGCGGTGCTGATCCGCACGTTCGAGCGGCTCTTCGCGCACCTCGCCCAGCGGGTGGCCGCGGCGGACGGCGCGGAGGGCGCCGTGCTGGCGCTGGTGGATGGCCACCTGGAGTGGGTGCTCGCCAACGCCGCAGAGGCGCGCTTCATGTACCAGGCGATGTCCCTGGAGCTGGCGAAGGGCCAGGCCAAGAAGCTCCAGGCCGAAAAGGCGCGCCTGCTGGCGCCGGTGGCGGAGCGGTTCGGTCGCCACGTGGCCGCCGGGGAGCTGCCGCCCTGGTCCACGCTGGTCTTCGACGTGGTGCTCCTGGGGACCAGCCACGAGGCCTGCCGCCGCTACCTCGCGGGGGCCGAGCTCGATCCCGCGTGGATGCGCCAGGCGCTCCCGCAGTTGGCGCTGCGCAGCCTGCGACACTGACGCTGCAACCGGCTTGCGTCCCCCCACGGAGGCTCTACCGTGCCCGGCGTGGAAAAGCCTTCGGACCAATGGAAGCTCCCCTGGGAGGGCGGTTGCCGCTGCGACCAGGTGCGGCTGCGCGTCTCTCTCCCGCCGCTGCTCGCCATGGCCTGCCACTGCACCGGCTGCCAGCGGATGAGCTCCAGCGCCTTCAGCCTCTCGCTCGCGATCCCCACGCCCGGCTTCCAGCTCATCCGCGGAGAGGTCGTGGTAGGCGGGCTGCACGGCGCCAGCAAGCACATGTTCTGTGCGCACTGCATGACCTGGATGTTCACCCACCCGGAGGGGCTCGACAGCTTCGTGAACCTCCGGCCGACGATGTTGGACGAACGGAGCTGGTTCGAGCCGTTCATCGAGACGTGGACGGAGGAGCGGCTGCCCTGGGCTCGGACGCCGGCGAAGCACTCCTATGCCCGGCTCCCGGCGATGTCCGAGTACGAAGGGCTGGTTCGGGAGTACGCCGCGACCGGGGCTCGGCCGAAGTAGCGCCTACTCCTTCGAAGACGCCTTGGGCGGCCCTTCGCCCCCGAGCGGAGAGAGCTTCCCGGAGAGCGCGCCGGCCTGCTCGTGCGGCATCAGATCCCGCGGCGAGCGGTAGTACTGCATCGGCGAGTAGTGGAGGAAGTTGGAGACGCGGCTCGTGTAGACGCAGGCGTACTGCTCCACCTGCTCGCCGAAGCGGCTGTTCTCGTTCCCTTCCTTGAAGAGCAGCCCCCAGTACGGGTTGAAGCCGAGCTCCACGTCCGCCTCGAGCGTGTCAGCGATCTCGGTGGCCTCGCGCAGCGCCTTGCGCAGCTTGTCCAGCTCCGCCTTCACGCGGCGCCGCTCCTCCTCCACCGCCTGCTTGGCGGCGGGCTCCAGCGCCTCCTTCTCCAGCCGGCGCTCGAGCAGGTTCAGCTGCGCCTTGCGGCCGTTCACGTCGTCGTCCAGCCGCGCGCGGACGAGCTCGATCTCCGAGAGCCGGGAGATCTCCTCCTTGCGGCCATCCGTGTAGGCGATCTCGTCTTCGATCTCCTGGACCACCATGCAGGTCCGCCACAGCGACGTCTTCTTGGACTTGAGGATGTCCCCGAAGATGTGGTCCCCCACGTAGAGGACGGACTCGCCGGCGATCCCCGCGTACTTCTGGAACGCGGCCAGGTTCCCGCCCTGGTAGACGCGCCAGCGCTCCAGCGTGGTGGCCTCGCCGAGGATCTTGCCCTCCTCGGTGGTGTGGTCCACCTCGAGGAACGGGTGGTTGTCGGAGAAGAAGGCCGGCTTCGCTGCACCGGTGACGACGAAGTCGAAGTAGTTCCGCCAGCTCGGGTACTCGGGCACCACGCCGTCCAGCAGGTACTTCATCACCGCGTCGGTGTAGTCCCAGAGCGAGTTGGTGAGGACGAAGAGCTTCTTGCCGCCCGAGCGCAGCTTGTGCAGCGCCGGCCCCAGCTCCGGGTCCTTGAAGATGTACCGGCCAATGTCCTTGCGGATCTCCCGCTTGAGCGAGTTGTCCCGGTGGACGGTGTCAATCGCCTCGCGGATGTCGTCGTAGAGCTTGGCGTAGTCCACCGTCCGGCCCTGGGACTCGAGCAGCTCGATGATCCCCGCGTAGAGGCAGGCCTCCGGCAGCGCGAAGAGCGTGTCGATCCAGGCGTACTGGGGGTTCTTGTTCAGCTGGATCCGCTCGTTGCGGTACAGCTTCTTCCAGGCCTCGTCCGAGAGCGGGCGCCGGCCGTGGTAGGCGCGCCCCACGTGGCCGAAGCGGTCCATCTTGATCAGGTTGCCGTTCAGCTTGTCCACCACCAGCCCGCGCATCACGAACTGGTGGTCGTACTGGATCTGCCCGATCTCGGAGGGGTAGCCCCGCTCGGAGATCAGCCGCACCAGCGTCATGTCGAACGAGAGCTGCTCGATCCGACGCATGTGGTAGATGGCCAGCGTGTAGTCCATGTCGAAGCCGATCAGCTCGACCTTGGACATGCGCAGGTTCCGGTTCACGAACACCTGCCGGGACCGGTCCAGCTGCTGCTTCTCCCGAGGGGCGGCGAGCAGCTTGCCGAGCTCTTCGTCGGCCAGCAGCGCGTCCGCGCGGGCCTCGGCGGCGTCCGCGCGGGCTCGGTCCGGGGTGTTGGTCAGGCTTCCGTGGAGCAGCGTCCGGGGAGCGGGTAGCAAGACCGCTGTTCATAGCACGTGCCGCATTCTTGCGGGCGCGCGCGGTCGCGTGGCACTCTCGCCAGGAGTAGGCAATCAGGCGAGAAGATGCGCTCCGGACGACACCCCGACCAGACCGAAGCCGACGACCGCGCGCGGCTCACCGGGCGCGTGGCGGAGCTCGAGCACCGCATCCGCCTGCTCGAGGCCCGCCTGCGTCAGCTCGGGGAGTCCCCCGAGGCCCAAGCAAAAGGCCCCGCCGCCAAACCGAAGGTCGCCGCCCGCAAGGCGCGCGCGCCGCGCCCCAAGCCGCGCTGCCCGGGCTGCCTGCTGGAGCTCCCACGCGGGCGGCGCAAGGCGCAGACCTGCGTCTGGTGCGGCTTCCGATTGGACGCGGTCCGACCGCTGGTGTTGGGGCGGGCTTCGAAGTGACCGCGGCGCGCTACCGCCTGCGCAATCGCCTCGAAGCGGGGGAGCTGGCGGAACTCTTCAAGGCCCGGCGCGATGACGGCGCGGACGTGGTGATCAAGCTCTTCCACGAGAAGACCACCGATCTGCGCTACGCCCGCGCGCTGGCGAACACCTCGCGGGCGCTCGCGGAGCTGGAGGCGCCGGGGCTCCTGCACGTCACGGACATCGGGCTCGCCCACGGCCGGCTCGCGGTGGTCCGCGAGGGCGCCAACGTCCACTCGCTGGGGGACGCCCTCCAGCGGCTCAACACGCGGGATGTGGTGCTCCCGCCAACGCTGGCGCTGGCGCTGGTGATCGATCTCCTCAAGACGGTGGGCCAGGTCCACGAGGAGGGCGTGGTCCACGGCTCGATCACGCCGGGCAACGTGGCCCTGGCGCGCAATGGCCAGGTGGTGATCTACGACTTCGGCGCGCTGGAGGCCCTGCTCGCCGTCCCCGCCTTCAAGAAGAGCTTCGCCCCCAAGGGGCGCGCCTCCTACCGGGCGCCGGAGCTCGGCGTGGGAGAGGCCGCGTCCATCCACTCGGACGTCTACTCCGTGGGCTCGCTGCTCTACGAGCTGCTCACCCTGAAGGAGGCGGTGACCACCAAGGACGGCGCGGTGCGGACGCGCGCGGAGAAGGTGGTGCCGCCCTCGCGGATCGACCGGCGCCTCAACACCCGGCTGGACGCGGTGGTGATGCGGGCGATCGAGGCCACGCCGCAGCGGCGCTACAAGAGCTGCCGCGAGTTCGAGTCCGCCATCCGCGAGTTCCTCGCCACCGCGGGCGGCATGCCCTCTCGCGCGGACGCGAGCGGCTTCGTGGCCGAGCTGTTCCCCAAGGACGCCTCGCAGCTCCAGAACGCCGGCGCGGGGCTCCCGTGGACCGAGGAGTTCCGGCTCAGCGAGGTGAGCGGGGTGGAGCTGCCCGCGGTGGAGCGGTCGATCGTCGTGGACGCGCGCAAGCCGTACACCACCGGCGAGAACTTGATGGCGGTCCCCGCCCCGAAGTGGAAGCCGGAGGAGGGGGACGGGATCACCGAGGACAGCAATCCCCCGGAGGTCGGCTTCGAGCCGCCGGTGCCTGCCCGCCGGGAGATAGACGCCCCCACCACGGACTGGGACGCGCCGGTGGCCTCCGCACCGGTGAAGCGGCCCACCAAGTCCACCGGCGGCGGCAAGGTGAAGGTGAAGCTGGTGGAGGACTTCTCGGCGCTCTCCCCGCGGGAGGAGGAGGCGCCGGACGTGCGCGCCCTGCGCAACGCGCCGCCCACCCGCGCGGGCATGGAGGCGCCCCCGGCGCCCGCCCCGGCGCCAGTGGCGCCCAAGACCGAGACCAACTACCCGATGGTGAAGGACGCGCCGGGGCACCGGCCGCGGCCCATGGACTCGAAGGAGCGCGGCGCCTTCAAGGCGCTGCTGCTGCGCCGGCGCAAGCTGATCCTGACGGTGGTGACGCTGGTGGCGCTGATGCTGGTGGGGGCCATCGCCACGCTGCAGATCTCCTTGCGCACGCTGCCGCCGCTCAAGCCGGACCAGCCGATGCAGCAGCTGCCGGTCCCCGAGCCGGCCCGGGCGGTGAAGTCCGAGCCGGTGGAGCGGGACACCCCCGGCAACTTCGTGGCCTCGGCGGACAGCGGCTACCTGACCGTGCTCTCGGACGAGCCGGCGGTCGTCTACATCGACGGGGTGAAGCTCTCCCGCAGAACGCCGCTGACGCGCTACCCCGTCACGCCCGGAACGAGGAAGATAGCGCTCGAGTCGGTGGCCACGAAGGAGCGGCGGGAGTTCTCGCTGCTGATCCAGAAGGGGCAGCTGCGGACGGTGGAGGAGCGGTTCGCCACCGCAAAGAGGCTGGAGCGACGGTGAGCGAGCCCAAGACGCGGATCTTCCTGGTGGAGGACAACCCCACGCTCCTCAAGAGCCTGGTGAAGAGCCTGTCGCTCTTCCCGGAGCTGGAGATCGTGGGCACCTCGCAGGACGGCGCGGACGCGGTGGAGCAGATCTCCGCGCTGCGGCCGCAGCTGACGCTGCTGGATCTCGAGCTGCCCTCCATGAACGGGATCGAGGTCACCCGCGCCCTGCGCCGCAAGGCGCTCGAGGTGGAGGTGCTGATCCTGACCTCCTTCGAGGACGAGCAAAAGGTCTACGAGGCGATCCAGGCGGGCGCCTCGGGCTACCTGGTGAAGCGGGTGGGGCCAGAGAAGATCCGCTCCAGCATCCAGGACGTGATGGCGGGTGGGACGGTGCTGGAGGCGATCATCGCCAAGCGCTTCTGGAACTACTTCCAGTCCGTGCAGGCCAAGCCGCAGGCGCCCTCCCCTGAGAACAACCCGTGGAAGCTCACGCCCGTGGAGTTCGACGTCCTCCGCTATGTGGCCAAGGGGCTCTCCAACGCCGAGGTGGGCCGGGTGATGACGATCGAGCGGCGGACCGTCCGCACGCACCTGACGCACATCTACCGGAAGATGGGCGTCAACTCGCACGTGGACGCGGTGGTGCTGGCGCTGCGCGCGGGGCTGGTGGAGGTGTGACGGTGCGGTGGGCGCTGGCGCTCTGCTTGGCCGTCGCCTCCGCCGCGGCGTCCAGCCTGGCCGCGCCCGAGCCCGCTCCGGGCGCCTACCGGCGCCGCATCCGCACCGAAGACGGCACCCAGCTGGCGGTCTACCGCTACGTCCCCGCCGGGGGCGGCCAGTCCCGCCCGCCGGTGGTGCTCCTGCCCGAGCTGGGCTTCAACCGGCTCGCGTACGATCTGGACGGCGGCGGGCTGGCGCGCTTCCTCCAGGCCCAGGGGTTCGACGTCTTCGTGGTGGAGCCGCGCGGCCACGGGGCCTCGGACGCCCCGCAGCAGTGGACGCTCACCGATCTGGCGCTCAAGGATCTGCGCGCGGCGCTGGAGGCGATCGCCACGCTGCGCGAGGGGCCAGCGGATCTGGTGGTGCAGGGCTACTCGGGGGCGGTGGCGCTGGGGGCGATCCCCCGCGAGCTCAAGGGCAGGGTGCGCCGGGTGGTGGCGCTCGCGCCGGCGGTGGCGCCGGATCCGCCGAGCGCGGCGATGCGCTCGCTGCTGGAGCTGCAGGGGCGGTGGCCGCAGCTGGCCTACTCGCCGGACGGGGCCAAGCTGTTCGAGCTGCTCTTCGCGCACGAAGGGAAGGTCACCGCCGGGCGCGTCTCCGCGCTCCGGGCAGGCGGGCTCTCCCGGCTCCCGGCCTCCGTCTCCGCGGAGCTCCAGGCCTGGATGGAGTGGGGGGACCTCGCGTACCCGGACGGCACGCGTTTGACCTCGCGGCTGGCCGAGTACGACCGGGTGACGTTCCTGGTGCTCGGGCTGGCGGACAACTTCGCGCTGCCGGACTTCGGCTCTCCGCTCCGGGACCTGAGCCCCGCGCCGATCGTGATCCGCCTGTTCAACCGGCGGGACGGCGCGGCCGAGGACTACTCCCACCTGTCCCTTCTCCACGGCCCGTTCGCCTCCGCGGATGTCTTCGCGCCGGCGGCGCGCTTCCTCCTGGTCCCCGAGCCAGCGCGCCCCGCGCGGGGGGCCACGCCATGAAGCGGGCCGCGCTGGCGCTGGCGCTGCTGTGGCTCTCCGGCTGCGCGCACTGGTGGGGGGATCCGCTGCCCAAGCGCGCGCGGGTCCACCGGGCGAAGACCGCGGACGGCTGGGAGCTGTCGCTCGTCCAGTACCCCGCGCAGGGGACGCCCCGCGGACGGCCGGTCCTGTTGTGCCACGGGATCTCGGCCAACAGCCGGAACCTGGATCTGGATGACGACCACAGCCTGGCGCGCTGGTTCGCCGCGCACGGGCGGGAGGCCTGGACGCTCTCGCTGCGCGGCACGGGGGACTCGGACGGCGTGGACGAGGCCAAGGGGCGCCACGCCGGCTACGCGTTCGACGCCTTCTGGCGGGAGGACCTCCCCGCGGCGGTGTCCTTCGTCCGGGCGAAGGCCGGCGTGGACGCGATCGACTTCGTGGGCCACAGCATGGGCGGGATGATCGCCTACGCGTACCTCTCGCAGGGCGGCCAGGGGATCAACGCGCTGGTGACGCTGGGCAGCCCCACGCGGCTGGACTGGAACGGCGCGCTGGATCCCTACGTGGCCGGGCTGGTGGGCTTCGCCTTCGGCAACGAAGGGAACATCCCGGTGGTGGGGCTGGCCCACGCCTTCATGCCGCTGCACGGGGAGATCACCGGGACCCCGGTGGACCTGCTGCTCTACAACCCCAAGAACGTGAAGCCCTCCACCTGGAAGCGCCTCATGGCGATCGGCATCGCCGACATGCCGGGCGCGCTCACCATGCAGATGGTGGGCTTCCTGCGGCAGGGGACGTTCGGCAGCAACGACGGCAAGCTGGACTTCCGCAAGGACATGAAGCGGATCACCCGGCCGGTGCTGGTGGTGGCGGGGAAGGGGGACCGGGTGGCGTTCGCACCCGCGGTGAAGGACGGCTTCCGGGCGCTCGGGGGGCCCAAGGAGTGGCTGGTGGTGGGAGAGCTGAACGGCGCCGAGGCGGACTACGGCCACATGGATCTGGTCATTGGCGAACGGGCGCCCACCGAGCTCTGGCCGAAGCTGCTCGACTTCCTCGACCGCCACCCCTGACCTATGGTGGCCCGCCTATATGGGGCGAGCCGCCTTCGTCACCGTCGCGTGCCTGCTGGCCGCGAGCGCACCTCCGGAGAGTGAACAGATGCCCAAGGCTTCCAGCAAGGCCAGAGCCGTTCCGCCTTCCCACCTCGAAGGGCTCCTGGACGTCACCGAGGCCACCCTGGCGAACGGGCTGCGCGTGCGGCTGTTGCCCAGCCCGGGGTCGCCCACCATCAGCCTCTACACGTTCTTCCGGGTGGGCTCGCGCAACGAGCGGCCGGGGATCACCGGGATCAGCCATCTCTTCGAGCACATGATGTTCAACGGGTCCCGCAAGTTCGGACCCAAGGAGTTCGACCGGACGCTCGAGTCCAGCGGCGGCCACTCCAACGCGTACACCACCACGGACGTCACCGTGTACTACGACGACTTCGCCTCCGAGTCGCTGGAGACGGTGTTGGATCTCGAGTCGGACCGGATGCGCGCGCTGGCGATCAACGACAAGTCGCTCGCCTCCGAGCGGGAGGTGGTGAAGGAGGAGCGGCGCTCCCGGGTGGACAACGAGATCGCCGGGATCATGGACGAGGAGCTGGGCGCGCTCGTCTACAAGGCGCACCCGTACCGGTGGCCGGTGATCGGCTGGATGGAGGACATCGAGGCGATCAGCAAGCAGGACTGCCTGGACTACTTTCGCACCTACTACGCGCCGAACAACGCCACGCTCTGGCTGGTGGGCGACCTGGATCCCAAGCCCACGCTGGCGCTGGTGCGCAAGTACTACGGGGACATCAAGAAGGGACCGGCGCCGCTGCCGGTGGTGAACGCCGAGCCCGCGCAGCGCGGCCCCCGGCGGGCGGCGGTGCACCACCCGGCGCAGGCGCCCTCCCTGATGATCGGCTACCACGGGCCGGCGGCGCACGACGAGGACACCTTCATCCTGGATGTGATCCAGTACGCGCTCAGCGTGGGCGAGAGCAGCCGCCTGATGAAGGAGCTGGTCTACAAGCGGGAGCTCGCGGTGTCCGTGGCCATGGATTGGTCCTGGCGGATCGATCCCGGGATGGTGCTCTTCTTCCTCGAGCTCAAGCCCGGCTCGGACCCCGCCGTGGCGGAGCAGGCCTTCTACGCGCAGCTGGAGACGATCGCGAAGGACGGCCTCACCGAGCTGGAGCTGCAGAAGGCGAAGAACAACCTCAAGGCGCACCTGCTGCGCGAGCTGGCCACCAACAACGGCCGCGCCGCCGCGCTGGGGACGTACGAGCTGCTGCTCGGCAGCTGGCAGGAGTCGCTCCGGCTGCCGGAGCACTACCAGAAGGTGACCGTGGAGCAGGTGAAGCGGGTGGCGGCGAAGGTCTTCGCGCCGGCCCAGCGCTCCGTGGTGGAGCTGGTGCCCGCTGGGGGCGAGCCGGGCGAGAGCGAAGCACCTTGATTCGAAGAGGAGCGATGTTGATGGCCAGCGCTTGGATGGGGCTCTCGGCGTGCAAGTCGCCGGAGAAGGTGGAGATGACGCGCGAGGTGAAGCTGCCGCAGGTGGAGGAGTCGGTCACCCCAGAGGGGCTGACGGTGTTGATCGGCCAGCGAGGTCCGCTGCCGCTGGCCTCGGCCCGGCTGGTGATCCGGGCCGGGAGCGCCACGGATCCCACGAACAAGCACGGGCTGGCGGACTTCACCGCGCGCCTGCTGCGCCGCGGCGTCCAGGGGATGACCGCCGATCAGATCAACGAGGCGGTGGAGTTCGTGGGGGGCTCGCTGGCCGTCTCCGCGTCCGAGGACTACCTCTCCTTGTCGGTGACCGCGCCCTCGGAGCACCTGCCGGCGCTGCTGGAGGTGATGGCCAAGCTGGTCCGCGAGCCCACCTTCCCGGAGGCCGAGGTGGACTCCGCGCGCGCGCGGATGCTCGCCCAGTTCGCCAACGATCTGGACGACCCCGGGCTGATCGCCGACCGCGCGCTCACCCGGGCGCTCTGGGGCGCTCACCCCTACGGGCATGACGTCAGCGGCTCCGCCCGCTCGGTGAAGACGTTCACGCGCGAGGACGTGGTCCGCTTCCACCGGGAGCGGCTCGGCCCCAAGGTGGCGCTGCTGGTGATCGTGGGCGCGGTGGAGCCGAAGGCCACCGCCGAGGCGGCGCGGCGCGCGTTCGCGGGCTGGACGGGCGGCCCCAACGCGGTGACCCCTCCGCCCACGCTGCAGCGCGCGGCGATGGCGGGGAAGATCCTCCTCGTGGACAAGCCGGATCAGTCCCAGACCCAGGTGCGCCTGGCGGCGCTCGCCTACGAGCGCGGGAACCCGGACGCCTTCCCGGCGCGGGTGACCAACGCGGTGCTCGGCGGCGGCTTCACTTCGCGGCTGGTGGAGCAGGTACGGGTGAACCGCGGCCTCTCCTACGGGATCAGCAGCTACTTCGACGCCATGCAGACGGCCGGCGCCTTCGGCATCTCCACCTTCACCAAGACCGAGAGCACCCGGGAGATCCTGGACGTGACGCTGGGCGAGGTGGAGAAGATGCGCGCCAAGGGCCCCACCGCGAAGGAGCTGAAGCACGCGCAGACGTACCTGTCGGGGCTCTACCCGCTCCAGTTCGAGACCAACGAGGCGGTCTCCTCCGGGATCGCCGAGCTCCGGATCTTCAACCTCCCCCCTGAGTGGGTGGAGAGGTACCGGGAGCGGATTGGCGCCGTGAAGCTCAAGCAGTGCAACGAGGTGGCGGCGAAGTACCTCTTCCCCACGCCCCCGGCGATCGTCCTGGTGGGGAACGCGGAGCAGGTGAAGCCCCAGCTCAAGGGGCTGGGCGAAGTGAAGGTGATCCCGGCGGCGGAGCTGGAGTGACGCAGGAGGTCCGCGTCCTCCACGACGCCGACGGGGTGCTGGCGGTGAGCAAGCCCGCCGGCGCGCTGGTGATCCCCGGGCGGGGCGAGGAGCAGGGCCCGAGCCTGCGCGAGCGGCTGGAGGCCGAGCGCGGGCAGAAGCTGTTCGTGGTGCACCGCCTGGATCGGGACACCTCCGGCGTCCTGATCTTCGCGCTGGACGCGCAGACGCACCGCGCGCTCTCCATGGCGTTCGAGGCCGGTCAGGTGGAGAAGCACTACCTGGCGCTGGTGGAGGGGGAGCTGGCGGAGCCGGTCCGCGTGGAGGCCGCCCTGGTGCCCGCCCGGCGAGGCCGGATGCGCGTGGCGCGGGCGGGCGAGGACGGGAAGGCTTCGCTGACGCAGGTGAAGCCGCTCGAGCGCTTCCGGGGCAGGACGCTGGTGGAGGCCTCGCCACTGTCGGGCCGCACCCACCAGATCCGCGTGCACCTGGCCTCCATCGGCCATCCGCTGCTGGTGGATCACCAGTACGGCCAGGGCGAGCCGCTCACCGGGAAGGCGCTGGGAGGCGAAGGCGACGAGGTGGTCCTGAGCCGCACGCCCCTGCATGCCTCGCGGCTGACGCTCTTCGAGCTTCCGCGCCGGCCCGAGCGCCTCACGCTGGAGGCGCCGCTGCCTCCAGACCTGGAGCGCGCCCTGGCGCTGCTGCGGGGCGCTCCCATCGGAAATTGAGGTGCAGTCCGGCCCCGGCGGGCGCAGAGTCTCCACGAGGAGCGGAGGCGACCTTGGAGCGACAGATCGCGGTGAGGGTCACCCACATCGTGGACGCGGACGAGCGGGAGACCGTCCGCCAGAGCGTCCACTGTCCGAAGGAGGCCGGGACGCTGGAGCTGGACGCGTGCCAGCGCTGCCCGTTCCACAAGGGCGCGCAGCTGGGGGACGACGAGCGCGGCGCCCGGGTGCGGTGCGCGTTCGCCGCGGCCGAGGCTTCCGAGACCTTCGGCGTCGCCGGCCCGCCGGTGGAGCAGGTGATGACGCGGACGCCGATCTGCGTGCGCCAGGACGTGCCCACGGAGGTGCTGCTGTCGCTCTTCGTGGAGCGGGGGATCAGCGGGGCGCCGGTGGTGAACGAGCGGGGCTGCGCGATCGGGATGGTCACCCTCACGGACCTGGCGAAGGAGCGCTACGAGCAGATGGAGAGCGCGGACGGGTTCGCCGGGGCGATCCTCGGGGGGAAGAGGCTTGGATTGCGGCTGGTGCCCGAAGCGCTGCCCCGGCGCACCGCGCAGGAGCTGATGACGGCGCACCTGGTGGTGATCCCCGAGGGGCGGCCGGTGGCCGAGGCCGCCGCCCTGATGGCGCGCCACCGGATCAAGCGCGTGCCGGTGGTGGACGCGCAGGAGCGAATCACCGGGATCCTCTCGTCCCTGGACATCATGCGCTGGGCCGGGGCGCTGGCCGGCTTCGCGGTGGACTGAGCTCCCCCAGAAACTGGCTACAGCAGCTCGTACCTGGCGCCAATGGCCAGCGCCACGCCGCCCGCGTCCAGCCGCAGCCGCGCGCTGCCCACCGGGCTGGCGCCGACCTTCGCCTCCACGAACAGCTCGATCCGCGTGAGGCGATAGGAGAGCTGCGCGGAGGCGAAGACCTCGAAGCCCACGCCGCCTTCGCTGAACGCCGGCTGCAGCTCGGAGCGGGTGAGGTGGCGGAACGGGGCGATCCCGGCGCCGAGCGCGCCGTCCAAAGCCCAGCGCTCGCGCTCCACCGCCCGGCCCCGCAGAGAGACGAGGATCGGCACCACCATCACCGAGGCGTCGAACCGCCCCAGCCCCAGCTCGGTGCCGGAGAGGAACGCGGTCTTGAAGCCCACGGTCCCCTCGGCGAACAGCCGGTCCCAGCCAATGGGCAATCTCACCGACAGCCCCGCCGCCACGGAGGGGCCGCCGTTGGTCCCGCCCGCGTAGAAACCGCCCACGGAGGCGCCCGGGACGAAGCGCCCGCGCGGGACCGGTGGCGGCGGCAGCTTCACCTCCGCGACCTCCGCCTCGGCGCTGGCCTTGGCCGCCTTGTCTCCCTTGAGGCGCAGCTCGGCGGTGACGCGCCGCTCGCCGCTCTGCGGGGTGAGCCGGTAGAGCGCGCGGTCCTCGCGCTGGGCGACCTGGGTGGCCTGGGCGCCCTTGAGCTCCAGCTCCAGCTGGGCCAGCTCCAGCCGCTCGGAGTGCGCCACGAAGAGCCAGCCGCCCCGCCGGCCATCCAGCGGCGAAGGGGCGATCACCGCCGCGAGCGGGTTGGGCGGTGGAACCTCCAGCCGCACGGTGCGGGTGGTGATCTGCCCGCCGGTCTGGGCGATCACCTTGGCGCTGGCGATCCCGGGCGGGACCTCGATCGGCATCGCCGTGTGGCCCTTGGCGTCCGCGCGGCGCGGGCCGAAGCTGGACTTGCCCACCTCCACCCGGACGTCCGCGTTGGGCTCGGTGTCCACGTCCAGCTCGGTGCGGCCCAGCAGCGGGATCCGCAGCGCGGCCACGTCCGGGACGCCGCCCTCGTCGCGCCACAGCAGGATCAGCGCGGTGGCCGGGGTGCGGGTGGCGGGCGGCTGCCAGATCCACTCCTGCTCGGCAGCCTCCGGATCTGCCGGAGGGACCAAGGTCCCCAGGTTGGCGGCGCCCTTGAGGGGCGCGGAGCCTTCGCTTCGGACGCGCAGCGAGACGCGCTCGTCCCGGCCGAGCACGATCGACGAGGGCTCAGCCGTGATCTGGGGCGCGGAGGCGAGGACGAAGCCTGACAGCGCGAGGGCGAGGCAGACCATCCGCCGTCGGATCCTACGTCGGCTCGCCGGCTCCGTCAGGGGGCGCGCCGGCGCCGTTGGGCGGAGATGTGGGCGGCTCGGCCATGGGCTTGTCCGCCGGCCCCGAGGCGCGGGGCCCGGGCGGTGAGAAGACCGGCTTGGCGCCGTCCCCGGCCCGCTTGTGGACCAGCGTCTTGGTGTCCGCCTTGAAGGCCACGTCCACCTTCTCCCCGCGCACCTCGGTGACGATCCCGATCCCGAAGGTGGGGTGGTTGATGATCTGGTCCAGCGCGTAGCTGTCCTTGGGGCTGTACTTCGGCGCGGCGCTGAGATCCTTCCCGGCGAGCCGTTGATCGAAGGTGATGACCACCTTCTCCGCCCGCGGGGCGCGCGGAGCGGAAGGGGCGCGGGAGGCGCTGGCGCCCGGCTCCGCGCGGTAGGCGTGATCTCCGCCGCAGGTGTTGCAGCGGACGCGAGCGACCTTGGTCCCGACCATCGCCAAGATCGTGTGGGCGAGCGTCATCCGGCACTTCGTGCAGAACGCGTCGACCTCGCCGCCAACTTTGTTCGTCGCCATAAGGGGCGCGGAAGATAGGTCTTCGTCCAGAGGAAGGGGAAGAATAACTTCGCGCGCATGTCCTTCCGTGCTCAGGCCCGCAGCATCCGGCCCACCCGGGCGGAGATCGATCTGGCGGCGCTGCGCCACAACCTGCAGGCCGTCCGCTCGCTCGCACCCGGCGTAGAGGTGATGACCGTGGTGAAGGCCAACGCGTACGGCCATGGCGCCGTTCCGGTGGCCCAGGCGCTCGAGGCCGAAGGGGTGAAGCTGTTCGGCGTGGCGCTGGTGGAAGAGGGGCTGGAGCTGCGGCAGGCAGGCGTGAAGGCGCCCATCCTCGTGCTCGGCGGCGCGTACGAGGGCGGGTACGACGCATTGGTGGAGGCGGACCTCATCCCCACCGTGTTCCGAGAGGAGCACCTGGCCGGCTACGCGGCGGCGGGGCGGGGCAAGCCGCTCAAGGCGCATCTGAAGCTCGACACCGGCATGGGGCGGATCGGCGTGCTCCCGGCCGAGCTGCCGGGCTTCCTGGCGCGCTGGAAGCAGACGCCGGAGATCGCGCTCGAGGGCTTGATCTCCCACTTCGCCAACGCGGATCTGGCGGACGCGGAGCTCACCCGCGAGCAGGTGCGGCGCTTCAAGGCCGCGGTCGCGGTGCTCGAGGCGAACGGGATGGCGCCCAAGTACCGCCACCTGGCCAACTCCGCCGCGGTGATGGATCTGCCGGAGGTGCGGGACGGCCTGGCGCTGAACCTGGTGCGGCCTGGCCTGATGCTCTACGGGATGGCGCCCGCGGGCTGGATGGAGGGCAGGGCGCCGCTCTTGCCGGTGATGCGCTGGCGGACGGCGATCACCCACCTCAAGACGGTCCCCAAGGGGACGCCGATCTCGTACGGCAGCACCTGGGTGGCACAGCGCGAGTCGGTGATCGCCACGCTGCCGCTCGGCTACGCGGACGGCTATGGCCGCAAGTACTCCAGCCGGGCGCAGGTGCTGGTGCGGGGGCAGCGCGCCCCGATCGCCGGCCGCGTCTGCATGGACATGTGCATGGTGGACGTCACGGACGTCCCAGGGGCCAGGGTGGGGGATGAGGTGGTGCTGATGGGCACTCAGGGGAAGGACCGCATCCGCACCGAGGAGCTGGCTTCCTGGGCCGAGACCATCAACTACGAGGTCGTCTGTGGCGTCTCCGCCCGCGTCCCGCGGGTGACGGCGGGGTAGCGCGCCGCGCGGTCGAGCAGCTGGGCCGCGGCGTGGTGAAGGCGGTGGAGGAGGTGGGCGGCGTCGCCGCCACCGGAGTGGAGGTCTCCCGCTGGGCCGTGCGGCGGCCCCTGCGGCCGCTGAACCTGTTCGGCCAGCTGGACTTCGTGGGCGTCGGGTCGATCCTGATCGTCGGCCTCACCGGCGTCTTTTCGGGGATGGTCTTCGCGTATCAGACCGCGCGCGCCTTCCAGCTGTTCGACGCGCAGAGCCTGGTGGGGCCGTCCGTGGCGCTCACGCTCACGCGCGAGCTGGCGCCCGTGCTCACCGCCTTGATGGTCACCATGCGGGCGGGCAGCGCGCTGTGCACGGAGCTGGGGACGATGCGGGTCACCGAGCAGGTGGACGCGCTGGAGACGATGGCGGTCAACCCGGTGCAGTACCTGCTGGTGCCGCGGGTGGTCGCCGGGCTGGTGATGGTTCCCGTCCTGGTGATGCTCTTCAACGTCACCGGGATGGCGGGCGCCTACTTCGTTGCGGTGAAGGTGAAGGGGCTCTCGGCTGGGACGTTCTTGGAGCGGACCCGGCAGTGGCTCGCGCCCGAGGACGTGCTGGAGGGGCTGATCAAGGGCGCGGTGTTCGGGCTCGTGCTCTCGCTCATCTGCTGCTTCAAGGGCTTCAACGCGCGCGGCGGCGCCAAGGGCGTGGGACAGGCCACCACCGAGGCCATGGTCTCCTCCGCGCTGTGCATCTTCATCCTGGACTACCTGGTGGGAGTGCTCCTCCATTGAGGCCTGCGATCGAAGTGGTGGACCTCTACAAGTCCTTCGGCCAGGCGCGGGTGTTGGAGGGCGTGGATCTGGAGGTCGCGGCGGGGAGCACCACGGTGATCCTCGGCGGCTCCGGCTCGGGGAAGACGGTCTTGATGAAACACCTGATCGGCCTGCTGAAGCCGGACCGCGGCCAGGTGCGGGTGGAGGGCGAGGACATCGTCCCCTTCTCCGCGCGCGAGCTGGAGCGGGTCCGCCGCAGCTTCGGGATGGTGTTCCAGAGCTCCGCGCTCTTCGACTCCATGAGCGTGTTCGAGAACGTGGCGTTCCCGCTGCGCGAGCACAGCCGGCTCGCCGAAGGGAGGATCCAGGAGATCGTGCGTGGGAAGCTCGCCCTGCTGGGGCTCGCGGGTGTCGAGGAGCGCGCTCCGGCCGAGCTCTCCGGCGGGATGCGCAAGCGGGTGGGGCTGGCGCGGGCGATCGTGCTCGACCCACGCTTCGTGCTCTACGACGAGCCCACCACCGGGCTGGATCCGCTCACCACGGACTCGGTGGACGAGATGATCCTCACCGCGCAGCGGGAGCTGGGCGTCACCTCCGTGGTGATCAGCCACGACGTCCCCTCCGCCTTCCGGATCGCGGATCAGCTCGCGTTCCTCTGGGAGGGGAAGATCGTGGAGCGCGGGCCGCCAGACGTGCTCCGCCGCTCCCAGCATCCGGTGGTGCGGCGGTTCATCGCGAGCGGGCTGGGCGTCACCCCGTTCACCCCGAGCGTAGCGCCGTAGGCGCGTAGTCGAGGGGCGGCGCCGAGCTCGCGGCCTCCAGCAGCCCTTAGGAGCAAAGGGGCTAAAGGTCGCGCTGCGCCGTGCGCGCATGGACCCCTCGGTGCTGCGCTCTACCCGCGGTGGGTTGAACAGTCACGACCTGCGCTGTGGGCGCTCGCCCCGGGAACTGGGGTCACTAAGTTCCAATGTCAGAACTTAGTGACCCCACTTCGGAAGGGCGCCCACTCCCGCTCGCCGAAGGCAGTGCAACCCGCGGCGGTTGGAGCGCGCCACCGAGGAACCCATGCGTGCGTGGCCCCGCGCGACCTTTAGCCTCTCTGCTCCTAAGGGCTGCTGGAGGCCGCGAGCTCGGTGCCGCCCCTCGATTACGGGCCTACGCTCGGGGGTGGACGGGGCGCTACCCGAGTCACTACTGCGGCCGAGGCAGCCCCAGGATGTCGTTGATGTCCTGGTTGTTCGCCGGGTCCTGCGGCAGGACCACGCCGCCGCCGGGCGGAGGCTGGTTCACGTCCGGGTTCAGGTTCGGATCCTGCGGCAGGGCCGCTGCGCCCGTGCTCCCGCCCCAGAGCTGGTTCACGTCCGGGTTCAGGTTCGGGTCCTGCGGGAGGACCTGCGACCCGCCGCCGCCGGCCTGGGGCCCGAAGAGCTGCTCGAGGATCCGGCGCAGGTCCGCGTTGACGTCCGGATTGGCGTTCGGATCCTGCGGCAGGAACACATCCTGCGGAGCGGCTGGCGCAACCGGCGCTGCGGGACCGGCCGCCGCGGCGGCGGCCGGGGTGGAGTTGAGCTGAGCGGTGGCCGGAAGGCTGACCTGCGGGGAGGAGGAGATGGGGAGAGCCATTTGCGTTTTCCTCGAGGGAGCTGCGTTTACGACGTTCTCCAGCGCGGCGCTGTAAGGGTTTCTCCTGTTAGGTCCCGAGCCGCGCGCGGCGGCCTCGTTGTTCAGCGCTTTCGCGGCTGAACCCGCACCCGGAAAATCGTGCGCACCGCGGAGGGGACACCTTTCGCGAGCGCGGTACTGAGCAGAACGTGGCGCCTGCGCACCATCCGCGTGTCGACCCGCGGGCGTGACAGTCCGCCGGCCGCTGGCAGGGTGGAGCCCCCGGACGAAGATCTCCGGGGTGCAGACGCTCGTGACGCCGTTCCGAGTGGGGCTGTTGGTGCTGGCCTCGGGCGCCGCGCTCTTCGCGTTCCTGAGCTTCGCGCGCAAGGGAGCGCTCAAGGGTGAGGACGCGCTCACCGCGTACGCGTACTTCAGGGACGCCTCCGGCCTCTCGCGCAAGAGCCGCGTGCAGATCGCGGGGATCCCGGTGGGGGAGATCACCGGCGTGGCGCTGGAGGGGGCGCGGGCGAAGGTGACGCTGAAGCTGCGGCGGGAGGTGGGGATCAAGCGTGACGCCACGCTCACCAAGCGCTCCGAGTCCCTGTTGGGAGATTACCTACTGGATCTGTCGCCGGGCACGGACAACGCGCCGCTGCTGCAGGGCGGCGAGGAGATCCGCAACGTGGTGGACGCCCAGGGGATGGAGAAGCTCATGGGCTCGTTGCAGGAGATCACGGCCGACGTGAAGACGGTGACCTCCGCGCTCTCCCAGGTGCTGGGCGGGCAGAAGGGCGAGCGGTCCATGCAGCAGATCGTGGACAACCTCGTCCGGCTCACCGAGGCCACGGACGCGGTGGTCCGGCGCAGCGGGGAGCAGCTCGCTCAGATCCTCGAGAACGCCCAGGTGGTCTCGCAGGACGTGCGCGAGGTGACGCACGGCCAGCAGGAGTCGCTCCAGCGGATCGTCTCCAACCTGGAGGCGATCACCCAGGACGCACGCAGCACGCTGGGCACGGTCCGGCGCTCGGTGGAGGGCGGGGAGGTGCAGCAATCCCTGGAGAAGCTGGAGCGGACGCTGGCGAACGCCGAGGAGATCACCGGCAAGGTGAAGCGGGGCGAGGGCGCGGCCGGGAAGTTGATCAGCGATCCCCGCCTGGGCGAGTCCGTGGAGGAGGTGGCGGAGTTCGCGGACCGGCTGTCCCGGCTGCGGACCGAGGTGAGCGTGAAGGGCGAGTACCTGATGGGGCTCAAGCAAGCCAAGAGCACGGTGGGGGTGCGGCTCATCCCCAGCCCGGACAAGTACTACCTGCTGGAGGTGGTGGACGACCCGCGCGGGATCACCGAGACGGCCGTGGTGCAGACCGCGCCGCCCTCCCGGGATGATCCCCCCACCCAGGTGCAGCGGCGCACGCGGGAGGGCTTGAAGCTCTCCGCCCAGCTGGCGAGGCAGTTCGGCTTCGCCACGGTGCGCTTCGGGCTGATCGAGTCCACGGGCGGGCTGGGGGTGGACCTCGCGGCCCTGGACCAGCTGTTCACCCTCAAGGTGGACGCCTTCCAGTTCACCTCCCTGGACGCCCGCTGGCCGCGGCTGAGGGCGGCGCTGCGGGTGGCCCCCTCCGAGCACCTGTTCGCCACGGTGGGGATGGACGACATGCTCAACGCCCCGCTGCGCGATCCCACCGGGACCCAGCTGCTCAGCCACGGACGGGAGGTCTTCGTGGGGGGCGGGGTCTTCTTCACGGACGAGGACTTGAAGGCGCTGATCACCGTGGTGCGGCTGCCCTCGCCTTAGACCTTCGACAAGGTTGGGCGTTCTGGGGTAGACGACCGCGCCCATGAGCTTGCTCGTCGTCGGTTCCGTCGCCCTTGATTCGGTTGAGACCCCCTTTGGCCAGCGCGAGGAGGTGCTCGGAGGCTCAGCGACCTTCTTCTCCACCAGCGCCTCGTTCTTCACCGCGGTGAAGATGGTGGCGGTGGTGGGCGAGGACTTCCCCCAGCAGCACGTGGACTTCCTCAAGAGCCGCAAGGTGGATCTCGAGGGGCTCACCCGCGAGAAGGGCCGCACCTTCCGCTGGAAGGGCAAGTACGGCTTCCAGCTCAACGAGGCGCAGACGCTGGACACCCAGCTGAACGTCTTCCAGTCCTTCGCGCCCAAGCTCCCGGAGTCCTACCGGGACGCGCAGTACGTGTTCCTCGGGAACATCCACCCCGAGCTGCAGGGCCAGGTGCTCGAGCAGGTGAAGGGGCCTCGCCTGGTGGCGATGGACACCATGAACCTGTGGATCAACACCACCCTCCCGGCGCTGAAGAAGACGCTCGCGCGGGTGAACCTCCTGTTCGTGAACGACGGCGAGGCCCGCCAGCTCGCGGGCGAGCACAACATCCTCAAGGCCGCCCGGGCGATCCAGCGGATGGGCCCTGAGCGCGTGGTGATCAAGCGCGGCGAGTACGGGGCGCTGCTGTTCGAGAAGGAGCACGTCTTCGCGTGCCCGGCCTTCCCCCTGGCGGAGGTCTTCGATCCCACCGGCGCGGGGGACACCTTCGCCGGCGGCTTCATGGGGCGCGTGGCCTCCACCGGCCGGCTGGATCACGCCACCCTGCGCCAGGCGATGGTGGTGGGCACGGTGATGGCGAGCTTCACCGTGGAGAAGTTCTCGCTGGAGCGGCTGCGCGAGGTGACCGTGCCGGAGATCACGGCGCGCTTCGCCGAGCTGAAGCGGCTCACGCACTTCGAGGACCTCACGGACGCGGCGTCCTAGAAACCACGTAGGTCCAGCCCGCACCTGGTGCGCCCTTCAAGGCTGCAGACGGACGGAAGCGGAGGCGGCCGCCTTGACGCTGCGGATCCGCCGTCCTTACGCTTCCGGCTGCTTCTTCTACCGTCACTGAATCGAACCAACGAGGAGACGCGCAAAGAGGGACACGTTCAGCGTGCCGCCGGGGGGAGCGCGGGTTGATGAACCCACTGCGTACCGGAGGGCGAGAGTTGAAGGAGAACCGCAGGCACGGGCGGGTCCACTCTCGTGCTCGCTGCTGGTGCGAGGGCGAGAACGTGACGTTCTACGCGCGGGTAGGCAACCTGAGCGAGGGTGGGATGTTCCTGCGGACCAGCACGCCGCTGGCGGTAGGTGCGCAGGCGAAGCTCCGCTTCGAGGTACCAGGGGGCTTGCAGATCGAGGCGCAAGCGAAGGTGATCTGGTCTCGCGGCGAAGGTGAGGTGGGGCCGCCAGGGATGGGGCTTCACTTCGTGTCGATGGGGACGGGCGTGCTGGACGGGCTGCGCGCGGCGATCGCGCGCGAGCTGGCGGCGAAGCACTCGAAGGACTAGGGAAGGCAAACGATGCGCGTCGCGGTCATCTCGGACATCCACTCCAACCTCGAAGCGCTCACCGAGGTCTTGCGCGCGGGGGAGCAGCACAAGGTCGACCGGATCGTCTCCCTGGGAGACATCGTCGGCTACGGGGCGTCTCCCAACCCGTGCTGCGACCTGGTCCGCTCGGTGACCGAAGTCACCCTGCTGGGCAACCACGACGCCGCGGTGGCCGGGCGGATGGACTACTCGTTCTATTACGACGCCGCCCGCCACGCGCTGGACTGGTCGGCGAACGTGATCTCGGAAGAGAACCTCGAGTGGCTCAAGAGCCTCCCGTACACCTACCGGATCGGCGACGTGGGCTTCTGCCACGGCTCGCCGATCGAGCCGCGGGCCTACGAGTACATCTTCGCGCTCGAGCAGGCGCGGGAGCTGATGCCGTACGTGGCGGAGCTGCCCGAGGTCACGTTCATCGGCCACAGCCACCTCTGCAAGGCCTTCGCGATCGGCAATGGCGAGGTGAACGACGTGGTGGCGCAGAAGTTCGGCGTGCGGCGCGGCTACAAGTACATCATCTCGGTGGGCAGCGTGGGCCAGCCGCGGGACTACGACAACCGGGCCTGCTTCGTGGTCTGCGACACGGACGCGCGCACGGTGGAGTACGTCCGCGTGGAGTACGACATCGAGACTTCCGCCCAGAAGATCTTCGACGCGGACCTGGCGCTCAACTTCGGGAAGCGGCTGTTCCTGGGCGTCTGAGGCGTTTTGCGCTAAGCCGGCGCGGGTGCGACGACCCCACCCGCTGATCCCCGTCCTGGTGCTGGCCCTGCTGGCGGCGTTCGCCACGGGCTGCCCCGCGAAGCACAAGGAGCCCTCCGCCGAGTACGAGCAGGCGCACAAGCTGTTCGCGCAGCTCTACGGCCAGAAGGGCAACGACGCGTTCACCGCGCCGGAGATCTCCGAGGTGGAGCGGCTGCTCACGCTGGTGAAGCCGGACAGCCTGGACGCCGCCGCCGCCTCCGAGCTGGCGCGCCGGATCGCCGAAGGGAAGGCCCGCGCCGCGCAGATCGCCGCGGAGATCGACAAGGCCTCGGCGCCCGCCACCGGCGGCACCCCCACGTTCGCGCCGCGCCAGGTGGAGCAGGCGGCGCCGCAGCCGGCCGCCGCGGTGGACGCGGGTGGGGACCAGCCCACCGTGGGGCTGCCGTTGGCGGAGTTCAACAAGCGCTTTGCCACCTGCTTCACCCAGGGGGAGAGCTTCCTGGTGGAGGGGCTGGGGATCACCGAGAGCTTCCGGCTCAAGGACATCGAGCTGTGCCGCCGGCAGCACCCGTACTTCCTCATCCGGGTGGTCCTCTTCTCGCAGGGCAAGGTGTATGGCTTCGGCGACCTGAGCAGCGTGGTGCGCCGGACGGAAGATGGCGGCGCGCGGGATGCGGGATGAATCAGGCGGGTGTTGAGGGGTTCAATGGCGTAGCCGTTCAGGCCGAGCGAAGTCGAGGCCCCCGGGCATTCTGAGCGAGAACTTCATGCGCGACCAAACCTTCATGACGTTGATGCGGCTGTTGCCCAAGTCCGCGCTCTCCACCGCGGTGGGGATGGCCACGCGGCTGCCCGCCCCCTCGCCGCTCCACCGGGCGGCGATGCGCGCCTTCGCCAAGCGGTACCGGGTGGAGGTGGACGAGGCCGAGCTGCCGCTGACCAGCTACGAGCGGTTCGCGGACTTCTTCACCCGCAAGCTGAAGCCAGGCGCGCGGCCGATCGAGCCTGGCGAGAAGGTCCTGGTCTCCCCGGTGGACGGGGCGGTCTCGCAGATCGGCTACACCGAGCGCGGGGAGTGCATCCAGGCCAAGGGGATCTCCTACCCGATCGAGAAGCTGCTGGGGGACGCGGAGGCCGCGCGGCCGTTCATCGGCGGCGCGTTCGCCACGCTCTACCTCTCACCGCGGGACTACCACCGGATCCACACCGGGCTCTCGGGGAAGATCACCGGCTACGCGTACATCCCCGGGCAGTTCTGGCCGGTGAACCCGGCCTCGGTGCGCTCGCTGGATGCGCTGTTCTGCGTGAACGAGCGGCTGATCACGTACCTGGACACGCCCGCGGGGCGCTGCGCCTCCGTGGCGGTGGGCGCCACCTGCGTGGCGCGGATCCGCGCCACCTACGACGCGCTGCTGACGCACCAGGGCGCCCCGGGGAAGGTCCACACCTACGAGCAGCCGATCCCCGTCAGGAAGGGCGACGAGATCGGCGTCTTCGAGATGGGCTCCACGGTGATCCTGCTCTTCGAGCCCGGGCGGGTTCGCTGGGACTCGCGGTTGGGGCCCGAGTCCGTGGTGCGGATGGGCCAGAAGATCGGAGAGGTGACGTGAGCCAGAAGCTGTCCGGCGTGAAGGGCATGAACGACGTCCTCCCGGGCGAGATCGAGACCTGGCACTTCCTGGAGCGGACCGCGCGCGAGGTCTTCGAGCGCTGCGGCTATTCGGAGGTGCGGACGCCCGTGCTCGAGGAGACCTCGCTGTTCCTGCGCGGCGTGGGCGAGGACACGGACGTGGTGGGCAAGCAGATGTACACGTTCGAGGACAAGGGCGGGCGGAGCCTGACCCTGCGTCCCGAGGGCACCGCCGGCGTGGTGCGCGCGTACATCGAGCACGCGGTGAGCAACCTCGAGCCGACGAGCCACTGGTACTACATCGAGCCGGTGTTCCGGTACGAGCGGATGAAGACCGGCCGCTACCGCCAGTTCTGGCAGATCGGCGCGGAGGCGCTGGGGGCCAAGGAGCCCGCGCAGGACGTGGAGATGATGGACCTCGTCGTCCAGCTCCTGGAGGCGGTGCAGCTCAAGGACGTCACGCTCAACATCAACTCGCTGGGGGACGACGCCTGCCGCCCGAAGTACCAGGAGGCGCTGGTCGGTCACTTCACCGCGCGCGAGGCCGAGCTCTGCGAGGACTGCAAGCGGCGGCTGAAGACGAACCCGCTGCGCATTCTGGACTGCAAGAACGAAGGCTGCCAGCAGGTGGCCGCGGGCGCGCCGAGCGTCCTCGAGTTCCTCTGCGAGCCCTGCCGCACCCACTTTGACGACGTGAAGCGGAAGCTGGACCTGATCAACGCGAAGTACGTGGTGAACCCGCGGATCGTCCGCGGGCTGGACTACTACACGCGCACGGCCTTCGAGTTCATCGCCAGCAGCCCGGTGCTGGGCACGGCGAGCACGGTGGGTGGAGGCGGCCGCTACGACAAGCTGGTGCGCTCGCTGGGCGGGCCGGACGTGCCGGCGGTGGGCTTCGGGCTCGGGGTGGAGCGGATCGTCCTGCTGCTCTCCGAAGCGAAGAAGTCCTACAAGGGCGCGCCGCACCTGTTCATCGCCACCGTGGACGAGAAGGCCCAGGATCCGGCGCTGGTGCTGGTGAGCCGGCTGCGGCGCGAGGGGCTCTGGGTGGAGTTCGATCCGCGCGGCGGGAGCCTGAAGAGCCAGATGAAGCGGGCGGACCGGAGCGGTGCGACCTACACCCTCGTGGTCGGAGATCAGGAGCTGGCGCAGCAGCGGGGCAAGCTCAAGCCGATGGCGGGAGGCGAGCCGCGAGAGGTTGGATTCTCTGAGCTTGCAGCCACGCTGAAGTCCGCGCGCTGACCGCCGCTGATGCGCGCACCTTTCCCGCGTGAAGGCCAGGGGCTGCCGCGCCGTCCAGTTCGACGCTACGCTTGAAGGCGCTGCTGTTTCTCTCCCCACGAGGATGAACGGTCTCATGAAGACGAACCTGATGGCTCTGGTGCTGTCGCTGACGTTGGGCTCCGCCGCGCTCGCGCAGGAGGAGCTGGCCGCCGTCGACAAGCCGGCGCCGATGTTCCGGCTGCCCGTCTACAACGCCAAGCAGGCCGGGGCCACGGTGGTGGGGCTCGACCGCTACGTGGGGGCGGAGCCGCAGGAGCCTGGCGTTCGCACCGTGCTGCTCTCGTTCATGGCGTCCTTCTGTGGCCCCTGCAAGAAGGAGATGCCGTACCTGCAGCAGCTGCACGACCGCTACAAGGACTTCGGCCTGCGCGTGGTGATGGTGTCGATCGACACGGAGGCGGAGGGGCAGGCGAAGATCGACGAGCTGATCGCCGCGAACAAGGTGACGTTCCCGGTGCTGAAGGATCGCTTCAACCTCGTGGCGCGCCGCTGGCTGGGCAACCAGAGCCCGCTCCCGTCCGTCTTCTTCATCCGCCCGGACGGCACGGTGGCCACCATCAACCGCGGCTACAGCGAGGAGGGGAGCGCGCTGTTGCAGAAGGAAGTGGAGCGGGCGCTCGGGATCAAGCGGGACGCCAAGCAGGCGATGACCGCGAAGAACGCGCCGTAAGGCCTCCCCCAAGCACTTCGAGTCTCCCCGCGCGCCGGGCTCCCCTTCGAGGTGGGCGCCGGCGCGCTTCTCGTTTGGGGGCAAGGGAGACCCCGGGGTCGAACCCACCCGATGCTCGAGCCGCACCCTCCCGGCTTCGCGCGCAAACAGCGGGAGGGATTGGGCTCTTGGGCCGGTCTCCCGGTTGCAATGGGGGAGGTGCGCAAGGAGCCGTCACATGAACCGCACCCCTACCAACCTCGTCGCCCTCTTCACCGCCCTCCTCACCCTCGCCGGCTGCGGCGTTGCCGGAACCGAGGAGGCCACGGATGAGCTGAAGGCCGCCGCGAAGCCCACCACGCAGACGTACGCGCTGCGCACGACGGACGCGAAGGCCGCCTCGCCGACCTGGAAGACGAGCTTCAACATCGCCAACACCTACGACGTGTACCTGGCGAGCGACGTGGGCACCGCCACCGGCCATCACCGGGACACGGTGATCGTGAAGATGCCGGGCGGGAGCGACTACCAGCGCTTCGACATCACCTACGCGGCGGGCGTCTCCGCCACCGCGGGCGAGCAGATCGCCGAGAAGACCTCCACCGGCGCGTACCGGGTCTGGGTGAAGCTGCCCATCGCCGGCACGATGATCGAGCAGTACGGGCTGTCTGGACCCTGGGCTGCCGAGACGTACGTGGACGGCGCAGCGGTCGCGAACGCCCGGGCGGACTTCACGCTTCAGTGATCAATCGCGGGCTTGGCCCACCGGATGGGTCGGCCGGGACCGACATCGGTCGCGGTTGGGGCCGAGGTAGACAAAACACCTCAAGAATCACAGGGGGTTAAGCGGCACTCAAGTGGCAGGCATCTCCGAGGCTGCGTTACCATTCGCAGCGATGTCTCTCACTCGTGAGTCCAGTGTCGCGGTTGATTTCCAATCCACCTGGGAGGCCGCCAGCGTCCCGCATCATGCTGCGGGCGTGGAGGCGAGCCGGGTGGGCGGCGAGCTCGTGGTGCTCGACGCGGAAGGGCGCACGCTGCGCGGGTTGAACGGAACCGCGGCGCGCGCCTGGGAGCTGGTGGATGGGCGCCGCTCCGCTCACGAGATCGCCTCTGTGGTGGCGCGCGAGTTCGACGCGGGCGCCGTGGAGCCGGTCCTGGTGGATCTGCTCGGCTTCTTCGGGGCGATGTCGCGGCGCGGGCTGCTGCAGGCGGGTGCGCGATGAAGCGGATCCTCCTCTGCGCGGCGCTGGCCGCGGCGCTGCTCGCCTGCAGCGAGCCGATGGCGCCGGTCACCAGCCTCTCCGCCCCGGACGTGCTGCTGCCTGCCTCGCAGACTCAAAGCGTGGAGCCGCTGGTGGAGCTGGTGCCCGAGGTGGCGATCGCCCGCCCCGAGACGGGGCTCACCCAGGCCGCGCCGCTCCAGATCTTCTCCAGCGCCACGCTGATCCCCCCGGACGCCGCCAGCCTCCACGAGGTGCGCGCGGTCCTGGTGCGCTTCGAGCTGATCGGCGCCCCCGTCACCCAGGGGCTGGCGCTCGAGTTCGTGGCCCCTCAGGACGTCGTGTTCGAGCGGCGCCAGGGCGCGCTCGAGGCAGGCCCCTTCGCCTCGCAGACGGTGGAGTACGAGCTGCCGGTGGCCGGCACGCTCATTGACCTGAACGAGCTGACCGGCCGCTGGACGGCGCGGCTGAACCTCGAGGGCGAGGCCATCGGCGCCCAGGACTTCGAGCTCTCGCCATGAAGCACTTCGCCCTCACGCTCGCCGCGCTCTGCCTGGCGGCCCCGGCCTTCGCCGACCGGAACATCACGGTGGACGCCAACAACGCCGACTGGAGCGGCGCCACCACCTGCTTCAGCGAGACCAGCGGAGACGCCTCCGGCGGCATCGACCTGGTGCGCGCCTGCCTGGAGAACAACAACGCGACCTCGAACGCGGGCTACCTGTTCGCGATCTACGAGGCGGCCTCCAACCTGCCCACCAACAAGAATCAGGACACGTACTTCGGCTTCATCATCGACCGCGACAACAACGGCGTGATCACGGTCAACGACGAGGCCTGGGCCATCCACTACGGCGACGGCAGCGCCGCGCCGGACGCGCTGATGGTGTTCGACCCCATCAACTTCAACCTCAAGCGCTCCTACAACACCACCAGCAACTGCGGCGGCACCGGGGCCGCGAACGGGTGGAGTGGGGTGCGCTCGGGGAAGATCGTGGAGCTGCGGATTGCCTACGGCTGCCTGGGGCTCTCGTTCAACGACGACGAGCGGCTCTTCCAGCTCGGCGTCTACCCGAACTTCGACACCACCGCGCAGGCCTTCTACAACGGCACCAGCGGGACGCTGACCGCGCCCGTGGTCCCGTCTGACGTGGTGGGCCTGGTGGCGATCTCCGGCCAGAACCGGAACCGGCTGGTCTGGACCAACCCCTCGCAGCACCAGGGCGTGCTGATCCTGCGCTCCACCGGCTCCGCGCCCAGCACCGCGCCCACCAAGGGCACGCAGTACGCGGTGGGCTCGACCGTGGGCAACGCCACGGCCGTCTACGCGGACACCGGCGGCAGCGCGGTCTCCACGTTCACGGACACCGGGCTGACCAACGGCACGCGCTACTACTACCGCGTCTACAACCACCACCAGCGCTTCACCTACGCGTCCGGCAACGTCCCTTCGAGCTCCGGCGTCTTCTCCGAGCCCACCTCCCGCACCAGCCCCTCTCCGCTGTGGTGCTACAGCATGGGGCTGCCCTCCATGCAGATGCCGGTCACCGAGGCCGGCGGCGGCGTGGTCACCGAGAACAACCAGGGGCAGGTGACGGCCAACCGCTTCTCCACGGACCCCGCCGTGGACGGAGACGAGCGGTGGCGTCCGGTGCAGCTCGCCGCCGCGGTGCAGGCGCGCGCGCCGCTCGGGCCGCTGGTGAACCGGACCGGCAACTACATCCTCACCGGCGATCAGTCCGGCAAGACCTACGTCATCTCCTCCTCCACCGGCACCATCGCCTGGACCGGCAACGGCGGGGCGGCGATCGGCGATTCGATCCAGGCGCCCGCGGGCGCGCAGCTGTTCAACAGCGGCAACGCGGCGTTCAAGGCCGCCAACGGTCCGCCCACGGTCGCGGCGGCGCGAGACCTGGTCTTCTTCGCCACCCGCAACAGCAGCGCCACCAACAACCGCGTGGTCGCGCTCTCCAGCGTGAACGGCGCGCTCGTCTGGTCCTACCAGCCCGGCAATCTCGACATCATCAACGGCGGCGTGATGGTGGACTACGTCAACAACCGCGTCTTCGTGGGCTCGCGCTCGAACGGGAACACGCAGTCCTCGCTGCGCGTGCTCAACTCGCTCACCGGCGCGCTGGTGGCGCAGTTCTCGCTCGGGGACATCGACACCGGCGTGATCAAGGACGGCACCACCGCGTACGTGGTGAACACCGCTGGCACCGCGTACGGGATCAACATGACCACCCTCACCCAGGCGTGGTCGGTGAACATCGGCGCCACATCGACCTACCTGTGGCCGATGGGTGGGGCCTTCGTGGCCAGCGTGAAGAGCGGCTCGGTGCAGCGGTGGAACGTGTCGAGTGGGACTCCCACCCTGGTGTGGTCGCGCGCAGTCCCTTCTCCCTCAGGCCTGCGCCTGCACAACGGCCTGCAGAAGTTTTTCGTCGGCAGCTCCGATGGCAAGATTCATCAGCTGAACGCGTCCACGGGAGTGGACGAGAAGCAGTTGACCGTGTCGGCGCTGGCCATCGGGGCGCCACACATCGACGAGACGCTGAACCGCCTCGCAGTCGGCTCACTCGACGGACGCCTCTGCAGCTTCCAGCTGCCCTTGCCCTGACGCAAAAACCCCTGATGGCCGCAAGCCCGGAAAACAGAGCGCCGAAGCCAGACGCCCCCGGGACTTCGCCGGCCGCTCCAGAATCCGGGGGAGGGCCAGGCTATGAGCCGCCGAGGATCTTGTGGGAGGAGCAGTTTGCCCCCCTGACCCTGTGCACCGACTTCTCCGACCCCCATTGCCCCATTCGCGGCGATGATGGGCCCCCGTCGCGCTGGTAGCGCCGTTCGAAGAGACATCCGGAGGGGTTTTTCGTGAAGACAACTCGCGCGTTGTCGCTGGCGGCTGCCGGCGTGGTGGTGCTTGGAGCGCTCGCCGCCGGGGCGCTTCGCCGCAGGGAGGCGCCGAGTCCCACGCCGCAGGCGCCCGCGCCCACCTCCCTGATGCAGGGCTTCTTCCAGGATGGGGACGCTGCGCGCGCCCGGCTCGGCGCCTGGGACGCGCGGCTGCGTCCGGACGGCACGGTGGAGCTGGGCACGCGTGGGCGGCGCATGGCCTTCCAGGCGCGGCTTCCCGCGGCGCAGGGGCCGCTGCGGCTGGACGCGCAGAAGGGCACGGCGGAGCTGCGGCGCGGCGAGCTGCTCGAGCGCTGGCTCTTCCGGGAGGGCGGGCTGGAGCAGCAGTGGGAGCTGGCGGGCGCGCCGGCGGGTGAGGGGCCGCTCGAGGTCGCCCTGGAGTGGCGCGGCGCCCAGCTGGAGTCGGTGGACGGGGAGGGGAGCGTGTGGCGCGCGCAGGATGCGCGGCTGCGCTACGGCCACGCGACCTGGGTGGACGCGCGCGGCCAGCGCACGGCGATCCGCGGCGAGGTGCAGGGCCACGTGCTGGCCTTCCGCGTCCCGCGCGAGCTGCTCCAGCGCTCGGCGTACCCGGCGGTGCTGGATCCGAAGCTGACCCCGGAGCAGCCGGTGTCCACGGAGCCGGGCGGCGTGGCGGTGGTGCGCAACCAGACTGATCCCGCGGTGGCGCAGAGCGCGAACAACGTCATGGTGGTGTGGACGGATGAGCGGCGCAGCGGCACGCTCGGCGTCCAGGAGAGCGACATCTACGGCGCGCTGGTGGACGTGGGGACCTTCCCCATCACCATCAAGCAGCGCTTCTTGATCGACGGCGCTCCCGGGCTGCAGGGCGCTCCCGCGGTGGCCGCCGGCGCCAACGAGTTCGTGGTGGTCTGGTGCACGGACACCACCTTCGGCTCCGCCTCCACTTCCGACGTGCGCGGCGCGGTGATCCCCTTTACCGGCCCCACGGGGCGCCCGGTCAGCTTCCCCATCCAGGTGACCGCCCAGCCGGAGGCGTTCCCTGCCATCGCCTACAGCGGGCTGGAGCAGAAGTTCCTGGTGGTGTTCGACGCCAACTCGACCGTGGGCCCCATTCAGGCCCGCCGGATCGACGCGAAGACTTCCCCGCCCACCGTGGAGGCGCTCTTCCAGGTGAGCTCCTCGCCGGGCACGGCGCTCTCCAACCCGCGCGTGGCCTGGTCGAACGGCGCCGCCAGCTACGCCGTGGTGTGGACGGACAACTCTGCGGCGGGGACGATCTACTACTCGCGCGTGGCCGCGAACGCGAACAGCGCCAGCAGCTCCACCCACGTCGCCCCAGGCGTTGCCACGGCGAAGCTCTACCCGGACGTGGTGGGCGGGCCGAGCGAACACCTGATCCTCTGGACCGACTACCGCGCCGCGCCCACCAACGCCCTCTACGGCGCGGTGGTGAACAACGCCGGAGCGCTCGTCCAGACCAACGGCGTTCTGCTGAAGGGGCCGGCCAACGCCTCCGAGCTCGAGGCGCGGGGGACGTACATCCCGGTGGGCGTGCCCACCGCGTATGGAGTGATCTTCTTCGAGTTCACGCCGGCCTCGAGCTCGTTCGCCTCGGGCTGGTTCAACATCAGCACGCTCACCCCCTGGCAGACGACCGGCTACTTCCAGAACTTCGCGGCCAGCCCGAGCGCGAGCCGGCGTGGCATGGCGATCACCGCCAACGCCAACACCTTCAAGGGGCTCGCGGTCTACTCCGACTTCTCGGACCTCTATCTGGTGCCGATCACCACCATCGCCAACCTGGACGTGCCCAACACCAAGGTGATGAGCGGCTTCCCGTCCCAGGACGAGGCCCGGGTGGCCACGCTCGGCTCGCAGGTGGTGGTGGCGTGGCCGCAGTTCAACGGCCCGGACGGTGGCCAGGACTTCGACTTCCGGCGCTTCAGTTGGGACGGCGGCGTCCTCGACTCGTCGAGCAAGGTGATCGCCTCCAAGCCGCTCGCGGGCGCCGGGTTGCACGTGGCGGCCGGCGTGAACGAGTTCATGGCGATCTACAGCGCGATCCCGCCCGCAGGGCTGCGCCAGGACGTCTTCGCCGCGCCGATCTCCACCAGCGGCACCGTGGGCGTGGCGACCAACCTCTCCAACTCCAGCGCGGGCGACTTCGCCTCGGGCCTCGCCTTCGACGGCACGAACTACATGGCGATCTCCCACGACATTCGGCTCAGCGGCGGCGCGCACTTCCAGATCCGCGGCCAGTACGTGGCGCCGTCCGGAGCGGCGGTGGGCGTCCCCTTCCTGATCCACAGCCGCGGGTTGAACCTGGGAGATCAGATCCGCAACACGCCGAGCGCCGGGACGGACGCCGGCTCGGTGCTGGTGGTGGTGGAGTACTACGCGCCCGCGCCCGGAGCGATCTACCGGACCAGCGTGGCCGCGGGCGTGGCCTCGGACACGACGGGCGGGCTGATGGTGACGGACGCCGGCTTCCCGAGCCTGGCCAGCGGGAGCAACGGCGACTACCTGGTGGTCTGGGAGGACTGGCGCGCGGCCGCCACCTCGCCGGACATCTACGGGCAGCGCGTGACCGCGACGGGCGCGCTGGTGGACACCAACCCGGTGGCGATCGAGGTGGGCGCGAGCCGGGCTGAGCGGCCCAGCGTGACGTGGAACGGCCGCCAGTACCTGGTCTCCTGGCACGAGCGCCAGACCGACGGCGGCGTGGACCTGCACGGCCGCTGGCTCTCGCCCACGCTCCAGCCGCTCAACGAGTACCGGGTGAGCGCGCCGGAGGACGACTTCCTCCCGCGCGCGGTGAGCGACGGGAAGGGCAACTCCTGGGTGAGCTTCACCCGCTACGCCGATCAGGACGATCCCTCGGTGGGCCGCGTGTACTCGACCGTGGTCTCCACCGGCTATCCGGGCGAGGCCTGCACCACCGCGGCCCAATGCTTCGCCGGCAACTGCGTGGGCGGCGTCTGCTGCGACACGCCCTGCAACGGCGCCTGCCAGACCTGCCTGCAGACCGAGGGCGCCCCGGTGAACGGCACCTGCGGCGCACGCACCGCCGGCACCATCTGCCGCCCCGCCACCGACGCCGGCTGCGACGCGGTCGAACGCTGCGACGGCACGGCCCCCACCTGTCCGGCGGACGGCGTGGAGCCCACCACCACCACCTGCCGCGCGCCCGCGGGTGACTGCGACGCGCCCGAAAAGTGCGACGGCGTGGCGTTCTCCTGCCCCGCGGACGCGTACGTCGACGCCGGAACGGTCTGCCAGGACTCCACGCTCCTGTGCGCGCTCTCCGCCACCTGCACCGGCACGTCGATCACCTGTCCGGTCACCGGCGTGCGGCCGCCCGACACCGTTTGCCGCGCCCGCGCGGGCGATTGCGACGTCGAGGAGAAGTGCGACGGCCTCAGTCAGACCTGCCCAGCGGACGGCTACGCCGACTCCACCGTGGTCTGCCGCCAGGCGGCCGGCGAGTGCGACGTGGCCGAGACCTGCTCCGGCAACTCGGTCACCTGCACGAGCGACCTCTTCGCAGCGGAGAACGCGGTCTGCTCCGCGGGCAGCGGGCTGTGCCGGTCCGGCGTCTGCGACACCAAGCAGCTCTCCCGCTACGGCTGGGGCTGCGGCGGCTGCGGCGCCACGGACGGCGGGGCGATGAGCGCGCTCGCCGCGCTGGTGGGGCTGGTGCTGGTCGCCCGGCGCCGCCGGGCGGTGGGTGGCGTGCTCCTGCTCGCGGTGGCGCTCGCTGCGCCGGGTGCGCTCGCCGCGTCGTCCAAGGCCAAGCCCAAGCGCGGGGCGGCCCCTGCTGCTCCGGCTCCGGCGGCGGAGCCGGATCCCCTGCCCATGCCTCCGCCCCCGGCACCGGCGCCCGCTCCCGTGCAGACCCTGTCCGCCACGCCGCCGCCCGCCGCGGCCGCCGCCGCGCCCAGCAACGGCAAGCTCAAGCTGATCTTCATGGGGATCTTCCCCGGCACCGGCGTCTCGCCCGAGACCGCGCAGTCCGTGGCCGAGTACGTCCAGTCCGAGCTGACGCGGATCGACAGCTACGCGGTGGTTTCCCAGAGCGACCTGCAGGCGATGCTCGGGCTCGAGCGGCAGAAGCAGCTGGTGGGCTGCGGAGAGACCTCCACCTGCATGGCCGAGCTCTCCGGCGCGCTGGACGCGGACCGGCTGCTGCGCGGGGAGATGTCCCGGCTGGATGACACGATCGTCCTCAACTTCTCCCTGATCGACGCTCGTCAGTCCAAGTCCGTGGGCCGGTCCAGCCGCAACATCGAGACCGGCGGCGTGAGCGCGGCGCTGCGCGAAGTGCAGCCGATGATGTACGAGCTGCTCAACCAGGCGCCCGAGCACCAGGGGGCGCCGCTGGTGATGGACCGCGGCTTCGGCGGGATCGTCGTGGGCGTGCGCGCGGACGCGGACGTGATGGCCCGCGGGATCGCCCCGGCGATCAGCGCGGAGCTCTCCTCCCGCTTCATCGGCGGCGCGTTGACCGTCCTGATCACGCCCACCCCCGGCGTCCGGCTGGAGGTGCGTGGCTATCCGATCACCTTCAAGACCGTCCGGCCGTACCTGTCTGCGGGGACCACCATCTTCACCACCGGCCTGGGCGTGCGCGGCGCCGCCGGCGCGGCGGTGCGGTTTGGGCGGCTGATGCTCACCGCGGACGCGGCGTACGAGCGGTACCTGGCCAGCTTCCGGCCGGGTTACTCGGCCAACGCGGTGGTGCTGGGGCTGGGACTCGGTTGGCAGTTCTGACCGGGCCGCTGCTCGTCATCGCCGGGCCCACCGCCTCGGGGAAGACGGCGCTGGCGATCCGCGCCGCCCGGGCGCTGGACGCGGAGATCGTCAGCGCGGACTCGCAGCAGGTGTACCGCCACTTCGATCTCGGCACCGCCAAGCCGTCCGCCGAGGAGCTGGCCCAGGTCCCGCACCATCTGATCTCCGTGGCCGAGCCGGAGGAGCGCTTCTCCGCCGCGCGCTTCCAGGCGCTGGCGGACGCGGCGATCTCGGAGATCTCCGCGCGCGGCAAGCGCGTGGTGGTGGCGGGCGGCACCGGCCTCTACCTGCGCGTGCTGCTGCACGGGGTGGTGGCCGCGCCGCCCGCGGATCCGGCGCTGCGCAAGCAGCTCGAGGACGAGGCGGCGCAGCAGGGCAGGGCGGCCATGCACGCGCGCCTGGCAGCGGTGGATCCGAAGACGGCGGAGGCGGTGAAGCCGGCGGATCTGGTCCGGATCATCCGCGCGCTGGAGATCCACGCGCTCACCGGGCAGCCGGCCTCGCAGTGGCGCGCCGAGCACGGCTTCTCCCAGGCCCGTTACCCGTTCCAGATGCGGGTGCTCGATCCCCCGCGCGAGGCGCTCTACCAGGCGATCAACGCGCGGACCCAGGCGCTCTTCGACCAGGGGCTCCTGGAGGAGGTCCGGTCGCTGGTGGCCCGCGGCTACCGGGACGCCGCGCCGATGCGCAGCGTGGGCTACGTGCAGGCGCTCTCCGTGCTGGATGGGAGGATGTCCCTCGCCGAGGCGATCGCGGACGCCGCCCAGGCCACCCGCCACTACGCGAAGCGCCAACTAACCTGGTTCCGGAAGGAGGCGGGGGCACAGTTCGTCTGGCCGCCTGAGAAGGCCCTAGAGGCGTGACGACGGCGATGGCAAGAAACGTGAGGCCGTCCGCTCAGCCCGAGCGAAGTCGAGGGCCCCACGAGCGAGAGTCCCTACGATCGACGGGCCCTCGACTTCGCTCGGGCTGAGCGGGGCGCGGCAAGTTTCAGGTCAGCGCCTCCGGCGCTACGCTCGGGGTGAACCTACGCGCCTGCGGCGCTGCGCTCGGGGTGAACGGCGGGTGTTTCGGACACGACCTGCCCCTCTCCGGAGAGCCGCTCCCACAGCAGATCCGCGTCCAGCGGCTTGGGGAAGAACCCCTCGGCACCGGCCTCCATCGCGCGCAGGCGGATGTGAGCGCGGTCCAGGCCGCTCATCACGAACACGCGCGAGGCGCGCGTCATCGGATGGCGCTTGAGCCCCTCGCACAGCCGCAGGCCGTCCACCCACTTGAGCACCACGTCCAGGAGGATGGCGGTGGGCGGCCTTCGCGCCACGGCGCAGTAGAGCGCGAGCTCATCCGAGAAGCAGACCACCTCCGCGCCGCGGTCCTCCAAATAGGAGGTGAGCGCCTCGCGCATGTCCGCGTCGTCATCCACCACGTAGAAGAGGTTCCGCTCCGGCCGGGCGTCCGGCAGCACCGACGGCAGCACCGGCCAGACCGAGTCCTCCAGCCACTGCGCCAGCCCCGCGCGCCGGGCGTGGGAGAGCAGCGCCCGCGGGCTGGGGCCAGGGAGGCCGAGGATCCCCGCCCCCGCGCCGAAGGTCGCGAGCGAGAGCTGGCGCGCGGTGCGCAGGGCCTTGAGGGAGCGCGGCCCGGCGCGGCGCAGCCACTTGAGCGCGGCCACCGCGTCGCACGCGTCCTCGCGGAGATCGGAGATCCCGTCCTTGAGGTAGCGGTGGCGCAGCGCCGCGCCGTCGTGCGCGGCGTCCACCAGGGCGATCGCCGCGCGGCTGCAGCTGGCCAGCGCGTCCGCGAGGCCCAGCTGCAGCGGGTGGCCGAGCGCCGCCGGCCCCACCGCCACCCGCCCGGGAGCGGTGAGCTTGCGCCCCACGCCGCGGGCCACCCGGGTCAGCGAGAGCTGCGAGAGCTCGAAGCCCTCCGGCAGGTGGCCATCCCGCGCGGCCATCATCAGGGCCTGGCAGAGATCCGCGGGCACCAGGCTCTCGCCCCACGCGAGCGCGTGGAGGGACTGGCCACAGGGGATGAGGTACAGCCCCTCAATCCCCGGCAACGGCCACAGCAGCAACCGGGCGATGGCGGGCTCCTGGCCGCGGGCCTGGGGAAGGCGAATCCGCGCCATCGCCGCCGGAACGGTGGGCGCCATCCGGAAGCCAGGGAAGAAGGCGTCCGCCAGCTCATTGGTGGGGCCGGTGGCGAGCGCCACCGCGTGGAAGCGCTCCGCCACGCCGCCCGCCCGGACGACCAGGCTGCCGCGGGGCAGGGGACCGTCATCGGGCGGCGGCACGGGGTGGCGCTCCACCCGCTCCACGCGCCGCTGCACGAAGCGGGCGCCATGCAGCGCCGCCACCGCGCCGAGCGAGCGCGCGGTCAGCTCGCGGCCTGACTCGCCCTGCGGCCAGTCGTCCACCACCCAGACCGGCTGGGAGAAGGGGAGCAGCTCGCTGTGGCCGTCCCGGAGGACCTCCAGCCCGCGCAGCTCCGCCACCTTCCACTCAGGGGCGATCCGGCAGCCGAGCGCCGCCAGCCGGGAGCGGCACTCCGGGGTGAGCAGCACCGGCGCGCCCGCGCCCTCCGACTCGCCGCCCCCCTCGAAGAGCTGCACGTCCAGGCTCCGGCCGCGGCAGCGCGCGCTGTAGAGCAGGGCCGCCGCCATCGCGGCTCCGGTGATCCCTCCGCCGATGACGGCGACCTTCGACCCCGCCCGAAGCCCGACCTCCATGACCGCTCCTTGAAGCTCATCCCAGCTGCTGATCTTCTCCCAGCATGGCGAGCTCCAGCTCGTAGACGATCGCGCGGTTCCGCCCCCGCCGCTTCGCCTCGTACAGCGCTTGATCCGCGGCGCGCAGCAGCGCGTCCTCATCCTCTTTGGGCGCGTCCGCGTAGTGGCTGGCCACGCCACAGCTCAGCGAGAGCGAGAGCTCGAGATCAGCGCCCGGCAGGGTGAGCCGCGGCAGCGTCGTCCGCAGCCGCTCCACGAAGACGTTGGCCTCGGCCGGGGTCTGGTAGGGCAGCAGCACGCAGAACTCGTCGCCGCCGAAGCGCGCCGCGAAGTCGGTCTCGCGCAGGCTCTGCTTGAGGTGGTTGGCAACGGCGAGGATCGCCTGGTTGCCCACCTCGTGGCCGTAGCGGTCGTTGATCTGCTTGAGGTGATCCAGGTCCAGCATCACCACGGAGATGGGGTAGTGGTAGCGGACCGCCCGGCGGTACTCCTGATCGAAGTGGTTGCGCAGCGCGCGGAAGTTGGCGAGCCCGGTCAGCCCGTCCGTCTGCGCCAGCTCCTCGAGCTCGGAGCGCTCCTTGCGCTCGCGCAGGGTGCGGTCGATCCGGGCCATCAGCTCGCGCGGCTGCACCGGCTTGGAGACGAAGTCCGCGCCGCCCAGCTCCAGGCACCGCGCGGGGAGATCTTCGCGCTGGCCGGAGATGAAGATCACCGGGATCCCGCGGGTGCGCGCGTCCTGGCGGAGCGCCGTGTAGGCGGCCATGCCATCCAGCTGCGGGAGGAAGACGTCCAGGAGGATCAGGCTCGGGCGGAGCTTCCGGGCCAGCTCGAGCGCCTGCTCGCCGTCCCCGGCGCCGTGGGCGTCGAACCGCGCGGAGAGCAGCTCGCAGAGCGCTTGCCTCGCCGCCGCGTCGTCGTCCACCACCAGCACCACCCCACGCTCGCCTGACTCTGTTCGCTCCATGACGGACGAATCCCTCTCCACAGGCTTTGGCGGCGCTCCCCGGATGCCAACCGCGACGGCCGGCCAACACGCGCCCACGCTGGCCGGCGTGCAGACCGAGCAATCGACGTGCCTGGGGACAAGGCTTTGCGCCGCCTCGCGCTTTTCAGGGGGCGGGGCACGATCCGGGACGGACCCGGTAAAGAACTCCGCGTTGCGGGCGGAGTCGCACAGGAGAAATTGCGCGCTTACCGGCGCTGGAACTGAACCCGGCGCCCGCCGCCGCCGCCCATCTGCTGCTGGGGCGGCTGCTCGAGGCCGAACTGCCACCACATCGGCTCATACGGCTTCATCTTGAGCTTCTTCTCGTTCTGCAGCGCCGTCAGCCCGCCCTTGAGCTTCTCGTCGCTCGGGTTGGCTTCCACGGCGCGGGCCATGACCTTGAGCGCCTTGTCCTTCTCCTTGATCTGCTGGAGGCACCAAGCGTACGCGGACCAGACCAGGCCCTCCTTCTTCCCGCTGGTGACCGCCTTCTCGAAGGAGGACTCCATCTTCGGGTAGTCCTTCTTGCGGTAGTGCAGGGCCGCGCTGAAGGCGTGCGCCATGTAGTTGCGCGCGTTGGCCTTGGAGAGGTGGACCAGCGCTGCGTCCAGGTCGCTGACCAGGTACTTGATCATGCCGATCTGCGCGTGGATCTCCGAACCGATGAGGAACTGCCACTTGTCCCAGACCAGGCCCTGCTCGAGGATCGAGATCGCCTTCTCCACCCGCTGCTGCCGCTCCCGCGCGTTGTTGGGCTGGACGGAGAGCTCCTTCTGGGCGGCGTTGGAGAGCGCCTGCACCTTGGTGGACACCCGGCGCGCGAGCACCACATAGGCCGCGAGGAAGGCGATCACGCCGGGGACGATGCCGGCGAGCAGGGGATAGCCGAGGAGCTTGATCGCGACGGCGATGACCAGGCCGAGCGCGAGGGACAGGAGGAGGTTGTACATGCGGCGCACCTCATAGCCGCAGCGTGCTCACGTGGGCAATTCCGAAGGATGCACGCGGCGGATGGACCGGATATAAGCAGCGCCGTTCGATTTGGCCCTCTGTCGAAATCGGTAGACGAGGCGGACTCAAAATCCGTTGCGGCTGACCCCGCGTCCCGGTTCGAGTCCGGGGAGGGCCACTTGACCAACGTAGCGACCATGCACGTGTTGTTGGTGGAAGATGACGCAGGGATTCGCGAGGGGATGGTGGAGCTCCTCAGCGATTTCGGGGCTGTAAGCGAGGCGAGTGACGTCCGCTCGGCCCTGGAGATCCTGGAGCGCCAAGGGGTGACCCTGGTGATCACCGACCTCAACATCGGCGGCAACGGGGAGGGCGGCTACCAGATCGCCGCGGCAGCCCAGGGTCGGGGAATCCGGGTCTTCCTGATGACGGGCGCGTCCCGGGCAGAGATCGAGCGCGCGAGCGCCGTCTTCCAGCCGGCGGCGATCATCGAGAAGCCGTTCTCCGTGGACGACGTGCTCGCCATGCTCGAGCGGGAGCGCCAGCGCACCGGCTGACCCAGGTGGACTGGCCCAACCCCCACCCCAGCGAGGCCCTCGGCCGCCCCAGCCGCAAGGGCGCCACCGTGGTGCTCAAGGCGCACCTCGCCGTGATCACCGGTGAGGGGATCAAGGGCGCGCTGTCCGAGCCCCTGCGGGAGGAGAAGACACTCGGCGGACAGGAGCGCCGCTTCTGCGCCATCGCGGTGAGGGAGCTCTCCCGCCACATGCGGCTGCTGGATCTGGCGGCCAAGCTCCTGGACGTCCCGCCGAGCCAGTGGGCGCGGCGCGAGGACGAGGCGCTCGTCCGCTACGCGCTCTGGCGCAGGCTCTTCTGCGGCGCGGACTGGGGCCGCTTGAAGGCGGAGCTGTCCCTGCCGGGCCCCATCCGCCCGCGCACGCTGCCGGACGCGAAGCTCAAGGAGGTGGTGGAGCGGCCCTTGCCGCCGCTGCCCGCGCCAGAGGGTGAGCTCGCCCAGGCCGCGCTGCGCCACTCGTTCCCCGGCTGGCTGTCCGAGCGGATCTCCGCGGCGGCGGCGGGGGAGGGGCCGCGGGTGCTGGCGGCGCTGAATGACGAGCCCTCGCTGTGGCTGCGGGCGCGCCCGCCGGGCGGAAGGGACGAGGTGGCCCAGGCGCTGGCGAAGGAGTCGCTCGGCGTGGAGCCCTCCCCCTGGGCGCCGGATGCGCTGCGGGTCACCGAGCCAGGCACGCGCGTCTTCGACACCGCGCCGATGCGGCAGGGGCGCCTTCAGTCGCAGGAGCTGGGGAGCCAGCTGATCTGCCGCCTCTGCGAGCCGGAGCGCGGGTTCGCTGGGGCGGCGATCGTCGACTACTGCGCCGGGGCGGGCGGCAAGACGCTCTACCTGGCGGATCTGGCGGGCAAGGTGATCGCCCATGACCGCTCCAAGCGGCGCCTGGAGGAGGCGCGGCGCCGGGTGAAGGAGCTGAAGCTGCGCAACGTGTCCTTCGCCGCGGAAGTGGCCCTCGAGTCGGCGGACGTGATCCTGGTCGACGCGCCCTGCAGCGGCAGCGGCTCGCTGGCCCGGGAACCGGAGCGGAAGTGGCGGATCGACGCGAAGGCCGTGGAGGGCTTCGTCAAGACGCAGGGGGAGCTTTTGGCCGAGCTGGCCCCCCGGCTTCGTCCTGGCGCCTCGCTCGTCTACGCCACCTGCTCGCTCTTGGCGGAGGAGAACGAGGCGGTGGTGGAGCGGCTGCTGAAGGCGCAGCCCGGCCTGGCGGTGGAGCCGGCCTCGCGCTGGCTTCCCAAGGAGGTCTGTAGCGGAGACTTCCTGCGCCTGTGGCCCCAGCAGGCGCGCTCCGGCGGCTTCTTCGCGGCGCGGCTGGTGCGCCGTTGACAGGCGGCGGGGACGCACGCTACGCAGGCGCTCCTTTTTCGAGGGGAAGCGTCCTGGCCGAGCCCAAACAGAGCGAGATCCTGAGCGAGATCGCCTCCGCGTGGGAGAACGCCAAGTCGCAGCTGGAGCGGCTGAAGGAGCAGGTGGCCCGGGCAGGGGAGCTGGCCGAGGTAAAGGCCCGCCGGGACGATCTCCAGGGCGCCCGGGAGAGGGCCTTCAGCCAGCTGGGGGCCCAGGTCTACGAGCTGGCCCGTCAGGGGAAGCTGAACCTGCCGTCCTCCACGGCCTCGGCGGTGAAGGCGGTGGACGCGGCCAACCGGGCCCTGGAAGCCCAGGCCCGGGAAATCAACGATCTGCTGAAGGAGGGTGGCGAGGTGGCGGACAAGCTGCGCGCCACCAAGGTCGGAGCAAACAGCACAGTGGCGGCCAAGCCCAAGAAGCGGTAGAAGGGCGCCGCGCAGCAAACGGAGCCCTCCCAGGGGCACCGGTAGAAGGTCTGGGGTCATAGCTCAGCTGGGAGAGCGCCTGAATGGCATTCAGGAGGTCGGCGGTTCGATCCCGCCTGGCTCCACTCAAAAGCCCCTCGGTCTCGGCCGGGGGGCTTTTTCGTTTTCGTGGTCGGGAGTGCCATGGTTCGCCGACTCCTGATGGCTGTCCCCGTCCTCTGGTGGATCGGGTTGCCGCCCTCCGCCTTGGCCGGCGGCGCCTGAGCGGGTTGAAGCAACCCTTCGCTCCCGGTCGGGGGCGCTCAGTCCGCCACCGTCTCGCCTCGCCACCTGAGGGCAGACCTGAGCCTGGCCTTGAGCCACGCCCAGGCCGTGCACGATCAGTCGTGCCCCGAGATTGGCCCCGTCTGCGAGGTCCGCGACGAGCCGCCGCAGCAGCACCACACCTCCCTGTGGCTGACGGAGGTCCGGCTCCTCGCCGAATACGGCCTGACGGACCACTTCGCGCTCCAGGGCGTGCTTCCGCTCCGGATCCTTGGCTCGAGGACGACGTTCACCGACCTCGCGGGCAACCCGATTGAGCTCGACTACGCGAACATCCACCACCACGACGAGGATCTCGTCGGTCTCGGCGATGCGCAGCTCCTGCTCCACGCGAGCGCCGCGCTGGGCGCGTTCAAGGTTGGCGGTCGCTTCGGCGTGAGCCTTCCGACCGGCCGGGTCCAGCCCAACCCGTTCAAGCTCGGGGAGCTCGGCCTGCCGCACGAGCACGTTCAATTCGGCACCGGCACGTTGGACCCCGTCCTGGGCGTCGACGTTGCGCGGGACTTCCAGCTCTGGTCGATCGCCGCCTTCGGCGCCTCGCAGCTTCCGCTGTACGCCGGCGTTCATGGTTACCAGGCGGGGATTCGCCTCGGTGGAGGTCTCCTCGTCAGCAGCCGATTCGGACTCCCCCGCGCCACGTTCCGCCTCGGGGTGAACTGGGTGCAGGAGCTGCCGGAGCGGTGGGACGGGGCCGTGCCCACCGAGGACGGAAATCTGGGCCGAACCGACCTGTTCGCCGGCGCGGGCGTGACGGTTCCATTCCTGGACGACTGGAGCGTGAGCCTGGATGTCCGCGCGCGCGTCTGGGGACATGTCGTCGGGGCGCAGTTCAGCATGCCCGTCGTCGTCGAGCTGAGCCTGGGGCGGCTGTTCCACTTCGAGTCGGGTCAGCACGAGGAGCGCCCTGCCGTGGAAGGTGACGTCCGGGAGATCGTTCGCGCCGGCGAAGAGGCACCGCTCACCGGAGTGCCCGGCAAGTGGACCGTCTTCGACTTCTGGGCTCCGTGGTGCGAGGCGTGCGGCGTGCTTGACCACGGGCTCCGAGCGTGGGTCGCCGACGATCCGGGCATCGCCCTGCGCAGGGTGAACATCGTGGACTTCGAGTCTCCGATCGCCCTCCGCGAGCTTCGCGGGGTGGAGGCGCTGCCCCACGTCCGGCTGGTATCGCCTGGGGGCGAGGTGGTGCTGGAGGAGAGCGGCCCCGCTGACACCGTCTTCGCGCGGCTCAGGGAGACCATTGACCGGCTGCGCGGCGACGCCGGCAAGCCGCGAACGTGGACGTGCCCCATGCACCCGGAGGTCCGCCTGCCTGGGAGCGGAACCTGCCCGAAGTGCGGGATGCCCCTGACGTCGGCGCCGACTGCATCGGGCGACGCAGCCGATTGATTGACCGTTGACCAGAAGCGAACCAAAAAGAGGCTGAACGATGCATCAGCATCGGGGGGATGACTGATGGGCGCTCTCTTCCGGTTCCTCTGGTTCCCGGCCGTGCCGGTCGCGTTCGTCTCCGGACTGCTTCAGCTCTCGGATGATGTAGCCCTCTCGAGCACCGCCGGGCTCTGGGTCTTCGCCCTCTCCTTCGCGTACGTGGTGCTGGGGTTGGTGCTTCAGCTGCAGCGCGATCCGTATTCGGCGTACACGCGGCTGGTGCTCCTGTCGCTGGCGCCCGGCTTCGTGGGGTTGTTCTGGCTCCTGTCGCGGCCCGCGAACCCGTTCTCCGTTGGGCTCCTCGTCACTGGGGTGCTGGTGCTCGTCCCCTCCGCGGTGTTGCTGGTTCGCAGCCAACGCGCGGATCCCACCGTCCCGGATCTCCTCGCGCAGCAGTTCGGCCGGAAGGGGATGCTGGAGTGCGCCGGCGTCCAGCTCGTCAGCCGCGTGGTGCCGGTGGAGGAGGGCGGCCGGCACTCCGCGATCGAGCTGGTGCTGCAGAACTGCTGGGATGCCCCGCGGACCTTTACGCTCGAGCTGGAGCCACCCAAGGGCGTGTACATCGCGCCCACCGCCACCGCCACGCTCGCGCCGCTCGAGGTGGGCGTTCTCACCCTGCCCATCGCGCGCTCGCGCGAGCTCAAGCAGCGGCAGATCACCCTGGTGGCCGACCCTCGGGTGTCCGGCTCGGGCGGCAAGCGGGTTCGCGCGTTCAGGGCCCAGATCGTGAGCGGGAAGGTCACCGTCGAGAAGAGCCTGGTAGCGGCGCTGCTCGGCTTCTACTGGTTCGGAGGTGGGCTGCGGTTCCGGGCGGACACCGTGAGCATCGCGGCGAGCGCGGATCCCGCGCGGCTGCCGGCCGTGGAGTGGCGGCGGGTCTGGGCGCCGCGAGAAGGCGCCCCCATCTCCGCGGTGGGTCAGGTGGCCTGACGCGGGCGCCGAAGGCACGCGAGCAGGATTAGCCCCAGTCGATCTGCTCGTACAGGCGCAGCAGCTTCTCTCCTCGCGGAGGATTGAGCTGTGCCACCCAGGCGATCCGCCCGCGCAGGTGCTCGGCACAGGCGCCCCTCGACTTCGCTCGGGGGGAACGGTGGCGGGCTAGTAACGGCAGTAGTTGCCGCAGCCGGTGGCGTTGGCGAGGACGCCGTCGCAGTTGTTGTTCTCCGGCGGCACGCACCGGTTGCCACCGGTGTAGATGGTGAGCCGGCAGATCTGCCCGCGCGGGCACTGCGCGTTCGCCCCCTGGCAGCGGCAACGGCCGCTGGTGTTCGCCGGCGCCCCGCAGCCCACCACCACCACGGACTCGCAGGCGAGCCCCGGCGCGCAGCCGGTGTTGCAGCCGCCGCAGTGGGAGGTGTTGCTGGAGATGTCCACGCAGGTGCCGCTGCAGCAACGGCTCGAGGCCGCGGTCCCGCACGAGGTCCCGTTGGCCTTGGCGGTGGCGACGCACGCGTTGTTGGTGCAGGCGAAGGTCTGGCAGGGGTTGTTGCTGGGACAGACAGCCCCGCCACTGCAGCTCCCCGCGCCATCGCAGGTGGCCCCCTTCACGCACGCGTTCGAGGAGGTGCAGGGGGCGCCGGCAGGGAGGGGCGGGGAGGTGCAAAGGCCCGTGGTGGCGTTGCAGACGCCCGCTGCGTGGCACTGCGAGGCGGCCGGGCACGTCTTCCGGGTGCCGCCCTTGCAAGCGCCGCTCGCATCGCAGGTCGTCCCCTCGGTGCAGGCGTCTCCATCGTCGCAGGCAGTCCCGGCGGCCTTGGGCATCCACACGCACTTGCCCGTGGCGGTGTCACAGCTGCCGTTGGGCTGGAAGCAGGGGCCGGCAGGCGCGGTGCACGTGACCGGCGCACCGCCGCCGCAGCGCCCCGCGCCATCGCAAGTGGCGCCGTTGACGCACGAGGTGGCCTCGTCGCAGAGCGCGCCGGCCGGCTTGGGGGGATAAACACAGTCGCCGGTGATCGAGTCGCACTGGCCCGTGGGCGCCGAGCAGTTGGAAGGCGGGGTGGTGCACGCCTTCCTCGCGCCGCCGCCGCAGGTGCCCGCATTGCAGACCTCGCCCGAGGTGCAGCGATCGCCATCCTCGCAGCCCTTGCCGCCGCACTCCGCCTCCTCGCAGTCCGTGAGCCCGTCGCAGTCGTCGTCGAGCTGGTTGTTGCAGGAGTCCTCGTTGGCGGCGCAGCTGCGGCAGGCCCCCTGGACGCAGCGCTGTCCCTGGCCGGTGCAGCGCAACCCTTCGCAGCGGAGATCCACGCAGCTCCCCGCCCGGCAGACCTCGCCCGGCCGGCACTCGGTCCCACCGCAGTGCGTGGGCACGCAGCTCCCGGCGACGCACGCCGTGCCAAACGGGCACTGCAGGCCGTAACACTGGAGATGAACGCAGCGCCCCTGCTCGCAGACGGCGCCGGGCGCGCAGGTGAAGGGCCCGCAGGTGGTCGGCGCGCAGGCGCCCCCGGCGCAGACCTCGCCCTCGCCGCAGGCCAGCCCCACGCAGCGGGCGTTGGTGCACGCATCGCCGACGCAGACCTGCCCTTCACCGCAGGACTGGCTCGAGCACGTCCTCGGGTAGCAGGCGCCGCGCGCGCAGACCTCGCCGGCGCCGCAGACGACGTCCACGCACGCCGCGTCCACGCACGCCTCCCCGACGCACACCTGGTCCGCCTGGCAGATCGCGTGCGAGCAGGTCGCCGCGCGGCACTGTCCCCGCACGCACGTCTCGCCGAGGCCGCACGCGTCGCAGCCCACGCAGACCTGACCGTTGCAGACCTGCTGGAGCGGACACTGGCCGGTGTCGGTGCAGCGCACCACCGGCTCGCCTCCCGCGCAGCTGTTCAGCAGGAGCAACAGGGAGCTGGCCACGAGAGCGCGCGCGAACACGAGGGCGCCATCAGTAGACGACCGCGCCCCTCCGCCGCAACTGACGCTTCAGACGTCAACCGCGGGTTGACGCTCGGGCGGGCGCAATCGGGGCGCTGCGCACAGTCGGCGCAACCGGTTAGCCGGTCACGGAGGGGTGAGGCCGGCGGGTGACTTCCTGGATGAAGTCGTCCAGCGTCTTGCCGGGCTCCTCGGGGAAGGGCGCCTGCAGCTCCACCTCGGTCATCCGGTCCAGCCGGAAGGCGCGGAACGCCTGGCGCGTCTCGCACCACGCCGCGAGCGTCCAGACGCGCCCCCAGAAAGCCACGGCGAGCGGCCGCGCGGCGCGGCGGGTGGCCTGGGACTTGAGGTCCACGTAGTGGAATGAGATCCGCCGGCCCTGCCGGATGGCCAGGCGCAGCGCCCCCAGGTTCGGCGCCCGGGAGACCCGCGGCACCAGCAGCGCGCTGGCGGCCACGCGGGCGCGCAGCTTCGGCGGCAAGACCAGCTCCACCTTCGCCAGCGCGGAGTCCGCCGCCTTCGCCAGCTCCGGGTCCGCCGCGCTCTGCACGACCCGGGCGCCCAGCACCAAGGCTTCAATCTCGTCCTCGTTGAACATCAACGGGGGGAGGTCGAACCCCTGCGAGAGCGCGTAGCCCACGCCGGCCTCGCCGCGGATGGGCACGCCGGAGAGCGCGAGATCCCGCACGTCCCGGTAGACGGTCCGCTCGGAGACCTCCAGCTCCTCGGCGAGCCGCTGCGCGGTGACGAGCCGGCTGCGGCGCAGGAGCTGGACGAGGCGGAAGAGGCGATCGGCGCGGCGCATGTTCTCGAGGCCACAGCCTACGCCGCGGGCTCCTGACAGCGTGGTGTCAGGAGCCACTTCGAGCGCCTCTCGACTTCGCGGGCGCGAGCACGGGCGCCCCTCGACTTCGCTCGGGGTGACCGGGGCTACTTGCCGCGGTAGATGGCCATCACGTCGCGCAGCAGCTTGAGCGACTCGTCCTTCGGGCGCTGGAAGGCGTTGCGGCCCATGATCGAGCCGAAGCCGCCGCCGTCCCGGATCTGCTTGATCTCCTCGAGCAGCGCGCTGGTCTCCTTGGACTCGCCGCCGGAGAAGATCACGATCCGCTTCCCGTTGAAGGCCGAGGTGACGACGTTCTTCACCCGGTCCGCCAGGGTCTTGATGGGGATGTTGTACTTCTCGTAGACCTTCTTGGCCTCCGCCTGCTCGAGGTGCTCCTTGGGCGGCTTGACCTTGATGATGTGCGCGCCCATCTGCGCGGAGACCTGCGCGCCGTAGGCGATCACGTCGATGGCCTGCTCGCCCTCCTTGGAGATGCCGGCGCCGCGCGGGTAGGCCCAGAGCACGGTGGGAAGGCCGTAGTCCTTCGCCTCGGCGATCAGCTCGCGGAGGTTCTGCAGCTGCTCGTTGCGGGTGCCGGAGCCCGGGTAGATGGTGTAGCCGATGGCCACGCAGCCGAGCCGGACCGCGTCCTTCACCGAGCCGGTCACCGCGGAGATCGGCTGGTCCACCTTGGAGAGCGAGTCCGAGTTGTTCAGCTTGAGGATCAGCGGCATCTCACCGGCGAACTTGCCGGCCACGGCCTCGAGGAAGCCCAGCGGCGCCGCGTAGGCGTTGCAGCCGGACTCGATCGCCAGCTGCACGTGGTAGTCCGGATCGTACCCGGCCGGGTTCGGCGCGAAGGAGCGCGCGGGGCCGTGCTCGAAGCCCTGGTCCACCGGGAGGATCACCAGCTTGCCGGTGCCCGCGAGCGTGCCGTGGTTGAGCAGGCGCGCGAGGTTGGTGAGGGTGCCCGGGTTGTCGGACGGGTACCAGGAGAGGATTTCCTTCACTCGTTCGGTGAACGCCATGGAGCTGCCTTTTCGAAAGGGGGTGGAAGGGACGTCGTGCCGTCGCGGCTTCTTCTCCGCTCGGCAGGCCCAAAGTCAACTGTTGCGAGCGGGGTGATTACTTGAGGACGACTTTCATCGGATACGTCCCCATCACCTGTCCCGCGATCCGGACGAGCATCTGGAACTCACCACCCTTCGGCCAGGGCGTGGGCTCCCACTCCACGGAGTAGTCCACCTCGTCGGACTTGCTGCCGCGGAAGTTCACCTCGCCGCGCGCCTTCATGACGGTGTCTCCGCGAGGGTCCAGGATCACCAGATCGATCGGCGCGTTGGTCCGCTCCTTCGAGCGGACGCGCACCACGGTGCTGAAGCGCTCGGTGGCGGGCGGATCACCGGCCAGCGTGATCTCCGCCAGCGCGCCGCCCACCGGGGTCGACCCGCTGGGGGAACGCGCGAAGGACTTGGCGTGCTGCGCGCTCACCACCGCGTAGGTGGCGTTGCTGGTGGTCACCTTGGGCGAGTCCGCGGCGACCTCGGCCTTGGGCTTGGAGATCCCGTCCGTGGCGGGCACCCCGCCCATCGAAGGCAGCGACAGCTGCAGCGCCTTCTTGGTCTTCTCGTTCTCTGCGTTGGGCTTGGGCTTGGCCTTCGGCTCCGCTGCCGACGCGGCGACAGAGCAGAGGACCAGCAGGAGGAGGGCGGGGGAGGTGTTCATGCGGGCGAGGATACCTACCTTCCGCGCCGAAGCCGAAACCGTCCTTCTAACCACCCCAAGCTTTTGGCAGATTCGCGCGCGCTTGCGACCCCTCCCGGCCAGCTGCCTCGCGCTCGCGGCCGCCCTGCTCGGCGGCACGGCCGCCGCGGCGCCCGGCGAGCTGACCCTCCAGGCCTTGGTGGAGGCCGCGCGCGCCAACGATCTGCGGGTCAAAGAAGCCGAGGCCGAGCTCTCCAACCTGCGCGCCAAGTCCGCCGAGGCCTTCTGGTCGTGGTTCCCCAAGTTCGAGACCACGGTGGCCCTGGCCGGCCCCACCCCCGAGGCCCGGAACGATGCGCTCGGCGGCCCGCCCACCACGCCCGCCAGCTACACCTGGGATCTCGACTACGGCAAGCCGGGCTTCCTCGTCCGCACAGAGATCAACGCGCTGCTGCCCATCTACACCTTCGGCAAGCTCTCCGCGCTGCGCGAGGCGGGCCGCCAGGGCGTGACGGCGGGAGAAGGGCTGCGCGCCCGCGCGCAGGACGAGGCCGCGTTCCAGGCCGCGCAGACGTTCTACGGCTACCAGCTCGCGCGCCAGGGCAAGGCCGCGCTGCAGGACGCGCTCAAGCAGCTGGACGACGCGTCCGCCACGCTCAAGAAGCTGCTCGAGCAGCAGTCGCCGCAGGTCTCGAAGCTGGATGAGTACAAGCTGGCCTACTGGCGCGAGCAGGTGGGCGCGCGCGCGCCGCAGGCGGAGATGGGGATGGACCTGGCGCTCGCGGCCGCGCGGCTGCTCGTCGGCAAGCAGGAGCCGGTGGCGCTGGCGGCGGTGGATCTGGAGCTGCCCTCCGCCGAGCTTCCGCCCGTGGAGCGATGCCTGGAGCTCTCCCGCGAGCACCGGCCGGAGCTCCGGGCGATCAACGCCGGCGTCGCCGCGCGCGAGCAGGAGGTCTTCATCCGCAAGCGGATGTTCCTGCCGGATCTGGGGCTGCTCGGGTTCTTCCGCTTTCAGTACACCTCCAGCGCCACGCGGCAGCTCTCGCCGTTCGCGTACGACCCGTACAACGACCTGGTTGGCGGCGTGGCCCTGGTCGCCCGGATGACGTTCGACGTGCCGGTGAAGCAGGCGCAGCTGGATCAAGCCCGCGCGGAGCTGGAGAAGCTCTCCACCCAGCGCGCGCTCCTCGCCTCGGCGATCCAGCTGGAGGTGCGCAAGACCCACGGCGAGGTGAGAGACGCGCTCGCCCGCGCGCGCTCCCAGGCCGAGGCCCAGCGCCAGGCGCGCCGCTGGACCACCGCGGCCTACGCGAACTTCGAGCTCGGCACCTCGGACACCCGGGAGCTGGTGGACGCGTTCACCGCCTACTCCGCCGCCACGGGCGAGAAGCTCAAGGCCTGGCACGACGCCAGCGTCGGTCTGTACGCGCTCTCCAAGGCGGTCGGCACCCAGGTCGCTTCAGCCCCGGTCTCCGCCCCCGCGCGCCGCGAATAAGCGAAATTCGGCGCGAGTTGCGACGGACTTCGCTCCTCCTCTATAGAGCGCGTCCTTCTTCAACCCCGCGGAGTCTTCATGTTGGCCACCGTCCTCGCCCTGAGCGTGCTCACCGCCGCCCCCTCGCCGTCAGAGGTCGTGAAGCAGGGGAACGCGGAGGTGCAGAAGCTGATCGGCGGGCCGGGCGCCACGGTGGAGCGGCTGGCGCAGACCGCGGACCAGTTCGTGGACTTCGGCGAGCTGGCCAAGCGGGCGCTCGGCAAGGAGTGGGACAAGCTCAACAAGAAGCAGCAGGAGGAGTTCTCCGCCACCATGCGCGGGCTGCTCCGGGCCTCGTATGCCCAGAAGGCGCTCGGGCAGGGGAGCGCCAAGCTGAAGTACGGCGCGGAGAAGGTCACCGGCAACGAGGCGGAGGTCCCCACCACCGTCACCGTGGCCCAGGACGAGCTGCCCGTCGTCTACAAGCTCTTCCAGGGCGGCGGGCGCTGGAAGATCTACGACGTGGTGACCGATGACGTCTCGCTGGTGCGCACGTACCAGGATCAGTTCCGCAAGCTGATCTCCGAGAAGGGCTACGACGGGCTGCTCTCCACGCTCAAGGCGAAGAAGGAGCAGCTGGAGAAGGGCTCCGCGCCGTCTGCCTCGAACTGAGCGCTCACCGGAACGGGGGTAGACCGGGTGTAGGCCCCCCCGTTCTCCTCGAGCGTAGGGCCGCAGGCCCGTAGTCGAGAGGCGGCACCCAGCTCGTGGTTCCCTCGGCGCCGCTTCGAACTCGGTGCCGCCCCTCGACTACGCGCCTACGGCGCTACGCTCGGGGTGAACCGTGGGGGCCCTTCCGAGAAAGAGTCACCACGCCCCCGAAACTCACAGACCGCGGCCGTAGATCCTGTACGTCTTGTAGCGGCGCGCGCCCATCGCCTCGATGGCCCGGTTGAGCAGGGTGTTGTCCTCGGCGGCCCAGCCGAGCTCGCCGCTCTTGTAGCCCAGCGCCTTGGCCGCCTTGAGCGTCTGCACGCAGAGCGCGGCGTCCAGCCCGCGGCGCCGGTAGCCCGGCTTGATCCCGAAGAGGAGCACGCGCAGCCGATCGATCGAGCGCGTGGCCCAGAGGATCTTCGCCAGGCCGATGGGCAGACCGAAGCGGGTGAGCCGGCCGCCCGCCGCCTTGAGCGCGATGTTCGCGTCCGGGAGGGTGAGCGAGAACGCCACCGGCTCGCCGTGGACCTCCACCAGGAGGAACAGCTCGGGCCGCACCTGCACCAGCGGGCGCAAGCGGGCGACGGCGAGGTCGAACTCGCGGTCGCTCATGGGGACGAAGCCCCAGTCCCGCTCCAGCATGGCGTTGTAGATGCTCTTGATCCGCCGGACCTCGTTGGCCACGTCCCCCATGTTGATGGGGCGGACCTTCACGCCGTCCAGGCTGAGCACGCGCTCGGCCACCCGCACCACCTTGTCCGGCAGCTCGGTGGCGGTGGTGAGCTCGTACGCGTAGAGGTCCATCTCCTTGGTGAACCCGTTCGCCGTGAGCAGCCCGTCGTAGTAGCGGGCGTTGTAGGGCATGAACATGGCGGGCGGGTACTCGAAGCCCTCCACCAGCACGCCGCAGTCGTGGTTGAAGGAGAGGTTCACCGGCCCGAGCGCCGCCTTCATCCCCTTGGCGGCGAGCCAGCGGCTGGCGCCGTCCAGCAGCACCCGCGCCACGCCGGGGTCGTCCACGCAGTCGAACATCCCGAAGAAGCCGAGCTCGGTGTCGTGGAACTGGTTGTAGTGCGGGTCGTTCACCGCGGCGATCCGGCCCACGATCCGGCCGCCGCGCTTGGCCACGTACAGCTCCAGCTCCGCGTGGGAGAGGAACGGGTTCTTGCGCGGGTCGAGGAAGTCCCGCCGCTCGGCGACGATCGGCGAGACGTAGTTCGGATCGCTCCGGTAGAGATCGATCGCGAACTCCACGAAGCGGTCCCGATCCTGCGGGGTGCGGACCACCTCCAGCGTCACGTCCTGGGGCAGCTCGGGGAGCCCGGTGCGCGCGGGCGGCTGGGCGCCGAGCGGCACACCGCCGGTGCGCCGCCGCGCGGCCCTCCTCGGCGGGTTGGAGTGCGCGTTCCGGCTCAGGTCAGACGTCCTTGCCGTACAGACGGTAGGTCTTCGAGCGCTTGCCGCCCATGCTCTCGATGGCGCGGTTGACCAGGTCGTTGTCCTCCAGCGTCCAGGAGATCTCCCCGCCCACGTAGCCCAGCTTCGCCGCGGTCCGGATGGTGTCCAGATACAGGATGGCGTCCAGCCCACGGCGCCGGTAGCCGGCCTTGATCCCCAGCGTCACCAGCCGCAGCCGCTTGATCTGCCGCGAGGCGAGCAGCAGCTTCGCCAGCCCCACCGGCACGCCGAAGGTGGTGAGCTTCCCGTTGGCCGCCTTGATCGCGTGGTTCGCGTCCGGGATGGTCATGGAGAAGGCCACCGGCTCGCCCTTCACTTCGGCGATCAGCAGGAGCTCGGCGCGCACCAGCGGCTTCATCTCCTTGCAGATGTGCTCGAACTCCTTGTCCGTCATGGGGACGAAGCCCCAGTTCTTCTCCCAGGCGGCGTTGTAGATCTCCTTGAGCCGCGCCACCTCGCCCTTGAAGTCGTTCATCCGGACCGGGCGGACCACGATCCCCTCGCGCTGGCGGATCTTGTCGGCGATGCGGGCCACCTTCTCCGGGACCGGCGCGTTGGAGGCGAGCTCCCAGGCCCAGAGGTCCTTCGCCTTGGTGAAGCCGCAGGCCTCGTAGAGCGCCGCGTAGTAGCGCGGGTTGTAGGCCATCATCACGCAGGGCGAGCTGTCGAACCCGTCCACCAGCACCGAGCACTCGTAGTTGGTGGAGAAGTTCACCGGCCCGAGCACCTTCTCGAAGCCGCGCGCCCGGGCCGCCTTCTCCGCCTCGGTGAAGAGCAGGCGCGCCACGCCGGCGTCGTCCACGCACTCGAAGAGGCCGAAGAACCCCAGCTTCGTCCCGTGGAACTCGTTGTAGTGCGGGTCATTCACCGCGGCGATCCGGCCCACCACCTTGCCGTCCCGGTGTGCCAGGTAGAGGTCCGCCTGACCAAACTCGTACCAGGGGTTCTTCTTCGGGTTGAGGAAGTCCTCGCGCTCCATGAGCAGCGGCGGCACCCAGTGCGGGTCGCCCTTGTAGAGCTCGAACGGGAAGCGGATGAACGCGTCCCGGTCCGCCTTGGTGGTGACGCGGCTCACCGTCACCCCCGGTGCGGCGGCGGGGACGGGCTCGGACAGGCGGTGGGCTGGGGCGACGGACATGGGACGCACTCCTTGAGGCGTGGGACGGCTATTTCTCCGGCTCGTCGGACTTGAGCAGCAGGCTCGCGCCCTTCTCCCGGATGAGATCCGACAGCTCGCTGCGGCGGCTCCAGAGGCGGAACGGCGCGGTGGAGAGGCGCTTGAGATCGTCCGGCTGGAGGTTGGCGGCGCGCCAGGTGAGGGTCTCCACCGCCTCGAAGAGCTTCCCCGCCAGCTCGCGGGAGGTGATCGGCCCCGGCGGGATCCCTTCGGGCGCCTCCTCGCGCGGCGCGTCCGGGCGGCTGGCCCAGCGCGGCGAGGCGGGGGAGGCGATCACGTGGGTGCCCGGGCGCGCCACCTGCGGCCGCGCGTAGGTGGGCGGGGCCTCCTCGCCGATGATCCCCATCTTCCGCCCCACGCGCTTAAACAGCTCCAGCACCCGCTCGAGCTGAGCGTCGGTGTGGGTGGCCATGAAGGTCAGCCGCAGCAGCGAGTGGCCGGCGGGCACCACCGGCGGCACCAGCGGGGAGGTGAGCAGCCCCTCTTCATAGAGCGCCTTCCAGAAGCGGAAGCACTTCACCTGATCCCCCACCAGCACAGGCACGATCGGGGTGACCGAGACGCCGGTGTCGAACCCCAGCGAGCGCAGCCCTTCGTGCATCCGCTCGGCGATGTCGAAGAGGCGCGCGCGGCGCTGGGGCTCCTCCTGGAGGATCTCCAGCGCCTTGGTCGCCGCCGCCACCGAGGCCGCGGGGAGGGACGTGGTGAAGACCACCGAGCGGGCCTTGTGGCGGATGAACTGCATGACCTCCGCCGGGCCGGAGACGAAGCCGCCCTGCGCGCCCAGCGCCGCGGAGAGGGAGGAGGTGAGCAGATCCACCTGCCCCTCGAGCCCGAAGTGCTCGGCGGTGCCGCGCCCGTTCGCGCCGAGGATCCCCAGGCCGTGCGTGTCGTGGAGGAGCACGCGGGCGCGGTGCTTCTGCGCCGCCTCCACCAGCCGGGGCAGATCCGCGAGATCGCCCTCGTGCGCGAAGACGCCGTCGCTGGCCACCAGCTTGCCGTCGTCCGCGTCCACGCCCGCCAGCAGCGCCTCCAGGTGCTCCACCTCGCGGTGGCGGAAGCGCCGCTCACCGCCGAAGGAGAGGCGCACCCCGTCCGAGACGGACGCGTGGTTGTGCGCGTCGCTGAAGACCAGATCGTTGCGCCCCACCAGCGCCGAGAGCGCCGCCACGTTGGCCAGCGAGCCGGAGGTGGTCACCACCGCGTCCTCGCGCCCCAGGAAGGCCGCCAGCTTCTGCTCCAGCTCCTCATGGAGGGTCAGGGTGCCGTGGTGCAGCCGCGGCCCGGAGGTGGTGGTCCCGAAGCGGCGAAGCGCGTTCGCCGCCGCCTCCTTCACCCGGGCGTCCCCGGCGAGCCCCAGGTAGTTCCCGCTGCAGGCCAGCAGGAACCGGCGCCCCTCCAGATCCGCCTCGGTGCTCGCGTGCAGGGCCTCCAGCGCGTGGTGGTAGGGGTAGAGCCCCGCCGCCTGGGCGATCCGGTAGTCCTTCCAGGTGCCGCACTTGTCGAAGACGTCACCCATCGAGAGCGGCCCTTTCACGAGGCCGCGGCGCTTGTACGGGACGCCTCCCGCGAGAGTCAAGGCGGCCGTGCCTGCCTTCACTTGTCGTTTTCCACGGTTACGTGCGACACCTGCCGGCCGGTCGCGTCGGGTGTCGGGGAACACACGGCGCAGGGGCCGCTGTTGGGCACCCCAATGCAGAGGTTCGTGTGAAGCAGCTCATCTCCCGCTTCGTGGGTTTGTCGTTCTCCCGGCCGCTGTGGGTGCTGGCGGCCTTCCTGATCCTGGGGGGTGGGGCCGCAGCGCTCGCCAGCCGGCTCGTCTTCCGCGGCTCGTTCGTGGAGCTGCTCCCGGACTCGGCGCCCGAAGTGAAGGATCTCGAGCTCGTCTCCAAGAAGGCGGGCGGGGATGGGTACCTCGTCGTCCAGCTCACCGGTGACTCGCCGGAGCGGCTGCGCGCCTTCGCCGCCCGCGCCGCGCCCGCGCTCGAGCAGCGCCCAGAGGTCCGCTACGTCGAGTACCGCTACGACACCGCGTTCTTCCAGTCGCGCGGCTTGCTGCTGCTGCCCGCGGAGAAGCTGCGCGGGCTGCGCGAAGATCTCGCGGCGCGGCTCAAGTGGGAGAAGCAGAACGCCAACCCGCTGTTCGTGGATCTCTCCGCGGAGGCGCCGCCGCCCACGTTCCAGGAGATCCAGCGCAAGTACGCCTCCGAGGCGCCCCAGCGCGAGCACCTCACCTCCGCGGACGGCAAGGAGCTCTACCTCTTCGTCAAGCCAGCGGGCTTCGCCGGGGACCTGGACTACTGCCGGCGGCTGCTCGAAGGCGCCACCTCGGCGCTCGGAGCGCTCAAGGGCGAGTTCCCGCAGGTGAAGTTCGACTTCGCCGGCGCCTACAAGATCCGGCTCGAGGAGGACGCGGTGATGCGCCGGGATCTCTCCCGCGCCTCCGGCCTCTCCGCGCTGATCGCCATCGCGCTGATCCTCCTCGCCACCCGCAAGGGGTCCGCGCTCCTGGTGGTGGGCGGCCCGGTGATGGTGGGGATCGCCGTCACCTTCGCGGTGGCCCAGCTCACCATCGGCCACCTCAACGTGGTGACCGGCTTCCTGGTCGCCATCCTGATCGGCCTGGGGATCGAGTACGGCGTGCACCTCTCCATGCGGTACTGGGAGGAGCGGCGCCTGCTGCCGGCCCAGCCCGCCATGGAGAAGGCGCTGCTGGGGACCTACGCCGGCGCGCTCACCTCCGCGCTCACCAACGCCGCCGCGTTCCTCGTCCTGATCTTCGCCAAGTTCCACGCCTTCGCGCAGTTCGGCTTCATCGCCGGCGTGGGCGTGCTGCTCACCGTGGGCGCGGCGTACGCCGTGGGGCCGGCGGTGCTCGCCCTGGCCGAGCGGCTGCGGCCGCTGCGGACGCTCCCGCCCGAGCGCGCCCAGGCGGCCGAGCAGCGCAGCTACCGCCGCTGGCCCACCGCGCTGATCGCCGGGCTGGCGTTCGGGGTGCTCGGCTTCGCCGGCTACTCCGCCTACGTCGCGCCGCGGTTGGGCTTCGAGTCGGACCTCCGCCGCCTGAAAGGCGACTCACCGGCCACCGCGCTGGACGATCACATCGGCGCGCAGCTGGGGATGAAGATCACCCCCGCGCTGATCTGGGTGAAGGGGCTGCCCGAGGCCGCCCAGGTCTCCGCGCGACTGCGCGAGTCGATGGCCCGCCACGGCGCCGCTTCCGCCTTCCAGAAGGTGGTCTCGCTCCAGGATCTGCTCCCCACGGACGTGGAGAACCGCCAGAAGGAGATCGCCGCGCTCCGGCCGCTCCTGGACCAGGTGCCCAAGTCGCTGCGCGAGGGGCCCAAGGGAGAGAAGCTCCGCGCGCTCGAGGCGATGCTGGACGCCCAGCCTTGGACGGCGCAGGAGCTGCCGCTCGAGCTGCGCCGCCGCTTCCAGGCGCTGGACGGGGAGGGGACCTTCGTCCTGCTCTTCCCCAAGTACTCCATGTACGACGTGACGGAGATCCGCGGCTGGGCCGAGCAGATCGACGAAGCGCTCACCCAGGTCCGGGCGCAGGGCGTGGAGGCCCACGTGCTGGACGGGAACCTGATCGCCGCGCGGATCCTCACGCTGGTGCGCGGAGACGGGCCGTACATCCTCTGGTCCGCGGCGCTGGTGGTCTTCGCCATGATCCTGGTGAGCCTGCGCAGCCTGCGACGGGCGCTCCTGGTGGCGGTCCCCCTCTTCGTCGGGATGGTCTGCCTGGCGGGGGCGATGAAGCTGTTCGGCGTGCGGCTGAACTTCATCAACGCGGTGGTGCTGCCCAACCTCCTGGCGATCGCCGTGGACAACTCCATCCACCTCTTCCACCGCTACGAAGAGGAGGGGCCCGGCTCGCTCGGCCACGTGGTCCGCCACACCGGGCTGGCCGCGGTGGTGGCCACGCTCTCCAATGCGGCGGGCTACGGCGCGCTGCTGATCGCCAGCCACCACGGGCTCCGGTCGATCGGCCAGCTCGCCACGCTCGGCGTGGCCTGCACCTTCCTGGGGACCACCGTGCTCTTCCCCTGCGCGCTGGCGCTCAAAGAGCGCTGGGCGGCGCGGCGCCGCCGGCCGGCCGCCCCCGCGCCCACCACGCGCGTGCCGAGGCCCCCGCCCGCTGGGCGGCTCCTTCAAGGCAAGAACTTGAAACCTCCGCTCAGCCCGAGCGAAGTCGAGGGCCCACGAGCGAGAATCC
>JBGATB010000099.1:0-9967 GCA_044229415.1 Myxococcaceae bacterium | reverse complement strand
CCACCGATCGTAGGGACTCTCGCTCGTGGGGCCCTCGACTTCGCTCGGGCTGAGCGGACGGCTCACGTTTCTTGCCTTGATTGATCCGCCCAATGGGCGGCGGCCTCACTACGCTCGAGGTGAACGGGGGAAGTTTCATCCCTGATTGATCCGCCCAACGGGCGGCGGCCTCACTACGCTCGAGCCGAACGGGCGGCGCCCGGGCACCGCCCCGTTCTAGAGCCCACCGCCGCTACGGCGTTGGGAAGCTCGGCTGCGCGAAGGAGCACGCGGACTCGGCGCCCTCGGTGGGGAACACGGCGAGCGTGTCCTGGTAGTACGAGCGGCCGAAGTCGGAGGCCCAGCACTCGGTGAAGCGGACGGCGGTGGTGAGGTCCCCGCCGCTGACGACCACGTCCGCGCGGCCGGCGCCGTCGTTGTGCCAGCGCGAGTTCACCCGGAAGGTCTCCTTGGCCGAGTTGCGGTTGTGGAAGTCGGCCTCGGTGGAGAAGGTGAAGAAGCCGTCCCCGTCGCGCACCTGCTCGAAGGCGTAGTCGCTGTCCGCGCGCTTCTTGTCGAGCACGTTGCCTACCTGGCGGAACGCCACGCCCACCTTCACGTCGCCATTCGCGTTGCGGGAGTAGGTGACGTCCGCGTGGCCGATCAGCAGCGAGCCGCCGGCGAGGTTCTGCGCCGCGTCCCAGTCCAGCTTGAAGGCGCCGCTGCCGTCTCGCCCGGCGGGCACGTGGTCACCGGTGAGCAGCGCCACGTAGGCGGTGTCCGCGGCGGTCTTCGGCTTGCCCTCGAGCGAGTAGTGAAAGCCCTGCGCGTCGTGGGTCATGGTGAAGCGGTAGGTGTCGCGCCAGAGCGGCTCGGTGTACGGCCCCCAGGTGGCCTTGGTGGCGGTGAGGGTGGTGGGCTCCTGCGCGACGATCACCCGCACCACGCCGAGCGTCAGCCCCACGCCGCCGTTCACCACGCCGGTGGCGAGCGCGGTCACGCCCGGCATCAGCGCGGGCGCGCCGAGCAGCCCCTGCTGCGTCTGCCCAAACTCGGAGCGCAGCCCCTGGGACGCGGACTTCTTCTCCGCCATCTTCAGCTCCAGCCCCTGGCCGGAGGGCGCGGCGTTGCGGAAGTCCTCCAGGGTGACGGCGCCGCAGCCGGTGGTGAGCGCGAGCGCACAGAGCAGCAGCAGGTGGTTCTTCATTGTCCGAATCCTCCAGTGGGTGGTGGAGGCCGGCAGGAGCAACGCCCGGGCCGCGCGGGCGCGCCGGGAAGTCGGGCGCTTGGGCGGTGTGGGTCCGGCGGCCAAAGCGACCGGGGTCGCTTCCGGGTGCTACCGCGGTCGCTTTTCTTCAGCGCCCGGGCAGGCCGTGGCGCTGGAGCATCTTCACCACCGCCATCCGGGTGAGCCCCGCCTTGCGCGCGGCCTTGGCGAGGTTGCCTTCCGCCCACGCGACGAGCGCCTGGGCGTAGCGCCGCTCGAAGTCGCCCACCAGCCGCTCCTTCTGCAGCAGGAAGGACTGCTCGAGGTCGACCTCGGCACTCGGGGGTAGGGCCGGCCCGTTGCTCGCGAACGGCGCCACGCCGAGCACCACCCGCTCCACCGCGTTGCGCAGCTCGCGGACGTTGCCGGGCCAGCTGTGCGCGGCGAGCTCGGCCAGCGCCTCCGGCGAGAGCGCGGCCTCCTTGCCGAGCGCCCGGGCGAAGTGGAGCGCCAGGGTGGGGATGTCCTCGGCGCGCTCGCGCAGCGCGGGGACGGTCACCCGCAGCACGGAGAGCCGGTAGAAGAGGTCCGCGCGGAAGCGCCCCTGATTGACCTCCGTCTCGAGCGTGCGGTGGGTGGCGGCGAGCACCCGCACGTCCACCTTGAGCGGCGCCTTGCCGCCGAGCCGGCGGATCTCCCGGCGCTCCAGCGCGCGCAGGAGCTTGGGCTGCAGCTCCAGCGGCAGCTCGCCCACCTCGTCGAGCAGCACGGTGCCGCCGTGGGCGCGCTCGAAGGCGCCCTCCTGCGCGGAGGTGGCGCCGGTGAAGGCGCCCTTCTCGTGGCCGAACAGCTCGCTCTCTACGAGCGTGGGCGCGAGCGCGCTGCAGTCGATCACCACCAGCGGCGCCTCGGCGCGCGGGCTGGCCGCCACCAGCGCCTCCGCCACCAGCTCCTTGCCGGTGCCGGTCTCGCCGTTGATCAACACAGTGGAGTCGCTCGGGGCGATGCGGGCCAGGTCTTCATACAGCTCGCGCATCGCCAGGCTCTGGCCGAGCAGCGGGCCGAAGTGGTCCGCCGCGCTGGCGGTGCGCTCCACGGTCTCGTCGGCCACCTCGAACTTGAGCTCGGTGGAGCCGAGCAAGAGCCGGCAGGAGGCGGGGAGGAAGGCCTCCACCACGCGGCAGCCGCCCACGAACGTGCCGTTCTTGCTGCCGAGGTCGCGCAGCCGGAAGCCTTCTGGCTCCAGGGTGAGCTCGCAGTGGTGGCCGGAGACGCCCGGGTCGTCCAGCCGCAGGTCGTTGCCGTGCAGCGCGCCGATCCGGAAGCGGGGCTGCTTCACCCTCACGGTGGCCCCCGCGTCCGCGCCGCGCTCGACGCGCAAGTCGTAGCAGCCGAGCGAGCGGACCGCGCCCCTGCCCCCGGCGACCTGGGTGACCCAGCTGGCTCGCGGCGTGTCGCGTTCGCCCATGGGGCCCAAGCGTGTAGCGGCGGCACCCCGGCGAGTCAAACGCGCTATCGTCCTGGCACTCGCTCATGACCGCCGAGCTGGCGCCACTTCGCCTCGCCGAGCCGCGTGAGCCGCGCGGCGGCCTGCTGCACTTCTCCGGAGAGCACCCGGTGCATGGCGAGGTCTCGGTGCTGCGCGCGCCGCCGGAGCTGCCCGGGCTGGAGGCGCTGGCCGCCGCCGCCGCCGCGTGTGCTGCGCTGTCGCACCCGGGGCTGGTGCGCGTGCATGAGGTCTCCCGCGAAGGCGGGCTGCAGCTGGTGACCGAGCCCTTGCGCACCTCCTTGGACGCGCAGCTGGCCGCGAGTGGGCCGCTGGAGGCCTCGCGCGTGCTGGCCGAGGTGCCCGCCCTGTGCGAGGCGCTGGAGCTGCTCGCCGCGCGCGGCGTGGGGCCGGTGGCGCTCGGCGCGGGCGAGGTGGAGGCGGACGGCGCGTTGCGGGCGCTGGGGTTTCTCCCTTCGGCGCGGCCGGTGGCGGTGGAGCTGGGGGCGCTCTTGTGCGAGGCGCTCTGCGGCGCGCCGCCGCCGGCGCAAGGGCTGCCGGAGCTGGTGGGGGTGCGGCCGGCGCTGGCGAAGGTGGTGCAGGCGTGCCTGACGCCGCAGGGGCCGTACAAGACGGCGGCGGACGTGGCGCGGGCGCTCCAGGGCGCTGGGGTGGCGGGCACCGCGGCGGAGCGGGTGGCGAAGGACGCGCGGCACGACACGGTGGTGCGGCCGCAGGGCGGCGGCGGGGCGGCCGGGCGGGTGGGCGAGGTGGTGGGCAGCTACGAGCTGTTGGAGCGGCTGGGTGAGGGCGGGATGGGGGAGGTGTACCGGGCGCGCCACGTGCGGCTCGGCCGCGAGGTGGCGGTGAAGCTCTTGCTGCCGCAGTTCGCACGGGAGCCGGAGCTGGTGCAGCGCTTCTTCGACGAGGCGCGGGTGGTGAACCAGATCAACCACCCGCACATCGTGGAGATCTCCGACTTCGTGGAGGAGCCGCAGCGCGCGTACTGCGTGATGGAGCTCTTGCGCGGCCGGACGCTCTCCACGCTGGCGCGGCAGGAGGGGCCGCTGCCGCTGCGGCGGGTGGCGAGCCTCATGGCGCAGGTCTGCGAGGCGCTCCAGGCGGCGCACGACAAGGGCGTGGTGCACCGGGACGTGAAGCCGGACAACGTCTTCGTCCTCGCCGGCGAGGGCGACTTCGTGAAGGTGCTCGACTTTGGCGTGGCCAAGCTGGCGCCCGCGCTGGCGGGGCCGCGGGCCGAGCGCACCGCGGTGGGGACGGTCATCGGCACGCCGCTCTACATGTCCCCGGAGCAGGCGCTGGCGCGGCCGGTGGATGCGCGCGCGGATCTCTACGCGCTCGGCGCGGTGCTGCACGAGCTGCTCACGGGCGCGCTCCCTTCCGCCGGCGCTGGAGTAGGGGAGCTGAAGGTGGCGCTGTCCGGCGAGCCCATCCCCGAGCGCTGGGCGCAGCTCGTCCGCGCCTGCCTGGAGCTGGAGCCCACCCGGCGGCCGGCCAGCGCCACGGCGGTGGCGCAGGCGCTGCAAGAGGCCGCGGCGCCGCTCGCGCTCTCGCAGGAGGTGCAGGTCGTGCCCCCACCGGCTCGTTGGCGCGCCCCGCTCGCGCTGCTCGTCGGCGCGCCGCTGGTCATCGCCGCGGCGTCGGTGGGGGGCTGGTGGTCCATGCGCGCGCCGCCGGTCACCCCGAGCCCCACGCCGGTCACCCCGAGCCCCACTCCGGTCACCCCGAGCGGAGTCGAGGGGCCGGCCCCTTCCAGCGAGGCAGCAGGGACCGAACGGGAGGCGCTCGCTCCAGCGACCCTCGACTCCGCTCGGGGTGAGCGGGAGCAGGCCCCCTCGCCCCTCGACTCCGCTCGGGGTGAGCGGGGGACGCCCAAGCCGAAGGCGCAGCTCGCGCGGCGGGTGAAGGCGCTGCGGGCGCTGTACGACGGGCTGGTGAAGCGGCATGGCGCACACCAGCTCACGGCGATCGAGCGCGAGGCGATCCGCCAGGTTGTGGAGGAGTACGAGGCTGGCCGGTATGATCGCCTCGCCCGATCTCTCGGCGGCGCGGAAGCTGCAGTCGCAGCGGCGCGACGACGACTCGAACCGTGAGCCTTTCTCTTCATCCCGCCCGCAGTGTCGGTAGCAAATGAGCGCCCTCCTCCCCTTGACCCTCGCCGCGGTGACGCTCGCCGCTGGCGGCCTCGATGAGGCGGCGGCGTACAAGCGCGTCGTCGTGGTGCCGTACCAGGCGGTGGGCACCGAGCCGAAGGCGGCGCTGCAGCTGGCCACCGAGCTCTCCGTGTCCCTGCAGCGGCGCGAGCTGACCGTGCTCTCGGAGGAGCGCAGCGCCCGCGCGGCGGGGCTGTGCGGCGAGGACGCGGTTTGCCTCAGCCCGCTCGGGGCGAGGGCGCAGGCGCGCTGGGTGCTCGGCTTCGGGCTCGGGCGGATTGGAGACGCGCTGCTGGTAAGCGCGGTGTGGGTGGACGCGGCGGCGGCGCGGCAGCGCGCCAGCGCCTCGCGGCGGGTGCCGGTGAGCGGCCTGGTCTGGTCCCGCGTGGCCGAGGAGCTGGTGGCCGAGCTCACCCGCGACGTCACCTTCGAGCCGCCGCCGCCGCCGCCGGTCGTCGCCCCGGCCCCGGTGGCCAGCGCGCCGCCCGCCGTCGTGTTGCCCACGCCCGCGCCGCCGCCCGCGCGCACGGACCTGCGCCCCTTTGCCTGGGTGGGCGTGGGCGCCTCCGCGGCGCTGCTGATCTCGGGCGGGGTGCTCGGCCTCCAGGCGAAGAGCAACTTCGAGGAGCTCGGCCGGCTCCCCACGCTCGAACGGGACGCCACCGCGCGCCGGCAGTACCAGCTCAACGCCGCGGCGGACGGCTGCGTGATTGGCGCGGTGGTCGCCGCGGGCGCGGCCACCGTCCTCTTCCTGCTGGATCGCCGCGCGGCCCCTGGCGTGGGCGCGACGTCCGGCGGCGCCGGCCCGGCGGTGTTCACATGGTGAAGCGCGCCACGCTGCTCCTGGTCTGCCTGGCACTGCTGGGCAGCTGCTCCATCCTCTTCAACCCGGCGAACGCGCCCGGGCCGAGCTGTCCGGTGGGGGTGGACTCCTGCCCCGCGCGCGCGAGCGCGGTGCCCGCGTGCGAGGCGGAGCGCTGCGTGTACAGCTGCGTCCAGGGCACGGTGGACCTGAACCGGGACCTCGCCGCCGCCGAGGGGAGCGATGGATGCGAGACCGCGTGCGCCGACCTCACCGCGCCGCTGCCGGCGCCGGCCTCGCTGCAGGCCTACGCGGGGGTGGCCACCCAGGCGCTCACCTTCGAGTGGCCCGAGGTGAGCGCGCAGGGCGAGGGGCGCCGGGTGAACGGCTACCGCCTGTGCAGCGGCCCACCGCAGGACGTGGAGGCCAGCTGCGTGGAGGTTACCCCCGCGGAGTGCAGCGCCGGCCTGTGCCGTCATGCGGTGGGCGCGCTGGCGAACAACGCGCGGGTCTACGCGCGGGTGCAGTCGCTGGATGGGTGCGGGCTGCGCAGCGCGACGGCCAGCTCGCCGGGGACGAGCGCCACGCCGATCAACGGCGTGTGGGCCAACGGCCAGGACTGGTCCGCGCCGGAGAGCAACTGCGGCGGCACCGCCACCTTCGAGAACGGCGTGCTCACGCTCACGCAGCCTGGGGGAATCTGCGTCACCCTCACGCACGCGGGGGACAACCTGTGGAGAGATCTCACCGTGGAGGCGCAGCTGCTCCTCCCCGCGGACGCGGGCGGCGGCTTCTCCGCGGGGCTCACCCTGCGCAGCGACTCCGGCCGGCGCAACGCCTTCGTCGTGTCCTCTACCGCCAGCGACAGCGCCGAGCCGTCCGGCATCTACCGCAAGGAGTCCGGCGAGCTGTTCGACACCCGCCTGGCCACGGCGCCGGTGGCGGTGGAGCCCAACCTCTGGCACTGGCTGCGGGTGGTCGCGCACGAGGAGCAGCTGTCGCTGTCGGTGGGGGACTCGCTGGACGCGATGACCGAGGTGGCGCGGGTGGCAGACAAGAACTTCGCGCTCAAGGCGGGGCGGATCGGCCTCGGCGTGGTGGGCGGCAGCGCGGCGCGGGCGCAGTTTCGCAACGTGCGCCTGAGCACCGGCTCGGCGCTGCCGGCGCGCGGCCCCACCTCCGCCAGCTACGCCTTCGCCAACGGTTTGCTCCCGCCCGAGCTGCGCTGGGCCCCGCGCGACGCGCAGCCCAACCGCGTGAAGGTCGTCGCATGCCCGGCCGCGTACCCCGTGGCCGCGGACTGCGCCTCCGGCGCCACCTGCGGGCCGCGGCCTGGCTCGCGGTGCCTGGAGTTGGCGCCGGTGGCGTTCGGGGCGGCGGCGCTCGCCGTTCCCCTGCCGGTGGGGATCGACTCCGAGCAGCCTTGGACGCTGGCGTTCACCATCGGCTTGGGCGCCGGCGCGGGCGTGAACACCGCGCTGGTGCGCGCGTCGCCGGGGGCGCTCGCAGCCACGCCGCCCGCGGGAGGCGGCACCCACCTGCGCGGGATGGAGCAGGACCTGGGCAAGGACCTCACGGCGGGGACGTGGCACCGGCTCGAGTACACCTTCAAGCCGGACCGCTTCGACCTCACCTGGAACGGGACCAAGCTGCTGAGCGACAAGAGCTACCCCGCCGCGTGGACGCAGCTGCGCGGGGTCATCCTCTTCCAGGACGCGCCGATGCACGTCACCGACGTGGAGCTTCACCAGCCCTGAGCTCTGGGGAAGACTGCGCGCCCCATGCGCATCGACCTGGCGAGGACGGACGAGGAGCTCCTGGCGGCCTACCCGGTGCTTCATCAACTGCGGCCGAAGCTCGAGCGGGCCGCGTTCCTCGCGACGGTGCGCCGCATGGAGGGCGAGGGCTTCCGCTTGGCGAGCCTGCGAGATCCGGACGTGCGCGCGGTGGCGGGCTTCCGGGTGATGGAGCTCTTTGCCACCGGGCGGCTGCTCTACGTGGATGACCTGGTGACGGACGCGGCCCACCGCTCGCGCGGTTACGGCAAGGCGCTGCTCGACTGGCTGGTGGCCGAGGCCGGGCGCGCCGGCTGCGCCTCTCTGGAGCTGGACTCTGGGCTTCACGCCGAGGCCGCGCACCGCTTCTATCGCCGCGTCGGGCTCGAGGAGACCAACGTGAAGTTCTCCATCCCGATCGCCCGGGATCTCGCGTAAGCACCAGGGCGATGCCAGCGGCGCGCGCCTGTCCAAAGTGTTCGGGGCCCATGGGCCGGTTCCACGCGCAGGGGGGGAGCTGGACCGCTGCGCCCGCTGCGAGGGGGTGTGGCTGGACGGCGGCGAGTTGGAGACGCTGCTCGAGCGGCCGCTGGAGCTGCTCCCGCGGGCGCAGACGCGGCGGAGCCACCCCGGCCGCTGGGGCTGTTCGCGCGCCTGCTGGGAAAGAAGGGTTGAGTTAGGGTTGTCGTCGTCATCTCAAGGAGAGCTCCCATGGCAGATCGCGTCGTCATCGCCAGCGCCGTTCGCACCCCGTTCACCCGTGCCCACAAGGGGGAGCTCAAGGACACCCGCCCGGACACCCTGGCCGCGCATGTGATCAAGGCGGCGGTGGCGCAGGTCCCCGGCCTCAAGGCCGAGGACGTGGAGGACGTGGTGCTCGGCTGCGCCATGCCGGAGGCCGAGCAGGGGATGAACGTGGCCCGCCTGGCGGCGCTGCTCGCCGGCCTGCCGGACAGCGTGCCGGCGATGACCGTGAACCGCTTCTGCTCGTCCGGCGTGCAGTCGATCGCCCAGGTGGCGCAGGCCATTCGCTCAGGTTCGATCGACGTGGGCGTGGCCGGCGGCGTGGAGTCCATGACGATGATCCCCATGGGCGGGAACAAGGTCAGCGCCAACCCGGAGCTGATGGAGCGGCACCCGGAGGTCTACACCTCCATGGGCGCCACCGCGGAGAACGTGGCGGAGCGCTTCAAGGTGAGCCGGGAGGAGCAGGACAAGTTCGCGGCGGAGAGCCAGCGGCGCGCGGCGGCAGGGCGTGCGGCGGGCGCGTTCAAGGAGGAGATCGTCCCGTTCAAGGCGCGCGTCTACGACGAGGCGGGGCGCGGCGTGGATGTGAACCTCACCGAGGACACCATCCTCCGGCCGGAGACCTCGTACGAGGGGCTGGCCAAGCTCAAGCCCGCGTTCAACGCGCAGGGGACGGTCACGGCGGGCAACGCCTCCCCGCTGACGGACGGCGCCGCGGCGGCGGTGGTGATGAGCGAGGCGAAGGCCAAGGCGCTGGGCGTCAAGCCGCTGGGCTACTTCGTGGACTTCCAGGTGGCGGGCGTGCCGCCGGACATCATGGGCATCGGCCCGGTGCCCGCGGTGCGCAAGCTGCTCGCGAAGAACAAGCTCGAGCCCAAGGACATCTCGGTGTTCGAGCTAAACGAGGCCTTTGCGGCGCAGTCCGTCTACTGCATCCGAGAGCTGGGGCTCGACCCGGCGAAGGTGAACCCTAACGGCGGGGCCATCTCGCTGGGCCACCCGCTCGGCGTCTCGGGTACCCGGATGGTCGCCACGGTGCTGCGGGAGCTGAAGCGCCGCGGCGGAAAGTACGGCGTGGTGACCATGTGCATCGGCGGAGGCATGGGCGCCGCCGCGCTGGTGGAGGCCGCGTAGCGCGCTCGGCTCCAGGCGGCGAGCTGTCGCGCTGCAGGGCAGGGAGGATTCGGGTGGGTTCAGGGTCGCGTGGGGCACTGCACGCATGCACCCCGCGGCGCCGCGCTCCACCCGCGGTGGGTTGCACAGTCAGCTCTGGCGCCCTGGGCGCTCGGGCGCTGCGGCGCTGATCTTCCAGCGGTGGCCGTTCCTACGGGCGTGCCGCCAGGGCGCGGAGGGTTCCCGCCGTGCGCCAGCTCGGCCTGGGTGGGGAGGGTCGACTCCGGCGCTTCGAACAAAGAGCACGCCACCGGCTCGCCTCGCGGGCTCCGTGCCCCGTGCAACCGGACTCGCGCGCGGCTGACCTCGAACTCGTGTCAAAACGAGTGGGCTTCCGCCTGGGGTACCCGATTCAGGCGGAGTCATGGGCGGCGGAGTCGCCACTCGTGTCAAAACGAGTGGGTCCGTGCCAGTCACTCGTCGCGGCTGGGGCGAGGTGCTCCGAGGGCTCGAAGTCGAAGTCGACCAGCTCGCTCTGCGCGCCCGCACTCGTTTTAAAACTGAGGGCTCCCCGCATTGGCGGCGAGCAGGTTGAGGAAATTCGATCGCTTGCGAATGGGGATGGAACGGCACGCACGTCCCTGATCCGATGGAAGTTGCGAGACAACCTTCGGGGGAGAACCG
>JBGATB010000005.1:0-282056 GCA_044229415.1 Myxococcaceae bacterium | reverse complement strand
ATCGCTTCTTTCAGTCCCGGCCTCGCGGCCGACAAACCTTGCGAGTTGCTTGGGTCGCTACGACCTGCTTCCCAGAGGACTTGCACCTCCTGACCGTGCCCATGCTGGGCACACCGACTACGGCCTGCGGCCTACGCTCGAGCCGAACGGCGGCGGGTCGCGAGCTTCTTCATGCGACCTCAGTTCGCCTCGGTGGTGCGGAAGACGTCCTTTGGATCCAGCCCCAGCTTGCGCAGCGTCTCCCGGTCCGGGGCGCCGGTGCGGGCGAGCCCCTCCTGCTCCTGGAAGCGGCGCAACGCCGCGGAGGTCTCCTCGTCCAGATCTCCCGTCTCGTGCGCGGGGAGGAAGCCGCGGTCGCCGAGCGCGCGCTGCAGCTTCGTCACGGCGCCAGGCACCATCAGCCCCTCCGGAGAGGTGGCGAGCGGCGGCCGGCCGGGCTCGGTGGGGGCGCGCGCGTCCTTCTTCTTCTCCGCATGCTTCTCCCGGCGCTCCCCGCCGGAGCCGCCGGTCCCCTGCCCCACTTCGTTGCGGTCCGGCTTCTCGTCACCCGGCTTGTCCACCGTCCGGGCGTGGCGGCAGCCGGCCACCGCGAAGAGCAACGCCACCACCGCCGCGAGCCGCGAGCGCTTCATTTCGGCGCCTCCCCTGCCTTCTGGCCTTCCGTGGGCTGGGCCTTCGGCGGCCCGCGGTCTTTGCTGAGGGCGCGGCGCGCCTGGGTGAGCACGCCCTCCTCCTTCTTCGCCGCCGGCGGCGGCACGCGCGCGAAGCTCTCGCTCACGCCCTCCACGAAGGCGTTGCGCACCACGCCCAGCACCGTGGGCCACAGCTGCGCCTTGGGGTTCTGGAGGTTGCCGTCGAGCGGGATCACCGTGGCCACCGCGTCCCGTCCCTCCACCCGGTCCGAGAAGAGGTTGAGCGCCGCGTCCGCCAGCACCGCCTTGAGCTTGTTGCCCAGGCCGGGCTTGCCCTGCGAGACGTCCGGGTGCTTGAGCACCGGCTTCACGCCGCCGGAGATGTGGCCGTCCCGCGCGTCGAACTGGGCGAAGAGGTCCAGCGTGCCGCGGTTGATGTGCAGCCCGCTCTTCGAGGAGATCAGCTCGTAGAACTCCTTCATCTCCAGCCCCTGGATCTTGAAGGACCCGGAGAACGAGAGCGCCTTGGCCAGGGGATCCGCGGTCACGTAGAGCGACACCTGCCCGCTCTTCTGGAGGGTGCCGGAGGCGGCCACGATGGTGGGCTCACCCTTGGCCAGCGAGGCGCGGGTGGCCAGGTTCTCCACGGTGGCGTCCAGCCCGTGCAGCCACAGGCGCGGGAAGTCCTTCTCCGTCTTGTCGATGAAGGCCACCTCCGCGCGCTTGACCTGCACGCGGTCCACCTTGAGCGGGAAGAGCGCGTCCAGCTTTTCGGAGAGGTCGGGCTCCTCGGGCGAAAGCTGGGTGTCCTCCTTGGACTTGGCGGAGATCAGCGTGAGCTTTGGGCGCTCCACATCCACGCGGGAGACCAGGTGGCCGTGGAGCAGCTCCTTCCAATAGAGGCCGACCTCCACCTCCTCCGCGTAGAAGAAGGGCTCCTTGGCGCCGCCCGCGGACGCCTTGATCACCTTGAGCTGGGAGATGGCGTAGGTGAGCTTGAAGGGGCGCAGCTTCACCGCCTTGAAGGTGGCGGTGTAGCCCTCGAGGCTGTCCAGCACCTTCCTGGTGCGCCACGTCACGATCGCGTCGAACGAGAGCACCAGCGCGATCACCGCCACCACCAGCGCCGCGAGGGGGATCCAGATCTTCTTGTGGGTCCGCAGCCAGCTCGCGTTCATGGGTTGCTCCGGTGGTGCGGCAGCCAGGTGGAGGGCGGGAAGGTCTTCACCGGCCCCTTCTCCGGCGCGGCGGGATCCGGCGCCTGGGCGTCCCGCAGGGTGCCGTGGGTGCGGGCGTAGACCTGGGTGAACTCCGCGCCCAGGAAGAGGATCATCGAGGAGTAGTAGACCCAGAGCAGGACGATCGCGAGCGAGCCCGCGGCGCCGTAGCTGGAGGCCACGCTCCCCTTCCCGAGATAGAGGCCGATCCCGAACTTGCCGATGGAGAAGAGCAGCGCGGTGACGGCGGCGCCCAGCCACACGTCCCGCCAGGCGATCTTCACGTCCGGGAGGACCTTGTAGATCATCGCGAAGAGCACGGTGATGACGCCGAAGGAGACGACCAGGTTCACCCCCTGCCAGACCGCCTCCCAGCCGGGGATCAGCTTGCCCAGGTAGGTGCCCATCGCGGAGAGGCCGGCGCTCAAGACCAGGGAGACCAGCAGCAGAAAGCCGATCCCCAGGACCATGGCGAAGGAGAGGAACCGGGTCCGCAGGAAGCCGAGCACGCCGTTGCGGGGCGTGGGCTTGGCCTTCCAGATGAGGTTGAGCGAGTCCTGCAGCTGCGCGAAGACGCCGGTGGCGCCGAAGATCAGCGCGGCAAAGCCAATCAGGCTGGCGAGGATCCCGGACTCCGGCTTCCGGGCGCTCGCCATCATCGACTCGATCACCTTGGCGCCGCTCTCGCCCACCAGCCCCTGGATCTGCGTCTGGATCTCTCCGCGGGCGGCCTCCTGCCCGAAGACCAGGCCGGCCACCGCCACGGCGATGATCAGCACGGGGGCGATGGAGAAGATCGTGAAGTACGCGAGGCTGGCCGCCTGGGTGGAAGCCTTGTCGTCACTCCACTCCTTGAACGTCCGCTTCGCCAGACTGAACAGCCCTGCCAGCCGCATCGTCGGGAGCCCTCCTCTGGGACCTCCAACGTCGTCACGTGGCGGACGGGTGCCAACTCCCCGGAGACCGGAGAGTGTCTCCCAGGCGGCATTTTTCCGGTCAGCAAGGTCCCCCGTTCACCCCGAGCGAAGTCGAGGGGCGAACGAAGGTCATGTCGCGAGCGCCGCTCGACTGACGCTCGGGGTGAGCGGGCGCTGCGCCTCAGGGGCCGACGGTGAGCTTCTCGTCGTCCGCCGTGGCATCCGCGTCCGTGCCCTCGGCGCCGTCCGCGCTCTTGTTGCCGCGGCCGCCCACCTCGTACTGCTTGAGCAGGCGGCGGAAGTTGGAGCGGTCCACGCCCGCGGCGCGGGCGGCGGAGGAGACGTTGTTGCCGCTCTTCTCCAGCAGGGCGGAGAGGTAGCGGCGCTCGAAGGCGCGCATCGCCAGGCGCTTGGCCTGCGCGTACGGCAGGTGGGCGAGACTGAAGACCTCCACCTCGCCGCCGCCCTTGGGGGCATCCCGGAAGTTCGGGGGCAGATCCTCGAGCTCCACGATCTCGTTGGAGGTGAGCACGGTGGCGCGCTCGATCACGTTCTCCAGCTCGCGCACGTTCCCCACCCAGCGGTTGCAGGTGAGGATCTCCATCGCGCGGGGCGCGATCGCGTTGACCTTCTTGCCCATCTTCTCCGAGTAGATCTTCAGGAAGTGCTGGGCGAGCAGGGGGATGTCCTCGGGCCGGTCGCGCAGCGGCGGCAGGGCGATGGAGATCACGTTGAGCCGGTAGAAGAGGTCCTCGCGGAAGCGCCCCTGCTCCTTGGCGCGCAGCAGGTCCACGTTCGAGGCGGCGATCACCCGGACGTCCACCTTGATGGACTCGTTGGCGCCCACCCGCTTCACCTCGCCCTCCTGGAGGACGCGGAGCAGGCGGACCTGGGTGGCGGGCGGCACATCGCCAATCTCATCGAGGAAGATGGTCCCGCCGTCCGCGGCCTCGAAGAGCCCCTTCTTGTTCCCGGTGGCGCCGGTGAACGCGCCCTTCACGTGGCCGAACAGCTCGCTCTCCAGCAGCGTGTCGGTCAGCGCGGAGCAGTTGACCGCCACGAACGGCTTGTCCTTGCGCGGGCTGCGGTAGTGGATGGCGCGGGCCACCAGCTCCTTGCCGGTGCCGCTCTCGCCCTGGATGAGGACGGTGGCGGTGGAGTAGCTGACGGTCTCCACCAGCTTGAAGATCTCCCGCATCTGGGAGGACTGGCCGATCAGGTCCTCGAACTGGCTGCGCGCGGTGAGCGCCTCCTCGAGGACGCGGGTGCGATCCTTGAGGGCCTTGCGCTCGGCGGCCTTGGCCACGGTGAGCGAGAGGTCGTCGATGTTCTCGAACGGCTTGGTCAGGTAGTCGTAGGCGCCGGCCTTCACCGCCTCGACCGCGGTCTCCACCGTGGCGAAGGCGGTCATCATGATGACCTCCACGTCCGGGCGCTGCTGCTTGAAGGCCTTGAGCAGGTCCATGCCGGAGAGGTTCGGCATCTTGATGTCCAGCACGGCGACATCGAAGGACGGGTCCTTGGAGGCGGCGAGCCCCTCCACGGCGTCATCGATCGCGACGACCTGGTACCCCTCGCGCTGCAGGATCTCGGTGACGGCGCGGAGGACGATCTTGTCGTCATCGACGACGAGGATCTTGGCTTTGCGGGGGGCGTTCATGGTGCTTCCTTTCAAGACAGTCCGACAGGCGGAACGGGCAGGTAGACGGTGAAGGTGGAGCCCTTGCCAGGCTGGCTCTCCACATCGAAGGCGCCGCCGTGGTCCTCGACGATGCGGTACGCGATCGCCAGGCCGAGGCCGGTGCCCTCGCCGGGGGGCTTGGTGGTGAAGTGGGGCTCGAAGATGTGCGGCAGGTGCTCGGCGGAGATGCCGGTGCCCGAGTCGATCACCCGGAACCAGCAGCGCTCGGCGTCGCTGCCGGACTCCACGCGCAGCGTGCCCTCCTTCTCAGGGAGGGCGTAGAGGCCGTTCTGGAGCAGGTTGAGGACCACCTGGCCGAGCTGACCCGGATCTCCGTAGACCTGGGGCAGGTCGTCCGGCAGGTGGAGCTCGAGCTTGGCCTTGGGCGCGCTCTTGAGCTGCGCGCGGAAGAGCAGCGCGGCGTCGTCCACGCACTTGGAGAGGTCGAACTTGCGGCGGTCCTCCACGCGGCTGCGGCGGGCGAACTTGAGCAGGCTGTCCACGATCCGCTTGCAGCGCAGCGCGCTCTCTTCGATCAGCGCGAGCGACTCGAGATCCGAGGCCGCGCGCCCCTTCTCGCGCTTCATCAGCTGCGCGAAGGCGAGGATCCCGCCGAGCGGGTTGTTGATCTCGTGCGCCACGCCGCCGGCGAGCTGGCCCACCGCGGCCATCTTCTCCGTCTCCACCAGCGCCTTGGTCATCGCGCGCTCTTCGGTGACGTCCCGGTAGGAGCAGACCGCCTGCCCCTCCTCGACCATCGGGTAGACGGTGAGGACGTAGGTCTTGCCCTGGTGGGAGATCTCCGCGCGCCGCTCGCGCTCGGAGTCCAGGGTGTCGGTGAGCGGGCAGCCCACGCAGGGGGCGTCCAGGTCGAAGAGGAACTTGTGGCAGCGCGGGGCGGCGCCCACTTCGCGGATCTGCTTCTGGGCGGCGCGGGCGTAGGCCACGTTGGCGCGGCGGACCGAGAAGTCGTCCGTCTTCACCACCGCCAGGGGCATGTCGATGGAGTCGAAGCTCTTCTCCCACTCCCGCTTGGCCACGGTGAGCAGCTTGGTGCGCTGGACCACGCGCTCCTCGAGATCCGTGTTGAGACGGCGCAGCTCTTCGTTCTGGCGGGTGAGCAGCTGACCCAGGGCCTCGTTCTCGGTGGCGAGATCGAACGCCTCGAAGGCGCTCTTCACCGTGAGGACGAGCTGGGCGTCGTTCCAGGGCTTGGGGATGAAGCGGAAGATCTCCGAGCGGTTGATCGCCTCTTCGATGGCGTGCTGATCCGCCTGCCCGGTGAGCATGATCCGCTGCGCGCGGGAGGACTCCTGCTTCACGCGGGAGAGGAACTCCACGCCGTTCATCCCCGGCATCCGGAAGTCCGAGATCACCACCTCGGGCTTGAAGGAGCGGAACGCGGCCAGGCCGGCCTCGCCGTCCAGGGCGATCTCGATCTCCCACTCCTCGCGGCGCAGCACCCGCCGGATGGAGCGCAGGATGTTCTCCTCGTCGTCGACGAGCAGCAGCCTGCCTCCGCGGCGCTTTGGCTCTGTCTGGCTCACGGCGGTGTCCATCTGGGAGGCCTCTAACTGGTGTCGGCGACCCACTCCGGATTGCAACGCCGCGGCCAGCACCCCGGCGGACTCAAGTCCCTGGAAACAAGGGTCCCGCTTCACCCGAGTCAGAGCCTGCGCCGGGTTGAATCGTACCCAGCTTCGGCTTTCGGGTCGGCGCAGACCCTTGCGACTTCGGAGCAGCGCCACGCACAGCGCGCGACCTCCACGCACCTGCGCGAGCGAACGGGCTACATCGCCTTGGCCGGCAGGTCCCCAGGCGGGGGCGCCTGGTAGAGGCACAGCCGGTCACGCCCTTCGCGCTTGGCGCGGTAGAGCGCTTCGTCCGCGGTGGTCAGCAGCTGATCCGCGTTGCCCACGCCGCGCTGCGGGAAGCCGGAGACGCCCAGGCTGGCGGTCACCCGCACCATGCCCGCCGGGCCGGCCCTCAGCTTGCCGAGCTCCTTCCAGATCCGCTCCGCCACGGTCACCGCTCCGGCGGGGGCGGTGTTGGGGAGGATGGCGCCGAACTCCTCCCCGCCGTACCGGGCGAGGAAGTCCGTCTCGCGCACACACCGCCGCAGGATGGAGGCCACCTCGCGCAGCACCGCGTCCCCGGCGGGGTGGCCATGGCGGTCGTTCACGGACTTGAAGTGGTCCAGGTCCAGGAGGACCAGCGCGAGCGGGTCGTCGTGCCGTTGGGCGCGCCGGAACTCCTCGCGCAGCCGCTCCTGGAAGGCGCGGTGGTTGTGCAGCAGGGTGAGCCCGTCCGTCACGGAGAGCCGGTGCAGCGCGGTGGCCTCGTCGAGCAGCTCGTCCACGCGGGCGCGGACCTGGAGGTGGCGGTTGAGCCGGGCCACCAGCTCCTCGTCGTCCCAGGGCTTGAGCACGAAGTCGTCCGCTCCGAGCCGGAAGGCGGCGAGCCGCTGGGCGCGATCATCGCGGACGGAGAGCATCATCACCGGCAGGTGCTTGGGGCCGTGGCTGGCGCGCAGCACGCGCAGGACTTGGAGCCCGTCCATCCCCGGCAGCCCCACGTCCAGCATCACCGCGTCCAGGGGCTGCGCCGAGGCGACCTTGAGGGCGGCGGCGCCGTCTGGGGCGGTGAGGGCGCGCAGGCCCGCCTGCGACAGCAGCCTGGAGAGCGCGGAGGTCGTCGACTGGGAGTCGTCCACCACCAGCACCGTGCGACTTGGCTCACCCACCAAGGACCTCGCCTGAGCCAGAAACGCCCGTCAGGGTACCACGCGGCTTCTGGGCGCCGGAACGTGTAGGCCGCGTTGCCTGCCGCGCCCACGTCTGATAGCTCGGCCGCTTGCAAAACCGCGCCAAGCGCCCGGAGGGGTAAGTGGGAAAGACGGAGCGAAAGAGCACCACCACCGGGCCGAGCATCAGCCTCTTCTTCCCCGCCTGGAACGAGGAGGACTACGTGGAGCGCGCGGTGACGCGGGCGATGACCGTCCTCTCCCGCCTCACGGATGACTTCGAGATCATCGTCGTCAACGACGCCTCCACGGATCGCACCCGCGAGATCGCCGAAGGGATCGCCACCAAGCACCCCCAGGTCCGGGTGATCACCCACCCGGTGAACCTCAAGCTCGGCGGGGCGATGAAGACCGGCCTGGCCGCGAGCACCAAGGACCTCATCGTCTACTCGGACATCGACCTCCCGTTCGACTTGAACGAGCTGGAGCGGGCGCTGCACCTCATGGAGTACCTGGAGGCGGACATGATCTGCGCCTTCCGGTTCGACCGCACCAGCGAGGGCATGAAGCGGATCGCCTACTCGTTCGTCTACAACCTGCTCATCCGCAGCCTGTTCGACGTGCAGGTCAAGGACGTCAACTTCAGCTTCAAGCTGATGCACCGCCGGGTGCTGGAGGCGGTGGAGCTCAAGAGCCAGGGCTCGTTCATCGACGCGGAGCTGGTGGTGAAGGCCATCCGCCGCGGCTTCCGCGTCTTCCAGATGGGCGTGGACTACTTCCCCCGCACCCGCGGCGTCTCCACGCTGGCCTCGCCGTCCGTCATCCTCAAGATGGTCCGCGAGCTGGCCTCGCTCTACCCGGAGACGCGCCACCCGCAGCAGACGGTGAGCCCGGTCCGGCTGCCCCCCTCCGTCGCGCCGATCAAGTCCAGCCGGCGCCAGTCTGCCTAAGTTGAAGCGGCTGGTCGTCAACGCGGACGATCTCGGCCTCCACGAGGCGATCGACGAGGGGATCCTGCGCGCCCACCGCGAGGGGATCGTCACCAGCGCCACGGTCCTGGTCACCGGTCCCACCGCCCCCGCCGCCATCCGCGCGGCGCGGCTGCAGGGGCTGGAGCTGGGCGTGCACCTGTGCCTCTCCACCGCCCTACCCTGCGCGGCGCCGGCGGAGGAGGTCCCCACGGTGGCGCCGGGCGGCCGGTTCCGCGCCGCCTGGCCCCAGGTCGTGCGCGCCTACGCCACGGGGGCGCTGCGCCGCGCGGAGGTGGAGAAGGAGCTGGCCGCGCAGCTGCGGCGGGCGCAGGAGCTGGGGGCCGAGCCAGATCACCTGGACGCGCACCAGCACCTGCACCTGCTCCCCGGCCTGCGCGCCGGCGTGGAGGCGCTGGCGGAGCGCGCCCGGCTGCCGCTGCGCTGGCCGCGGGAGCTGCCGCGGAGCGCCTGGCTCTCCTTCCCCGGCGCCGGGGTGAAGAGCGCGCTGCTCTCCGGGCTGGGGCTGCTCCCCAGCCGCAGCCGGGCGCGGAAGGTGAGCGCGCTGGGGCTGTTCGAGGCCGGGCGGCTCAACCTCCCCGCCCTGCGCGCGCTGCTCCACGCGCTGCCGGAGGGAGACCACGAGCTGGGCTGCCATCCCGGCGCGCAGGAGGTGCAGGTGCCGGAAGATCCCTCCTGGCGCTACGGCTGGACGGAAGAGCTGGCCGCCCTCACCCACCCGAGCGTGCGCGCGCTGATAAAAGACCGGGGGATCGAGCTGACCACCTACCGCAAGCTGGTGGGCGGCCGCGCGCCGCGCCCGTTCGCGGTCAGCCCGGCCGGCGCGCGCTGAAGAGCACGTGCGGGGTGGCGTAGCCGCGGGAGAGATCCACCGTGGGCGCGAGCGAGAAGCCCGCCTCCACCAGGAGCCGCTCCAGCTCCCCGCGCGGCGCGAAGCCCAGCCCGCCGCTGCTGTGCGTCTTGCGCAGCACGCGCACCATCAGGCGCTCCTGCGCCACGCACTTGAGGTACTTCCAGGAGCCGTCCGCCTCCGCCTCCTTGAGCAGGAGCTGGCCGCCCGGCTTGAGCAGCCGGAAAGCGGCGGCCAGGAAGCCGGCCCAGCGGTCCCGCGGCAACAGGTAGAGCACGTCCGCCACCAGCACCGCGTCCAAAGCGCCGTCCAGCTCGGGTGAGAGCGCCTCGATGGTGGCGCAGCGGAGCTCCACGTTGGGCAGCCGCCCGGCCCCGGCCAGGGCGTGAGAGATCTTCGCCGGATCCGGATCCACGCCGAGGACCTGCCGATCCCGGCGGTCCACCGCCAGCAGCGCGGTGAGCAGGCCGTGGCCGCAGCCCACGTCCGCGATCCGGCCTGCCGGGGCGCGGCGCGCCAACTCCTCCAGCGGCGCGGAGAAGAGCCGCGCGCGGATGAAGAGCCGCTCCTTGAGCGGCAGCAGCGCGAACGCGTCCAGGGGCGCGCCCATCAGCGGACCCAGTGCAGCCGCAGCGCCACGCTCATCGCCAGCATCCCGAGGAACGCGAGCAAAAAGCCCACCGCCTGCATCAGCCGGCGCCGCTGGATGGCGCCGAACGCGAGCGCCACCAGCACGCTGCCCGCCGTCACCGTGCCCAGGTACTCCCAGACGGTGACCGAAGTCTCCCGCACGTACCAGGGCGCGTGGATGCCGGAGCTGCTGAGCACGCGCGGAAGCTCCGTCTTGTGGAACATCACCAGCCGCTTGTACTGGCCGAAGGCGACCACGGCGATGCCGATCCCCACCGCCACCGCGGTCAGCTTGCGCGCGGGGGACCAGGCGGCCCACTTGTCGTACCCGCTGAAGAGGGGGATCACGAGCAGGAGCACCACCAGCAGCACCTGCACGAGGAGGAGGACGAGTTCCATGGCTTCGCCGTGAAGGAAGCCTCTACGCGATGTACCCACCCAGCGCAAAGCCGGCGGCGAGCACGAGTAGCACGGCGCCGCTGAGAACCAGATACCCCCGCCGCAACCAGGTCCGCTCGCCCACCAGGAGCGCGAGCGTGGCGAAGAGCGGGAACGCGGCGAGCTCGTAGCGCCCCAGCCCCTGAAAGTCCTTGCTGGAGAGCGCCGGCAGCCCCACCGAGACGAGCACGTACACCCCGTAGCCCGCCCCCAGCCGCTTCCAGGTGGGGATGGCGAGCAAGAGCCCCGCCACCGCCAGCGCCGCGTGGCCCACCAACCGGACCGCCACCAGCGGCGCCACGCGGGGGAAGAGCATGTCGAACCAGGTGTACTTGAGCCAGGTGTGCCAGCCCGGCGGCTGATCCCAGCCCGGCGCCCCCTGCACCTTGGCGAAGGCGAGCGGCTCGCCGAAGCGCAGGGAGAGGTAGCCCATGTACGCCGCCAGCCCGGCGCCGGAGAGCAGGGGGACGAGGTCCAACAGGCGCAGGGGCAGCCCCGCCTTCCGCCGCCGCTCGAGGTGCCGCAGCGTGAGGCCGAGGACGACCGCGGGCGCCACCGGCCGGGTGGCGGTGGCCAGCGCACCCAGCGCGGCGGCGAGGAGCGGGCGGTCCTTCTCCAGCGCGAGGAACGCCCCCACCACCAGCAGCAGGAACAGCCCATCCGAGTACAGGACGCCGTACAGGTAGAAGGCGAATGGGTAGAGCGCCAGCATCCAGGTGGCGCGCAGCGCCGCGTCCGCTGGGAGCTGCGTTCGGGCCCAGCGCTCGAAGGCGATGATCGCCCCCAGCCCCGCGGCCAGGCTCACCAGCGCGCCGGCGATGAACGGCGTCAGCCCCACCCGCGCGAGCGCCCCCACCAACATGGGGTAGAGCGGGAAGAAGGCCACGCTGCTCTGCTGGCCCGGCACGTAGGAGTAGCCGGATTGGGCGATCCCCAGGTACCAGCCGGCGTCCCACTGCGCCCAGGCGGAGAGCAGCGGATTGCCGGGGACCGACTCGTGCGGCGCGCGCACGGCCAGCAGACGGGCCGCCACGGCGATCAGCGCGCAGAGCGCGGCGCTCCCCGCCGCCAGCAGGGCGGGCGGCACGGAGCGCTCCAGAGGTCCACGGTTCAGCGCCGTCACGGAGGGTGAACCTAGCCGCCTTACGGGTGAGTGTCTCGCACCGGACGATCCTCGTCACACGGGCGGGCTGTGGACGGCCAGGAGACAGCGCGCGCACGGCGTGTAGCCGCGGAGGCAACAGCTCCGTCACCGGGGAGAGCGCCTCCCCTGGGGTGAGGCCCGTGGCGGGGTGATTGCAGTTGCCCGCGGCCATGACCGACCTCGAGCCCGACCTCCACGAGACGCTGGCCAAGGCCTCCCTCGAGCAGGGGGCGCAGGTCGTCCCCGGTCCGGTGGGGTTCCGCTTCACGGAGCGGATGCGCGGCGAGTTCGAACCCGCTGGCGGCGGGGAGAAGTCCGCGTTCGGCTTCGTGGTCACCGTGGCCTGGGAGCGGCTGGACGCGCTGCTCGAGGACCCGGCCCTGACCGCGCGGACCTTCGGCACGGTCGTGGCGCCGGGCGTGGACGACGGGCCGCTGACGGTGGTGGACGGCCGATTCCAGCTCTTCGTGCCGGAGCGGGACGGCGCCACGCTGCGGATGCTCCACCGCATGCACCTGCGCTCGCCCGGAGGGAAGGACTACTTCCTCAAGGGCTTCAAGCTGCTGCACGACGATCCCCGGCCGGACCTCTGGCGGCAGAGCGCCACGCTCTTCTTCACCTTCAGCCAAGGGGCGCAGCCGGGCGGGCGCGTGCTGGGCGGCGGCCAGGTGCGCGTCTGCGTCCTGGACCTGCTGCGGCAGGTGACCTCGCTGGGCGACCCGCGCCTCACCTCCCTCCTCGTCCGCCGGCTGCGGCCCGGTTCGACCCCGGACGGAGTTTGGAGGTAGAAGCAGCGCCCTCCATGCGCTCGCTGCTCCCGCCGTTCGCCCTGCTCACCGCGCTCGCCTGCGCCTGCGGAGGGCTGCGCTCCAACGTCCCGGACGCAGGCGCCGCTGACGATGCGGGGAACACCGGCGTGGACGGCGGCGGCACCCGCACGGACGCTGGCGGCAGCGAGGACGCGGGCCCCGTCAGCGACGCCGGCCCGGGGAGCGACGCCGGCCCGGGGAGCTGTCCCGCCGGCCGGCTCTTCGTGCCGGGCCAGAGCCTCGAGGGGCTGACGAAGATCGACGACCTCGCCTTCGATGCCGAGGGCAGGCTGTACGTGCTCGGCCGCGCTCCGGACAGCCAGGTCCGGGTGCTGGCGCCCAGGCCCGGTTTCGCGGCGGTCGCTTCGCTGGGGCTGGGGAACCTGGAGGGAGGCGCCGACCTGGACGTCTCGCCCACCGGCGCGGTGCGGGTGGTGGACGCGGCCACGAAGTTCGGGCCTCGCAGGTTGGTGACGCTGAGCCTGGACGGCGGAAGCCACGCGTTCGACGCGGGGCAGTACATCGTCTCCGCCGTGGAGCTGGCGGACGCCGGGCTGCTCTACGCCACCGACCAGGTCCGGATGGTGGCCGCCTCGCCCGAAGGTGAGATCCGCGGAGACGTCCCGGTCGCCACGATGATCTCCTTCCCGGGAGACCTCAAGCTGGCCCCGGACGGGACGGTCTGGGTGCCAGACTTCGGGCGGCACCTGCTCACGCGCTTCCACCCGGTGACCGGGCAGCTCCGGGCGCAGCTCGGCTCCAAGGGGAGCGGCCACGGCCAGTTCGACGCGAACGAGACGCTGGTGGCCAGCCCGTCCCACCTGGCGGTGGACGCCGCCGGACGGGTCTATGCGGACGACTACTACAACCACCGGGTCCAGTGGTTCCTCCCCTCCGGCACGTACGCCGGCGAGGCGGCGGTGGACAACTCGGTCTACCCCTGGTCGCTCGCGATCGAGCCGGGGACCGGCCGGCTCTTCGTCGCCGGGGGAACCGCGATCGAGATCTTCTGCGTGCCGCCGTGAAGCGCTAGCGCGCGGCCACCGGCTGCGTGTCCCCCGCGCGGACGCGCACCGGCCCGTTCGTGCAGCCGATCGCGAAGGCGTCCGGCCCGAGCACGTGCAGGGCCCCGGCACAGGGCAGCTCCGCCACGGGCTGCGCGCGGCGGCGGCCCAGCCGGACCAGCTTCCCGCCCTGCGTGGCGTAGACGCGGCGGTCGTAGCGGTTGAAGACGAGCTGCTCCACCGGCGCGCGCTGGTCCGGGAGGAAGAGGCCGGCGGCGGAGCCGTCCAGCGCGTGGATCAGCACGCGGGAGCCGAGCGCCCCGGTCCAGCTCACCAGCGCGCCGGCGAGCCCTTCGGAGATCCCGGTGGGGACGTAGAGCGCGTCGTGGTGCTGCGCCCACTCGCCCGAGCCGCGGTCCAGCACCAGGAGCACGCCGCCGGTCTCCCCCGCGCGGGTGGCCACCCACAGCTGCGCGCCAAACAGCCGCGCGTCGCGCACCTCCCACTGGCCGAGCGGCAGCGGCGCCGGCGCGAGCACCTCGGGCCAGGGGTGCCACGCGGCGGCGGCCACGTCGTAGATCCCGCGCTCGAACAGCGCGACCGGACCGGCGGCATCCGCGGTGAGCCGCAACAGCGGCCCGGTGGCCGCCGGAAACGGGGCGAGCGGGCGCCAGCGCTGGGCGTCCGGGTCGAACCGCCAGGCGCCTCGCGCGTCCGCGCCGAAGAGCGCGTCCGCTTCGGTGGCGAGCGCGAGCCGGTTCGCCGAGAGCTGCTTCTGGAGCGAGAGGTCCGGCTCGAGCGGCGCGCCGCTGAAGGCGCGGACGCGGTCGGCGGCCTCAATCACCGCCCCGCGCCAGACGAGCGCGGAGACGGGCTGCGCGAGGGCGGTGCTTCCCAACCACAGCGACAGCAGGACGGCGGAGCGGGCGAACGACAGAGGCTTCATCAGCGATGGAGAATTATCTCCAGACTGAAGCGCGACCGCGCTTGGGTCAGCGCCCACCCAGAAATGGGGACAGGCTGCTTTTGGTGAACCGCCCGTTCCACCTGGGCTTACGGAAATGGGGACAGGCTGCTTTTCTGCGACGAAATGTAGCCTGTCCCCTTTTTGCCTACCGCCGACGCCTGCTTCCCGTCAGTTGCAGTTGAGCGCGCCCTTGGGGCCGCACACCAACTCGAAGGTCTGGGGGCCCGGCTTGAGGCAGCACGCCCCGGGGCCGAACTCGCCCTCGCACGCGGCGGCGTTGGCGCACGCGTGCGTGCAGTACGCCTCCTTTGGGGGGAAGCCGCCGTCCGGCATCCAGAGGTAGCAGCGCAGCGGCGCGGCGCAAGCGGAGTAGTTGTCCAAGCACGGCGACCCGGCGGGCAGGCCGGCGTCCGGAGGGCCCGCATCGGGTGGTCCACCATCAGAGGGGCCGGCGTCCGGCGCGAACGGCACGCCCCGCTCCGGCCAGGCCCGCAGCGGCCCCGCTGGGGGACCGTCTCGCGCCAGGAGCACGCCCTTGCCCAGCGAGAGCTCCAGCTCGCCGCCCACCGCCACGTAGCCCTGCCCCGCGCGCGTCACCGCGTGCAGCCCGTTGGAGGTGACCGCCGCCTGCTCCACCAGCGCCCCCTCGCGCCCCTGCGCGATGAAGCCGCGCTCCCCCACCACCGCCAGCTCGCCGCTCGTCCCCACCGCGCCACCGGAGAGGGCGGGCGCGCGCTCGCCCAGCCAGCGCCGCTCGCTCCACCCGCCTTCGGTGCGCTGGAGCAAGAGCGCCCGGCCCAGCCCGCCCACCGCGAAGGTGCCCGGCGCGCCGGAGAAGACGGTGAAGAGCCGCTCGGCGCTGCCGGTGTTCTCCGGCACCAGCGCGTCAGCGGACAGGCGCGCGGCCACGCCTTCGTCACCCACCACCACCACGCCGTCCGGGGTCGCCGCCACCTTGAACAGGTTCGCGCGGGACGGCAGCGCGGAGACGTCCACGGAAAGAAAGCGCCGCTCGCGCAGCACCACCGCGCGCGGCCCGGAGAGGCTCAAGGCCAGGTGCCCGCCCACCAGCACCATGTCCGCACCGCTCACCGCCGCGCCCCAGAAGACCTCCTCGGGCCCCTCGCGCAGCACCTGCCAGCGTTGCCCGTCGAAGTGGCTCACCACCCCGCGCTCGCCCACCGCGTAGACGTCCGAGGCCGAGCGCCCGGTCACCCACCAGAGCGCCGCCGAGGTGCCGGGATCCATCTCCCACCACCCATTCGAGTCATGGCGCAGCACCAGCGAGCGGCCGGCGTTCCCGCCCACGGCGTACAGCTCACCGGTAGGCGCCTCCCACGCGGAGAGCAGCGGCGCCGGGAGCTCCTGGAACAGGGCCGCCCAGGCGGGGGGCGGCGCCGGGTGGCTGCTGCACGCGGCGCCGGCGAGCGCCAGGGCGAGCGAAGTGACGGCGAGGCGGTTCGTCAACGGCGCGCTCCCAGGGCGAGCTCTCGAAGGAGACCGGCCGCCCCCCCCGTGCCAGCGGCGGCCAGCCTCCCACAGACACCCAGCCCCGCGCGTGGGTCAGGGATAAAACTGCTTGCCGGCCTTCACGTACTCCACCAGCAGCGGCGCGGGCTCGAAGCGCTTGCCGTGCTTCTGCTGGTAGTGCTCGGTCCGGGCGAGCACGTTGGAGAGCCCCAGCGTCTGCGCGTAGCGGAACGGACCGCCCAGGAACGGCGGGAAGCCGAGCCCGAAGATCGCCCCGATGTCGCCGTCCCGCGGGCTGCGCAGCACGTTCTCGCCGAGGCAGCGGAAGGCCTCGTTGAGGAACTGCAGGGTGAGCCGCTCGGCCATCTCCTGCCGGTCCAGGTGCTTGCGGTCCTTGCCGTGCGGGAGCAGCGGGTAGACCGTGGGGTCCACCTCCTTCTTCTTCCCGTCGTACGTGTAGAAGCCCTTCTTGTTCTTGCGCCCCTGGCGGCCGTCCTCCACCACCTTGGCCAGGGCCTCGGGCGGCTTGAGGCGCTCGCCGAAGGCGCCGTACATGATCTTCGCCACCTTGCCGGCGACGTCGATCCCCACCTCGTCCAGCAGGGTGATCGGCCCCACCGGAAAGCCGAAGTCCACCAGCGAGCGGTCCAGCTCGGCGATGTCCGCGCCCTCGGCGAGGAGGTACGCCGCCTCGTTCATGTACGGGGCGAGGATCCGCGAGGTGTAGAAGCCCACGCCGTCGTTGACCACGATCACCGTCTTGCCCTGCTTCTTGCCGACCTCCACGCAGGTGGCGGTGACCCAGTCCGCGGTCCCCTTGTGCGTGATGATCTCCAGCAGCGGCATCTTGTTGACCGGGCTGAAGTAGTGCATCCCGATCACCGTGTGCGGCCGCTTGGAGGCCTCGGCGAGCTGGGTGATCGGCAGGGACGAGGTGTTGGAGGCGAAGATGCAGTCCTCCCGCGTCACCGCCTCCACGTCCCGGATGATCTGCTGCTTGAGCTTCAGGTCCTCGAAGACGGCCTCGATGATCAGGTCCACGCCCTTGAAGCCGGAGTAGTCCGTGGTGGCGGTGACCAGCGCCATCTTGGCGTCGCGGTCCCGCCAGGTCAGCGAGCGCTTCTTCACGCGCTCATCGAGCAGCCCGCGCACGTGCTTGAGCGCGCGGCCCGCGCCGGCGTCGTCCTTGTCCTTGATCCGCACCTGGGTGCCCATCTGGTTGGCGGTGACGAAGGCGATGCCGCCGCCCATCAGCCCGCCGCCCAGCACGCCCACCTTCTTCACCTCGCGCGCCTTCACCTTGGGGTCCGAGGTGCCGTTGTCCTTCTTGAGCGCGGTGCTGGCGAAGAAGATCTCCACCAGCCGCTTGGACACGTCCGAGACCGCCAGCTCGCCGAAGAGCTGGGCCTCGGCCTCGAGCCCGGCCTCCATCCCCTTGTCGAGGCCGATCCGGATCGCCTCCAGCGCCTTCTCCGGCGCCGGGTACTTGCCGCGCGTCTTCTTGAGCAGCTGCTTGCGCGCCTGGTCGAAGAGGACCTTGCGCCCCACCGGGTTGTCCTCGAGCGCGATCTCCGTCCACACGTCCTTGCGGGTGAGCCCCTTGAGCAGGTCCCCCACCCCCTTGGCCTTGCTCAGCGCCCCCGCCGCGCGCGAGCCGCGCTCCGGCACGAGCGTGCCCGCCGCCAGCTCGCGCGCCCGGCGCACCGCCACCTCGAGCAGGATGGGCGGCGGGACCACCTCGTCCACCAGCCCCAGCTTGCGCGCCTTGCTCGCCTTGAGCGTCTTGCCGGTGAGGATGAGGTCGATCGCCGCCTGCGCGCCGATCAGCCGCGGCAGCCGCTGCGTGCCGCCCGCGCCCGGGAGCAGCCCCAGCTGCACCTCTGGCTGCCCCAGCCCGGTCTTCGGGCTGTCGGTGGCGATCCGGTAGTGGCACGCGAGCGCCCACTCCAGCCCGCCGCCCAGGCACTGGCCGTTGATCGCCGCCACCACCGGCTTCTTGGACGCCGCCAGCCGGTTGAAGCCCTGCTGCCCGCCCTTGGCCAGCGCGGTGGCTTCGGCGGCACTGGTCAGCGTCTTGAACATCTCGATGTTGGCGCCGACGATGAAGCTGTCCTTCTTGCCGGAGATCAGCACCGCCGCCTTGGCGGAGCCTTCGGCCTCCAGCTTCTCCACCAGCTGCTCGAACTCGCGGCCGACCTCCGGCGAGAGCGTGTTGAAGGTCTCTCCCGGGATGTCGAAGGTGATCACCGCCACGTCGCCGTCCAGCCGGTAGCTGAACGCGTTTCCGCCCTTGGCCTCAGCGTTCTTCGCCATTACGCACGCTCCAGGACCACCGCGGCTCCAAGCCCGCCGGCAGCGCAGACGGTGCACAGCACCGTGTTCTTGTTCCTTCGCTTCAGCTCCCCCAGCGCCTGCGCGACGATCCGCGCGCCGGTCGCGGCGAACGGATGGCCCAGCGCGATCGACCCGCCGGTGACGTTGAGCCTGCTCCGGTCCACTTCGCCCAGGGGCGCCGCGAAGCCCGCCTTCTTGGCGAAGTCCGCCGAAGCGAACGCCTGGAGGTTGGAGGCCACCTGCGCGGCGAAGGCCTCGTGCATCTCCACCAGATCCAGATCCGCGAGCTTCATCCCCGCGCGCTGCAGCGCCAGCGGCGCCGCGTAGGCGGGCCCCTGGAGCAGCTGGTCCGCCGGGTCCGTGGCGGCGTAGGCGTAGGCGCGCAGGAAGCCGAGCGGCGTCAGCCCCAGCGCCTTGGCCTTCTCCTCGCTCATCACCAGCAGCGCCGCCGCGCCGTCCGTGAGGGGCGAGGCGTTGCCGGCGGTGACGGTGCCGTACTTGCGATCGAACACCGGCTTGAGCTCGCCGAGCGCGGCCAGGCTGGTGTCCTCGCGGACGATGTTGTCCTTGTCCACCACGGTCTCGAAGCTCGGCGGCACCGGGACGTGCATCACCTCGTCCTGGAAGCGCCCCTCCTTCCACGCCTTGGCGGCGTTGTGGTGGGAGGCCAGGGCCAGCTCGTCCTGCTCCTTGCGGCTGATCTTGTTCTCCTTGGCCATCTTCTCCGCGCTCTCACCCATGGTGAGGCCGGTGGAGTACTCGGCGATCGCCGGCGGCACCGGGAGCAGGTCCTTGGCCTTGAGCCGCTGGAACGGCTTCACCTTCTCCGGCAGCGAGCGCCCCCGCGAGGCGGCGATCAGCGCCTGCGCCAGCGGGCGGCTGGTGAAGATCGGCGCGTCCGACATGGACTCGGTGCCGCCCACCACGGCGACCTCGGAGAGCCCGAGCGCGATGGTGTTGGCGGCGTCCGTCAGCGCCTGCACCGAGGTGGCACAGGCGCGCGCCACCGTGTGCGCTTCGATCTTCCGGGGCAGCCCCGCGGCGATCACCACCTCGCGCGCGATCCCGGTGGCGGTCAGCGTGGGGATGACCTGGCCGAACACCACCTGGTCAATCTCCTGGGGATCCACGTCGGAGCGCTGCACCAGCTCCTGCACGACGATCCGGCCGAGCTCCAATGCCGAGAGCCCCGCGAACGGTCCTCCCGCCTTCACGAAGGGCGTCCTCAGCCCCTTCACGATCGCCACACGACGGTGGCCGTTCTTCTGCGCCATGGTCTGCCTCCGATGAGCGCGCGGAAGGTAACGATGCCGCCGCGACGCGTCAACGAAAATTGATTCTAGAATCAAAATCGGACAGAACGCCAACCGTGCGAACGTTCGCGCCCATGGCGAGCCCGAAGCAGATCGCGGCGGTGGTGTTGATCACGCAGCTCTTCGCGCTTGGCGCGCACGCCGAGGAGCCGGCCGCGCCAGCCCCCGCGGCGGCGCTGGATCTGGCGGCGGCGCGGCAGGCGCGCGCGGACCGCTTCGTCTGGCACCGGGTGTCCGGGGCGATCTCCGCCGGCCTGCACGTGGCAGCGCTCACCTTCTTCGTGCTGGATGACGTGGACCGCTTCGGCGGCGGCGCCCGCACGCAGAGCTTCAAGACGGCGGAGCTCGCCGCGGCGAGCCTGGCCCAGGTGGGGATGGTCTCCACCTATTTGATCGGCGCCACCGCCCCGCCGCGGGAGAGCACGCCCACAGTGAACGTGGTCCACCAGGCGCTGGTGTTCGGCGCGGGGGCGCTCAACCTCGCGCGGATCATCTTCTGCGCGCTCCTGATGGGGTACACGGACGCGAGCGCGCCCAGCGGCCTGGTGACGCTGCACCGGGTGACGGCGATCGCCGCGCCGGTGCTGCTGGCGGGCGGGATCGCCGTGCAGCTGTTCTAAGGCGCATGCGCGCCCCGTCGCCGCGGTGGGAGCTCGCAGTTGGCCTGGGCGCCTGCGCGATCGCCGGGGCCTGCGTTGCGCTCGGGAGGATCCACGAGGCGGTCAACTCCGACTACCTGATGTCCGTCCTGAACAGCCGGATGCAGTGGACCTTCCACTACTGGGAACAGGACCGCTTCGGGATGCTGTCCTCGCTGCTCGCCCTGCCGCTGCGCGGCTGGCTGGCGGATCTCCTCTTCCAGCGGGCCCTCTACGTGGGCGCCGGCTTCGCCGCGTTCGTGCTCGTGGCCCGCTACCTCGGCCAAAACCGGAGCTGGCTCGTTCAAGGGCTTGCCGCCGCGGCGTCCTTCCTGCTCCTCGCCCGGCTGGACCTGCAGGTGGATTACCTCGGCGCGCAGCCGTTTGGCCTGGCGCTCGCGCTCGGCGCGGGCGGCCTCATCGCGCTGTCCCCGGAAGCCGGGTCCCTCTCGGTGGCGCGGTGGCTGGGAGGCTTGACCCTCCTGCTCCTGGCGCACTGGGTGAACCTCGGCGCCATCCTCACGCTCGGCCCGCTGCTCACCCTGCATGAGGTCTGGGCTCGGCGGCGGTCCCATCCCCAGGAGCCCTGGGAGGTGCGGCGGCGCCGGGTGGCGCTCGCGCTGGGGGCGCTGCTGCTGGCGGCGCTCGGCTCCTGGCTCACCACGCGTTTCAGCCCGCACCGGGGCACCTCGCTGAACCCCGGATCGCTGACCGGGTGGCCCGCGGCCTGGGCCACCGGGCTGGCGTGGAACGCAGAGGTCCTCGCCGGGCCGCACGCGCTCGGGTTGGCCGCGCTGGGGCTTCTAGGTGCGCTCCCCCTGGCGCGAGCCACCGCGCGCGCGCGCTGGGCCGCTGCCTTGGCGCCACCGCTGGTGGCGTTGGCGACCGCGGCCTTCGCCTTCCTGGCCACCAGCACCTTCCGCCACGTCCAGGAGAACGGGAACCACTGGCGCTACACCGAGCCGAGCCTCGCCCTGCTCCACCTCGCGCTGGGGGCCGGACCGCTCTGGTGGCTCGAGCCAGGCGCCTTCCGCTCCTCGCGCCGGCGCTGGCCGGTGAGCGCCATGCTGTGCGCCGCGCTCTGGCTCGCCTGCCTCTTCCGGTTCGGCGTGCCCTCTCTCTCGAGGGTGCGCCAGACGCTGGACGCCCGGCTCGGCGAGGCCACGGCGGAGCTGCTCGACGCGAAGGTCACCCACGTGGCGGGGACGTACTGGACGGTCTGGCGCTGGGTCTTCCACGCCAACTGGACGCTCGAGGAGCGGGGGGAGCCCACCCGGATCTACGGGCTGAGCCACCGGAGCTGGGCCACCTACGGGCAGTGGATGGAGGTCCCGGTCGAGCGCACGCGGATCGCCGTCCCGCGCGGCGAGGAGACCGAAGCGCAGCGCTGGTTGGAGACGTACGGCTACCGCTCGCTGGAGAAGGTGGACGAGCGGGGCTGCTGCCTGATCTACCGAACGCTGTCGCCCCCGGCGCCGCAGTAGCCGCTCACTGCGCGAGCAGCGCGGCGATGACCCCGCCGAGCCAAAACCAACAGTGACGCCCGGGGGTTGACGATGGAGAACACCGTGTGCGGCCGCCCGCCGCCGCTGCTTTACAGGTAGGGACACCCCGTCCTGGCGCGGGCGACAAAACCGCCGGACCAATCAGTTGGTTACGAGCGAGAAACCCAAGCGTCTCGCGGCGACTTTGTAATCCGGCTTGCTTGGCCCGGCGTGTGAAACGTGGCCCGGGCACACCTCGTGGGCACGGAGATCTTCCCCATGCGCTTGGGCCATTCGAACAGCCTCGCCGCCGGACTGCTGAGCACGCTCCTCCTGATCGGCTGCGGTGCGCCGCTCGAGGACGAGGACCTCTCCTCCCTCTCCGCCGACGACTCCTGGGACGCGGTGGAGCAGGAGCTCAACTCCCCCATCTATGACCGCGCCCGCGCGTACGCGGCGGCGCACCCGAAGCGGGACGGCGCCTCGTGGGATCAGTGGTGCGGGTCTCTGATGTGGCGCTTCGGGCAGCTGCCCGCGGCTTCGGCACGTCCCTCGGCGATCGCCGCGTACCGCGCGTCATCCATCGTCTCCACCAACCCGGCCACGGCGCGGATCGGCGCCTTCCACTGGTGGGACATCGGCCAGTACGGCCACGTGGGCGCGGACCTCAACGGCGGCGGCACCGCCGTCTTCATGGCCACCCGGAACCTGGCGCAGGTGTGGGGCGACGCGATCGGCATCAACAGCGTGGGCGGCTACACGAGCCGCACCGGCGCGCGCTACCTGGGCTGGTCCATGGACTACGCGGGTGGCCGGATCGCCGGCGGCGGCGGCGCGCCCGTGGGCGGCGGCGGCGCCGGCCCCCTGCCGAAGACCTCCACCGAGCAGGACGGGATCCCCGGCCCCATCTACTACCGGCGCATCCAGACCGTGGGGGCCAAGGACTTCGGTTACTCCGGCCCTGTGGATGGCGTCACCGGTCCGCAGACCGAGCTCGCGCGGGTGAAGATCACCGCCCGCGAGCTGAACTCCCGGAACCTCGGGCAGACCACCTCGTCCCAGCAGGACGGCATCCCGGGCGCCATCTATTGGACGCTCGTCCAGCGCGTAGGGCAGCAGAGCTTCGGCTACAACGGCCCGATCGACGGCGTCCCCGGCCCGGCCACGCGCACCGCCGAGCACCGAATTGCCGCGTACGCCGTGAATCGCGCCTTCTAACAGCGCGCACAGGGCGCTGGCCTTTGGGCCCTTTTCCGCATGGGCCCAAAGGCACTCACCCCTGCTTGCGCGCGCTCAGCCGGTGGACCGCGTCCACCAGCGCCTTGGCGGAGTCCGGATCGGTGGGGGGCAAGATCCCGTGCCCCAGGTTGAAGATGTGCCCCACCGGTCCGGCGCGCTCGAGGATCTCCTTCACCCGCTCCTCCAGCTGGGGGCGGGGCAGGAAGAGCGCGAGCGGATCCAGGTTCCCCTGCACCGCCACCTCCGGCCCCAGCGTGCGGCGCGCGTCGTCCGCCTGGATCCGCCAGTCCAGCCCGAGCACGTTGGCGCCGGTCCGCTTCATCAGCGGCAGCAGCGTGGACATGCTGGTGCCGAAGTAGATGACCGGCACGCCCTTCTTCTGCAGCGCGGCCACCATCCGGCTCACGTACGGCAGCGTGAAGGCCTCGAAGTCCCGGGGGGAGAGCTCGCCGCCCCAGGAGTCGAAGATCTGGACGATCTTCGCGCCCGCCTCCACCTGCATCTCCAGATACGGGATGAGGGCGCGGGTGAGCTTCTCGAACAGCTCGTGGGCGAGCTTGGGCTGCTCGAAGAGCAGCCGCTTGATGTGGATGAAGCTCTTGGATCCGCCGCCCTCCACCATGTACGCGGCGAGCGTGAAGGGCGCGCCGGCGAAGCCGATCACCGGCACCGAGTCCGAGAGCAGCGCGCGGGTCTTCTTGATCGCCTCGGCGAGGAAGCCGGTCTTCTCCACCGGGTCCGGCACCACCAGCTTCGCCACGTCCGCGGCGGTGCGCAGCGGAGACGGGAAGCGCGGGCCAGCGTCTCCCAGCTCCAGCTCCATCCCCATCGCCTCGATGGGGATCAGGATGTCCGAGAAGATGATCGCCGCGTCCACGCCCAGCCGCCGCACCGGCTGCGCGGTCACCTCGGCGGCCAAATCCGGCGTCTTGCACAGCTCCAGGAAGGGCAGCTTGGCGCGGACCTCGCGGTACTCCGGCAGATAGCGGCCCGCCTGGCGCATGATCCAGACGGGGGTGGCGTCCACGGGCTCTCTACGGGCTGCGCGCAGCAAACGGTCGTTCAAGCGTCATCCCTCATTGCGCCCGTTGCGGGGCGCGAAAGGCCAGGCGCATCGCCAGCGGGGCGCGCGCCTCCTCGATGAAGAGCGAGCGGTTCTCGCCCTCCTCCCAACGAAAGGTCCCATCCGGCTTGCGCACCACGAGCTTGAGCTCGAAGGCGGCGCCCACCGGGAGCGCGGCGCGCAGCTGGCCCTGGGCGTCCAGCGGCCCCAGGCCGCGCGAAGGATCCCACGCCCCCAGCTCCGGACCGGAGCCCACCAGGTAGAGCTGCTCGCCTGGCGCGAGCGCGACGCCCGTGGCCACCACCTCCACCGGCCGCTTGTTGCTCCCCTTGCGCCACTGCTCGCGCGCGGCTGCGGCCGCCTGGGCGAAGCCGTTGGGGGACGGCGGCGAGACGAGCGCCACCAGCGTGGAGCGGGGCGGCAGCGCCAGCGCGCCGGAGGCGAGCGGCCTGCCGGAGAGCGCGTCCCGGGCGGTGCCGGAGAGCTCCGGCGGGAGCAAGAGCTGCGCGGGCTCGCCGCGCTGGTTGACGGCGATGATGGCCACCTCGTCCGGCGCCACGCGCGCGTAGGCGAACAGCCCCTTCTGCGCCACCAAGAGCCGCACCGCGCCCCGCTGCAGCGCCGAGGAGCCCGCGCGCGCGCTCAGCAGCGAGGTGACGTGGCCGCGCAGCGGGTGCTCGCTGGTAAACCGCATGTCCGGCCGGTTCTCCGGCTCCTTCGCGCCGGCGAGCCCCACCTCCGTGCCGTACGTCAGGCAGGGCGCGCCGCGCGCGGTGAGCTGGACGGAGAGCGCCCGCTTCACCCGCTCCACGTCCCCTTTGCAGTCGGAGAGGACGCGCGGCAGGTCGTGGTTGTCCAGCAGCGTCACCAGCGAGTCCGGGTCCGCGTAGAGGCGATCCGAGGAGAACACCGCCCCCAGCTTGATCGGCTCCTGCTCGCGGCAGAAGACGTCGATCAGCGCGAAGTAGAGCGGGAAGTCGAACATCGCTCCGAAGGCGCCGTCGCGCTGCACCCGCGACAGCACCTTCGGATCGCCGTCCAACATCTCGCCCAGCAGGAGGAACTTGCCGCCCGCCCGCGCGCGCTGCTCCTCGTTGAAGCGGCGCCAGAAGGCGATGGGCACGTGCTTCACCGCGTCCAGGCGGAAGCCGTCCAGCTGCGCCTTCTCCACCCACCCGGCGGCAGCGCCCGAGAGGTAGTCGTAGACCTCCGGCTTCTCCTGAGCCAGGTCCGGCAGCCCCTTCACGTCGTGCGTGGTGAGCTCCTCCACGTCGTTCCAGCGGGTGAGCTCGCCCTTGCCGTGGAACCACTCCGGGTGCTCCCGGGTGAGCGGGGCCGCCATGGCCACGTGGTTCAGGACCAGATCCAGCACCAGCTTCATCCCGCGCCGGTGCAGCTCGCGGGAGAGCGCCGCCAGCGTGGCCTCGTCCCCGAAGCGCGGCTCCACCTGCCGCAGGTCCTCCGTCCAGTAGCCGTGGAAGGCGCCGTGGCCGAAGAAGGGCTCGGTCCGCATCTGGAAGATGGGCGAGAGCCAGACGGTGCGCACGCCCAGCGCCTGCAGCCAGTCCAGCCGGTCCAGCACGCCCTTCAGGTCTCCGCCGTGGAAGGCCTCCGGATCCGCGGCGTTCACCTTCCCGTCGTTGGACGGGTCGCCGTTGGCGAAGCGGTCCACCATCACGAAGTAGAGCGCGTCTCCCTTCGCCTTGCCCTTCTCGGCGCCCGCGGCCGCGGCGGTCTGCTGGCCGATCAGCCCGGTGAAGAGCGAGGCGATCCGCTCGGCGATCTGCGTGGCGGTGTAGCCGATCGCCTCGGGCGCGCGCTCGTGGTCGTACTCGAGCAGCGCGGGGGCATCGAGCTCGTTGCTGACCGGATCCACCTCCCCGCCCTTGCGCGCGGCGGAGGCCTTGGCGGTCACCTCCCAGCGGTAGCGGCCGTTGAGCTGGGAGAAGAAGGTGGCCTTGGTCTCCACCAGCAAGAGGAACGGCGCGTCCGCGCCCAGCTGCGCCAGCTTCTGGAAGCGGGCCGGCGTGTCGCGGCGCCCTCGAATCTCTTCGGCGTACTTGTCCCAGGGGACGGGCCGGGCCTCCAGGTTCGACTCCAGCAGCGCCTTGGCCACCGCCTCTCCGAACGCGGGCGGCGCCTCCTTCACCACGCCGGTCTGCTCGTCATCCACCACGTAGGCCACCGCCACCGGCGTCAGGTGCGACAGCCTGGGCGGAGCGCTCCGCGTCAGGCAGCCGGCCAGCGCGAGCAGCGCGGCGCAAGACAACGCCCTGTTTCTCAAAACCAAGCCTCCGCCTCGACCGCCACGACGTGGTGCCAGTGCAGCTCGGGGGTCTTGAAGATGTTGTACTGCGACTGGTTCTCGACGAAGCCGTTGCCGAAGGCCGCCTGCTGGTTGGAGTACTGCAGGCCGTAGAGCAGGCGCAGCGACGGGCGGGTGTAGATGCCGAAGCCGGTGGGGTTCAAGACGAAGCCCGTCTTCAGCTGCCAGGTGTTGCGGGCGCTGGCGTCCCCGAACTCGAACCCGCGCGAGTCCGGCACGCCCGCGGTGTTCTCGAAGAGGGAGTCCGCGTGCTCCCGGTACTGGTTGCAGGGACGGGAGCCGTCCGCGCCGCAGGCCAGGTTGCTCTCTTCGTGCGCCAGCGAGGACTCGGCGAGGAAGTGGACCGTCTTGGTCAGGTAGAGCTGGGCGCGCAGCACCGTGGAATAGAACGTGCGGTTGTCGTCCCCCGGCTTGACGGCGTTGTCCCGGTTGACGTGGTGGCCGAAGAGCACGCCCCAGATGATGTCCAGCCGGTCCGGGATGATGGTCAGCTGCATCTCGTTGCCGGCGTTGAGCTCGTACCGGTCGTCCGTGAGGTCGGTCACGTAGACCGTGTAGTCCAGCCCGCCCGCGCTCTCGTGGTAGGGCGGATCCGGGTGCTTGCGCAGGTAGTTGATGAAGAAGTTGTTCCAGCGCAGCGGCCCGAGCTTGCCGAAGCCCAGGTACCCCACGACCTTATAAGAGGTGGCGGAGTTGGCCTCGGGGAGCGGGAGGATGTCCTTGCTCGCGAGCGGGTTGAGCTGGAAGTAGCGCAGCATCACCTCTTTGCGGACGTAGTCCTCGTAGCCGATCCGCGGATCCAGGTGCGAGCTGTAGGGACTGAACTGGTTTCCTTCGATGTGCGGCTCGTAGTAGCCCACGCCGCCGGCGCCGAGCTCGAGGTGATCTCCCAGCCGCAGCCGCACCGTCCCGCCAGCGGTGAAGAGCGTGTTGTAGCGATCCCGGCGCATGAAGTAGCCGGAGTCCCCCACTCCCACCAGCAGCTCCACGCGGTCGGTGTTGTAGCGGGCGGAGAGGCCAATGGTCTCGTAGAAGATCTGCGCCGGCTTGACGTCGTAGAGCCCCAGGTCGCCGAAGTACGTGTCGAGCGTTCCCAGCTGCCAGGTCACGCGGTCGAAGAGGATGTTCCCGGCCTTCACGTACATCTGGGTGACGCGGAACGCGTCCAGCGCGCCGTTCTGAGGGTCCGCGTTGGCGAACGAGCCGCCTTCAATCTTGGTGTGGATGCTGGCCCAGACGTCCTGCGTGCCGGGGTTGGGCTTGAGCACGTCCAGCTTCAGCTCGAGCGCGCCCCAGGGACCTTCGTTGAGCAGGCGCCCATAGAGGTTCCAGAAGCCGAGCTTGGACGAGCCGCCCTGAAAATCCGGGCGGGTCATGATCCTGAAATAGCCGCCGGCGCTGAACCGGTCCGTCTGGGCCTCCGCGAAGACGGTGGCGGAGGAGAGTAGCGCCAGGGCGACGAGGACTCGCGATGAGGGGGCTCTCACGGGAAGGACGCTTATAGGGCATCCCACGAAGGCGCGCGAAGGGAACGGCCCCCCGGCATGCCCCCCCAGGGGTGGCACCACGCGGCCACCCTGCCGCGGCCGAAACCGGTCCCTCCGCGCGCTTTCGCACGCATCGGCGCTCCATGGGCCGCGGGCGTTACAGCTCGTCGCTTTTTGTTGCGCTCAGGCGGCGCGGCGCTCGCCTGCCGCGGCGAGCGCGTCCCGCACCGCGTTCACCACCGAGCGGTTCACCTTGGCGGTGACGCGGTCCGCGTTGCAGGCGATGTAGAGCGGCTCGGCCACGTAGTTCCAGCCCTCCACCTCCACCTCCACCAGCCGGCCCTGGGAGAGCCAGCGCTGCGCGGCGATGACCGGGCCGAAGACCAGCTGGCCGGAGACGGCCGCCAGCTCGAGGCCGAGCGCGATGGTCTGCACCTCGTGCCCCACCTTGCGCTCGTTCACCGGGAGCGGGCAGGCGTCATCCACGGGGATGTGGTGATCGTTGTGGATGTACATCGGGATGATGAAGGGGTGCTGCTTGAGCCGGGCCACCGGGACCGGCCCCTCTCCGAGCGACTGCGCGGCCTCGGGAGTGGTGAAGAGCCCCTTGCGCACGTCCCCGGCGAGCTCGCCCGTCCAGCTCGAAGGCAGCCGGTCCAGGTTGCTGGCGAGCGCGAGATCGAAGAGCGAGTGAGTTGAGAACGACCGGATCAGCGCGGGCGCGAGCTGGATGCCGCGCAGGCGCAAGGTCGGCTGGACGTTGGCGATGACGGGGAGGAAGGAGTGGATGAGGTAGCTGGGGCCGGCCACTGCCAGCTCCGGCGAGCTCTCCGCGTCGCGCAGCGCCACCAGCCGCAGGCGGGACACCACCTCTTCGAAGTGCGGCGTCACCCGCTCGGCCGCCTCGGAGAGCGTCACCCCGCGCGCGCTGCGCGTGAGCAGCCGGACCTTGAGCTGCTGCTCGAGCCGGCTGATCGCCTTGCTCACCTGGGAGGGCGTCACCTGCAGCTCTCGCGCGGCGGCGGTGATGGAGCCGCAGCGGCGCACGGCCAGGAAGGTCCGCACGTCGGAGAAGCGAAGGTCAGGCAACAGGTTTTCGGCGCCGCTCATCGGGGGCCTCCTCGGGAAGGGCGGGGACTATGCCCCAGCTCCTTTCCAGAATGGAAAGGGGGTCCCATGAAGTGCGTCCTAGTTGGAACACTGCGGGGTCGGCCACGCCGCCAGCAGGTAGGGTCCGGCGCATGGCCAAGGCGCCCCTGACCGTCGACGACCTCCAGCTCCCCACCGGCACCGCGAAGCACGCCAAGCTCCTGGCGCGCTACGTGGCGCAGCAGGGGGCGCAGGCCCTCCCCGCACTCGAGCAGTGCCTGAGCGAGGGGTCCGCGAAGATGCGGACCGCGGCGTGGGGCCTGCTGGCCGGGCTGGACGTCTCCCGCGCAGAGCGGCTGGCCCTCTCGAGCGCGGCGCAGGCGCAAGAGGCGACGAACAAGAAGGAGCGCAAGGCGCTCCTGGAGGGCCTCTCCCGAGTGGCAACGCCCGCGTGCCTGCGCGCGCTGGCGGAGCAAGGGGCGCTCGAGCTGAGCGAGCTCGCGCCCGAGGCCTGGGAGCGCGCCGCGCCGTGGCTCCCGGAGGGACTGGCCGCCGCGCGCGCGAACGGGAGCGAGCGGGCGTGGCTGAGCACCGTGGTCGCCTGCGGGCTCCAGCAGCCCGCGCCGGCGGTGCTCGAGCAGGCGCGGGCCCTGCTCGATGACCCGGCGCTGGACGCGGACGGCCGCCGGGAGCTGGTGGAGCGGTTGATCCGCCTGCAGGACCTGCCCACCTGCCGCCGCAGAGATCTCACCCCCGGCCAGCTGGAGCGCGCCGCGTTCACGCTGCCGCCGGACGAGTGCTACGAGCGGCTCGCGCCGAGAGTGCTGGAAGATCCGGTCTTCCTCTACGAGCTGCTCAGCCCGCTGCGACAGCAGGCCCACCCGGATCCGCGCTGGGTCTCGCTGGCACTGTCGCTGCCCACCGAGGAGCTCCGGGTGAGCGCGCTGACCCACCTGCGCTGCAAGGAGGCCGCGGGGCCGCTGCTCGCCGAAGCGGAGCAGCTGCCCTGGGGCCAGCGCCTGAAAGAGGTGCTGCACGCGCTCGGAGAGCACGGCGAGCCGCGCGCCGCCCCGGTGCTGATGCGCTGGCTGCGCGCACCAGAAGGACGCGAGGCCGCGCCGCTCTTGCTCACCAGCCTGCGCTCCTGCGGCCGGCCCGAGGACGTGGCCGCGCTGCGTACCCTGGCTCAGGCGGATGCGGAGAACCGCGCCTTCTACGTGGCCACCGCCGCGGTGCTCGAAGAGCGCGCCTGAATTTGAATCGCCCCGGCGCGGCCGGGCACGAAGGGGGATGCCAGACCTTCGCGGCTCTTGGGCAGTGATCGTCGCGGTCCTCGGAATCGCCTGCAGTCCGCCGAGCCCACTCAAGTGTGGCCCCGGGACCCATGAGGAGGCCGGTTGGTGCCTGCCCGACGCCACGTCCCCTGACGCGGGCGCGGACGAGCCCGCGGACGCGGGGATGGAGGATGCAGGAACGCCCGAGCGGGATGGAGGGCTCGCCGCCGATGCCGGGCAGGACGCCGGGAGTGGGGATGGAGGGGTTGCCATCCACAACGGCGACCCCTGCCCTTCGCTGCGCGATGTCTGCCAGGACAACGTCCGCTTCGCTTGTGGGCGGGTCCCCCAGACGACCCAGTACGGAAAGCTGAGCCGAGAGGAAGACTGCTCGCTGCTGGCCGGCACCTGCACGCTCGATCTGTGGGGAAATTCACGCTGCCGCGGTGGCCCCTACGACCAACCCTGCGATCGGGCGACCGCCCGCGACTACTGCTTCAGCAGCTCGGTGCGCGCGACGTGCAACACGCTGGGGTGGAGAGCGTTCGACTGCAGCACCGCCGTCCCCGGTGGGGCCGCGTGGCATTGCGAGCAGAGGGACGCGGGAGCGATCTGCGCGCCCTGAGCCCTGCGCGGATGACGTAGCAGGCCGAGCTACCTCACGCTCAGGTGGGACTCGGGGCCGGTCAGCAGCTCCGTCATCCAGGAGAGGACCGCCCTCACCCGCCTGGGGACGCTGCGCCCGTGGGTGTGCAGCAGTGAGACCGGCATCGGCGCGCAGGTGAGGTGCGGCAGGACCTCCACGCAAGTGCCCTGGGCCAGCACCTTGGTGAGCCCGATCCTCGGTGTCTGGATGATGCCGAGCCCCGCGATGCAGGCCGCCAGGTATGCGTCCGCGTTGTTGACGGTGACGCGGCTGCGCATCGGCCAGTCCCGGTAACGCTCTCCGTCGAAGTACTCGAACCCGGGCGCCTCCGCGCCCAGCGTCGCCGAGTAGTGGACGAGGAAGTGCTGCTCGAGCTGCTCCACCCGTTCAGGCACGCCGTGCTTTCGCAGGTACTCCGGGCTGGCGGCGTTGGCCATCCGCAGCTCGCCCACCCGCCGCGCCACCAGGCCAGGCTCGGTGAGCCTTCCCACGCGCAGCACGCAGTCGAAGCCCTCGCGAAAAGGATCCACCTTGCGGTCCGTGGCGCTCACCACCAGCTCCAGGCCGGGGTGCCGCGCGAGCAGGCTCGGCAGGCGCGGAAGGATCAGGTCGCGCGCGAAGGCGACCGGCAGATCCACCCGGACGCGCCCCTTCACGCTCTGGGGGGACCGCGAGCTGGCGAGCAGCTCCTCCGCGTCCTGCACCAGCCGGCGGGCGCGGACGAGGAACTCCTCGCCTTCGGGGGTCAGGCGAACCATCCGCGTGGAGCGCTGCACGAGCTGGCTCTCCAGCTGCCCCTCGAGCGCCTTGAGCTGGAGGCTCACCTTGGACTTCGGCACGCCCAGCTGCCGCGCGGCCTCGGTGAAGCTGCCGAGCTCGGCGAGCTTGATGAAGATCTCCAGCGACTCGATGTTCAGGTTCATTGTTTCGACTTTCAGAACAATCTGTCGGATCCGCGGGTGGCAGACAAGGCGAACGCGCGGGCGCACTGTGCATCTGGAAGACGGCGCCCGGCATCCGGCCGGCGCCCTCATGGAGAACTGAAAGATGGCAACGAACGCGCAGAAGCCGATCGCGGTGATCACCGGTGGGAACCGCGGCCTCGGGAAGAACATGGCGGTCCACCTCGCCGCCAGAGGCACGGACGTGGTGATCACCCACCGCGGCAAGGACGCAGACGCGCAGGCGGTGGTGAAGGAGCTCGAGTCCAAGGGCGCCAGAGCGGCGGCGCTGCGGCTGGACGTCTCAGACGTCTCCAGCTTTGGCGCCTTCGCGGAGTCGCTGAAGTCGGAGCTGGGCCGCCGCTTCTCGCGGGAGCGCTTCGACTACCTGGTGAACAACGCCGGCATCGGCGTCTATGCGCCCTTCGCGGAGACCACCGAGGCGCAGTTCGACTCGCTGCTGGGCGTGCACTTCAAGGGGCCCTTCTTCCTCACCCAGAAGCTGCTGCCGCTGATCGCGGACGGCGGCCGCATCCTCAACATCTCCACCGGGCTGGCGCGCTTCACCTACCCCGGCTCTTCCGCGTACGCGGCGATGAAGGGGGCCATGGAGGTCCTGACCCGCTACCAGGCCAAGGAGCTGGGCGCCCGGAAGATCACCGCCAACATCCTCGCGCCCGGCGCAATCGAGACCGACTTCGGGGGTGGCCACGTCCGGGACAACCGGGAGCTCAACAAGCAGATCGCCTCGCAGACGGCGCTGGGACGCGTCGGCTTGCCGGACGATGTGGGGGACGCGGTCTCGCTCTTGCTCTCACCGGAGTCACACTGGATCACCGGGCAGCGGATTGAGGCGTCCGGCGGCCAGGGGCTCTAGCGTCAGCGCAGGTCGATCCCGGCGAGGTACTCGCGGTCGTAGTCCATCAGCAGCGCGCCGTTGACGCGCTGCCGGGCCTGCTGGACGTAGCCGGCGAAGTCGGAGGTGCCGAGGTACTTGGCGATCTGCTCGTCGCTCAGCTTTCCGGGCTCGTTGCGGAAGAGGTTCAGCAGGGCCCTCCATCCGCCCTCGGCGCGCTGCAGCGCGGCCTCCAGCGAGCCCAGGTCCTCAATCAGCGGCCAGTTGATCAGCTTCTGGCGCATGTCCCACGCCAGCGCCTCGGCGCCTTCCGGCGTCTTCGCGTAGCGCGCGCCCAACGCGGCGATCCGCGCCTCCTGGTCGCTGCGGGTCTGCAGACTCAGAGCGCTCTCGGGAGCGCGGGCGTCCCAGCTCAGCCAGCCCTTCGGGGCGGCCGCCTTGGAGACGAGATCCTCCGCCGGGCTGTTCGGCAAAAGGACGCTCCGCTTGGAGACCTGCCCGCTCCAGTTCGCGAAGACGTCGATGCCATCCGAGGCGTGCTCGAGGTCCCGCAGCGCCTGGGCGGCCTGCTCCGGCGTGAGGGTCACCGGGCGCGGCGCGCCGCCGGTCACGTAATAGTCCTGCACCCGCTTGAGGACGCGCGCCCCCTCGAAGTCCGCGCCGAGCGCCTGGCGGGCGCGCAGCAGGTCCACGGTGCCGTCCGCCAAGGTCGCCTGCCGCAAGGCGTTCTTGACGGTGGACAGGCGGGCCAGAACTTCGGCCACTGGCGTGGAGAGCTGCGCTGTGGACACGGGACACCCGGGGGTAAGGCGACCCGAGATTCTCCGGCCCCGGCGGTCCCGAGTTGCGAGGTCGCCTTACAGCGGCTCAACCGCCGATGTCACAAGTGAGCGTCAGTCCGGGCTCGCGCTCACAGCGTGAGCACGCCCTGACAGCGCTGTCGAAGCGCTCCGCCAACGGTTTACGAGGCGCCCCCGAAACCCCGCCCAGGAGTGAACACAATGAAGAAGCTCGTCCGTTGGAGCACCTTGATCCTGCCGCTCGCCCTCTGGGGCTGCGGCGCGCCCGCGTTGGAGGCCGCCCCGGAGGAGGCGGAGCTCGGCAGGGAGGAGCTGCCGGCGCTCTCGTCCAGCGCCTGCTCGGACTCCCTGTTCGCCGCCCACCCGCATACGGGCACGAAGACCCTGAGCGACGGCAAGAGCTACGCCTCGCCGCTCCACGTCTGCGACGAGGACGCGGCGCTCTTCTACGGCCTCGTTGACCCCGTCCAGGCGGGGGCGCTCCTCGCCGGGACGGGCTACCAGCCGGTGCTGACCAAGGGAAAGGCGGTCGCGCGGATCTACGTCCAGCGCTACCTGCAGGGAGACCTCGGCCAGTTCCAGGAGCTCGTGGTGGCCTTCGACGTGGCGCCCGCGGGGGCCGCGGCGGTCGTGCCCTACGTGAACCCGTACTCGCTGCTGCTCCCGTCCTTCAACCCTCAGAACACGGTGCTGCTGCACAAGCTCGTGGTCACCACGGACGCCTCGCTCCGGTACGGCCGGGAGGTGCTCGGCTATGACAAGGCGCGCGGCTCGGTGGCGACGGTGCGCACCTCCACCGGCAAGCTGCTGCTCGCCGCGGCGGACCGCTTCCAGAATCCGATCCTCCTGGCCTCGGTCAAGGAGGACAACTCGGGCGCCGCGCAGCTCGCGTTCGTGACCGGGCTGGCGGCGGCGCTGGGCCTGAGCGACCCCAGCCAGCTGCCGCCCTTTCCGGAGGTGAACGTCTTCACCACCGCCTCGCGCAACGTGCTCGGGACCGCGCCGAGCATCAGCCACCAAGTCTACTACGCGAAGTACGGGGCGGCGTTCTTCACGCCGGTGGGCAGCGAGGACTACCTCGTGTTCAGCCGGCGCTCGTCGCTCGGCGCGCTCTTGGACCAGCTGGGCTTCACGCCGGTCCTGCTCTTCCGGGATCGCCACCTCAAGTTCGTGGTCGAGCAGGTGGAGCCGCTCTGACGGCTGGCGGTCACGCCACTTCGGCAAGCTCGGCGGGGGAGTACGCGGGGGGGACGGACTCCTCCGCCGAGTACAGCAGCGCCTCGTGGATCTCCCGGCACGGCACGCGGGCGCGCAGCCGGGTGAGCACGGCCGCGACCCCGAACAGCAGCTGCGGCAGGAAGATCATCTCCGGCGAGAAGCTGACGCGCTGGCGGGTGGAGTCCGCCAGGTAGACCTGCCACAGCGTGCGCAGGTACTCGGGCGTGAACGCGAAGCCGCCCTCCTGGAGGCAGGGCAGCGTCCAGTGCGACAGCAGCCTGAGCGTGGGGCCGAAGTCGAAGTCGCTCGGGTCCGGCACGTAGTCCAGCGCGATCAGCAGCTCCTCCGCGCGGCGCCGGTCCCGCTCGAAGAGCGCGCGCCCCAAGTCCCGCCAGGTGCGCCTGAACACCTCCGGCAGGCGTCTGACGCGCCCGAAGTCCAGGAAGGCCACGCGGTCCGGCAGGAAGAGGAAGTTCCCCGGGTGCGGGTCGGTGTTGTAGGCGCCGCGCACGAGGACGCTGCGGTAATAGAACCTCCAGACGGCGGCGCCCGCGCGGTCCCGCTCCGCCTGGCTGGCCGTGGCCGCGAACTCCTCCAGGGTGCGCCCCTCCACGAGCGCCGTGGTGAGCACCCTGCCGCTGCTCCAGCCAGGGAAGACCTCGGGGATGAGGATGTCCGCGTGGCCCTCGAACGCCGCGCGCATCTGCGTCTGGTGCCGCGCCTCGAGCGCGTAGTCGCACTCCTCGAGGAACCGCTCGCGCATCTCCGCGTGCAGGACGCCCGGGCGCTGCTGCCGCAGGAAGATGCGGCTCAAGTCATCCAGCATCCCGACGTTGCGCAGGTCCTGCTGCAGCAGCGCGGCCACGCCCGGGTACTGGATCTTCACCGCCACGCGCTGGCCGGTAGGCAGGGTGGCGGCGTGGACCTGCCCGATGCTGCCGGCGGAGAACGGCTGGGAGGACCACTGCGCGAAGCGCTGACGGGGCGTGGCGCCCTGGTCCTCCAAGAAAACGGCCGCGGCGCGGCTGGGGCTCATCGCCGGAATCGTCCGCCTCAGGGCCGAGAGGGCGGCCGCCTCGTGCGGCTGCAGCAGCGCGTCCATGGACCACGCCAGCTGCGCCCACTTCATGGACAGGCCCTTGAGGCGACTCGCTGACTGCACGTAGCGCTGGACGGCGCGCTCGCGCAGCCTGCCGGCGATGGCGCCGCTGGGGGCGAGCGGCAGCAGGGACCTCGCCGCGAGCCACGCCATGATGGACGAGGAGGAGGCCGCGGTCCGCCGGAGCCAGCCCGTGGGAGGCGCCACGTGGCTTGGCCGCGGGCGGGAGGAAGGGCCCAGCTCGGACTCGTAGAGCTCGATCAACCGCAGCACCGGGCCCGGGACGGTGCGGGCGCCGGACTCCCATTGGGCGATCGCGCCCGCGGCGACGTTGAACTCTTCCGCCAGCTCGCGCTGGGACACGCCCATGGACGCGCGCAGCTCGCGCAGGCGGTCTGCTTCGCTGTGGCGGCTCTCGCGCTCGACGTGCCGGGGCATCCGCGCCGACACATACGGCGCGCGCGGGCGGAATCGCAAGCCAGGGGGACTTTTCAGTCGCTCTTGCGCAGCAGCCTCCAGCAGTCACGGCAGCCGGCGGGTTTCGGGCCCGGGGAAAAAGCGCGGCTTCGAGTGAATGCACCGCCCGCAGCTGCGTCGGGAGCGCCTCATTCAGCCGCCCCCATGGAAATCCCGATGAACGGCCGCCCTTCCCTCTCACCGCTCCTCCTCGTGCTCCTCCTGGCCAGCTGTCCGGGCCCTTCGGACGGTCCGGAACCGGACGGAGGATTCACCGTGGACTCGGGACACCCGCCCTCGGAGGGAGGTCCCGTCGACGCTGGGCCGAGCGCCCAGGATGGCGGCCCGGTCGACGCTGGCTCGCCGGATGCCGGCCCCACGCCCCTCTCGGATGGCGGCCACGCCGACGGCGGGAGCGTCGCCGACGCGGGGCAGAGCTGCCCGGCCGTCCTGGCGTCGCTGTCGCTCGGCAACTGGCACTCGTGCGCGCTCGGGAGCGACGGTCAGCTGAAGTGCTGGGGCGCCAACTTCATCGGCGGGCTGGGGGATGGCACGGACCAGCAACGCAACGTGGCCACCCGGGTGGCGAAGCTCGACGGCGGGGTCTCGAACGCCGGCCTGGGCGCGGGGCACTCCTGCGCCGTGGCCGAGGGGCGCCTCTACTGCTGGGGCCAGAACGACTGGAGCCAGCTCGGCCTGGGCGCCGGCGCGGGGTACCGGCTCGTCCCGGAGCAGGTGGCGCTGGGCACCTCCGTTCAGCAAGTGGAGGCCGGGGCTGACTTCACCTGCGCGCTCGCGAACTGCGGTTCGCTCTACTGCTGGGGGCACAACAACTTTGGCCAGGCCGGGCTCGGGCCGGCAATCGCCCTGGCCCACGTTCCGGTCGCCGTGACGCTGCCCCGCCCGGCGAAGCGACTGGTGGCGGGCGGCACGCGCCTGGGCGTGGTGGACACCGCCCACGCCTGCGTGATCGCCGACGACGACAGCCTGTATTGCTGGGGAAGCAATTACACGGGCCAGCTCGGCGATGGGACCACCACGCAGCGCAGCCAGCCCACGCGCGTGCTCGGGCTGGACGCCGGGGTGAAGGACGTGGCCGTTGGCGGCGCGCACACCTGCGCGGTGCTCAGCCACGGCGGCGTGAAGTGCTGGGGCCGCGGGGCGGACGGCGCGCTGGGCACCGGCCTGGACGCTGGAGCGCAGCGGCTGCCCACGGACGTGCTCGGCCTGGACGCCGGGGCGGTGCGGGTGGCCGCGGGGGACCGCTTCACCTGCGTGATCACCACCGCCGGCACCGTGAAGTGCTGGGGCGAGTGGCGCCAGGGGCAGCTCGGCAACGGCCCGATCGACTTCGGTCTGCCGGTGGATCTCCAAGGCCTGGACGCAGGCGCGTCCACCCTCGCCGCGGGCGGAGAGCATGCCTGCGCCCGCGTGGGCGCAACCGTCCAATGCTGGGGAGGCAACGGCTACGGGCAGCTCGGCAACGGCGACGCGGGCGCCAGCGTCCGCGCCCCGGGCGACGTGCTCGGCCTCTAGTACCCCTCGAGCACCACGATGCTGTGGCTGGGCACGCCGTAGGTGGCGTCCGGCAGGTTCTCCGGCGCGTCGAGCGTGATGTTGGCGGACTTCCGCAGCGGCAGCTTCTTGTCGTTCAGGTAGGCCTCGCCGTCGAAGTAGGCCTGGGTGTCGATCAGCCGGCGCCACTTCCCGGGCGGGAGCTGGAAGGTGACCGTGCCGTTGGTCATGTTGATGAGCAGCGCCAGCTCAGGGCCGCGGCTCTTGTCGTTGTAGTGGATCATCAGCTGCTTGCTCGCCCAGTCCGGCGTGCCGTTCTGCGGCGACTTCCAGGCGAACGGGATGCTGTCGTAGCTCTCCGGCGCGAACGCGTAGGCGTGCGCCTTGCGGAAGCGGATGACCTCTTTCACGAAGTCATGCATGCGCACGCGGTCGTCACGCGAAGGCCACGCGCCCCAGTCGTGCCAGCTGTAGGGGTTGTCCGCTTCCGGCGTGTACGTGTTGTTGTTGCCGAGCTGGGTGCGCATCCACTCGTCCCCGCCGTAGAGCATCGGCGTGCCGTGGGAGACGAGCAGGAAGGTGAAGAAGTTGCGCATCATCTGCCGCTTGAGCGCCTCGTCCCCCCAGTTGCGCGAGCGGTTGTCGTCGGTGCCGCTGTTCTTGGCCTCGTCGCAGAACGCGGAGAGCGGCCGGTCACAGCAGATGGGGTTGAGCGGGCTGCAGTCGTTCACCTTCCGGTCGTACGAGACCACGTCGTACATGGTGAAGCCGTCGTGGATGGAGACGAAGTTCACCGCGTGGAACGGGCGGCGCCCGTTGCCGCCGAAGAGCTTGCTGCTCCCGGTGAGGACGTTGCCGCCGTCGATGTCCCGGTTGGAGATGCCCCAGTCGTCGTAGTTCACGAAGGAGCGGACCCAGTCGCGGAACCAGCCGTTCCACTCGCCCCACGCCTGCGTGGGGCGGGTGCTGCTGGGCGGGAACTGGCCGAGCGCGTAGCCACCCGCGCCCCAGGGCTCGGCGATGATGCGGGTGTTGCGCTTGGAGAGGACCGGGTCGTCGATGATCTCCTGCACCACCGTGTTCTTCGGGTCCCACCAGATGCCGTTGGTCTGCAGCTTCTTCGAGGAGGTGGGGCAGTTGTCGTAGGCGAGATCCTTGGCGCCAAGCGCGGGGGCGAGGTCGAAGCGGAACCCGTCCACGTGCATTTCCTCCACCCAGAAGCGCAGCGAGTCGATGATCAGCCGCTTCATCGGCGGCGCGTTGTTGCGCATGGTGTTGCCCACGCTGGTGTAGTCGCAGTACTCGCGGCCGGTGGTGGGCGGCAGCGCGTAGTACGAGGCGTTGTCCAGGCCGCGGTAGGAGAAGAGGCTGGCCACGTCCTCGGGATCCAGGTTCGCCGGCCGCGTGCCGAGCTGCTCGTAGATCTTCTCGCGCCAGAGCCCGCCTTCGCCGGAGTGGTTGTAGACCACGTCGAGGATCACCTCGATGTTCCGCTTGTGCAGCTCCTGCACCATGTACTTGAACTCATCGAGCACCTCCGCCTGCCGGCGCGCAGAGGCGTAGGAGAGCTCGGGGGCGAAGAAGCTGAGCGTGTTGTAGCCCCAGTACCCGCCGTCCAGCGGCTTCTCGAAGGGCGGCAGCAGCTCCACCGCGGTGATCCCCAGCTCCTTGAAGTAGTCCGCCTTCTCCGCGAAGCCCCTGTACGTCCCGCGGTGCTCCACGCCAGAGGCGGAGTTGGCGGTGAAGCCCTTCACGTGGACCTCGTAGAGGATGAGGTCGTTCCACTTGTGCCCGGCCGTCTTCTCGTCCAGGCGCGCGGCGCGGTACGCCTTCTCCTCTTCGGACCACTGGTGCGTGCTCTTGACGATCACGCACTTCATCGAGGCGGCGTAGGTGACGTCCGTCCGGTACTGCCCGGTGCCCAGGCTGGCCTTGGACCAGTCGTGGTCCCGGTTGAAGGCGCGGCAGTACGGATCGAAGAGCAGCTTGTTGGGGTTGAAGCGGTTGCCGGCGAAGTCCACGTCCGCCACGAAGCCGGCGGAGGAGCCGGGGTACCAGTTGGAGTCGTACGTCCAGTTGGGGCCCCAGGCGATGTAGCCGTAGTGCTGCCCCAGGCCGATCCCCTCCACGAAGATGTTCCAGACGTCCCCGGTGCGGGTGAGGTCGAAGGTCCGGGTGGGCGTGTTGGACTCAGGGTCATCGAAGAACAGCAGCTGCATCTTCTCCGCCCGCTGCGAGTAGACGGCGAAGTTGGTGCCCTTGTAGTCGCCCTTGTCGTCCACCAGCATGGACGCGCCGAGGAACTTGAGGTTCTTGATCCCCTCCTCGTCGATCGTCACCTGCGTCTGGCCGTCCGCCACCGCGTCGTAGAGCGAAGGCGGCACCTCCGTCTTCAGCCCAGCGGGCGGGAGCGGCTGGTTGCGGTAGAGGCGCGGCTTGTCGTCCGCGGCACAGCCGGCCATCGCCAGCGCCGCCAGCGCGGCCACCGAGCACCACAGCTTCGAGGAGTTGGTTCGTTGACGCATGGGGTGCCTATTTCAGGTGGAGGACGACGGCGCCGCGCGCCGGAACGTCCACGGTGACCTTCGAATCGCCAAAGCCCATCTCCCGGCCGGAGAGCGCGTCGCGCACCACGCCGGCGGTCCAGGCGAGCGAGCCGGGGAAGTTGACCACCACGCCGGTCCAGACGTTGTCGGTCAGGTTCAAGACCACGACGGCGGACTGGCGCGGATCGCTGTCCGGGCGGGAGTAGGCGTAGAGGTTCCCCTTCCCCGAGCCCCACGGCTGATCGTTGACCCAGAGATCCACCAGCGGCCCGCGCCGCAGGCCGCGCAGCTGCGCACGGGCGGCGAGCAGCGCCTTCATCTTCCCCAGCTGGTTGCGCTGCTGGGAGAAGAGGTTGGGCTCGCGGTTGAGCATGTGGCGGTTGTCCGGATCGCTCCCGCCGTACTCGCCGTACTCGTCCCCGTAATAAAGGAGGGGCACGCCCGGGATGGTCATCAGATTGGCCATGGCCAGGTAGAGCCGGTCGTACGGCAGCTGCCCGGACGGCGCCCCCGGGAGGTTGTCCCACTTGCTGCCCTGGCGATCCCGGTTGGCCGCGTCCGCCTTGGTGATGAAGCGGGCCACGTCGTGGTTGCCCACGAAGTTGACCATCATCGCGTCCCCGAAGGAGGCCAAGCTCCCCTGGGTGCTGTCCTTCACCTGCTGCAGCCCCTGGTCGTCCCGGGCGAACACCGGCTCTGGCACGCCGAAGAAGAGCGGGAAGTTGAGCTGCCCGTCGATCCCGCGGGGCCCCATGTAGCTCTTGATCAGCCCCACGTCGCCCGTGAAGCTCTCGCCGAACATGTAGTGCTGCGTGCCGGCCTGCTCGAACCGCTCGCGCACCGCGGTGGCCAGGTTGGTGAACGCGGACTGCTCCACGTGCTTCACCGCGTCCAGGCGCAGCCCGTCCAGGTCGAACTCCTCCATCCACCAGAGCGTGTCCGCCACGAACTGGTCCGAACCCTCGTTGTTCGTCCAGTTGATGTCCGGCATGTAGTCGTTGAAGAGGCAGGTGAGCCGGGCGTTCTCCCAACCGCACTCGGGGGAGGAGCCGCACTTGCACGCGGTCCGGAACCACGCCTTCTTCGCCGGGTCCTTGAAGTACTCGTGCTCGATGTGGACGTGGTTCATCACCGCGTCCATGACGATCCGGATGCCGTGGCGGTGGGCCTCGGCCACCAGGTCCTTGAGCCCCTGCGCGCCGCCGAAGCGCGCGTCCACCTCGCGCGCCTTCACCGGCCAGTAGCCGTGGTAGCCCGCCACCTGCTTGCCGTCATCGCTGGGGAAGGTGCCCGTAGGCTGCAGCTGCCACGGCGTCAGCCAGATCGCCTTCACGCCCAGCGCGTCGAAGTAGCCCTCCTTGATGGACTGGGTGACGCCCTGGAAGTCCCCGCCCTGGAAGCGCGCGCCGAACGGCACCGCGCTGTCCACCGGGGCGTTGTTGGAGGGGTCACCGTCCCGGAAGCGGTCCGTCATCAGCATGTAGAGCGGGCTGTCCCGGTAGCTGAAGGGCGCCGCTTCAATCCAGAACGGCAGGAGAACCGTCGGACCGGTGCGCTCGCCCACGCTCGCCTTCACCGCGAGCGTGTACTTGCCGTCCGCCAGGCCAGTGAGCCGCACCGTGGCCGAGCCGTCCCCCACCACCTTCAGCTCTTCGGAGGTGAGCGCGCGCTCCGGCGCGCTCGAGGAGCGCAGCGTGGCGGAGAGCTGCGGCGAGGCCGTGGCGCCCACGCCCGCGGAGACGGTGAGGGTGATCTTGAGCTCGCCGGTGCCGGGAGAGAGGCGGACGTTGGAGAGCGTCTCCTTCTGCACCGCCACCGACGGCGCGAAGCAGTCCGCCACCTTCATCGCGGAGAGCGCGCGGCCTTCGTGGTAGCGGGCGTGGCGCGCGTCCGGGTCCACCACCTCCTGCCCGTTCTCCAGCAGCGCGTAGGCCCACGTCCCCGGCGGCACCTTCATCACCAGGGAGTAGACGCCGTCCTTGTCCGCGTCCTGCAGCACGTGCTTGAGGCGATCAAACCCGTCCCACTCGCCGATCAGCCCCACCCGCGAGGCCGAGCTGCGCGGGCGGTACGAGAGCGTCACCGGGCAGCCCTGCTCCTCCTGGCCGGAGTCGCTGGGCCCCGGCTCCACGGGAGAAGGACACGCGGTGAGCAAGCAGAGCCCCGCGCAGAGGGCAGTGAGCGGAGCGAGAGGCGCGTGCATGGAGGAGGGCTCGCTTGGGCTTCGGGGGTGCTTCCGGCCGGCGCGCAAACCTAGTGGAGGGCGCGAAGGCACTTCAACGGGGTGTTCCCTGTCCAGCGCGGCACGCCCGCTGGCTTGCGCGGCGCACCGGCCGGCTCCTACTGTCCGCGCGCCATGTCCGCTCCGACTGAACAGGCCGCTCTCGCCGCGCTCCAGAAGGTCCAGAAGCTGACGGGCGACGAGCTGGATGAAGCGCTGGACCGGCAGGTCGGTGCCGCCATGCTTGGAATCTTCAAGGCGCTCGCGAAGACGCTGCTGAACGACCCGGATGAAGAGGTGTTGGGCCGGGCGGTTCACTGCATGGTCCTGGCGTACTTGATGCGGGGCGAGGTGGCTGGAAAGTCGAAGTAACGAAGGGATCTTCGGGCCCAGGGCAGCCGGGGATGCGCCCCCTTTCCGGTACAGCAACCGGCGCCCCCGCAGGCCGAGAATCCTTCAAGGTTTCCAGCGGCCTCGGCCGCGAATGCAAATTCAGGTGACACCATGCCGCTGACCGTCACGCCGGGAGGTCCCGCCGCGAGCCCGGCGCCGACCGCGGCGCCCTTCCAGCCCACGCCGCCCGCTCCGGCCACGGTGCCGCTCGCCGCGCCGGTGGGCTTAAGCAGCTTCACCGCGACGGCGGCGGCGTCGTCCGCGCGCGCGAACGCGGCGGGCGCCAGCATCGTGGGGCTGCGCTCGCCGATGCAGAACTCGGTGGGGCGGATCACCTTCGAGTGGGAGAAGCCGGGGGACGTCATCCCCTTCGAGCTCACCGCGCGCGTCACCGGAGATCCGGCCCGGGTCAGCGCCCAGCTGCACACCAACGCCAACCACAACGACGACCCGGACCGCTTCGACGACCTGCCCATGAAGGAGGTGCGGCGCAGCGGAGGGCTCGTCACCTACCGGGTGGACGTGCCCATCCAGCGGATCGGGAATTACAGAGCGACGGCGAAGCTGCTCGTGGACGGGAAGACGGCGCAGTGGGCGAGCGAGGTGGGGCTGGGAGACTTGCGCTTCCGCGCGCGCGCCGAGGCGCACAACGCGCTGGACATGCGCGAGCTCAACATCCAGAGCGTGAACCGCCACGGCCACGGCACGCTCGAGGACTTGATGGGCAACGGCTCGCCGGAGACGGACGGCAAGTACACGCTCGAGTTCCTCAAGGACCAGGGGATCAACGCGGTCTGGGTGATGCCGCCCTTCAAGCGCTCCAAGTGGGACGGCCGCCACCCCATGGACGATGCGGGCAGCCCGTACGCCACGAAGAACTACCTCCAGACGGATCCGGAGTTCTCGGACGAGGCGCTCAAGCTGCGCGCGCAGGGCAAGAGCGAGGCGGAGGTGGAGGCGGCCGCCAACGCCACCTTCAAGCGCTTCGTGGACAAGGCGCACTCGCTGGGGATGAAGGTGGTGGTGGACGTGGCGCTCAACCACGTGGGCCACAACTACGAGTTCGCCGACTACGACCTCGCCACCCGGCAGGTGAAGAAGAACGACTTCTCCCAATTCGTGGACGTCAACTCCGAGCAGGGCAAGCGGATCTCCCAGCGGCTCGCGGACCCCAACCTGCCCGACTTCGCCGAGTACGTGGCCCCCGAGCTGCTGTACGCGTCCCGCTCGGGGGACCGGCGCGGCGCGCGCTCGGTCTCGGACACCATGGCCGGCGGCGGCCAGTGGCTGGACACCAAGCAGCTCAAGCTCGGCGGCCCCTACGGCCCCGCCAACCCGGAGGGCGCGGACAAGGTCGTGGACTACCTCACGCGGGTGATGCAGTTCTGGGTGGTGGAGCAAGGCGTGGACGGCTTCCGGCTGGACCACCTCACGGGCCTGCCGCAGTCCGTGCTGGATGACTCGCTCAACCGCGTGCAGGCGGCCTCGGACAAGTACCGCGGCGGCGCGCCCATCTACTTCACGGGCGAGGACTTCTTCAACGCGGAGTGGAACGCGGCGCAGCTGGACTCCATCCAGGACACCTGGCTGCGCAACGCGCTCTTGGAGAACCCCAGCCCGGCCACGTTCAAGAAGCTCTTGCTCGACGACTACTTCAAGCGCCGCGAGCTGCTCAACATCAACTCCCACGACGAGACCCGCTTCGACTTCCACGGCGACATGAAGGCCGCGGGGCGGATGAACGCGCTCTTGCAGCTGCTCGGCGGCACCGCGGTCTCCGTGGCGGGGGACGAGTACGGCGAGGGCGAGGCGCTGGCCTTCCGCAGCTACCGCCCCGTTCCGGTGCTGGAGCGGCCGCCGCCCTCGGCCAACCGGGCGCTGCGCGAGACCGTCGGCCGCGCTGGCCGCGCCCGCGAGGCGCTGCCCGCCCTGCACGACGACAACACCTACTTCCTCCAGCAGAAGAACAGCTGGGGGGATGATCCGGACCTGCTCCCTCTGGCGCGGCTCCCGGACGCGGGCGCCAGCGGCAACCCCGTCTTCGTCTTCGCCAACTTCAACAACTCCCGCACGCGCGAGAACGCCTTCCAGCTGGACGGCGCGGTGCGAGACCGGATCGATCCCAACAAGCGCTACCAGCTGCGGGATCTGATGGCGGATGACCCGCGCGCCAACGTCTGGGGCTCGCCCCTCTCCGGCCGCGAGCTCCGCGACGGCGGCCTCTTCGCGCGGCTCGCCCCCTATCAGGTGCAGGTGCTCGAGCTCTCCGAGGCCTAGTTTTCGGCCCCGCGGACCAAGACGCATCGCGTCAAATGTCCGCCGGACGATCGTGCGAGCGCCCCGCAGCACGAGGCTTGCGGGCAGGCGCTTCACGCGATGTAAGGTGCGCGCCCCCCACCCTCGTACGAGGCGCCACCGTGTCCGAAGTCAACCTCACGGGCATCAAGAAGTCGTTCGGGTCCAACCTGATCTTGAAGGGCGTGGATCTGACGGTCCGCGAGGGCGAGTTCCTGGTGATGGTGGGCCCGTCCGGCTGTGGAAAGACCACCCTGCTGCGGTTGATCGCAGGGCTGGAGCAGGCGGACGAAGGGGAGATCCAGATCTCCGGCAAGCGGGTGAACGACCTGCCCCCGCGCGACCGCGACGTGGCCATGGTCTTCCAGAGCTACGCGCTCTACCCGCACATGACGGTGCGGGAGAACCTGGCGTTCGGGCTCACGCTGCGCAAGGTGGCCACCGCGGAGGTCGAGGCGCGGGTGCAGGAGGCGGCGGGGCTCTTGGAGATCTCCCACCTGCTGGACCGCAAGCCCAAGGCGCTCTCCGGCGGCCAGCGTCAGCGGGTGGCGATGGGCCGGGCGATCGTCCGCCGCCCGAAGATCTTCCTCTTCGACGAGCCGCTCTCGAACCTGGACACCGCCCTGCGCGTGCAGATGCGCGGCGAGCTGGCGCGGCTGCACCGCCGGATGAAGGCGACGATGATCTACGTCACGCACGATCAAGTGGAGGCGATGACGCTCGCCTCCCGCGTGGCCGTCTTCGAGAAGGGGGTGCTCCATCAGGTCGGCGCGCCGCTGGAGCTCTACAACCGCCCGGTGAACCGCTTCGTGGCGGGGTTCCTGGGCTCGCCGTCCATGAACTTCCTGCCCGCGGCGCGGCAGGGCGACTCGCTGGTGGGCCGGGGCTTCACCCTCCCCTTCCGCGGCGCGGGCGGCCCGGCGATCTCCGGGGACGTGCTGATCGGCCTGCGCCCCCAAGACCTCCGCGTGGCGCCGCAGGGGCCGCTCACCGGCCAGGTGGAGGCGGTGGAGCGGCTGGGCTTTGACGGCTACGCCTTCGTGGCCACGGAGGCGGGCCAGGTGGCCGCGCGCTTCGACAAGGGCGTGGAGGTCTCGGTCGGTGACACCGTGCACCTCTCGCCGGTGGGGGACGCGCTCCACCTCTTCAGCGCCAACGGGGAGGCCGCGCTGCGCCACCCGGACCAGAAGCAGGCGCTGCCGCTGGAGGCGGTCTCGTGAGGGGGCCGCCGGTCACCCCGAGCGAAGTCGAGGGGCGATCGAAAACTCCTCCGCTCACCCCGAGCGAAGTCGAGGGGCGATCGAGCGTCGACGTCCGCCCCTCGACTTCGCTCGGGGTGACCGGAGCAATCCTGCTCGCCCTGCTCGCCGCCCCGCCCGCGCTCGCGGCTGGGGACGGCCCTCCCCCGCTCAAGCTCTGGCACTCCTACCGCGGCGCGGAGGAGAAGGCGCTGCTCGCTGCCGCCTCGTCCTTCACCGCGGCCACGGGCAAGAAGGTGGAGCTGCTCCAAATCCCCAATGATGCCTTCGCGGACAAGCTCTCGGTCGCCATCCCGCACGGCAACGGGCCGGACGTCTTCATCTTCGCCCACGAGCGGCTGCGCTCCTTCGAGGCGCAGCACCTGGTGGCGCGCTCGGACGGGCTGATCGACCGCGAGGCCTACCTGCCCAAGGCGGTGGAGCTGATCGGCGTGGACGGGCACCTGTACGGCTACCCGCTCGCCCTCAAGTGCGTGGCGCTCTACGTCAACCAGGCGCTGGTCCCGGAGCCGCCCACCACCACCGCCGAGTTGATGGCGCTCTTACCGCTGCTCTCCAACGCGCGCGAGAACCGCTTCGGCCTCGCCTACCAGTCCGGCACGGCGTACTACCACTCCGGCTTCCTCTTCGGCTTCGGCGGCGAGCTGTTCGACGCGGAAGGCAAGGCGAGCTTCGACACCCCCGGCTTCGCCGCCTCGCTCGCGTTCGTGAAGCGGCTGCAGGACCTGCACTACATGCCGGAGGAGGCGACCAACGCGAAGGTGAAGGCGCTCTTCGATGAAGGGCGCGCGGCCATGGTGATCGACGGGCCGTGGTTCGCCGGCGAGGTGAACCCCGCCATCCACTACTCGGTGGTGCCGCTGCCCACGGTGAGCGAGACCGGTAAGCCGATGCGCCCCTACCTGGGCGTGGAGGTGGCGCTGGTCTCCGCCACCGCCGCGCACCCCGAAGACGCGCAGGCCCTGGCGCGCTTCCTCTCCGTGGGGGACGCCGCCCGCGAGCGGGCCGTGCAGGGGCGCCAGGTGCCGGCGAACAAGGACGCGTACGAGGACCCGCGGATCAAAGCGGACGCGCTCCTGCTCGCCTTCCGGGACGCCGCGGACCGCGGCTACCCGATGCCGAACACCCTGGAGATGTCCAAGACGTGGGAGCCGCTCAAGCTCACCCTGCGCGAGGTGCTCCAGGGCAAGACCTCCCCGGAGAACGCGGGCGCCTTCGCCACGCGCCGCTACCGCGTGCTCAACAAGCCCGCGCCGCAGGAGGTCACCCCCTGGCCGTACATCGCCACGCTGGTGCTCATCCTCACCGGGCTCGCCTTCTTCAAGCTGCGCGGCGGCACGCCGGACTCCCGGCCGCTGGCCAAGCGCTTCCCTGAGCTGCGCCGCGCGCTCGTCTACGTGGCGCCCGCCGCGGCCGGCGTGCTCGTGCTGGTGATGGTGCCGCTGCTCTCCGGGCTGTCGCTCTCGTTCTTCCACCACGAGAACGGCCGCTACACCTTCGTGGGGTTGGCCAACTTCGTCGACATCCTCGCGTCTCGCGGCTACCGGATCACCGAGCCGCTCGGCTTCTACTTCACGCTCGCGGTGACGGTGCTCTGGACGGCGCTCAACGTCCTGCTCCACGTGTCTATCGGCCTGTTCCTCGCGCTCTTGCTCAAGGACCCGCTGCTGCGGCTGCGCGGCGTCTTCCGGGTGCTGCTGATCGTCCCCTGGGCAGTGCCGAACTACATCACCGCGCTGATGTGGAAGGGGATGTTCGACCGGCAGTTTGGCGCCATCAATGGCTTGCTGGTGTCGCTGGGGCTGGAGCCGGTCTCCTGGTTCTCGCGCTGGAGCACGTCCTTCGCCGCGAACGTGGCCACCAACACGTGGCTGGGCTTCCCCTTCATGATGGTGGTGACGCTGGGGGCGCTGCAGTCCATCCCGCAGGATCTCTACGAGGCGGCGGAAGTGGACGGGGCGTCCAAGTGGCACCAGTTCCGCCACATCACCCTGCCCCTGCTGCGGCCCGCGCTGCTGCCGTCGATCATCCTGGGCGGGGTGTGGACCTTCAACATGTTCAACGTGATCTACCTGGTCTCCGGCGGAGACCCGGGCGGTGAGACGGACATCCTCGTCTCCGAGGCGTACCGCTGGGCCTTCCAGCGCAACCAGCAGTACGGCTTCGCCGCGGCGTACACCGTGCTGATCTTCTTCGTGCTGCTGGGCTACTCCGCCCTCACCAAGCGGCTCTCCCGCGGCAGCGAGGCGGTGCTCTCGTGAGCCGGCGCCCCCTGCTCTACTCGGCGCTGCTCCACGCGGGCCTGGTCGTCCTCTCCCTGCTGACCATCTACCCGGTGCTCTGGGTGGTGAAGATGGCGCTCTCGCCCTTGAGCGGGGCGTCCCTCTCCGCCAACCCCTTCCCCACCGAGGTGACGCTGGAGCACTTCAAGGCGGTGCTGCTCTCCGCCGACCCCGCCGGGCGCTGGATGTTCGGCCGCCACCTCTTCGCCAGCCTCTTCGTCTCCAGCGCCACCACCGTGGTGGGGCTGGTGCTCGCCGTCACCGCCGCCTACGCGCTCTCCCGCTTCCGCTTCCCCGGCAAAGAGGGCGGGATGCAGCTGCTCCTGGTGACGCAGATGTTCCCCGCCATCCTGATGATGGTGCCGCTCTACTCCATCCTCCAGGCGGTGCACCTGCTGGACTCGCTGGTGGGGCTGGTCCTCGTCTACGCCACCACCAGCCTCCCCTTCTGCATCTGGATGCTGAAGGGCTACTTCGACACCATCCCGCGAGAGCTGGAGGAGGCGGCGATCATGGACGGCGCCAGCCCCGGCCAGGTCTTCATCAAGGTGGTGCTGCCGCTGGCCCGCCCCGCGCTCGCGGTCACCGCGCTCTTCTCCTTCATGCAGGCGTGGAACGAGTTCATCCTCGCCGCGACCTTCTTGAACGACGAGTCGCTCTTCACCCTGCCGGTGGCCATCCAGCGCTACGTGGGCGAGCACAACACCGAGTGGGGCAAGTTCGCGGCGGGCGCGCTGATCGTCTCGGCACCAGTGATGGCGCTCTTCTTCGCGCTGCAGAAGCACCTGGTGGGCGGGCTCACCGCGGGCGGCGTGAAGGGCTGAAATTCCGACTGCGGCGCGTACTCCCCCCGTTCACCTCGAGCGTAGGCCGTCTCAGCCCGAGCGAAGTCGAGTTCCCGCCGATCGTAGGGACTCTCGCTCGTGGGGCCCTCGACTTCGCTCGGGCTGAGCGGACGGCTCACGTTTCTTGCCTTGATTGATCCGCCCAACGGGCGGCGGCCTCACTCCGCTCGGGGTGAACGGTGGAGCGCCTCAGGGCTCGACCGGCTCGCCGGTGTCGTCCCAGACGTTGTCCTGCCACACGTTCCCCGCCTTCGCCTCGAAGGAGGTCACCGGGCCGTAGCTGCCGCAGCGGGCGTGGAACTTCCGGCCGAAGCGGTTGCGCAGGAAGCGGACGTTCTGGCTGGGGAGCGCGGCGGTCCCTCCGCCGGCGATCACGGACCAGCCGCCGCCGTTGATCAAATTCGCCTCGGCGAGAACGTCCGAGATCGCATCCGTCTGCGCGTAGAGGACGACCACGCCGTCCCCCGGGCCGGAGATCTCCAGCGCGTTGTGGCGCACCGTGAAGCGGGCGCCGCCCGCGGTCACGAACGCGCCCGCCGAATCCGTGGCGGTGAACGCGTGGAGCAGCGAGTGCTCGAGCGTGACGCCGTCCCCCCACACCCGCATGCCGGACCACGCGTCATGCACGTGGACCCGGCGCAGGGTCAGCTCCGAGCCCGCCCAGATCGCGTAGAGCTTGCCGTGGCCGGTGCCGTCTATCTCCACGTCCTCCACCAGCGTCCCCTTCGCGCCGCGCACGTCGAGCAGGCTGTCGGTGCAGACGCCGTCGGTGCGGATCCGCAGGTTGCGCAGCACCACGTTGTCCGCCACCACCACCACGCAGCCGGTGACGTCCAGCCCCTCCACCACGCGGCCGGCCTGGGTGATCCGCAGCGAGGAGGACGGGGTGAGCGCGGTGCCGGGGATGGCGCCGGTGGTGGCAGGCTCGGGGAGCGGCTGCGTTCCGCCGTCCCACGGCAGCTGGCAGAGGTTGCGCACGCACTCGCGCCCGGAGCCGGCCAGGCACGGGTGGGTCGCGTCGCAGGCGCGGTCCTCGTAGGGGTCTATCTTCAGCTGACAGGCGGCGCAGAGCGCGGCGGCGCAGAGGGCGAGGGCCCGGGCCCAGAGCATGGGCCCAAGCCTGCTGGCTCACGGCGGCAAGTCAAGCCACCGCTGCCCACTGCTAACGGGAGGCAGCCCCCCGGCGGATCGCCGCAGGCCACCGCCAACAACTGTTTGCGGCGGCAGCGGCCCGCCAACCCAGGCGGCACGCCGGTTCCGAGTCAGGGCACATCGCTTGCTCAAGCGCTCGCTGCCCCGCAGCGCAAGGAACCACATGAGAGTACACAGGCTTTCCCGGCGAATGTTTCTCCAGGGCGCGGGAGGCGCAGCGCTGGCCATCCCGTTCCTCCCGTCGCTCGTGGCCGGCGAGGCGCGCGCGCAGAGCCAGGCCGCGCCGCGCCGCTACGTCAGCCTCTGGAGCAGCTACGACTACGGCCACGCGCGCCACTGGTACCCCACGCTGGGGACGCTCGGCTCGAGCCTGCAGAAGCCGGGAGAGGCAGCCGTGGGCTACCAGTCGCTGCGCTCGCTGCTCGCCGGACGTCCCGGCCTGTCCAAGGTGCTGGGCGCCGGGCTGACGCCGCACCTGGGGTCCATCAACCTGATGCGGGGCCTGGACTTCATCGAGTACTACGGCCACGGCTTCGGCCACAACCTGGGCAACCTGCCCAACACCACCAGCAACGAGCGGCTCACCTCGCTGCCGCAGCTGATGACGATCGACCAGGTGCTCGGGCGCAACGCCCGGGTGAACCCGGTGGCGAGCGAGCCGTACCTCATCTCCAACCAGGGCACGTGCGTCTCCGCGGGCCCGGACGCGAGCGGCCGGATCGGCCGCAAGAGCGCGATCGCCAGCACCGCGCAGCAGATGTACCAGACGATCTTCCGCTCCGGCGCGGTGGTCGAGTCCGGCCAGACGGCGAGCGCCCACCCGCGGCGGGACGTCCTCTCGCGCGTGCTGGACGACTACCGGCGCGTGCGCAACGGCTCGCAGATCAGCGCGCTGGACAAGGTGGTGCTCGACAACGCGCTGGACAAGCTCTCCGAGGTGCAGCGGAACATCTCGCAGCAGACGCAGGTGGCCAACGGCTGCGCGTACAAGAGCATCTCCCGCACGTCCGGTACGGACAGCTTCGACTCGGTGGCCACGTTCAGGAACCTCGCGGACCTGATGGTGGCCGCGATGATGTGCGACCTCAACCGGGTGTTTCACGTCTCCGCGTACATCAACGACGAGTACTACAACAAGACGAGCGGCCAGTTTCACGACGGCCACACCCACCGGCCGTTGGAGGTGGTGGCCGGGAAGCTGAACCACGAGTACCTGGCGGAGATCCAGGCGCAGCTGGTGGACAACTTCCTGGTCCCGCTGCTCAACGGCATGGCCTCGGCGGTGGACGCGGCGAACGGCAAGTCGCTGCTCTACAACTCGCTCGTCCACTTCACGATGGAGAGCGGCGCGGTCCACTCCTTCAGCGACACGCCGACGCTGCTGGCGGGGAACGCGGGCGGGGCGCTGACCTCGGGCCACATGATCGACTACTCGAACCGGGCGATCTTCGACGGCGAGTTCAACCTGCCACACGAAGGTGGATGGACCGGAGATCCGAACAGCCCCAACTGGGTGGGCTACTGGCACGGGCTGCCGATCAACCGCCTCTTCAACACCGTGCTCCAGACGATGGGCCTGGCGCGGGCGGACTACGAGCGCTCGGACATCAACCAGTGGTACCGCAACCGCACGGACGGGGCGATCGGCGCGCAGAACAACAACATCTCGGACATCGGCGGCTACGGCTACGTGGGGGTCGCCGACGCCCGCCAGTCCCAATGGGAGATGTACGGGCACCACCGGTACCACGACTACAACCTGAACTTCTTCAAGGACCCGCTCCCGCTCCCCGCCACGAGTGCCGCATGAGAACGAACCGAACCCCCTGGCTCCTCCTCTTCGCGGCGCTGGCCGTTCCTCTCGCCGGCTGTGAGGGGATCGCCGCGATCTTCTCCGGTGACCCGAACAACCCGGACGATCCGGGCGCAGGGCCGGGCAAGCCGCCGCCCCTCACCGAGGAGGCCCCGTTCACGTGCGTGGAGAGCGCCTCCGCGCCGGAGCCCTCCTTCGCGCACCGGCTCAGCCGCCGGCAGCTGGAGCGGACGCTGAATGACGTGTTCGCGCGCTTCCTCGGCGAGGCCAAGGCCGGCCCGCTCGTCTCGGCCGCCCTGGCGGCGACGGCGCTCCCCGCGGACGCGGACCGGTACAAGCGGTGGACCAACGAGCTCTCCAGCGCGCACGCGCAGGGCTTCTTCGAGCTGGCGGACGCGCTGGCCAAGGGCGCGGCGTCCAGCGCGAACTACGCCGCCTTCACCACCGCTGCCTGGAACCTGCGCAAGGGGAGCTGCGCCGCCCTCAACACCACCGCGCCGAGCGCGGAGTGCCAGAAGCAGCTGATCCGGAACCTGGGTCTGCGCTTCCTGCGGCGGCCGCTCGTCGAGGGCGGCGCGGGAGACGAGGTGGAGGCCTACCGGCAGGAGTACGCGGCCGGCGATGCGCCCACCGCGCTGGGGAACGTGGTCTTCCGGATGCTGCTGGCGCCGGGCTCCCTCTTCCGGCTGGAGGTGAACGAGCAGCCGGTGCCGGGACAGCCGGAGCTCTTGGCGCTCTCCTCGCACGCGGTGGCCAACCGCCTCAGCTACGCCTTCTGGAACGCGCCGCCGGACGAGGCGCTGCTCGCGCTCGCGGAGAGCGCAGACCTCTCCACGGACGAAGGCTTCGCCGCGGCGCTCGCGCAGGTGATGGGGCGGGAGGATCGCTTCGAGGACTCCACCCAGGAGTTCTTCGGGGACTGGCTGCACCTGGACAAGGTCCCCCAGTTCCAGTCGAACGATCCCGCCACCTTCGCGCTGTACGCGGGGAACGTGCGCTACGACTCCGCCCTGCGGGACGAGATGGTCCGCGAGGTGCGCGAGCTGGGCAGCTACGTCACGCGCTCGGGCGGCACCCTCAAGGACCTCTTCACGACGGAGGTCTCCTTCGCGCGCGGCGCCGAGCTGATGAAGCTGTACGGCGTCACCACGCCCGCGCCGGCGCAGGTCACCCCGGCCAACGCCGTCCTCACCCCGCCAGGGACGCGCCCGGGCTTGCTGACCCGTGCGGCGCTGCTGGTGACGGGCGCCGGGAACAAGAACCCCGTGCTTCGCGGGAACCACCTGCGGCAGGACATCCTGTGCCTGCCCACCCCTCCGCCGCCGGGCAATCTGCCGCCGGATGCGCTCGCCGCGCCCGCCTTCAACGTCGACCTCACCGCGCGGGAGCGGTACGCGCAGAAGACGTCCGTGCAGCCCTGCGCGGGCTGCCACTCGCTGCTCAATCCACCCGGCTTCGCGCTCAGCAACTACAACGGCCTGGGGCGCTACGAGACCACCGAGCCGGCGTTCAACCAGGACGGGTCCTACGCGGGCAAGCAGCTCCAGGTAAACGCGAGCGCGGATCTCTCGGCCTCGCTGGGGGCCGGAGCGGTGGTGAGCGGGCCGGTGGAGCTCGCGGCGCTCGTCGCGGAGCGGCCCGAGGCCAGGCAGTGCCTCACCCAGGAGTACGCGCGGTACTTTCTGGCTCGCGAGCTCACCGACAAGGACGGCTGCCGGCTCAACCGGTTGAACACGGTGCTCCGGGAGGGCAAGCCGCTGCGCGAGTTCATGCAGTCGCTCGCGCGGGAGAAGGAGTTCCGCCTGCGCAGGCTCTGAGGCCGCTCGCAGGCAGTGCCGGCTGCAGGTAGGGCTCCGAGTGCCTTCAATTACACGCGGGCCCGGGTATGGATGGAGCCCTCGGCAATGCTTCGGACCGCGTTGGGTTGCACAGACGGGGGCCCGCGCCGTGGGCGCTCGAAGCCGGAGGGTACACCGCGGACCCTCAGAGCAGGCTCAGCTGGTCGTGTTCTCCGGTCCGGAGCGGCCAATCCCCCGGCTCCGCCTCCTCGGACGGGTCGCGCGAGAACGTGGCCTCCCCCGCCTCCCAGACACTACCCGCGCTGGCGCGGGTAACCTTCTCATCCGGCGACGCGCTACCCGCGCTGGCGCGGGTCACTTCTCCCGTGGGGGACGTCTTACCCGCGCTGGCGCGGGTGACCTCCTCCGACAACGGAGCCCTACCCGCGCTGGCGCGGGTAACTTCCTCCGACGACGACGCGCTTGCGCGGGTGGTCGCTGCTCGCGCTGGCCGGGCCTCGCGACGCTTGCGGGCCATAAAGTCTCGACCAAAGAGGCGCTCCGCCTCGAGCTGGTTGTGGGCACGACAGAGGAGGCGAAGCGAGGAGTGTTCGCCGGTGACAGCAAATCCCTCGACGTGATCGATCTCGAGGCCAGCCGTCTCTTCGCAGCGGCGACCATCTGGCCCCGCGAACTCGCACTGGAGCTTCCCGCGGCAGGCGAGCTCGCGTCGCTTGGCCATCGGAACGTGGCGTGAGGGGCGCTTGCCCGGAGGCGGCTTCGGCATCGCGCGAGGCTTGGCACCGACGCCGAACCGGGACTTCATCTTCTCGGCCACGAGCAGCTCGAAGGCCTTCTCGACGAGGGTGGCGAGGTCTCCGCTTGGGAGCTCGTGGCTAAAGAGCTCCTTCGCCTGAGCGAGCAGGTCTCGGAGCTTCTTGTTGGCGGTGAACTGGACCAGGTAGGCGTCGGGCGCGAGGGGCTCGACCTTCGGTCTCCGGGCGGGCGCAGGGGGCGGCGAGGTAACGGGCACCTGCGGGACAACGGGGGCCGAGAAGAGCGTGGCGACCTGGGATGGCGCCGAGGGCAGCGGGGCGACCGGCGTGGGCAGCTTGCGAATCGAGTCCGGGACGGAGGCCTGAGGAAAGCGCGCGGCGAGGACCTCCTTAACCTGTTCCTTCTTCTTTCCGGCGCAGGCGGAGAGCAGCTCCTCGACGTTCTCCTCGGTCAAACGAGACGAAAGCAGGTTCAAGCAGGTGAGGTGGACGCGGCCCTCACGGAGAGGCTGCTCGAGGCACTCGAAGCGGCGGAGCAGTCGCGCGGCATCGACGCGACGAAAGGCGGCGTCCTCGGAGAACCCGAGCTCGCCGACGCAGAAGGCGAAGAGCGAGCTGAAGCCGAGGTCGCGATAAAAGCCGCGGGCATCGATCTCGCCGAGGTGGAGGAGGAACTCGGCATCCAGCTCGTTGGAGCGAGCCACGAGCCGCCGGGTGGAAAAGAGGAGAGCCTGGTCATCGAGATGGGTGAAAGGGTTCATCCGAATCAGGTACCACGGCGTTTTTCGGCGGCCGTGGAGGGTGCGCCGGGGCGCGTTCGGGACGAAAACGGAATCCGCGAGAAGAAGGCGCCGATCGTCGCAAGGCGCGCGGTTGGAGTTCGTCACGAGCGCTTCCCGCGAGAGGTAGCGCCTCGCGCGAACGGGCGCTGCAGAAATCCGTCAACCGAAATCGACAACAACCTCCGAATCCTCGAGCGAGAGAGCGAAGAAGCGAACGCGCGCGAGGGCGAGCGAGGCGGGCCGAGAAGCACCACAGCCGGCGAGCTCCCCGAGGGCGCGAGCGGAGCGCGGGCCGCCGTCGAGTCTGGAGTCATCTGCTAGGGCCCCAAGCGGAGCGGAGGCGGGGGCGATCCCACACATCCCAGTCCCTCCCTGCCCGGCCTACGAGGCGCCGCTCCGCCGCGGGATTTTCGCGGTACTCTGCGTGCCGTGCAGCCGCTGCTCGTTCTTCTGCTGATCACCCACGGCGCGCCCTCGCCGGTGGACGCCGCGGCGAGCGCGTACGAGGCGCTGGAGTTCGAGCGCTGCCTGGCGCTGCTCGCCACCGCGGCGCCGGAGGAAGCCGCGCGCGCCGCGCTCTACCGCGGACTGTGCCAGTACAACCTCGCGCAGGCGGCGGAAGCGAAGGCCTCATTCCGAGAAGCGCTGCGGCTCTCCCCCACCCTTTCCCTCCCGGCAGACGTCAGCCCGCGGATCTCCGCCCTCTTCCAGAGCGTGCGCGAGGAGCTCGCCCGGGCGGCGCCGCCGCAGCAGCTGGTGCCGAAGCCTCCGCCGGAGCCACAGCCTGTGGCCGGAGCGTTGGTCGGCTTGGAGCAGCCCGCACCGCGCTCGTACGCAGGGCCTGCGCTGGTGGGAGGCGCGGCCGTCGCGGCGGCGGTCGTCGCGACCACCTTCGGGATCCTCGCCAAGGGGAACGAAGCGCGGGCGAACGGGGCGGGCTTCACCTCGGACGCGGACGGCTTCGCGCGCGCGGGGGCGCAGCAGGCCGCGGCGGCGAATGTCTCGTGGGTGGTGGCCGGCGTGGCGCTGGCGGTGTCCGGCGGGTGGTTTGGCTACACCGCCTGGCGCCCGGCACCAGCACCTTGAGTCACGCCGTGAAGAGTGCGGGCTCGGTGCCGCCCCTCGACTACGGGCCTGCGGCCCTACGCTCGGGGTGACCGGGGGCTGCCACACAGCTCATCCCTCTTCGCGCAGCCCGTGCTTCTTCATCAGCTTCTGCAGGTACACGCGCGCGATCCCAGCCGCCTTGGCGGCGTGGGTGACGTTGCCGTCGAAGCGCTTGAGCAGCCGCTCCAGATAATCGCGCTCGAAGGCCTCCACGAGCTGGTCCTTGGCCTCCTTGAAGGGCAGCTCGGCCTCGGTGGCGGCCTGCTCCCGGGAGAGCAGCAGCTCCTGCCGGGCGGAGGGCGGCGCCTGTGGCAGCATCGCGGCGCCGCCGAGGCTCACCACCCGGGCCACCACGTTGCGCAGCTCGCGGACGTTGCCGGGCCAGGCGTAGTCCGCGAGCAGGGCGCGGGTGGCGGGCGAGAGGTGGCTGGCCGGCTTGCCGAGCGCGGCCAAGAAGTGGTCGACGAGCAGGGGCACGTCCTCCGGTCGCTCGCGCAGGGGCGGGAGCGTCACCACCACCGAAGCGAGCCGGAAGTAGAGGTCCTCGCGGAAGCGCCCGGCCTTCACCTCGTCAGCGAGGTTGCGGTGGGTGGCCGCCACCACGCGCACGTCCAGCCGGACGTAGTCACCGCCGCCCACGGGCCGCACCTCGCGCTGCTCGAGCACGCGCAGGAGCCGCGGCTGGAGCTCGAGCGGCATCTCCGCCACCTCGTCCAGGAAGACCGTGCCGCCCTGGGCGCGCTCGAAGATGCCGGTACGGGCGCCGGTGGCGCCGGTGAAGGCGCCCTTCACGTGGCCGAAGAACTCGGACTCATAGAGCGAAGGCGTGAGGCCGCCGAGATCGCAGACCTCGAACGGGCCGCCGCGCCGGGCGCTCTGCTCGTGGAGCGCGCGGGCGCAGACCTCCTTCCCGGCGCCGGTCTCGGCCTGGATCAGCACGTCCACATCGCTGCTGGCCAGCCGCCCGAGCTGCGCGAAGAGCTCGCGCATCGGCAGGCTCTTGCCGAGCAGCCCGCCGAAGCGCTCCGCCTCGGAGGGGGGCAACGTCCCCGCCGCGGCCTCGCGGGGGACGAGCCGCAGCTCGGTGCGGCCCAGGGAGATCAGCGCCGGCGCCTTGAGCACCAGCGACTGGAAGCGGGCGCCCCGGTAGAACGTCCCGTTGGTGGAGCCGCTGTCGGTGAAGCGCACACCTCCATCCAGCACTTCGACCAACAGATGCGTGCTGGAGACGGCGCGGTCGCGCAGGACGAGGTCGCAGTCCGGCGCCTTGCCGATCCGGTAGGTGCGGCGCTCGAGCGCGAGCTCCGCGCCGAAGTCCGGGCCTGAGGCCACCTGCAGCTTGAGCAGGACCGGCTCGTGCTGCTCGGGCGTCAGGGCATCGGTGGGAGGAGAGACGAAGGCCATGCTGGGGCGCGCACGTGCCCGCGCAGCCTACCATGTGCCACCGGAGCAACCTGCGGGGTTAGGCTGGGAGCCTGGTGCGCTCAGTCGTCCCCTATGGCCCGTATCTGCTGCTGGACCGGCTCGCGATGGGCGGGATGGCCGAGCTCTTCCTGGCCAAGCGCACGGGTGAGGCGGGCTTCGAGAAGATCTGCGTGGTGAAGCGGGTGCTCCCGCACTTCGCGGAGAGCCCGGAGTTCGTGCGGATGTTCCTGGACGAGGCGCGGCTGGCGGCCCGGCTGAGCCACCCGGGGATCATCCAGGTCTTCGAGCTCGGCAAGCAGGACGCGTCCTACTACATCGCCATGGAGTACCTCGCGGGCACGGACCTGGTGGGCGTGCTGCGCCGCTCGCTGGAGCTGGCGCGCCCGGTGCCGGTGGAGATCGCCCTGCGGATCGGCGCGGACGCGGCGGAGGCGCTGCACTACGCGCACGACTTCGCGGACGAGACCGGGCGGCCGCAGGGGATCGTCCACCGGGACATCTCCCCGTCGAACCTCTTCGTCACCTGCCAGGGCACAGTGAAGGTGCTCGACTTCGGCGTGGCGCTGGGGATGGCGCGCGAGCACCGGACCGAGACCGGCCTGGTGAAGGGCAAGGCCTCGTACATGTCCCCGGAGCAGAGCCTGGCGGAGCCGGTGGATCGCCGAACGGACGTCTGGGCACTGGGCGTGGTGCTGCACGAGCTGCTCGCGGGCAAGCGCCTCTTCCCGGGCACCACCAACGCCCAGGTGGCGCTCCAGGTCTGCCAGGGGCCGATCACCCCGCTGCGCCAGCTGCGCCCGGATCTGCCCGAGGCGGTGGAGGCGGTGGTGATGCGCGCGCTGGAGCGGGATCTCTCCCGCCGCTGGCCGAGCGCGGCGGCGCTGCAGCAGGCGCTCGAGCAGTGCCTGCCCGCGGGGGCCGTGCGCAACCCGCTCGCGGGCTACATCAAGGAGCTCTTCGGCGCGGAGTGGGTGGCGGCGCAGGTGGCGCGCTCCTCGCTCACCGAGGCGCAAGTCGCGGTGCGCTCGGGCGGGACCGAGCAGCTCGAGCCGCCCACCCTGCTGGCCTCCGCGCCGGCGATCCCCGCCGCTGCCGTGCCCCGCCGGCGCCCGGGACTCGCCGTGACGCTCGCCGCCGCGCTCCTGCTCGCCCTGGGTGGCGCCGCGCTCTGGGCGATGCGGTCCCCACCCGCGGCGAGCCCCTCGGCGCCAGCGCCCTTGGCGGCAGCGCCGGCGCCGAAGCCAGCGCTTCCCGAGCCCGCCCCTCCCCCGCGCCCCGAGCCGCCGAAAGAGACCGCCCCGCCGGCACCTGCCGCCTCCCGCCGTGCTGCCGCGGAGCCGTCCTCGCGAAAGCCGGCGCAGCGCGAGCCGCGCGTCAAGCCGGGCGCGGTGGGGCGGCTGAGCCTGATCACCCAGCCCTACGCGCGGGTCTTCCTCAAGGCGCGCGAGCTGGGCCCCACCCCGCTGTTCGACCTCGAGCTGCCGGTGGGCCGCCACACCCTGCGGCTGCTCGGAGACGACGGCGCGGTGCGGCTGCTCCCGGTGGAGGTGCACGAGGCCACCGCCACCCAGGTCCGCGTGCACCTCAAGAACCTGGCGCTCGAGCCGAAGCGCTGACTACCGCCGCGGGGCGTCCCCGGGCAGCAGCGCGCTGACGAGGTCGAACTGATCCCCCGGGCGCTTGCGCGCCATGACGAGGCGCACGCGGCCATCTGGGAGCCGGGAGGCCTGCGGCTTCTCCACCCAGCCCACGTCGTCACCGGTCAGGCGCTGCTCGGGGCCGAGGCGGCCATCCCGGCTGAAGAGGCGCCGGTAGGCGGAGAAGCCCTGAGCGCCCTCTCGCAGGTAGTAGAGATCCACGTCCCCGTCCGCGCGCTGCGCCGGGAAGGCATCGTGCACGTTCGGATTCGCGGTGGTCACCCGCACCGGCGCCGAGAAGCGGACCCCGTCCGCGCTGGTGCGCACGAACGACTGCACGCCCTGCGCGTCCGCCACCTGGGTGGTGGCGACCAGCGTGCCGTCCCCGAAGCTGCCGAGGTGGACGAGCGTCATCACGTCCTGCGCGGTGTGCGCCAGGTTCGCGGTGACCTGGAAGCTCTTGCCGCCGTCCTTGCTCACGGCGACGAAGGGCGCCTTGCCGGGGTCCACCACGCCGAGCACCACGCGCCCGTCCGGCAGCGCGGTGAGCTGCGGCCAGTGCAGCGCCGGCAGCTGCGGGGTGACCGGAACCCGCTCCGGCTGCCCGAGCCCCGCGGCGCTCACCCGGCGGCGGGAGAGCTGGGAGCGGCCAGCAGGGTCTGGGTCCACCGTGTAGAGCCAGTCCGCGCCGGAGATCCGCACGCCCGCCACGCCGCTGGCGCGCAGGCCCGTGCCCACCGCCTGGAACGGCGCGCCGCGGGGCGCGGCGGCCCGGATCACCTCGCCCGTGTCGAACCGGCCGGCGAACGCGGTCTGCCGTCCGGTGGACGAGGTGAACACCACGCCGGGCATCAGGAGCCCGCCGCGGGCGACCGGGCTCAGCTGCGAGGCGCGCACCAGCCCGACCTCGGAGGGCCCGGTGGGCCCGGGCGGCGGCGGCGCCAGCTCGAAGGCTTTCTCGAGCCGTAAGAGCGCGGGGCGCAGGGGCGGGTTGTTCGCGAACTCGAAGGGGGCCGTGGCCTGGAACTCATCCTGGCGCAGCGACAGCGGATTCCCGTCCAGGTTCACCCCCTGGGGGGAGTTGAGCTGGTACCCCACCTGCGCCGCCTCCGGATCCGTTGCCGCGAGCTTGCGGAGATCGACCGCGCTGAGCCTGGAGACCGCCATGCCGGGGGTTATCCGGGCAGGGAGGTGGGGGTTGCTTTCCTAGGGGACGACGCCACCCATCACTTCGGGCAAAAGCCGCTCGTAGAGCGCCTGGAGCCCCGGCTCCATCCGGCGGCTGAAGGACGAGAGGATGCCGGCGGTGAGCGCGGGGCACCCGGTGGCGCTGGCCAGGGGCATGTTCATCCACGCGCCGTGCTCCGCCTTGAAGGCGCGGATGAAGTCATCGCTGATGCCGAGCATCTGGTGCTCGCCTTCGCCCACCAGCTCGAAGAACGAGGGCTCCCAGCCGAGCTTGATCCCCTCGTCGACCGTCCCGAAGCTGCGCTGCAGGTCGTCGATCACGTGCAGCCCGATGTCCGAAGAGGCCATCTGGTCCAGCAAGCGGCGGCTGTTCCGGTAGATGGTGGCGAGCTGCGCGGCGTCCGCGGGCACGCCGGGCTTGCGCAGGGCCCAGACCTCGGGCACCGCCCGCGCCAGGTTCGCGCTGTTCAGCTTCAGCGTCGTGATCCCGGTGGTGATCGCGTCGAGGGTGCCGCTGAACCTTCGGCCGAGGTCGTAATTCGCACGGAACTTGATGATCTCGTCCGCGGCCTTGAGCGCGGGTTCGAGGTAGCCGCGGTCGGCGCTCTCGGCTCGGTGCAGGTCGAAGACGGCGCTGCTCAGGGAGGAGGAGGTGCGGTCCGAGAGGCGCGTGAAGGCGTCCTGCGGCCCGGACTCCCACTCGGACGCGCGGAAGAGTGCGTCGATGGCCGCCGAGTCTGGCGCCTCGCGCTCGACCCTGGGTGCCACCTTCTCCAGGATCACCGAGAAGAGCGCGTTCTGCTCCTTCATCAGCGCGTCCTTCATCTCGGGCGGGAACTCGTAGCGGCCGCGGATCCCCTGCCCGTTCCCGGCGCTGGCGTAGGGGCCGGGCTCGGCCAGGTTGAACGGCGGGGTGTACTCGCCCCGGTCGAGCTGCTCGGTGATCTCCGCCGCCCGGCCGCGCAGCCGCATTCGCTGCGGTCGGGTCTCCGAGACGGCCGCGTCGCTCGCCCGCCCGATGGAGAGCACGCCATCGTCCCGGCCCAGGGTGATGTGCAGCCGCTTGGAAGCGATGTGCGGCTCCTCGGTCCCGTGCAGCTTCCCGCGGAGCAGCTCCGGGTCCAGGTGCTTGAAGTCGATGATCATCGCCTCGTAGGACGGCGCCGAGCGCATGATGCTCACCGATTCAATCTCGCCCGCCGCCAACCTCACCCGGCCCGAGTGGTCGAGCAGCCTGACCACCACGTCCGGGACGCCCACCCAGGGCTGGACCTCCTCGATCGGCAGGAAGCGCGGCGCTGGCGCCTCCCGAGCGCGGGCACCGGCGGCCTCGAGCAGATCCGCCACGTGCGTGCTGGCCGCCGCTGCGGGTTCCACGGCCACCGGCGCGGCCGCGCGCTTGGCGGCGGCCGCGCCCTCGGACGCCACCTCGCCCGCTGCATCCGCCACGGCCTTGCCGGCCTTACCTACCGGGATCATGCGCCCGTCTCCACGGAGACGCGGGAGCCTCGCAGCGCCCGCTCGAACTGCGGCCGGAGGTTCTCCGCGACAGAGAGGCTGCGGTAGCCGAGCAGCGCGGCGTCCTCGGCCATGCTCTTCACCGCGTCCGCCGGGAGATCGAAGTAGGTGCCCGCGAGCTGCACATCCCCCCTGAGCTCGAAGGCCGGATCCGTGAGCGCGCGCGCCAGATCCGGGCGCTGCTGCAAGACGGCCCGCACATCCCAACCGGCGGCCTGCAGCGCCTGGAGGTGCGGATGGCGGGCGATCAGCGCGCTCGGCGGAGCGCTCGCCGCGGGCTGGCCGAAGCCGTCCGAGAGCGCCCGCATCGTGTTGTTGAGCATGCTCCAGTAGCTCGGCGCGGCGTGCCCGGCGGCCACCTCGTCGTAGGCGAACATCAGCAGCCGGTCATTGTCCATCCCGGCGAACTCGCGGGAGAAGCGCTCCGCCAGCGCGCGGTCGCCCTTCTTGGCGAGCGCCACCACCACCTCCAACTTCGCCTCCCGCCCCGGCTCGAAGTAGAGCGGCGACTCGAGCAGCACGTCCTTCACGAAGCGGGAGGGATCCTCCTTCACCCCTGGCATCGCGAGGATCGCGCGCATCATCGACGCGTCGATCGGCGTGTTGCGCGAGTGGACGTAGTCCAGCCCCAGCTTCCTGAACGCCGCGGACTGGGTGACCTTCGCCACGTACTGCTCTGCGGTGAGCGGCGCGGGCACCGCCCGTCCCGCCGCGGCGCTCCTGCGCGCCACCTCCTCCGCCGCCCGTCCTGCCTCGGTGACCGCCCTGCCCAGTGGGAGCTCTGCCATGGTGAACGCCTCTTCCTTTTTGGATTCTCGACCCGCATCTGCAAAGCAGTACAGAGCCCCCGCGGGGAGCGTCGCATCCGGGCTTTTCCGCCGGAGTCACGCGCGCTTGGCGCGACCCCGGGGTGACCCGTAAAGCCGGCTTACCGGGAGCGGCGCTCGCTCTGCAGCGCGCGGCGGATGCTGGAGTCCAGCCCGCTGCGCAAGAGCGACACCACGGCGGCCAGCTGCTGCGGCTCCACCACCTCGCCGAGCGCCTCGCGCGTCCGCTGCAACACCTGCTTGCGCGCGGAGGCGATCCACCTCGCGACCGTGGCGCGGTGCACCTGGAAGTGGGCCGCCAGCGCCTCCAGCGTCAGCCCCTCCACGAAGTGGAGCCGCAGCGCGTTCCGCTCCTCGCGAGCCAGCGCGCGCACCGCGTCCTTGAAGGCGCGGGCGAACTGCGGCCGCAGCTCCCGGCGCAGCACCGCCAGCTCGGCACTCTCGCCGAGGAACGGCAGCTCCGCGCCCACCTCATCCCCGGCCGCCACCTCGCGGCGCGCCTCGCGCTTGGCGTTGAGCGCCAGCCGCAGCGTCACCGCGCGCGCCCAGTGCAGCAGCGGATGGCTCCCGTCATATTGGGCGAGCGCCGGCGGGGCGCGACTCACCAGGTGGATCCGCACCCGCTGCAGCACCTCCTCGGCGAAGTCCCCGGTCGCCAACGCGCGCCCGAGCATCCGGGGCAGCTGCCCGAGCACCTCCTGCTCCAGCACGCCCAGCGCGGAGGGGCTGCCGGTGAGGCAGGCGCGCGCGAGGTAGAGCTCGGCCGGGTGGCGAACCGGCCCTTCGCGCTGCGAGAGCGCTTCGTGCAGCTGCCGCGTGAGCTTCTCGCGCGGCGCCTTCACCGCGGGGTAGCGCGCCTGCCCCTCGGCGAGGATCTCCTCCAGCTGCTGCTTCGCGCGCTCGGCCACCATGGGGCTGCCTCCAGCGACCCGCGCCTATACTACGGACGATGGCGTGCCTGGACGAAGGCCAGCTGCTCGACTACCTGGCCGGCGCGCTCCCGGAGCACGCGCGCCACGCGCTCGAGGACCACCTGGGCGACTGCGGCGAGTGCCGCGCGCTGGTGGCCCACGCCATCCGCCTGCGCTCGGACCTGGGCGCGCCGGCGTCCGCAGGCGCCCTCGCCTCCTCCGCCGCCGAGCCGGGGGAGAAGGTGGACCGCTACCTCCTGCTCCACCCGCTGGGTGCGGGCGCGATGGGCCGCACCTTCGCCGCGTACGATCCCAAGCTCGACCGCAAGGTCTGCCTCAAGCTGCTCCACCCCAGCGAGGACGTGGAGGAGGCGGCGGAGCGCCTCTTCGCCGAAGCCAAGGCCATGGCCCGCCTCTCCCACCCCAACGTGGTGGCGCTGTACGACGCCGGCCGGCAGGGGGACCAGCTCTACGTGTCGATGGAGCTGGTGGAGGGGCCCACGCTCGCCGCCTGGCTGGCCGCGGCGCCCCGCTCCGCGCGCGAGGTGCTGGAGCGTTTCCTCCAGGCGGGCGAGGGGCTGGCCGCGGCACACGAGGCGGGGCTGCTCCACCGGGACTTCAAGCCCGAGAACGTGCTGGTGGACCGCGCGGGGCGCGCCAAGGTGGGCGACTTCGGGCTCGCCACCCGCGCCGGCCAGGACGCGCAGCCCGCGGAGCTGCGCGGCACGCCGTTCTACATGGCGCCCGAGCTGCGCCGGGGCGAGCCGGCGGACGCGCGCGCGGACCAGTACGCCTTCTGCGTCGCGCTCGACGAAGCGCTGCGGAGGGCCGCGCCGCCCACGCGCTGGACCGGCGAGGCCCGCGCGCTGCGCCGCGCGGTGCAGCGCGGGCTCTCCGGCGAGCCCCACCAGCGCTTCCCCACCCAGAGCGCGCTGCTCGCGCAGCTGCGCAAGGCCACCCTGCTCGGCCGGCGCGCCCGACTGCTCGCCGCGCTGCCGCCGCTCGCGCTCGGCGCCGCTGCGCTGCTCGTCCTGCGCGCGCAGCAGGCGCAGAGTCCGGCGTGCGCCGCCGAGGCGCAGCTGGCCGCGGTCTGGCAACCGGCGCGGACGCAGCAGCGCCACCGCGGCTTCCTCGCCACCGGCGCGCCTTACGCCGAGGAGGCCTGGGTCGCCTCGGAGAAGGCGCTCGTGGCGTGGGTGGCGCAATGGAAGGATCAGACCCGGGAGGCCTGCTCCAAGGGCGCGAGCGGCCCAGAGGAGGCGTGCCTTCGCGAGGCCCTGCGGGACTTCGAGCCGGTGCTCCTCCGGCTGGAGACGCCGGACCCGCAGTGGCTCGCCAGGGGCGGCCAGGTGACCCCCGCGCTGCCGGAGGTGCGCGTCTGCGCGGACCGGCGCGCGCTCGCGCTGCGGCAGCTCCAGCCCGCGGACCCGGCGCTGCGCGCGCGGGTGGACGCCCTGCGCGAGAAGCTCCGCGAGGCCAGGGTGGCGCTGGGGCTCGCGCCCGCCGAGGGGCAGCTGAACGGGCTGCAGGCGCTGGCGGCGCAGGCAGCGCAGGTGACCTACCGCCCCGTCCAGGCGGAGGCGCTCCGGCTGCTCGCGCAGGGGCAGCTGGAGGCAGGGCGCTACGACGCCGCGCTGGAGACGCTGCGCCGCACGGTGCGCGCCGCCCGGGCGGGCGGGCATGATCTCGTGGAGGCCCAGGCCTGGATCGACACCACGCGCGTGCTCGGCCAGGAGCTGACGCGCCTGCCCGAGGCGGACGAGGCGGAGCTCTCCGCCCGCGCCGTGCTGGAGCGGATGGGGGAGCTGCCCGAGCTCCTGCTCCCGCTCGAGCGCGCGGTCACCGTGACGCGGATCAAGCAGTCCCGCCTGGAGGATGCCGGCGCGCACGCGAAACAGGCGCTCGCGCTCGCCCACCTGCTCCACGGAGATCGCCACCCGGAGGTGGCGCGCTCCCTGGACCGGCTGGCCCAGGTGGAGCGGCGCGCGGGTGCGCAGGCCGTGGCGCGAGACCACGCGAAGGAGGCGTACGCGCTCAGCCGGGCCACGCTGGGTGAGCACCACCCCACCACGCTCGCCATCCTCAACAACCTGGCCGGCTTCAGCATGCAGGCCGGCGAGCTCCCGCTGGCGCTCGAGCAGATGCGCGAAGTGCTGGCGGGCAGCGTGGCGCGCAACGGCGAGCGGCACCCGGCGGTGGCCCGGCAGCGCACGAACCTGGGCCAGGTGCTGGAGCTGTTGGGCCGCTTCGAAGAGGCGCTCGCCGAGCACCGGGCCGCGCGCGCCGCGCTCGAGGCCTCGCTGGGAGCCTCCCACCCGGAGGTGGCGGTCCCCCTGCTCAACGAGGCCTCCGCGCTCCTGCAGCTTGGGCGCGCGGCGGAGGCGAAGCCGCTGATCGAGCGCTGCGAGCAGATCCGCGTGGGCGCGCTGGGGGAGGCAGACCCGGAGAGCGCCGAGGCGCTTTGCGTGCACGGCCAGGTGCTGCACGCGCTGGGCGAGCTGCGGCCGGCGGCTCAGCTGGCGGAGCGCGCGCTGCGCGCGTTCGACCAGAGCCTGGGCCCCGGCAACCCGCGCTCCGCGGAGACCCTGCTCCTTTTGGGCGAGCTCGCGCTGGCCCAGGGGCGCGCGGGGGAGGCGGTGGCGCCGCTGGAGCGCGCCGCCAAGCTCACCGAGCAGGGCGCGCCGCTCGAGCACGCGCTCGTGGCCTTCGCGCTCGCCCGCGCGGAGTGGGCGCGCGCCCCGGGAGATCCCGCCGCCCGGGCGCGCGCCGCCGCGCTGGCGAAGGCTGCGCTCGCCGAGCTGCCCGAGCGGCCGCACCTCGCCGCGCGCCGCGAGGCGCTGCTCCGCTTCCAGGGGCAGCTCGCCTCAGCGCGGTGACGCCCAAACACCTACACGCGCTCTACGCGGCGTGAAAACCTGTTGCCGCCGAGGCTACGGCCACCGAAGGTTGTGGCCCCCGGCGCAACGATGGGCGCGGCAGCCAGCAATCGTTTCGCGCCCTTCCCGGTGGCAGGCGTTCTGCTCCTGGGACCCGCCGGAAGGAGCACACAAACATGCTGAAGCGAGTCCTTGGGAGTCTCGGTTTCCTGGTGGCGGGCCTGGCCCTGACGGGGTGCCCCGGCGGAAGCGAGTGCCGCAGCGGAGGCACGGGCACCATCGTCGTCACCTACAGCGGGCTGCCCGCGGGCGCGACCGGCACCACCCACCTCAACGGCGCGAGCGCGCAGACGATCACCAGCGCGCAGACGCTCGCCGGGATGGGCGGCGGCACCTGGACCGTTAGCGCGGACAAGGCGGTCCTCGCGGACGCGCGCGTGCGCACCGCGTACCAGGCAGTCCCCTCCCCCGCCTCGTTCTGCGTGCGCGACGGGCAGACCCAGACCGTGGAGGTGAAGTGGGAGCCCATCGCCACCAGCAACAAGCTCTGGGTGCTCAACGGCAACGGCGGCGCGGGTGAGCTGCTCGGCTTCGCGAGCGAGTCGCTCGCCGCCAGCGGCTCCCCGGCCGTCACCACCGGCGTGAAGGGGTCTCCTGGCCGAGACCTCACCTTCGACAAGGACGGCAACCTCTGGGCGTTCGGCGCCACCACCGCGGACGCGATGATCAACCGCTTCCCCGCCGCGGACCTCGCCACCGGCGGCGCCAAGACGCCGGACCGGAAGATCAACATCACCGGCCTCTCCTGCCTGCCGGCGGTCACCGCCATGGCCTTCGACAAGGACGGCAACCTCTGGATCACCTCCGCCTGCAAGGACGCCGTCTTCCGGCTGGACGCTTCGGTGCTCAACGCTTCGGGCAGCGTCTCCCCGTCGCAGACGCTGGCGGTGGTGGACCCCGCCGGCCTCGCCTTCGACGCCGCGGGCAACCTCTGGGTGGGCGAGACGAGCTCGGAGCGGCTGCTGCGCTACGACGCCGCCCAGCTCACCGCCAGCCCGCCGCCCACCGCGGCGCTGAAGCTCGGCGCGCGCGCCAGCGAGAACCCGCTCAACATGTCGCTGCTCTCCGGGACCTGGCTCGCGTTCGACAAGAACGGCGACCTGTGGGGCAGCAACTTCGGCGCGAACATCGTCTTCCGCGTGGCCAAGGAGAAGCTCGCGGGGACCGGCACCCTGGACACCCAGCCGGCGGTGAAGATCACCATCGGCGTGAGCGCCCTGCTGGAGGGCTTCGCCTTCGACGAGGAGGGCGGCCTGTGGACGGCGCTCTCCGCCGGCAAGTTCGGCCGGCTCGCCCCCAGCCAGCTCACCGAGTCCAGCACCGCCGGCGCGCCCACCACGCCGGCCACCCTCATCTCCAGCGCGGACGCGGCCTCCCTCTCCAACGTGGCCTTCTACCCGGCGCCGGCCGCGCTGCCGCTGTACCACCGGCTGCCGTAGGCCGCTTCACGCGGCGTCGACGGCCTCGCGCGTTCCTAGGCCGCCTTCCCGTAGAAGCGGGACCAGGCGATCGCGTCCACCTCGCGCCAGGGACGGGTGACGCCGCGCCAGGCCTCCTTGGCGCGGCTGCCGCGGGGCGCGCCGTGCACTGTGTCGCGATCCCCGTTGGCGGAGAAGACGCGGAAGTGGGTCACCTCCAGCCGCTCCACCGCGTGCGTGGCGCCGGCCAGCTTCACGCTGGTGGCGGCGTGGAAGGCCTCAATCCGCCGCTCCAGCTCCGCCTCGTTGGCGATGATCCAGTCGCAGTCCGCGCTGCTCACCGGGGTGCGCCCCACCACCGTCTTGGGATCCTTGCCGGCGGTGGCCACCGCGGTCCCCTCCGCCGAGTCGATGAACGAGGACTGATCCACCACCGCGTCCGGCACCTTCCCGTGCTTGCCGTCCTTGAACCAGACGCTGTAGCGCACATCGCCGATCATGAAGGCGTGGTGGCTGCTGTTGGCCAGATCTCCCAGCCGCAGCCTGCGCAGCGCGGTGGCGTCCTTGGTGAGCGTCTGGATCAGCTCCCCGCAGCGCAGCGCCACCACCGCGCTGGGGCTGCCCTCCGCCTGCCGCAGCCAGTAGCTGCGCCCGTTGGCGTCGTAGTACTGGCTGCCGGTGACGAAGGTCTGCTGGAAGACGGTGAGCGCGCTCCGGTTGGCCAGCGCCCCGCGCGGGGAGCTCCGGGTGGCCAGCTTCGGCTCGTCGCTCTTGAAGGCGTAGCGGGTCACCGCGCCGTCCGCCTCCTTCACGCCGAAGGCGACGCCGCCCGCCGCCACGTAGAAGGCGGCGCACTGGCTGTTGGTGCAGTTGGTGAAGTGGGTCCCCTTCCACCGCGCGCCGAACTTGTAGACGGGGATCTTCCGCCCGCCCACGTCCAGCAGCTCGTCCGGCTCCACCAGCCCGGTGAGGTCCGGCCACTCCGGCCGGAGCGAGGCCGGCAGCACGGTGCCGTAGTCGCTCCCCACCGTGGTGGAGTACCCCACGCCCTCGAACGTCCCGTCCGCCTGCTTCACCCAGAGCCAGCGCAGCAGCGCCTGGTACATCCGCATCCCGAAGTGGAGCGAGAGCGCCTTCTTCTGCGCGTCGAACACGAACTCGCCCGCGGGCAGCGCCACCGGCGTGGGCTGCGGCTTGGCCCGGGACTCGAGCAGCGCGGTGACCAGCTCCTCCGCTCCGGGGTCGCGGCGCGCCACGTAGGCGTCCAGCGCGTGCAGGGTGGCCCAGTCCAGCGCGCCAGTGGCGGAGATCTTCACCGCCCGCCCCGCGAAGGCGGGCACGCCCTCCTTCGCCAGCGCCGCGCCGTGCTCCTCCTGGAACTTCTTGAGCGCCTTCTCGGTGGCACCGCCGAAGTCGCCGTCCACGCCGTCCTTGGCGGGGCCGAAGGCGCCGAGCGAATAGCCGGCCTGCTTGAGCGCGCGCTGCAGCGCGGTCACCAGCGGCCTGCTGCCGTGGCGCTTGGCGATCGGCGGGAAGTCCGGATCCAGCGCCAGCTTCGCCAGCTCCTCCGAGGCCCCGAGCGCGCGGGAGCGCAGCCGGTCCTCGTCCAGGAGCCCGATCGCAGTGAGCAGCCCCGCGCCCGCCTCGACCACGTCATCCAGCGCCGTCGTGAGCTCGTTCCCCATCTGACATGTCCCCCTGGTGGTGCGGCGAGTCCCGGCGGCGCACTCTACCGCCGCCTGGCGGGCACGGCCGCGCCCGCGAGGGCTGCGGCGACCGGCGGTGGGTAGGCGTTTCACCTCTGGCGAGCTGTTGGCCCGTCACCACCATTCACGCGCTCGCCCCCGGCCGGCGCTGGCGCGGCGGCTAGAGTCCGAGCGCATGTCCCGACCTGCGCTCGCGCTCCTGCTCACCTGCCTCGGCTGTGCCGCCCCGTCCCCCCAGGTCCTCCTCGAGGATGGCGGCCTCGGCGATGGCGGCGCGCTGGCCGGATGCGGCGCGCTGGGCAGCTCTTGTTCAACCAGCTGCCCGGACGGGCTCACCTGCACCAATTCGGTGTGCGTCCCCTCGCGCGCGGACTGCGGCGGCTTCGTGGGCAAGCCCTGCGAGGACGCCACGACGAGCTGCCTGAGCTACCAGGGCGCGGACTACGGCACCTGCGCCACCAACGCGGAGCAGGCCTGCCTCTGCAAGCGCGCGCCAGGGTCCTTCTCAGGCTGCAAGTAAGACCCGGTGTCTGGCCGCCGGGGGGTTGGCCAGACACCGGGAGCCCGGATGAATCGCACGACCTCCGGGGCCCTGCGACTGCGGACTTCCGCACTTTTGGTAGCAGGCCTTCCCGGGAATCACAATCTTCCGGCTTTACGAAGTGACCAAAAGAAAACGCGGCAGCGCCGCCCCGGATCGCCGCACGAAGGGGTCTCCCTCGTGCAGCCCCCTATTCATCCGTGGACGGCGCGCCGCGAGGTCTGGAAGCTAACCGCGAAGGCCGGGGATCTCGCCAGTGACCTCGCCCAGCGCGCTCGCACCCACACCCACGGCGTTCATCGCCGTGAGGAGCACGCTGGCCGGGTGGCGCCCCGGCGCGGGCAGGTGCAGCCCGCCCTTCAAGCCCCCGGCGCCGCCCGCCACCAGGCAGGCCATGTTCTCGGTGCTGTGGGAGCTGTACTGCTTGCCGCTGGACGCGTCGAACCCGTGGCCGCCTTCGTGGAGGAAGACCAGGGCGGTGGTGTCCAACAGCTTCGCGTCCCGCAGGCGGGAGATCAGCGCCGCGAAGTGCTTCATGTGCCACGCCTGCGCCTTGGCCATGCCCACGGTGCCGAAGCCGGCGTGTCCCAATTCGTGCAGATCGTTCCGCTGGCCGGTGAGCGGGTACATGTTCATGTGGGACTGGAACATCGTGAACTGCAGCGAGGCGACGCGGGCCAGGTCGCAGGCGAAGGCCAGGTGGATCAGCTCCACGAAGACCTGCGCGCGCTGCTCCTCGTTGGAGTAGCCCAGGTTCTGGTCGTACGTGTTGTTGCCGTCCACGTCCGTGCCCTGGGCCCCGCCGAGCGCGGGATCCGCGCCAGGGTCCATGGGCTTCTGGCAGACGCCGGTCGCCGGGGGTGGGATGGCGGCGATCCGCCGCTCCAGCTCGCGGATCTCCTCCAGGTGCCGGGACAGGCGCGCCTGGTCCGCCCGGCCGAGCTTGGGCAGGAGCCGCTCGGTGTCCCCGCGGACCAGGTCCAGCACGGACTTGCGCTTGCGCAGCTCGAACGCCTTGCGCGCCGCGTCCGCGTCCGTGGCCGGCGGGGTGAAGTTGCCGAAGAGCGCGTCAAAGGCCTGCTTGGGGCTCACCGTGGCGGGGATGGGGACCGGGCGCCCCTGCGCATCCGCCTTGTACGAGATGATGTCGCGGCCGTAGGGCGCGGAGACGGAGAGGTACCAGGCGGCCTGCACCCGGTACACGAGCGACTTGAAGGGCACCGGACCGGAGATGGCATTGGCCACCAGCTGGTCGGACGTGGGGCCCATGGAGGCGGTGCTGGTGCCGGCCCGCACGCCGGAGAGCAGCGGGCTGAGCGAAGAGACGTGGAAGTCGTCCCGGCGGCCGCCGGCGGGGACGGTGCCCCCGTTGTCCGCGGCGGTGGGGATGCGCAGCCCGGAGATCACGCTGACCTCGGACTGCACGGCGGCCAGCGGCGCCAGCGCCGTCTTCAGGTCGTAGCCCGCGCCCACCTTGGTCGGCACGTAGTCGTCGTGGAGCGGGTCGTTGTCCGCGCCCATGGACTGGCCGCCGAAGCAGACCACGTAGCGTTTGGGCGGGGTCTGCGCGAGCGCGGGGTCCGCGTCCACCATCGCCTCGAGCAGCGGCAGGCCGATGGCGGCGCCCCCCAGCCCCTTGAGCAGCGCGCGGCGGTCCAGCTTGAGTCGGGACGTGGGCACGAAGAGGCTCCCTACTCTTCCCTGCGGAAGGCGAACGTGGGGTCGCTGACCAGCTCCACCCAGAGCTGCTGGAAGGAGCGGCCGCCGTCGCGGAAGGCCGCGGCGCGGGCCAAGATGGCGGGCGCGTCCTCCACGGACTCACGCCGCCCGAAGGCGAAGCGGAACACCTGGGTGCTCACGCAGCTCTCCAGCTGCCCCGAGGCGACCAGCAGCGCGCCCAGCTCCGCGGGGCCGTTGAAGTCCCCCACCCCGGCCACCGCGCCGGCGCCGGAGATGAGGCAGGACGGCTCGTTCAGGTCGTGCGAGCGCTCCTTGCCAGCGCGGTCGTAGCGCTCCAGCCCAAAGCCGATGGGGTCGAGCGCCTGGTGGCAGCCGGCGCAGCTGCCCTGCGTGGCATGGGCGGAGTAGCGGTCCACCTTGCAGTTGCTGGTGGGGCTGGTGGGCTTCTCGTCCGCGTTCACGCTGGGCGGCGGCGGCGCCACCTCCTGACAGAGGAGGCGGTTGCGCACGAAGATCCCGCGCTGGGTGGGGCTGGTGTCGTCGAACTTGGCGCCGGCGGACAGCACGCTGCCGTGGGAGAGCAGGCCGCGGCGGCCGGTGGCGCCGTAGGGCACCCAGCCGCCCGCGGGCGTGGCCGGCGCGGGCAGCCCGTAGTGCTCGGCGAGCAGCGGATCCACGAACGTGTCCGGCGCGTCGAAGAGGCGGAAGTAGTCCGTGGCCTCGGAGAAGATCACCCGCTCCAGCAGCGCGGCGGACTCCTGGCGCAGCGCCCGGGTGAGCTCCACCGGGTGGGGCAGCTGGTGGAAGCCCAGCCAGAGCGCGTGGAAGCGCTCCACCCGCGCGTGGGCCCGCGGGTCCTCCATCAGGCGGACCGCGGCGGCGGTGCGCTGCTCGGCGCTCGCCAGCTCCCCGCGCTCCGCGGAGTCGAGCAGCCACGAGGGCGGCGTGCTCCCCCAGAGGAAGTAGCTCATCCGGGTGGCCAGCTCGAACTGCGAGAGGCGAAAGACGCCGGCGCGCCCGTCCACCGGCTCGCCGCGCTCCACCCGGTAGAGGAACTCCGGCTCTTGCAGCAGCGCGCGGACCACCAGCTCCACGCCGGTCTCGAACTTCCCGTCCTCCACCGCGAGCGCCTGGAGCGAGAGGTAGCGGGAGATCTCCTCTTCGCTCAACGGCCGGCGCAAGGCGCTGCGGCCCAGCTTGACGATGAAGCGGCGCAGGCAGTCCGCGTCCCCGGGGCCGGTGGGGGTGCAGGGCAGGAGCACCTCCAGCTTCGCGGGCGAGGCGAGCAGCCGCAGCGCGGCGTCCGCCGCCAGCTTCTCCGCGCCCTCCACCAGGACGGCGGAGGCGAGCTGGCCGGTGTAGTCGTTGTCGAACGGGTCGGTGGCGTCCTCGGGGAGGACGGAGAAGCCGGAGCGGCTGACGTCCGCCAGCAGCGCCTCGAGCGTGGCGTCGTACTCGAAGCGGGTGAGGCGGCGCGCGCCGCTCACCGCGGGTTGCGCGTCCGCGGGAAGGCTCTGCGCGCCGTCCGCGAGCGCCCAGTCCACCACGCCGGTGCAGCCGGTCAGCGCGGCGAGGGCGACGCAGAGCGCAAGGCGGGGGCGGAGGTCCATTGCGAGGGCCTCTTTCCAGCACGCGCCGTTCCAGGGCCCGCCGGTGGGAATTCAGCGGCTTGGCGGCGCGCGCAGCCGAGCGGTGCAGACCCGTCCCCTCACCTGGGGGGTAGGACTCCTGCGAGCGCCTCCGCGAAGGCCTCCGCCGCGTGGGTGGACATGCCGAAGTAGAGCACCGGCTCCAGCAGCTCCAACTCCATGAGGTGGAAGGCGCCACCCACGAGCACGCCGTCCACCCGCGCGTAGAGCGGCGGCGCGGGCGCCAGCGCGAGCACCCCCTGCGCGGCCTGCCGCACGCCGGGCGGCGGGGGAAGCGCGGCGAGGCTCCCGCCCAGGTGCTGCTGGACGCGGAAGTCTCCCGCCGCGGGCCGCTTGAGCACCGCGTGGGAGAAGCGGCCGCCGTAGAACAGGAGGGACCACTCCCCCTGCGTGGAGATCTCCTCCAGGAACGGCTGCACGAGCAGGCCACCTCGGGCCAGCGCGGCGGCGAAGCGCGCGCCGTCCTCCCCCGCGCCGGTGGTCCGCCACGTCTCATAGGCGCCCGCGGAGACGAGCGGCTTGACCACCGCTTCCTTCCAGCCGCGCTCGGCCAGCAGCGCCGGGAGCTGGACGCGCGCGCCTTGCTCGAGGAACGCGGTGGGGACGATGCGGACCGCCCGCGCCGCCAGCTCCGCCAGGTAGCCCTTGTGCAGATTCCAGCGCAGCAGCGGCACGGGGTTGAAGGTGGTGACGCCGCTTCGCTCGAGCTGCGAGAGCCACTGCGCGAACGCGGCGGGGTGGAGGAAGTAGTCCCAGCAGGAGCGGAGGACCACCGCGTCGTAGCGGCGCCAGTCCACCTGCGCGCTCCACGGCACGGCGCTCACCTCCAGCCCGCGCCTGGCGAGCGCGGCCGCGCCAAGCGCGTCGTCCTCGGTGAGGGCGGGACGCTCCGGGTAGGTGACGAAGGCGATCGGGCGAGCAGGCATCGGTCTTCGCACCATGCCGCTTGAGCGAGGCGCTTCAAAGGGCCGGCGCGTTTTCCTCCCGGAGCCTCTTCTCCCGTATCCTCCGGCCTCCAGTGCCCCCGCCAGCCCAGTCAGCGTGCCCGGAGGCCGAGGCGATCGCCCAGCGCGCCTCGAGCACCTCCGCCGAGCAGGCCGCGGCGCTGCTGCGGCAGCACGTGCAGGGCTGCCCGGTCTGCCGCGACAAGGTCGCCGAGGTGGTGACGAGCGCGGTCACCTTGAGCAGCGCGGCGAGCGGCTCGGACGGGACGCCCACCGGCCGCGGCCCCGCCCCACTGCTCCCGGGCGCGCAGCTGCAGCGCTACATGGTGCTCGAGCCGCTGGGCGAAGGCGGGATGGGCGTGGTCTACGCCGCCTACGACTCGCAGCTGCACCGCAAGGTGGCGCTCAAGCTCCTGCACCCGGACAAGGAGTGGAGCAGCGAAGGCGCGCGGCGGCTGCTCCGCGAGGCGCAGGCGCTGGCCAAGCTCTCGCACCCCAACGTGGTGGCGGTCCACGACGTGGGCCAGCACGAGGGCAACGTCTTCGTGGCGATGGAGTTCCTGGAGGGCCACACGCTCGACGAGTGGGTGGCGAAGGAGAAGCCGTCCTGGCGGGAGATCCTCCGCGCCTTCCGCGAGGCGGGCCGCGGGCTGGCCGCGGCGCACGCGGCGGGGATGGCGCACCGGGACTTCAAGCCCAGCAACGTCCACCTCGCGAAGGACGGCCGGGTCCGGGTGATGGACTTCGGCGTGGCGCGGGCCACCACCGGCAGCGGCGCCGAGCCGGCCTTCACCGGGCCCGCCTCCAACGTCCCGGACGAGGCGGAGTCCTTCCACACGCCGCTGACGCGGGCGGGGGCGCTGGTGGGCACCCTCCCCTATCTGGCGCCGGAGCTCTTCGCTGGCTCTCCCGCGGACGAGGCGAGCGACGAGTTCTCCTTCTGCGTCTCGCTCTACGAGATGCTCTTTGGGCAGCGCCCATTCCCCAACGTCTCGCGCCACGCGCCCGCCCGCTGGAAGCTGCTGCCGCTGCCAGCCGGCCACCGGGTGCCGGCCTGGGTGGTCCGCGCGGTGCTGCGCGGGCTGAGCCTGGATCCGCGCCTGCGGCACGGCTCGGTGCGCGCGGCGGTGGAGGCGCTGGGCAGGGACCCTTCGGTGGTGCGGCGGCGGGTGGCGGTGGGGCTCGGCGTGCTCGCCGGGGCAGCGGTGGGGGTGGCGCTGATCGCGTCCACGGTGAGCGCGCGCCGGGCGCTGTGCGCAGCGGAGGCAGAGCAGCTGCGCGGGGTGTGGGACGAGGACACGCGGCACGCGCTGGGGGACGCCTTCCGCGCCACCAACGAGCCATCCGCCGCGGCGACCTGGGGGCGCGCCCGCGCCGTGCTGGACGGCTACGCGCGCGCGTGGGTGAAGACGCGGACCGCGGTCTGCCGCGCCAGCCGGATAGAGGGCAGCCAGTCCGATGAGGTGCTCGGCTTGCGGATGGAGTGCCTGGACCGCCGCAAGCAGAGCTTCGCCGCGCTGCTCAAGGTCTTCGCCAGCGCGGACGCCAAGCTGGTGCCCCGCGCCATCGACGCGGCGATGAACCTGCCTCCGCTGGACGGCTGCGCCAACCTCGAGGCGCTCCGCTCGCCGGTGAGGCCGCCGGAGGAGCCGCGGCTTCGGGAGCGCGTGGAGCAGGTGCGCGCGCGGCTGGCGGAGGGGCGCGCGCGAGAGCTGGCCGGGCAATATCCGGCGGCCCTGGAAGTCGCGCGCGCCGCGGCGGCCGAGGCGCAGGCGCTCCACTACCGTCCCCTGGAGGCGGAGGCGCTCTACCTCCAGGGCCGGTGCCAGGTGCTGGTCCGGCCGGGGCCCGAGGCCCGCGAGCTGCTCCAGCGCGCTGCCTTCGCCGCGCAGGCCGGCAAGCACCACGAGGTGGCGGCGATGGCGGGCGCGCAGCTGGTCTGGTTCTGCGCCGAGCAGGGGGACCGCGACTGCATCTCGAACTGGGAGCAGAGCGCGCGGGCGGAGCTGGAGGCGCTGGGCGGGGACGACGAGATCGAAGCGCACCTGCTGGGCGCCTCGGCCAAGGCGGCGTCCGAGCAGGGGCGGGTCGAGGACTCGCTCGAGCTCAACCTGCGGGCGCTCGCGCTGCGCCAGCGCTCGAGCGGCGGAGATCTGGCCAAGCAGGGCATGGCGGAGAACAACGTGGCCGCGGACCTCAAGGCGCTCGCGCGCTACCGCGACGCGGTGGAGCACTACCGCAAGGCGATCTCCGCGATGGAGAACACCTACGGCCCCACCTACCCCAAGCTGATGTTCCCGCTGATGGGGCTGGGCGGGGCGATGGTGCTCTCCGCGGGGCCGAGCGACGAGGCGCGCAAGCACCTGGAGGCGGCGCTCACGGTCTGCGAGGCGGGCTTCGGCCCCACCAGCCGCTACTGCGCCCGGCCGCTGCGCTATCTGGGCGAGTGGCACCTGGAGCGGGGCGCGTACGCGGCCGCCAGCGCCCAGCTGACGCGGGCGGCGCAGCTGGAGGAGAGCGCACCGGGGACTCCGGACCTGGTGTACCCGGCGGTGCTGCGCGTGCTGGGCGAGGCGCTGCTCCGGGAGGGGAAGGCGGCGCAGGCGCTCGCGGCCGAGGAGAAGGCGCTGGCGGTGAGCCAGGAGAAGCTCGGCGCGGACAGCTCCGGCGTCGGGTTCTCGCACCTCTGGATGGCCGCTGCGCTCCAGGCGCTGGGGAGGGCGGCCGAGGCGCGGGCGCACGCGGATCAGGCGATGGCGGTGTTGGAGAAGAAGCCGGGCCCCGAGTCCAGCGAGTACTTCTACGCGCTGGTCTTCTTCGGCAGGCGCAACCTGGCGGAGGGAAAGGCCGGGGACGCGGCGCGGCAGCTCGCCCGGGCGGTGGAGCTGATCTCCCGCGCGGAGGGAGATCAGTCCCCCCTGATCGCGCAGGCGCTGGTTCCACTGGGGCGCGCGCGGCTGGCGGAGGGGCGCCTTCCGGAGGCGGAGGCCTCGCTGCGGCGCGGGCTGGAGCGCGCCATCGGCAACCAGCTGGCGCCGGACCTGGTGGGCGAGGCGCGCTTCGCGCTCGCGCGGACGCTGCAGCAGCGCGCGGGCGCGGGGCCGCTCCCGCCGGAGGTGCGCGCGCTCGCGCTCGAGGCGAGCGCGGACTTCGGCCGGAGTGAGGGGACCGGCCGCGCGGCGGCGATCGCGGAGATCGAGGCCTGGCTGCGCGGCCCCTCGAGTCGCGGGACGGTCCGCACCCCACCGGTCTCCCCGAGCGTAGGGCCTTCAGGCCCGTAGTCGAGGGGCGGCACTGAGCGCGGTCCGTTGAAGTCCCCTACGCGGAGATCAGCTTCAGGCGCGGCTCCTCCCGCCGGCGGGCCCAGAGGGTGGCGCGGACCGCGAGCGCGCGGGCGAGCGCGGAGAGCTGACCGCGCGTCTTCCCCACCCTGCCGCTCACCAGCGCGAACGCGCGCCGCGCCAGCTCCGGATCGTGCGCGGCGGTGGTGAACATCAGCCGCCGCATCGGATCCAGATCGAGCCGGTTGGAGAAGGCCTGGTTCTCCTGGTGCTGCCAGTACAGCAGCCGCCGGTGGTCCTTCACGTACGCCTTCACCGCCGCGTCCAGCGAGTGCCCCTGGGCGAGCGCGGGCCCCACCGTCCGCGCCAACAGCTCGCCGGACTGGAACGCCCAGCCGCAGCCCTGTCCCCAGACGTAGTCGGTGGCGAGCGCGGCGTCCCCCGCCAGCGCCAGGCCGGGCAGGTTCGGTCGCCGGTAGAGATTGGGGGCGTCCAGCAGGCCCACGAACTCCCCCACCTGCTCGGCGCGGGAGAGGTCCGGCGCGTTGGGGAGCCCGGCGAAGCGGCGGCGCATGAAGTCGCCCACGTCCTTCTTGAACTCGGCGTGCTCCTCCTTGGGGACCACGAGCGCCAGCACGGTCAGCCCGCCGTCCGTGGGGAAGGTGTAGGCCACGTCCCGCTCGAGCATCCACAGCTGGGTGTCGCGCCCGCTCTGCAGCGTGACGTTGCGGAAGTAGCCCTGGTAGCCGCCGCGCAGGTTGGGGGTGGACTCGGGCTGGATCTTCGCCAGCTGCGCGGTGCGGCTGTTGCGGCCGTCCGCGCCCACCACCAGCCGCGCGAGGATCTGCGTGCGGCGGCCGTCGCGCGACTCCACCTCCACCCCGCGCACCCGCCCCCCTTCAATCACCAGGTCTCGCAGCGAGATGCCCTGGGAGAGCTCCACCCCCGGGGTGGCGACGGTCAACCGGCGGATCAGCGGGTCGAGCGTCTGGCGGCGAAGGTTCAAGTTGTAGGTCGGTCCGAAGGCGTCCTCCTCCTCGTCCGGCGTCAGCCGCGCCCAGCCCGCGGAGGTCCACAGCTGCAGCCCGGTCGGCCGCGCGCCCGCGTCCATCATCGGCTGCAGGAAGCCCATCCGCCGCAGTGCGGGGAGCGCCGAGTTCTGGATCAAGTGCGTGCATACCCGCTTGGCGCTCTCCGGGGACGCCTCCCGCTCCACCACCCGCACCCGGAGGCCCTGCTGCGCCAGCACCCGCGCCGCGCTGCAGCCCGCCAGGCTCGCGCCCACCACCACCACGTCGGTCCGCTCCACGTTCATGTCCTGCTCCTTCGGAAGGAATATGTTTCTAGTGGTAACACCTGAAGTAGACGATGGCAACATGGCCTGCCGAACGACGCGCCGCGCCTCTCGAACCCCGCGAAAACCGGCCTCGCATGGACGACACAACGGAGGCTGACGCGCGAGGCCAGGAGCGGATTGGCGTAGAGTCCGCGGCCCCCCAGGAGGTCCATTCACATGCGCGCGCACCGGGTCCTGCTCTCCACGCTCTGCTCGCTCCCGCTCTGGCTCGGGTGCTCGGGCGAGGCCTCGCTCTCAGACGGCGGCACCGAGCTGCAGGCCCCGGAGATCACCTCTGTCACGCCGGCGAGTGGGCCGGACACGGGCGGCACCTCCGTGACCCTGCGGGGGACCAACTTCCAGCTGGGCGCGCGGGTGTGGTTCGGCGCGGCGGAGGCCACCGCGGTGTCGTTCGTCTCCCGCGCGCAGCTGACGGTGACCACGGGCCAGGCGGTCTCGCTGGGGAAGGTGGACGTGAAGATCACCAACCCGGACGGCCAAACGCACTCGCTGCCGGGCGCGTTCACCTACGAGAAGAGCGGTGAGCGGGCCGTGGTGCAGGCGCTGGTGCTCAACGCCGCGACGAAGAAGGACACCAGCGGGGCGGCCACGGTGCAGGTGGCGATCTCCGCCGAGGTCGAGGTGAGCGCGGCCACCGCCGGCAAGGGCCAGGGCGCGGGCGTGCGCGCGCAGGTGGGCTACAAGCTGGCGCCGCTGGATCCGGCGAGCGGCGCGGGGGTGATCTGGGTGGACGCCAGCTACGTGGCGGACGCGGATGGCCCGGTGACGGGAGATCTGGCGAGAGACCAATACGAGGCCAAGGTGGAGCTGGCCGGGGCGACCGGCGCGGAGGTGCGGGAGTACGTGCTGGTGGCGCGCTTCTCCATCGACAGCGGCGCGACCTGGGTGGTGGCGGACCGGGACGGCTCCGCCAACGGCACCACCGCGGATCAGCTGCCGCACGTGACCGTGCTCCGCCCGGTCCCGGACTGGTGCAAGCTCGGCGGCGAGGTGGTGGAGCCGCCGCCGGAGGTCGCGCTGCGCGTGGGACAGACGGGGCCGCAGGTCCTCGCGCAGGTGCTCAAGAGCGGGCTCACCAACGCCGCCGGCGCGGGCGCGGGCATGACCGCAGAGGTCGGCTACGGACCCGTGGGCTCGGACCCAGCCGCCGCGGGCTGGACGTGGAGCCCCGCCGCGTACGTGCGCGACAGCGGCGGCGGCGCCAACGACGAGTACGGCGCGCCGGTCCCCAACCCAGGCGCCGGGAGCTTCGCCTTCGCCTTCCGCTTCACGCTCAACGGCGGCGCGCCGCTCTACTGCGACGCGGACAGCTCGGATCTCGGCTTCTCGCCGGACATGGCCGGCAAGCTGACCGTGACGCCGGTGGATGTTGACGCCTGCAAGCTGGTGGCGCCCGCGAGCTACCTGGCGCAGCCGGGCGCGCCGTCTCCGCTGCTCGCCGGGCGCGTCTTCGCCACCACGGTGACGGACGCGGCGGGCCAGGGCGCGGGGATCACCGCGCAGCTGGGCTACGGACCCGCGGGCTCACAGCCAGGGGCGGGCTGGACGTGGGTGGCGGCCACCTACGGCTCGGATCAGGACAGCTCGAAGTCAGACGAATACCGGCAGCGCGTACCGGCGCTCGCGGCGGGCGACTACGACGTGGCCTACCGCTTCCACTACCAGGGCCGGCCGGACGTCCTGTGCGACCTGGATGGCAGCGCCAACGGCTACGCGCCGGCGCAGGCGTACAAGCTCAAGGTCGTCACCGCCTCCATCCAGTCCTGCAAGCTCTCCGCGCTCACCTCGGGCACGCTCGCCAGCGGCGCGCGGCTGTCCGTGTACGGACAGGTGAAGGTGACGGGGATCACCGAGGCCACCGGCCCCGGGCACGGCGTGCGCGGCCAGGTGGGCGTGGGCGCGGCCGGCACCAACGCCTCGCTCGGGGGCTGGGCGTGGCGCGAGGCCATCTTCTTCGGGGACCTCACCGCCACCGGCGAAGACCAGCTCCGCGGGGACATCCAGCCGGCCTACACGGGCGCGCGCGCGGTCAGCTTCCGCTTCAGCGTGAACAACGGCGAGAGCTGGACCTACTGCGACTTGAACGGCAGCGACGTGGGCGGCTACGAGCTGGCGCAGCAGCCGGCGCTCACCGTCACCAACCACGCGGACCTGGACGCCTGCCAGCTGCAGTCGCCCGCCACCACCGCCAGTCGCACCGCGGAGCTGCTGGGGCGCGTGACCGAGCCGGGCCTCACGGACGCCGCGGGCGAGCCGGTGGGCGTGGTGGCCGAGCTGGGCTACGGGCCGCGCGCCGAGGACCCCGGCGTCTCCAACAACTGGCGCTGGCTCGCCGCGGAGTACAGCAGCCAGGCAGGCGCGGCAGACGAGTTCAAGGCGACGCTCGCGGGCGTGCCCGCAGGCAGCTACGACTACGCGTATCGGTTCGCGCGCACGGTGGCCTCGCCCTACTGCTACGGAGATCTCGACGGCCACAGCGCGGCGAGCGGCTTCTCCGGCGCGGTGGGAAGCCTCGGACAGGCGACGCTTCCTTGACCTTGACACCCGAAACCACGGCCGATAGAAGGCCGACCGTCGTTGGGGCGGAAATAGGGAGGGGCGGATAGCTCAGCGGTAGAGCGTCGCCCTTACAAGGCGAGTGTCACAGGTTCGATCCCTGTTCCGCCCATAGAAGTGTCGTGCTGGGGAGTTAGTTCAGTTGGTTAGAACGCCGGCCTGTCACGCCGGAGGTCAGGGGTTCAAGTCCCCTACTCCTCGCTGAACGAAGGGCCTGGAAGTTCCGGAAGATCTCCGGAGCCTCCAGGCCCTTCGTCTTTCAGCGGTGTCCTGGTGACTACTGCTGCGTGGCGAGGTGCTGCTCGAGCCGCGCGAGCGTCTGGTTGCCGCCTTCGATGGCGTACTTCGCCGCCTGCTCACGCGCTTCGACGGTGGGCAGCGTGTGCTGCAGGGTCACGCGCGTCTTCCCCGCCTCATCCTTGAAGGTGACGACGGCCTTGAACATCACCTCGCCCTCCTTCGTGCCGTGATCCCACTCGAGGCGCTCGTTGGGGACGACCTTCGTGTAGACGATGTGGTTCGGGTAGTCGGTGCCATCCGGCCCGTGCATGGTGAACTTCCACGCGCCGCCCGGACGCACGTCCTTGCTCACCGTGGTGGTGCGGAAGCCGTTCGGGCCCCACCAGTTGGAGATCATCTTCGCGTCGGTGAACGCCTGGAAGACCAGCGCGCGCGGGGCGCTGATCAGCCGGGAGAGCTCCAGCTGCCGCTTGGCGAGCTCGTTGAGATCATGTGCTGCGCTCATGTGTCTGCTCCTCTTTTCGCCTTCTTCGGGGTGGAAACTCTTCGGACGCGCGCCGGGCGCTTCTGCCCCTGGAGGTCGGCGAGGTAGTCCTCGAGCCGGTCGAAGCTGCCCTCCCAGAACTCGCGGTAGTGCTCGAGCCAGGCGTTCGCCTCCTTCAGCGGCTTCGGCGCGAGCCGGCAGGGGCGCCACTGCGCTTCGCGGCTGCGGGTGATCAACCCCGCGCGCTCGAGCACCTTGAGGTGCTTCGTCACGGCGGGGAGGCTCATCTCGAAGGGCTGCGCGAGCTCGGTGACGGAGGTCTCCCCCTTCGAGAGCCGCGCGAGGATCGCGCGCCGGGTGGGGTCGGCGAGTGCGGCGAAGGTGGCGCTGAGCGGGTCGGTCGTCATGGCTTAATTAACCGAACAGCAAAGTAACCAATTGGTTAATTAATCGCAAGGGCGGCGCCGGAGGCAGTGGTGCAGCGGCTTTAGGGGAACGCCCTCTGGCAGGCCTTGAAGTCGGCCCGCACCTGCTGCTCTTCCAGCGAGGCCAGCTCCACCAGCCGCTCGCCCGCCGCGGCCGCGCCGCCGCCGACCCACGCCTGCAGCGCCCGCGCGCGCTCCGGCGTCTGGGCATGCGCGCGGGCGAGCACACGCCCAGCCTGCTCCGCAACGGACTCGAGCTCTCTGCTGGTGTTGAGCGCTGCCTGTCCCAGCGAGGACTTCACCGGCTCCAGCTCCCGCACCAGGAAGGGCCGCCCGGAGATCCGCGCCTCGCCGGTGAGGGGGTTGGCGAAGCCTCCGAGCGCCTGCTGGAAGCGGATCACCTTCGCCGGATCCGCCTTCGAGAGCGCGCCAGTGAGCGAGTCGAAGGGCGAGGGGAGCAGTTGCTTGAGCTCGAGCAGGACCGGCTTGGCCTTGGGATCCGGCCCCTGCACCATCGCCACGAGCCGGTCCAGGCCGAAGCTGCTGCCGCCCGCGCCCAGCCGCCGCTTCACCTCCACGCGGAGCGGGCTCGGCAGTGCGCCGGGCGGCAACCGGGCGACATACTCCCGCAGCCCCTCCTCCACCTCGGCGCGCGTCTGGAGGTCTACCGGCGCCAGCCCGCTCCCCTCCAGCTTGGGCTCCCGGTCCCCCTTGACCAGCTCGCCCATCCGGCGGCGCATGCTGTCGTCCGTGCCCGTCTCGCGGATCAGCTCCTTCACCGGGCCGGAGGCCTCCGGCTCGCAGATGCTGGCGGGCAGGGCCATCCCCGCGGCGACGAGCAGCTCCAGCTCGTCGAAGTAGGCGGCCGCCGCGCGCCGCACCACCTCCCGCTGCTCGCTGGGGTCGTCATTCGCCTCGCGCGCCAGCAGCGTCACACTCGTCCCCAGCCGAAGCAGGTCCAGCTCGGGCGAGCCGATCCCCGCCTGGTCGAAGTCGTTGAGGCCCCAGACGACCCGCCCGTCCGCGCCCCTGAACGTCCCGAAGTTTCCCACGTGCGCGTCGAGCGCGACGGGCAAGAGCGGCGCAGGCCGGGGGAGCAGCCCGCCGCGCGCGAGCAGGGCGCGCGCGTCGATCAGGAAGAGGGCCGGGTTGGCGCGGTAGAAGCCGAGCACTTCGGAGGCCATCACCGCCAGCCGCTGCTTGAGCGTGCGTTCGTCCAGCCCAAGCTGCCGCGAGTAACGATCGACGTAGAGAGCGGCGAGCGCTGGCTCTCTCTCCGCGCCGGTGCGGGGTTGGAGGAGGCTTGCCGAGGCGGAGGACGGGGTGCTCCAAGCAGGAGCGGCGGCGCTGCCGAGAAGCGAGGTGAGCATGGCGCTCCGGGGGTTGCGCGATTGTCGAGGGCGCCGCAGGGGGAGTTGTCCGCGCCGCGCCTGCGCTGCGGGCCCCTGTGCCGTCAGCGAATCACGTGCGGCGCAGAGGCTCCCACCGCTGTTCCTCCAGTGCGGCCTTCCGTGAGGCACCGGTCCGCTTGGGCTCTCGTCGCCGGGCGGAATCCCCAGCGCGCGAGAGACAATGGCGCCGCCGTGAACTGGAGTGTGCAGCGGAAACCTGCCGGCGGCTGCGTTCGAGAAGCAGAGTGCGCCCCGCGCTCTGCGCTTGACCTGGAAGGATGAAAGACCCGCATGGCCAGCTCGAACCGCATCGATCGCCGCAGCGCCAGCGCCCTCACTCGCGGCCAGGCCGACCGCGCCGTCTCGTTCGCCCGCAGGCAGATCGGAGACCGCTACCAGTGGGGAGGCAACGGCCCGGACGCCTGGGACTGCAGCGGCCTCACCAGCGCGGCCCTGCGCGCGGCGGGCGTCAACATCCCGCGCACCTCCTCCCAGCAGTACGCGGCGAGCCGCCACGTGCCGCGCAGCCAGACGCGCGCCGGCGACCTGGTCTTCTACGACTACGGCGCCGGGAACGTCACCCACGTGGCGATTGCCACCGGCCCCTCGCGGATGGTGGAGGCGTCCCGGCCGGGCACGCCGGTGAAGGAGACGCCGATCCGCAGCGACGCCCTGGTCGGCGTGGGCCGCTTCGGCCGCTGAGGCCCGCATGGCCCTCATCACCTCGAGAGCGCGGAACGCACTCGGCCCCTCGACTCCGCTTCGGGGTGACCGGCGGCTGAGACACCGGGCCCCGCGACCTCCCGCGGTCCGAGAAAGCGCAACAGACCCACGGGCTTTTCGAGAATCCTGAGCCGTGGCGAACCCCCCGAGCAGATCCCCTGGGGACGGACGGTCGCTGAAGGATTTGGAGCTCCACCGTTGCTTCCAGCAGACACGAGCACCCGAGCGCGACCGGCCGGCGCCCCTCCCAGCGCGGGGCGTGCCTCGCCGGCGGCGGCGCCCGTGTCCGTGCCCGCGCCGGGGATGCCCGGTTTCATCGGTCCGGTGGCCGTGCCCACCACGCTGGCGCGGATGAACCCAGCGCCGTATTCGCTCGTGGTTCGCGACTTCGAGGTGCTTGGGGCGCGCATCGCTCGCGCGGAGGGTGCCGGCGCGCTGCGCGCCGTTCCGCTCAGCGAGCTGCGCCTCACCCGCAGCTACGTCGAGGGCCCGGACCGCGGCCCCCGCGCGGTGATTCCCTCCAGCGGGACGACCCGCCACGGCACGCTGAACGGGCTGCGCTTCGATGCGCTCGATCAGCGGACGGATGCCTGGTACCCGCAGGGGCTCACCACCTCGTTCGACTCGGTCGGCACGCACCTCGACGACGGCAAGGCTTGGATGGCGGTGAGCTGGCACTCCGCGGGGGACGAGCACTCGCGCATCACGTTCCTGGATCACACCCAGCCGGACAAACCCGAGGAGGCGAAGTACCGCCACGCGCTGCTGGTAACGCCGGTGGAGAACCCGGCCGCCCCGGGCGGCGTGGACTTCCAGAGCGTGCGCACCCATGCCGGCGGCGTGGCGTGGTTCAAGAACTACCTCTACGTGGCGGACACGGGCGGCGGCCTGCGCGTCTTCGACACGCGGCACCTCTGGGAGGTGCGGGGACGCGATCCCTCGGTCGGCTTCAACCCCATCAGCGGCAGCTTCAGTGCGCAGGGTGAGGGCTATGTCCTGCCGCAGGTGGGCTGGTTCCAGCTCCCGGTAGAGGGCGGAAGGGCGCTGGCGGTGCGGGGCCAGAACCCGCGCTTCTCCGGCCTCTCGGTGGATCGCTCTTCGGGCACGCCCGCGCTCCTGGTCCCCGAGTACGTGGTGGGCGCGCCGGGTGGGCGGCTGTTGCGCTGGCCACTGGATCCCCAGACCGGGCTGCTGGCGCGAGGCCCGGACGGCCGCGCGCACCCGGACGCCGGTTGGTCCCTGCCCATCGAGCGCGTGTCAGGCGTGGCCAAGGTAAAGGACGAGTTCTACGTGAGCGCGATGCGCGGCCGGGAGCCGCCGGGCATCTGGCGCGCGGAAGAGAACCAGCCGCTCACCCGCGTGGACACCTCCGCGGACGGGCTGCAGCAATTGGCCTACGACGGCGACGAGGACCGCCTCTGGGCGTTCACCGAGCACCCCGGTAGCCGCAGCCTCTGGCGTTTCGACCCCGAGTAGCGGCGGGAATCGAACGGAGGCTAGTGCTTCTCCCGCACAAGCCCGCCGCCCTTTTGGGGAGCCGAGCGAGCGGGCGCCCGTGCAGCGGCGCTCGCCGTGCCCAGGTTAGGGCGATGGCTGCGCAGCGGATCGAGGACTACGCGCTCGTCGGCGACACGCACTCCGCTGCGCTGGTGGGGCGTGACGGGAGCGTCGATTGGCTCTGCTGGCCGCGCTTCGACTCGGACGCCTGCTTTGCGTCCCTCCTCGGCACGCCCGAGCACGGCCGCTGGCTGCTCGCCCCCGCGGGCGGCGCGCGCAAAGTCACCCGCCGGTACCGCGGCGAGACGCTGGTGCTGGAGACCACCTTCCGCACCGAGGACGGCGAGGCCCGCGTGGTGGACTTCATGCCGCCGCGCACCTCCCGGCCGCACCTGGTGCGCGTGGTGGAGGGCCTGCGCGGCAGTGTTCCGTTCGACTTCGAGCTGCTGGTGCGCTTCGGCTACGGCGATCGCAGCCCGTGGATCCGCCCGCTCGACGGCGAGCTGTGCCTCACCGCGGGGCCGGACAGCGTGCGGCTGCGCTCGGAGGTGCCCATCAAGTGGCGGGGCCATGGCCTGCACGCGGGCTTCACGGTGCGGCAGGGAGACTCCCTGCCCTTCCTGCTCACCTGGCACCCCTCGCACGAGGACGCGGGCCCCCGGCTGGACGCGGCCAAGGCGCTGCGCGCCACCACCGAGCACTGGGAGCGCTGGATGGCACAGGGCTCCGCCCACTGCCTGGGCCCGTTCGCCAGCCACGTGCGCCGCTCGCTGCTCACGCTCAAGGCGCTCACCTACTCCCCCACCGGCGGGATGGTGGCGGCGCCCACCACGTCCCTGCCGGAGCAGCCCGGCGGCGTGCGCAACTGGGACTACCGCTTCTGCTGGCTGCGCGACGCCACGCTCACGCTGGTGGCGCTGCTCGACGCCGGCTACGTGGAGGAGGCCTCTGCCTGGCGGGACTGGCTCCTGCGCGCGGTGGCGGGAGAGCCGGAGGAGCTGCAGATCCTCTACGGCGTCTCCGGCGAGCGCCGCCTCACCGAGCTCACCCTCCCCTGGCTCCCCGGCTACGAGGGCTCTTCCCCCGCGCGGATCGGCAACGCCGCCGCGCAGCAGCTGCAGCTGGACGTCTACGGCGAGGTGATGGACTGCCTGCACCTGGCGCGCTGCTCGGGCCTGGACGCGGAGCAGGACGCCTGGCGCCTGCAGTGCCACCTCCTGGACTGGCTCGAAGGCCACTGGCAGGCGCCGGACGAAGGGATCTGGGAGGTCCGCGGCCCGCGCCGCCACTTCACCCACTCGAAGGTGATGGCCTGGGTGGCGCTGGATCGCGCCGTCCGCAGCGCCAAGCGCTTCGGGTTGGAGGGACCGGTGGAGCGCTGGCGCGCGCTGGCCGCCACCATCCACCGCCAGGTCTGCCAGCGCGGCTACGACGCCGACCGCGGCACCTTCACCCAGGCGTACGGAGATCCGCAGCTGGACGCGTCCCTCCTGATGATCCCCCTGGTGGGCTTCCTCCCCGCCAAGGACCCGCGCGTGGTGGGCACCGTGGAGGCGATCTCCCGCGAGCTGCTCCACGACGGCTTCGTGTACCGCTACGACTCCCGTCAGACGCCGGACGGCCTGCCTCCCGGCGAGGGCGTCTTCCTCCCCTGCTCCTTCTGGCTCGCGGACTGCCTGGCGCTGATGGGCCGCAGGACGCAGGCCGAGGCGCTCTTCGCGCGGCTGGCGGGGCTGAGCAACGACGTGGGGCTGCTCTCCGAGGAGTACCTGCCCACGGAGCGCCGCCTCGCCGGCAACTTCCCGCAGGCCTTCAGCCACCTCGCACTGGTGGAGTGCGCGCAGAACCTCTGGCGCAGCCGCGGCAAGCCGCACCGGCGCGCGCTCCTGGAGGAAGTGGAGCGTTCAGCCGCGGCCACGGCTTCCGAAGCGGTGTTGACGCTCTAAGGGCCCAGCCGCCAAGGTCCCGCCATGCACCGAAGCAAGCTCTCCACCTTCGTCATCGACTGCAAGACGGGTGACCTCGAGGCCGCCACCACCTTCTGGAGCCGCGCGCTCGGCCGCGAGGCTTCGCCCCCTGACCCGGACTCGCCCACGTACCGGGAGCTGGCCGCCCGGCCCGAGGAGCCCAAGCTGCTCATCCAGCAGGTGAGCCACGACAGCCGCATCCACCTGGACATCGAGTCGGACGACCTCGAGGCCGAAGTGAAGCGGCTCGAAGCGCTCGGCGCCAAGCGGATCGGCTTCGTCACGCGCTGGTGGGTGATGGAGGCCCCCACCGGCCAGCGCTTCTGCGTGGTGAACCCGCAGCGCGGGCCTATTGGCGAGGAAGGCAACCGCTGGCCGGACGCGAAGAAGCCGTAACCCCGTTCACCCCGAGCGAAGTCGAGGGGCGCGCGAGGGTCACGCAAACGGGCGCCCCTCGACTCCGCTCGGGGTGAACGGAGGGTCCGCTCAGCCCGCGGCGGCCCGCTCGGGATGAACGGAGGGCAGCTCCGCGCCGCCCGCTCGCAGCCGCGCCCGGTGCGCGCCGAGCAGGTCGCTCCGGGTGAGAATGCCGATGGCGTGCCGCGGCCGCTGCCTCGACACCACCACCAACCTGCCCAGCCCGAAGTGGACCATCCGGTCTGCCGCCTGGCGAAGGGTCTCATCCTCGTACACGACCACGGGCGCCCGGCGGACCAGCTCGCGCAGCGGCGTGGTGAGCGCCGCGCCCTCGGAGAGGAGATCTCTGCGGGTGAGCACGCCCACCACCGCGCCGTCCGCCTCCACCACCGGGAAGCCCTGGTGGGACGTGTCCCGCCCCTTCTCGCGCAGCCACGCGCGCACCTGCTCCACGGTCAGGCTCGCCGCGAGCGTCACCAGCTTCCTCGCGCCATGGTCCTTCACCCAGAGGCGGTCGAGCTCGTCCACGCCGTACTCGGACACCACGCGCACACCGCGGCGCACGAGCTTCTCGGTCATGATCGAGTCCCGCATCAGCAGGCTCGAGAGCAGGTACGCCGCCGAGCAGCCGCCCAGCAGCGGCAAGAGCCCCAGCGGCTGCCGCGTGGTCTCGAACGCGAACACCACCGAGGCCAGCAGCGAGCGCGAGGCCCCCGCGAACATGGCGGCCATCCCCACCAGCGCGGCCACCTTGGGGTCCACGCCCGCCGCCGGCAGCACCAGCGCCAGCCCCGCGCCGAGCAACCCGCCCAGCCCGGAGCCCACGGTGAACAGCGGCGCCAGGGTGCCGCCGGAGGTCCCGCTCCCCAGGGAGATGGACCAGGAGAGGAACTTGAGCCCCACCAGCCCCATCAGCCCCAACCCCACCACCCTGCCGGAGACGATGTCTTCGATGTTGGAGTAGCCCACGCCGAGCGTGCGCGGATCCGCCCAGCCCACCAGCCCCACCACCAGGCCGCCCAGCGCCGGCCACCACATCCAGTGGATGGGCAGCTTCTCGAAGCGATCTTCAATCGCGTACACCGCGCGGGTGACGCCCACGGACGCCACGCCCACCAGGGCGCCGACCAGGACGTAGAGCGCCAGCGCCGCGGCACCCGGCTGCTCCAGCGCGGTCACGGCGAAGGCGGGCCGGGTGCCCTCGAAGGCCATCCGCACCGCGGTGGCCGTGGCGGTGGCCAGCGCCACCGGCACGATGGAGCGCATCCGGTACTCGAAGAGGAGCAGCTCCACCGCGAGCAGGACCGCGGAGACCGGGCTGCCGAAGGTGGCCGCCATGCCGGCCGCCGCGCCCGCGGCCAGCAGCGTCTTGCGCTCGTCCGCGGTCATCCGGATGTACTGCCCCACCGTGGAGCCGAGCGCGCCGCCGGTGGCGATGATCGGCCCCTCGGCGCCGAACGGCCCGCCGGTGCCAATGGAGATCGCCGCGGAGAGCGGCTTGAGCACCATCATCCGCGGGGGGATCCGGCTCTCGTTGGTGAGCACCTGCTCCATCGCCTCGGGGATGCCGTGCCCGCGGATCGCCTTGGAGCCGTAGCGCGCCATCAGCCCCACCACCAGCCCGCCGGCGATCGGCACCGCCACCACCCAGGGGCCCAGGGGGTGGCCCACCGGAGAGACCGGCTCGAACGAGAAGCGCCCGTAGAACGAGAGCTGCGTGACCAGCGCGATCAGCCCGGTGAGGACGCGGGAGATCCCGCCCGCGGCGAAGGCGAGCCCCACCGAGAGCGCGCAGAGGAAGACGGTGCGCCGATCCACGCCGCTGCCCCGGTGGGGCAGCTGCTCCCGCTCCACGACCGGCAACATGGAGGGGGCGACGGGGAGCCCGTCAGTGGAGGACGCGCGCGAAAGCTCGTGATCAGGCATGGGACTCTCTCAAGACTCCTGCTCGAAGAAGAGGGGGGCGGGGCCTTCCTGCAGCCCGAGCTCGCGGATCAACCCGCCGAGCGCGCTCGCCAGCGCGCGGCGCCTCGAGGCGGGCAGCCGGCGCAGCGCGGAGACCAGGCGGGCCTGCGCGGGCTCGGGCGCGGTGCGCAAGAGCTTGCGCCCCTTCGCGGTCACCGCCAGCGTGGCGCGGCGCGCGTCCAGCGCGGAGCGGCCGCGGCTCACCAGCCCGCGGGAGACCAGGCGCGCCACCACCACCGAGACCGAGCTGGGATCCGCGAGCAGCCGCCGGGAGAGCTCGGCGATGGACGCCGCGTTGGACTCACCCAGCCGCTGCAGCACGAAGAGCTGCGCGCTGCTCACCCCGCTCTTGCCCTGCGAGTGGCGCGTGGAGAGGCGCAGCAGCCGGACCAGCCGGCGGATCGCGTCGAGCACGGCGGCGCTGTCCGAATCCATGGGGTCCCATGGATTCGCACGCCACCGCGGGCAGCGTCAAGCGAGCTCGGCCACCAGGTCCAGGAGCGGCTGCTGCGGAGGGAGCTCCTTGCGCGCGCGCCTGCGGCTCTTGCGCGCCGGGCGGGCAACTTGCCCCGCTGGCGGCAGCGTCCGCGGCCCGAGCTCGAAGACGGCGGCGAAGTAGCGCGCCTGGCGCTCGGAGGCGTAGCGGTACTCGATGACGTTCTGGGCCGCGTCCTTCAGCCGGACCACCCAGAGCTGATCGTCCTTCGTGACTTCGGGCTTTTCGGACTCCATGGGCCCTCCCGCCGTGGCGCGCCGGCCGACTGCTATCGCGCGCCCGCGGCGGGCAACGAAGCATCCGTCGTGCCTGCCGGCCGGGCGCCGGAGGCCGCGTTTGCGCTGGGTTCTTGACGCAGGTCCCCTGCGCGCCGGTGCTCCAGTCGGTAAAGCTTCCAGTGCAGCGGGCGCCTGCGTTACCGGGTGACCTCGCGCGGAGCGCGCCGGAAGCGTCGACCAGCGGACGGTCCCGTGCGAACGTTCCGCGACCATGCGGAGCCTCGAGGCAGCGCTGCTCTCCGGTGCGGAGCTCTACCGCGAGGTGATCCTCGAGCGGCTGGCGCACGCGCGCGAGTCGGTGTGGATCAGCACCGCCAACCTCAAGGCCATGTACGTGGAGCAGGCGGGCCGCTTCGTGCCGATCTTGAAGGTCTTCGCCGCGCTGGCCCGCCGGAAGGTGGAGCTGCGGGTCCTCCACGCGGAGCTCCCCTCGCGCCCGTTCCGCAGCGCGTTCGATCGCGAGCGCAAGCTGGTGGGCGGCGGGCTCCAGCTGAAGATCTGCCCGCGCGTGCACTTCAAGGCGGTCCTGGTGGACGGCGCCTGGTGCTACCTCGGCAGCGCCAACCTCACCGGCGCGGGGCTGGGCGCCAAGGGGGACGGGAAGCGGAACTTCGAGCTCGGCTTCGCCACCGAGGACTTCGAGGTGATCGACCGGGTGAAGGCGCTCTACGAGGCGGTCTGGTCCGGGGCCGAGTGCCGGGGCTGCAAGCTCCACAGCGTCTGCCCGGACCCGATCGGCGAGCCGGCTCCCGCGCCCCGCCGGCGCCGCCGCTCTGAAGGGATCGTCCTCGGGCGCCCGCGCAGGCTTAACCGCCCATAAGTCCCGGCAGCCTCAGGCATAAGTGGGGCGATCTCGGACATTCGTGTCCTGATTTTTCAAGAAATCTGATGGCACTTGAGGGCGACTGAAGCCGCGCTTACGTGGATTCGAGGGCTTGGCCATGTAGGACATGCGCGCACAGCGGCATGACAATTGCTAGTCGCGGCGCCGAACTTTCCCCTCTTCGGAGCCCAAAGATGACCCGCAGGAAGATCCTCCTGACCCTCGCCGCCGCCACCTTCGTGGGCTGTGGCTACGCCGATGTGCCGGTGACGCCGGACGAGACCGACCCGACCGCCGAGGAGCACGGCCCGTTCAGCAGCGACCAGGCCACGCTGCTCGACTTCGAGTTCGACGGGGAGCTGGTCACCCGCGGCTTCTCCTCCGCCCGCTCGCAGATTGACGCGCAGATGCTCTACACGATCGGCCACCTGAACACGCACCGCTCGGTGGGGCGCCTGGACAAGGTGAGCATCACCAACATCTCCTCCGCGCCGCAGGCGGACGGCACCACCAAGGTCACCTACCGCGCGAAGCTGCCGGTGGCCTGGGGCAGCAAGACCAACCTCCCCGCCACCTATGAGTTCCGGCTCCCGCGCGACGTGAGCTTCGACGGGCTCGAGTCCTTCACCAACAAGTACAAGACCAGCTGCGTGGACTTCGGCGCGCACGACGTCGACAGCGGGAGCATGTGGTACTACTACCGCCCGCTGAGCTCCGGCTGTGCGATCACCGCCGCCGAGCTCTCCCGCGTCACCGCTCGCGTCACCCGCTCGAGCGAGAACACCACCGGGAAGTACCCCGAGTACCACAAGGTCTGGGAGGACAACGTCCTCAACGTGGTCTCCATCTTCGGCAAGTACGAGGACGGCGCCACCACCTCCAGCGACGCCGGCATCGCCGCCTTCAACGCCTTCATCCGGGCGATCAAGACCGAGCTGCGCGCCTTCAGCGTCACCACCGTCCCGGCGCTGGTGCCGGACGCGCCGGGCATCTCCACCCCGGACATCACCTTCACCGCGGTGCTGCCGGACGGGAAGAAGATCGTGATCACCGCGCTCCTGGTGGACAACGTGCGGACCGCGGGCGCCGCGTTCGACGCGCGCTACACCGCGCTCTCCACCACCGCGGACATGATCTCGTACAACGGCCACGCCGGCCTGGGTCAGAACGTCCGGGCGCTCGCGCGCAAGGGCCGCTTCGTCGCCGGCAAGTACCTCGTCCTCTTCATGAACGGCTGCGACACCTTCGCCTACGTGGACGGCTCGCTCGCGCAGACGCGCGCGGCCATCAACCCGGATGACCCCACCGGCACCAAGTACATGGAGATCGTCACCAACGGCATGCCGGCGTTCTTCAGCTCCATGCCCAACGCCACGCTCGCGCTGGTCCGCGGCCTCTCCAAGTTCCAGACGCCGATGACCTACGAGCAGATCTTCAAGAACGTGGACCGCTCCCAGGTGGTGGTGGTCACCGGCGAGCAGGACAACGTCTTCACCCCGGGCGGCACCACCTTCAAGGGGCTGCGCGAGAGCGGCGCGGTCACCCGCAACCAGGAGCTGAAGTACCAGACGATGGTCGCCCCCGCGGGGACCTACTCGGTGCGCCTGGCGCACGACCCGGCGCTCCCGGGCGGTGACGCGGACCTCTACGTGAAGGTCGGCGCCCAGCCCACCCGCACCAGCTACGACTGCCGCCCGTACATCGGCGGCTCGGCCGAGGAGTGCCGCGTCACCCTCACCGCGCCGGCCACGATCTTCATCTCCGTGTTCGGCTACGCGTCCAGCAGCTCCGCGTTCGTGGTCACCGCGGACGCCGCGAACCTCTAAGACGCGCTCCGGAAGGTCGAGCGAAGTTGAGCGCCCCTCGACTTCGCTCGGGGTGAACGGAGGGGCGTCCTAGGGCGGCAGGCGGCGCCGCCAGGCGGGGACCGCGTCGCGCCGGTAGCCGGCGGTGAGCAGCCCGCCCTGCGGCGCGAGCGCCTCTTCGCACAGCGCGATCGCCGGGGCGGTCTCGCCCTGGGTGAAGAGCAGATCGAACGCGTCCCGGAACTTCACGAAGAAGGCGGGCGACTCCTGGAAGAGCTGCCGGGGCAGCTGCTTGCCGCGGCCGGACCAGAGCCCCTGGCTGCGCAGGTGGAAGTCCCCCAGCTCGCCATAGAGCAGCGCGCCGGTGGAGAGCAGCACGTCCCGGCTGCGCGGGGTGCGCAGGTCGTTCACCAGCTCCGTGAGGGCGTAGCGGCGGCGGGCCAGCTCGGCGGCCTCCAGCTTCGGCGGCCCCAGCTCCAGCACCCGGGTGGCCAGCTTCTTCAGGGAGACCGCCAGCGCGGAGCCTTCGGGGACCTCCACCCCCTCCAGCACCATGGTGGGCAGCGCGGCGAAGCCGGCCGGCCGGTCCACCTCGAGGAAGAAGTAGGTCATCGTCTCCGGATCGTGGACGAAGGCCTCCACGGTCCAGCCGTCGAAGTCGAAGGTTTCGCGGTGCGCGTGCGCCAGCTGCTCGAAGACCACGACCAGATCCAGGTCCGAGCTGCTGGTGGCGTCTCCGCGCATCACCGAGCCGGCGACGAGCACCACCGAGGCGCCGGGGTACCGCAGCGCCCGGATGCGGCGCGCCACGACGAGGGCATCCTGGTTCCGGGGGGCGTCCACGCCCTCCCACTTTGAGCCACCCCGCGGTCCAAAGCCAATCCCGCCGCGGCAGGGGGCGTCAGTCCGCGGCCTTGCCGAAGAGCCCGCGCACCACGGAGGCGATGGCCAGCGGCGTGCCGATCCGCTCGTCCAGGTGGGGGCGGATGGCGTTCACGGCCTCGCCGGCGGTCTGGAAGCGCACGCGGCGGTCGCGGGCGAGCGCGCGCTCGATCACCGCCTCCAGCGCCGCGGGGATCTCCGGGCGCAGCTCGCGGACCTTGCGGTACTTGCGCTTGCGGATCTTCTTGTAGATCTCATCGGTGGTCTCGCCCTCGAAGGGGCGCTCCAGCGTGAGCAGCTCGTAGAGAGTGACCGCGGCGGCCCAGAGATCTCCGGCGGGGGCGATCTCTCCGTCGAGCACCTCGGGCGAAACGTAGAAGGGCTTGCCGGCGACGTAGCTGGGGATGTCCAGCTGCAGCAGGCGCCCGCGCGCCACGCCGAAGTCGCCGAGCTTGATCTCCCCGGTGCGGGAGATGAACAGGTTGGAGGGCGAGACATCGCAGTGCACCAGCCCCAGCGAGGCGCCCTGCGGGGTGACCGCGTCGTGCGCGTAGCCGAGCGCCTCGAAGAGCGTCATCCCCAGGTAGAGCGCGAAGTCGATCGGCAGGAGGATCCCCTGCTCCTTGCAGCGCCGCAGCAGGTGGGCGAGATCGCGCCCGTCGATCAGCTCCATCGCGATGTAGTGGGTGCCGCCGAGCACGCCCTCTTCGTAGACGTCGATGATGTGCGGGTGGTGGAGCAGCCGCGAGAGCTTCGCCTCGCTGTTGAAGAGCTTCACGCAGTTGATGTCCTGCATCAGCTCCGGGATCAGCCGCTTGATGGCGACGAGCTGGCCCTCGCGGTGCCCCTCCATCACGCGGGCCCGGTACACCTCCGACATGCCGCCACGTCCGAGCAGAGAGAGGATCTCGTAACGACCGAACGCACGTGCGCTCCGGCGCTGCCGCACCGCCCCACTTCGGCTGAAGTCTGCGTTGTCGTCTGCAACATCGAGATGGGATTGCAAAGCTGCTTCGCGAAGCGACATGCCGGGGGACAAATGCACGGGACTTGCCCAGAAAACGGTGCGCACCGGCTGTCGCGGCACCGCTGTGCGCCCTCCCGGGTTCCGGCGGCTTCGCCCAGGGGTTCAGACAGGACTGCACCCCTCACCAGGGGGTCCAATTCGACTTTCGGTGTCTGCAGCGACCCAGGGACTCAGGGCGGCGCGAACCTGCGCCACCGTCCCTGGTGCGCCACCTCTCGCCACAGCTCGAAGGGCGCAGGCAGCCCACCACTTCCGTACACGTAGAGCTCGCGCAGCTTCGCCGCGTCCGAGGGCGCCGCGCCCGCGAGCTCCGCCGGCAGCGCCTGCCCTTCGCGGAAGCGGACCGGGTGGTGCTCCGCGTCCGCGAAGAAGTCGTGCCCCACGCCGCCGCGCGAGGCCGTCACCCACTGCCCCAGGTGCTGCAGGTAGATCTGCCGGCTGCCCAGGAGCTCCTTTCCTTCGAGCGAGAGGTAGCCATGCGGGGGCCGGCGGCCGTCCGGCACCACCGCCATCAGCCCGCCGGTGGCTTCCTTGAAGCGGGCGTGGAAGAGCGCCGTCTCCGTGAGCGAGAGCGCGCTGCCCGCGCACAGGAGCGCGAAGAGCGCTCTGGGCACGGCGCGCGCGTCCACCAGCAGCAGGCTCAAGCCCCCCGCGAGCACCGGCAGTCGCACGCTGATCAGGAAGATGCCCGAGAGCGTCTTGGGGGTGACCGCGTAGAGCAGCACCATGCCCAGGAAGAGCGCGAGCGGCGCGCCCGGGCTCGTGGGGCTCGCGCGGCGGCGAAGGCAGAGCGCGAGCAGCACCGCCGCCACCGCCAGCGGGACCACCACGCCGAGCTTTCCCTCCGGGCCGTAGTTCTTGAAGAACCAGTTCACGTGCGAGGCGAGCGCGTACTCGGTGGCGGGCTGCTCGCCCGGGACCACCGCGCGCGCCCCCATGTGCAGCGCCTGGGGCACGGAGAGGACCACGGGCGCCGCCACGCCCAGCGCGAGCGTCCGAAAGGCCGCGCGGCGGTCCGCCGCCACCAGCGCGCGCACGCCGAGCAGGAAGCCCAGGACCACGAACGCCAGCAGGTGCGAGAGCAGGACGCCCACCGCGAGCAGGTTGAGGACGACCAGCGCGCGGACGCGGGGGCCGCGCGCGAGCAGCCGCTCGTACTCCGCGAGCGCGAAGAGGAGCAGCACCTGCGCCACCAGCCCGGAGAGCAGCCCGTACCAGTAGGAGATGTTGAAGGCGAGCGGCAGTCCCAGCACCACCATCCACGGGCTGCGGCCGAACGCGCGCAGCAGGCGCAGCAGCGCCAGCGGGTAGAGGCAGAGCGTGAGGAAGAGCGCGGCGCGGATGGCGAGTGCCCCATTCGTCGCCCAGGCCAGCGGCAGTGAGAGCCAGCTGATGAGCCCGTAGCCCACCGGGAAGGTCACCCGGTAGACCTGCGCCACGTCCGGCTCGCCGCGGAGCAGGTCCGCCAGCGTCTGCAGCTGCGCGCCGTGCGCGGGCAGATCCACTGGCGGCGGGTGGCCCCACACGCAGAAGAGGCAGAAGCCGGCCCAGGCGCACAGCAGCGCGAGCAGCGCCTTCGGGTGGGCGGTCTCCTCCACCCGGGGCGGTCTAGCGCGAGAGCGGCGGCAGGTCAGCGGCTAACGCACGAGCTGGCCCGTCGCCGCGCGGCGATCAGCAGCGCCAGCACTCCGAGCAGCGCCCCATCCACGGAGCCGCACCCGCAGCCGCTGACGGCCGGCGGCTCGGCGTCGCCGGGATCAGCCGCTGGGGCGGCGGCGCAGGCGTCGTCCTCCTCGGGCGTGCCGGGCACGCAGCCGTGTTCGCAGGCGACGCGCGAGGTTACCCCGGCCTCGCAGCGCACCAGCGCGCTCCCATCGGCCTCGCAGGTGAAGCGCGGGTAGCTGCCCACCGGGCACGGCACCGGCGGGTTGGCGCCCTTGCAGACCGCGTCGCCGGACTCGGGCTGCTCACAGCCCTCGGCGCAGGCCTGGGTCTCGGTCGTCCCACTGATGCAGCGGGTCCGTCCGTTGCCCTGGCAGGTCCAGCTGCTGGAGGTGCCGGCCGGGCAGGACGGCGCCGAGCGACAGACCGCGTCGCCGGCGTCCGGGCGCTCGCACCCGCTGGCGCACGGCTCGGTTTCCACCTTGCCGGCCACGCAGCGCTGGCGGGTGGCGCCGTCCGCGCTGCACGTCCACGCCGCGCCAAGGCCCGTGGGGCACATGGGCGGCGCAGCCTTGCACGCGTCGTCCGCGCCCGCATTCGTCTGGCAGCCGTAGGCGCACGCCTGGGTCTCCACCTTCCCGGCGATGCAGCGCTGGCGGGACTTCCCATCCGCCGCGCAGGTCCACATCGCGAAGGTGCCGGCAGGGCACGCTGGCGCGGGCTTGCACGTGTCGTCCGTCCCCGTGGCGTTCGACTGGCAGCCGTAGGGGCACTGCTGGGTCTCCACGCTGCCTCCGGCGCACCGCTCCCGGGCGGTGAGGCCGCTGTTGCACGTCCAGATCACGAACACGCCCACCGGGCAGCCGCAGGTGTTCGCCGCCTTCGGGTTGCTGCTGATCGCCCCGCAGGAGGCGACGTAGCCGGTGCCCTGGGACACCCAGTACGAGACCGGCCCCGAGCAGGGACCGGTGAACGGGTCATCCGGCGTTCCGCTGTAGGGCTCGGCCTGGGTGCCGCCCACGTTGGTCTGGAAGTGCAGGTGCGGCCCGCTGGAGTTCCCCGAGGAGCCGGAGAGGCCCAGCCGCTCGCCGCAGGTCACCGTCTTGCCCACCGCCGCCAGGCCGGAGCCGGAGAGCAGGTGGTAGTTCACGCTCGTGGAGTCCGCGTGCCAGACCAGCACCTGGTTGCCGCCGCCCGCGCCGCAGGTGGAGCCCAGGCTCCCCACGGGACAGCCATCCACGCGGTGCTTCACCACGCCGTTGGCCGCGGCCAGCACCGTGGTGCCGCTCCCCACGGCAATGTCGGTGCCCTTGTGGTTGGCGTAGGTGTTGCCGTTGCACTTCCAGTCCTTCACCCCGCCGCTGTCCCGGTACGCGCAGACCTTGCCGCTGGTGGCAGCGACCGGCCAGTGGAACTTGTTGGTGGGCAGCGCCAGCGCGGCGCTGGAGGCGCACAAGAGCAGCGTCAGGCCGAGCGCTCTCATCGGAGCACCCCCGAGAGGCAGAGCAAGCGGCGCCCATCCACGGCGATCACCGCGCGGCGGCCGTCCCCATCCTCCACCCACGCGGGGCCCGAGCCGGCGTGCAGCTTCGCCGCGCGGCCGCTCTGCACGTCGAAGCTCCAGAGCTCATCGGTCGCGTACGAGGCGGTGTAGACGGCGGTCGTCTCCGACAGCCAGACCAGCTCGCGGCCGGGCACCGGCACGAAGCGCTCGTCCACCTCGGTGGCGCCCACCTGGGTGCGCTGCTGCGCGGGCGCGCTGCCCCGCTGGGTCCAGAAGGCGGCCAGCCCACCGCGGGTGGAGACGTAGAGCCGCGTGCGCCCCGGCGAGATGAAGGGCGCGCTCCCCACCTCGCAGGGGCCTGGGACCGGGATGGGCTCCCGAGCCTGGGCGCCGCCGAGCTCCACCACCGCAGGACAGGCGTCCTGGCCCAGCTCGAAGCGCTCCGCGCCGGGCGCGTGCGCCACGCCGAGCTGCCGGAGGTCCGCGGAGGGCACCGGGTCCATCACCGAGCGCGCCAGCAGCGTGGGCTCCCCGCCGGCGAGCGCGCGGGACCACAGCTGCAGCCCGGACGTCCAGTAGACGAACCGCCCCTGGGGCAAAAGGTACGCGGTGACCGCCCGGACGCCGAGCGGCAGCGCCCGCCCAGCGCGGTCCACGTGGAAGACGTCGCAGTCCTTGAGCTCGTCCGTCCGCTGCGGCTCCTCGCGGCACGCCACGGCGATCGCCTCGCCGCCGAGCTGGTGGTGGAAGACCCGGAAGCCGGGCAGCCGCACCATCGCCACGGAGCGCGGGGTCAGCTCGCTCACGCCGCTGGAGGCGGTCTCCTCCAACGCGAGCTGGGCGCGCAGCAGCCGGGGCCCTTCCGCGTAGAAGTAGGTGGCGGGTGCGGCGGAGGCGGCGGAGGCCGCCCCGAACAAGAGCAGCGCGGCGCGCAGGCAGCGGACGTGGGGCACGGTTTTGTCCTCGTGACGCTCGGGGTTCTGGGCGGCGCGGACGTCCGCCGGCCCAGGGCAGCGGGCGAGTCATCCCCCGGCCCGGGCCAGGGCGCCCGAGAACGTCTTGGCCTGTCACGCCCGGGCTTCCATCTGCCTGTCACGCCAGGGATTCAGGGCGCCGCCATGCTTTCTGGGCAGTCTCTCGCCGGGCGAGACGACTTCTGTCCCCTCTCCGGCGACAACTGGTACGTGCCTCCCCCCACGCCTCTGCGCGTAGGCATGCTGGCGTACAGCCGCCTCGCAGACCCCGAGCAGCGCCTCGCGCGCTCCCCCATGGAGTCGATCCGCCGCGCCCTGAAAGCGCGCCCGGATCTCGACATTCTGGTGGCCCCTGAGTGGTTCCTGGGCGGCCCCGCCCGCTTTGCCAAGGCAGGCGCGGTGGAGCGCTTCCAGCGCGCGCTCGAGGCGGAGACGGCGGGCCGCTCCACCCTGGTGGTCCCCGGCTCGGTGGCCTGGGTGGACGGGAAAGGCAGCTACCGGAACACCGCGCTCGCGGTGAGCGACGGGCAGACCCTGCTGCGCTACGACAAGCGCAGCGACGGCTTTGACGACGACCTCGCCCAGGCGCAGGGCTACCGCTACGCGCCCGGCACCGAGCCGGGCCTCTTCGAGTGGAACGGCCGGCGCGCCGGCCTGGAGATCTGCCTCGACCACACCGACCGCCGCCTCGCCGGAGATCTGGCTGCCGCGGGCGCGGAGCCGTTGGACCTCCAATTGGTGGTCTCGGCTGGGGTGTGGCCAAAGGCCAGCGCCGCGGTCGTCCGGGAGGGGGGCGTGGTGCTCAGCGACGAGGCAACCCTCTGGGGACCGCAGGTGCTGACGCGGCTGCCGGGAGAAGAGCGCCAGTTCCGGGTTCAGAGCGTCGACGAGGAGCTCAAGCCGGTGGAGACCCAGCGCCTGGGCAACGGCGTGCAGCTCCAGGTCTTCGACACCTAGCCGCTACGGCTCGCAGAGCAGCTGGCCGTAGAGCCCGCCGTCCGACCCGAAGCCCACGGCGATCATCGGGCTGCTGCGCGCCAGCACCGGCGGAGAGGCGGCCTGGTACGCGCGCGCCGCGGGCGAAGGCGTGAGGTTGACGGACATCCCGCCATCCAGCCCCTTCCCGGACATGCGGCCGTCCTCCTGCTGGCTCCAGACCACGAAGGTCCCGTTCTTGGAGGCGATCGCCGCGGACGCCCACTCGCCCGCGCTGCCCGGCCCGGCCACCGTCACCGCCGGCCGCTGCGCCACCGGGGCCACCGAGCCGCGCACGCTCGCCTCGCGCGGGTTGGGCAGGGGATCCACCTCGCGCCAGACCAGGCCGGTCTCCTCGGTGCCCCCGGCGCTCATGAGGTTCGTCACCAGGGAGGGCTGCACCATCGCCGCGCGCGAGCTGAAGACGCCCATGGACGTGGTCTGGGGGTCCAGCATCTCGTGGATGCGCCGCGAGCGGATGGTGTAGCCGCCGTCCTCGTCCAGCGCGGTCCACGCCACCTGGAAGTCGTTGTTGCCCGCGTTGAGCGCGTCCGCCTCCACCACGCGGTGCGGGCCGCCGTCCGGGTACTGCGCCACCGTGAGCTGCTGGGGCGTCCTCGGCACCGAGTTGCCGGGCGTCAGCGTGGCGGCCACCATCACCCGGCCGGTGCGCACCCAGACCGCCAGGACGTATTGGTCCACGCCAGTGCCGGAGATCGCCAGCCGCGGGGGCGAGAGCACGTCCTCGTCGTTGAAGGCGCGGAACCAGCTGCTGGAGCCATTGTTGGTGGACACCTTGCGGATCGCCACGCGCTTCACCCCGGCGGTGGTCTCGTCCGTCCAGGCCACGAAGGCGTCGTTGTCCATCGCCACGATGGTGGGCGAGCGGGACTGGCGGGCCTCGCTGTGGGTGAGCTCCACCTCGGACTGGAGCGGCGTCAGGTCCGCGCTGAAGCGGCGGAAGAAGATCCGGTGCACCCCGGCGCGCGTGCTCTCGTACACCGCCGCGTACCCACCCGCCGGCGCGGGCACCCAGGAGAGGTGCTCGTTGACGCCCGCATCCGGCCCCACCAGGAGCACCTCGCGCCCCACGTCCGGGCGGCCGTCGCAGTCGTTGTCCTTGCCGTCGCAGCTGTCCGAGGCGGCAGGCGTGCCGGGGCGGGCCGAGCAGGCCACCTTGCCCTGCGAGCAGGTCCACCGCCCCGAGCGCTGGCACTCGCCGAGCCCCGAGAAGCAGGGCCCCGCGTCCGCGCCACAGCTCACGTCGATCGGGAGATCTCCCGAGTCCCCGGGGTTGCCGCCGCCATCGCCGGGCCCGGAGACGTCCGGCGCCACGCAGAAGCCGGCCACGCAGCGCCGGTCACCCTGGCAGGGGTGGGTCTCGTCACAGGCCCGCCCCGCAAAATCCAGGATGTCCACGGTGCACGCGGAGAGAAACAGCACGAGCGTGGGGAGCGCTGCGCGCATGACACACCGAAGCATGAAGGGCGAACATGCTACCCCGGACCGGGGGCCGGATTGTACCCGTCACCTGGCCCCGTTCACTTGGCAGCATCCACGACGGGTTGCGGCGCGCCCTGGGACAGCAAGCTCCGGGGATCCCGCGGCGGGCGCGGCGCCCGGGGCTTGGCCAGCTCCCGCACCACCTCCTGCAGCCCGGCCATCCGCCGCCCCGCCCTCCCCCGGGCCCACGGCTCGCCCGGTGACGCGCCGAGCAACGCTGCCGCCTGCTCAATTCCCCCGGGCCGGCGCTTGAGCACCCGCACCGCCGGGCCGCGGACGTCGTAATACTCCGGGCACGCCAGCCCCTCCGCGCGCAGCAGGTCCAGGGTGAAGAAGCCCCACCCGCACAACACGTCCGTCCCGCGCAGGAACGCCGCGAAGCGGGCGAGCGCCGCGGCCCGCTCCTCGCTGAAGGCCTCGGGGGGCAGCTCCAGGTGGTGGGGGCTGGACCGGGTGAGCTCGGTCCGCGCCCGCAAGACCGCCTCGAACCGCTCGCCATCCGAGGGGCGGGTGGCCACCAGGTGCAAAAGCTCCGGCGTGGGCGGCTCGCCCTCGAAGCGCGCGTTGGGGTGCGCGTTGGCCTCGCCGTAGACGAGCACCCAGTCCGCCGGGCGCGCCGCCATGGCGTGCGGCAGCCAGCCCGCCGGCGGGTTGCGCTTGCGGTGCAGCTTGTAGCGCGGCGGGCCCACGCGCTCGGCGTGGCACTGGATCTGCCGGTCCACCATGTAGACGAAGGCGGAGAGCATGCGGTCGAAGCGGTCGTGGTCCCCCTCCAGCTGTCCGAGCACCTCCACCACTGCCTCGATGGTGGAGAGGCAGTCCTCGGTGGGCTCCTTGCGGATCCGGTAGTTGCCGGGCTTGCGCGGCACCAGCCCCACCCTGGGCAGCGTACGCAGGAGCGGGTTGCGCTCGAGCACCTTCTTGGCCTGGGGCCACGTCCCGTCCACCACGATCAAGTGCTCGGGGCCGCCGCCCTGCAGGGTGCGGGGATCCACCGCCCCTTCACCGGGGAAGAGCACGGCCGTGCCCGGGAGCGCCGCCAGGGCGTTCACCCGCGCGTGGCCGGCGAAGTCCACCCCGGTGTGCAGCTCGGAGTTGGGCAGCGAGAGGTGCGCCATCCGCGCGGTGCCGATCGCCACCCGCCGCTCGCGGGGGTGCTGGAGGAACACCACCCGCGTCTTGGTCTCCACGGGGACCAGCTGGCCGCAGAAGCAGACGGACGACGGACGGCGGCAGCGCGGGCAGACCTCCCTGAAGTGCATGGCCCCTTCTTGCCACGGGGCGCCGAAACGGTCTAATGCCGCCCTTTCCCCTGGGGGATCACTTGGCGCCATCGCTCGCAATCACCGTCAACGGCATGCAGTTCGAGAATCCGTTCCTGCTGGGCTCGGGCCCGCCGGGGACCAACGCCAAGGTGATCGCCAAGTCGTACGATCTCGGCTGGGGCGGGATGGTGATCAAGACGATCAGCCTCGACTCCAGCAAGGTGATCAACACCGCGCCGCGCTACGGGAAGCTCAAGTCCCGCGAGGACGACAAGATCGTGGTCGGCTTCGAGAACATCGAGCTGATCTCCGACCGCCCGTTCGACACCTGGCTGGACGAGCTGCGCCAGCTCAAGAAGAGCTACCCGAAGAAGATGCTGATCGCCTCGGTGATGGAGGAGTACCGCCGCGAGGCCTGGCACGAGATCATCAAGCGCACCCAGGAGACCGGGGTGGACGGCTTCGAGCTCAACCTCTCCTGTCCGCACGGCCTGCCCGAGCGGAAGATGGGCATGGCGATGGGCGAGGACCCCTCCATCTGCCAGGAGGTGGTGGGCTGGGTGAAGGAGGTCGCGAAGATCCCCGTCTGGGCCAAGATGACCCCGAACGTGGGTGACCCCACCGCGGCGCCCCGCGCGGCGATCAAGGCGGGCGCTGACGGCATCTCCGCGATCAACACCATCCTCTCCGTGGTGGGCGTGGATCTGCGCACCCTGCGCCCCATGCCCACGGTGGAGGGCTACTCGGTGCCCGGCGGCTACTCCGGTCAAGCAGTCCGGCCGATCGCGCTGCGCCACATCATGGAGATCGCCCGCGCCTTCCCCAACGTGCCCATCTCCGGCATGGGCGGGATCGACACCGGCTTCGATGCCGCGCAGTTCTTCCTGCTCGGCTCGCACACCGTGCAGGTGTGCACCGGCGCCATGCTCCAGGGCTACGAGGTGATCGCCAAGCTCAAGGACGAGCTGCTCAAGGTGATGACCGACCACAAGATCGAGACGGTGAAGGAGCTGGTCGGCAAGAGCCTGCCGTACTTCTCCACCCACAAGGACCTCACCGAGCGCCAGCGCGCCGCCAAGGCCGCCAAGGTCGGCAACGCGCGGGACCAGGAGACCTGGAAGGGCGAGATCAAGAAGGAGACGGACTCGCTCACCAGCTGAGCGGCCCATGACCCGGTCACCCCGAGCGAAGTCGAGGGGCGCCCGAGCTCGCCACCGCCTGCACCGTTCGACTCCGCCGTGAACCTCCTGCTCCTCGAGCCGCACGAGCTGGCCGCGGACGGGCGCGCCGAGCTCACCGGCCGCAGGCTCGAGCACGCGCGCGAGGTGCTCCGGCTCGCCGAAGGCGACAGCCTGCGCGTGGGCGTCCTTGGCGGTCAGCGGGGCACCGCGCGCGTGGCAGCGCAGAGCTCCGAAAAGCTGACGCTGGAAGTGACGCTGGACCGCCCTCCCCCGCCCCGCCCCGGGCTGGACCTTCTGCTCGCCATCCCCCGCCCCAAGGCGCTCAAGAAGGTGCTGCCGGCGGTGGCCTCGCTGGGCGTGGACCGGGTGGTGCTGGTCAACGCGTACCGCGTGGAGAAGAGCTACTTCGACTCCAAGGTCCTGGAGCCAGCCGCGCTGCGCGAGCTGTTGCTGCTCGGCCTGGAGCAGGCCCAGGACACACGGCTGCCGGAGCTCCACGTGGCCCCGCTCTTCCGGCCCTTCGTCGAGGACGCGCTGGACGCCCGCTTCGGCACCGAGCGCCCGCGGTGGGTGGCCCACCCCACCGCCGATGCGCCTGCGGAGCGTCCGCGCGCCCCCGCGGTCCTCGCCATCGGCCCAGAGGGCGGATGGATCCCCTTCGAGCTGGAGCTCTTGCAGCAGCACGGCTTTCGTCCGCTCAGCCTCGGGCCCCGGACCCTGCGCGTGGAGACGGTCGTCCCGTACCTCGCAGGCCTGCTGCGGCTCACTTGAACGACCCTGCCCGCTGTTACACAGTCCGCGGCCATGAGCACGACCCCTCCGCAGGACACGACTCAGCCGGTCACCTCCGAGCCCCAGGCCGCCAAGCCCGAGGCCAAGCCGGCCAGCCACGACACGGTGCCGCCCCCGGCGCTGCTCGACTTCATGCTGAAGGACTGGAAGCCGGCCTCGGCGAAGCCGCCGCCCGCGGTGAAGTACGCGGACGACTTCGCCAAGCGGCGCCGCGCGCTCTCCAAGCTCTTCCCTGGCGAGACGCTGGTGGTGCCCACCGGCCACGAAAAGGTCCGCGCCAACGACACCTACTACCGGTTCCGGCCGGGCACGGACTTCTACTACCTGACCGGCAACACCGAGCCGGACTGCGTCCTGGTGATGCAGCCCAAGGAGGGCGGCGGCCACAAGGACGTGCTCTTCGTGGAGCCCAACCCCGGCCGCAGCAATGCCACCTTCTACACGGACCGCAACAAGGGCGAGCTCTGGGTGGGGCCGCGCCTGGGCGTGGAGACCAGCCAGCAGCGCTTCAAGGTGGACGAGTGCCGCGGGCTGCCCGAGCTGGCTGACTTCCTCGGCTCGCTCAAGGGGCCGGCCACCCGCCCCTGGCGCCTGTTGCGCAACCTCTCGGACCGGACGGACAAGCAGCTCCCGGAGCAGTCGGACCGGGACAAGCAGCTGGCGGCCGCGCTCTCCGAGCTGCGCCTGCTCAAGGACGCGCAGGAGCTGCGCGAGCTCACCGCCTCCATCCAGTCCACCTGCCGCGGCTTCGAGGACGTGATCCGCGCGCTGAAGGACGGCGGCACCGAGCGCCACGTGGAGGGCGTCTTCGGCCTGCGCGCGCGCGTGGAGGGGAACGACGTGGGCTACGGCACCATCGCCGCCTCCGGCGCCCACGCCTGCATCCTCCACTGGACGCGCAACGACGGGCCGCTCAAGAAGGGCCAGCTGCTCTTGCTCGACGCCGGCGTGGAGGGGAACTCGCTCTACACCGCGGACATCACGCGCACGCTGCCCATCTCCGGCAAGTTCACCAAGGAGCAGCGGCAGATCTACCAGCTGGTGCGGGACGCCCAGAAGGCGGCGTTCAAGGTGATCAAGCCCGGGACCGACTTCATGGAGCCCAACAAGGTCGCCATGCGCGTGCTGGCCGAAGGGCTGGAGCGGCTGGGAATCCTCCCCACCACCGCCGAGGAGGCGCTCAAGGAGGAGAACCAGTTCTACAAGCGCTACTCGCTCCACAACATCAGCCACATGCTCGGGCTGGACGTGCACGACTGCGCGCAGGCCCGGATGGAGGCGTACAAGCTCGGCAAGCTCAAGCCGGGCATGGTCTTCACCGTGGAGCCCGGCCTCTACTTCCAGACGGACGATCTGACGGTGCCGCCGAAGTACCGGGGCATCGGCGTCCGGATCGAGGACGACATCGTCGTCACCGAAAAGGGAATGAAGAACCTCTCCGGCTTCATCCCTGCGGAAGCAGACGAGGTCGAGGCCTGGATGGCGAAGCAGTGGAAGGCGAAGAAGAAGTAGCGCTGGTTTCCACACTGGTGGGCACGGCGAACGGATGTGCAAGCCGCTGCGCTGCCACTGCGCAGCGGGCTGCGCAGCTAAGGCGCCCCGCTTCCCCACCGGAGGCGGGGCGTTGCCGCGTTCAGAGGCTCAGCGGTACCGGCGTGGGGCTCTCTTCCGGGTAGGGGAGGGGCGGCGGCCCCTTGGGCTCGGGCAGCTCTCCGCCCTTCTTTGACGAGCCGACCGCGAAGTCGCCGATGTGCAGCGTGAGGGTGAGGTTGACCGGGTGGCGCATCTGGTGCCGCCCCACGGGCCACCACGCCTGGAGGGACGCGGCGAAGCTGGGCGAGACGCGGTAGCGCACCCCCAGCCCGAGCATGCCCACCCCCACGGTGGTGGTGGAGCCCGAATCGCAGCCCAGCGAGCAGCTGCCGGAGACGGTCCCCTCCAGCGCGCTGTAGGTGTCCGAGGCGATCCCCAGCCCGGCGAAGAGCCGCAGATCGCCGAAGTCCACGTGCGGCGCCAGGCCGAGGCTGCCGTCGAAGGTCAGCCGGCTGGTCTCCAGCGTGGCGGCGCCGGAGATGCGATCTGCGCGCACGCGGATGAGCCGGAACCCCACCTCTCCGGCCACCAGCGCGCCCAGCCCCGGGCCGAACGAGACGTCGTAGCCGGCCCCGGTGGTGAGGCTCCACGAAGGCTCGGTTGGAGGATCCGGCAAGCCGGGCTCCGCCGCACCGGCACCAGCGACTGGGCTCACGCTCAGCGCGGCGTGCACGAAGAGGTCGTCCTTCGCCCGCACCACCGCGCCGAGCTCCGGCTGGATTTGCGGGTACGTCACCGCCGAGCCCGGCTCTTCCCCGCGCGCTCGCCACAGCGGCGCCCGCGCACCCAGGCTCACCCCCTCCGCCGCGGCGAGCGACGGCGCGAGCGAGGGCAGCGGCGCCAACGCATTGCGGCGCGCCGGCGCAGCGGAGCATCCGGACAAAAGTGTCGCGGCCAGCGCGAGCGGGGGCAGTCGCATGGGGGGCGGTTCAGCAAGCCACATGCCGGCTCCAGCGGTCAGCCTCCGCTCAGCCCGAGCGCAGTCGAGCGCCCACGGGCGAGAGTCCCTAGCAGGGGGGGCCTTGGCTTCGCTCGGGCTGAGCGGGGCGCGGCAAGTTTCAGAATCAGCGCCGATCCACGTGGTACACGGGCTCCACCGCCGCGTCCGGGTCCGGCTCGATCTTGAAGTTGATGAAGCCGATCGTCCGCCCGTCTTCCGTCTCCACGTAGACGCGCCAGGCGCCGGGCTTGGCGTGGCTGGTGGTGGCGAAGGTGCGGAAGCCCTGGTCGCGGCCGCCGGAGAGCCGCAGCGGCTTGCCCACGTAGTCCACCCAGCCGCGCTTCGGATCGTCGTAGCTCCAGCGGAAGCGGATGGAGTCGTCGAAGCGGTTGGGGGCGAAGACGCGGATGAAGCAGAACGGGGCCTCGGTGCCGCGCTGCAGGAAGTGCTGGTCTCCGTTGTGCCAGAGCTTCCAGTCCGGGCGCCGGTGGTAGAGCCGGTAGTTCTTGGTGGCCGCGTCCTTCTCCACCCCGTGGTAGATGCCGATGAACTGGAGCGACAGCGGCACCGGCGGGATCGCGCGCACGAAGTAGAGCCCCAGCAGCAGCGCGAGCGTCCCCGCCCCCGGCAGCCCCACCGCCTTGAGCGCATACGCCGCGCCCATCCACGAGGAGAGCTTGCGGTACAGCACGAAGATCGGCACCGCCGCGAGGCAGACCGCGAGCGCGAACAGGTAGCCGCGCACCTTCCCCACCAGCACCGGCACCACGTACGCGAAGTAGGAGGTGAGGCAGAACGCGTAGAGGCCGAAGCGCAGCGACGCCCCGAGCCGGCGGAAGCGCGGCAGCTCGTTGGCCAGCAGCAGGCCGAAGATCACCACCAGGAAGGCCAGCGCCGCGAGCCCGGACGCGCTCTTGAAATAGAAGAGCGCGAAGGAGCTGAGCAGGCTGCCGAAGAGGAAGTGGATGGCGTCCTTGGAGAAGCGCCACGGCTTGACCAACCAGCCGGGCGGCTTGGCCACGCCCAGCGCGTAGCGCTGCTCCAGCGCGAGCAGCACGCCCAGCACCGTGAGGTAGCTGGCCTGCTGGACGAGGGTGAGCCAGTCGTCGATCCGGCTGAGGGTGACGACGTCGAAGAGAAACCCGGCGAGGAAGAAGACGGCGATCTCCGCCTTCTCGTGCCGCTCGCGGAACGCGGAGATCCGCTTGCTGAGCGTGTCAGGAGTAGCGGTCATCTCGCCACGGGTGCGCCGAGTTGCTGTAGCCCCGCACCTCCCAGAAGCCCTTCCGGTCCGAGGTGAGGAACTCCAGGCGGTTGATCCACTTCGCGCCCTTCCACGCGTAGAGCTGCGGGGTGATCATCCGCACCGGCCCGCCGTGCTCGCGCGCGAGCGGCTCGCCCAGCGCGGTGTGCACCAGCAGCACGTCGTCCTTGAGCGCCTCTTCCAGCGGCACGTTGGTGGTGTAGCCGTCGTAGGCGTAGGCCATCACGTGCGCGGCAGACGGGAGCGGGCGGACCAGCGCGGCCAGCGTGGAGAGCTGCACGCCGCGCCAGGGGACGTCCATCTTCGACCACGTGGTGACGCAGTGAAAATCGCTCACGTCGTCCACCTGCGGCAGCGCCTGGAAGTCCGCCCAGGAAAGGACGAGCGGCTCCTCCACCGCGCCATCGAGCGTGAGGCTCCACTTGTCCAGGGAGATCTCCGGCTTGATCCCCAGGTCCAGCACCGGCCAGCCCTTGGTCTCGTGCTGGCCCACCGGGAGCTGCGGCATGCCGTGCCGGTTGGCGGGGCCGGTGCCCTGGGGCCGATCATCGCTCTGCGCCGGCGTCTGCTTCATCTTGTCGACGAAGCGCTGGCGCAGCTTCATCCGCGCATCGACGATGCGAGCGGTCTTGTCGTCCTCGCCGCTCAAGCGCCCTTCACCAGCGCCTCGAGCTCGCCGCGCTCCACCAGCTCGCGCAGGATGTCCGAGCCACCCACGAACTTCCCGTGGATGAAGACCTGGGGAATGGTCGGCCACTTCGAGTACTCCTTGATCGCGTCCCGGATCTCCGGCTCGGCCAGCACGTCCACCGCGTGGAAGGGGCCGTAGGGCTTGAGCGCTTCGCACGCCACGGCGGAGAAGCCGCAGCGGGGGAAGAGCGGGTTGCCCTTCATGTAGACCACGATCTTGTTGTTCTTGATCTCCGCCTCCAGGCGGGCCTTCACCTCGGGGGTCATCTCATTTCACCTTGGGGCCGAGCCGCTGCCACTGCTCGGGGGAGTAGGTCTTCAACGCCAGCGCGTGCAGCTCGCCGGTCTTGAGCAGGTCTTGAAGGGGCGCGTAGACCAGCTGGTGCTGCTCCACCAGCGACTTGCCCGCGAACGCCGGGCTCACCACCCGGGCCTCGAAGTGATCTCCGGTGCCGGTGGTGTCGCGGATCTCCACGTCCGCACCGGGCAGCGCCTGGGTCAGGCGCTGCGCCAACATCTTCGGATCCAACATCAGTGCACTCCCTTGCTGCTCAGCAGCATCGCGGGATCTACACCCATTCCGCGCAGGGTGCTGTCCCAGAGTGCGGCCGGGTCCCCGTCGAGGACGCCGGGGGCCGAGGCCTCGGTGAAGAGCCACGCGCCCGAAGTGAGCTCCTGCTCCAGCTGCTTGGGGCCCCACCCGGCGAAGCCCAGGCAGAAGCGCAGCCGCACGGTGGCGTCCTGCAAGAGCGGCCCGAGCGCGTCCACGGTCACGCTCAAGAAGAGGCCGGGGAGGATCTCCTGCTTCTCGGTGAGCGTGCGGCAGTCGTGCAGCACGAAGCCGCGGTTGGGCTCTACCGGCCCGCCCACGAACACCGCCTCCTGCTCGCGCAGCCGGGCGATGGAGAGGGACTGCCCCTTGGCCAGCTCCCTCAAGGTGAGCGGGGCGGCCCGGTTGATCACCAGCCCCATCGCGCCGGTCTCGCTGTGCTCGAGCATGAGGACGACGGACCGGTGGAAGTTCGGGTCCCCGAGCTGCGGCATGGCGATGAGAAATCCCGGAGCGAGGCCCTTCACAGCGGCCGAGCATCTAGCCACGGGGGTGACCGAATCAACCCGCTTGAGGGGCAGCCCCGCCGTTTTCAGTGCCAGCTCTGGTGCGGAGTCAAGAGGGCCTCCGCCAGCAGCTCCGGACGGATCGGCTTGCCGATGAAGAGATCCGCGCCCAACCCCTTGCACTTGCGAGCCATCGCGGCGTCGGACAGCGCGCTCATGCCGATCAACACCAGCTCAGGGAAGCGCTCGCGCAGCCGGGCCATCAGCGTGGCCCCGCTGCGGCCGGGCAGGAAGACATCCACCAGGGCCGCGTCCGGACGGCGCGTGCGCACCGCTTGCTCCGCCTCCTCCGCGCTCCCCACCGGCACCGTGCGGTAACCCCAGAGCGACAGGAGCTCCACGAGCAGCTCGCGGTTGGCGGGATCGTCCTCCACCACCAGCACGACCCGGCGCGCGGCCTCCACCCGCAGCGTGGAGTCCGCCTCCGAGTCCGACTGCTGCGACGGCGTCGCCGACGTCAGCTCGGTCTCGGTGCCTTCGGGGGTGGTGAAGAGCTCGGCCATGGTCTCGTCTCGGTCAGAAGGTGTGTCCGTTGCATAACTGCCGCTCTGGCAAGACGCATTTCTCCGCCCGCGCCGCGATCGCCAGCACCCACAGCGACCGACCTCGGCGAGAGCAGCCGCTCCGGCGCGGTGGCAGAATCCGCCGCGCATGCGGCAGCCGCGGCACCCACGCGCCATCTCCTTGAGCGCCTCGCTCGCGCTGCACGTGTTGGCGGTCGCCGCGCTCCTCGCGTTCCCCTCGCACCGGGAGGTCCCCGCCGCGAGCGAGCCCGCCCGGCCAACGGCGAAGGGAGCGCCCGCCTCCCCGCTCGAGGAGCGCGAGCGCACGCGGCGCCGCCTGCGCGTGGGGCTGGCGGACGCCAAGAACCGCTCCAGCAAGGCGGAGGGGCTCGCGGGTTTGACCTCGACCTCCACCGTCCCGGGCGGGGCAACTGGCGCCAGCGTGGACGCCGCGCCCCGCGCCACCTCCCTCTTCGCCCCCTCACTCCCGCTGGGCATCGCCCCCCGGCCCGGCGAGGAGGCGGCGCACGCCCAGGGCGAGCTGGCCGGCACGGGGAACGCGCCCGAGCGGCGCACCGCTCCCGAGCCCCAGCGCGCGGCGGCGGCCGAGCACGTCGCCGCCCGCGCTGCCGCCCTGTCCGGCGCCCTACCCGCCCCGCCGCCTGCCACCCGCAAGCAGGAGCTGCCCGCGCCTGCGCTGCCCCAGCTGGTCGCCCCGCTGGCGCGCCAACCCTTACCGCTCAACGAGCCGCTCCCCTCCCCGGACGCGCAGGCCAAGGCGGCGCCTCGCCTGGCAGCGCACAGCGCGCTTGGGCAGGGTGAGGGCGCACCGGCCCTCCTCGAGCAGCGCGAGGCCGGTGAGGAGGGCGCCGACGACGAAGGGCGCGAAGGCCGCACCGGCCGCGCCAGCGCCCCGCGGGTGGAGGACCGGGGCGTCTTCCTCGCTCGCTTCAAGCCGCGGCTCGGCCAGCGCGAGCGCGGCGCCGCGGACGCGCAGGACGAGCGGGACGCGAACGGCGCCGCGGAGGGCACGACCAAGGGCGCGCTCGGCGCGAGCGCCAAGGAGCTCGCCGAGGGCGTCTCTGAGGCGCGCGCGGCCGTGCGCGACGAGCGCCGCAAGCGCTCAGGCGAGGGGGACCACAGCCCGCTCCCAGGCACCGCCACCACGCCGCGCCGTCCCGCGCTCGAGGACGCCGAGGACATTCCGGGCGAGCGGGTGGGCTCCCGCGAGGCCAACGCGCCGGGGACGCCCTCGGCGCCCGTCGCGCTCCAGCCGCAGCGCCCCGAGACGCCGGGCCTCGCCGCGGAGGCGAGCGAGGCGGCGCGCCCGGACGGAGACGCCAGCGCCGCCGCGCACTCCCAGCGCAAGACGGAGACGCCGCCGACCGAGGTGGAGGTGGAGGGCCTCGCCGGGGCCCAGGGGACCTTCCCGGGCCTGCTCTTCGGCACGCTCGCGCCGGCGGTGGGCGCGGCGCCCGTCCCCGGCGCTCCAGCCCTGTCTCTGCCCTTCGCGGGCGTGGCCCAGGCGGAGCACGCCACGCCGGCGCAGCACGCCGGGGAGAACGCGCGCCCCTCCGATGGGGACGGCACGCGCGCGGGAGAGGTGGAGCGCGTGGGGGCGGACCTCTCCGCGGCCCGCAACCCGGACGCGCCGCCGCCCACGCAGACCGCCGGGCGCGCCTCGGAGCAGAACGTGCCAGGCGTGGGGACGAGCGGCGCGGCCGGGGCCCCCGCCCAGCAGGTGACCGGCGAAGGCAGCGGCGCGCAGGATGCCCCGCGGCAGGAAACGCCCGCGTCGTCCGAGCAGCTGCTCGCGCTGGCCCAGGCGCCGGCGGCCGCGCGCAGCGGTTCCCCTGCCAACGCGGACGAGGTGGACCGGGTCGCAGTGGTGGCGGTGGTGGGCCGCACCGGCGACGCGGACGAGGCACAGCAGCCGCTGCCGATGGGGCGCAGCTCGAGCCCGGAGGACGGGCTCTCCACCGAAGGCTCCGCGCAGAAGCTGCTGGAGCTGGTGGGGCGCGCGCAGTCGGCGTTGGCGCGGGCGAAGGAAGGAGGGCCCGGGGCCTCGGAGGCGCTGGCCGAGGCCACCCGCGCGCTGCAGGAGGCGGAGCAGGTGCAGTCGCTGGCGGCGCACGCGGCGGAGCAGCGGGCGCAGGGCGCCGGCGTAGGGGCCGCAGGGGCCGGGCTCGTCGGCCGCGGAGACTCGGTGCTGCCGCTGGTGCAGCAGCGGGTGAACGAGACAGCGGCGCTGGTGGGCGGCCACGCGGCGCGTGTCGTTGGCCGCTCTGGCGAGGCGCTGGTCCGCTTCCACGTGGACGAGCGCGGCTACGTGCAGGAGGTGCAGGTGCTCAGCTCCAGCGGCGTGCGACGGTTCGACGAGGAGCTCCACTCCATCCTGCACCTGGCCGAGCCGTTCCCCGAGGCGCGCGGCAAGTGGGTGCGCGTGAAGGTCCGCTTCGCCGCGCCCACGCCAGGGTTCTAGGCGCCCCCGTTCACCGCGAGAGGCTGTGACTCTTTCTCGAGGCGCCTCCCCCCCGTTCACCCCGAGCGTAGTGGGCTCCGCCCAAAAGGGCGGAGCTCCACGTAGGGCCTGCGGCCCTACGCTCGGGGAGACCGGTGGGAAGCGCAGTCGCAGTTTTCAGGTCAGCGCCCTAGGCGCGTAGTCGAGGGGCGGCACCCAAGCTCGGGATCACCTCTGCGAGGACCGAGCGTGGGTGGACGCTTGTCGCTCCAGCCCCGCGCTACGGCGGCTGGCTCGTCCCCGGCTGCCCGGGCAGGAGCACCGTCAGCACCGGCGGCGAGGCAGCGCTGAAACCGTCTTTCTGCGCCTCCAGCTGAGCCAGGAGCGCCGTCGCCTGCCCCTGAATTCCGGGGAGATAGTTGGGGATGTACACGGAGTTGTAGCCCTTCCCCTTCCCGGTGACGTGAAGCGGGGGCGCGGAGATCACCGACGGGGTGGTTGGAATGTTGTTGCTCATAGGGGAATTCTCGGCGGCTGTGGCGAGCCGTTGCGGCAGTGGATAAACCGATCACGCCAGCCCGTGCTGCACCGAGACCCATGACTAGTGGAGGACCGGCGGTTGCGGCGCACTGGTCGAGCGGCGCGGCCGCAAGTCGCCCACACGGTCGAGCGCCGCGCGGTCCCAACCGGCCAGGGCAGCGCCCGCGTCGTACGCGGACTGAAAGAAGGCGAGCAGCTCATCCCGCGGCGACTCGGCGCGGCGCACTGCCTCGTACGGCAGCAAGAACTCCCCCAGGCGCTCGCTGTACTGCGCCGCTGGAGGTACCAACCGCGCCTGCTTGAAGCCCGCGGGCTGCGGCACCGCGTAGGCGTAGAAGGCGGCGTCGGTGACGCCGCGGGTACCGGGCCAGAAGCCAAAGCTCATCACCTCCTGCGGGTAGCATTCGCGGCGCAGCCAGTCCGCGTCCGCTGGCAGCGGCGCCGGCCGGCCCGAGAAGCGCGTCTGCGCGAGATCGAAGCTCCCCCAGAAGAAGTGCGTGGGGCTCTGCTTGCCCTGGAAGCGCCCCATGAATGCCTTGAGCGCCGCGTCAGCGAGAGAGAGCACCCGGAAGCAGCGCTCGGCGTCCGCGGGGACGTAGCTCGCCGGGCGGTGGTCCTCGTCCAGCGGCGTGGTGTCCTCCATCTCCATGGGCTTCGGCCAGAGGGTGACCGAGACCTCCAGCGCGGCGAGGACGGCCATCAACTCCCCGTAGAACTCCGCCACCGTGCGCGAGACCAGCGGCATCCGCCGGGTGCCGCCGTCCGAGGTGTCCACCGAGAGGTTGTGGGAGAGCAGATCGAGCGTGAGCTCGAAGGTCCGCTCGCCCGCGGGGATGGGCGAGGTGGTCAGCCCGCGCGCGGTGACATAGAGCGCGGTGTGCCACGTGTGGTTGAGCGGCGGCGAGCGCTGGACGCGGATCTTCCCGAGGATCTGCGCCCAGCGGTGGAGCGTGAAGTAGGTGTCGCCCCACTCGTCGAGCCGCAGCGAGGGCCACGAAGCGTCTCTCTCGGTCATGCGAGAAGGTAGAGCGCGCAGGATCGGGCTGACGCCCGGGGCGGCCACCCTCAGCAGGCGCTCACTTCGCAGCGACGCTGTTACACGACGGCCTGAAGCATGCCGGCTTTGGCCTGGGCCGCTTGCTGGTAGAGGGCGAGGAGCTGTTCGAACGCCTCCTCGAGCTCTTCAAGGTCCTCTGCCTCCCCGTAACCTCCATGCGTGGAACTTCGTGCAACGAGGCCTGAGGTGTGGCGAGCCCGGAGGTTCGAGACTCCGAACGACTCCAGCGCCGCCGCGACGTCAGCCACCTGCTTCGGCGAAAGCAGCCGTGCGGGACCATAGCCGCTGTCCTCGCCGACCTCCTGACCCTCGAGCGCGAGGACCGCATTGGCGAGCGGACCGTCCCCGCCGTATTGCGTGCCGGTGAGGAGCAGATGCAGCGCGTCCCAGGTCTTACCCAGCTCGAGCGACGGCTCGGCCAGCAGCTTTTCGACCCGGTCCGCGCTCTTCTTCGCCGCCTGCGCCTCGAGCTGCGAGACGCGCTTCAACACCCCGTACATGCCCATGGAATCCTCCTCGATGGGCCTATTGGTGCGTTCGGCGCGCTTCCGTCAAGTCAGGGGCGTCAGTCGACTTCGACCAGCACGCGCGGCAGCTTCAGCCCCTTCTCGAAGAAGAGGTTGCTGTAGAGATCGTAGAAGCGCCCCTCCGCCGCGAGCGTGCGGGTGTCGAAGTCCATCGTGCTCCACCCGTTGGCGTTGGGGGTGAAGGCGGCGGCCTCGTCGAGCATCCGCTTGTGCGCCGCGTCCCGCTGGGCCGGCGTCAGGTGATCGAGCAGCTCGCCGCGGAACGAGGCGCCGTCCGGGTTGCTGGGGTTGAAGATCACCTTCTCCACGTAGTTCGTCAGCGCCTCGCGGCCGGCCTTCTCCAGCTGGGCCTCCGGAGCCGTCTTCCAGTCGATGCCGTGGACCACCCGCACCGCGTCCCGGAAGTTGTCCTTGAGATCCGCCGGCAGCGCCTTGGCGTCCTGCGCGCTCAAGATCCCGTTGTTCTGGGTGTCGCAGCTGTAGCCGTTGGCCGCCACGTAGCCGGTGAAGGTGGAGAGGAACTCGTTCTTGTCCACGCTTCCGCCGCGGGTCTGCAGGACGTGGTCGAAGTTGTCCTTGGCCACGTCCGGAACCCAGTCGCGCTCGGCGGCGGTGAGCGTCTGCGGCGCCCACTTGAGCTTGTCCTTCACCAGCGTGTGCTGGGTGGAGATGAAGTCGGTGACGCGAACGCCGGAGGCCATGGGTTATCCCTTCGCGGAGAGGTCCAGCTGCACCGGGTTTTTGTGCTCGGTGTGCGGGGACCTCCCCAGCGGTCCAATGTTGCTCTTGGTGGTGAAGTACTCGAGGAAGTCGTCGGTGTGCTCGAGCGCGCTGAGCGGCCGCCGGAACCCCTCGAAGGCGTGGCGCTCCAGCTGGAACCAGCTGTTGCCCTCCGGCGTGAGGCCGAAGAGGACCACGCCGTGCTTGCCGAGCGGGATCTCGTACTGCTGCGCCTTCACCTGCGGGTAGTGCGAGGAGATCCGCGGGCTGCCCTGGGCCTTGAAGAGATCGTAGAAGCGGCCGGTTCGCTCATTGCGCAGGATCACGTGCGAGCCGTGCCAGAGGTCCACGTCGCTCACGCCCAGCGCGCGCAGGTGGTCGATCAGCTCGCCGCCCTCGGAGTCCAGCCGCAGCCGGGCCGGCGCCTTCTCCAGCCGCTCGGCGCGCGCAGCCATCCGCTCCGCGCTCGGATAGCGCGCCTGGAAGGCCCGTAACGAGAGCCGGGAGAAGTAGTCGCGGCCGAATGCCACGTGGAAGTGTCGGCCAGGCGCGGCGCACGTTGCGGCATCACGGCCTTACAGAACGGCGCGCTCCTACCCTCTGAGAAGCCAGGAAATCTGGCCCGCTCACTCCACGGTCCGCACGAACAGCTCCCGCGCGTCCGAGCGGCCGCGATCATCCACCGCGCGCACCACGTAGCGCCCCGGCTTGGCGGTCCACTGAACCAGCTCTCCGGGCTTGGCCCGCGCCACCAACCGCTCGTCCACGAACCAGAAGAGCTCGCGCGCGTCCGCGTCCGCGCTGGCCTGGAACGGCACCCGCTCGGTGTCCGCGCGTCCCGCCCCCGCGCGCAGCGCGTAGTCCACGCCTGCTTGCGGCGAGGAGATCTGCGGCGGCCGCCCCTGCGCCGCGAGCAGCTCCAACGGGCATGCCGGGTTCGCTGGCGGCGGCGTGCGCCGGGGCAGCCCGGCCTGGGCGAACAGCTTGAGCAGGCGGGTGGGCCAGACCTCGTAGACCTCTTCGCGGGTGTACGGCCCCGCCTCGCAGGCCTGCTGCCCGGTGCGGCGGTCCACGCGCACCGCGCGGTGGACCTCGCAGGTGTGGGTGGGGCTGACGCCCGGGATGAACCAGGTCGGCACCTGGTGCGTGCAGTGCGGCCCTGGCAGCTCGCCGGAGAGCGCGCAGACCGAGACGCGGCTCACGCCCTCCGGCGGTGTCACCCGCACCCGCGCCAGCTCAGGCGTCGCCGCACGCAGCGAGTCGATCAGCTCGAACAGCAGCGGCGCGGCGGCCTCCACCCCCACGAACGCCGGGTTGGGCGAGCCATCGAAGTTGCCCACCCAAACGGCGATGACATACGGCCCGGCGATCCCCACCGACCAGGCGTCCCGGTGGCCGTAGGAGGTGCCGGTCTTCCACGCCACCGGGAGCGCGCCGCGCACCCACTCGGAGCGGAAGCCCTGCGTGCCTTCGTGCGCGCGGGAGGAGAGCGCGTCCACTACCAGGAACGCCGCCTCGGGCGAGAGGAGCCGCTCCCCTTCCTCGGCCGCCTCCCCCTCCACGAAGCGCAGCCGCCGCAGCACCCCGCCGTTGGCGAGCAGCGCGTAGAGCTCCACCAGCTCGCGCATCGTCACCTCCGCGCTGCCGAGCACCAGCGACAACCCATAGTGAGAGGGCTCCCGCAGCCCGCGCACGCCGGCGCGGTCGAGCCACCCGTGCAGCGTGGGCGAGGCGAGCCGGGACGCCACCTGCACCGCCGGCACGTTGCGGCTGCGCACCAGCGCGTCCGCCGCGGAGAGGGGCCCGGCGAACTCGCCGTCGAAGTTCTCCGGGTTGTAGCCGCCGAAGCTGGTGGGCGCGTCCTGCAGCATGGAGCGGGGGTGGATCAACCCCTGCTCGAAACCCAGCCCGTAGATGAACGGCTTCAAGGCCGAGCCCGGCGAGCGCTTGGCGTCCGTGCCATCCACCTGCCCCTGGATCGCCACGTCCCCGAACCCTGCCGAGCCCACCAGCGCGCGGACCTCCATGCTGCGCGCGTCCACCAGCAGCGCGGCGGCGTTGCGGATCCCCACCGCGCGCCGGCGCTCCACGTAGGCCTTGAGCAGCCGCTCGAACGCGCGCTGGGTGGGGAGGTCCACGGTGGTGACCGCCCGCGCGCCGGCGTTGGTGCGGCGCAGCACCGCCTCCACCAGGTGCGGCGCCAGGAAGGGCAGCGCGGACGGCTCCCGCACCGCCAGCGGGGTCTGCATCACGGCGCGCTGCTCCTCGGCCTGGGGATGGCGCTCCAGCCAGCGCTCGAAGAGGCGCAGCCGCGCGGCGGTGAGCGCCTCGCGCGCGCGGCCAGGCTCTCGCCGCGCGGGGCTCTGGGGGATCACGCTCAGGGTGAGCGCCTCCGCCAAGGAGAGCTCCTTCGCCTCCTTGCCGAAGTAGACGAGGCTGGCCGCGCCCACGCCTTCGATGTTGCGGCCATACGGCGCGAGGTTGAGGTACGCCTCGAGCAGCTCGTCCTTCGAGTAGCGCCACTCGAGCTGGAGCGCGCGGAGCGCCTGCACGGCCTTGCCGCGAGGCGTCCGCGAGTCCAGGCGCCAGAGGATCCGCGCCAGCTGCATCGTCACCGTAGAGCCGCCGATGCGGCGGCCGCCGGTCACGTACGTGCTCACCGCGCCGCGCGCGAGCGAGATCGGGTTGACACCGGGGTGCGCGTAGAAGTGCGCGTCCTCGTGGAGCAGCGTGGCCTCCACCACCGCGGGCTGCAGCGCCTTCAGCGGGACCCAGAGCCGGTACCGCTCGTCCGCCGCGAGCGTGAGCCGCAGCAGCCGGCCCTCCCGGTCGAACACGGCGCGCGAGCGCTGCACGCCGTCCGCCAGCGGCGGCGCGGGCACCACGCGCCCGGCCACCACCAGCGCGGCGAGCGCCCCGAGGGCCCACAAGCCCCTGCGCGCGGCCCGCTTCACGGCGCCTTCACCGTGACCTTCCCCGGCAGCGAGCGCCCCAGCACCGCGCGGTCGTACATGCCCTCGCCGAAGGCCGGCGGGAGCACGAAGGTCCCCTGGTTGGTGGCCTTCACCCGGTAGACGAACTCCGTCACCTGATCGCCGACGGTGCCGTAGAGCACCACCCGGTCCTCGCGCACGTCCACGTACTCCGGCCGGAACGTGGACTTCTCCGCGCCGATCGGCGGCACGTAGCCGTAGGCAGCAGGCCGCGCGTCGGAGCGACCCTGCGGCTCGGGTGGCGCCTCTTCCTCGGCGGGCTCGCCCTCGGCTTCACCCTCTCCCTCCTCGCGGTAGCCCCCCTCGTCGCCGTCCCCTTCGCTCGACGACGCCTCCTGCGCCTCCTCTTCCGGCTGCTCCGCGCTGGCGCGGTCCATCACCACCTCGAAGCCGGCGGGCAGGAGGTCCACCAGCGCCACCTGCGAGCCGAACGCGCCGCCCACGGCCCGCACCTTCAAGTGCAGCTCCGCCTCGGCGCCGAGCGGCAGCTCCTGGAGGACCTTCCCATCCAGCCCCTGCAGCTCGTGCTGCACCTCCAGCCGCTGCTTCACCTCCTGCTTGGGCAGCTCGGTGTCGAAGCCGGCCTGCGTCACCTGCCAGAAGAGCGGGACGTCCTCCTCGCTGCGCACCTCCAGCTCGGTGGCGGCGTCGCTGAAGGCCACCTTCGGGAAGAGCCCCTCTGGCACGGCGAGCGGCCGCTGCTTGCCGTCCACCTTCTCCAGGAGCTTCACGTTGAGCGCGCTCACCTTCGCCTTGTCCCCCAGCGCGGTGGCGTAGGCGTCCAGCGCCAGCACCGCCTGCGCGGCGGTGAGCGTGTTGTAGCTCCCCCTCTGGATGGGTCCGGCCACGGCGAGCAGCCCCGCGGCGTCCACGCTCGCCAGCCGGGCCGGGAAGTGGCGCGAGAGCAGGTAGAGCAGCTGCGCGTCGTAGGAGAGGCCGTCATAGTAGTGGCGGTAGTCCGCCGCCTGCGCCAGCCCGAGCTTCGCCCCGTCCAGCGCCTTCTCCGCGAGCTTGTCCTGCTTGGTGAGCTTGTACGCGCCGGCGAGGTGCACGGCGGTGGCGTCGCCCTTCCAGGCCGGCGAGAAGCGCGCGTCCAGCTGCTCGCGCAGCGCGGCGGTGGCGCTGCCGTTGGCCTCGCCGTTGCGCGCGAGCAGATAGAGCCCGTACGCGCGCTCGCGGGCGTCCGCGAGGTCCGTGGCCCGCCCCGCCTGACGCGCCTTGAGATATCCGAGCGCGCGGGTCAGCAGCTCCGGCGGGACCGGCAGCCCGCGCTCCTTGGCCTCGGTGAGGAAGAGGACCGCGTGGGCCGCCTGCAGAGGACTGGCGTAGGAGTTGGCCGCCCAGAAGCCGAACGCGCCCTCGTCGTTCTGGCGCGCGCGCAACAGCCGCACGGCCTGGGAGAACGCGTCGTTCACCTCCTTCGCCGAGTAGCCGAACTCCGGCCGCGCCTTGAGCACCACGGCCGGGAAGGTGCGGCTCACCAGCTGCTCGGTGCAGGCGTAGGGGAAGTTGTCGAGATAGTGGATGAGGCCGCGCGCCAACCCGAGCGGCAGCGGCGAAGCGGTGAGCTCCAGCGTCCGGTGCTCGGCGAAGAGCTTGCGCGGCACCGGCACGGTCACCTTGCCGTCGGTGACGCTGCCGCTGGCGGTGGTGGTGACGTACGTCGTCGCCGGCCGGACGCTCACGCCCACCGTCTGCTTGGCCCTCTTGCCGCCGTGGCTGGCAACGAAGGTCAGCGTGGCGCCGCCGGGCCGTGCCTTCGCCTTGAGCTTGTAGGTGGCCGTGGCCTCGCGCCCTTCGCTGATGGAGAGGCTCTGCGAGGCACCGCCCACCACGTCGAAGTGCTCGGAGGCCACCAGCTCCACCCCCACCGCCGCGTCCTTGCCCGAGCCCTCCAGCGTGTTGGCCACCGCCACCGTCACCTGCACCTCGTCCCCCGGCGCCACGAAGGTGGGCACGTTGGGAGAGAGGACGAAGGGGCCCCGGATGGTGGACTTCTTGGCCGCCGCGCCCACCGCGGACGGGGAGACCGCCACCGCCATCACCCGCAGCGTGCCGTTGAAGGAGTCCGGCGGCGTGTAGACGAGCTCGCGCTCGGTGGTGTCGATGTCCACCACCCCGGACCAGTAGGCCGCCGGCGTGTCCCGCTTGCGCTTGAAGGGGTTCAGGTTCTTGCCGATCGCCTCTTCCGCGTCACCGCCGCTGGCGCTGGCGGCGCGGGCCACCGAGAACTCCGGAAGCAGCAGGTCCAGGATCTGCGACGTCCGCACCTCCAGCGCGCGCTTCTTGAAGAAGTGGGCGAGCGGATCCGGCGTGGCGTAGCCGGCGACTTGCAGAATCCCCTCGTCGACCGCGTAGAGGACCGCCTTGCCCGGCTTCTGGCCCTTGTAGCGGATCCGGTAGGGCTCCCCTGGCCGGGAGAGCTCGGGCACGTTCAGCTCGATCGCGTTCACCCGCGCGTCCCGGTTCACGGTGAAGGGCGCGGCCGCGTAGCTGAGCGGGCTCATGAAGATCTCCGGAGAGCTCATGGAGCGCACGAAGGCCACGCTCACGTAGCCGTTGCCCTCCAGCCCGGCCGGCAGGCGGATCCGCTGCACGCTGCTGGTGGTGTCCGTCTTGAACCAGCGGTGCGCGTAGACGCGGTCGCGCTCCAGCGTGATCAACCCCGCGCCCACGTACGGCGCCTTGATCTGCACCTCGAGCTCTTCGCCCGGCGCCAGCTCGCCCTTGGCGAGCGTCAGCTGCAGCTCCGCGTTCTTCTCCAGGGCGCGGGCGAGGTTCGCGTTGCCCGCCACCGAGTAGCGGATCTGCGCCAGCACGGCGTCCTCGGCGTCCTTGAGCACCAGGGTGAAGTCGCCCGGCTGATCCGTGGCGAGCGCGAAGGTCGCGCCCTCCGCGCCGACCGCCAGCTCCTTCTTGCTGACCGGCACCTCCTTCTCCTCCGACTGGTACTGGAAGAGCCCGCTGCGCTGCTGCACCAGCACGGACACCCAGCGCCGCTCCACCAGCGTGGCCTTGAGCCCCTTCACCGCGACCTTCTTCAGCGACGGGTCCACCGCGATCAGCTGCACCGCGCGCGCGGCGCCCTTGGTGACGTAGGAGAGCTCGCCGTCCGGCTTGTAGCCGACGAGGTAGGGACGCGGAGAGACCAGCACCACCGCCTCGGCGGAGACGCCGCGCCCGCCGCCCGCCTCGTAGCCCTCCGCCAGGAGCGAGACGCGATACGTGGCGCGCTCGAAGCGCTCCAGCGAGAGCGGCAGCTCAGCCTCGCCCTGCGCGTCCGTGGTGGCGTCCGCCAGCCGCTCGGTGAAGCTCTTCTTGGCCTGGAGCGGGTCGAAGAACGTGTAGTCCCGGTACGCGCGGAACGCCGGGTAGGCGGGCGAGAGCACCAGCTCCGCGGAGACGCGCCGGCTCGCGGCGGGGATCCCGAAGAGGTTCTTGAGCGAGACCTGGCCTTTGAGCCCTTCGGGCGAGACCCACCCCTCCAGCCGCTCGGCGGAGAAGCGGGTGGAGATCTTCATCCGGTCCGGGAGGAACTCCTCCACCCGCACCGCGGTGGAGCCCAGCAGGCTGCCGCGGCGGCCGTCCTTGTAGATGTAGAGGCTCACCTGGTACCCGCCGGTGGGCGAGCTCTCCTCGGTCTGGTAGCTGACCGCCTCCAGTCCTGCCGGGGAGAGCGAGAGCTTCTGCTTCTGAACCTCCATGCCGCGCGGGTCGGTCACCGTCACCTCCAGCGGCAGCCCGGCGATGCTCTGCGCCCAGTCCGTGGGCTTGACCATGAAGGCCACGTGGAAGGTGTCCCCGGGCCGGTAGAGCCCGCGGTCGGAGAAGAGGAACGCGGTGAGACGGTCCGGCGCGCTGGCGCCGTAGAGGCCGCCCACGTCGTAGCGGGTCAGGTTGAGCTTGCGGTCCTCGCGGTCGAACGGGATGAAGGCCAGGTCTTCACCGCGCCGCGCCACGTACACGGTGGGTTCCTGCTCGCGCGCGAAGCCGCTCACGTTGGGGAACGACACGTGGCCTTCCGCGTCCGTGGTGGCGCTGGTCACCGCCAGCCCGTTCTTGCCCAACAGGCTCACGGTCACGCCCGCCGCGGCCTCGCCCTTCTCCAGCGACTGGACGAAGACGTCGTGGCTGCCGTCCGCGCTGTCCTTCACCACCAGCCCCAGATCGGTCACCAGCACCAGCCGCGCGTCGCGCCGGCCGGTCTCGCGCTTCCGCTCCGGGTCCCAGCTGGCCACCTTGAGGAAGAAGAGCCCGCGCTTGCCGGAGCCATCCTTCGGCGTGAGGTAGGGCGTGAGGTCCAGCGCCGCGTACTGCGCCTTCCCGCGCCCCAGCGGCTCGAGCGCCTGGGTCTCGTAGAAGCGCTCCACCAGCTGGTCCTCGTTGAAGTACCCCATGAAGCTCGGCTGCGAGAAGCGGCCGCGGGTCTGGCTCACCAGGTGGCTCACCTGGCCCGGCAGCACCCGCCCCAGCTCCCAGCGCAGCCCCTTCACGTCCCGCGCGAGCACGGACACCTTGCGCTCACCCGAGAGCGCGAGCAGCGCGCCGTCGTGCAGCAGCGTCACCTCCTCGGAGGGCCGGGGCACCGCCGCGATGGCGTGGTAGTCCTCCGCCAGGACGTATCCGCCGCCGGAGGTCGTCCCCTTCTTGAGGCGCAGGTAGACGTAGCGCCCGGGGTCCTCGTCCAGCTTGAAGCTGTGCAGCGTGGCCAGCTCCTTGTCCGTGGGCACCGCCTGCGGCTTGAGCGCCTTGGCCAGCGAGAGCACCTCCGGCCCGACGATGGAGGGATCGCTCCAGCGGTAGCCCTTCTGTCCCTCGCGCCCCTGCACCTTGGGCAGATCCTTCGGCAGCAGCCAGACCGAGAGGTTCTTCTGCAGCTCCGCCTCGCTGACGCCGTCGGTGAGCTGGAGCACCAGCACCTGCTCCGGCTCGAAGCGCTCGTTCTTCACCAGGGTGACGTTCGCCGCGTCCACGTGGAAGTACGTGAACATCCCGGGGATGCGGACGTCCGCCGCGAGCTCGGAGGAGAACGGTGGCCCGCCGCTGGCGGCGCGCGCGCCCCCCTTCACCACCACCCGGACGTTGCCGTCCTGCTCGGGGATCCCCACCGGGTCGGACTGGAGGTAGGCCTCGGACTTGAGCTTGTCGAAGCTGACCGTGAAGGGCAGCTCTTTCTCGGTGGCGCCGAAGAGCCCCTTCTTCTCCAGCGGCGCCTTGATCGAGACGAGCTTGCCGAAGAGCGCGCTGTCCACCGCGTGGCTGAACCCCACCGTGGCCACCACCCGCTTCACCTTGGGGTTGCGCGGGTCCTGGTAGAGCGCGCTGGACACCAGCCGCGCGGTGAAGGGCGCGGTGGTGAACGTGACCTCGTACTCCTCGAGCTGCACGTGCGTGGGGAACAGCTGCGCCTTGTCGAACGAGACCGTGAACGGCTGCCCCACCGGCCAGTCCGCGGACGGCGTGAAGAGCAGCGTGCGGTCGTTCTCCCACTTCCACTCGCCAGGCTGCGCGGGCGAGAGCTTCACCCCCTGCGCAACCTTCTTACCCAGCTGATCCAGGCGGGCCACCGAGCCGCTGAAGTGGACCCGCACCGGGTCCGGCTTGGCCCCCTCCTCCAGGCGGGTCAGCCCTGGAGGGTGGGTGCTCGCGGTGAAGCGCGCCGGCTTGGGCCGGCGGTCGTACCAGCGCCAGCCGTAGTAGCCGCCGGCGCAGAGCACGGCCATCGCCACCACCGCCGCCGCCGCTCCCTTCCGGTGCGCCTTCAGCCAGGCGCCCAGCGCCGCGAGCTTGCGCCACAGCCATGCGAGCCAGGGCGGAGGTCTCCACTGCAGCTCCCCGACCACTGCGGGCAGCAGGCCACGACGGCGCGGCTCGTTCTCCATGTGTCCCCACTCCGTGCGGTCAGCGGACCGCGGACGGCCTTCGTTGCAAAGCCTTCAAAGCAACAAGACCGCCACCGCCCGCTGCGCGCCAACGCCTTTTTCGCTCGGCGGTGACGGCGCAGCGGAGGTGCGCCTGGGGACCCGTCGAGCTCGCCGTCTACTTGCCGAGCCGGTACGTGCTGAACGCCGCGTCCATCCGCGCGTCCTGGCCCGGGGTGAACTGGTTCATGCACGCGTCGTCGGTGTAGTCCATGAAGTTGGTGACCGGGTCGAGGCCGGGGCTGGAGCAGGTGTCCTGCGCCACCGGGCAGCCGAAGGTGGCGGCCTTCTCCGCGGGCGTGTCGTCCACCAGGTCGCCCTTGCGGGAGCAGCCGCCCTGGAACGTGTGGTACAGGCCCATCCAGTGGCCAACCTCGTGCGTGCCCGTGTCACCGAGGTTGTACGGGGTGGCGGAGCCGCCCGGCAGCGAGGAGAAGAGCACCACCACGCCGTCGTCCGAGGGGCGCGAGGCGTAGCTCGAAGGGAAGGTCGCCCAGCCCAACAGGCCACCGCCCAGGTTCGCGGTGTAGAGGTTCAGGTCATCCGCGGTGCCCTTGCGCAGCGCCGTCTTGGCCTCCCGCTCCGCCGCGGAGCCCGGGGTCATGGTGTACCAGGTGGCGTTGGTGGTGCGGTCCAGGCCTGCCAGCCGGAAGGACCAGCCGGTCGCGGCGTAGGCCTCGTTCAACACCTGCAGCTGGTCGTTGATCATCGCGCTCGAGACGTCCCCGTTCGCCGCGCCGCTGCCCTTGTTGATCACGTGCACGTAGACGTCGATCACGCCGCCCGTCACCACGGTGCCCCCGCCCCCGCCCGGCTTGCCCGCCCTCGCCACGTGATCCGCGATCCGCAGCTCCACCTCGTCCTGCTCCTGCGCCGAGAGGATCTTCGTGTTGCAGCGATCCTTCTTCGTGGGGTCCTTGATCTCCAGCACCGAGTCCCCGAGCTCCTCTTCGGGAGTCGCGTCGAGATCGGCGCAGCTGAGGGCAAAGAGGGAGAGTGAGAGCAGCGAGAGACGGACGCGCATTGGGGAGCTCCGGGAAGTGGGAGGACCTCGGATTTATCCCACGAAGTGAGGGCGAAGTTCCCGCCCACCCACCCTTCTCGCGAGCTCCGGCCCCAGGGTGTCCCAAACGGTACACCCCGCGAGGTCACAACCGACCTCACCGCATGCGAGCGCGTCTTAGCGCGCCGGGGCCTGCGGCTCCGCGGGCCACGGCGAGTGGAAGTGATCGTGCCGGCGCGGCGGGACCACCGGACGGCCGGGGTCCTGCTGCAGCGGCACCCTCACCACGGGCGTGGGGTTCTCGATCACGGGCAACGGCTCCGGCGGCGGCGTGGGCGCCGCGACCAGCCACGCCACGGTGGCCCCCACCGCGAACAGGACCGAGAGCCCCGCCGCGAGCGCCGCCAGGGTGCGCGGCCGCAGCGGGCTTCGCTGGCGGGCGCCTGCGTGCCGGCGGTTCGCCAGCGCCAGCGCCTCGCGGGCGGAGCGCGCCCGGTCCTCGCGCCGCGGCGCCAGGAGCTTGCGCAAGAGCGCCCGCATCGGCCGCGAGCAGCGCACGTGCGGCTCGAAGTCCAGGAGCAGCCCGTCCGCCATCAGCTCGGACGGTGGGCGCCCGGTGAGCGCGTGCACCAGCGTGGCGCCCAGCCCGTAGAGATCCGCGCGCGCGTCCACCGTCCCGCCCAGCTGCTCCGGCGGCATGTAGCCGAAGGTCCCCACCAGCGTGGCGCCGTGCGTCTGCTCCCGCGCCAGCGCGCGCGCCGCGCCGAAATCCACCAGCGTCACTTGCCCGCCGGCGCCGAGCACCAGGTTCGCCGGCTTCACGTCCCGGTGGATGACCGGGCTGGGCCGCTCGTGCAGGAAGGCGAGGACGCCGAGCACCTGCTCCGCCACGCTCCACGCCTCTTCCTCCGCCACCGGCCCCTCCGCGAGCCGCGCCTGCAGGGTCTGCCCGTCCACGAAGCGCTGGGCGAGGTAGAGCCGCGTCTGCGCCCCGCTGCCCTCCCGGAAGCTGCGGATGAAGCGGGGGATCTGCGGGTGCTCGAGCGCGGCGAGCATGGCGCCCTCGCGCTCGAAGGCGTCCAGCTCCTGCGCGGTGGGCACGAGCCCGAAGAGGAGCTCCTTGAGCGCATAGCGCGCGCCGTCCGCGTCCTGCGCCAGGTAGACGCGCCCGTACGCCTTCTGCGAGAGGACCTGGAGGGTCTTCAGGCCGCCGGGCGACAGCGCCACGCCGCACGCCTCGCAGCGCGGGCCCGCGGACTCAGCGCGGCAGCCAGGACACGCCGGCGAGCTGTGGGACTGTGCGGACGTCGAGGCGAGCCGTTCCATGGCACCTTTCGCCACGCAAGAGGCTGACCAGGCGCCCTCAGCGCTGCGCGAGCGCCAGCATCACTTCCGCGGTGACTTCGTGGACCACCCCGCCCACGAAGGGCTCGGGCATCAGGTCGTTGAACGTGGCCCAGCCGCCGCTCTGCAGCTGCGTCAGCCGCAGCCAGCGGCGCCCGCGCTCGGCGGCCGCGGCGCCCGCCTCGTCCTGCCAGGCGGCCAACCCGCGCACCGCGTAGGCGGTGGCCTGGGTGTTCCGCGCGCTCCAGCTGCCGCCTCGCCCCTGGGTGAGCACCAGGTGGTGCATCAGGTCCGCGCCCGCGCGCGCGTACCGCCGCGCGTCCACCGCGGCCAGCGCCTCCAGCAGCGCGCCGCGCGAGGTGGTGAGGAAGCCGTTGGGGTCCGCCCCTTCCGACCAGCGGGGGGCCAGCGCCGCCGCCGCGTCGGCGATCTCCCGCGCCTTCGCGGTCTCTCCCACCGCCAGGCCGGCGCGGATCGCCAGCGCCGCGTCGTAGCCCACCAGGTGCTTGTCCGAGCGCGTCCACAGCCAGCGCTCCACGATCTCCTTGCCACTCGCGCCCTCGTAACGGGCGAGGAACGCGGCCAGCGCGGCCTCTCGGTAGCGCGGCGCCGAGAGGACCTGCGAGGCCAGCGCCAGCGCTTCAATCTCCGGATCGTAGAGGAACTTCTGCCCCTCGTGCGCCGCCACCCGGGCGCGCGCGTACCCCTCCAGCGCGCCCTTCACCTCGCACTCGCCGCCCACCCGCGAGAGCGCCACCGCCACCACCCCGGCGGCGTTCGGCGCCTGCAGCGCGTCCCCCTTCTGCCAGGTCCAGGTGGGCCCGTCCTCGCCCACCGAGGCCGCCCCCACCAGCGCCCGCGCCGCGCGGCACAGCTGCGCGGAGACCGGCGTGGACAGGTTCTGGCGGTACGCCGGGGGCACCGGCGAGCCAGCGAAGGCGGTGGAGGCAACCATCCCACCCAGACACACGAGCGCGAACGTCTTCATGGGGAAGGAGGCTAACGCCGCCCCGCTTCGAGGGGCAAACCAGGGCTACTGTCCGCCGCATGACGCCGTTGGCCGTGGTCGCAGGGCTCGCGCTGGCGGCCTCCCCCGCCCGGCTCGCCCTGCACCCGCTCGGCGGCGGCGAGGGCGGCGTCCCCGAGGCGCGAGTGCGCGCCTTCGAGCAGAGCCTCTCCTCGGCGCTGGAGGAGCGCGGGCTCCCCACCACCCGCGCGGCGCCGTGCGCGCCGCCCGGGGCCGGCTGCCTGATGGAGCGCGCCGCGGCGCTCGGCGCCGAGGCGATCGCCTCCGGGACGCTGGTGCAGCTGCCCAATGGGTGCGAGGTGCGCCTGGAGGTGCTGCGCGCCGGCACCGCGGAGCGGCTCGCCCGCTTCGTGGCGGAGGTGGAGCAGCCCGAGCTGCTGGCGGACGCCGCCACCCGCGCGGCGGACGCGTTGATGGTGCAGCTCTCCGGGAAGCTCTTTCCCGCGCGGGCGGGCACCGGCGCGCCGCCGCCGCGCCAGGAGCTCGCGCCGCGCGCCGCGCCCTCCCCACCGCCCGCGCTCCAGCACCCCACCGCCGCGGCGCGCCCCTCCGTTCCGGGCTGGTACTGGGCGCCGGGCGCCGCCGGGCTGGCGCTCGCCGCGGCGGGCGCGGTGGCGCTGTTCACCTCCAGAGATCCAGAGCCTGGCCCCGTCCGCGCGCTCGGCGTCGCCGGCGTGGGCCTGGGCGCCGCGGGCGTGCTCGCCTCCGGCGCGCTCCTGGCGTTCGCCCCGCGACCGGAAGGCGCTCGCGCGAGCGCTTGGCTCGGCCCGGAAGGCGCCGGCGTGAGCCTGGCGTGGACGCTGCCCTAGCTGGCGAGACGACGAAGGCCGCCGCGGGTTGCTCCGCGGCGGCCTCGAAGGTGTGAACTGGAGAGGAGGGAGCCTAGGAGACCTGGACCGGGGGAACCGCGTCCGGAACCTTGTCCGCCACCGGCTTCTTGAGGAACTCGTCCGGCTTCTCCAGCACGAGCGCCTCGCGGAGCACGTCGTCCACGAACTCCACCTGGACGATCCGCATGTTCTTGCGGATCTTCTTGGGGATCTCCTTGAGGTCCTTCTTGTTCTCCTTCGGGATGAGGACCGTCTTGATCCCCGCCCGGTGCGCGGCCAGCGCCTTCTCCTTGAGCCCGCCGATCGGCAGCACGCGGCCGCGCAGGGTGATCTCTCCGGTCATCGCCACGTCCTTGCGGACGGGGATGCGGGTGAGCGCGGAGACGAGCGCGGTGGCCATGGTCACGCCCGCTGACGGGCCGTCCTTGGGGATGGCGCCCTCCGGCAGGTGGACGTGGATGTCGTAGTTTTCGGCGAACTTCTTGTCGATCCCGAAGCGCTCCGCGCGCGAGCGCACGTAGCTCATCGCCGCCTGCGCGGACTCCTGCATCACCTCACCGAGCTTGCCGGTGATGATCAGCTTGCCCTTGCCGGGCATCACCGTGGCCTCGGTGGTGAGCAGCTCGCCGCCCAGCTCCGTCCACGCCAGGCCGGTGACGATCCCCACCTGGTCCTCGCGCTCGGCCATCCCGAAGCGGTACTTCGGGACGCCCAGGTACTTCATGACGATCTTCTTATCGAGGTGGACGACGTCCTTCTTGCCGTTCTTGAGGACGTCCCGCGCCACCTTCCGGAACACCGAGGCGATCTCGCGCTCCAGCGAGCGCACGCCCGACTCGCGCGTGTACCGGTGGGTGATCGTCTTGATCGCCAGATCCGTGAACTCGATGCTCACGTCCGACAGGCCGTTCGCCTCCTTCTCCTTGGGGATCAGGTAGCGCTTGGCGATGGACATCTTCTCCATCTCCGTATAGCCGGCGATCCGGATGACCTCCATGCGGTCCTGCAGCGGACCGGGGATGTTGTGCATCGTGTTCGCGGTGCAGATGAACATCACCTTCGACAGGTCGTAGTCGAGGTCGAGGTAGTGGTCGTTGAAGTTGTGGTTCTGCTCCGGATCCAGCACCTCCAGCAGCGCCGAGGACGGGTCGCCGCGGAAGTCGGTGGACATCTTGTCGATCTCGTCGAGCAGGAAGACGGGGTTGTTGGAGCCCGCCTTCTTCAGCGACTGGATCAGCTTGCCCGGCATGGCGCCGATGTACGTCCGGCGGTGGCCGCGGATCTCCGCCTCGTCCCGCACGCCGCCCAGGGACAGCCGCACGAACTTGCGCCCGGTGGCCCGCGCGATCGACTTGGCCAGGGACGTCTTGCCCACGCCCGGCGGACCCACGAAGCAGAGGATGGGGCCCTTGAGCTTCTGCACCAGCGCCTGCACGGCGAGGTACTCGAGGATCCGCTCCTTGGCCTTCTTCAGGCCGAAGTGGTCCTCGTTGAGGACCTTCTCCGCCTCGATCACGTCCAGGCGGTCCTTGGTCTCCTCGTACCAGGGCAGCGAGATGATCCAGTCGATGTAGTTGCGGACGACCGTGGCCTCGGCGCTCATCGGGCTCATCATCCGGAGCTTCTTCAGCTCCTTCTTGACCTTGAGCGTGGCCTCCTTGCTCATCCGCTTCGACTTCAGCTTCTCCTCGATCTCCTGGATCTCGTTCTTGAACTCGTCCCGCTCACCCAGCTCCTTCTGAATGGCCTGCATCTGCTCATTCAGGTAGTACTCCTTCTGGGTCTTCTCCATCTGCTTCTTGACGCGGGTGCGGATCTTCTTCTCCACCTGGAGGATCTCGATCTCGCCCTGCATCAGCTCGTAGAGCTTCTCGAGCCGCTTCGCCGCCGACTCCGTCTCCAACAGCGCCTGCTTGTCGTTCAGCTTGAGCGACAGCTGCGCCACGATCGTGTCCGCCAGCCGCGCCGGGTCATCGATCGTCGCCACCTGCATCAGCATCTCGGGGGCGATCCGCTTGTTCAGCTTCACGAAGGCTTCGAAGACCGAGTGGACGGAGCGCACCAGCGCCTCCAGCTCCACGCTCTTCTCGTTGGCCTCGGGGACCTCCTCGGCCTCAACGAGGAAGAAGGGGTCGTTGGGGACGAAGCGCTTCACCCGCGCCCGCTTCACCCCCTCCACCAGCACCTTCACCGTGCCGTCCGGAAGCGGCAGCAGCTGGATGACGTGGCCCAACGTCCCGAAGTGGAAGATGTCCTCGGGCGTGGGGTCGTTCGTCTTGGCCTTCTTCTGAGCAGCCAGGAGGATGACCGCTTTGTCGTCCGGCCCCTTGTGCGCCATCGCGTCCTTCAGGGCGGCAATGGACTTCTCCCGGCCCACGAAGAGCGGGACCACCATGTGTGGGAAGACGATGATGTCGCGCAAGGGGAGCAGGGGAACCGTCTCCCCCCGCTTCCGGTCGTCCTTCTTCTCCTCGCGTCCAAAGAACATACGTTTCACCCGCGCTTGGAAGGCTTCGTCAAACGACGAAACTTATAACACGCCCCCTGAGAGCGGGCGTTCCCATAGAGGTGCGCGCGCTGTCCGGAAGTCGCAAGGGAGCGACGAGGCGAGCGCACCATCCCGGGTCACCGGGACCCTTGCGCCGCACCTCCCCCGCGCGGCTCGTTCAACCCGAGCGTCTGGGAGAAGAAGGCGTACAGGTCGGCGTTCTGCTCGATCGACTGCTTCACCATGTCCGCTCCGCCATGGCCCGAGTTGGCTTCAATCCGCAGCAGCGCGGCCCCCCCGGCGCTGGCGGCCTGTACGGCGGCCACGAACTTCCGCGCGTGGAGCGGATCCACCCGGTCATCGTGGTCCGCGGACATCATCAGCATGGGCGGGTACGCCGTCCCAGCCGCTACATGGTGGTAGGGCGAGTAGGCGTGCAGGAAGCGGAAGTCCCCGGCCACGTCCGCGTTCCCGTACTCCGGGACCCAGGTCATTCCACTGCCGAACTTGTGGTAGCGCACCATGTCGAGGAGGGGGACCGCGCACACCACCGCCCCGAAGAGCTCGGGCCGCTGCACCATGGCCGCCCCCACCAGCAGGCCCCCGTTGCTGCCGCCGTAGATCCCCAGCTTCTTCGGCTGCGTGTACTTCTCCTTCGTCAGGTACTCCGCCGCCGCCAGGAAGTCGTCGAACACGTTCTGCTTGCGCTCGCGCATCCCGGCCTCGTGCCACTGCGCGCCGTACTCGCCGCCGCCGCGCAGGTTGGGCGTGGCCCACACGCCCCCCGCCTCGAGCCAGGGGTAGATGGAGGCCTTGAACGCCGAAGTCATGCTCACGTCGAACCCGCCGTACCCGTAGAGGATGGTCGGCGCGCTGCCGTCCTTCACGAGGTCCTTCCGGTGCACCACGAACATGGACACGCGGGTCCCGTCCTTGGAGGGGTAGAAGACCTGGTCCACCACGAAGCGCGAGGGATCCAGCGGCAGCGTCAGCTTCCCCCAGACCTGCGGCTTCCCGGCCGGGACGGTGGTCCGGTAGACCTCCTTGGGGAAGACGAAGGAGCTGAACGCGAAGTAGGCGGTGGGCGAGTCCTCCAGACCCCAGGGGACCGTCACGCTGCCCAGTCCCGGCAAGGGGACCACGCCCGCCGGCTTGCCCTCCAGCGTGAAGTACCGCAGCTCGCTCACCGCGTTGCGCAGGTACGCCACTGCCAGGTGCCCACCCACCAGCGACCAGGACTCGATCGCCGCCTCCTTGTCCTCGGGGATGAGCTCCTTCCACTTCGCGCGGACCGGGTCCGCGCCTGAGGCCTTGAAGATCCGCTGCCGGGGGGCGCCCTCGTCGGTGAGGATGTACAGCTGGTCCTTCCAGGCGTGGACCGAGTACTTGGCCTTCTTGCCCTTCACCAGCAGCTTGAACTCGCGGTCCTTGCCGGGGCGCTTCAGGTAGACGTCGTTCTCCAGCCAGCCGCGCTGCACGTAGGCGAAGAAGTACTTCCCGTCCCGGGAGAGATCCCCGGAGAGGAAGGTGCTCGGGTCTCCGGTGCGCGGGTGGACCCGCACGTCCTTGCGCGGCTCGGTCCCCAGCTTGTGCAGCCGCAGCTCGGTGTAGCCGGGCCGGTCCGCCACGGGGATCTTCGGGTCCTCGGGCAGCCACTCGTAGTGGAAGGCGGCGCTGTCCGGCGTCCAGGCGACGTCCGCGTACTTGGCGCCCGGGATCACGTCCACCTCGCTCTCCTTGCCGGAGTCCACGTCCACCACGTGCAGGGTGGCCTCGTCCGCCGAGTTCGGCTTGCGGGTGAACGCCACCTTCTTGCCGTCCCAGGACGGCTCGAAGACGCCCAGCGAGACCGTCCCGTCCTTCGTCCACTGGTTGGGATCGAGCAGGACCTTCTCCTTCCCCTGCTCACCGTCCCGCCAGTAGAGGATCCCCTTCTCCTTGTCCGCGTGGTTGCGCACGTAGAAGAGCCGCCCGCCGCGCGTGACGGGCACGCCCACCACGTCCTGGTAGAGCAGCTCCTTGAGCCGCGCCGCGAGCTTCTCGCGCATCGGCAGCTTGCCCAGCTCCTGCCGCGCCAGCGCGTCCTGCGCCTTCATCCACTCCTGGACGCGGGGCGCCTTCTCGTCCTCGAGCCACCGGTACGGGTCCGCCACCTGCGTCCCGTGCAGCGTCTCCACGATCTCGTCCTTGGGCGTGGCCGGGTACTTCATCGCGCGGTTTCCTTGCTCGAAGGGTGGAAGGCCCGCGGCCATGCGCGCGTCGCGCTTGGCCGCTTCCATGGCCGGGGCCGGGGCCGGGGCCGGAGCCGCGGCGGCCGCGCTCTGGGTCTCGGGGACGTCCTCGCGCGCGCTCTCCTTCCCGGAGGTGCAGGCGGCGGCGAGTGTGAGGAAAACGACAGCGCAGGCGTGGTTCTTCATGCCGCGCCTATACACCTCCGGCCGCGACAAGTCCCAGCAAGACTCGCCCATTCACCCGGAGGACTTCGGCGCACCGCGGCGACCGCGGCGCAGCCCCCACACCACCAGCGCGAGCAGCCCCACCCCGGGCGCCTGCGCGCAGCCGCAGCCGCGCGGCGCCTCGCCGGGAGCGCCGGGCTCCGGAGCGCCCGCGTCCGGAGCGCCCGCGTCCGTGCCCTGCGGTCCGCCGGCATCTTCCAGCGGCGTGCCCGCGTCCGGCCCGCCCGCGTCCACCTGCGGCGCCGCGGCGCACGCCGCTGCGGGGAGCACCGCCGCGCAGCCGGAGCCCGGCGCGCACGTGCCGCCGCACTCGTCCGGCGCGCCGCAGGCCAGCCCATCGCAGAGCGGCTCGCAGCGCCCGCCGTCCGCGAGCGTGGACCAGCAGCCGCTGCCGGGCGCGCAGCTGCCGCCGCAGTCGTCCGGCTGACCGCAGGCCTTTCCGTCACAGAGCGGGGCGCAGCGGCCCGCGGCGGGAACGAGCCCCGCGCAGCTCCTGGGGGCCACGGCCGGCCGCAGCTTCGCGCCCGTCCCCGCGCGGGTGACGTAGGTGGGCACCTCAGGCGAGTCGAGCGCGCTGGCGTGGAAGAGGTACCAGTCCTGGCCCGCGTGCGCGCTGCCGCCCCCGGGTGCGGCAGCGCAGGGCGTGGGCGGCACCAGCGGCGGGTTGCCGTCGTTCGCGGGGTCGGACGTGTCGTAGCCGGAGTAGCGGCAGCCCGCCGCGTCCAGGGTGACGAAGGTGCGCAGGCGGCGCGAGCCGCCAGGCGCCAGGCGGTTGCACAGCCTCGGCCGCGCGGCCACCGGCACGGCCCAGTCGTAGGCGGCGGGGCGCCCCGCCTGGACGGACACCGGGGCCCCGGCCCGCAGGTAGAGCGTCCCCTGCCCCTGCTCCGCGCACGCCTCCAGCTCCAGCGCCGTCGCGCCCGGCTCGCTGGGCACTTGCAGCTGCGCCACCGGCTGCGCCGGCCGCCCCGCCACGCCGGAGAGCACGCGCGCGGTCACCAGCTGGCCGGACTTCTCCTCGCCGCGGAACAGGGGGACGGCGCGCCCCTCACAGGCGGCCAGCCCGTGGCGCTCCACCAGGCAGTCCGCGAAGTCCCCCGCCGCCGCTCCGTAGAGGGCGCGGACGCGCGCCGCCACCGCCGCGGTGAAGGTGGTGAAGGTGGGGGTGGTGCCGGTCACGCGCAGGGTGCGGAAGGCCGCCACCGAGGCCGCGTCACACGCGGCAGGGCCGCACGTGGGCGCCAGCTGCCCGGGCTGCACCTGGCGCGGGTCCACGCCCGCCAGCCCCTCCCGGAGCGCCCAGAGGAAGTCGAGGACGATCTCCCCATCCCGGTGGGGCTCGCCGTCCAGCCCGGCGTTGGCGCGCGCGCCCCGCCAGATCGAGCCGCGGCGGCCGTCCCCCTCGCACGTCTTGAAGAGCCTGGCGTCCCGGTAGAAGCCGCTCTGGGTGAGGAAGTACTGCACGGTCTGCCCGCTCGCGGTGGTGGCCGTCTGCTGCTCGCCGGCGGAGTACTCGGCGTGGGTGGGATCTCCGCTCTGCGCCACCGCGAAGTAGTCCCCGAGCCCCTCGTCCAGCGCCGAAGGGTCATCCACCGCGCCGGTGGCCCCCTGCGTGGCGAGCCCGAACCGGGCGCTCGTCCAGGACGCCGCGTGCCAGACCTCGTGCATCACCCGCTCGCCGTCGTAGGCGCCGTCGATGTCCGTCCCCTGCCCCATCACCACGCAGCGCTGGGGGTAGCTGCTCGAGCAGGACGGGCGGAACTGCGAGTACGGGGCCGCGGTGAGCGCTCCCGCCCCGTCCCGGCCGCGCAGGTTGGTGAAGATCGCCGTGAAGCCAATGCCCGGGTAGGACGGATCCAGCGCCTTCAGGAACTGCTCCGTCTGGTGGAAGAAGCGGTAGGCCATCACCTCGGAGAAGGCGTCGTCCTGGCGCGCGTGGGTTGGATCCGGGGCCACCGAGAAGTCGCCCCCACCGTCGAACGCGGTCTGGGGGCAGCGCTCCGGCGCGGCCTCGTTGAGGGCCACCTGGCCCAGGCAGTTGTAGGCGGCGGTGCTGGCGCTGGTGAGCCGGCCGGGCACGGTGGGCTCCGGCAGCGCCGTCTCCACCAGCGGCGCGCAGCGATCCCACACCCGGACCCTGCCGAGCGCGTCCGGTTCCACCCGCGCCAGACAGCGGACGCCGGGACAGGCCACCGCCGGAGAGCGCTCGTACAGCCGCGCGCCCGCCCAGCGCGTGAGGGGCCCACGGGCGAGCACGTCCCCCGTTCTCCGGCCCGGGACGGGACGCCCGGCGTAGAGCAGCACCCACTCCGGCGCGGGGGTGAAGACGGTGAGCTCGGCGGCGGGCATCAGCTTGCCCTCCACCACCGCGTAGCCAAGGGCGCTCGCGGCGGGCGCGTGCCCCAGCGCCCTGCGGGAGAGCCCGGCCAGCTCCGCGCGCCCCACCGCGGGGAGGGGCGCGCCGCGCGAACCGGGCAGCGGATCCACCCACGCGTCCGACACCGCGCCGGACGCCTCCACCCGCACCGCCGCGCTGCGGCCAAGCACGGGCAGCCCATGGAGCGTGGGGGTGAAGCGGACCACGAAGTCGTCCGGACGGGAGGTGCGCGTCAGGCCGAAGCCGCGCAGCGCAGGCGCCGCTCGCAGGTGCGCGCGCGCCGCGACCTCGGGCGGCGAGGCGCCGGCCGCTCCGGCGAGTAGGGAAAGCACCGCGGACAGGAGACGCACGATGGCGGCACCCTGCCCGCTCGGCAGCGGCGAAGTCCAGCGCCGGCCGCCTCTGGGAAACGTCAGCACCGTCAGCAGGGGTCGAAGAGGACCCTCACCGCGGGGTGGGCCGTTTCGGGCGGAGCGGATGTCGGGCCGGCTCCGCCTGACGGTGCGGCCCCGCTCGCGAATAGTCTTCCCAAGTCGAGGAGAAGCCCATGGTCAGCGTCAGCGGCGCGAAGGTGCTCTACGAAGACGAGACGTTCCACCTCGTGCTCTGGAAGAACCTGCTGTACTCGCACCTCACCGGGGCGATGACGGCGAGCCACGCGCGCGCTCTCTGCGAGGCCCAGCGCACGGCGGCCGCCTTCTCGCCGGAGCAGATCTGCTCGGTCTCGGTGATCGGCCCCAACGTGCCGGTAGCCCCGACCGACGTCCGGGCGATCATCAACGAAGGGCTCCGGGACCCGAAGGTGAAGGTGGCGCTCAAGGCCACCGCGATGGTGCTGGAGGCGCGCGGGGCCATGGCCACCATGCTGCGAACCATCCTTCAGGGGATCAGCGTGATCACCGGCTCCCCCCTGCATCCGGTGGCGGATCTGCCTTCGGCCATCAAGGCCGTGGCGCGCTACGTCCCGGGCAGCACCCCCGAGGCGATCGGCGCGGCGCTGGAGCAGCTCCGGGCTGAGGAGCCGAAGCCCGCGCCGAAGGCGCGGGCGAGGGCCTAAGCGGACTCCTTCTTCGCCTCCGCGTCCTTCTCGTTGGCGTAGAGGACCACCGGCTCGGACTTCTTGAGGATGACCTCCTCGGAGATCACCACCTCGCGGGCCGTCTTGCGCGAAGGGATCTCGTACATCACGTCCAGCATGGCGGACTCGAGGATGGAGCGCAGGCCGCGGGCGCCCGCCTTGCGGCGGATGGCCTCGGAGGCGATCGCCTTGAGCGCGCCGTCCGTGAACTTCAGCGCAACGCCGTCCAGGTCGAACAGCTTGCGGTACTGCTTCACCAGCGCGTTCTTCGGCTGGGAGAGGATGTCCATCAGCGCGGACTCATCCAGCTCCTCGAGCGCGGTGACGATCGGCAAGCGGCCGATGAACTCGGGGATCATCCCGAACTTGAGCAGGTCCTCCGGCTCCACGTGCTTGAGCAGCTCGGAGAGGCTGCGCTGCTTCTTGCCCTGGATGTCCGCGCCGAACCCGATGTTCCGGCCGCCCAAGCGTCGCTCGATGATCTGCTCCAGCCCGCCGAAGGCGCCGCCGCAGATGAAGAGGATGTTGGTGGTGTCGACCTGCAGGAACTCCTGCTGAGGGTGCTTGCGGCCACCCTTGGGCGGCACGTTGGCGATCGTCCCTTCGATGATCTTCAGCAGGGCCTGCTGGACGCCCTCGCCGGAGACGTCCCGGGTGATGGAGGGGTTCTCGCTCTTGCGGGCGATCTTGTCGATCTCGTCGATGTAGACGATGCCGCGCTGGGCGCGCTCGATGTCGTGATCCGCGGCCTGCAGCAGGTTGACGATGATGTTCTCGACATCCTCGCCCACGTAGCCGGCCTCGGTGAGGCAGGTGGCGTCCGCGATGGTGAAGGGGACGTTGAGGATGCGGGCCAGCGTCTGCGCGAGCAGCGTCTTGCCGCTGCCGGTGGGGCCGAGGAGCAGGATGTTCGACTTCTGCAGCTCCACGTCGTCCATCGCGACCTTGGACTCGATGCGCTTGTAGTGGTTGTGCACCGCCACCGCGAGCACCTTCTTGGCGCGCTCCTGGCCGATCACGTACTCGTCGAGGATCGTCTTGATCTCCGACGGGCGGGGGATCCGCAGCTTGGTGTCCTTGGTCTCTTCGCGGTCGATCTCCTCCGCGATGATGTCGTTGCACAGCCCAATGCACTCGTCGCAGATGTAGACGGTGGGGCCGGCGATCAGCTTCTTCACTTCCTTCTGCGATTTCCCGCAGAACGAGCAGCACAGGGTCTGGTTGTCGCGCTTCTCAACGTTCTTGCCCGCCATTTGGTCCTCGCACTCCCAATCTAGTCAGCGACCCGCCGACCCGTCCATTCTTGAGGCCTCCAGCGCCCACTTGCGGATGACCGGAGTTAACGCGCCGGAACATTTGCCGCAGCCAGCCTATGTCCGCCGCGGTGCGTGAAGGGGTACGGGGGCATGCCCCACCCGCACGGTCGGTCCCCTGGACGCCAGAAGGGCGCCAGCAGGGGCGAGCGATGCCCCCAAGGCGCCCTCGTGGTGTTGACCGGAGGACTCGAAGACGGCTCAGCGGTCCTTCTTCTCTTCCGGCTTGGGGCCCGGCTTCTTCTGAACCACCACCTCGTCGATGATCCCGTAGGCCTTGGCCTCGATCGCGCCCATGAAGTAGTCGCGCTCGGTGTCCTTCTCCACGCGCTCGATGGACTGCCCGGTGTGCTTGACGATCAGCTCGTTGAGCCGGGCCTTCATGCGAAGGATCTCCTTCGCCTGGATGTCGATGTCGGTCGCCTGCCCGCGGGCGCCGCCCATGGGCTGGTGGATCATGATCCGCGAGTTGGGCAACGCGAACCGCTTCCCCTTGGCCCCGGCCAGCAGCAGCATCGCCCCCATCGACGCGGCCTGGCCGCAGCAGATGGTGGACACCGCCGGCTTGACGTACTGCATGGTGTCATAGATGGCGAAGCCGGCCGTCACCGAGCCGCCCGGAGAGTTGATGTAGATGTTGATGTCCTTGTCCGGGTCCTCCGACTCCAGGAAGAGCAGCTGCGCCACGATCACGTTGGCGACGTCGTCGTCGATCTCCGTGCCCAGCATGATGATCCGGTCCTTCAGGAGCCGGCTGTAGATGTCGTACGACCGCTCACCGCGGTGGGTCTGCTCGATGACGTACGGGACGGGCATGAAGGGCATGGCGTGGCTCCGGGCTCGAGACCTTCGTGGAGGCTAGTCCGAATACGTAGCGCTGGCCTTGAGGAATTCAACGGTCTTTTCTTCGCGCAGGCGCAGCGCGAGCCCGCGGCGCTCGTCCGCGTTCTTGAAGTGCTTCTGGATCTTGTGCGCCGGCTGACCGAGCTCCTCGGCGAGCGCTTCGATCTTCTTCTCCACGTCCGCGTCGCTCGCCTCGATCTTCTCCTTCTCGGCGATCGCCTCGAACAGCAGGGTCCCCTGCACCTCGGAGAGCGCGCGGGGGCGCATCTCTTCAGCCAGCTTGTCGAAGTCCAGCCCCAGCTGCTGCACGTCCACCCCGCTGCGGGCCATCTGGCGCAGCGCGCCCTCCAGCATCATCTGGATGGCGCGGTCCACCATCGCCTTGGGGACCTCGAACGCGTTCTTCGCCACCAGCTGCTTGATCAGCTCCTCGCGCTGCTCCTGATCCACCTTCTGCTTCTGGGCGCGCTCCAGGTCCGCGCGGATCTTCGCCTTGAGCTCGTCCAGGGTGTTGCCGCCCTGGACCTCCTTGGCCAGCTCGTCGTTGAGCTCGGGGACGATCGTCTCCTTGAGGCTCTTCACGTGGATCTTGAACTGGGCGGTCTTCCCCTTGACCTCCTCCACCCGGTAGTCCGCGGGGAACGCGTAGTCGAGCTCCTTGGTGTCGCCCACCTTCACGCCCTCGAGCGCGGCGATCTGCGAGTTGATCAGCTCGCCCGGCGCCACCTCCACGGTGACGTTCTCGTTCTTGCTGCCAGGGAAGTCCTTGCCGTCCGCGGTGGCGGTGAAGTCGATCAGCGCGAAGTCACCCGCCTTCACCACGTCCCGGTCCTTCACTGGCTCCAGGCGGGTCATGTTCTTCTGCAGGCTCGCCAGCTGCTCGGCGACCTTGGCGTCGTCGACCTGCACGCTCGCCTTCTTCAGGGTCAGCCCGGCGTAGTCCTTGGGCTCGAGCTTGGGCTTCACCTCCACCCGCGCCTCGAACTTGAACGGCTGGTCCGCCTTGAGCCCCTGGTTGGTCACCATGGGGTTGGAGACGGCCTCCACCTTGTGCTCGCGGATGGCGTCCAGGTACGCGCGCTCCACCACGCGCTGGATCACGTCCCCCTCCACCTGCTCGCGGAAGCGCTGCTCGAGGATCCGGCGCGGGACCTTGCCCGGGCGGAAGCCGGCCACCTTCACCTGCCGGGAGAGCGCCGTGTACGCGCGCGACAGCTCGTCCGCCACCTTCGCGCTCTCGACTTCAATGGAGAGCTTGCGCTCGATGGGGGAGATTTCCTCGACCTGGACCTTCATCCGAATCCTCGCTGTGCGGGCCCGTACGCGGGCGCGCGGAAAAGAGCGGGAGCGTTTAGGCCCTCATGCGTGGAGGGTCAAGCATGGGCGCGGAGGGACTCGAACCCTCACACCTCGCGGTACCAGATCCTAAGTCTGGCGCGTCTACCAATTCCGCCACACGCCCGTGGCCGACGTTGTACCGCAGAAGCAGCTGGGGCCGGTTCGCGGCGAAGCGAACCGGCCCCAGGGGACTGCATGAGAGCGGAGGGAATCGAACCCACAACCTATGGATTAAGAGTCCATTGCTCTGCCAATTGAGCTACGCTCCCGCTTGGCATTTCGCTGCTTTCTCGCTCTGAGCCACCGAGCGAGGCGCGGCTTCTAACTGACTGCTTCCGGTGTGTCAACGGACCAGCGCGCCCGGAGGGATTCGAACCCCCGGCCCTCGGATTCGAAGTCCGATGCTCTATCCAGCTGAGCTACGGGCGCTTGAAGAGAGAAGGAAGGGCGACCAACCGGGCTTGAACCGGTAACCCCCGGAGCCACAGTCCGGTGCTCTGCCAATTGAGCTATGATCGCCATCAACCGAGCGGCAGCGCTGAGTACCGAAAAACCGGCGGCGGTTCAAGCGCCGCGGCCTTCTCCTAGCGGACCGCCACCAGCTCGATCTCGAAGATCAACGTGGATCTGGGCGGGATGGCACCCAGGTCCTTCGAGCCGTAGCCCAGATCCGGCGGGATGGTGAGCTTCCGCTTCCCGCCCACCTTCATGCCCACCACGCCCTGATCCCAGCCGCGGATCACCTGCCCGCCGCCCAGCCGAAACTCGAAGGGCTCCTTGCCAGCGGTGGAGTCGAAGCGCCGTCCGTCCGTGAGGTAGCCGGTGTAGTGGACCACCACCGTCTTGCCGGAGACCGCCTCGTCCCCCGAGCCGACCGAGAGGTCCTCCTTCACCAGCTCGTTCCCGTACTGCTCGATCACCTCTTCCGGCGGATCTCCGCCGGCCGCGGCCGAAGACGTCTTGCAGGAGCACAGGCACAGCGCCGCGAACAGCAGAAGGAAGGTCTTCACGTCCGCACGCTTTACTCCACCAACTCCACCGGTCCCAGCATTTCGAGCCCATCCTCGAGCGAGACGTCGAAGAACGTCAGCGCCTGACCTACGGCCTTCTGGTAGCGCTCGGCGAGCGCGCGCTTCGCGGGCTCCAGCTGCTCCTGCGGCACCAGCAGCAGCACCGGCCCGCCAAAGCCCCCACCCATCATCCGGGCGCCCAGGGAGACGCCGCGCTCCTTTCCCCAGGCGGCCGCCGCGTCCACCACCGCGTCCAGCTCGGGGCTGCTCACCTGGAAGTCCTCGCGCAGCGAGCGGTGGGTCTGCGCCATCAGCGCCTTCACCTTCTCCACGTCTCCGCCGGAGAGCGCCGCCGCGGCCTCCCCTACCCGCGCGTTCTCGGAGACCACGTGGCGGGCGCGCTGCTGGAGCAGCGGCGGGAGCGCCGCCTCGTGCGCCTTCAAGAAGGCGGGGCTCACGTCCCGCAGCGTCTTCACCCGCTCGTCCTTGGAGGCCTCGCGCAGCAGCTGCGCCGCGCGCTCCACCTCCTCCCGCCGCTGCGCGTACGCGGAGCCGGCGAGCGTGCGGGCCTTGGTGAAGGCCACCAGCCAGGCGTGATCTTTGAGCTGCACGGGAACGGGCGTGGCGGTGAGCGAGCGCGTGTCCAGGAGCGAGACCTGCCCCTTCTTGGCCAGGGCGATCCCGAGCTGATCCAGCAGCCCCGTCTTCACCCCGCTCTCCCACTCCGCGCGCTGGGCCAGCTGCGCCAACTCCACCGGCGAGAGTGTGACGCCGGCGAGCTTCGCCGCGCCCTGGAGCAGCACCAGCAAGAGCGCCGCGGAGGAGGACAGCCCGCTGCCTGGCGGCAGATCGCTCTGCACCACCGCGCGCACGCCCGGGAGGCGCTTGCCGCTCCCGGCCGCGTGCGCTTCAAAGGTCTTGAAGGCGGCAACCACGTAGCGGCCCCAGTCGCCCTCTGCCAGCAGCGGCGGCGCGTCCAGCGAGAAGCTGCACGCCGCGCCGAGCGTCTGGGACCAGAGCTCCACCTTGCGCCCCTCCGCCGCCTGGAAGGCGCCGCGCACGCGCCGCTGGATGGCCGCGGGCAGCGCCAGCCCCTGCGCGTAGTCCGTGTGCTCGCCGAGCACGTTGAGGCGGCCGCCGGCGGAGGCCATCCACAGCGGCGCGCGCTGACCGGCAAAGCGCGCCTCGAAGGCCTCGCGCAGGCGGGTGAACGCGAGCTCCCGGGACACGTCCTCCAGGTGCGCGCGCTCCTTCACCGGGTAGAAGCGCCCGGCGTAGAAGCGGCCCGGCGGGCCCGCGCGCGGCACCCGCACGTACTGGGTCACCAGCACCGGCGCCCCGGAGGGATAGAGCGCCTCGGTGGCCTCGCCGGTCACCATCTCCGCCTGCAGCACCGGCCGGCCGTCCACCTTCTTGGTGGTGAGGTAGGCCACCAGCGGGACCTCGCCGCCGAGCACGTCCATGGCGCGCGAGCCCAAGGTGAAGAAGTAGCTGTTGATGGAAATGGAGGGATAGCGGGAGGGCTCGGCGTCCTTGGGGAAGCGGAAGCCCTCCAGGAGCCGCACCCGGCCATCGCCGCGCACCGGCGCGCCGGCCACGTCGTTGCCGATGCGCGAGGTGACCTCCACCGTCATGTCCACCTTGTGGCGCGCGTGCAGGCCGATCAGCCGCGGATCCAGCGAGGCGCCCAGGTTGTCCACGTTGGAGAAGAAGAGCTGCTCCACGCCGCGGCCGCGCAGGGTGGCGAGCGTGCCGCTCTCCCGGAAGGCGCGGAAGAAGTCGCCGTGGCCAGGGGGGTAATAGGAGAGCTTGCCGTCCGGGCCGCGGTAGAGCTCGCCCTGCGGCGTGAGGCGGGCGGAGAGCCCCTGCTCGAAGACCAGGATGTCCTCGCCCCACAGCCCGCGGGACTCCAGGTGCTCGCGGATGAGCTCGGTGGAGCCGTCCGAGCTCATGATCACGAACGGCACCGGCTTGCCATACCGCGCGCCGGCGGCGCGGGCGTCCCGCAGCAGCAGCCCGAGGAAGGACTCCCCCGGGAGGACGTCCACCGCGCCCTTCACCCCGCCACCGAAGCGGGTGGCCTTGCCGCCGGCGAGCACCAGCCGCGCCACCTTGCCCGCGCGCAGGAGCGCCTCGCCCTGCTCGGCGAGCGCGCGCCCCTCGGGGGAGCCGGGGACCGGGAGGTCGAGCAGGTCCGAGGCGGTGGGCGGCTCGAGCGCGCCCTTGAAAATGCCGCTCTTGTCGGTGAGCTCTCCGGACCGGATGAGGGCCTGCCGTTGGAGGAACTCGCGCTCGTTGAAGCCGTGGTCCTTCAGGAACGCCAGCTCGTCCCTGCTCAGCGCGTCGCTCACGTTTGGCCCTCGAGTGCTCGAAGTGGGAGGGCCATCCTAGCGCGCAGGCCCCCTCGCCCCGGAAGGTGCGTCGTTCTCCTCCAGACGCTTTGGCGGGCCTCTAGCGGCGCGGGCCGTCCAGCAGGCAAAGCATCTGCGCGGACCAGCGCTGACAATCCGCGGGTGACTGGAGATCCACCTGCGCGACCCCGGCGAACAGCCCGGGGGCCATGGCCCAGGTGATGATCGCGGCCCAGATCTGCGAGAGCCCCAGCCGTAGCTCGGCCTCGGTGCGCTTGGGGTATTCGGGCTTGAGCCACTGCGCCAGCTCGGAGATCAGCTTCTGCACCATCGCCGCGCCGGGGGTGTCGTAGCGCTGGAGCGTGATCGCCTCACGCAGGTGCGCGTAGCTGATGCGCGGGTAGCGCGAGGCGTTGGCGATGTAGCCGGCCAGGAGCGCCTCGAAGGCCTGCCGCTTCCCCAGGCCCGTCTTCGCCAGCGCCTCGAGCTCGCCGGGGATCCTCCCGAAGGCCTGATCCAGCGTGCGCTCCAGCGCCTGCCTCATCAGGTTCTCCTTGCTGCGGAAGTAATAACTGACGGCGGCGGAGTTCACGCCCGCCTCCGCGGCGATCTCCCGGATCCCCACGCCGTCCACGCCGTGGCGCTCCAGCAGGTTGATCGCCGCCTCCAGCATCCTCTCCTGGGGATCTCCCGCCATGCCGCGCGCTCCATCGCGCCGGCCCCGTGAATGGGGGAGCTGCCTCCGGCAACGAATCATCCGATTTAACCGACTGATTTATTCGGAGGATTAAACCGGTGAGTGAGCCAAAAAGGCAAGAGAAGTCATGGTTTCTGGGGCGCCGAGCGCTGCTGATGGGCGCGGGGCTGGGGGGTGCGGCGGCGTGGGCCGCCGCCCGGACGATGACGAAGCCGGCGCTCTCCGAGCGCTTCCACGGCGACGACATGCTGGGCCAGCAGGAGGCGGCGCGCGTCTGGTACCGGTACAAGTTCATCGGCCAGCCGGTGATGGACACGCAGCTCCTGTTCTGGCTCGGGCTGGCGTCCGCGGGCCTGACGGACATCGGAGAGGTGCTCGACACCGCCACGCGGATCCGCGCGGGGGACGAGACGTCCTGGTTCGAGCAGTGGCTGGCCACCGCCAAGCGCGTGGAGGGCTACGGCGAGGAGGCGGCGTCCAGGGGCCACGCGCGCAGCGCCGCGGCGCACTTCTATCGAGCGGGCGCGTACTACCGGGCGGGGCTGATGCGCTACGCCAACCACGCGGATCCGCGCATGGCGCTGGCCACGCGCACGGGGCTGGCGCTCCATGATCGCGCGCTGAAGCTGCGCGGCTACGACTCGCACGAGCTCGCCATCCCCTACCGCGGGCGCGCGCTCCATGCGCGGATCCACTACGCGCCGAACGTGGAGCGCGCGCCGGTGCTGGTCCTCCACCAGGGGCTGCACGCCTGGCCGGAGGACACCATGTGGGTGATCGACGGCGCGCTCCAGCGCGGCTACCACGTGCTGAGCTTCCACGGTCCCGGCCAGGGCGCCTCGCTGCGCCTGCACGGACTGCCCTTCCAGCACGACTGGGAGGTGCCGGTGGGCGCAGTGCTGGATCACGTGGAGACGGATCCCCGCCTGGCCGCGGACCGGATCATCCTCATGGGGCTCTCCTTCGGAGGGTACCTGGCGCCGCGCGCCGCCTCCTACGATCCACGGCCCTACGCGCTGGTGGCGGACCCCGGCGTGGTGAGCTGGGGCCGGTCCATGCTGCGCCACTTCGAGTCCATCCCGGGCTTGATGGCGCTGCACGCGCGCGGCCCGGCGGCCTTCGACAGGGCGATCGACGCGACGGCGGTGATGATGCCGGACGCGCGCTGGTACTTCGACGACGTCAGCTGGAAACACGGCGTGCAGACGCCGCACGCGCTGCTGGACGAGTTGCGCCGCTACGACAACTCGGAGGGCGTCTCGAAGATCCGCAGCAAGACGCTGATCCTCGAAGGCAGCGCGGAGGACGCCACGCCCGGCGAGTCGCAGCGGCTGTACGCCGCGCTCACCTGCCCCAAGTGGAAGATCGACTTCGACGCGAGCACCGCGGCGCAGGTCCACTGCCAGGGCGGCGCGGGGGTGCTGGCGCAGGCTCGCCTGTTCGACTGGCTGGACACGGAGGTGTCCCGATGAAGCCGCTCGCGCTCTTCGTTGCGTGCTGCCTGGCGCAGGCCGCTCTGGCGGATGACCCGCCCGCCATCGACGGCGGCACCCCTTCGGCGGAAGGGAAGCTCGGAGTCGTCCCCTTCGTGCTGCCGGCCTACCAGCCGGAGACCAGCTTCCTGCTCGGGGCGGTGGTGAACCTCGTCCACACGCCGGCGGAGGGGAGCGGCCTACGCGAGTCGCAGCTGATGCTCGCCGGCGTGGCGACGATCAAGAAGCAGTTCTCCCTGCTCCTCCAGCCGGATTGGTACCTGCTCGAAGACCGGCTCCACCTCGCCGCCACGCTGAGCGCGGCGCGGTTCCCGGACGTCTTCTACGGGATGGGCGCGGACACCCGCGAGGCGGACCGCGAGCCCTACACGCCGGTGCTCCTGGAGGCCGAATTCAGCCCGAAGTGGCGGCTGCTCCCCCACTTCTACGTGGGCCCGAGCTTCCGGCTGCAGCACGTGCAGATGGTGGAGCTGGCCGAGGGGGGACAGCTTCAGTCCGGCGGGGTGGCGGGCGGAGGCGGCGGGCGGACCGTTCAGCTCGGGCTCTCCGCGGTGTACGACTCCCGCGACAACACCCTCAACCCCACCCAGGGGACGTGGCTGCGGGCCAGCTTCCGGACGGCGCACGCGGCGCTCGGCTCGCACTACACCTTCGACGTGCTGCGGCTGGACACGCGGCAGTACTGGACGCTGCCGTGGGCCAGCCACGTCCTCGCGGTGCAGGGGCTGGTGGAGGTGCGGCGCGGCGAGCCGCCCTTCTACGACACCGGCAAGCTCGGAGGTGACGCCGCGCGCGGCCACTACGAAGGCCGGTTCCGGGAACGCCAGCTGCTCTCGGTCCAGGCGGAGTACCGGGCCAGGCTCTTCTGGCGGTTGGGCGGCGTGGCGTTCGGCTCCGTCTCCACCGTCGCCAAGGACTTCGGGTCGCTCTCCGTGGCCGCGCTCAAGCCGGCAGGGGGCGTGGGGCTGCGGCTGCAGCCGATCAAGGACCTGCCGATCAACGTCCGGCTGGACGCGGCGTACGGCAACGACTTCCAGTTCTACTTCGGCCTCGGGGAGGCGTTCTGACCATGCGCGCCCTGATCGCGATGCTGGGCTCGCTGCTTCCGTTCACCGCCGGAGCCGCGGAGCTGCGCTACCGGGAGGAGGTGGACGGGAAGACCCAGTACACGCAGGTCTGCCGGCGGGAGAACGCCACCGTGGTGCAGTACCCGGATGATCGCTACGAGATCCGCGCGGACGCCGCGGGCAACGCGCGCGAGGTCGTGCTCACGCGCGGCGGCAGCGGCAAGACGCTGACCGTCACGCGCGCCGGCGAGCAGCTCCAGCTCGGCGCGAGCGAGCGGCAGCCGCTGGAGGGGCTGGGCTGGCACCAGTCCCCCTTCGCGCTGGACGGCTTCGTCCGCTCCGGCGAGACCGAGCGGACCTTCTGGGTGATCAGCGCGTCCTCGGAGGCGAACGACGGGCGGCAGACCGCGAGCGCGATGAAGCTGGTGGCCAGGCGGGAGGGCGTGGAGAAGACCCCGGTGAACGGCCGAGCCCAGGAGGCCGTGCACGTGCTGCTCACCCTCCCTGGCTTCCGCTCCCTCTTCTGGAAGGCGCACTACTGGTTCCGCGCCGACGGGACCCTGCTGCGCTACGAGGAGCCTCGCGGCAAGAAGGGCTTCGTCCGCGGGGTGCTCGTCGAGGAACGGCCGTAAGGCCCGCTATAGTCGTTGCGGCCATGGGCAAGGGGAAGCGCAGGGCGGAGCAACAGCGGGCGAAGCAGAAGCGCGCCTCGCACCGCCCTCCGCCGGATGCGCAGGTGCTGACCGTCAACTCGCCCAACCTGCGAGGCCTGCGCCTGGCCGACTTCGCGCTCGCGGAGGACTTCTGGGTGCGCACCGTCCAGACGCAGAGCTTCGGGCTGCAGGTCGTCATGGGCTCGAACTCCGCCGGCGTGCACCTGGGGTTCCCGTGGTGGGATCGCGTCGAGAACGACGCGGCGCTCCGCCAGGGCATCTACCCGCGAGGCTCCTATGACGCCCCCTTCCACGACCTGGAGCAGTCGTGGCGGATGGTGATCTTCGAGCATGACGGCTTCGTGCACGTCCTCCAGAACGACGGGGGGCAGGAGTTCACGAGCTATTTCAAGGTGCGGGCGGAGCAGTACCACCAGGCCTGGCAGGGGTTGATCGCGGCTTTGCCTTGAAACCCGCCCACCTGGGTTACAAAGCCGTGCTGTTCGTGGAAGACACCCTCTCCCCACCCAGCGGCGTCTGCCTCGACCCCGAGCTCGCGGACGCCTACGCGCGCGGCGCGCTGACGCAGGGCGAACGGGACCAGGTGCTCGGCCATCTGGACGGGTGCGAGCGCTGCCGCCGGCTCTGCTCCGAGTTGCTGGGGCTGGAGGCGCCCCGGGCAGAGCTTCCGCTGGAGCCGGGCGCGGTGGTGCTCGAGCGCTTCCGGATTGACCGGCTGCTCGGGCGCGGCGGGATGGGCGCGGTCTACGAGGCCTGGCACCTCCAGCTGCAGCGCCGCTTCGCGCTGAAGGTGATGCTGCCTTCCCTGCGCAGCGACGCGCAGATGGCCCAGCGTTTCCTGCGCGAGGCCCGCGCGGCGGCCCGGCTCTCCTCTCCGCACATCGGCCGGGTGCACGACTTCGGCAGCCTCCCGGACGGCAGTCCCTTCATGGTGATGGAGTACCTGGAGGGCGAGACGCTCGAGGCGGCCCTCGCCCGCGGGGCGCTCCCGCTGGAGGACGCGCTGCGCCTCTTCCGCCAGGCGCTGGAGGCGCTGGCGGAGGCGCACGAGGCGGGGATCGTCCACCGCGACTTCAAGCCCGCCAACCTCTTCCTCGCCCGGAACGAGGAGGGGCGCGTGAGCGTGAAGGTGCTCGACTTCGGCATCGCCAAGTCGGTGAACCCGGAGCTGGAGCACGGGCTGGGCGCCACCACCGGGCTCGCGCTGGTGGGCTCGCCCGTGTTCATGGCGCCCGAGCAGCTCTTGCCGGGTGCGCCCATCGACGCCCGCTGTGACGTCTGGGCCGCCGGCTGCGTGCTGTACCAGGCGCTGACCGGGTCGCCCCCTTTCGTCCGGGGCTCGCTCACCGAGCTGGCGCGGGCGATCCAGACCGAGCCCCACCGGCCGCTGGCGCAGGTGCGTCCGGAGGCCCCCAATGCCCTGAGCGAGCTGATCGATCTCTGCCTGGAGAAGGACGCCGCGAAGCGCTTCGCCGCCGCCCCGGAGCTCCTGGTGGCGCTGGACGAGGCCATGGCCCAACCGGACGGACGGCCGCGGCGACGGCGCTACGCCCCGCTCTTCGCAGGGGCGCTGGTGCTGGCCGCCTGCGCGGCGGCCTGGATCGCCATACGGAGTACGCCGCAGCACCCGCCGGTCGCGGCGCCCGTCGTCGCGACCCCGGCGCCGACCGAGCCCCCCCTCCCCGCTGGCGCGCCACCGCCCGTGCTGCAGCCCGCGCCCGCGCCGGAGCCGGGCCTGACACCGCCGAGGCCCGAGCGTCCGGCCCGCCGCCGCGCCGGCGCCAAACCCGTCCAGCCAGCCCCGCAGCCCGCCCCGAGCGAGGACGAGCTGCTCCGCGATCGCCGTTAAGCGCCCGTCCTTCCGGGGCTGCGGCTCCTCCGCCCGTAATATTTGCGACGGTGTTTTCACCTCCGCCCACTGAGCGGGGTGGAGGAAACACCCATGTCGCAGTCGCCTCTCTCGAAGCTGCCCACGCTCGGCGCGCTCGCGCTGAGCCTCTTCTGCACCGCCTGTCTCGACTGGGACCCCAACGGCAAGCGCTTCCGGTGTGACCCGGCGGATCTCGACTGCCAGCGTCAGGAATGCACGGAGGTGTGCACTGCGCCCGCGCCACGCTGCGTGAGCAACTCGCGGCGCGCCACCTCCGTCCCCGCCACCTGCGCGACCGCGCACAGCTGCACCTTCACGGACGTGGAGGAGGACTGCGCGTTCGGCTGCGAGGGGGGCGAGTGCAAGCCGGATCCCTGCTCGGGCGTCACCTGCGACAAGGCGCCGGCAGCCGCGTGCGCGGACGCGAGCTCGCTGCGCACCTACGGCTCGCTCGGCACCTGCGCCGCCGGCAGCTGCAGCTACTCGGCGACCACCATCCCCTGTCCGTTTGGCTGCACGGCAGGCGCGTGCAAGGCCGATCCCTGCGCGCAGATCACCTGCACCACCCCGCCGGCGCAGTCCTGCTCCGGGGGCGTGCTCCGCAAGTACGACGCGGCCGGCACCTGCGCCGCCGGCAGCTGCAGCTACTCGCCGCGGGACTCGGTCTGCGCCGCGGGCTGCTCCGGCACCGAGTGCGCGCCGGCCAATTGCTCCGGGGTGACTTGCAGCACGCCGCCCGCGGCCGCCTGCGCCTCGGTGAGCACCCTGCGGACGTATACCTCCAGCGGAACCTGCGTCCAGGCGACGGGCGCGTGCGAGTACGCCTACGTGGATTCGACCTGCGCCTTCGGCTGCGCGAACGGCGCGTGCATGAGCGACCCGTGCTCGGGCGTGACCTGCAACGCGCCGCCACCGCCGGCGTGCAAGGACGCCAACACCCGCGTCACCTACGCCCCGACCGGCGTCTGCAGCGGCGGCCAGTGCGGCTACACCCCCACCGACACCGCCTGCGCGTTCGGCTGCGCGGGCGGCGCCTGCAACGCGGACCCGTGCGCCACGGTGGTCTGCGCCAACTCGCCGCTGCCCACCTGCGTCGGCCCCAACACCATGCGCGGGCACAAAGGCGTGTGCAGCGCCGGCCAGTGCACCTACCCCACCGTGGACATCAACTGCCCCGGTGGGTGCGAGGGGCGCGAGTGCCGGCTTCCGCCGCCGGCGAGCGTCACGCTGATGGCGGGGCACACGGCACCGGCGGGGTACCAGAACGGCCCGGCCGGGGAGGCGCGCTTCTACGAGGCGAGCGCGCTGGGCGTCTCCGCCAGCGGGACCATCGCCGTGGGCGATCGCTGGCACGCGATCCGGAGCGTCTCCGCGGGCCAGGTGAGCCTGCTCGCCGGCAACCCGGACGCGGGCGCGGTGGTCGACGGCCCGAGCACCGCGGCCCGCCTGGGCTCGCCGCGAGACTTCGCCTTCACACCTGCGGGTGAGTTGTTGTTCCTCGATTTCGCCTGGCCCCAGGTGAAGCTGCGGAAGGTGGCGCTGGACGGGACGGTGTCCACCGTCGCGGGGAGCACGGGTGGGAACCAGGACGGCATCCCCGGGCAGTTCTACAGCCCAACGGGCCTCGCGGTCAGCGACGCGGGCGTGGCCTACATCGTGGATGGCTACAACGACAACGTCCGCAAGGTGGTGCTCGCCACCGGTGCGGTGAGCACGCTGGCCGGCTACACCCAAGGCTACGCGGACGGCACCGGGATCAACGCCCGGTTCTCCAACCCCTTCGACGTGGTGCTCGACGCGGCGGGGAACCTGCTCGTGTCCGACGAGTACAACGACCGGATCCGCAAGGTCACCCCAACCGGGGTGGTGACCACGGTCGCCGGCGCTGACGCCGGCGGCTACCTGGACGGCCCCGCCAGCGCCGCGCTGCTCAACTCACCGGAGGCGCTGGCGCTCAGCCCGGCGGGAGACCTCTACATCGCGGATCAGCTGGGGACGGTGATTCGCAAGCTCAGCCCATCCGGTACGGTGAGCACCTTCGCCGGGAAGAAGAGCGTCTACCGGAGCCTGGACGGCCCGCCGGGAGACAACAGCTTCAGCCGGATCGAAGGACTGGCGTTCGACACCGCGAACAACCGGTTGCTGGTGACGGATGGCAACGCCATCCGCGCGGTGGCCCCGGACGGCACCGTGAGCACGGTGGCGGGGATGACGCCGCAGGAGGGAGTGCGTGACGGTCAGGGGCTGGCAGCGCGGTTCGGCCGCAGTCCCCAACTGAGCCGCCTCTCCGCGACCGAGCTGCTCTGCACCGACCCGCTGCAAGGCGTCCTGCGAAAGGTGAGCACGTCCGGCGCGGTGACGACGCTGCTGGGCGTGCCCTATCTGCTTCCTCCGCAGTTCGCGGATGGGGCCGGAGCGGCGGTGCGCCTGGCGAACCCGGAGGAGACGGTCGCGGCCTCGCCGTCCACCTGGTACCTCAGCGACTCGAGCACGCTCCGCGTGGTGACGGGGGGAAACACCGTCACGACGCTTGCCGGGCTCAAGGGCGAATCCGGCGGCGCGGATGGACAGGGAAGCCTGGCCCGCCTGGGGTACATCAACGCGCTGCGAATGCTCCCGAGCGGCGACGTCCTGGTCGTGGAGGACACCAAGCTGCGCAAGGTCACCCCGAGCGGATTGGTCACCACGCTGGTGGGCTCGAGCTACGACAAGGTGGATGGGCCGGCTGCGGTCGCGCGGTTCTCGTCGATCGGAGCCGTGATCGAAGATCCGAGCGGCGGCTACGTGCTCTGCGACAGCGGCACCCTGCGCAAGGTGGCGGCGGACTACTCGGTGCGCACGTTGTCGCTTCCGCCAAGCGGCGGGGGAGACGGCACCGTGCTGCAGAGCGACGTGTACTGTAGCTACGGAATGGTGCGTGCGCCGGACGGCACGCTGATCCTCGGGGATTCGCGTGCGCTGCGCCGGGTGGACCTGATCAACGACACGGTCCGGACCATCCCGCTGCCCGCGGAGATCCAGCAGATCCGGTCCATGGTCCTCATGCCGGACGGCGCGCTCTACATCTCGGTGCCGTTCGGCCTCTACAAGGTCGTTCTCTAGGAGGCCGCCATGATCACCACGCTCCTCCTGATCACCCTGGCCCAGGCCCCCGCGGCAGACGCAGACGCCCTCTTCCAAAGCGCCAAGCGGGCAATGGCGAAGAAGGACTACGCCGCGGCGTGCCCCGCCTTCGAAGCTTCCCACCGGGCCGAGCCGGCGCTGGGCACGCTGCTGAACCTGGCGGACTGCTACGACAAGGCGGGCCGCGCCACCTCCGCCTGGCTCCGCTTCAACGAGGCCGCGCAGTGGGCGCAGCGCAACAAGGAAGCCAACCGCGAGACCTTCGCCCTGCGCCGCGCCGCCGAGCTCAAGCCGCGATTGAGCTACATCGCGATCCAGCTGGACGCGCCCGTGGCCGGGCTCGTGCTCTGGCTGGATGGCCAGCAACTCCCCGCGGCGCAGGCGCAATCCTTCCCGGTGGACCTCGGCCGGCACGAGGTGCGCGCCACCGCGCCGATGCACGAGGACTGGAAGGCGGAGCTGCTGGTCACCGTCCCGGGGAGCTCCACGCCGGTGGAGATCCCACGCCTCAAGTCCTCGCTCGCCTCGCCTCCGCTCGCGCTGGAGTCGTTCCCGGAGCCCACGGTGAGCGTCAAGGCGGAGCAACCAAACCGCACCTTGCCGCTGATGGTGACGGCCTCTGGCGCGACCCTGGTGGCCGCCGGCGTAGGCGGGCTCGTCTACTGCTTCTCTGGCAACGCCCGGGCAATGCGGCAGCAGCCCGGCGGCCCGGACGCGCTCACGCCCAGCGTGACGCGCTCGGAGTTCGAGACCATGGGCAAGCTCTACCCGCTCTCCTGGGCGGCCGTGGGGCTGGGCGCGGCGGTGCTCACCGGCGGCGTCGTCTGGCTCTCCAGCGAGTCGCGCCCGCAAGCCGCACCCAAGCTGCTCGTCGGCGTGGGCGATGGCGCCGCGAGCGTCAGCGTCCAGGGGAGGTTCTGACTGATGGAACCGGAGATCCCTTCGAAGCAGGAGGCGCTCGAGCGCCAATGGCTGGACGCCGCGGAGCCGGCTCCGCCTCGTCGCGGCAACCGGCGGGTGATCGCTGCTGGAGCGCTCCTGTTGGCCACCCTCGCTTTCGGCGCAACCTGGTGGCGCGCGGGCGGGCTTGCCGAGGTGGGCGCCGCAAAGGTGGAAGCCTCGCCGCCGAAGGTCCGGCCCGCGCCGGCGCGCCCTTCCCCCGGGCCCCAGGTCACCGTCGCGAAGCCGGCCACCGCGATCGCCGAGCGCCGCGCCGCCCGAGCGCCGCAGCCAGCGTCCGAGCCCACGCAGGATCCGCTTGGGGAGCGGCGCTGAGCGCATGAGCGCCCAAAGCGATTCGGCAGCGCTGGAGGCGACGGCGAACGCCGCGCGAGCGCAGGGGCTCTACAGCGAGCGCGCCGAGGCGCTCTTCCGCGAGCGCTTCACCGCGGGCGCGGTGACCGCGGACGTGTGGCTCGTCGCCGCCTTCCTGGCGCGCGTCCCCACGGCAACGGAGGAGCTCGCGGCGGCGGTGGAGCGCGCGCTGGACCAACTCCGCGGCCGCGGGCTCCAGCCGGCGGACCGGGAGGAGCTGCGCAGCCGGGTCATGGAGGAGCTGCTCGTGGGCGAAGCGCCCGGCATCCGCGCGTACCGCGGGCGGGGGCCGCTCGCCGGGTTCCTGCGCGTGGTGGCGGTGCGGCAGCTGAGCGCGATGCGGGGCCCCGCGGCGCACGTGCAGGTGGATGAAGAGGAGCTGTTGCTTCGCGGGATCGAGGCGCCCGCGAGCAGCCCGGACGCGGAGGCGCTGCGGGCGAGGCTGCGCCGGAAGCTGCGTCCGCTGCTGCAGAGCGCGTTCGCGGCGCTGCCGCCGAGGGAGCGCCTGCTGCTGCGCCAGCACTACCTGGACGGGCTCTCGCTGGAGGCGCTCGCGCGCGCGCACGGCGGGCACCGCGCCACGGTGGCGCGGTGGCTCGAAGGGGCGCGTGCGGCGTACCTCGAGCGGGTGCGCGACACGGTCTCCGTCCAGCTCGGCGTGCCTCGTCTGGAGGCCGATAGCGTGGTCAGATCCGTGCAGAGCCAGATCGATCTCAGCTTCACGCTCGCGACGAGCGCCTCCTAGCGCTTTCAATGTGAGCAGGGTTTGTGCGCGGCAGATGTGCGCCTCCCGCCTGCCGGGCTTGTCGGGCTGATGACTCTCGCCCCGAAGCGGTGCGCTTCGCGGGCGAGATCATGAACCTGAAACCCGATGGAGAACCCGATGAAGAAGCTCTTCGCAGTGCTGATCCCCCTGACGTTCGCGATCGCGTGTGGCGTGGCGCAGGAGGAGCAGCAGCAGGACGTGGTGGAGGATCTCGGCACGACGTCGCAGGACCTGACCGTCAGCTGCAAGGCGGACTACCACCCGGTGGCGTGGTGCTCCGGCTCGATGGGCTACGCGGAGTGCCGCCACGACTTCAACAAGAACATCCGCTACGGCCGCCGGAGCGTGAACTGCGGCGCCCAGGACCGGCTCTGCCGCGACTACGGCGCCAGCGTGCAGTGCGTCCGGCCGTAAACGGCTTCGTCCCGGCGTCCCCGCCTGCTGCCGCGCGGGCGGGGCGCCTCTCGAGCGTCACCGCCCCTTCCGGGCCCTCTTCGCGGCGAGCGCCTGCGGGCGCGTGAGCGGGATGCGGTTGGGCACGCCGTCGATGGAGGTGAACTCCACCGCCGTCCCGTCCGGCGCATAGCGGGGCGCAGGCGCGGAGGCATCTCCACACAGGCCACTGGCCCAGCACTGGGCGATCAGCGCCCGCCGTGAGTCTTTCACCACCGTGCCCGCGGCCACGTCCCACGCCTTCCTGGACCGATCAAAGACGCTGGCCACCGTCTGGCGCTGCCAGCCCGAGCCGCGCAGCGGAACCGGGAAGATGACCACAACGCGCTCGCAGTCGTTGGAGACGAAGCGAACGTCCTTCACCTCTCCCAGACACCCGTCCTGGAACCAGACCCGCTTGTCGTTGACGCTGCACTCGACCTGGCAGGTGCTGCCGGTCGAGTTCTGAACGAGCGTGGCGTGACCGTCCTGCGAGAAGGAATTCCAGGTGCGCTTGTCCCACTCCGACAGCTCCTCGGACGCGTAGACCGTCACCTCCGAAGGCTTGGCCGCTGAGCCGGCCACAGTGACGGCGGGCGGCGCAGGCGCGGCCGCGGCGGCCTTGGCCCCGGCGCGGAGATCGGCGGAGCGCGTGGCCCCGGCGATGAGCGGCCCGAGCACCAGGACCAGCCCGCCCCAGGCGACGACCGGGATGAAGTACACCGAGCTCTGCCGGCCCTTCTCGGTGAGCCCCAGGAAGATCATGCACAGGCCCGAGCCCATGGTGCTGACCACCGCCGGCCACGCATGGGATGCCATGTATGAAGAGCCCAGCGCGCCGCCGAGCATGGCGAAGAGCGCCGCGCCGGCGAGCACGCCCAGCAGGACGATGCCGATCCCCCAGCCCTTCCAGATGACGATCACGCGAGCCTCCTTTGCTCGGGAAAAATTCTAGCGCGCGAGGGAGTAGGCCCGCGGGGGCCTGGGGACCGACCTTTCCCGACGTTCAGGCCCAGCGACGGGTCCATACCTGCCCGCGCTCCTCGTGACGATCGTGGCCCACGCACCGAGCTCCACCCCTCGGGAGGGTCACCATGGCGCATCTGTTCCGCATTGCTGCACGGAGGAGTCTGGCCGCACGGCTGACGTGGATGGCTCTGGCTGCCGCCGGGCCGGCGCTCGCGCAGCAGCAGGCCGGTCCGCCGAGCTCCACGGCGCGCCCCGCCGGCCCCACGCGGACGGAGAAGGACCTGCTCGGCACCAAGGCGATCCCCGCGGACGCGTACTACGGCGTCCAGACCGCCCGCGCGCTGGAGAACTTCCAGATCTCCAACGTGCTGATGAACCACTACCCCGGCTTCGTGGAGGCCTGGGCGATCGTCAAGCTGGCGGCGGCCCGCGCGAACGCGGACGTGGGCGCTCTGGACAAGAAGAAGCTCGCGGCGATCGAAAAGGCCTGCAAGGCGGTGCTGGACGGCCGCTACCACGACCAGTTCCGCGTGGACTGGTTCCAGGGCGGCGCCGGCACCTCCACCAACATGAACGCGAACGAGGTGCTCGCGAACATCGCGCTGGAGCTGAGCGGCCAGCAGAAGGGGGACTACAAGCTGATCGACCCGCACGACGACCTCAACATGTCGCAGTCGACGAACGACTCGTACCCCACGGCGATCAAGGTCGCCCTGGTGCTCCGCAACGACAAGCTGGTCCGCGAGCTCTCGGCGCTGTCAGACGTGTTCCGGGCCAAGGGCAACGAGTACCTCCAGGTGCTCAAGATGGGCCGGACCGAGCTCCAGGACGCGGTGCCGATGACGGTGGGACAGGAGCTGCACGCCTTTGCCTCGTCCATCGACTCGGAGGTCCAGCTTCTGCGCGAGGCGGAGAAGCAGCTCTACCCGGTGAACATGGGGGCCACCGCGATCGGCACGGGGCTCAACGCGCCCAAGGGCTACGCCCAGCGCTGCGCGCAGCACCTGGCCACGCTCACCGGCAAGCCGATCGTCCCCGCGCGGGACATGCTCGCGGCCACGTGGGACCAGCAGGGCTTCGTCGCCTACTCCAGCGCGCTCAAGAGCACCGCGATCAAGCTGTCGAAGATCTCCGGTGACTTGATCCTGCTCGCCTCCGGACCGCGCGCCGGCCTGGCGGAGATCACCCTGCCTGCGCTGCAGCCGGGCTCCTCCATCATGCCGGGCAAGGTCAACCCGGTGATCCCCGAGCTGGTGAACCTGGTGGCCTTCCGGGTGATGGGCAACGACTACGCGGTCACGCTCGCGGCCCACTCCGGTCAGCTGCAGCTCAACGCCTACGAGCCGCTCGAGGGGCTGGCGATGATCGAGTCCCAGCACCTGCTCCACAACGCCTCGAACGTGCTGCGGACCAAGTGCGTGGAGGGGATGAAGATCAACGAGAAGGCGCTGCAGAACTACATGGAGACGACCGTGGGGATCGTCACCGCGCTCAACCCGGTCCTCGGCTACGAGAAGGCGAGCGAGCTGGCCCAGGAGGCGTACCAGACCGGCAAGGGGATCCTGGAGATCATCCGGGAGCGGAAGCTGCTCACCGAGAAGCAGATCTCCGAGCTGCTGGATCCGGTCCGGCTGACCAACCTGGATCGCGGCCAGTACAAGCGGAAGTAGCGATGGGCGCCGCCGCCCGCCTCGCGCGGCTGCTCTGGTGGGCGCTGCCGGCCCTGCTCTGCGCCGCCGGCGGCGCGAGCGCGCAGGGCCAGGACGCGGGCACGCCGAGCGACGTGCCCTCCCAGGAGAAGCCGGTGGAGAGCGATCTCGGCGAGGCGCCCGAGCGCAAGATCGTCCCGAAGTGGAGCGAGTACGACCTGAAGCTGCTCACGTTCCGCTGGGGGATCTACGCGATCTTCGACGCGGGGACGTCCGCGCAGAACGCGGCGAGCGTGGAGCAGGTGGACGTCAACCACGACGTCAAGGTTCGAGACCTCCGCTTCACGGTGAAGGGGCGCTTCAACCTCGAGCGCTCGGTCACGTACACGATGGGCCTCATGTACGACGGCCCGAGCAACTCCTGGTTCCCTCGGGAGACGGGGATCCAGATCGCGATCCCCGAGCTCTACGGCAACGTCTTCGTGGGGCGCCAGAAGGAGGGGCTCTCGCTCAACAAGATCACGGTGGGCTACGCCGTCTGGACGATGGAGCGGGCGCCGATCAACGAGGCCACCATTCCGATCATGAATGACGGGATCAAGTGGCTGGGTGGGCTCCCCAACCAGCGCGCGAACTGGAACGTGGCCTACTTCCACAACTTCCTGCCCAAGAACCCGGCCACCGGCTGGTACGACAACATCGTGGCGGCGCGCCTGGCGGTCCTGCCCATGCTCACCGAGCACGACGGTGCGCTGCTGCACCTGGGCGTGGGCTACCACTGGGCGAACTACTCGGACGGCGAGGCCCAGCTGCGCGCCCGCCCCGAGTCCAGCACCGCGCCCTACTTCCTCGACACGGGCGTCTTCCCCGCGCGGGACAACCACCTGGTGGTGCTCGAGGCGTACTTCCAGAAGGGCCCGTGGCTGTGCGGCGCCGAGTACTTCCTCAACGCGGTGCGCGCTCCAGAGGTGGGCAACCCGCTCTTCCACGGCGGCGAGGCGTTCGTGGCCTGGGTGGTGACCGGCGAGGTCCGGCCGTATTACGCGCTCGGTGGGAAGCTGGGGTTCGTCCAGCCGGAGGACTCCGCGTTCCAGCGCGGCCCCGGGGCGGTGGAGCTCGTGCTGCATGCCTCGTACGCCGACTTCGACGGCGGCAACGTGCAGGGCGGGCGGTTCTTCCGCCTCACCCCGCAGCTCAACTGGCACATCGACTCCATGGTCGAGCTCGAGCTCAACTACGGGCTCGGCGTGCTCGATCGCTTCTCGCTCACCGGGCTCACGCACTTCTTCCAGGCGCGCATCAAGGTCATGATCAACTGACCTTCTCAGGGGAAACCCTGAAGTGGGCGCGACCCGAGCGCCGAGGCGAGCCGTCCGTGCGCCGCCTCGTGCCTGCCCAACAGCGCATGCCCAAGGTCCAGAAGATCGCCGTGGAGGCGAAGACGGGTACGCCGAGGCGGCAAGGAGAGGGAACGATGAGCTGGCAAACGACGTGTCGACAGGTGTGCGCTGCGCTGATGCTGGTGGGGGGCGCAGCCCTCGCGCAGGCGCCGAGCAGCGGAGCGGCCACTCAAGAGAAGCAGGCGCAGGCCAAGCCGCGCGTGAGGATCCTGGCCACGGGCGGCACCATCGCGGGCGCGCAGGCGAGCCAGAAGGACTACGGCTACAAGTCCGGCACCTTCAAGGTGGAGGACCTGATCGCCGCGGTGCCGACGCTCAAGGACATGGCCAGGCTGACGGGCGAGCAGGTGGCGAACATCGGCAGCCAGGACATGAACGACGACGTCTGGCTCAAGCTCGCCAAGCGCGTGAACGAGGTCCTCCAGTCGGACGACGTGGACGCGGTGGTGATCACCCACGGGACGGACACCATGGAGGAGACGGCGTACTTCCTGAACCTGGTGACGAAGAGCGACAAGCCGGTGGTGCTGGTGGGCTCCATGCGTCCCGCGACTGCGGTGAGCGCGGACGGCCCGGGCAACCTCTACAACGCGGTGGCGGTGGCGGTGGATCCGAAGGCGAAGGGCCGCGGGGCGCTGGTGGTGATCAACGACGAGATCCACGCGGCGCGGAACGTGGAGAAGATGAACACCACCAACGTGGAGACCTTCGCCAGCCCCGAGCGGGGACCGCAGGGGCTGGTGAACACGGGGAAGATCCGCTGGTTCGAGCCGACGGACAAGCGGCACACCACGCGCTCGGACTTCGGGGTGGAGAAGCTGGCGCAGCTGCCGCGGGTCGACATCATCTACGCGCACGCGAACATGTCGCCGGATCTGATTGACGCCGCGGCGGCGAATGGCGCCAAGGGCGTGGTGATCGCCGGCGTGGGGGACGGCAACATGACCAAGGAGGCGGCCACCGAGCTGGAGAAGCTGGCGAAGGAGAACGGCCTGCTCGTGGTGCGGAGCACGCGGCTGCCCACGGGGCTGGTGCTGCGCAACAACGAGATCAACGACGACAAGGCCGGCTTCGTGGCCTCGGGGGAGCTCAACCCCGCCAAGTCCCGCGTGCTCGCGCAGCTCGCGCTGACCAAGACCCGCGACCCGAAGAAGGTGCAGCAGATCTTCGAGACCTACTGACGGCGCCGCTGGCGCAGCCGCGGCTGAGGCGTCTTTCAACGCCACACGTCCTCGAACGCGCGGCGCGGCGTGGGCCGGACGGGCGGCCCATGCCCCATCCGCACCAGCAGCTGCGGATGGTCGGGGCGTTCGAGCGCCGCCGCCAGACGTCCGCGCAGGGCCGGGACCTCGACGGGCTGATTGAGGAAGGACGCGCTGACGCCCTCCGCCGTGGCCAACAGGAGCACCTCCTGGAGCGCCTCACCGGCAGCGAGCCACGCCCGCCGGTCATCTGCGGCGGTGAAGAAAACGCCCAGCACCGGTGCCCCGAGCGCAAGCTGGCGGTCCTTCTTCGCCTGAGTCCGGCCCCAGTTGAAGCTCTTCACCACCAGCGGCGCGAGGAGCGAGGTTGGCCACGAGAAGTTGTGCGAGTACCCGGGCATCCCGTCCCGGGCTCGGCTGGAGTTGGGGTGAAGCCACGAAGAGAGCTCCGCGCGAAACCGCGGGTCTGCGGCCTGGAGGCGGTTCCCCTCCGCGATCAGCCCGGCGACCTCCTCCCGGCGGTCTCCGGCGACGAGCTCGAGCCGGGCGCCATGGGCGGCCGCTGCGGCCTGCCACGCGTCCACCAGGGTCGCAGACACCGCCCGCGCAGAGAACGGGCGACGGTTGGTGTGCCGGTTGGGGAGTGCCCGGAACTGCATCTCCTCGAGGGCGCTCGCGGCCCCGCACGGTTCGAAGGTGATCCGCGCGAGCAGCTCCAGCGTCCCCGCGTCAGGCAGCGTTTGTACAGTCGGTCGCAGCCCGAAGTGGAGCGCCGCGACCCTCAGGTTATGGACGGCAGCGCCGCAGCCGATGACCAGCTCGCGGTCGGTGGGATCCACGACCGGCAGCGCGCGCGAGCGGTCCATCCACACCTCGAGCAGGTCCCTGTCGACGTGAAAGGCCCACGGCTGGGCGTTGTGCCCCGAGGGCGCCAGGATCGCGTAGCGAACCAGCGCGCGCAGCTGCGTGCTTCTGTCCGTCCAGGACCGGAAGTCATGTTGCTCGACCTTCCACGCCTGCAACGAGACCGTCGTCATGTCCCGCCTCCTTCCAGCTGATATGTAGCCAACCTGGCTCGCCTCGGGAATTCGCGTGCCGCTCAGGTTCAATGACCGCGCGCAACAAGCCCGAACTCCGCAGGAACCCTCGGCAAGAGCGCTCGCGCGCGACGGTCGATGCGATCCTCAGCGCGACCGCTCAGCTTCTGCTCACCACCTCGCTCGAGAGCATGAAGACCTCCCAGGTAGCTCGGCGCGCCGGGGTGAGCATCGGAACCGTGTACCAGTACTTCCCGGACAAGGAGGCCCTCGCTCAGGCGCTGCTGGCGCGCTTCGACGCGGAGGTGCTGCGCACCTTCGAGGACACCCTGGCGCGGTCGAGACGCGCCCCGCTGCCGCGGCTTATCGCCGAGCTCGCGCGAAAGATGGTGGAGGTGTTTCGCGCCAACATCCCCCTGCACCGGGCCCTTCAGGGAGCCTCGTCAGCCCTCCAGCGCGAGGAGCCGGTCCGGCAACTGCGTGAGCGGGTCGGCGGAGCGCTGCGGCTGTTCCTGGAGAATCGGCGCGAGCCGTTGCGGCCGCGGTCCTTCGAGGTCGCCATCTTCGTCACGGTTCGGGCCGTGGACGCGTGCACCCAGGCGGCCCTGCTCGAGCGCCCTGAGCTCCTGAATGAAGATTCGCTCGCAGACGAGCTGGCCGATCTCATCTGCCGCTACTGGCTTCCGGAGGGCGCCGAGGCACGCAGGGCTCGGGGCTGAGCTGCCCGGGAAGACGATCGCACAGCCCCCCGAGCTTCCGAGGGGCGCAGTCAGCCAAGAGCGCGCCTGGCGGGACTCGAACCCACGACCCCCGGCTTAGAAGGCCGGTGCTCTATCCAGCTGAGCTACAAGCGCGTGCGAAGGAACCAACCATGGGGCTCCAGGCGCGTCAATGGACGCCTAGAAGCGAGCGATGAGCAGCAGGGGACTCGGCCCAAGTGCCACGACGCCCGGCGCAGCTGCCGCAGGCGAGAGTGGGTCCTCCGGGCCGAGCGCTGCCTCCTCCAGTCGGCGCAGCAACTCTTCTCTCCGGGCGTCCCCTTGACGGCGGCAACCCGCCGCTCTCGGCTGAGCAGAAGCAGACGCTCTTCGACTGGATCTCCCAGGGCGCCAAGTACAACTGACGCCCCGAGGTGCGGGGAGCCTGGCGCTCCCCTCTTTCGGTTCCGACGGTGCAACGAGTCGGGGCGAGAGGATTTGAACCTCCGACCCCCTGCGCCCAAGGCAGGTGCGCTACCAGGCTGCGCTACGCCCCGAAAAAGCGGTGCATTCTTGGACCATCCTCAGCTGCCGCGCAAGGCCGCGAGGTGGGGTCGCATCTTGCGGAAGGCATTGCCGCGGTGGGAGATCCGCGACTTCTCCTCCGAGGAGAGCTCCGCCATCGTCTTGCCCAGCTCGGGGATGAAGAAGATGGGGTCGTAGCCGAAGCCGCCGCGGCCCCGCGGCTCGTGGAGGATGCGCCCCCGGCACTCGCCCTCTTCAATCAACACCTTCCCGCCGGGCAGCGCCAGGCAGAGCACGCACTTGAAGGCCGCACCCCGCAGCTCCTCCGGCACGCCGGTGAGCTCCTGCAAGAGCTTCTGCATCCGCGCGAGATCATCCCCCGGCGCGTAGCGCGCAGAGTGGACGCCCGGCCTGCCGCCCAGCGCATCCACCTCGAGGCCGGAGTCGTCCGCGAGCGTGGGCATGGAGGTCATCTCCATGTTCGCGAGCGCCTTTTTGCGGGCGTTCCCTTCGAACGTGGGTTGATCCTCGACGACCTCCGCGCCTGGCACGTCGGCGAAGGCGAGCACTTGAAGGTCTTCGCCCACCAGCTCCCTGAGCTCGCTGAGCTTCCCGGCGTTGCTCGTGGCGAAGAAGAGGCGCCCTGCAGCCATCACAGCACCCCCTTCTGCAGCTCCATCAGCTTCCCGCAGGCGGCGAGCCCGGCGTCGAGCATCGCGTCCAGCTGCTTGCGCTCGAAGGCGCCGTGCTCGGCGGTGCCCTGCACCTCCACCAGCTTGCCCGCGCCCGCGCAGACGATGTTCATGTCGACGTCTGCCCCGGAGTCCTCGACGTAGTCCAGGTCCACCACCAGCTCGCCCTTGAAGATCCCCACCGAGACCGCCGCCACCGGCGTGAGCGCCGGCAGGGTGGAGAGCAGCCGGTTCTCCTTGAGCTTGCGCACCGCCAGGCACAGGGCCACGTAGGCGCCGGTGATGGAGGCGGTGCGGGTGCCGCCGTCCGCCTGCAGCACGTCACAATCGAGCGTCAGCGTGCGGGGCCCGAGCGCGGCGAGATCGATCGCCGCACGCATGGAGCGGCCGATCAACCGCTGGATCTCCAGCGTGCGCCCGCCCTGCTTCCCCTTGGCCGCCTCGCGCGGGGAGCGGGTGTGCGTGGAGCGCGGGAGCATCCCGTACTCGGCGGTCACCCAGCCGGTCCCCTTCCCCATCAGGTGCGGGGGGACGCGCTCTTCCACGGAGCAGGTGACGAGCACCCGCGTGTCTCCGAACTCCACCTGCACCGAGCCCTCGGCGTGGCGGGAGACGTTGGGGGTCAGCTTCACGGGGCGGAGGTCCAGGGCACCACGCTGGTAGGAGCGCATGGCGTGGCTCCTTAGCAGACCGCCCATGAAATTGCGGCAGCGCTCAGGGCCGAGCGCCGGCCCGGGCGGCCTGCGCGTCCCGCTTCTCCATCTCAGCGAGGAAGGTCTTGGCCCCCTCGGAGATCGCCTGGGCGAGCGCGTCCTGGTAGCTGTCCTCCTGGAGCTTCCGCCCCTCGCGCGGATGGGAGATGTAGCCCACCTCCACCAGCACCGCCGGCGCCTCCACGCCCGTGAGCACGAAGAAGGGCGCTTGGTAGACGCCGCGGTTGTTGGCCTTGGTGAGCGCGATCAGCCGTTGCTGGATCAAGTACGCGAGCCGGGACGACTCCGCGTGCGCCTCGCTGCGCTGGAGGTCCGCGAGGATGAAGGCCAGCGTGTCACCCGTGCGCGAGGGCGTCATCCGCACCGGCGCCTCGGCGTTCTCGCGGTCCACGGTGGTCATCACCCCTTCCTCGGAGGCGCTGGCAGACAGAAAGAAGGTCTCGATCCCCTGGGTGGTGGCGCGCGACTGGCGCGTGGGCATGGAGTTGGCGTGGATGGAGATGAAGAGATCCGGCTGGTGGCGGTTGGCCAGCGCCACCCTGTCCGGCAGCCCCAGCGTCACGTCCCGGTCGCGGGTGAGCAGTACCTTGGCGTTGAGCGACTGCTCGAGGCGCGCCTTGAGCTTCTGCGACACGGCCAACGCGAGGTTCTTCTCCTTGAGCCCGGTGGCGCCGGCGGCGCCCTCCTGCGTGCCGCCGTGGCCCGGGTCGATCACGATCCGCGGCGCGCCCGGCGCGGCGAGCGCCGCCGTGGAGAGCCCGGCCAACGCCGCGGCGGAGAGCCAACCGCACAGGAGCAGGGAGCGCGCGAAGGTCACGTTTCGAGCGCCATCGTAGCCCGCTCCCCTGGCGCGAAGTCGAGCGGGCCTCGCACATCCGCGCCTAGGGTGCGCGGGCTCTGCGCGGGGCCGTCTCGTCTCCCGGGAGCGCCGGCCAGGCCGAGAGCCACGCAGGGTCCGCGGTCACCTCGATGCCCGGCCGCCCGCCCTCCACCCGGCCAATCCGCCGGGCGAAGACGCCCGCCTTCTTCAGGGCCGCCAGCGCCGGGTCCGCCGCGCGCGCGGGCACGCAGGCCAAGAGGCCGCCATTGGTCTGCGCGTCCGCGAGCAGGTAGCGCGCCTCCTGGGTGAGCTGCGCCGGCAGCGCCACGCGCTTCTTCACGTGCTCCCAGTTGTTGCGGGTGCCGCCGGGAACCACGCCCTTCGCGGCAAGCTCCGCCACCCCGCGCAGGAACGGCAGCGCGCCGAGCTCCAGCACGGCGCGAGTGCCCGCCGCAGTCATCATCTCCAGCAGGTGGCCGAGCAGCCCGAAGCCGGTGACGTCCGTGAGCGCGTTCACCTTGAAGGCGCCCGAGGCGAAGACCTCGCCCGCGTACCGGTTCAGCGTGCCCATCCAGCGCACCACGCGGCGCTCCAAGTCCTTCGAGGCCAGGCCCCGCTTGAGCGCGGTGGTCGCGATGCCCGCGCCCAGCGGCTTGGTGAGCAGCAGCACGTCCCCCCTCTTCGCGCCCGCGTTGGTGAGGACGCGCTTGGGGTGGACCAGGCCGGTGACCGCCATTCCGTACTTGGGCTCGGGGTCCTGGATGGAGTGGCCGCCGAGGATGGGGATGCCCGCCTCCTGCGCCGCGGAGAGCCCGCCCGCGAGGATGCGGGAGAGGATCGCCAGCGGCAGCTCGTTGGGAAAACCCACCAGGTTGAGCGCGTAGAGGGGGCGGGCGCCCATCGCGTAGATGTCCGAGAGCGCGTTGGCAGCGGCGATGCGCCCGAACTGGTAGGGGTCGTCCACCACCGGCGGAAAGAAGTCCACCGTGCCCACCACGGCCATCCCGGGCGCCACCCGGTAGACCGCGGCGTCGTCGTTGGTGGCGTAGCCCACCAGCGCCGCGGGGTGCGGCGCGGTCTTCAGGCGCCCCAGCACCTGGGCGAGCGCGGCGGGGCGGAGCTTGGCGGCGCAGCCGGCGCAGTGGGAGAGCTGGGTGAGGCGCGGCGTCTTCGGATCCATGCGCGCTGGTTAGCGCAGATCCACCCGCTCCGCATGGCCGTCAGACGTCAGCCCGCGCGGATGTAGTCCTTCTGCATCAGCTGCAGCACCAGCTCCGCGCAGGCCACGTCGTCCTTCTCGGAGTGGTCCAGCACGCCGGCCAGGGTGCCGTAGTTGTGCACCGCCTGGAGCACGTCCAAAAGCTCCGGGGCCAGCTCGCGCAGCGGCGCGGTCATCGGCATGGCCAGGGTGAGCGCGGCGGTCATCCCGGGCAGCTGCGCCTGCATCCGCTTGAGCTCGTCCAGCTGGCGCAGGGCGTCCATCAGGAGCGCTTCGGTGGAGGTGTCCAGCTCCACCATGAACTCCTGGTTGTCAGGCGGCTGCAGCTCGAAGTCGCCCACCTCCCAGGTGATGATCCGGTTGAAGCTCTTCTGCGGCCCCAGCTCGTGGTTGTCGTCGATGACCGCGTAGTAGACCTTGCCCTGCCGCAGGTAGATCCGCGCCTCGCGGTCGTTGCGGACCACCAGCACGCCGTTCTTCTTCGAGGTGTGGAAGAGCTGGAGCAGATCCGGCAGGGGGACCTCTTCGATCTTGCCGGTCATGGACGAGGACTTGGTCTGCCGCGCGGCCTGCACCGCGGCGACCTCCTCGAGCTTCTGCTTCACCGCGGTCTCGTCCAGGTCCTGCGCGTCCTCGCCCTGGTGGACCAGCTTGAGGATGGAGGTGCCGATGAGGATCCGGTCCCCCTCCTTGAGCCGCGCCTGCTTGATCTTCTCCCCGTTGACGAAGGTGCCGTTGGTGGAGCCCAGGTCCTCGATGGTGATCTTCCCGCCGCTGGCGGTGATCTTCGCGTGCTTGCGCGAGACCATGTCCTCCACGAGCACCATGTCCAGCTCGCTGGAGCGGCCGATCACCACCTGCTTGTCCATCTTCAGGGGGAACTCGCCCCCCTGGTACTTGCCGGAGATGAAGCGAAGCGCGAAGGCCTTGGCGGCGTTGGTGGCGGCGGTGGGGCTCACGATTCGTTCGACCTCGTCACGGGCGGCGGCATTGTACTCAGGCTCCCGCGTCTGGCTTCGCATTGTCTTTCACCAGGCTCAGGTACATCTCGGCGCTCTTGTTCCCCGGGCTGCGCAGGAGCACCTCCTCCCACGCCTTGACGGCCTCCGGCAGCCGGCCCGCCGAGTACAGCGCGACCCCATAATGCACCCGCGCCTGCAGGAAGTTGGGGTTCTGGCGGATGATCTCCTCGAACTCCACCACCGCCTCGCCCTGGTTCCCGCTGTCCCGGCACGCGTTGGCCAGCCGGAGCCGGATGTCCACGAAGCTCGGGCACAGCCCCAGCGCCCGCCGGTACTCCACGATCGCCTCGGCGAGCATCCCGCTGGACACGTACGCGTCCCCGAGATCGGCGTACATGTTGGCGATCTTCCCCTTCACGTACGGGTCCAGCTTCCCGGGGGCGTTGCGCTGCCGCAGCAGGGCCGCCTGGTAGACCTCCTTGGCCTCCCGGTACTTCCCCATGTCGTTGTAGATGACCGCCAGGTTCAGCGCGGCCTCGGTGTACGCGGGGTTCAACCGCAGCGCCGCCTCGAAGGAGCGCTGCGCCCGGGCGAACTGTCCCTGGTCGTGGTAGACGATCCCGAGCATGTTGTAGACGTCGGCGAAGGACTGGCTCTGCTCGACGATCTGCGACAGGTACTTCTCCGCCTGCGCGTACTGCTTCTTCTCGAAGTAGCCGCGACCCAGGGTCAGCAGCTGCTTGAGCGCCTCGTCCATTTCGCGTGAACCCCTCTCGCCTCGGCTGCTCGTAGCCTACATGAGCTCTCCCGAAAAGAAGAATTGCCCGCTCTGGAGGTTGAGCGTGAGGCTCCGCTCGCCGCGGCGATCCACCGGGCGGTCCGGGAGGGAGCCGGTGAGCCGGAAGCGCTCGGTGATCTGCGCCCCCTCGCGCTCCACCCGGATGTGCCAGCTGTCCACCTGGTAGGCGCGCCGCTGCAGCGCGCGCAGCGCATTGAACTCCGGGGAGGCCGCCAGCGCTGGCGCCGCCGCCTCCTTCCCGGAGAGCGCCGCCAGGGCCGCCGCGTCCGCCCGCTCCAGCGCCTCCCGCCGCAGCTCCAGCCGCTCGAGCACGGCGCACAACACCGGCGCCAGCCCGGCGGTGGGATGCCAACCCTCCCCGCGGTGCTCGAAGGCGATCCGCTCCACGCCCAGGGAGCTCACCGCCGTGGCGCCCAGCTTCCCGTCGAAGTCCAGGGTGGCGTGCGCGAGCGCGCGCAGCTCCCCCTCCGGCGCCACCGAGACCCGGTCGAAGTGCGCCTTGCTCGCGCGCAGCTCGCCTGTGCCCACCGGCGCGGTGAAGCCCTCGCGCTCGGCGCGGCGAAGCTGATCCAGCAGCTCGCTCTCCGGCCCCGCGGCAGCGTGCAGCAGGGGCCGCAGCCACGCCGTCAGGGTGACGCCCACCGCCACCGTCGCCAGAAGGAACGCCAGGGCCTTGCGCGCCTCGCTGTTCACGCCTTCCGCGCCCTTACGAGCCGAGCAGCTTCTGCGCCCGCGCCGCCGCGTCCGTCCCCGGCAGCTTGGTGATGATGGTGCGCAGCGTCTCGTCCGCGCGCGCCTTGTCCTCCAGCTTCAGGTAGGCGTTGTGGATGCCGAAGAGCGCCTCCTCGTCGAAGCCGACGCCGGGGTAGTTCTTCACCACGTTGTTGAGCCGGCCGATCACCGCGGGCCACTTCTCGCGGTTCGCGTAGAAGGACGCCACGTAGAGCTCATGCTCCGCCAGCCGCTTCTTCGCCTCGTCCGCGTACTTCTGCGCCTCCGCGGCGTACTGCGACTGGGGGTACTGGCGCAGGAAGTCCTGCATCGCCTTGAGCGTGCCCTTGACCTCGCCCTGATCCTTCTCCCGCGACGAGGGGAGGATGAAGAAGTCCGAGGGGATCTCCTTGTAGTGGGAGAGCGCGGCCCGGTACGCGGCGTAGTCCACCCTGGCGTGGGTGGGGTGCAGCTTGATGAAGCTGAGGTAGCGATCCCGCGCCTCCACGAAGCGGTCCCGGTCGAAGTCGGTGTCCGCCAGCTTCAGCTCCGCCTCCTTGGCGGCCTCGAGGAACGGGTACTTCGCCTTCACGTATTCGAAGTACTTCTCCGCCTCGAGGAAGTTGCGCGAGGCGAGCGCCTCCTGCCCGAGCCTGAGGTTGGTGTCGGCGTCGCTGGCGTAGTCCGGCTCCACGCCCTGGGCGTCACCGAACGTCTTGCAGCCGGCGAGCGCGAGCAGCGCAGCGCCGAGCACGGGGATCAAGGACTTGCGGGTGGTTTGCATGGCCGCCATCAGAGGGAGAACCCCGGAGCATTTAGTCCTGTTGAGTGCCTGGGTCCAGGCCTTCGCCCAACAGCCCCTCCACCAGGTGCTCGTCGAAGCCCCGGGACGCCAGCAGGCGCGCCGCCTTGCCCCGCTCCGCCGAGGAGAGCTTTCGGCCCCAGAGGCCCCGGCGGGTGAGCAGCTCCACCGCCACCTCCCGCGGCGCCTTCGCCTCCCGCGCCGCCTCCGCCACCGCCGCCCTCGCCTGCGCCTCCCCCACCCCGCGCGCCACCAGCCGGCGGACCACGCCGCCCGGCGCGTACTTGCCTTCCGAGAGCAGCGCGCTGGCGCGCGAGCGCGCGTACGCCGCGTCGTCCAGGTAGCCCAGCTCCGCCACCCGCGCGAGCGCCGCCTTGCGCGCCCGGTCCGAATAGCCGCGCCGCTGCAGCGCCAGCTCCAGCTCCTGCCGGGTGCGCGCGCGGACGGAGAGCAGCTTCACCGCGTGCGCGGTGGCCGACGTCGGATCGTCACCACTTCCGTCCAGGGCCATGGCGAGTAGCGCCCTTTAGCATGTGCTAACAGTGCCTACCCGCATGCATCCCACCCTCGCCCGCTACCTGAACCTCGACGTGGCCGCGGACACCCTCCACCGCGACGAGCGCGGCCAGGTCCTCAAGGCGGAGGAGCGCCCCTACGCCGAGGTCGCCCGCGCCGAGCCGGAGCGCCGCGCCGCGGTGCTCGCCGCGCGCGGCCAGGAGCACCCGGGGGACGCCGCCCAACAGGCGCTGCTCTACCTCGCCGCGCACGCCGCGGTGGCGGCCCTGCGCGAGGACGAAGGGCTCAAAGGGCCGCTCGCCACGGCCGAGCAGGCGCTGCGGACCGAAGGCGCGGACGACGAGGAGGTGGAGCGCTTCCTGGCCGCGGTGGTCCTGGAGGAGGCCTTTGGCTACGACGAGGGGGCCGAGCGCTTCGACCGCGCCTTCTTCGCCGAGACCCTCCAGGCAGTGCCCGAGCTGGCCAAGCTGACCCGCGAGCGGGTGGACGCGCTGCTCGAGTCCTTCACCCGCAGCGCGGACGACGGCTGGCGGCGCGCGCACCAGGTCACCGCGCGCGCGCTGATCGAGACGGCGTGGGAGGAAGGCCCCGAGCCGATCAACCCCGAGCACCTGGAGGCGGCGCTGGAGGTTGCGGCGCGGCGCCTGGGCGGCGAGTCGAGCAAGGCGCCCGAGGCCATGCGCCGCGCCGTGGAGTTCCTGGAGAAGCAGCGGCTGCTCGGGCCCCTGCGCCGGGGGCACCTGTTCGACGCGCTGGCGCGCTGTCAGGGCGGGGTGAGCCCGCCGGACACGCAGCTGAACTGAGCGTCCTCCGCTTTGGCCGAGCGAAGTCGAGGCCCGGGGCTTCGCTAGAAGCGCTCGATCTTGAAGTCGTCATCCCCCTGCGCGGGCTCCGCGGCGGGGGCCGCGGGCTTGGGGGCGGGGCGCGCGGCGGCCGGCGCCGCGGCAGGCGGGCGGACGACGTTGGGGGCCGGGGCCGGGGCGGCGGCGGCGGGCGCGCCGCGCTGGGCGAACTGCTGCGAGCCGGGGATGGGCTTGCTCTCGCCCGGCTTGCCGTCGAAGTCGTCCCACTTGGAGTCGCTGGTGGCGCTGATGCCGGAGAAGCGGAGCGCGAAGTCGTCCGGGTTGGTGGCCTGGCGGTGCGCCTCTTCGTAGGTGATGTAGTTCTGCCGGACCAGGGACATCAGGGACTGGTCGAACGTCTGCATCCCGTAGGTCTGGTGGCCCTGGGCGATCGCGTCCGGGATCTCCTTGGTGCGGTCCTTGTCTTCGATCATCTCGCGCACGCGGGCGGTGCACTTCATGATCTCCACCGCCGCCACGCGCCCCTTCCCGTCCGCCTTGGGCACCAGGCGCTGGGAGATCACCGCCTTGAGCACCGAGGAGAGCTGCAGGCGGACCTGCTTCTGCTGGTAGGGCGGGAACGCGGAGATGATCCGGTTGATGGTCTCCGTGGCGTCCAGGGTGTGGAGCGTGGAGAGTACCAGGTGGCCGGTCTCCGCCGCGGTGAGCGCGGTTTCGATCGTCTCCAAGTCCCGCATCTCGCCCACGAGGATCACGTCCGGGTCCTGCCGCAGCGAGCTCTTCAGGGCCTGCCCGAAGGAGAGCGTGTCCACGCCCACCTCGCGCTGGTTGATGATCGAGCGCTTGTCGCGGATGAGGAACTCGATCGGGTCCTCCACCGTCATGATGTGGTTGGTCTCGTTGGCGTTGATGTGGTCGATCATCGCCGCGAGCGTGGTGGACTTGCCGGAGCCGGTGGTCCCGGTGACGAGAATGAGGCCGCGCTCCTCCACCGCGATCTTCTCCAGCACGGGCGGGAGCAACAGCTCCTTGATCGACATCACCTTGAAGGGGATGACGCGCAGGACCGCGCCGATGGTGCCGCGCTGCTGGAAGACGTTGACGCGGAAGCGGCCCAGGCCGGGGACGCCGTAGGCCAGGTCCACCTCGTTGGTGGTCTTGAACTTCTCCTTCTGGAACTCGTTCATGATCCCGAAGGCCATCCGGGCCACCTCTTCGGGCGGCAGCCGGCGGCCGTCCTTCAAGGGCACGAGCGTCCCGTCCACCCGGAACATGGGCGGCAGACCGGCCTTCAAGTGGATGTCGCTGGCGTTACCCCGGAGAGCGATCTGCAGGATCTCGTTGAGTTCCATGGGTGGCCCGGATGGTACCACCCGCCCAGAGCGCTTTGGCCAGGTCCCACCCGGGCACACCAGCCCCGCAAAAGCGAACGGGAGCTCCCCACCGAAGGGAGCTCCCGCGCATGCAACCGAGCCTGCCGACTAGCGCTTCGAGAACTGGAAGCGGCGGCGGGCGCCCGGCTGGCCGTACTTCTTGCGCTCGACCGCGCGGGCGTCCCGGGTGAGGAAGCCGGCCTTCTTCAGGGCCGGGCGGAACTCCGGGTTGAAGGCGCACAGCGCGCGCGCCAGGCCGTGGCGGATGGCGCCGGCCTGACCGGAGAGACCACCGCCGCGCACGTTCACGGTCATGTCGACCTTGCCGTGCTGCTCGATCACCTGGAGCGGCTGGTTGATCACCATCTTCGAGGTCTCACGCCCGAAGTAGTCATCCATGGGGCGGCCGTTGATCACCATCTCGCCGCTGCCCGGCTTGATCCACACGCGCGCCACGGACTCCTTGCGGCGCCCGGTTGCGTAGAACCCCTTCTCCTTCGCGATAGCCATCTTGTTCGTGCCTCTTTCGTCGAATCTCTAAAGGGGAACCGCTTTACGCCTCGACCTGCCGGGCGGCAGGCTTCTGCGCCACGTGCGGGTGCTTGTCGTCCGCGTAGACCTTGAGCTTGGTCATCATCTGACGGCCCAGCGCGCTGCGGGGCAGCATGCGGCGGACGGCGTTGAGGATGACGTCCTCGGGGTGCCGCGCGCGCAGCTTCTCGAGGTTGGTGGTCTTCAGGGCGCCCGGGAAGCCCGCCCGCGGGTGGCGGTGGTAGAGCTTGTCGGTCTCCTTCGTCCCGGTCACCTTCACCTTGGCGGCGTTGATGACGATGACGTGGTCACCGGTGTCGAGCGACGGGGTGTAGATGGCCTTGTGCTTGCCCTTCAGCAGCGTGGCGATCTGGCTCGCGGCGCGCCCGAGCACCTTGTCGGAAACGTCGATCACGTGCCACTCGCGCTTCACGTCCTTCGGCTTCGCGCTGTAAGTCCTCTGCGACATTGTCGAAAACTCCGGTGGTGTATCCGTGAGGTGATCAACCGCGAATGGGGCCGCTGGGAGTCCCAGACGGGGGGCCGGCGCGGAAAGCGCGCTGATCTAGGGGGATGGGAGATGTAAGTCAAGCGCCCGCCGTTCAACGTTGAGCCGGCGGGGGGCTTCAAGGCGGAGACTTGTCCTTCCCGGGGGTTGTGGGTGGGGTCTGGGCCTTCAATTTGTCCCTGAGTGAGGAGAAGAAGCTCAGCTCCTTCTCCGTGGGGGGGCCAGGCGGGGGGGCGGTGAGATCTCTCTCCTCCACCAGCTCCTTCGGAAGGTCCTCGAGGAACCGGGAGGGCGTGCGCGCCACCGCCTTGCCGCGCTTCACCCGGGCCGCCGCCCGCGTCAGGTAGAGCACCTCCTTGGCGCGGGTCATCCCCACGTAGCAGAGCCGCCGCTCTTCCTCCAGATTCTGCGGCTCGCCCTGCATCCCCGAGTGCGGCATCAGGTCCTCCTCCATCCCGATGAGGAAGACCAGCCGGTACTCGAGCCCCTTGGCCGCGTGGAGCGTCATCAAGGTCACCCGCCGGCCGCCGGAGGGCAGCTCCTCCTCCTCCTGGCGCGTGTCCAGCGAGAGCCGGTTCAGGTACGTCAGCAGCCCGGCCTTGGGCCCTTCCCGCTTCTCGAACGCGTCCAGCGAGGTGAGCACCTGCTCGATGGACTGGATCTTCCGGTCCGCGGCGGTGGGCGAGGCGGTCTGCATCCGCGCCGACTCCTTGAAGCCCACCTCCTCCAGGAGCTGCCGCGTCACCTGCGACAGGTTCCCCTTGCCAAAGAGCTTCCGGTAGCGGGCGATGAGCGCCAGGAACTCGGCCACCTTCTCTGCCGCGCCGTCCGGCAGGTTCTCCGCGGCGGCGGCGTCCTCCATCGCCTCCCAGAGCGAGCCGCCCTTCACCTTGGCGTGCGCCACCAGCCGCTCCATCGTCACGTCGCCAATCCCGCGGGCGGGCACGTTGACGATCCTCAGCAGAGAGGTCTCGTCCTTGGGGTTGGCGATCACCTTGAAGTAGGCGATCACGTCCTTGACCTCGCGCCGGTCGAAGAACTCCGAGCCGCCAATCAGCTCGTAGAAGATCGTCCGCTCGCGCAGCGCCTCCTCGATCGGCCGGGACTGGCCGTTGGTGCGGTAGAGCACGGCGATCTCGTCTGGCGGCATCCCCAGGGCCACCTGCTTGGAGATCTCGTGGGCCACGAAGCGCGCCTCGTCCTCCTCAGAGGGCGCGGTGACCAGGCGGATCTTCTCCCCCACCGCTCCGTCGGTCCACATGCGCTTGGCCTTGCGGTCCGGGTTCTTGGCGATGACCGCGTTGGCCGCGTCCAGGATCGTCTTGGTGGAGCGGTAGTTCTGCTCGAGCCGGACCTCCTTGCCGCCGGGGAAGGCGCGCTCGAAGTCGAGGATGTTGCGGACCTCGGCCCCGCGCCAGCTGTAGATGCACTGGTCGTCGTCCCCCACCGCGCAGATGTTCTTGCGGAGGCTGGCCAAGAGCAGCAAGAGCTCCAGCTGCCCCTTGTTGGTGTCCTGGAACTCGTCCACCAGCAGGTACTTGAGCGCGCGGGTGTAGCTCGCCAGCACCCCCGGGTGCTCGCGGAAGAGCTGGCTGGGGAGCAGGACCAGGTCGTCGAAGTCCACCGCCCCCTGCGCCTTGAGCCCCAGCTGGTAGATGGGGAAGACCTCGGAGGTGATGAGATCGTAGTCGTCCCCCATCCCCTCCGGCCCTTCGACTCCGCTCAGGACAGGCTTGGGCTTTGGCGCCTCACCCGAGTTCTTCGCCTTGGAGATGAGCGCCAGCACCTTGCGCGCGTCGAACGAGCGGTCATCTATCTGGCGCTCGCGCATCCCCCGCCGCACCAGCGCCAGCTGATCCCCCATGTCCGCGATGGCGAACTTCTTGGGCCAGCCCAGCAGGTGCAGGTGCTCGCGCAGCACGTCCGCGCCGAACGCGTGGAAGGTGCAGATGCGCAGCCCCTGGGCGGCCTTACCGGCCATGTGGACCACGCGCTCCTTCATCTCCGCGGCGGCCTTGTTGGTGAAGGTCACCGCGAGGATGTTCCGCGCCCCCACCCCGTGATCCCGCATCAGATGGACGATGCGGTGGGTGATCACCCGCGTCTTCCCGCTCCCGGCCCCTGCCAGCACCAACAGCGGCCCCTCCGTGGTGACCACGGCTTCGCGCTGCGGCGGGTTGAGGCGAGCGAGGTCCATTGCGCGGGGGGTGCCTCATACCTTTTCATGCGGGTGTGCGCGCAAGGGCCTTCCCGCAGCAGCTCCTCCGGACGCTCGGCCTCACGCTCGCCGTGGCCTGCAGCCCCCGCCCGGCCGCGCCTGCGCCGCCCGCGCCGCCCGCCGCGTCCGGGGCCGCCGCCTCCGCCGCCGAGCCGGCCCGCGCCTGCCTCTACTTCACGCAGCTGCGCCCCTTCCTCCCCCGCGCGCTCAGCGGCTACACGCAGCTCCGGGATGAAGGCTCCACCGGCAAGTACGGCGAGGTGGCGGTGAGCGAGGCCGAGCGCGTCTTCGCGCAGGGCGAAGGCCGCAGCGCCACCGTGCGGATCGTGGACACCTCCATGTCGGAGAAGCTGGGCCACGCCATCCGCGCCGCGGTGAAGGACGCGAAGGAGAAGGATCCGGCCGAGCCCACCGCCCCCATCCTGCTCGCGGACGCGCAAGGCTTCGTGCGGTACGACCCGGACGCCTCCAAGGCGGAGGCGAACCTCCTCGTAGGGGACCGGTACGTGGTGGCGGTGACCACCTTCGGGTTCGAGGGGACCCACGAGCTGCGGCGGATCGCGCTCGGTTTGAATCTCGCCGGGCTCTCCAAGCTGCGCTAGAAAACGCCGTGGCCAAAGACAAGTCCAAGTCCGCCGGAGAGGCCTTCGCCAGCGACGAGCAGCGGGCGGAGATTGCCGCGCTGGGGAAGCGCGAGTTCCTGGAGACCTACGCGAAGCTCGCCAAGAACTTCGTCAGCGATCCGGGCAACCCCGGCTCCTACGCCTGCACCGACTGCGCGCGCTGCGCCAACTGCATGTTCTGCAAGGGCTGCGACAGCTGCTACCAGTGCACGCACTGCCACGGCTGCGAGCTGTGCAACAACTGCTCGCACTGCGTGGAGTCCAAGAGCTGCCACGCCTGCGCGTACTGCGTGCGCAGCGAGAACTGCACCGGCAGCGCGTACCTGGTGCTCAGCCAGAACCTCTCGGACTGCAACTACTGCTTCGGCTGCGTGGGGCTCTCCAAGAAGGACTTCTACATCCTCAACGTGGGCTTCCCGCGGACCGAGTACTTCAAGATCTACAACCGGCTCCGCCGCGAGCTGGGCCTGCCGTGACGTGAGCGGCCGGATGATCCGCATCCCGGCCGGGCCGTTCCTGCGCGGCTCCCCGGAGGGCTTCGGGATGCCGGAGGAGCGGCCACAGCGGACGGTGCAGCTGGCCGCCTTCGAGCTGGACGAGCTGCCCGTCACCTTCGGGGACTTCGAGGCCTTCATTCAAGGAGGCGGCTACACCCGCGAGGCGCTCTGGAGCGTCGAGGGCTGGGCGTTCGCGAAGGCGCAGGGGCTCTCCCGCCCGCGCTTCCACGGCGAGCGCGAATGGGCCCACGTCACCGGCGCGCGCCAGCCGGTCTGCGGCGTCTCCTTCTATGAAGCGGAGGCGTACGCGCGCTTCGTGGACAAGCGGCTGCCCACCGAGGCCGAGTGGGAGAAGGCCGCGCGCGGCACGGACGGCCGCGTCTACCCGTGGGGGGACGAATGGGACCCCTCCCGCGCCAGCTGCCGCGGCGGGGTGATCCGCGCCGCCCCGCCGGTGGGCAGTCACCCGCTCGGCGCCTCCCCATACGGAGTGCAGGAGCTGTGCGGCGGCGTCTGGGAGTGGTGCAGCGACTGGTTCCACCCCGGCTACTACGCGGTGGCGCCGGACGCGGATCCGCCCGGCCCGCCCACCGGCCTCATGAAGGTGGCCCGCGGCGGCGCATGGAACTCGGTCCCGCTCCTCAACCGCACCGCCAACCGCAACGCCTGGAAGCCCACCGCGCGCTTCAGCAACGTCGGCTTCCGCTGCGCGCGCTGAAGCTCTCGCCTCTCGAGAGTTGGAAGCGGCACCGGCCCGCAACCGGACGGGTTTGCAAAGGGCTTTCACCGATCGCGCCAACAACTCGGTCCGGTCCGGCAACGAGAATTTCCGTCACAGCCGACACACTTCTTCGGGAGACGAGCATCATGGCGATTGGGTCAGGGCCGGCGGTCGCAGGAACCAGCGGATACATCCCCAGCGGCGAGGTGGATGGCTTCCAGCGCTACGCGCCCAAGCCGAAGCACGCGGTCGGTAATCACTTCGAGATGCGGCTGGGCGGTGAGCCGACGCCGGCCGCCGCGGGGACCTTCCTCGGTCAGGTGCGGCAGGCGGTGACGCTGGCGGAGCTGGCGCTGCGCGCGGACGAGAGCATCCTCACCCTGGGCTACCGCCCCAGCGACTTCGCGGTGAACGCCAAGCTGCGCTCGCTGGACCTCACGCCCATCATCGGCGACAAGGTCTCCACCGCCCAGTACATCAGCACCATCCCGGATCGCTCCCCGGGCCTGGTCTTCTCCCGGCTCGTGGACAACCCGGTGGGGACGTTCGCCGCGGCCGGCCTGAAGATCCGCGGCGGCGCCACCAAGCTGGAGGACGGCGCGCGGATCATGCTGCAGGACGCGCGCTCCATCCCGCCGCTCTGGTTCCCGGTGGAGGTGAACGTGGACCGGGCAAACATGAAGGTCACCTTCCACTCGCTGGACGGCCACCCGCTGCGCGGCCACAACGAGTTCAGGGTGGTCCGGGACTTCGAGAACGCGGGCGCGAAGATCATCCAGACCTCCCGCTTCCAGGCCAGCTCGCAGCTCACCGCGCTCGGCACCCGCCTGGGGATCGGCCTGGATCACCAGCACAACGTCTGGCGCAACATGCACGGCGGGCTGTTCAAGGCGCTCGCGCCCCGCATCTAGCCGCCGGCTGAGCCGCCGGTTAGAGCACCCGCAGGAACAGCGCCTTCAGGTACTCGCTGTCCGGCAGTGACGCGAGGACCGGGTGATCGAACCCGGCCCCGCGCCGCTCCAAGATCTGCACCGCCCGCTTCGCGTCCGCCGCCGCCGAGAGCACCATCGCCTCGAAGGCGGCGCGGTCCACCTTGCCCGAGCAGGAGCAGGTGACGAGCAGCCCGTCCGGCGCGGTGCACTTGAGCGCCCGCAGGTTGAGCTCGTGGTACGCGCGCAGCGCGGTCTGCACGCCTTCCCTGCGCTTGGCCAGGCCGGGCGGATCCACCACCACCGTGTCGAACTTGCGCCCCTCCTTGTCGAACGCGCGCAAGACGTCGAACGCGTTGGCCTGCTGCACGGTGACGTTGGCGCGGCCGTTGCGCTGCGCGTTGGCCTTCGCCTTGGCGGCGGCGCGCTCGTCCTGCTCCACCGCCAGCACCCGGGTGCAGCGGCGGGAGAGCGCGAGCGCGAAGCCCCCGTGGTAGCTGAAGCAGTCCAGGGCCTCCCCCTGCGCCAGCTCTCCTGCCCGCAGGTGGTTGTCCACCTGATCCAGGAAGGAGCCGGTCTTCATGTCCTCGAGCAGCTCCACCTCGAAGGCGTTCTCACCCTCATGGTAGGTGTGGCGCGCCTCGCCCTCCCCCACCAGGAGCCGCTTCTCCCGCGGCAGCTGCTCGAAGTCCCGGCCGGACGCATCGTCCCGGCAGACCACCTGGGTGGCGCCGGTGAGCTGCGCGAGCACCCTGGCCAGCCGCTCCTTGCGCGCGTCCGCGCCTTCGGACAGCGTCTGCAGCACCAGCGCGCCGCCGTAGCGGTCCACGATCAATCCGGGCACCCCGTCCGACTCGCCGTGCACCAGGCGGTAGGCGTCCCGCTTCGCGTAGTAGGCGCGCCGGGCGAGCGCCGCCCGCAGGCGGGCGTCGAAGAAGGCGTCATCCACCTTCTCTTCCGAGGACGGGCGCCGGGTGAGCAGCCGCAGCGCGAGCGGCGAGCGGGTGGCCCAGAAGGCCTGGCCCACCGGGTTCTTCTGCGGATCCACCACGTCCACCACCTCGCCGCGCGCGAGCGACGAGGGGGCAGACAGCACTTCGGTCCGGTAGCACCAGGGGTTGAGCCGGCGCAGCGCCTTGGCGGCCTTGGCGCTCACGCCCACGACTGCAGCCTTCATGGAGCGGGGTACTACTCCAGTCCGCGCGCCGCGAGCTCGAAATCGTCCTCGCCGCGCAGGTGCCCCACCTCGTGGAGGAGGGTCACGCGGATCTGCTCGAGCAGCTCGTCCTTGCTGCGGACGGCGCGGGCGAGATTTCGGCGGTAGAGCGCCACCGAGCGGCAGGGCTCGCCGCCTTCGGAGGTGCAGCGCTCGCCCAGCGGGGGACCGCGGAACAGCCCCAGGATCGCCGGCGAGAGCGGGGGCTCGCCGCTGAGCAGGTCATCGCTGCGCGGCAGCTCCTCGGCGGTGACCGGCACGCCGAGCAGATCCTTGCGCATGTCCTCGGGCAGCTCCGCCACCGCCTGGGCCACCGCGCGCTTGAAGTCGACCTGGGTGAGCAGCTGCGGCTCGGGGAAGTCCTCCGGGGCCAGCTTGCGGGCGAGCGCGAAGTGGCGCTCCGCCTGCTGCCACTTCTCCTCCCGCTCCAGGAGCAGCCCCAGGTGGTGGTGCGCGTGCGCGGAGCGCTGCGGGTCGGTGAGCAGCTGGCTGAAGGCGCCCTTGGCGTCCGCGAACCGGCACAGCTCGAAGAGGGCCACCGCGCGCTCGTAGCGGGCCTCGGCGTTCTTGCCCTCCAGCTTGAGCACCGCGTCCGCGCGGTCCAGGGCGTCCTTGGCCTGGCCCAGGTCGTTGAAGGCCATGGCGGAGAGCAGGCCGAACTGGGCGGTCAGCTTGTCGTCGGTCTGCTCCTCGGCCAGGGCCAGCCCCTTCTCCGCGTAGAGCGAGGCGAGCTCGTCCCGCTCGCGGGTGGAGGGGAGGCTCACGCCGTAGAGGTGCGCCGCGCCGAGCAGCGCGTCCAGGTGCTCCGGGTCCGCCGCGAGCGCGCGGGCGTAGGCCAGCTGCGCCTCTTCGAAGCGACCGAGCGCGGAGAGCGCGGCGGCGCGCTCGGAGTGCGCCTGCGGATCCTCCGGGGTGAGGGCAGAGGCCTGCGCGGCGCAGGAGAGCGCGTCCTCGTAGCGCCCATCATCGTAGAACTTGCGGGCCGCGCTCAGCGGATCCAGGCCTTCCGAGTGGCAGACCGCGAGCGGCACCACGTGCGGCTCGTGGCCGGTGTGGGGCGGGTTGGACTTCTGGCCGGCGGACACCGGGCCGCGCTCGCCCTCCTCCTTGATTGCGGCGGGCTGGGCGGCGGCGGGCTCGGGGGCGGCGGGCTCGGTGGTGGGAGCCTTCTTGCGCTCGCAAGCGGGCAGGAGCAGCGCGAGGACGACCCAAAACCGGATGAACCGGGACCGCCAGGACATGGGACCTGGGAGCCTACGGCACCTGCGCCACGCCGCCAAACCGGTCTGCCCCCAGGCGTCTCCCCTCATGAGACACCTGTGAAGGCGGCGCGTCACCGCGGCGTCAACCCGCCGGTGACGCCTTTGGATCTCCGCGAGATCAGAAGAGCGGCAGCTGGGCCGGGCGCTCCGGTTCGGCCGGCCGTGTACGGGGCGGGACGGCGCGGTGCAGGGGCAACAGGCCCAGCCGCTCGCACAGCCCGTCGAACTGGTGGCGGCGGCGCGCCTGCTCGTCTGCTGCCGGGGCCTTGACTCCCACCACGCGCCGGAACCGGACGGCCAGGGCGGGGTAGGCGGCGGTGACGTGCTGGAAGAAGAGCTCGCGCTGGCCGGGGGCCAGCTCGAGCTCGCGCATCCCGGCGAAGCGGGCACCGGCGTTGGCCACGCGGGTGAGCAGCGGCTCCAGGGAGAGCTCCTCATCGGAGAGGCCGGGCATCACCGGGCTGACCAGGAGCCCCACGTTGAGCCCCATCCGGGCCAGCGCCTCGAGCGCGGCGAGCCGGCGGAAGGCGGAGGGCGCGCGGGGCTCGAGCAGCCGGTTCACCCGCTCGTCCAGGGACGCGAGCGAGAAGGCGATGGTGACCCGCCCCTTGGCGGCGATCTCCTTGAGCAGGTCCCCGTCCCGGGCGATCAGCGAGGAGCGGGTGTTGATGCGCAGGTCCAGGTCCTCCGCCTTGGCCAGCTCGGAGAGCAGCGCGCGGGTGAGCCGGAAGTTCTCCTCCGCCTGCTGCCAGGGCTCGGTGGTGGTGCCGAGCACCACCTGCCGGCCGCGGAAGTCCTCGGACCGCATCTCCCGGACCAAGAGCTCCACCGCGTTGGCCTTGACGCCCACGCTGCGCTCGAACTTGAGCCAGGAGGGGGTGTCCTTGCGGTCCAGGCGGGCATGGCAGAACGTGCAGGCGAACTCGCAGCCTTCGTACGGGTTGAGCGCCCAGAACCAGGGCTGCTCGCCCTGCCCCGTCTGGCGGAGCAGGTTGCCGACCTTCAGCGGTGCGTACTCCACCGGCCGGCCTGCCGCGGGCCAGCTGGAGTCTCCGAGAACAGCCGAATGCGGTCCCTGCACAGGAACCTCCCGTCCACCTGTCATCCCCTCCCGACGAAAAACTTGACGCCTGACTGCGGCGGCAACGTGAGCATGAAAGACGGGTCTGACAACGGGTCGCCGGCTGATCAGGCGAATTGTTGCATCGCGGCGTAGGCCGGAAATTCGGCCTTCTCCCGCGGTTCTACGGCGTCCCACCTCGGACGTGTTCAAACGACCGGCGGACGCTCTGATGACAACACAACACCAGGTGGGGGCGCGTGCGGAGCCGAGTTTCCGGCGCGCGCTGCGTTTGGAGCGCGCGCCTGAAACACGTTTTCAGCCGCGGAGCTCGGCGAGGATCTCCTGCGCGGCGGACCGCGCGCGCGCCACTTCACCCGCGCCGAAGCTCATCGCCGCCACCACCGGGTGGCCGCCGCCGCCGTAGCGCTCGGCGATCTTCGAGAGATCGTGCGTGCGCAGCTCGGGCCGCCACGGGTTGGAGCCGATGGAGACCTTGGCGCGCGCAGGGCCGCGCCCCACCCAGACGGTGTAGCGGGCCTCCGGATACAGGTAGTACGAGATGAACTTGTTGATGCTGTCGAGCTGCTCGTCCGCCACGTCGAAGAAGACCACGCCCTTCTCGAGCCTGGCCTTGCCGCGCACCACTTCGATCGCCTGCTGGTGCCGCGTGAGCAGGGGCAAGAGCGGCGCCTGCACCCACGGTTGGGCCACCAGCGCCTCCAGCGTGCTCGTCTGCAGCTGCGAGATCACCCGGGGGATGAAGGCCGGCTCGCGGTTGGCCTCCAGCACCGTCATCAGCCGCAGCGCGGGCTCCTTGAGCTCCACCGCCATCTGCGGCGAGGAGAACTGGGCGCCGTCAATCAGCTCGGCCCAGTGGATCAGCTCGGCGAGCGGCCCTGCGTCAAACCCGAAGCGGGCGGTGGCGATCTCCGCGAGGTACTTGGTGCAGCTCTTGCGCTTGGGATCATGGAACTTCCTGCCCGAGCCATCCGCCTTGAAGTGGGCCTCGTCCCCGGGCTGCTGGAAGGCGGACTGGTGGTGGTCGAACCACCAGGTCAGCTTCGGGCTCTGCGAGTAGCGGAAGTCGACGATCGCGTTCTCGTCCCCGGTGAAGACCGCCTCGTCGATCGGCGCGCCGCCCGCCTTGTGGGAGAGCCCCTCGTAGCCGAGCTCGGCCTTGGGGTTCACCCGCTCCTTGTAGAACCGGGAGAAGACCGCGGCGCTCGCGGCGCCATCGAAGCAGCTGTCGTGGAAGAGGACCTTGGTGAGCATGGGCGCGGTTTACTGCAACCGCAGCCCCTCGCCCACCCGATCGAAGAGCGCCTCGGCCCGGGGTTGGTTTCCAACGCCGTCCAGCACGCAGAACCCCACCAGCCGCCCGTCCTCCAGCCGCCCGCAGCCGATCAGCCCAGCGGAGCCGGCCCGGGTGCGCAGCGGGTAGACGATGGACTCCTTCCCCAGCGCCCGGGGCGCGGGGTGGGCCAGCGGGCGGGGGTCATCCACCGCGCCCAGGGTGCGGCGCAGCGCCTGGCAGCCGGAGAGCAGCGAGCTGCCCTCCTCCCGGTCCGCGGTGAGCAGCCCGTAGACCCCTCTGGCCGGGTTGCCGAAGCCGAGCGCGGCGGAGGTGCCGCTCTCCGGGGGCGCCATCAGGTGGTTGACCAGCGCCTCGCGCGGCAGCGCGCGCAGCCCCTCCGGCAGGGCCAGCTCCAGGCCGAGCGCGTCGTCCACCAGGAGCCGCTCCGGAGGGATCTGCCCGGCCCGGATCACGAGCAGCACCAGCGCCACCGCCGCCAGGGCGAGCCCCGCGAGGAACGAGCGGACGCGCCGCAGGTCCCCCATCTGCCCCACCCCCATGGAGACCGCCACGCCCGCGTGCAGCAGGGGCACCAGCGTCCACAGCGTGAGCCCCTGGCGCCAGAGGCACCAGAGCGCGGCGCCAAGCTGCGCGGCGGCGGCCAGCTGCGCCAGGCGGCGCGCGGGGCCGAAGCGGGTGAACATCAAAACGATCGCGCCGGCGCCCAGCACCGCCACCACCAGCCCCCAGGGCGAGGCGTCCCCCGCGGCGCCCAACGGCAGCCCGCGCAGGAGCCAAAGCAGGGCGCCCGCCCCCAGCACCGCCGCCGGCTCGCGGGGGTGCGCGGTGAGCACGCTGGTGATGTTGCCGCCGTACTCGGTGGCCTCGCCCTGCGGCGCCACGGTGCGGCCATCCACGAGCCGCAGGTGCTTGCGCTTGTGGCTGGGGAGGAAGGCGAAGGGCTCGTGGCAGCTCGGGCACGCCTCCGCGCCGGCGGGGATGGGGGTGTGGCCGCAGCGCGGGCAGAGCGTCTCGGGCATGCGCGGGCTCGACTCTAGGGCGTGTAGTGCCCGCGGCGGTTGAGCCAGGTCAACCCGCCGCGCCCGTCACGGACCACCGCCCAGATCTGGAAGTCGCGCTCCACGCGGGACTCCACCTTGGGCGGCACCCACTCCACGCGGTGTCTGCCCTCCTCCCCGCCGATGTCCGCGCCGCCCGTCTCCGCGGCGGACATCCGGCCATAGTCCGTGTACCAGGCGATCTTCCAGGACTCCACGAGGTGGACCGGCTCCAGGCTGAGGCTGGGGACGACGTACGGCTCCTGCCTGTCCGCGAAGTCCACCGGGAGGAGCTCGAAGGGCCCCTCCCCCGAGAGCGAGCGGGGCTCGTCTCCCCACGGCGCGCCATCCAGGGTGAGGCCGGGCAGCACCGGCTGGACGTTCGCCTTCATGTCCGGGAAGAGCTGGCAGCTGAAGACCATCAGCTTGGAGGCGTAGATCTCCTCCTCCCCCGCCTGGACGTGGAGCACCAGCGGCATCCGCAGCCCGCCCAGCCCCTTGTAGAGGTCCTGCTCGAAGACCTGCTGGAGCAGGAACTGCTGGCGCTCGGCGAGGAAGGCGGTGCCGGGGTTGATGCTCAAGGTGAGCTCGCCCGGATCCGCCTCCGCCAGAGGGTCCGAGGCCCCGGGCGGCACCAGGCGGACACGGTCGTTGGGCTCGCTGCAGTCCCGGTTGCCGGGGAAGGCGCAGGCGAACAGCTCGTAGCGCAGCTTGCGCCCCTCGCCCTGGGGGTCCTGGAGCAGCGCGGTGTACTTCACCGGCACGGCGAAGGCGGCCAGCGCCTGGGGCGTGAGGGCGCAGGTCGGCGCGAGCAGCTCCGGCGGATCCAGCGCCACGCCGAGCACGCGCAGGTCGTGCACGCTGGTGGGGTTGTCGTCCGGGGCCACGCAGGCGGCGCCGGCGAGGAGCAAGAGCAGCGCGGTGAAGGAGCGGGTGCGCATCAGAAGCTCCCCTTGATCCCGAGCACGGGCAGGAACGGGATGCCGGGCACCTCGAGCTCCTGGCGCCAGCGGTAGTCGAAGAACGTCGCCTCCACGTTCTGCGCGTTGTAGACGTTCTGGATGTCCACGTAGAGCCCGAGCGTCCAGGTCTTGAAGACGAACGACTTGTCGATGCGCAGGTCCAGCTGGTGGAACGGCTTGAGGCGGGCGGAGAAGGTCTCCCCGTTGACCGGCGAGTAGCCGTTGGCGTCCACCGCGTAGAGATCGTACGGGTGCAGCCGCGGCGTCACCGGGCGGCCGGTGACGTAGCGGAAGCGCGCCCCCAGCTCGAAGCCCCAGGGGAGCCGGTAGCTGCCCACCAGCGTGAGGATGTGGGTCTGGTCGAAGCTGGTGATCCGGTAGGCGTCTGCGCCGTGGCGGCGCTGCTCGGAGCGGTTGAGCGTGTAGGCGAGCCAGCCGAAGAAGTTACGGGTGATCTCGTGGCGCAAGAGCACCTCCAGCCCGTAGGCGCGCCCCAACCCCAGGTTCCCCAGCCGCTGGTTGGTCACGCTCCCGTCCGCGTTGACGGTGGTGATGCCGGGGGCGACCACCAGATCGTAGCGGCGGTTGTAGAAGCCGGTGACGTCCAGGTTGATCGCCTCCGTGAAGCGGTGCTCCACGCCGAAGCTGGCCTGGAAGGCCTTTTCGTGGACCAGGTTGGGGTTGCCGAACGGGGGCTCCTCCAGGTTCGAGGAGTCCGGCGGCTGGGTGTAGAGCCCCGCCGAGCCCTTGATCACGGTCGACTCCAGCGGCTTGTAGCGGACCCAGATCCGCGGATCGACCGCGGCCAGCTCGAAGCCGTGGATGCGCGCGTGGCTGCCGCGCACGCCGGGGGTGATGGTGATGGGGCCGAGCTTGAAGTCCGCCTCGAAGTAGAGCGCGCCGTCGAAGGCGTTGATCGTTCGGCCGATCTTCTGGATCTCCACCTTCGGATCCGCCCCGGGGAAGCCCACGTACTGGGTGCCGTCCAGCACGGGGATCTCCGCGCTGCCCACCAGGTGCTCGAAGAGGACGTCCGCGCCGGCGCGGGCGGTGAGCCAGGGGGTGACCTCCAGCGTGAGATCTTCGCGGATGCCGAGGTTGTAGACGTCCGCGCGGATGTTGCTGGTGCCGAAGTTGGCGGTGCCGAGATCGTACCCGGCGTACGGCGTGAGGACGGACGTGATCCCGCCCTGCCGGAAGGTCCAGTCTCCCTTCACGCGGTGGAAGAGCGTGTGGAAGTCCAGCGAGACGTCCCGGTTGCGCCCGCCGCCGGTGGCGATGAGCTGGAGCGTGTCATCCGAGCCGAACGCCATCACGTAGAAGGTGTTGGAGCGCTCGTCCCGGGTCTTCGCCGGCGTGCCGATGTCCACCCGCGCCTGGTAGTCCCAGTAGCGCGGCAGCACCAGCAGGGTGCCCCCTTCCGGATCCTTGGGCAGCACCAGCGGCAGGAGCGCGTCCACGTAGGAGCGGCGCACCGCCACCGCGGCGGAGACGCCCTTGACGATCGGCGCCTCCACGAAGAGGCCGGTGTCCAGGATGTCGATCTTCGCGGAGCCGTGCCAGGTGTCCTTGGCGCCCTTGCGGGTGGCCACGTCCACCGCGCCGCCCACCGCGCGGCCGTACCGGGCGCCGAAGCCGCCGGGGTAGAAGTCGATCCGGTCCAGGAACTCGGCGTTCACCACGGAGGGGCCGCCGCCGAGGTGGAACAGGAGCGGGATCTCCACCCCGTCCAGGTAGGTGAGCGTCTCGTCCGGCGCCGCCCCGCGGACGATCAGCTGGCCGCCGGCGAACGGCGCGCGCGCCACGCCCGGGAAGTTCTGGAGCACGCGGACGGGATCTCCGAGCGTGCCGGGGATCTTCTGGAGCTCGGCGCGCTCGAGCGTGCGGCGCACCACCTCCTTCTTCTCCCGCTTGGCGCGGACCACCGTCTCGTAGCCCACGGCCGTGGGCATCAGGTAGTAGATGACGTCCGCGGTCTCGCCTGGATCCAGCTTCTCCGTCGTCTTGTAGAGCTCGAACTCGGGGGCCACCACGCGGACCTGGCACTCGCCGGGCACCGTCTCCAGCGCGAAGCGCCCCTCCGCGTCGCTCACGGCCTCGGGCGCCTCCGGGTCATCCCCGCAGCGGACGGTGGCGCCCACCACCCGGTTGCGGTTGCCGCGGGAGACCACCTGCCCCTTCAGCGTGGCGCGGGGCGGCGGCTTGGGCGCGTCCTCGGGTGGGGGCGGCGCCTCCTGCAGGGTGAAGCGGTAGAGGTACTCGATCTGGACGGGCGCCGGGACGTTGTCCACCTCCGCCGGCTTGAAACGGAAGCGGCGCACCGCCTCCAGCGCCGCCGCGGCGAAGCCCTCCTCCAGGGGAGCGCCTGCGTCCGCGGCGCCTGCGTCCGGGGTGCCCGCATCGCTCGCGCCGGCGAGCGAGACCTGCTGCACGGCGGCTTCGCTCACCTGCCCGTTGGCGCCAATGGTGATGAGCAGCTTCACGTCCGCGTGGACGCCGGCGGCGGTGGCGCCGGGCGGGTAGTCCGCCTGGACGAACTCGAGCAGTTCGGGGGGCGCGGTGAGGACGGGGACGTGGATGCCCGCGTCCACCTCCTGCCGGTTGGCGCCTTCGTAGGCGAACGCCGGGACGGAGCCGAGCAGCGCGACAAGGAGGAGGACTCGGCGAGGGGAGCGCACGCGAACGCGGGATCTAACGGGCCCAGGCCCGCGGCGTGAAGCTTTTACAGCGCGGCGTCCGCGGCAAAGGCCAGCAGTTCGGCGGATCTGGAGGCGGACTGAAAAAACGCCTGGCTGCTTTGGCGGGGAGGAGCCGCGGGTCGAGCCCTTCGCCATTGGAAGTCCGCGCGGATCCAAAGTCGGCACGCCGGCTGCTAACGCCATCCGCAACGGCTTTCGAAGCAATCCGGCGGTTCAACGGAGGGTGACATGGCGAAGAGCTCGAAGGTGGCGGGGACGGTTCGGCGGCAGGGTCGTCGGGTGATGCCGGCGCTGCGGCGCAAGGGTCAGGCCGCGAAGGCGGTGGCCAAGAAGGTGAACCTCACGGTGGGCGAGCTGATCGCCGCGGCGTTCGACGCCGTGGGCAACGAGGCCCGCGCCGTGGCGAAGGTGCTCTCCAGCGACGACATGGCGCGCGTGCTCGGCCGCCGCATCGTCTGCGAGAGCTGAAAAGCCGGTAGATTCACCCCGCCTGATCGACACGCACTGCCATCTGGACGTGGAGCGCTTCGACGCGGACCGCGCGCAGGTGCTGGAGCGCGCGTGGGCGGCGGGGCTGAAGGGGATCGTCGTCCCGGCGATCGGCCCGGGCTGGTGGGAAGCGCTGCTGGCGCTCCCCCGCACGGACGCGCGGCTCCAGGTGGGCCTGGGGATCCACCCCCAGCTCTTGCCCGAGCTGCCGGAGGCCGAGGACGACGCGCAGCTCGAGCGGCTGGACGCGCTGCTCGCGCAGGGCGTGGCGGTGGCGGTGGGCGAGTGCGGGCTGGATGGACCGTCCGTCCCGGGTGCCCCGCTGGCCCGCCAGCTGCGCGTGCTGGCCGGCCACTTCGCGCTGGCGAAGAAGCACCGGCTGCCGGTGCTGCTCCACTGCCACCGGCTGCACCCCGCCTTCCGGGACTTCCTCGAGGACACGCCCGCCCCGGAGGCCGGCGTCCTCATGCACAGCTTCAGCGGCGGCGTGGACTTCGCGAAGCTGTACGCGAAGAAGGGCTTCCACTTCTCCTTCGCCGGACCGGTCAGCTACGCGGAGGCGCGCAAGCCGCTGGAGGCGGTTCGGGCCATCCCGCTGGAGCGCCTGATGGCGGAGACGGACGCGCCGGACCAGGCGCCCCACCCCCACCGCGGCGGCCGGAGCGAGCCGGCCTTCCTGCCTTTGGTGATGGCGGGGATGGCCCGCGCCCGGGGGCTCCCGGAGGGCGAGCTGGCAGACGCGTGCACGCAGAACGCCCGCCGCTTCTTCCGGGACGCCTTCCCTATGTAGGATGCGCGCCCCCGAAGGAGCCGCACCCCATGGACGCCGTCCCGCTGCAAGATCCCGCCAAGACCTTCCGCCTCTCCCGCCGCTTCGACCGCACCGGGCGGCTGTTGGGCGACACCGCCATGGAGCGGCTGGCGAACGCGCGGGTGGTGGTGTTCGGCCTGGGGGGCGTGGGCAGCTACGCGGTGGAGGGGCTGGTGCGCAGCGGCGTGGGCTCGCTCACGCTGGTGGACTTCGACGACGTCTGCGTGACGAACATCAACCGGCAGCTGCACGCCACCGCCAGCACGGTGGGCAAGTCCAAGGCCGAGCTGCTCGCCGCGCGCTGCAAGCAGGTGAACCCGGACGTTCGCGTGGAGCCGGTGCGCGAGTTCTACCGGGAGGATCTGGCGGAGAAGCTGCTCACCGCCGAGTACGACTACGTGGTGGACGCGATCGACAACGTGAAGGCCAAGCTGCACATGCTCCACCGCTGCGTGACGCTGGGCGTGCCGGTGGTGAGCAGCATGGGCGCGGCGGGCCGGCTGGATCCCACCGCCATCCGCGTGGAGGACCTGTGCGAGACCCACATGGATCCCTTCGCCAAGGACATCCGCAAGCTGCTTCGGCGCAAGTACGCGGTGAACACGGACCAGCCGACGGGCATCACCGCCGTCTACTCGATCGAGCCGCGGAGAGATCCGGTCAGCCTGCGCTACGACGAGGCCACGGATGGCTTCCTCTGCGTCTGCCCCCAGAGCGACAACGACTTCCACACGTGCAACCACCGCAACCAGATTGACGGCAGCGTGGCCTTCGTCACCTCCGTCTTCGGGATGAACGCGGCGGGCGTGGTGGTGCGCCGGCTGGGCGCCGGGCGGTGAAGGAGCTCCGCGCCCCGCTGCTCGCCTGGTTCGACTCGGCGAAGCGCGATCTCCCGTGGCGCCGGACGAAGGACCCCTACGCCATCTGGCTGTCGGAGGTGATGCTCCAGCAGACCCAGGTGGTGACGGTCATCCCCTACTACCAGCGCTTTCTGGCGCGCTTCCCGGACGTGCGCGCGCTCGCGGCGGCGCCGCTGCCCGAGCTGCTCTCGCTCTGGAGCGGGCTGGGCTACTACTCCCGCGCGCGGAACCTGCACCGCTGCGCGCAGCAGGTGGTGCAGGAGCACGGCGGCGCCTTCCCCCGCACCGCCGCGGCGCTGCGGGAGCTGCCCGGCTTTGGCCGCTACACCGCCGGCGCGGTGGCCTCCATCGCGTTCGGCGAGGCCACGCCGCTGGTGGACGGCAACGTGGCCCGGGTGCTCTCCCGACTCTTCGTGGTGGAGGGCGCGCCCGGAGACAAGGCGCGCGAGGCGAAGCTGTGGGCGCTCGCCGAGCAGCTGGTGCCCGGGGAGCGGCCCGGAGACTTGAACCAGGCGCTGATGGAGCTGGGCGCGCTGGTCTGCCGGACCGACAACCCCACCTGCCTGCTGTGCCCGCTGCGCGAGCGCTGCGGGGCGCTGAAGGCCGGGCGCGTGGCGCAGCTGCCGCCGCCGCGGGTGCGCGCCCCCCGCAAGTCCCTGCGCTACGCCTCGGCGGTGTGGACGCGCGGGGAGGCCGTCCTGCTGGCCCGGCGGGAGGAGAAGGGGCTCTTCGGCGGGCTCTGGGAGCTCCCTTGCGCGCTGGTGGCCGAGCCCTCCGGGGACTTCGCGGGCGCGCTGGCGGCGCTCGGGGCCAAGCCGGGCAAGGAGCTGGGCGCGGTGAAGCGCGCGCTCACCCACCGGGAGCTGGAGCTGCGCCTCTTCGCGGTGAGCGGCCGCGCGCCCAAGGCGCCCCCGCCGGGCTACTGCGAGCTGACCTGGGCCACCGCCGAGCAGGCCAAGGGGCTGGGGATGAGCAGCGCCATGCAGCACGCGCTGAAGGCCGCGCTCGCGACCGGGACAGGGCGCACTGGCCCCCGCCCTGGAGCTTCGAAGCCGCGGGTGGGGTAGCGTCCCAACCGGCCGGCCTCTCCCGGAGCGGACACAGTGGGCCCCGCGCGGATCTTCCAGCTCACCTTGGTAGCGGCCCTGCTTCTGGGCGTGTCGTCCCTGGCCGGGCCCGGCGAGACGCGCGCGGCGCCGGACGACAGGCTCGCCGAGCACTTGAGGCGGGCCTTCGCGCACTGCCCCCAGATGGCGGTTGCACCCGGACGCGTGCTCGAGCTGCGGCTGCCGCAGCCCTGTCGCTTCGCGGACGGAAGATCCGCGCAGGGCGTGGTGCGGTTCGAGCTGGCTCCGAGCGCGCCGGGCGATGCGCCGGTGCGCAACGCCACCCGCCGCGTGATCGTGAGCGCCTCCCCCTTCACGCTGGACGCGCTGCAGTTCGAGGGCGCCCTGCTGGAAGGGCTGCTGGATGAGCGCGAGACGCTGACGCTGCGGCCGCGCCGGGGGCAGACCCAAATCACCGAGGTGCGCCGGCCCCAGGAGCCGGGGAAGCGGCGGATCGCGGCTGCGGCGCCGCGAGACCGGATGCCCGATCCGATTGGCGATGCCGCCAGGGACGCCTTCAAGCTGATGGCGGCGATGCCCGCCGTGGTCTCCGCCCTGGGCCAGGAGCTGGGCCGGGGCACGCAGCGCGAGGCGCTCAAGGCCGCGCCGGAGCTGGTGGCGCTCTGGGTCCTCACCGCGCCCGAGCCCGTGGACGGCGGAGTGCGCTGAACAAAGTGCGACGGTGGCCCCGCGCCGCTGTCAGATGTTCAGAAGTCTTCTTTTCCTGCACAGCTCCCCGTAACATCCGTGTCTGCAGTCCGGACCGCACAGCGTTTGGGGGAGCAGCTGTCGACGAACTGGAACGCAATGACCGAGGCAACCCTCAAGGCTGCCAGGCCAGATCCCTGGACTTACCGGGCCTTGATGGCGCCCTCGGCGCGGTACCTGGCCGTGGGGGTGATGGCTGCCTCCTTCATCATGCCCGTGCAGGGGCTGGGCGTGGACCTGTGCATCCTCCATTCGATCACCGGCCTGCCCTGCCCCGGCTGCGGCATGACGCGGGCGCTCTGCGCGCTCAGCCAGGGTGACCTCTCCGTCGCGCTCGCGCTCAACCCCTTCGCGCTGCTCGCCTGGCCCACCTTCCTGGTGCTGGCGCTCGCCACGCTCTCCGGCCCGGCCGGGCTGCGCCGCTTCGAGGCCTGGGTCCAGTCCCACGCCGACGCGGTGGCCCGCGCCTACAAGCTCGCCTTCACGTCCTTCGTCAGCTTCGGCGCGCTGCGCCTGCTGGTCTTCCTCACCCTCGGGGAGCGGTTTCCCTGAGCCACCCGCCGCACCTCACACACAGGAGTACAAATGGCCGCGCTCGCAGGTCTCGCCGTGATCTTCGGACTCGTTCAGCTGGTCGCGAGCATCTTCCTGCTCATTGACGCGTTCCAGAAGAGCGTGGGCAAGGGGTTCATGGTCCTCTGCATCCCCTGCTACATCGTCTATTACATGTTCAGTGAGTTCGAGCACCCGCGGAAGAGCCAGATCCTCGCCGCCTGGTGGGTGGGCCTGCTCGGCTCGGTGATCTTCAACGTGGTGGCCCAGGCAGGCATGAGGGGCTGATGAGCGGGCTGGTGCCGGCGGGGGCGTGTTGCGCGGTCCACCCCGCCGAGCCGGCCACCCTCACCTGCTACCGCTGCGGCAGCTTCGCCTGCGGGCAGTGCGCTGAAAGCCACGAGGGGGTCGAGTACTGCGCCGCCTGCTACGCCCGCGAGTTCGGGGGGAAGTCCTCCGGGCGCGCGGTGGCGTCGCTGCTGCTGGCCATCCTCGGCCTCAACTGCTGCATGCCGTTCCTGGGCATCCCCGCGCTGATCCTGGGGACCCAGGAGCTGGCGGCGATCGAGCGGGGTGAGTCCCCCGCCAAGGGCCGCTCGCTGGCCAAGGGCGCGCAGATCCTCGGCTGGATCGAGATCGCCCTGCTGGTCTGCGCCGTCCTCTTCGGAGCGTTCTGGCTGGTGACCGTGGGCTTGCGCTAAGCCAACGCACCGCCTTGGACCCCTCTCCTTCCTACCGGCGAGATCGCCTCTCGCCCGCCGTCCGCTTTGACGAGGTGGAGACCACCGTCTCGCACCTCTTCCGCCGCCCCCACCCCGCGCTGGACGGGCGCTCCTTCGGAGAGGCCCTGTACGACGCCCTGGACGCGCGGGGGCTGCTCGCGACGGGCAACGTGCTGGAGCTGGGCGGCGGCGCCGGCTTCGTGGCCGCGGCCATGTCCGCCCGTGCCGCGGCCCGAGGGCGGCCGCTGCGCCACACCTTCCTGGATCTCTCGAGGCCGCTGCTCGCGCTGCAGCGCCAAGCCCTCCCCGGGGCGTCGGCCCTGCGCGCGGACGCCCACCGCCTGCCGCTGCGAGCGGGCAGCCTGCGCGGGCTCTTCCTCGCCAACGAGGTGATCGCGGATCTCTCCGCCGCCCCCGCGAGCTCCCCGCACGGCCGCGCGCTCGCGGAGCGCTATGGCTTGACCCCGGCGCCCGGGGAGCTGCTCAACGTGGGCGCGCTCGGGCTGGTGGAGGAGCTGGCGCGGGTGCTCGCCCCCGGCGGCGCCGCGTGCCTCACCGAGTTCGGCGGGGACTTCGCCGCGGCGCCGGTGCGGCTGTACGGCGCGTTCGGCGCCGGGGACCACGTGGAGCACTCGATCCATTTTGGCCAACTGGAGGCCGCCGCTCGCGCGCTCGGGCTGACCGCGGAGCGCGTCCTGCTGGCGGAGCTGCTGGGCGTGCGGCGCGACGTCCGCGTGGCCAGCTACCAGGACGTCATGCGGCTGCGCCGGCTGGTCCCCCGGCTGCCGGTGCTCGCCCACCCGCGCGCGCAGCTGGAGGCCCGCCACCCGGTGCTCACCCGCCTCTTCCGGTTCGACTTTCCAGAAGTGGGCTCGCCGCGGTTCCCAGACCCGCTCGCCCGGCAGGGTTTCTGTCAGGTTTTCCACGCGCTCTTCCTGCTCCGCCGCTGAGCTTCAGCCGGGCGCTTGTGGCCGCCGCGCAATGGGCGTACAGGAAAGCGAAAACCCCACACCGAAGGGAGCCCCATCGTGGCGAGCAAGAAGAGCGCGACGACCGCGACGCAGGAGAAGCAGCTGAGCCCCGTCCCCGGCAAGCCCCAGGGCAACGCCAGCAACGGGCTCAACCACGAGCAGATCGCCCGGCGGGCCTACGAGATCTACCTCGCGCGCGGCGGCGAGCACGGCCGCCACGAGGACGACTGGAACCAGGCCGAGCGCGAGCTGCGGCTGGGCCGCCAGTAACCTAGTTGGGCGCCGGCAGCGGCGCGGGGGGCGCAGCCGGCACGGCCGCCCCCTCCTCCGCGAGCGCCTGCAGCTGCCGCTGCGCCCGCTTCACCTCGTCGAACAGCCGCTCCGCGTCCACCACGCTGCGCAGCGCCAGGCCGCAGGCGGGCGTGAGCAGCACGTGCTGCAGCGCCTGCCGCCCACGCTTCGGCCCCAGGGCCGCGCTGAAGGTGGACTCCACCGCGTCCACCAGCTCGTCCACCGCGTAGGTGGAGGCCAGGTCGGTGGGGATGATCCCCAGGCTCAACGTGGCCCCGGTGGCCAGGAAGCGCGCGAAGGCCTCGCGGTCATCCAGCACCGCGTCCAGCGAGAGCCGGACGTCCAGCGAGACCAGGTCCAGCCCCAGCTCCAGCACGCTGCCCCACAGGGTGTTGCTGCAGCAGTGCAGCCCCACCAGCGCGCCCTCGCGCTGCAGCGCCATGATCAGCACGCGCAGCTCCTGGAGGACCACCAGGTGGCGCGGGTTGTGGCGATCCAGCGCGTAGAGCCCCGGCTCATCCAGGAACAACAGCGGCGTGGCGCCCGCGCGCCGCAGCGCCTTCACCATCGCCAGCGCCTTGGCCAAGAGCAGCCGGAAGATCTGCTGATCCAGCTGCGCGAGCTCCGCGGCGCTGCCGCCGGCGCTGGTGCGCGCCACCCAGCGGACGGTGGCGGGCCCCGCGAGCTGCGCCTTGGCGAGCGCGAGCTTCCGGTTCTCCACCTCCCAGAGGAAAGGGCGCCAGGCGCGGCAGGCCTGCGGCGAGGGCTCGAAGCTGGCGAGCTCACCCGAGGAGATCGCCTGCTCCAGGCGCGCGCCGAAGGCCTCGCGCCCTTCTTGCCAGGCGGCGAGGTCCACCGTGCACATGCCCTCGCCGTCGAAGCGCAGGCCGGGCAGCCCGTCCAGGGCCGAGGCGATCATCAGCTCCCCCGGGTTCCCCGTGGGCAGCTGCGGCGCGTACGGGATGTCCACCTGGAGCGCCATCTGCAGCCCGAGCTCGAGCTGGGAGTGCGGCAGGCTGCCGATCCCGGTGGTGCCCAGCGGAGGGAGGAGCTGCAGCGCGCCGCGGACGGTGGGAGGGCTCATGGTGGTGGGAATCTAGTGCAGCCGGCTGACGGGGACACCCGCCTTAAAAGCGCAGGACCAGCCAGGAGGGGCGCGGGGGGAGCCCCACGCCGGGCACCGGACCGTCCGGCGGCGGCGCCCCGTCCAGCGTCTCCTGGTGGTTGAGCTCTTCCAGCCGCTGTTTGACTTCGTCCAGCCGCGCGTCGATCTGGCGGCGCTCCGGCAGCACGGTGAAGAGCCGGTACAGCCCCAACCCCACCAGCGCCGCGGCCGCCACGGCCGCCACAGCGCCGATCACGATCAGCGTGGAGAGGGAGGAGCCCCCCAGCCCCACGGTGACCTGGTTGATCAAGAAGAGGTAGATCGCCATCACCCCCATCCCGGCGCCGCTGGAGATCAGCCCGATCGCCCCGCCCAGCCCCGGCTTCTCCTCCTCCAGGCGCCGGTACTCCGCGCGCAGCTCGCGTTTGGACAAGGCCTCCACCGGCCGCGCCTCGTCCTCCATGGCGGCCACTCGACTTCGCTCGGGGTGAACGGTGGGCGGGGCGCGCAGCCCCTCCGCGAGCAGCCGCGCGCGTCCCTGCGCCAGAGCGGGGGTGGACAGCAGCGCACAGAGCAGCGCCAGGGCGGGCAACGGCCTCATTCGGGAGACCCTTCAGTTCGTCCGGCCCTGGTGGGAAACGCGCGTACTGTGGCTCAGCTCACCGAGAAGTAGAAGGCCGCCGGGTGGTGGAAGACCACCGCGGAGACGGAGGCCTCGGGCTCCATCATGCAGCCGTCGGTGAGCTGCACGCCGATCTCCTCGGGGCGCAGCGCCTTGAAGAGCTGCTGCTGATCCTCGAGCCGGGGGCAGGCCGGGTAGCCAAACGAGTACCGCTTCCCGGCGTACTCCGCGCGGAAGCGCTCGAGCATGGTGAGGTCCGGCCGGTCCGGGAAGCCCCACATGCTGCGCAGCTGCGAGTGGAGCAGCTCGGCGTAGCCCTCGGCGGTCTCCAGCGCCAGCGCCTGCACCGCGTGCATCTTCACGAAGTCGCCCTTGGCCTTGTAGGACTCCGCCAGCTCGCGCACGCCCTCCCCCGCGGTGACCACGAAGAGGCAGACGTTGTCGCGCGCGCGGTTGCCCTCCATGGGCGCCACGAAGTCGGAGAGGCACAGCCCCGCGTCCCGCGGCTGCCGCGGGAAGTCGAAGCTGACCAGCGGCTCCTGCGTCTGCCCGTCGAACAGGTGGAGCGCGTTGCCTTCGCTGCCCGCCTTGTAGAAGCGGAACACCGCGCGCGCCTTCATCACCCCGTCCCGCAGCGTGGCCTTGAGCTCGTCCAGCGTGGCCTTGAGCGCCAGCGCCTTGCGGCCATCCTCGGAGTCAGCAAGCTGCGCCTCCTGCGGCGTGCCGAGCAGCCGCGCCGCCGAGCCCTTCACCCCGAAGTGGCGGCCGTAGAGCATCACCGGGTTGATGAAGCGCCAGATGTGATCCAGCGGCGTGTTGGTGATCACGTGCCGCTCGTAGTCCGGCGCGGGCGGCACCGTGGAGAGCACCTGCACCTCGGCGGAGCGCTTGGGCGCCGGCGCCTGCGGCGCGGGCTTGTCCTTCACCTCCTCCTTGAGCTTGGCGCGGCGGACCTGCAAGTCCGTCTGCAGCTTCTGGAACTGGCCGGGGTCCACGATCTGCTTGGCCAGCTCCAGGCCGCTCATCGCGTCCTGCGCGTAGGCCACGGTGCCGGCCGAGTACGCGGGGGCGATCTGCTTGTCCACGAAGTTGCGCGAGAGCGCCGCCCCGCCCACCAGGATGGGGACGGTCACGCCCTGGCGGGTGAGATCTTCGGCCGTGGTGACCATCTGCTGCGCGCTCTTCACCAAGAGGCCGGAGAGCCCGAGGATGTCCGGCCGGTGCTCCTTCACCGCCTCCACCAGCTTGTCGGAGGGCACCTTGATCCCCAGGTTCACCACCTGGAAGCCGTTGTTGGCGAGGATGATCTCCACCAGGTTCTTGCCGATGTCGTGGACGTCGCCCTTCACCGTGGCGAGCACCACCTTGCCGCGCGCCGCCGCGGCAGCCTTGTCCATGTGCGGCTCGAGGTGGCTCACCGCGGCCTTCATCGCCTCCGCGCTCTGCAGCACCTCGGCCACGATCAGCTCGTTGGCACCGAACAGCCGCCCCACCTCATCCATGCCCTTCATCAGGGGGCCGTTGATGATCTCCAGCGGCTGCTGGGTCTGCAGCGCCAGGTCCAGGTCCGCGGCGAGCCCGTCGCGCGAGCCCTCCACGATGTAGCGGGCCAGCCGCTCCGGCAGCGGCAGGGACTCCTTCACCGCCTTCTGCGGCTTGCGCTCGCGGAAGTGCGCGGCGAACGGCGGGATGGGGTCCGGGCCGCGGTTGTAGAGCAGGTCCTCGGAGAGCTTGCGCTCGTGCTCCGGCAGCGAAGGGTAGCGCTCCAGCTTCTCCGAGTTGACCAGCGCCAGGTCCAGCCCCGCCTGCACGCAGTGGTAGAGGAAGACCGAGTTGAGCACCTCGCGGCCCGCGGTGGGCAGGCCGAAGGAGACGTTGGAGATGCCCAGCACCGTCTTGCACTGGGGGAAGCGCTGCTTGATCAGCCGCACCCCTTCGATCGTCTCCACCGCGCTGCCCACGTACTGCTGATCTCCGGACGCGCAGGGGAAGACCAGCGGGTCGAAGTAGAGGTCCTCCGCGCGCATCCCGTACTTCCCGGTGAGCAGCTCGAAGGAGCGCTGCGCCACCTCCAGCTTGCGCTCGCGGGTGACCGCCATGCCGATCTCGTCGATGCAGCCCACCACCAGGGCCGCGCCGAACTTGCGGGCCAGCGGCACCACCTTGTGGAAGCGCTCCTCGCCGTCCTCCAGGTTCACCGAGTTGATGATCGCCTTGCCCTGGCTGTAGGTGAGCGCCATGGCGATCACCTTCTCGTCCGTGGAGTCGATCATCAGCGGGACGCGGACCTTCTTGATCACCACCTCCAGGAACCGCCGCATGTCATCCAGCTCTTCGCGGTCCGGGTTGGCCAGGCAGATGTCGATCACCTGGGCCTGACGCTTCACCTGCGCGCGGGCGATCTCCGAGGCGTCCTCCCACTGCTCGGCCACGATCAAGTCCTTGAACTTGCGCGAGCCGATCACGTTGGTCCGCTCGCCCACGACGACGGGGCGCACGTCGTTGGTCACCTCCAGGTAGTCCACCCCGGAGAGCGTGCTCCGGCGCGGCGGCAGCTCGCGGCGCGGGGCCAGCCCCTTCACCGCCGCCGCCATCGCCTCCACGTGGCCGGCGTGCGTGCCGCAGCAGCCGCCCACCACGTTCAGCCACCCGGCCTCCGCGAAGCGGCGCAGAGAGCGCGCCAGCATCTCGGGCGTCTCCAGGTACTTCCCGTTCTCGTCCGGCAGCCCCGCGTTGGGCACGCAGCTCACCGGGCACTGGGCGATCCCCGCCAGCGTGCGCAGGTGGTCCGTCATGAACTCCGGGCCGGTGGCGCAGTTGAGCCCCAGATACAGCAGCTCCACGTGCTCCAGCGAGACCGCGAGCGACTCCACCGACTGGCCCGCCAGCATGGTCCCCATCGGTTCGATGGTGCCGGAGACGGCGATCGGGATGGACTCCCCCGCCCGCTCGAACGCGCGCTGGATGCCGAGGATCGCCGCCTTCACGTTGCGGGTGTCCTGACAGGTCTCCACCAGCAGGTAGTCCGCGCCGCCCTCGAGCAGGCCGAAGGCCTGAGCCTCGAAGTTCTCGATCAGCTCGTCGAAGGTGACGCCGCCGGTGACGGAGATCGCCTTGGTGGTGGGGCCAATGGAGCCGGCCACCCAGCGCGGACGCTCCGGCGTGGAGCAGCGCTCCGCCGCCGCGCGCGCCAGCTGCGCCGCCTTGACGTTGATCTCGTGCGCCTTGTCCTGCAGCGCGTACTCCGCCAGCACCAGCGGCGTGGCGCCGAAGGTGTTGGTCTCGGTGATGTCCGCGCCCGCCCGGAAGTACTCGGCGTGGATGCCTTCGATCAGCTCCGGCCGGGTGAGGACCAGGTTCTCGTTGCAGCCCTCCAGCTCCGCCCCGCCGAAGTCCGCCGCCCTCAAGTCCTTGGACTGGAGCATGGTGCCCATCGCCCCATCCAGCACCAGCACCCGCTCGGCCAGCGCCTTCTTCAGCGCAGCCACCCGCTCCTGCCGCTTCGCGTTCATCGCTTCTTCTCTCCGGTCAACAGGAACACGCGGAACGGGGACGCCTTTTCGCGTCCCGGCGTCTCGCGCGCGAGGTGGGTGAAGCCGACCTCGGACAACGTTCGCTCCAGCGCCTCGGGCGAGAAGCCCAGGTGCTGGTGGCCCAGCCGCTCCCTCACCCACTCCTCCTCGTGAGGGCACAGCTCCAACAGGATGATCCGCCCGCCTACCTTCAAGATCCGCGCGGCCTCCGCCAGCACCACCTCGGGCGAGGTCACGTGGTGCAGGCTCTGGGAGATGACCACGAGGTCTTTTTTACCGTCCGGCAGCGAGAGGGCGTGCAGGTCCTCTTTGAGGAAGGTGAGGTTTCCGAGCTTCTCGCGCGCCGCCCGCTCCTTCGCCTTCTCCAGCGCGGCCGCGCTCTGATCCACCCCCACCACCCGCTTCGCCCAGCGGGCGATCTCCACCGAGAGCACGCCGGTGCCGCAGCCGAAGTCCACCACGTCCAGCGGCGGCAACAGCGCCGCCAGGGCGCGCGCCCAGAGGAACCAGGACTGGCCGGGCTCCAGCAGCTTCTCGTTGAGCGCCTGGCGGTCCTCACGCGCGCGCAACAGCTCGGTGAGGCGGGCCTGATCTCCGCGCTCGTCCTCCTGCTCGCGGGCCAGGTGGATCAGCGGCCAGCGGGCGTCGTCCCGCTCCACCGCCAGCGAGTAGTAGCTGTACGTGGCCTGGCGCTCCTCGCGGATCAGCCCCAGCCCCTTGAGCTTGCCCAGGTGGTGCGACACCGAGGACTGCGCCACCCCCACCAGCGAGACCAGCTCGGACACGTTGAGCGGCGCCGCCGCCACCAGGCGCAAGATCCGCAGGCGCGTGGGGTCGCCGAGCGCCCGGAAGGATTGGGAGAGGGCCTCCATTGATGCATCTACATATATCGATTCAGCCTCAGCACGGAAGCCCTGGCCCAGCAGATCTCCTCACGCGTCCTTGTCGTCGTGGAAGTAGTCCTTCTGGTCTGCCTCCTTGAAGATCAGCCGCTTGCCCGTGGGAAAGGTGCCGACGGTGAAGGCCACCTTGCCCGTATCCGGGTAGGTGACCACGTCCATCCCGGCGGTGGCGGAGAGCCCCAGGTACACCAGCGGCTCAGTGCCGTCGTTGATCAGCTGGTGCGCCGCGCCCCCGGCGGGGAAGTGCACGTAGTCCCCCGGGCCGATGCGGGTCTCGCCCTCCAGGGTGCGGACCTTCGCCTTGCCGGAGAGGACGTAGAGCGCCTCCTCGGTGATCTGGTGGCCGTGCAGCGGGAAGGACTTCTTCCCCGGCGCCAGCTCCCAGACGCTGCAGCGCAGCTTCTCTCCGGGCAGCCCCTTCTTGCGGCTGCCGTACTGGCCCTTCATCAGCGCGTCCGCCCACTCCAGCTGCTGCGTGTGCACCACCGTCATCATCCGCTCCCGGTCTGGTGAAGCCGTTTGGCGCGGCTTCTAGTACGGTCCCCCGCCGCCCGCATGGCTCAACCCACCCTGCACGAACTCCTCCGCGGCAAGCGCTTCGGCCTCGTCCTCTCCGCTGGCTTCTTCGGCTTCTACGGCCACGCCGGCTTCCTCAAGGGCCTCAAGGCCGCGGGGCTCACCCCCGCCGCCTACTCCGGCACCTCCGCCGGCGGCCTGGTGGCCGCCTACGCCGCCGCGGGCGCGAGCACCGGCGCCATCGAGGAGCTGGTGCTCAGCCAGACGCGCAAGAGCTTCTGGGATCCAGATCCGATCGGCGCGCTCCGGCAGGCGGTGGGCCACGGCTTCACCGGGCTGCTCCGCGGCAGCCGCTTCCGCGGCCTGCTCGAGCGGACCCTGCCGGTGAAGAGCTTCGAGGACTGCCCCACGCCCCTGGCGATGGTGGCCACGGACCTCTCCCACGGCGGCTCGCGCGTCTTCACCGAGGGCGAGCTGGCCCCCCGCATCCACGCCAGCTGCGCCTACCCGGGGCTGTTCCGGGCCGTGAAGCTGGACGGCTCGCTCTTCTGGGACGGCGGGCTGGTGGACAAGGCCCCGCTGACGGCGCTGCACGCCACCCCCGCGGGGAAGACGCTGGACGCGTACCTCGTCCACTACCTCCCCAGCCGCACGCGGGACGAGCTCTCCGGCGCCTTCGCCTACGCGCAGGGGATGTCCGCCGCCATGGCCGCCATCCGCCGGGAGCACTTCCGGCTCCAGCTGCAGCTGATGGAGAAGGAGGGAGTGCCCGTCTACGTGGTGGTCTCCAACCTGCCGCCCGTCTCCCCCACCAGCATGGAGCGCGGGTTTGACGCCCTGGACCAGGCGCGTCTGTCCGCGGAGCGCGCGCTGGCCCGGCCGCCGCAGCCGTTCGACGTCTAGCGTCCGTACCGGCGGTGCTCCACCATCAGGCACTTGTCCTGGACCACGTCTATCCCCGCCGCCGCCAGCCTCCGGGCGGCCGCGTCGTTGCGGATGCCGAGCTGGAACCAGACCGCCTTGGGCTTCTTGGCGATCAAGTCGTCCACGTGCGCGTCGATGTCCTCGGGACGCCGGAACACGTCGACGAGGTCGAGCTCCCCGGGGATGTCGCTGACCTTCCGGTACACCTTCTGGCCGAGGATCTCCGTCACGTCCGGGTAGTAGACCGGCACGGGGATCACCTCCAGCCCCGCCTGCACCAGGTACTGGGGCACGTAGAACGCGGGCTGGCCTGACTGCTTCTCCGTCTTGATCCCCAGCACCGCCACGCGGCGCAGCCCCTTGAGCAGCGCGTGCAGCGCAGCTCCCTCCAACGACGGCTCGCTCATGGCGCGTTCTCCGGCTCCGGCTCCGGCCCCACGACCTTCACGGTACGCACGGTCTTCTCGAGGGACAGCTGCGCCCCCCCGTCCCCACTCCCACCACGCAGGCGCAGCCACCAGAGCACCGGGAGGAAGCGGTCCGCCGCCACCACCTGCTGGCCTTCGCAAGAGATGCTCACGCCCGCGTCCGGTGCCCCCTCGCAGGTGAGGGACAGGACCACCGCCTCGCCCAGCGCCGTGCTCGCCATCCCCCGCGGGGTGCGCGCCAGCACGTAGGGCAGCTCCCGGCCGTCCGCCAGCGCCAGGCTCTCTGCGGTGCGCAGGGCCGCGCCGGCCGCCAGCGGCCGCGAGTAGAGCGCGCCCGCCTTCCCTTCCCACTCGCGGCGCGCCTGCTCCTCGATCGCCGCGGGGGAGAAGAGCTGCATCACCGCCAGCGCCTGCGCAGGTTCGCTGAAGACGGAGCGCACCGCGGGGCCGATCTGCTCTGCGCTGGTGAGCCGCACGAACCCGCCCTTCTCATCCAGGGCCACGTCGATCGGCAGCCGGGTCACCACGTCCATCAGCGGGTCCTCCAGCGGCACGTCTGCGCGGCGCACCTGCACCTGGGGCATCCGCTGCGTGAGCGCCCAGCCGCCGTCCGTGCGCGTGAAGCGCGAGGCGAGGGTGGCCTTCACCGACTCCCGGGACTGGCCACCGTCGGGGAAGAGGTCCATCCGGATGATCTCCGACTCCTCGAGGATGGCCGCCCCCGCGGGCGGCGCGAAGACCAGGGGCAGGGGCGTGCCCGGCGCCGCGGCCTTCGCCACCACCGGCTCGACCGGGGCGGCGCCGCGGGGGCGCACCGGCGCCGCCGAGCGGCAGGAGCAGAGCGCGAGCGCGAGGACCACGGTGGAGCGACGCATGCGGCCAGGCACCTTGCCACGCCGCGCCCCGCGCGTCAGGGCTTCCGGTTGCCCACCGCGTCTTTGCCGAGGTTGCGTCTATCCCGGTTCGCCCCGTCCTCGTCCGGCGGGTACCCGCTGGCGAAGCGCCGCGCCGCCTCGGCGAGGTCGCGCAGCACCTCGTCCTTGGACTCGTAGCGGCCGCGCGGGAGCGCCTTGAAGAGGTTGATCACGTCCGGCGGCGCCTCGCCCTCCGCCGCGAACCGCACCAGCGCGTCCCTCCACACCGGGAACTGGATCCCCTGCAGCTGCCCACCCACCGAAAGCGATGGGTCCTCACCTTGTCCAAAGGCCATGAATCCTCCTGTCCCAAAGGTGGCGCGACCTTGTCGTCCCGGCCCGCCCGCCCCCTCGTCCTCCGGGCGGGGTGGACGCCGCCTGTCTGCTGATGCCCTGCTCCCCGGGCGCGGGTATGGTCCTTGCCCGCCGTGGAGCTCTCCGAGTGGATCGCCGCCAGGACCGAACGGCTGCGCCGCCTGGGCGCGGCGGAGATCCGCGCGCTCACGCCCTCCCTGAGGGACTTCCTGGGCGCCACCGCCACGCAGCGCGGCCCGGCGCTGTCGGTCATCTGCGAGCTCGCCCGCGCCACGCCCGAGGAGGGACCGCTGCCCCCGGTGGACGTGGACGCGTTCTGCCAGATGGCCAACGCCGCCAGCGTCTCCGCGCTCGCGGTGGGGACCGATCCCATCCGCGGCGCGGGGGACGACGGGCTGCTCGCGCAGGCCTCCGCCGCATTTGAAGGACCGGTGCTGGCCAGGGACCTGATCGTCTCTCGAGATCAGCTCTCCACCGCCCGCCTGATCGGAGCGGACGCCGTGCTGCTCACCGCCGCGGCGCTCCCGCCGGGCGAGCTCAAGGCCTGCATCGAGATCTCCGGCAGCATGCACATGGCCGCGCCGGTGGAGGTGGGCTCGCGGGAGGAGCTCGCGCTCGCGCTGGCCGCCGGCGCACGCGCGGTGGTGATCCCCGCCTTTGGCGGCCAAGCTCTGGACCTGGACCTGGACCTGGACCTGGCCAACGCGCTGCTCGCCCTGTTCCCCCGGAACGTGGTGGCCCTGGTGCGCGGCCCCTTCACCTCGCCGGCGCAGCTCGAGCCGCTGCGCGGCCGCGCGGACGGCGTGTGGGTGGCGGGCCCGCTCTACCGCGGCGCGCTCGAGGACTTCCTGCCTCCCTTCGTCAACGCCGCAGAGAACGGAACCCCATGACCGCCCAGCCTCTCGCCGCCCTCGTCGCCGCGCTGCTCGCCCAGGCGCCCGCCGCCCCGCCTCCTGCCGCGCCCCCAACGGAGGTCCCGCCCACCGGCGTCTACTCGCTCCCGGATGACGCCTTCGCCGCCCAGGCGCAGCAGGACCTGGCCGCGCTCCAGCGCTACACGGCGGGGCTGCGCCGCCTGCAGGCGCAGCTGGCCGAGCAGAAGGCGCTGTTCCAGCAGGATCAGAAGCAGCTCTACACGCCGGACCAGAAGCGCACGCTGCTCACCTCCTGGGGCTCGCTGTTCGACTACCTGCTGTCGATCGAGCTCTTGCGGCAGCGCTACTGGGACTTCGTGAAGGTGCCGCTCACCCCGAAGAACCAGCTGCGCCACGTCTGGGGCTTCTTGCTCACCCACGGCGCGCTCACCACGGAGCTGGCGCACGGGCTCACCTTCGCGGACCTGGCGGCCGGCCGCTCGCAGCTCGAGGTCCTCTTCGACGAGCCCTCCACCGAGTTCGGCGTCCCGCCGCAGGCCTTCGCCCAGCTCAAGGAGAAGGTGATCCACGTCTCCACCGCCACCCAGCTGTTCACGGGGGACTCCTACGGGGCCATGCTGGGCCGCTCCTACAAGGAGCTGAAGCTCACCGCGCTGCCGGCGGCGGCCTGGCTGCTCAAGGAGATGAAGCTCAACTCGGACGTCGCGCGCGGCAAGCTGATGCGGCGCGGGGTGAGCCTGTTCGTGAAGAACGCGGCGGACATCACCAAGGACGGCACGCTCTCCGCCATCTTCCCGGTGCAGAAGCAGGTGGCGGAGTGGATGGGGGATACCCGCGTCCACCGGATCAACCAGCCGCTGATCAGCCGCGCGCAGATCGACGAGGTGGTGAAGAAGCTGGAGCCGGGCGACATCATCGTGGTGCGGCAGAACTGGTTCCTCTCCAACATCGGCCTGCCGGGCTTCTGGCCGCACGCGGAGCTCTACGTGGGCACCCCGGAGGAGCTCGCCGCCTCGTTCGACACGGACCCCGCCGTGGCCGCCTGGCTGGCGCAGCAGACCGGCGCGCCGAAGACCTTGCAGGCGTACCTCTCCGCCAAGTACCCGGCGAAGTGGAAGCAGTACGTCACCAAGGACGCGCACGGGGACCCGGTCCGCTTCATCGAGGCGATCTCCGAGGGCGTCTCCCTCACCGGCGTGGAGCACGCGCTGCACGTGGACTACCTGGCGGCCATGCGCCCGCGCCTGCCCAAGCTGGAGAAGGCCAAGGCGATCGCCCGCGCCTTCCACTACCAGGGGCGCCCGTACGACTTCGACTTCGACTTCTTCTCGGACAGCTCGCTCGTCTGCACCGAGCTCGTCTTCAAGTCCTATGCCCCCTCCACCGACATGAAGGGGATCAACCTGCCGCTGGTGAACGTGGCCGGCCGGATGACCCTGCCCGCCAACGAGCTGGTCCGCCGCTTCGACGCCGAGTGGGACCGGCCGGACCGCCAGCTCGATTTCGTGGCGTTCCTGGACGGGAGGGAGGAGAAGAAGGACGCGGTGGCCAAGGACGCGGACGCGCTCCGCAAATCCCACCAGCGGCTGAAGTGGGACATCGCGCAGAGGTGAGGGACGGGTGAGCCAACTGGACGCGGAAGGGGCGATGGAGCTGCTGGCGCTGGCGGATCGCCTGTACGAAGGCATGATCTCCCAGCAGCGCGCCAAGGTGCTGCGCCTGGCGCGCGAGGCGGTCCCGTACATCAGCTCCGAGGACGTGATGAACCCCAATGACTTCCCGGAGCTCAAGGCGCACCCCACCTTCGACTACGAGGACGGGATCCTGAGCGGGCTGATCGCCGCGCAGGTGGCGCTGCGCGCGGAGCTGCGCGGGCGCTTCACCCCGCCCCCAGAAGGCGCCGGCGTGTGAACCCGTACGATCTCGGCAGCCCGACCGCGCGGGCGCTCCTGAGCTCGGCGCTGCGGGCGGATCCCCCGCGCCTGGACTGGGCGTGCCTGGCGGTGGCCCGCCTGGAGTATGACGGGCTGCAGCCCGAGCCGGTGGAGGCCGCCCTGGCCACGCTCGCCGGCCGCGTGCGAGAGCTCGGCGCCGGCCCGGGCGCCGGCCTGCGGCAGCTCCAGGCGCTGCAGCGCGTGCTCGGCGCCGAGGAGGGCTTCCGCGGCAACGAGGCCCAGTACCACGCGCCGGAGAACTCCTTCCTCAACCTGGTGCTGGAGCGGCGGCTCGGGCTGCCGATCTCGCTCTCCGCGGTGTACCTGGAGGTCGCCCGGCGGGCGGAGATCCCCCTGTACGGCGTCTCCTTTCCCGGCCACTTCGTGGTGGCCTGTGACGTGGAGCGCGGCAAGCTGGTGATGGACCCCTTCGCCGGCGGGCAGATCCTCACCGCCGCCGGCTGCGAGGACCTGCTCAAGCGCGTGGCGCCCCAGGTGAAGTTCGACGAGCAGATGATCACCCCCACCCCGGTGAAGAGCATCACCTTCCGGATGCTCAACAACTTGAAGCGCGTCTACCTGGACAAGGGGGACGGCGAGCGCGCCCTACGGGTGGTGGACCTGATGCTGCTGGTCTCGCCGGATCACCCCGGAGAGCTGCGCGCGCGCGCCGCCATCCTCTCCGCGCTCGGCGCCTACCGCGCCGCGCTGGTGGACATCGAGCGGTGCCTGGAGCTCTCTCCGGAGGCCCCGGACCACCAGACCCTGATGATGACCGCGCGCGCGCTGCGCCAGCGCGTGGATCAGCTCAACTAGGGAGAGGCCCTTGTCCGGCAAAGAGATCCGCCCCTGGCCCCGGCTCTCCAGCCGGCCCATGTCCGATCACAAGGTGATCAAGGTCCGGGTGGACACGCTGGCCAACCCAAAGGACGGCAAGAGCCACCCGCGCGTGGTGATTGAAGCGCCGGACTGGGTGACGGTCATCCCCGTCACCGCGCAGGACGAGGTGGTCCTCGTCCGCCAGTACAGGTTCGGGATCGCGGACGCGACGCTGGAGGTGCCTGGCGGGATCATCGACCCGGGCGAGACGCCCCAGGCCGCCGCCGCCCGCGAGCTGGAGGAGGAGTCCGGCTACGTGGCGCAGGAGTGGATCTCGTTGGGCTGGGTGCACCCCAACCCCGCCCTGCAGGACAACCGCTCGCACTGCTTCCTCGCGCTCGGCTGCACGCGCGCGCACGCGGGCCGGCCGGACGCCACCGAGGAGCTCGTGGTGGAGACGGTGCCGCGCACGTCCATCCCCACGCTGATCTGCGGCGGGCAGATCACCCACTCGCTGGTGGTGGCTGGCTTCTACCGGGAGCAGCTGTGGCGCGCGCAGCAGCGCCCCGCAAAGCAGAAGGCCCGCTCCCGCTAGCTTTCGCGGGACACGGGCCTTAAGCCGGCACGGGAAAAATGGAATCAGCTCGGACGGTGGGGAGCGCCAGTCTCCTCACGCGGATCGGGCAGACCGTCATGCACCGCCGGGAAGGCCTTGATCTTCTCGCGCGCGATCTTCCAACCCTGCTGGACGATCCACGACAGCGACCGGTCGAGCCGGACGGCCTCGCGCTGGATCTCGTTGAGCATCTCTTCGGGGAAATACAGTGACTGCTTCCGCTTGTCCGTGTTCGCCATCGAAAGACCTCGCTTCGGGGTTGGTTGTGTGTGCCGCCCCTGATCCTTGCCTCTAATTCGTTCCTGCGCCCAACTTTTTGTTCACGCGCCCTCTCTTTCTGACTCGAGCGACGCATGTCACACACCGACACACGGTTTTAAGACGCGAAATGAGATGCGACAGATGCAACGCGCCTCCGCAAGCACCTGAACCGAGAAGCTGTAGGTGGACCGCGCAGCAGCCCCCATCCGCGCGCGCGGCGCACGTCCTGCGCACCGCTCCCACTTGGGCGCGCAGGTGCGAGCCCGAGGCGGAATATCCGCTGGCATCGGAATGAGGCTCCCTAGGACGGCGGAGTGTCCTTGAGGAAGCGGGAGAGGGAGACCTCCAGCTGACTGCGCACCAGCCCCATCAGGCTCTCCAGCTCGGAGCGCGTGAGCTTCAGCCGCGCCGCGAGCGTCCGCCGCGTGGCCTTGAGCAGCTGCGTGCGGCACTTGGCGATCCAGCGGGACACGGTGGACTTGTTCATCCGGTACAGCTGGCCGATCTGCTCGTAGGTCAGGTTGTCGATCACGTGCAGCCGCAGCACCGTCCGGTCCTCCGCGGGGAGCTCGCCCAGCGCGTGCTCGAAGGCCGCCTTGAAGTCCTCGCGGTAGCGCTCTTTCAAGAAGCGCAGCTCCGGATCCGAGCTGGGCAGCTCCAGCGCCTGCGGCCTGTCCGCCATGGGCAGCTCGCGCCCCGCGGCCTGCCGCTGGTTGAGCGCGGTGCGCACCGCCGCCGCGCGCAGCCAGTGGCCCAGCGGCCCCTTCCCGGAGTAGCTGGCGATCTTCGGCTCCTCCCCCACCTCCGCCACGAAGAGCTTGTGGCGCAGCTGCTGCTTCACCTCGTCCACGAAGGGGCCTGAGGCGTCCACGCCGCGCACCGCCTCCACCGCCTTGGGGAGCAGGTGCTTGTCGAAGAGGGCGATCGCGGCCTTGTCCCCGCGCGCGCAGGCACAGGCGAGGTAGAGATCGGAGGCCTGCAGCACGGCCACCGCCGCCACGTCCGGCTTGGCGGGCAGGAATTTCGCCAGGTGCTGGACGAACGCCTCCGCGGGCAGCTCCACGCCCGGCCAGGCCGCGCGCGCGTCGTCCAGGGCGCGGGCCAGAAGCTCCCCCACCCCGGCCGCCGGGCGCGCGCGCTCCGCCGCCTTCCCCAGCGCGGCCCAGAGCAGCTGCGACAGCTCCGCCTCGTGGTCCTTGCCGGCCAAGCGCTGAGCCCCCTAGTGCTTCCGATCGCCGGCCAGCGCCTGCAGCGTCCCGCTCGCGCGCAGCTCGCGGATCGCCTCGAGGATCCCCCGGCACTCCTCGTCCGAGTTGTAGAAGTGGGGGGAGATCCGGATGCCGCCGCCGGGCCGCCAGTCGATGATGTAGCCCCGCTCGATCAGCTTCTTGCTGCAGTGCTCGGAGTGGGTGAAGTCCACGCAGACGGTGCCGCCGCGGCGGGCCGGATCCAGCGGGGTGTTCACCTTCAGCCCCTGCTCGTGGGCCAGGGAGATCAGCAGCTCCGTCTGCCGGCGGGACTTGGCGCGGATCTGCTCCACGCCCACCTCGCGGATGATCTCGTAGCCCGCGCGCGCCGCGTACAGCGCCGGCACGGACGGCGAGCCGCCCATGAAGCGGTGCGCGTCCTCGGCGTAGTCCACCTCGCCGAAGCGGAAGTCGAACGGCTTCTTGTCCGAGAACCACCCGGTCTGCAGCGGCCGGAACTCGCGGGTCACCTCCGGCTTGGCGTAGAGGAACGCCGCCCCGGCGCCACCGCACAGCCACTTCACCGAGCCGCCGATGAGGAAGTCCACCCCCAGCGCCTGCACGTCGATCGGCACCGAGCCGGTGGCCTGGTAGGTGTCCAGCACCACCAGCGCGCCCCTCCGGTGGGCGGCCTCAACCACCGGCTTCACGTCCAGCAGCGCGGAGGAGCGGAAGAGGACCAGGTCCAGCGCCACCGCGGCGGTGCGGTCGTCGATCGCGGCGATCAGGTCTTCGGTCTGGATGGAGAGACCGTCCCGCGACTTCACCGCCTCCACCTTCGCGCCCCGCCGCTGCTGCGCGGTCCAGTTGTAGACGACGGATGGGAAGTTGAGCTCGGTGGTGACCACCTTGTTGCGGGCGCCGGCGAAGTCCATCCCGGAGATGAGGATGGAGGTCAGCGTGGAGACGTTCTGGTGCATGATCATCGTCCCCGGTGGGGCGTTGATCAGCCCGCCCACCAGCTCCGCGGTCTGCGTCACCCGGGGCAGCCAGTCGTGCCAAGCGAGCACCCCGTCCTCCGCCCAGGTGTCCGCGTACTCCTTGAGGTACGCGTAGACCTTCTGCGGCATGGCCCCGAGCGAGTTGTTGATCAGGTAGCCAGCCTTCTTGCCCAGGATGGGGAACTGCGCGCGCCACTGGAGGAGCGGATCCATGGGCGCGTCATAGCCCAGCTGCCGGGCCAAAAGTCAGTCGAGCCAGCGCTGGACGCCGCCGTGGTGCGAGCAGGTCCCTTCATGCTGGCGGCTGAAGGACACCGAGCCGTCCCGGCACTTGGCGATCGGCCGCCCCTGCCCGGCCTTGCCGCTGCCGCCGGTGGCGGGCTCCTCGTCCCGCTGCCACGGCCACCGGAAGCCCTTCTTCTCCGGCTCTGCCCGCGTGGCCACGCCGCCGTGCCCGGAGCAGGCGCCGCGCCCGGTGGACGCGGAGAGCGTCCCGTCCTCGCACCGCACGCCCCCAACCCCGTCTGACCGCTGTGCCACGCCGCCGTGGTGCGAGCAGGCCCCCTGCCCCGGCTCGGAGCGGGTGCCGTCCTCGCAGCGCACCGTGGCCGCGCGCGGCGGCGCCTTGCGCGCCTTGGGCGCGCGCTCCCGCTCCGCGCGCTGCTTCGCCGCCACGCCGCCGTGGTGCGAGCAGGCGCCCCGCCCCGCCTCGGACGTGGTGCCGTCCTCGCACCGCACGCTCGCGCCGGCGTACGCCGCCGGCAGCACCGAAAGCCCCATCATCAAGGCCAAGACCGCTCCACCGCTGCGCAGGCTTCTCATGGCTCTTTCACCTCCGTGGCTGAAGGTAGGGAGCGGCTCGCGCGGGCGGCCGAGAGGCCCGGCCGGCTGGCTGCCTCCTGGGCAGCGGGGAGCGGGCCGTGCGCGCCTTTGCACAGCCCGGTGCACACCCACGCGGCCGGGGGCGGCAAGTGGCCGGCCCGACACGTGTCCGCGCCTGGCACCCCACCTGCTTGGTAGGTGGGCAGGAGGGAAACCAAGACATGAACTGGCTCAAGACGGCTTGCGCGGCGGCGCTGCTGAGCGGCTCCCTGGCGATGGCGAACGAAGCGCCGCAGCAGTGGCGGCTGCGGGATGGGCGCGTGATCGAAGGGACCGTGGCGGAGCGGCAAGGCGCGCTGGCAGTGGTCCAGTGCCCTGACGGCTCGAAGATGGCGGTGGATGCCGAGGAGCTCGACCGCGCGAGCACCTCGGATGAGGGGCGGCCCACCAGCCGCTTTTCGCTCGGCATGGTCGGGCGAGGGATGGGGCTCGAGCTGGACCTGCCCATCGCCTCCCACGTGTCACTCATCGCCGGTGCCGAGGTGAACCCGCTGCTGCTGGGGATCGGCGGCTATGCCGGAGTCCGCGCGTACCTGGATCCATCGCGCAAGGGCACCTGGTTCGATCTGCACGTCACCGGCGCTTCGGAGCACCTGGTAGGCACCAGCTCCCTGATCGGCGGCGGCGCCGCGGGGGGCTACGGCTGGGCGCTTGGCAGCAGCCGCTGGCGCCTCAACGTGGGCGGCGGCGCGGAGGTGCTCCACTACCAGAACGTCGAGGAGCGGCTCGTCGTCGAGTCCGCCGGGAGTTGCAGCTACTTCTGCTACCCCATCCCCACCTTCCGCCATCAGACCCTGCAGAGCGAGGGCTGGACGGTGGCGCCCTCGCTCGTGGTCAACGCCGGCCTGGCGTTCTAGTCGCGCGGCGGCGCGTCCCGCAGCAGCTGGCGGATGGTGTCCACCACCAGCTGCAGCGGCGCGCTCTTCTCCAGCGCGGCGTTGACGAAGCCGCTGCCGCGCAGGGCCTCGAGCCGCTCCGGCTCCTGGCCGGAGAGGACGAGCACGCGCAGGTCCTTCTCGCCGCCCACGCGGCGGATCCGGTCGATCAGCCCGAAGCCGCCCAGGCCGGGCATGTTGAGGTCCACGGTGATGAGATCCAGCTCGTAGAAGCGGTCCACCAGCACCCGGAGCGCCTCCTCGCCGTTGGAGGCGCAGACCACGTCCATCCCGGCCTCGGCCAGAGCGTCATCCAGCACGGTGCGGAAGAAGGCGTTGTCGTCCACCACCAGCACGCGCGGGCGCCGCTCCCGGTAGTTCGCCAGCAGCAGGGAGATCTTCCCCTGGAACTCGTCGTCCGCGCGGTTGAAGGACAGCCCCACCCCCGCCGCGTGACCCTTGGCCTGCGCGTCCTCCACCGAGACCACGTGCACCACTTCAGCGTCGGTGCTCACCTGGCTGCCGTCCGGGAGCGTCAGCGTCAGCCGGACCTTCTCCCGCAGCGCCGGGGGGAGCTCCGTCTTCACGAAGAGGCCGCCCTGGCTGATGTTGGTGACGAACTCCGCGGAGAGGCTGGGCAGGTCCGGGAAGCCCACCTGGAGCGCGGTGTGGAAGCGCTCCGTGGCCCGCCGCTCGTCCACCGAGGCCAGCGCCTTGCGCCCTTCGCGCGCCCGCTGCCCGTGCCGGCGCAGGAACTCCACCACCGCGGCGCTCCCGTCCACCGAGACCTGGGCCGTCCGCTTCGCCGCGTCCACCGAGAGCACCCGCGCGCCGGTCTCCAGCTCCGTGGCGCCCCCCACCTGGAAGCGCAGCTTCACCTGCTGGTCCACCTGCGCGCCGGAGTCCGGGACCGTCAGCTCGCCGCGCGCGATGCACTCGCGCAGCGCCAGCGCCAGCGCGTCCGCGGACTCGTAGGGGATGCTCAGCGGCGGCTGCGCAGCCGGCACCGGCGCCTCCTTGGGCGTGGCCGCGCGGAACGTTGAGAGGAACTTCTCCAACGCCGGGCGGGGCGCCCCGGCCAGCTCGCCGCGGACGTCCATCGCCGCCAGGCGCCGGTCGTAGAAGCGCTCGCGCTCGTCCACCGGGAGCAGCTGCGGATCCAGCAGCTTCCCCTTGAGCCGGATCGCCTCCCGCTCCATGCGGGCGCGCAGCGCGGAGGAATAGGCCAGGAAGGAGAAGTGGAAGAGGACGATCACCTCGCCCGTCATGGCGCGGCCGAAGAGCTCCGCGCCGAGCAGCCCCTTGTCCGGGTAGTCCGCCCGCAGCTCGGTGAACGCCAGCGCGAAGAGGTTCGCGTCGGTGTTGGCGTGGGTCAGGACGGCGAAGTCGTAGCGGGAAGAGCGCCCTTCGGACATATGCCGAATGCTAACGCGCGCCCCTGCCTCGCCGCTCCCAGGGTCCCGAGCGACCTCCGGCCTTCCGGTCCAGCTGCACGCGCTCCACCCGCATCCCGCGGTCCACGCTCTTGAGCATGTCGTAGACCGTGAGCGCGGCGGCGCACACGGCCGCCAGCGCCTCCATCTCCACCCCGGTGCGGTCCACCGTCTTGACCTCGGCGCGGATCTCCACGCCCTTCGCAGAGGGCTCCACCTCCACCGTCACCGCGGACAGGGAGATGGGGTGGCACAGGGGCACCAGGTCCGGCGTGCGCTTGGCGGCCATCACCCCGGCGAGCCGCGCCGCGGCCAGCACGTCCCCCTTCTCCACCTTCCCCCGGCGGATCCGCGCCAGCGTGGCCGGCAGCATCCGCACCACGCCGGAGGCCACCGCCACCCGCTCGGTCTTCTCCTTCTGGCCGACATCCACCATCTTCATGCGGCCCACCTCACCCTACGTTGGCTCAGCCGATCTCGTGCTCGGTCATCCAGCGCTCGGCGTCGATCGCGGCCATGCAGCCGGTCCCCGCCGCGGTGACCGCCTGCCGGTAGACGGCGTCCTGCACGTCTCCGCAGGCGAACACGCCCGGGATCGCGGTGCGCGTGGTGCCGGGGATCGTCTTGATGTAGCCCGCGTCGTTGAGCTCCAAAATCCCCTTGAAGAGCTTCGAGTTGGGCTGGTGGCCGATCGCCACGAAGAGCCCGGTGGCGGTCAGCTGGGTGAGCTCGCCCGTCTTGAGGTTCTTCACCTTGGCCGCGTTCATGCCCTTGGCGTCCCCCAGCACCTCCTCCACCGCCGAGTCCCAGACCACGGAGATCTTCGGGTTCTTGAGCACGCGCTCCTGCATGATCTTCGACGCGCGGAAGGTGTTGCGGCGGTGGATCAGCGTCACCCGCTTGACGATCTTCGAGAGGTAGGTGGCCTCCTCCATCGCCGTGTCGCCGCCCCCCACGACGATCACCTCCTGGTTCTTGAAGAAGGCGCCGTCGCAGGTGGCGCAGGCGGAGACGCCCCGGTTCTTGTAGGTGTCCTCGCCCTTGATGTTGAGCCACTTCGCGGAGGCGCCGGTGGCGATGATCACCGTCTGCGTGTGGCAGGACTGGGTGTCCCCCTGGAGGAAGAAGGGGCGCTTGGAGAAGTCCACCTTGACGATGTTCTCGGTGTGGATCCGCGTGCCGAAGCGCTCCGCCTGCTTCTGGAAGCGCTCCATCAGCTCCGGTCCGGTCACCGCCTCGGGGAAGCCCGGGTAGTTCTCCACGTCCGTGGTGATCATCAGCTGGCCGCCCGGGACCCGCTGCGGATCGTCCTCCGAGGCGAACCCCGAGAACATCACCGGCGCGAGGTTGGCGCGCGCGGCGTAGATGGCGGCGGTGTAGCCGGCGGGACCCGAACCGATGATGGTGACCTTGTTCACGTTCTCAGCCACGAGGCGCTCCTACGCTGGAAAGGCGCGCGAAAGTACCAGAGGCCTCCTCGCGCGTGGTACGACTTAACCGCCATGGACGTCGGCATCCTGAAAAAGGTGGCGCTGTTCGAAGGGCTGACCTCCACCCAGCTCCAGAAGGTCGCCGCGATCGCCAGCACCTCGAAGCACGAAGGCTCCAGCTTCGTCTTCCGCGAGGGGGACGGCGCCCAGTCCATGTTCATCGTGCTGGAAGGCAAGGTCCGCATCTCCAAGCAGGTGCCGGGCGTGGGCGAGGAGGCGCTCGCCATCCTGGAGAAGCACCAGTGGTTCGGCGAGATGGCGCTGATCGACGACAGCCCCCGCTCCGCGGACGCGATCGCCCACCTGCCCTGCACGCTCGCGGAGATCCGCCGCGAGAAGCTGGATCAGCTGATGTTCACCGACAAGGAGCTGGCGTACGTCCTGCTCTGGACGTTCGTGCGCACGCTCTCCGAGCGGCTCCGCGAGACGAACGACAAGATCAAGGCGTTCTTCGCGCTCTCCTCGTTCGGTCCCCCGTCCCGCTAGAAGCGCTTTTCTCCCGAGTTGAGAGCGGACCTGGAGCATGCGCGCCCGTCCGCGGCGCGAGCACCCCAGCCGTGAACCGGGACGGTCCTGACGGGCGCCCTCCCTCTGCGGCAGGGCGGGCACGCGCCTTGCGAACGCGCCGGTGCGGTTCGCAAGCGGGAGGCGCGGGATGGAGGGGATGGAGGAGGAGGCGGGGAGCCGCGCCGCGGGCGCGGGCTTGGTGGGCGCGGAGGGGCCACAGGGGGAGGGGCCGCGAGAGCGGCTCCTGCGCCTGGGAGCCGCCGCGCTCACCGAGCCCGACCTGCTCGCGGTGCTGCTGGGCACGGGGGTCCGCGGCTGCGCGGTGGAGAGCCTGGCGCGGGCGCTGCTCGAGGCCGCCGGGGGGCTGCGGGCGCTGCGGCAGCTGGATCCCCACGAGCTGTGCGGGATGCGGGGGCTGGGACCTGCCCGCGGCGCGCGGGTGCTGGCGGCGCTGGAGCTGGGGCGGCGCGCGGCGCTCGCGCCGGAGACGCGCGCCCGGTACGTCTCCCCGCGCGAGCTGCACGCCTACCTGGCGCCGCGTCTGGCGGGGCTGCGCAAGGAGGTCTTCCACGTCCTGGCCTTCAACACCCGCAACGTGCTGCTGGCGGACGTGCGCGTGGCCGAAGGCACCAACACCGCCTGCCCGGTGGATCCGCGGGAGGTGTTCGCCACGGCGCTCTCCCGCCGCGCCGCGGCGATCGTGCTCGCCCACAACCACCCGTCCGGAGACTGCGAGCCGAGCGAGCAGGATCTCCAGCTCACCCGCCAGCTGTGCCAGGGCGGCCACGTCCTGGGGGTGCGCGTGCTGGACCACATGGTGCTGGGGGACGGCGGCTACTGCTCGCTGCTCGAGCGCGGCTGGATGCCCGCCCCCGCGGAGGTGGCGTCGTGGTCCGCGCACGGAGGTGGCTGATGGGCGCCCTGCTCGCGCTCTCCTGCTGCGCCCCGCTCCCCGCGCCGCCCACGGGCCAGGTGGAGCTGATCGAGGACGGCGCGGCGCTCCTGGTGGACGCGCAGGGCCACCGGCGCACGGTGGCCGCCGCCGCGCTCCCGCCGGGGACGCGCGAGGGTGACTTCGTGGTGGAGGGCGCGCTGGACCCGGCGCTGCGCGCGCAGGCGCTGGACGAGCTGGCCCGGGCGCTGCGTGGACTGCGGGTGCCGGTTCCGCCCGGGCTGTCGCTCGAGCCTTCCGGCCCAGCGCCATTGACGCCAGGGCCGGAACAGTGAATATGCGCCAGATGTCGTTCCCGCCCGACCAGCTCGAAGCGGCCCGAGACGGGCTGCAGCGCCACTTCGGGTTGGCCCAGTTCCGCCCGGGCCAGGCGGAGGTGGTGCTGGCGGTGATGGCGGGGCGCAACGCGGTGGTGGTGATGCCCACCGGCGCCGGGAAGAGCCTGTGCTACCAGCTGCCCGCCACGCTCCTGCCGGGGGTGACGCTGGTGATCTCCCCGCTGATCGCCCTGATGCAGGACCAGGTGGAGCAGCTGACCGCCAAGGGGATCAGCGCCACGTTCATCAACTCCACCCTCACCGACCTGGAGCGGGCGGACCGGCTGCGCCAGCTGCGGCAGAACGCGTACAAGCTCGTCTACGTGGCGCCGGAGCGGTTCCGCTCGCCCGCCTTCCTGGACGCCCTGGCCCAGGTGAAGGTGGAGCTGCTGGCGGTGGACGAGGCCCACTGCATCTCCCAGTGGGGGCATGACTTCCGGCCGGACTACGCGCTGCTGGGCCGGGTGCGCAAGCGGCTGCGGCCGCCGCGCACGGTGGCGCTCACCGCCACCGCCACGCCGGAGGTCCGGGACGACATCTTCCGCTCTCTGCTGATGAAGGACCCGCAGGTCTTCGTGGCCGGGTTCGACCGCAAGAACCTCTTTCTGGAGGTGACCGCGGTCGGCGGCGAGGACGAGAAGCGGGAGGCCGCGCTGCAGCTGGTGGAGGACGGGGGCAGCGGGATCGTCTACTGCTCCACCCGCAAGGCCGCGGAGAGCATGCACCGGGCGCTCAAGTCCCAGCGCCACCCCGCCGTCCTCTACCACGCGGGCATGGACGACGACGCCCGGCGCAAGGCGCAGGACGAGTTCATGGGCAACCCGAACGCGGTGGCGGTGGCCACCAACGCGTTCGGCATGGGGATCGACAAGCCGGACATCCGGTTCGTGGCCCACGCCAACATTCCCCGCGCGGTGGAGGCCTACTACCAGGAGATCGGCCGCGCCGGCCGGGACGGCCAGGACGCCCGCGCGGTCCTGCTCTTCAACCACTCGGACGTCTTCACCCAGGAGCGGATGATCCAGAGCAGCCACCCCTCCGAGTCCGTCTTCCGGGACGTGTGGCAGGCGCTGCTTCCGCAGGGCGAGTTCGACAAGGGCGTGGAGCTGCTGGCCGCGCAGATCGGCTCCTCCGAGTTCGAGGTCTCCGCGGTGCTGCGCGTGCTCGAGCGGGAGGGCAAGCTCTCCCGCGGCGGGCGGGGCGAAGGGACCTACGGGATCACCTTGAAGCCGAAGGCGGACGAGGTCTCTCCCCACGCGCCGGACGCCCGCGCCCTGATGGACTTCTTGCGCAAGGGGCTGTCTGCCGGCGGCAACCTCACCCTGGAGCTCTCGCTGCTCGCGCGGCGGTGCGGCCTCTCCGAAGATCAAGTCCGCCACGGCCTCTCGCTGCTCGAGCGCGCCGGGGCCATCTCCGTGCGCCGCCCCTTCTCCGGGCGCGCCATCCGCGTGCTCCAGCAGGTCCCCTATGACGCGCTGGAGCTGGATCTGGGCCGGATGCGGGAACAGGAGCGCCGCTCGCTCCTGCTGCTCAAGCGGATGACGGACTACGCGTACAGCAAGCGCTGCCGCCGCGCCTTCATCCTCCGCTACTTCGGCGAGCAGGAGGTAGAGGGGCAGTGCGCCGGCTGCGACCTGTGCACCGGCGCCCGGCTGAAGCTGCGCCCCTCCACCACCCTGGGCCGCGGCGGCGCCAGCGCGGAGAGCTCGGCCCCACCGCCCCACAGCGAGCTGGCGATGAGCGAGCTGCGGCGCTGGCGCAAGGAGCTCTCCCGGGACCTGGGCATCCCCCCGTTCATCGTCTTCCACGACAAGACGCTCTTCGCGCTCGCCTCCGCGCTGCCGGTGGACCGGGACGGCTTCCTCGCGGTGAAGGGCACCGGGGAGAGCCGCTGGGAGCGCTTTGGCCCCGCGGTGGTGAAGATCTGCCTGATGGCCCGCGCCGCCGGCCACGAACCCAAGGCCGCCGCGGGCGCCTTCAAGACCCGCCGCCGCTGACGGGCCTTACCGCCGGATGACGGGCCCGGGCTTCGGCGTACTGGAGGGGATCCGGTTGGTCATGCTCGGCCAGCCGTTCACGTAGTTGATCCGGTCGATCATCAGCATCCGCGCGCCGGGGCGCGTGGTGTCGAACGCGTGGTAGAGCATCCAGTCGGTGCCCTCGTCATCGGTGATGACCGAGTTGTGGCCAGGGCCGAGAAAGCGCGCGGTGTTCACGAGGATCGTGTTGTCCGCTCGGCCCGTGGAGACGGCGTAGTCCTCGTAGGGGCCCGTCGCGCTCTTGGCCCGCGCCACCAACACCGCGTAGTGCGGAGGGCTGGTGGCGCTCCCGCAGCAGTCGTCGCCCGAGTAGAAGAGGTAGTAGTACTCGCCGCGCTTGTGCAGCCAGGCCGCTTCGATCAGCCGCTCGAAGGCGTAGCTCGAGGTCACCAGCAACGTGATGGGCGCCGAGCCGGGCTGGAAGCGAACGCGGTCCGCGGCCAGCTCCTGGACCTTGATGGGCCCGAAGCCCGAGCCCCAGTAGAGCAGCCGCTTCCCGGTCACAGGGTCGTCGTAGGCCATGGGGTCGATGTTCACGAAGCTCGCGCCGCAGACGATGGGCGCGCCCACGTCCTGGAACGCCGCGTCCGGCGCATCCGCCGTGGCAACGCCAATGCAGAAGGAGCCCGTGCCGGCGTTCTGCTCCGCGGAGAAGTAGAGGTAGTAGCGGCCCCCGTGCTCCGAGACGTCCGGCGCCCAGAAGGCGTTCTTCTGGTTCGCCCAGGTCGGCTTCGCCGCGAGCGTGTTGCCCAGATACTCCCAGGTCACCAGGTCCCTGCTGCGCGCCCGCTGGATGAGGCCACCGGTGGCGTATGCGTAGAAGGTCCCGTCCTTGGCACGGACGATTGCGGGATCCGCGAAGTCCCGCGCGAGCACGGGGTTGGTGAAGGTCGAGCCCTGAAGCGTCCCGGCATCAGGGGCTGCCACCACGCCTGCGTCCGCCCTGGGTGCCAGGCCCGCGTCCTCGCGAGGCGGCCCGGCGTCCGGCGCGCTCCCCGCATCCGGGGTCTCTCCCGGGGGCTGCGCGCCGCCGTCCGCCGCGCGGGTGCCGCCATCCTGCGCCAGGGGCGGCGGACCGCCGTCCTCGAGCGCCTCCCGCGGACCGCTGCAGGCGACCAGGAAGATTCCGAGCAACGCGGCGGAGCGCAGGGGGTCGTGGCGCACGGGCGACATGTATGGGCAGACGCCCAGGCGCGCAACGCGCGTGGACCCCAAGGAGGCGCTCGCGTGTCACTGCTTCATCGGCGCAACAGTGCGGGCGCCGCTCCGTGAGCGGGCGCTAACGGAAGTACCCCACCAGGTCGAAGATCGCGTCGCTCCGCGAGAACGGCAGCGACACGCCGCCCGCGTCGCCGTGGATGACCAGGGACTGCCCGTCCGGGGAGAGGCTCACCGGCGCCAGGTGGAAGTCGGACGCGACCAGCGCGTCCCCGCTGCTGGGCATGCTCATCCGGCCGGTGGAGACGAAGACCTGCGCGTCCGGGCTGGATCGAACGGACGTCACGGTGAGCGCCACGGTGCGGACGTCCAACGGGACGAGCCCCGCGCTGATCGGCACCGTGAAGGAGGTCCGCCCCAGAAAGCCGTTGCCGCTGCGCGAGTCGTAGAGCCGGGTGTGGGGCGCGAAGAAGAAGGCCCCCTTCGCAGCGGAGGGGGAGGTGTACGCGCTGAGCTTGAGCTCCAGGTTCGTGTCCGCGCCGGACTGGTTGCTGACGTGCAGCGCCTTGTCGTCCAGCTGGAGGAACACCGTCTGGGCGCGGTTGGAGGTGCCGATCGAGTAGTTCAGCACCGACGCGCTCGCGGGCTGGTTGAAGTTGTGCCAACCCTCGAGCCCCACGAACCCGAACCCGGCGGAGCCCGGACCCACCCACCCCACGGTCCGCGCGCGGATGATCGCCAGCTGCGCGTCCAGCTGCGGGACCGGACCGCCGCCGGTGGCGAGCATGGGGAAGATCAAGTTGTCCTGCGCGCGGAAGCGGTTGAGCGGGAACACGTTGGACTCGAGCGGCGGGACGACCAGCTGCGAGCCTCCGGTGAGGCTGCGCGAGAGATAGCCCTGCAGGTCCACCAGCACATCCACCGCGGCGGTGCCGTGGTTGGAGACGAGGAAGCTGCCGGTGGAGTCCAGGCGGACCAGCGTGACGTTGTTGGCGATCAACCCAGGCCTGTAGTTGATGGGCGAGGACGCGGGCTCCGGGCTGGCGTGAAAGACGTTGAGGTAGCCCGCCGCGGAGGGCAGCACGACGGTGAGCGCGATGATCGCCCCGTCCACGCCCGACAGCGGCGCACCGCCGTTGCCCTTGACCTGCACGCGCCGCCACTCGTTGGGGCGCAGGCGAGACGTGGTGCGGGTGTCCAGGATGCGGGCCTGCCGCACCGGGAAGAGCGTCATGCCTCCGGCGGTGACCGGGGCGGCCCCGCGCGCGAGGCCCGACAGTGAGAGCGACAACAGCAGCACGGCGGCCCAACCCTGGAACTTCGACGTCATTGAATCTCCTCGAGAGCGGCGTTGCGATTGCGCGCGTCGTGCCACGCCCGCCGTGGCGCCAACCGGCCGCGCTTCATGAGGCCCCGGGGGTGCGGCGCTTCGGCTGGAGTGGCCGGTGTCCGCCCCCCGGTGTCTCCGGTTGGGAGACAGGCCCGGCGCCGCGCAGGTCGCGCTTCGCGTGCTGTCAGGGGCTACCCACCGGGGCGGGGGAAGGACGCTGACGGACCCATCGCCCGTCCTGACTCGCTGCGGCGGCCAACCCTTCCGCGGCGACGCGCAGCCTCGTCGCTGCTCGGTGTGCCTACCCGCACGCCTCCGCGCCCCGCGCCTGGGGTGCGCCGTCCGGCAGCGGGCGCTGGCTCATCGCCGTGCTCAGGCTTCCCCGCGGCGCTGCCGCTGGGTCCGGCGGAGCAGCAAAGCCAGGAGCCCGAGCAGGACCGCCGGCCCCGCCGCACCCAGCGCGCCGCAGCCGCAGCCCACCGCGAGCCGCAGCGGGCCGCTGCCCGGCACGCCGCCGTCCGCGAGCAGACCGGCGTCTGGCGCGCCTCCGCCGTCTGAGGCCGCGCCTGCGTCTGCCGGCGTCGCGCAGCCCGCGTCATTCGCGCAGCAGCGCCCCGCCTGGCAAACGCCCGTCCTGCACTCGAAGGTGGACTCGCACAGCCCGCCCGGCGCCACGTCTGCGAAGGCCTGGACGCGCGCGCGCAGCGCGCCGGCGGCGGCGTCGTACTCCCGCCAGGTGAGCAGAAGGCGTCCCGGGCTCCCCTCCACCAGCGACACGTGCTCCGCGTTCTCCAGCCCGCTGGTGAGCTGCTCCGGCGGATCCATCCCGCCATCCGGCCAGAACCGGCGCCACCAGAGGCTCACCCCGGCGTCCCGGTCCAACGCATAGGCGATCCGGTAGCTCTCCCCGTCGTAGGCCACGCTCGTCTGGTTGGGGATGAGCAGATCCTCGGAGATCCCCGCCGCCACCAGCCGGTCCGCCGCGTCCACGCGCGCGCCCGTGGCGTCCACGCGGAAGGCGTAGAGGTCCCTGGACGGGTAGCCCCAGGCGAAGGTGATCAGGTACTCGCGCCCATCTGAGGCGATCCGGCAGTCGTGGAACCAGTAGCCCTTCGCGTGCATCTGGGGGACCAGCAGGGTGAGCCCAGGGGAGAGGCGGGACCATCGCAGCGTGTGGCCCAACTGCCACACCACCATCACTTCGCTTTGCGCGCCGGCGGCGGCCAGCGCGTAGATCCGCTCCGAGCTCAGCTGGGCGGCGGGGAGCGCCGGCAAGCCGCCGTCCGTGGGCAGCCGCACCGCCCGCAGGCCTTGCGTGCCGCCGTTCTCGATTCCGGCGAAGACGGCGACCGCCCAGCTCCCATCCCGAGGGCTCGCCGCGGCGGCGCTCAGCTCCGCCGTGTCTCTCGCGGTGAGCGTCAAGGGTCCGCGGAGCAGCGTCCCCTGGGCGTCCAGCGCGCGCCAGCTGAGCCGCTCGTAGTACGCGTCATTCGAGTTGGTGAGGGCGTGGATCCGCTGGCCATCGAAGGCGAGCAGCGGCGCGCCCACGGGGACCCCGCCGTCCGAGATCGCCGCGGGCGTCCCCTGGGGCTGGCCGAGCGCCGAGACCGGCCGGGAGATCAGGTTCGGCCGGTCATCGCCCGCGCTGCCGTGGGCGGACAGGTACTGAGCGCCGGTCCAGACAGCCGCGGGAAAGTTGTCCGTGCGCCGCTGCTGCTCGAGCGGCTGGGGTCCGCCCGCGCTGGCGCCCATTCCGCCGTCGCTCAGCGCGTTCACGCGCAGCTGCAGGGCGCGCAGCGGGTGGCCGCTCCGGTCGTCGAAGGCCGCCAGCCACCTTCCCGGGGCGAGCGAGGCCAGAGTCACGTTCTCCGAAAAGCCGGACGTGGCGAGCAAGGAGGAGGGGGCAACCGGGGCGAGGTCCAAGGCGCGGAACCGCGCCGCGCGCAGCTCGCCCCCGCTCTCGCCCCAGACCACGCTCAGCTCGGTGCCCTCCAGCGCCACCGCCGGAAAGCGCGCGCCCACGGGAGAGGTGACCATCGTCACGTCCGCGGCGCCCACCGGCGCGCCGGTGGGGCTCACCTTGCGGCCCACCAGGCGGGTGTCCTCCGAGGTCCAGACCACGTCATACTCAGCCCCGTCCCACACCGAAGACGGCCGTTGACCGGTCCAGGTGTCGGTGGTCCCCAGCTGTGCGGCCGCCGCCAACGGCGCGCCCGAGAAGTCGATCAACCGGCTGCGCACCGCGGCAGGCGTGGGCGAGCGATCCACCCACGTGGCGAGCGCGGCGCTGGGCCCGACCGAGAGCGCGCCCGCCTCCAGCGCGGCGGTGCCCGTGGCCAGCTGCACCGCGGCCCCCGTGGGCACACCGCCGACGTCCACCGCCCGCGCGAACACCGTGCGGGACTCGGACCAGAGGACGAGAAAGCCCCCGGTGGGGAGCGGCCCCACCGCGGAGTACGCCCAGTCGGTGGTGCCGCTGCTGCTGAGCATGCGGACCGGGCCCACCGCGCCGGTGAGGGGGTCGAACGTGGCGCTGGCGAGCCCCCACTTCCCCTGCGCCCAGGTGACGAGGCACCGCGCCGCCTGACATGCCACGAACGGGTTCACGTCCTCCTTGGCGGCGGTGGAGAGCTGCACCCCCGTGGCGTCCAGCCGCGCGCCCGCTGCGTCGAAGCGGACGGCGTAGACGTTCGGGTAGACCTCGCCGCGGCGGCCATCCTCGTGCACCAGCACCGCGCCGCCGTCGAAGCTCCACGCCCGGGGCAGAGCGGTGACATGGCCGTGGTTCGCCACCACTGGCGCCAAGCCCGGGGTCGCGGGCGGCCCCCACCCCGCCGCGAGCGCGCCACCCGCAAACACCGCGATCAGCGCGCCGGACACGCGGAGACAGCGGGAGCGGACCGCAGCACCGCGCACGAACGGACTATGGCACACGGCCCGCGAGCGCCATGGGCCCCCGGCGCGCGCACCCCACAGCGCCCCACCGGTAGGTGGGGCGTCAGGAGAGCCGCGGCCGGTCCAGCAGCTTGCGCAAGAGCGCGGTCACCGCCACCACCGCCAGCGCGGTGACGAAGAAGAAGAGCACCCCGGTGAGCCCGAAGACCACGCGCAGCCCCCACTCCGGGAGGTGGCCGTTGGCGTAGGCGTCCGTGAGCAGGGGCATGGCGCCAAACAGGCGCAGCACCCCGGCGGGCAGCGAGTCCACCGCGCGCGAGGCCGCCTCCACCAGCGGGTGGCGGAAGAGCCGGTGGATGATCTCCACCGCCAGCCCCATCACCAGGTACACGATGGAGAGCAGGAACGCGGTGCCCATCAACCCGCGCAGCAGCGGGTACCGCGGCAAGGGGGCGTCCACGCTCACCTCGCCGCCAGCTTCTTCTTGAGGTTGGGCAAGAGCTTCTTCACGCGCGCCTCGTCCGGCCCCGGCCCGAGCTTCAAGTAGGTCTCGTACTCCGCCACCGCGCGCTCCACGTCCGCGTCCGTGCCGTGGGCGAGCGTGTCCGCGTAGGCCAGGTGCACCTGCGCGTAGGCGGGCTCCAGCTCGAGCGCGCGCGCCAGGGCCTCCTTCGCCTTGGCTTCGTCCTTCTGGCGCAGCGCCACCAGCCCCAGCCAGAGGTACCCGCGCCCCTGCGCCGGCGCCAGCGCCACCGCGTCCTCCGCGGCCTTGCGGGCGTCCTTCACCCGGCCCGCGGCCAGGTGCACGCGGGCCAGCCCCGCCGCCGCGAAGGCGCGGTCCCAGTGGCTGGGCGCCCCCTTCTGCAGCTCGGCGAGCTCCTTCACCGCGGCGGGTCCGCCGCCCTTGGCGTAGAGCCGGCCAATCGCCCCGCACGCGCTCTTGGCGTCCTCGCGCCGGGCGGCTTCGAACGCCTTCACCGCGTTGTCGGTGGCGCTCTGGCGCAGGAACGCCAGCCCAATCTCACAGAAGGTGAGTGGATCTTTGGCGTTGAGCTTGTTGGCGCGCTCCAGCTCGCCGAAGGCGCCCTTGGCGTCTCCGCGGGCGAAGAGGACGGCGGCGCGGATCCGGTGGGCCTCGGCGTCCGAGCCGTCCAGCTTGATCGCCCGGGCGCTGGCGGCGTCCGCCTCCTTGGTGGAGCCCTGCTCGTAGAGCGCCCGCGCGTGGAGCCGGTGGGCCACGGCGTTGCCCGGGCTCTCCTGGGTCCAGCCTTCGAACTGCTTCACCGCGTCCGCGGTGCGCCCGAGCGCGAGCAGCGCGCTCCCCAGCGCCAGGCGGGACTCGGCGTGGCCGCCGTTGCGCGCCACGGACTTGAGCAGCGGCTCCACCGCCTGCTCCGGGAACCCCAGCGAGAGGATCAGCCGCCCGAGCGCGCAGCCCGCCTCGTAGCCGACCGGCTCCTTCACCGCCTCCTCGAACTGGGCGCGCGCCTTGTCGAGCGCGCCGCGCTGCCAGTACACCTGCCCCAGCGCCACGCGGACGTCCGCCTTCGCGCGGCGGGTGGCCTCGAGCGTCTTCTCCAGCACCTCCTGGGCCTTGTCCACCTGGCCTTCGGCGGCGTCCGCCAGCGCCAGCGCGATCACCGCCTCGCTGGGGAACTTGCCGCCCTGCTGGGTCTTCGCCAGCTCCAGCCGCGCGCGCTTGGGGTCCCCGGCGCGCACCAGCGCCATCCCGCGCACCAGGGACAGCTTCCGGTCCTCCGAAGGCGGCAGCCGGAAGAGGACGTCCTTCTCCCGGTCCCGCATCAACAGGACGCGCCCGAGCGCCTCCTTGGCGTCCACCGTGTCCTTGAGCTTGAGCGCCGCCTCGAGCGCGCGGGTGGCCGCCTCCATCTGGCCGGCGTTCTTGTAGGCCTCGCCCAGCGCCAGGGAGAGCGCGTACGCGTCCCCGCGGTAGGCCTTCACGGCCTCGGAGAGCTTGGAGATCGCCTGCTCGTGCTTGCCGTTGGCGGAGAGCACCCGGCCGTGGATCAGCTCCTTGCGCGCGCGCAGGGGCGGGCTCACCACCTCCGCGGGCAGCGCCTCCACCTCCGCCAGCGCCTCCGGCAGCTCCTGGGCGAGCTCGAGCCGGCTCTCGGCGGCGCCGAGCACGCGCTCAGGGTGCTGCGGCGAGAGCTGCGCGGTGTGGCCGCCGTACGAGGCGAGCGCCTTCTTGTAGTCCCCCGCCGCGCGGTAGTAGTTGCCCAGCGCCACCAGCGCCCGGACGTTCTCGGGGGCGAGGTTGAGCGCCTTCTCCAGCCGGTCCAGCGCCGCCTTGGTCTGGTCCGAGCCGAAGAGGATCCTCGCCACCAGCTCTTGCAGCAGCGAGCTGCCGATGCTGTCCGCGGTGGTGCTCTGCACCTGCGCCGAGGAGATCAGCTCCTTCTTCTGCGCCTCGCGGCCGGCGGCGTCCGCCAGCTCGTAGCGCACCACCTTCAGCAGATCCGCGTAGCGCTCCCCCGCGGGCACCTTGGCGGCGGCGGCCTGCGCGGCGGCCCGGGCGGCCTCGCCGCCGCCGTGCTCGCCCGCCAGCATCGCCTGCGCGTAGGCGGTCCACGCCCAGACCTCCACGCTCGAGCCGTCCATCTCCGCGGCGCGCTGAAGCAGCGCGAGCGCCTCCGCGTAGGAGACCGCGGTGTCCTGCAGCGCGGCCCGCTTGCCGTCGGAGATCGTCTTGTCCAGGTCCCGCCCGGCGTTGCGCTGGCGGGTGTGGAGGAAGAGCCCCGCGCCGGTGGCGCCGGCCACCACCAGGATGAAGAGGAAGGAGAGCTTGATCCAGTTGCGGGCGAAGAAGGAGCGGCGCTGCTTCTCCACCTTCTGCTCGAGCTTCTGCCGCAGCTCCCGCTCGTACTCCTTGGCGAGCGCCTCGGTGGCCTGGGTGGAGAGCTCCACCTTGGGCAGCTCCACGGAGGCGGTGAAGTCCGGGAGCGCGTCCGGGATGTCCGCCAGGAGCGAGGAGCGGCCGCCGCGCTGCTCCGAAGGGCGCGGCGGGACCGGGCGGGCCCCGGAGGAGACGGCCTCCGCGGGGGCCGCGCGCGCGGGCGCGGGGGCCGGCGCGGGCGCGGGCTCCGCCAGCAGCTCCGGTGACGGGAGGACGGTGGGCTCGGCGCTCGGGTCCGCTGGAGCGGGCGCGGGACCTCCGCCGGGGACGAGGAAGACGTCCGTGGGCATGTGGTCCATGGGATCCCCCAGCTGATTGCCGGAGGCCACCGCCTGAGCGGAGAGCTGATCGAACGCGGCGGTCATCCCGCGCAGCACGTCATCCTGCGGCGCCGGCGCCGGCTGCCCCTTGGCGGCCACCACCGCGTCGAACGGGTCCACCGGGTGAAGCACGGGCGGCGCGCCAGGGCCGCCGCTGGGGCGCTTGCCCGGGGAGCGGGGATCTCCCGCCACGCGGATCACCTCGGTGGGCTCGTTGCGCCCGGCGGGCGCGCCGTTGCCGTTCTCCTGCGGCGGGGGGTTGGGGTCGGTGAGGACGGGCGGCGGGCCGCCCGCGAGCGCGCGCTGGGTCTGCTCCAGCCACTGCTTCATCCGCGCGTCGTTGGGCTGCAGCGCCACCGCCTTCTTCAGGAGCGGCAGCGCGGAGCGGTAGAGCCCCTTGTGCAGCAGCACCTCGCCGATCAGGTTGTAGGCGTGCGGGTTGTCCCGGTCTATGGCGATGGCCTGGTCGAACTGCTCCATGGCCTCGGCGGGGCGGCCCAGGTTGATCAGCGCCTTCCCCCAGAGCACCCGGCCGATCACCGAGTCCCGGTGGTGGGAGAGGCCACCCTTGCAGATCTCGATCGCCCGCTGGTGCTCGCCCTTCTCCAGCAGGGCCTTGGCCAGCTCCACGAAGACCGTGGACGTGGGGTCCTGGGAGAGGATCTGCTCGTACCGCTCGAGCATGGGCTTCGTCATGGGGGGCGGGCGAGAGGCGTGGCGGCGAGGAGTCCTGACAGCGCGTCAGCCGCCGGACCATAGCACGGGGTTTCTTGTGTCCGGACGGACGGATGCTAGCGTCCGCCCGTTGGCTCGCCCACTCGCCCAGAGCGCCCGTTCTCTCGCGGCCCTCGCGCTGTGCGGGGTGGGCCTGCTGGTCGCTTGCGCGCACAACACCGCCGGTCGGATGGAGTCCCTGCGGCACGCGGCGGACACCTTCCACCAGCGCGCCCGTTGGCGCGACTTCCGCGGCGCCGCCGAGCTGGTGATCCCCGAGCGCCGGCTCGCGTTCGAGAAGGCGCGGCAGGCCAGCCGGGACGACAAGGACCTGACGATCACCGACTACCAGCTCGAGGACGCCCGGCTCTCGCCGGACGCCACCCGGGCGATCGTGGTCTCCCGGGTGAACTGGATCCGCCTGCCGTCCGTGACCGAGGAGACGGCGCTGATCACCAGCGAGCTCGTCTGGCGGGGCGGCACCTGGTTCATCGCCCGCCAGGACGCCGGCCCCTTCGCGGAGGAGCTGAAGGAAGCGCTGATCCCGCTCGCGGACGGCGGCGTCGAAGGCTGACGCGCCGTCCCCTGCCCCCGAAAAAAAAACCGCCCGCCGTCTCGGGGCCGGCCGAGGCGGCGGGCGTCGGAAGTCCCCCCATGGGACCTCCTACAGTCCGTGGAACCGGCTTCATGCTGCGTCCGGCTCCGTATTCTTCTTGCCGGGACATTGAGCAAAGCAGGTGCCACGGAGGTCCCCGTCCCGCCCGATTGGGATTTCGCGGACTTCACCTGAAAGGAGCCCCAAGCGGACCCCGCGCGGGGGGTCCGGACGCGACATCCGTGTCGTGCGTGACGTTTTCCTACGCCGTCGCCTTTTTAGAAAACTGGCAACGTCACCAACGGGTTAGAGCGCTTCTCCGAGCACTGACCGGATGGTCTCCCGCATCGAGTGCTGGGGCTTCCAGCCCACGTCGGCGGCCCAGCGGCCGCCATCCACGGCGCACAGGAACTGGATGTGATCCAGCTCCGGCGGCGGGAAGCTGGCGAGCCGGTACTTGAAGAGCATCCCCAGCGTGGCGCGGGCCAGGACATGCGGCACGGGGAGCACGGTGCGCTGAAGCTCCCGGAAGATGGCGGAGAGCGGGACCTCGCCAGGGCCCACCACGTTGTAGACGCCCTTGGGCTCGGGTTTGAGCGCCTCCACCATCGCGCGCGCCACGTCCTCCACGTGGATCAGCTGGACCATGGGATCGAAGCCGGCGAGCACCCACGGCCGCTTCAGCCGCAGGTAGTTGGAGGGCGCGTTCTTGATGTGCGGCCCCACGATGTGGACGGGGCGCAAGATCACCGTCTCGATCCCGGGGTGCTTCCAGAAGAAGCCGTGGGCCAGCATGTCCACTTCGATCAGGTCTCTCACCCCGGAGAAGCGGCTGGCCGCCATCAGCGGCGCGTCCTCCGTGAGGAAGTTCGAGTTGTCGGGGGACGGGCCGTAGACGTTGGCGCTGGAGAGGACCACCACCTTCTTCACGCTGTACTTGGCGCAGTACTCGAGCAGCCGGGTGGTGCCCACCACGTTGAAGGAGTGGTGCTCCTCTTCGCTCATGCGGGGGTCGTGCATGATCCCCATGTGGATGACGGCGCGGACGTCGTTCTTGCGGAAGACGTCCTCCGCCTTCTTCTTCCTGAGATCGAGCTGGTGCATCTCGATGTCCTTCGGCTTGCCGGGGAACGGACGCCGGTCAATCCCGATGATCCGCTCGCGCTTGTGCAGCACCTTGGCGAGCGTCCGGCCGAGATTGCCGCTGATCCCGGTCACCACGACCGCAGGCTTCATCGCCGCGCTCATTGCAGGCGCCCCCTCACCAGAAGACGTGCTTCCGCTCCGCCAGCCCCTGGTTGAGCATGGACTGGATGGCGGCCTTCACCGCCCGCACCTTCTTGTCCAGCTCCGCGTCCTCGTCATCCGGGCGGCCGGTGAAGGTGATCGGCTCGCCGAAGTAGAGCCGGTACTTGGTGGGCAGCGGCAGCGGCAGCCCGGTGGGGGTGATGGGGAAGGCGGGGAAGCCGAAGAGCTTCGCCAGCGGCTTCAAGTCCAGCAGCGCCGGCGCCTGCTCCTCGGCGCCCACCACCGCCACCGGCACCACCGGCGTCTTGGTCTCCAGCGCCAGGCGCATGAAGCCCAGGCCGAACTCCTGGAGCTGGTAGCGCTGCGGCCAGAGCTTGGCGATCCCCCGCACGCCCTCCGGGAAGACGAGGATCGCCTCGTCGCTCTCCAGGAGCCGCCGGCAGTTCTCCGGCGTGCCCACGATCTGGCCCACCCGCGCCATGAAGGTGGAGACGTACGGCAGCGCCGGGACCCACTTCTCCACCATGCTGCGGATGGCGCGCGGCGGCGTCCCCTCCAGGAGCAGCGCCACGCCGATCATCGCGGCGTCCATGGGCAGCTGCCCCGAGTGGTTGGAGACCAGCAGCACCCTCCCCTTGGGCACCCGCTCGATCCCGTGGACCTCCACCCGGTGGTAGTTCTTGTAGAGCCAGACGAACGGGGCCATGGCCGCGAGCGCGTAGTCCAGCGAGAACCCGAAGGGATCCACGCCGTACTCGTTCTTGGTCCGGTCCAGGGCGGAGATCCGCCGCTCCAGATCCATGCCGGCCATCCGGTCCGTCCACTGCCGCAGGTTCGCCTTGAGGGCATCAGCGAGGCGCTCGAGCATGCTGGCCCGGGTGTTTACACCAGGCCAGCCGGCAATGGGTGGCCTGCGCTTCCGTGCTACCCTCCGGGGCGCTTGAAGTCGCTCCTGCCCCGCAGCCTGCTGCTGGCCTTCGTCCTCTGCGCCCCGGCGCTCGCAGTGGAGGGGCCCAACCCGTACCTCGGCCAGGCCAAGGTGTTCTACCAGGGGCTGGAGTTCGAGAAGTGCCTGCAGCGGCTCTCCCAGGCGCACCGCTGGAGCAGCACGCCCGAGGAGGCCGTGGAGATCGAGCTCTACGGCGGCCTGTGCAGCTACAACCTGGGCAAGGAGGCCCGCGCGCTGGAGCGCTTCGCCGCGGCCCTTCAGCTGGATCCCCAGGCCCAGCTCCCGGCGATGACCTCCCCGAAGATCGTGGAGCTCTTCCGCACCGTGGCCAGCAAGGTGGAGCGCAGCCAGAAGGCCACCGCCAGCGTGGAGGAGCCGCGCGAGCGCCCCGAGCCCAAGGAGCCGAAGGAGCCGCGCGAGCGCCCCGAGCCCAAGGAGCCGCAGGACGCCCCCCGGGTAGAGCGCCGCAGGGAGCCGCCCTCCGGGGAGCTGCCGGAGCCGGAGCCCAACCGCCTCACTCCTCACGAGGGCCCGGACGAGCGCCCGGTGGTGGTGATCCCCGTCGAAGGCGGCCCCCCCAGCGCGCTGGTGGCCCCGGTGGTGCTGGGCGGCGTGGCGGTGATCGGCGCGGGCGTGGGCGCCTTCTTCGGCGTCCAGGCCAAGAAGTACGAGCAGCTCGCCAACACCGCCGTCTTCGAGTCGGACGCCAACAGCTTCGGCGGCGCGGCCCGCCGGGACGCCACCGTGGCCAACGTCAGCTACGGCGTGGCGGCGGCCGCGGCCGTCACCGCGATCGTCGCCTACTTCGCCTTCTCGCCGCGGGGCGATCCGTGACCGCCGCGGCGAGCAGCCCCGCCCGGCGCCTCCGGCCGGCTGTGGGGTTGCTCACCGCCGCGCTGACCGCGGCCGGCCCGCTGGGCTGCTTCGTGGACATCGCCGACTTCGCGGGGCGCGCCTGCGAGCTGCCCGCGCACGACTGCGTGGGCGGGAGGATCTGCGTGGCCGGGCGCTGCGTGGCGCCCAGCGCGGACGGCGGCCTGGGCGAAGGGCTGCGCTGGCAGCAGTGGGTGGACGGCTTCACCGCGCTCGAGCGCTGCGCCGGCTGCGGCCTCTCCATCGACACGGACAACCGGAACAAGGTGAACGCCGCCATCCTCTCCGCCGCGGATGGCGAAGATCGCGCGCTCGCGCTCGCCGCGCAGGAGCAGGTCCGCGCGCTCGGGCCCGAGGGCCGGCTGCGCGGCAAATTCCTCCTCCCCGCCGGCTTCAAGCCCGCCGCCAACGTGCCGGTGGTGCAGCTGCTCACCCGGAACGCCGGCGTCTTCATCGAGCTCTACCTCACGCCCGCGGGGCAGCTGGCCTGCTACAGCTCCGCCAACACGCTGCAGGCCGCCCCCGTCACCACCCCCACGCTCAACGCCCCCGCGCTGGCGCTGGATCAGGAGCACGTGGTGGAGGTGGCGTGGCGCAAGGGCCGCTTCCGCAACCTCGCCCTGGACGGCGCGCCGTACCTGGAGCAGCCGCTCACGGAGAACTCCAACCCGGACGCGGCGGTGCAGGCGCTGGGCCTGGGCTTCGCGCGCTACGAGGGCTCCGCGGACACCGGCCTGTCGCTGCTCTTGTGGGACTGGCAGCTCTCGGCCAACCCGGACGTCCCGCTGATGGACGCGGATTAGCCGAAGAGCCCTTCGGCTACTCGAACATGTCCACCTTGAGCTGCGTCTCGCCGCCCGGCTGGATGTTCACGCTCACCTTGCGCTGCTTGCCCAGCTCGGCGTTCTTGAGCACCAGCAGCTGCTTGCCGGCGGGCAGCTCCACCGGGGCAATGGGGGTGATCCCCAGGCTCTTGCCCTTGTAGAAGACCTCCGCCCAGGGGTTCACCCGCAGCGCCACCTTCCCCGGCTTGGGCGGAGCCCGGCGCGCGCGCTGCACCCGCTCGGAGCGCGCGGCGGTCTGCTCGGCCTTCCCGGCGCGCTTGCCCTCGCGCTCGGGCTCGGGGCTGGGGACGGCGGCCACCGGCGCAGGCTCCGGCTGGGTGCCGGCCGCGGCGGCGGCGATGTTGGTGGGCGCGGGCTCGGGCTCGGGCGCCGGCTCGGCCACCGCCGGCTTCACCGGAGCGGGCGCGGGCGCCGTCACCGCCGCCACCGGCGGCGAAGGGGGAGGCGCGTTGACCGCGCCCTGGGCGCCGGGCGGGGTCCGCCAGAGCACCACCCCGAGGAAGACCGCGGCGGTGACCACCGCGGCCACCGCCGCCACCCAGCGCGCGCGGGTGGTGTGGGTGGGCGGCTCGGTGTGCTCGGCCAGCTCCCCGCCGGGCGAGGAGACGAAGACCGTGGGCTCGTCCCCGTCCACCACCCGGGCGCCGGTGAGGGCCTGGGTGCCGGCGCCGGCCACGGGCAGCGCCTGGGTGCCGCCCCCGAGCGCCTTGGTGCCGCCGTCCGCCGGGACCACCAGGCCGGGATCCGAGTTGGCCTCCGCGGCGCCGAAGAGATCTCTCAGGAAGGTGCCGATGTGCCCGTGCGTGAGCACCTCGCCGGACTCGTCGATGAAGGACTCCAGCGCCGCGGACATCTCGTCCGCGCTGTTGAAGCGCTTGGCCGGGTCCTTGGCGAGCGCCTTCATGATGATCTGGTTCATCCGGACCGGGAGGTTCGGATTCTTGGAGCGCGCGTCCTCGGGCTCCATGGTGAGGATGGCGTTGATCAACCCCGGCTCCGTGGCGGCGGAGTACGGGCGCGCGCCGGTGAGCAGCTCGTAGAGGAGCACGCCGCAGGAGTAGAGGTCCGCCCGGTGGTCGATGGACAGCCCGTTGATCTGCTCGGGCGCCATGTACGCGTACTTGCCCTTGAGCGTCCCCGTCCGGGTGGTGTGGGCGCCGATCTGCGCCTTGGCGATCCCGAAGTCCACCAGCTTCACCGCGCCGTCGAAGCTGACCAGCACGTTGTCCGGGCTGACGTCCCGGTGGACGATGTTCAGCCGGCGCCCCTTCTCGTCCTTGAGGTTGTGCGCGTAGTGCAGCGCCTGCAGCGCGTGGGCGCAGACCCGCGCCGCGAGGATGGGCGAGAAGACCTCCTTGCGCTCCAGCAGCCGCTGCTTGATCCCGCGCAGGCTGCGGCCGTGCACGTACTCCATCGCGATGAAGTAGGTCTCGTCCTGCTTCCCCAGCTCGAAGATCTGCACCGCGTTGGGGTGGGCGATCATCGCCGCCAGGCGGGCCTCGTTGAGGAACATGTCCACGAAGCCCTGGTCCGAGGCGAGGTGGCGCAAGATCCGCTTGATCACCACGTTCTTGGAGAAGCCCGCCGGCCCCTCCTGCCGGGCCAGGAACACCTCACCCATCCCGCCCGTCGCGATCAGGCGGATCAGTCGGTACTTCCCGAGCTTTTCAGGGTGGTCCATCAAAGGACCGCGATTGTAGGTGGCGCCCTCCAAATCCCCAAGCGCCGGCGAGCCTGCCAGGCCGGCTGCGGAATCAGGAGCTAATTCCCCAACCCCAGGCGATCCGCGGCGTCGCAAGCCTGCTTCCGCAGGCCGGTCTGCATGGACACCGCCAGGTTCAGGTCGAGCGAGGCATCTCCGCTCGCAGTGAAGGGGCGCCACTCCACGCCGGCAGCCGTCCCCGGGACCCCGCCCGTGGCGAAGGACGTCCAGTAGGCGGCCATCGCGTCCGAGAGCGCGAGCTCCGCGGCCGTGGCCGGGCTGTTGGCGCGATCGCGCAGCGTGCCAAACACGAACTCCAGCTCGGACGAGTGGTACGCGCCCAGCCCCAGCAGCTTCGCCACCGCGGGGACGTGGGTGAACTGGTACTCCCAGACGGGCACCCCGGTGGCCGCCGCCGCGCGGGCGGACCGCCGCACCCCGCACACGGTGCCCACGTCGCTCACCAGGGCGTTGAAGGCGGCCTTGGGCGTGGGGTAGCTGGCCACCGGGTAGAGCGCGAGCAGCTCGTCCTCCACTGAGGCGCCGTAGAAGGCGCGGACCGCCGTCCGGTACTGGGCTTCGGTGGTGATGGAGATGTCCTGGGTGAAGATGGAGGCCTCGTTGCCGGTGGTGCCGAAGATCACCGGCACCCGCACCGCGGTCCCCGCCTCGAGCGCCTCGAACGGCGTGACCGGCAAGAGCACCCCATCCACCGCGAAGGCGTAGCGCTCGCCCGCGCCCACGTACCCGGAGAGCGCCTGCAGCGCCTTCATCACCTCCAGCGGGGACTTGGCGCGCATGCAGGCAAGCTCGTCCGCCCCCACCGGGCACCCCAGCGCCGCGGAGACGCGGCGCCCCTGCTCCTCCGCGCTCTCGCCCTGCCCGGTGCTCGCCTTGAGCGGCCGCACGAACTGCGAGCCCGGCTTGGGGCAGACCGCGCTCTGGACCATCGCCCGCGCGAAGAGCCCCTTGGCGCGCGGGGTGGCGAGCAGGCCGCAGACGGAGAGCCCGCCGGCGGACTCGCCGAAGACGGTGACGTTGGCCGGATCTCCGCCGAAGCGGGCCACGTTGTCCCGCACCCACTCGAGCGCGCGCAGCTGGTCCAGCAGGCCGTAGTTGCCGGACCGGCCGCCCTGCTCGGCGGAGAGCGCGGGGTGGGCCAGATAGCCCAGCTGGGAGAGCCGGTAGTTGATGGAGACCAGCACCACGCCGCGCTGCGCGAGGAAGCGGCCGTCATAGGTCGGCTGGGAGGCGGCGCCGTTCTGCAGCCCACCGCCGTGGATCCACACCATCACCGGCCGGCGCGAAGTCGAGGAGAGCTCCGGCGTCCAGACGTTGAGGTAGAGGCAGTCCTCGTCCCAGGCCAGCGTCTCCCCGGAGATGAGCGCGTTCAGCTGCGGGCAGGCCTTGCTGAACGCGGCGGCCTCGCGCACGCCGCTCCAGCGCTGCGCGGGCACCGGCGGCGCCCAGCGCAGCGCGCCCAGCGGCGGCTGGGCGTAGGGGATCCCCCGGAAGACGACCGCGGAGCCCTCCTCGCGCCCGCGCACGCAGCCGGACTCCGTGACGACCGCCGCCTCCTCTGCCTCCGGGCAGCTCACGGTGGCCACGCCGGCGTCCGTTCCGGGCGGCACCCCCGCGTCGTCCGAGGAGGGGCGGCGGTGGCCACAGGCCCCGGTGAGCAGGGCGAGCAGGAGCGGCAGGACGGTCCGGAGCGAATTCATGGCGCGCCTTAACCCGCGCGCTCGGGAAAGGTTTCAACCCGGACCCCGCCCGTGGCGCAGGACCGGGCGTCACTCCGGGCGCAGCCGGGCGGCGGCGGCCGCCAGGGTGACCACGTCGAAGTCGGACTTGAGCCAGGCGAAGATCTCCCTGAGCCGCGCCCGCTTCTCGCGCGCCGGCACCCGGAGATCTCGCTGCCGCGCGGCCAGCTCCGGCGGCAGCCCGTCCTCCGCGCCCAGCACGTCCACGCCGTGAAGCTCGAAGTTGAAGAACGCCCGATCCCGGGAGAGGCGGTAGAGCGCGCGGACGGCCGCCTTCGGGAACGCGGTGGCCACCCCGCCAATGAAGGGCGCGCGCGTGCGCGGCTCCACGGTCATGGGCAGCTCCAGCGTGCGGCCGCCGCCGCGCCGGTACGGCTGGCGCGGATCCGGGGAGTAGGGCTCCAGCGGCGCGGCGAGCACGCGCGGGGTGTCCAGGATCGCCCGGGAAGGGCGCCCGAGCGCGGAGAGCGCCGCCATCACCCCGGCCTTGGCCAGGTAGTAGGGCGCCGCGGGGAAGGTGGACGAGTCGTACGCGTAGCCGGCGCGCTCCACCTCCTGGTAGAGCGCCGCGCTCAAGCTGTAGCCCGGCGCTCGGAAGCCCACCGGCGCGCGCCCCACCGCGGCCTCGATGGCCCGAGCGGCCAGCGCCAGCTCGGAGGAGATCACCTCCGGTGAGGCGCGGCTGAGCGCGTAGTCGTGCCGGTGCGAGTGGTTGCCCACCTCCACGCCGCGCGCGTGGGCCTGCGCGAGCGCGCCGGCACAGCGCGGGTCGGAGAGATCCTCGCCGATGGCGAAGAAGGTGCCGGTCAGCCCCAGCTCGGCGAACAGCTCCAGGTACCGCCCCACCGCCTCGGTGTAGACGAGCGCGCGGGCGCGGTCGTCCAGCAGCTCCTCGGGCAGCCCGTAGATCCGGCAGTAGTGCGGCAGCGAGTCCAGATCGACCGAGATGCAGGCGACCTTCAGGCGCACGGTGCGTTCACCCGCCGCGGATGCGGATGACGTAGACCAGCTTGGCCACGTTCTTGAGCACGTTGGGCACGCGCCGGAAGAGGTGGATGGAGGGCTGCCGCTTCTCCTGCAGCTGGATGGGGATCTCCACCACCGACAGGCCGTCACGCCAGGCGCGCACCACGAACTCACTGGCGAACACGTCCATGTCCACCACGCAGGCCTGGATGACCGGCAAGAGGCTCTCGCGGCGGAACGCCTTGAGCCCGTGCGTGTCCGTGCCCTTGAAGCCGAGCGAGACCTTGAGCAGCTTGTTGTGCACGCGCGTGGCGAGCCGCCGCACCATCGGCCGCTGATCGCTGGCGCCCTTGGCGGCCTTGCTGCCCACCACCATGTCCGCCTGCCGCTCGCGCAGCGCGGGCAGCGCGGCGTCATAGAAGGTGAGATCGCACAGGTCGATCTCGTCGCAGATCACCAGCTCGCCGCGGGCCTCGAAGATCCCCCGCTTGAGCGCCGCGCCGTAGTTGGGCGTCTGGCTGTGGAACCAGCGGATGCGGGGGTTCTTCGCGGCCAGGCCTTCCAAGATCTGCGGCGTGGAGTCCCGCGAGCCGTTCTCCGCGAAGATCAGCTCGTAGTCGATGGACCGCGCGTCCAGCCCTTCGCACAGCTCCGCCGCCGCCGAGGCCACGATGGACGCCTCGTTGTAGACGGGGATGACGACCGACAGGAAGGGAGCGCGCTCCGCCATGGCGAGGGCGTGGGGACCTAGCACCGATCCTCCGTTCGGCCAACCACATACGCCCCCACCCCAGAGCGCCCGCGGTGCCGGCTGCTGTGCGTCCAAGTAGCTGGAACTCCGAGCCCTTTGTTCATGGGGCTCGCCCCGTCTGGTACGCTTCGCGCGCTCGGCACCCAAGGCGCTTCGAGGCGCCAACGAAGCAGCAAGGAAAGACATGAAAGTCTCCTGCCCTTCTTGCCAGACCCACTACAACATCGATGACAAGCGGATCCCGCCTGGCGGCGCCAAGCTGAAGTGCGCCAAGTGCCAGACCATGTTCCCCATCTCCGCGCAGTCCGCGGCGGTGGCGGTCCCCCTCCCGGGCGGCGCGGGCGCGGCGGTCCCCCTCCCCGGCGGCATGGGCGCGGCGGTTCCCCTCCCCGGCGGCATGGGCGGCGCCGTCCCCCTCCCTGGACTGGGCATGCCCAAGACACCGCCTCCTCCGGCGGGCGCCATTCCGCTCCCCGGCGGCCGCGCCCCCGCCGGCGCGGTGCCGCTCCCCGGCGCGCCCTCCCGGCCTCCCCCCGCCAGCGCGGTCCCGCTGCCGGGCTTCTCGCCCCCGCCTCCGCCCAACGGCGCCGTCCCGCTCCCGGGCGGCACGCCCCGGCCCGTGTCCGCCGCCGCCATCCCGCTCCCCGGCACGCCGCGCCCGCCGGCGGGCGCCGTCCCCCTGCCGGGCCTGGGCTCGCCGCGACCGCCGCCTCTCCCAATGCCCGGCGGTGAGGTGGACTTCGGCGCCATTCCCCTCCCGGGCGCGGCGCGCAGCGGCTTCACGCCGCCACCCCCGCCCTCCGGCGCCGTCCCGCTCCCCGGCAAGGCCCGCGGCGCGAGCGTGCTGGATCCCGAGCCCGGCACCCAGCCCGGCGCGGAGGCCATCCCGCTCCCCGGCATGGGCAACGGCGCCGTCCCGCTCCCCGGCAACGGCGCGGGGCCCACCTACGGGGACGACGACTTCCTCGGCGGCGGCGCGCCGGCCGGCGCCGTCCCGCTCCCCGGGAGCGAGGACGCCACCCAGAGCTTCCGGGTGCCGCTCCCCGGCGCCATCGCCCCGCCTCCCCCAAGCGAGGACGTGGGGTTCGCGGACGCGGATCTGGTGGAGCCGCCCCCGCCGGCGCCCGCGGCCTCCAGCGGGTTCGACTTTTCGGATCTCCCGGCCCCCGCGGACCAGACGCAGCCGCGCTCCGCCCCCTCGAACGACTTCGACTTCGCCGAGCCGCCTCCGCCGCCGGCCGCCCCCACCGGCGGCTTCGACTTCTCGGAGCTCCCTCCGCCGCCGGCCCCTGCTCCCGCCGCGGAGAGCGGCGCCGAGTTCGACTTTTCGGAGGTGCCGCCCGCGCCGGCCACGTCCGCGAAGTCCGGGTTGGACTTCGATCTCCCGCCGCCCCCCGAGCCGCCGCCCGCGGCGGAGATCGACTTCAGCGACGCGGCGCCACCCCCGCCCGCCGCCCCGGAGCCGCCCCCGGACAACGGCTTCGAGATCTCGGACGCCCCCACCTCCGTGGCGCACGCGTCGCCGATGGCCGCCGCCGAGCCGGCTCCGCCCACCGCCGGCTTCGGCGAGGTGGACTTCGGCGACCCGGTGCCCCCACCCGCCGCCCCGGACTCCCTGGAGTTCGACCCCAGCGGCGCGCCGCCGCCCCCTGAGCCGTCCTCCTCCTCCGCGCCGCCGCCGGCCGCGGACGGGCTGGAGATGCTCAGCTTCATCGACGACGCCGCCAAGGACGCCAAGGCGCCCGTCGGCGGCGGCGCCAAGGCCAAGCGCTTCCACGTGCGCCGCAAGAGCGGCAAGGTCTTCGGCCCGTTCGATGAGGGCGTGGTCGTCAAGATGCTGGAGGACGGCCAGCTGCTCGGCAACGAGGACGTCTCCACGGACGGGGACAACTGGTCCGCCATCGGCTCGGTGGAGGGCTTTGGCGGCGCCATCCAGAAGCTGATGGAGGCCCCCGCCAAGGCCGGCCAGCCCAGCGGCACCCCGCCCCCGCCCGCCCAATCCGCCCAGTCCATGGAGCGGATGAAGAAGCTGTACGAAGGGCGGATGGCGGCGGTCACCGTGGTGGACCGCCGCGCCGAGACCGCCAAGCTCAAGGCGAAGATCCCGCTCTTCGCCGCGGCTGGCGTGCTCGCGCTGGCGCTCCTGGGCGGCGCCTCGCTCGCCTTCACCCGCTACGGCGCGTTCGGCGTGAAGAAGTTCCTCCCCGCCACCGTGTCCGCCGGCTCGCCGGAGTTCACGCAGCTCGAGCAGGCGCGCAAGTTCCTGAGCGCGGACACGTTCAAGACCTACACCCAGGCGCGGGACGCCGCGGCGCAGCTGCTCACCGTGAAGGAGTACCCGGAGGCGCGCGCCGTCTGGTGCCAGGCCGTCTTCTACCTGCAGCGGCGCTACGCCGCCGCCGGCGGGGACCTCCCCACCGCGGTCGCGGCGCTGGAGGACATCCAGCTGCTCGGGCTCAAGCACCCGGAGGTCGCCAAGGCGCTCGCCGGCCAGGCGCTGATCGAGCGCAAGCCGGACGAGGCGATCGAGCGGCTGGCGGTGCCCCGCTTCAACCACGAGGACGATCTGGAGCTGGCCTTCCTCAACGCCGAGGCCCTGACGATGAAGGGCAACCAGGCGGGAGCGAAGGAGGAGCTCAAGCGGGTGCTCGCCAAGCAGAAGGACTCCGCGAAGGCGCTCCACGCCATGGGCGCGCTGGCGCTCAAGGCCAACGACGCGGAAGGGGCGGCCAAGGCCTTCGCGGACGCGCTCGCCGCGGATCCCAACCACGCGGTCTCCGCGCTGGAGCTGGCGGCGGTGGAGCTGCTCATCCGCAACGAGCCGCAGAAGGGGCTGGACGCGGTCTCCAAGGCGCTCGAGGAGAAGTCCCGCGCGCTGCTCGGCCCCGCGGAGCTGGCGCGCGCGCACGCGCTGCGCGGCGTGGGGCTCTCCGCGCTCTACAAGGGCAAGGAGGCGATCGCCGAGTTCGAGGAGGCCAAGAAGCTGGACCCGGGCTCGGTCTTCGTCCAGGGCCACCTGGCCAAGGTCTACCTGGCGCAGCGCAACTACGACCAGGCGCTGCCGCTCTACAAGGACGCCACCGCCAAGGAGCCGAACGATCTGGAGTACGCGGACGGCTACCTCTCCACGTTGATCGCGCTCGGCAAGATGGAGGACGCGCTCAACTTCGTGAAGGCGGCCAACGCCCGGTTCGTGGGCAACGCGCGCATCGCCTACCTGTACGGCCGCGTGAACGACGCGCTGGACATCGGCACGGAGGCGGAGGGGCACTACAAGCGCGCGATCAACGCGGACCCCAAGCTGTTCGACGCGAACCTCTATCTCGCCCGCTTCTACCTGCGCTTCCGCCGCATCCCCGAGGCCAAGGCCCAGCTGGACGAGGCCTTCGCCAAGGCGCCCGAGCACCCCGGCGTGCGCTCCGGCATGGGCGAGCTGGCGCTCGCCGAGGAGGATCTCGAGCGCGCCCGCGCCGAGTACGAGAAGGCGCTGGAGCTGGATCCCAACCACGTGGACGCGCACCTGGGGCTCTCCAAGGTGATGCTCCAGACGGGGGACGCCCAGGGCGCCAAGGTCCAGGTGGACAAGGCGCTGGCGCTGGACCCCGCGGTGAAGAAGGGGCGGCTGCAGCGGGGCCTGGTGCTCTGGAAGCTGGGGGACCTCAAGGGCGCCACCGACGAGCTGGAGCAGGCCAAGGCCCAGGACGCCAAGGACGCGAAGATCTCCATCACCATTGGCGCGGTGAAGCTGGACGCCAACGATCTCCCCGGCGCGGAGGCGGCGATCGCCGGCGCGCTGACGGTGGAGCCGTTCAACCCCGAGGCCCACTTCTACATGGCGCGGGTGAAGAGCCGCCGCGCCGAGCACACCCAGGCGATCGACTCCATGCGCACCGCGCTGGAGCACGCGCCCAAGCGCGCCAGCTACCACTACGAGATGGGGGTCATCTACCGCGAGGCCCGCAAGGCCACGGACGCGATGGAGGCCTGGAAGAAGGCGATCGAGCTCGAGCCCGGCTACGCGGACGCGCTCGAGGCGCTCGGCCAGGCCCACCTGGACCGCGGCGAGTTCGACGAGGCGATCAAGTCGTTCGAAGCCGCCCTCAAGTCGGACCCGAAGCGGACCCGGGTGCTCGGCCTGATCGGGGACTGCCACTTCCAGGCGGCCAAGTGGGACCAGGCGATCAGCCGGTACCAGTCCGCGCTCAAGTCGGACCCTTCGCTCACGCAGCTCTTCTACAAGATCGGCCGCGCGTACACCGAGCTCAACGACCACGCCCGCGCCATCGAGTACTACAAGCGCGCCACCGTGAGCGACAGCAAGAACGCGATGCCGTTCTGGTACCTGGCCTTCGCGCACAAGCACAAGAACAACAAGGCCGCCGCGATCGAGGCCTTCAAGGCGTACCTGGCGCGCAAGCCGGACGCCGAGGACAAGAAAGAGATCGAGGACGAGATCTACGATCTCGAGCATTGAGCCCAGTCGCTCACTTGCCGGCAGGGCCCGCGGTGGCTAGAACGCCGCGGCCATGCTGGATCTCAAGTACGTCGCGGACAACTTCGACGCCGTGGTCGCCCGCCTCAAGGCGCGCGGCGGGGCGCTGGATCTCGGGCCGTTCCAGGCGCTGGTGAAGGAGCGCTCGGAGCTCTACAAGACCAGCGAGGCGCTCGCCGCCAAGCGCAACCAGGCCAACGACGAAATCAAGAAGAAGGCCAAGGAAGATCCCAAGCTGATCGAAGGGCTGCGCGGCGAGATGCGCGCCGTCTCCCAGGAGATCAAGGACAAGGAGACGCGGCTCAAGGCCGTGGAGGAGGAGCTCTCCAAGATCCAACTCGAGATCCCCAACGTCCCGCACGACTCCGTGCCGGTGGGCGCCTCCGCGGACGACAACAAGCTGGTGAAGAGCTGGGGCGAGAAGCCGACCTTCTTCTTCACGCCCAAGCAGCACTTCGAGCTGGGCGAGAAGCTGGGGATGCTGGACTTCGAGCGCGCCGCCAAGGTCTCCGGAGCGCGCTTCGCCTTCTACAAGGGCGGCCTGGCGCGGCTGGAGCGCGCGCTGGTCAGCTTCATGATCGACGTCCACACCTCCAAGGGCTACACCGAGCTGCTCCCGCCGTATCTGGTGAACCGCAACTCGCTGGTGGGCACCGGGCAGCTGCCCAAGTTCGAGGATGACGTCTTCAAGACGGCGGGCGCCAACGAGCTGTTCCTCATCCCCACGTCAGAGGTCCCGCTCACCAACTACCACGCGGACGAGATCCTGGAGGCCGAGCAGCTGCCCGCCCGCTACTGCGCCTTCTCCCCCTGCTTCCGCTCCGAGGCGGGCAGCGCCGGCAAGGACACGCGCGGCCTCATCCGCCAGCACCAGTTCCACAAGGTGGAGATGGTGAAGCTCGCCACGCCCGAGACCAGCATGGCGGAGCTGGAGTCCATGACGGACGACGCCTGCGAGATCCTCCGCCGGCTGAACCTCCCGCACCGGGTGATGCTGCTGTGCACCGCGGACATGGGCTTCACCTCCACCAAGACGTACGACGTGGAGGTCTGGTTGCCGGGCCAGAACGCGTACCGGGAGATCTCCTCCTGCTCCAACTGCGGCGACTTCCAGGCCAGGCGCGCGAAGATCCGCTTCCGCAAGCAGAAGGGGGACAAGCCGCAGCTGGTGCACACGCTCAACGGCTCCGGCCTGGCGGTCGGCCGCACGCTGGTGGCGATCCTGGAGAACTTCCAGCGCGAGGACGGCAGCGTGGCGCTGCCGGAGGCCCTGCACCCCTACCTGAACGGGCTGAAGGAGCTGCGCCCGTGAGCGCCCGTCAGGGAAAATTCGGAACGAAGGTCGTTGCTCAACTTGGGGCTCTTATGTAGATAGGCGGCCCCTTTGAGGCTGAAGGGACCGCCCGGCAGTGGTTGGGAGGAGTGGCCGAGCGGCTGAAGGCAGCGGTCTTGAAAACCGCCAAGGGTGAAAGCCCTTCGTAGGTTCGAATCCTACCTCCTCCGCAGCGCAGTTCGCAGATCGGTTGGCAGCCGTTCTTTGAAATGACTCGACTGGAGAGATGGCCGAGAGGCTGAAGGCGCAGGTTTGCTAAACCTGTATACTCGTAAGGGTATCGAGGGTTCGAATCCCTCTCTCTCCGCCATAAACCGCCGTACGCGTGTGTGACGTAGAGAGAATGCGCCCTTAGCTCAGCTGGATAGAGCGTCGGACTACGAATCCGAAGGCCAGAGGTTCGAATCCTCTAGGGCGCGCCACACACCCCTTCGAAGAGATCCCAGATGACGCCGGAAGACGCGGCCTTCATGGAGCAGGCGATCCGCCTGGCGGAGGACGCGGCGAAGCTGGGCGAGGTGCCGGTAGGCGCCGTCGCCGTGCACGAAGGCCGGGTGGTTGGCCGCGGGCACAACCGCCGGGAGCTGGACCGGGACCCGCTGGCGCACGCGGAGCTCTTGGCGCTGAAGGAGGCCGCCGCGGCGCTGGGTGCCTGGCGGCTGTCCGGGGTGACGCTGTACGTGACGTTGGAGCCGTGCGCGATGTGCGCCGGGGCGATGGTGCAGGGGCGGGTGACGCGGCTGGTGTTCGGCGCGAAGGACGCGAAGGCCGGGGCGGTGGGCAGCCTCTACAACCTGGTCGAAGAGCCGCGGCACAACCACCGCGTGCAGGTGGAGTCGGGCGTGTTGGGCGAGCGGTGCGGCGAGCTGCTCACGGGATTTTTCAGGGCCCTCCGGCAGCGGAGGGATGACAACTGAATAGTTGGAGAGCTGGCCGAGTGGTCGAAGGCACCTGACTCGAAATCAGGCGTACCGGCAACGGTACCGTAGGTTCGAATCCTACGCTCTCCGCTTGCGGAGAGATGGCCGAGTGGCTGAAGGCGCACGCCTGGAAAGCGTGTATACCTGAAAGGGTATCCAGGGTTCGAATCCCTGTCTCTCCGTAGAAGTGTTTTGTGGTCGGGGCAACGCGGGGACGTCAACCCCGCCAGGTCCGGAAGGAAGCAACGGTAGCGCACCTTCGCGTGTGCCCCGGCCGTTCTGAAGAGGCAGCTCTCGCCAAAAGCGAAGGCTGCCTCTTCGCCTTTCTAGCGGGCGAGGATCGTCTCGCGCCCCACCGTCTCCAGCACGCGGAAGCCGTGGGCCTTGAGCGCGTCCAGCTCCCGGCCTTCGAAGGTGACGGCCCGGTTGAAGCGGGCGTCCTGCATGGCGGCCACGAAGTTCCCGTCCGTGGCGAAGTCGCAGACGCTCCAGGGGATGTTCTTGCCCACGTAGAACCAGCCGCCCGCGCCCCAGACGCCCTCGTTCACGATCAACAGGCCGGTGACTTCTGGCGGGCGCGTGGCGGCCACGATCGCCCGGAACTGATCTCCGCGCAGCTCCGGCATCCAGAAGAAGGACGCCGCGGACGCGCACAGGCACAGCGAGCCGAGCGCGGTCCGCAGGTCCGCGCGGCGCACCTCGCCCAGCCACTGGAAGAGCGGCGGCGCGGCGCCGAGCGCGAAGAGCACCAGCGCCGGGTAGAGGAAGCGCTCCTCCTTGTGCGGGGTGAGCCAGGTGGCCACGGCGTAGAGCGCGGCGCAGAACAGGGGCAAGGCCGGCAGCGCGCTGCGGGCGCCGTCTCTACGCAGCGCGCGCGCGCCGCCCACCCACGCCCAGAGCGGCGCCCAAGTGAGCAGCACCGGGAGGTAGTAGCTCGGCGGCGAGGCACCGAACTGCGCAGCCGCGCGCCCGGAGAGGACGTTGAAGTCCAGGTAGCCGATGAACGAGTGGAGCGGCCGCTCCCAGGTGAGCCGGTCCAGCAGCGCCAGCCCGGCGAGCGCCACCGCGCCTCCGGCCATCGCCCACCCGGCGCTGCGCCAGCGGCGCGCGAGCAAAAGCCAGAGCAGCGCCGCCACCACCGCCACCGCCGAGCCGTAGCGCGCCACCACCGCCAGCCCCAGCCACAGCCCGCCCTTCACCGCGGCGCCCGGCGCCTCCTCCCCTTCCCGGTCCAGCACCTCTACGGCCAAGAGCAGCAGGGCCGTGGAGATGGACTCGCTCATCGTCCGGCCCGCGAAGGTGAGCACCGGGCCGTAGAGCCCCACCGCCAACGTGCTCCAGCGCGCCACGCGCTCGCCGCCGCGGCGCAGGGCGTAGCGGTACACGGCCACCAGCGAGGCCAGGTGGAGCGCAAGCTGCGGCAGCTCGAGCACCGCGCGGTACGCGCGCGGGTGATCGATCCCCAGCGCCGCGCACAGCCTCAGGAAGAACGAGAGGACGAGCGGCACGGACCAGTTGCGGATCCCCTCGCGCCACTCCCACGCCAGGATCCCGTAGCCGTGCACGCGCCACCAGGCGGGCTCGAGCGCCTGGTACACCTCGTCCGGGTGGATCCGCCCCAGCTGGACGACGGCGATCAGCGCCGGCAGCGCGGCCAGGGGCACGAGCAGCCGCCAGGGGAGCGCCGCACGCGCGGAGAGCGCCGGGGCCTGCGGCGCAGCGGTCACGGGAGCTTGCGGCGCCGCGGGCTCGGGCGCGTTCTGCGCGGTCATCGACAAGGGCGCGCCAGACTACAGCGCGGCTGGCGTATGGGGCGAGGAGAGGTTAAGGCCTGGCTGCAACCTCGTTCGGCTAGAGTGCCTGACCCCATGAGCTACGTCGTCCTCGCCCGCAAGTGGCGCCCCCGCAAGTTCCAAGACATGACCGGCCAGGAGCACGTGGTCCGGACCGTGGCCAACGCGATCAAGCTGGACCGCGTGGCGCACGCCTACCTGTTCTGCGGGCCGCGCGGCGTGGGCAAGACCACCGCGGCGCGCCTGTTGGCCATGGCGCTCAACTGCGAGAAGGGGCCCACCGCGGATCCCTGCGGGCAGTGCCAGGCCTGCACCGAGATCGCCTCCGCCAGCTCGGTGGACGTCCAGGAGATCGACGGCGCCTCCAACAACGGCGTGGAGAACGTCCGGGAGATCCGGGAGAACGCCAAGTACCAACCCCAGCGGGACCGTCACAAGATCTACATCATCGACGAGGTCCACATGCTCACCGGGGCGGCGTTCAACGCGCTGCTCAAGACGCTGGAGGAGCCGCCGGGGCACGTGAAGTTCATCTTCGCCACCACCGAGCCCCACAAGCTCCCGGACACCATCCTCTCCCGCTGCCAGCGCCACAACTTCCGGCGCATCCCCGCGCGGCAGATGCTCGAGCGGCTCACCGAGATCTGCCAGGCGGAGAAGGTGAAGCTCTCGGACCGCGCGCTGGCGCTGATCGTCCGCCAGTCCGAAGGCGGGATGCGGGACGCGCTCTCCCTGCTCGATCAGATCCTCTCCGCCTGCGGCGAGAGCCCCACCGACGAGGCGGTGGCCGAGGCGCTGGGCGCGATCGACCGGACGGTGGTGCAGAGCTTCGGCGAGGCGCTGGTCCGCCGGGACGCCAAGAAGCTGATGGAGCTCACCGAGGAGGTCTTCAACCGCGGCGTGGATCTCAAGCGGTTGGCGGAGGAGATTTCCCTCCAGCTGCGCCACCTCTTCGTGGCCAAGGCGGTGGGCGAGGCCCCGCCCGAGCTCGCGGACTCCGAGCGGACCGCGCTGGTGGCCCTGGCCAAGGAGGCGGACGCGGCGGCGCTGTCCCGCCTGTTCGACATCCTCCACACCAGCGTCTGGGACATCTCCGCCGCCGCCCAGCCGCGGCTCACCTTCGAGATGGCGCTGCTCAAGGCCGTGCAGCTGGCGCCCGCGGCGTCCATCCCCGAGCTGCTCGCCAAGGTGGAACGGCTCGCGGGCGGTGGCACCGGTGCTGATCCGAAGCGCACCGCAGCTGGAGCGTCCGGAGGTCGCTCCAGCCCCACGAACTTTCGCGCCTGAGCGAACGCCCGCCCCCACCGTCCCCCCCGAGCGAAGTCGAGCGGCGGACGTGGAGGCTCGAGCACCAGCGCCCCACGACTCCGCTCGGGGTGAACGGACCGCCGCCGCGGCCCCGGACGTGCGCGTCACCAATCGCCGCCTGCCGGACGCCCCCGCCGCGGATCCGGACGAGAAGCTCTTCCCCGAAGAGGGCTCGGCCGAAGGCTGCGCTTCCGGCGAGTGCCTCCCCGCCGCGGCCGAGCCCACCGCCGCGGCCGCTCCGCCCGCCCCCGCGGCTCCCGCCCCGGCGCTCGCCGACCCGGGCGACGACGAGCCGAGCCTCCCCACGGCCCAGCCGCTGCGCGCCGCGCCCACCTGGCGGGGGGCGGTGGAGGCGGTGAAGGCGGTCTCCTCGCGGCACGGCGCCTCGCTCGCGTTCGGCCGGGTGATCTCCCAGGAGCCGGGCAAGGTCCGCCTCGCCTTCTCCAAGGAGGCGGGCTTCCACCGCGCCACGGTGACGGGGAACGGCAAGGCCGGGGTGGAGAAGGCGCTCAGCGACTACTTCCGCCGCCCCACCGTGCTGGTGGTGGAGGAGTCGGACGCGTACGCGGCGGCGCCGCCGAGCATGGCGGAGGTGGACGCGCGCGGCCGCGCGGAGCGGGAGAAGTCCGCCGAGTCGCGGATCCGCACCCACCCGGCGGTGCGCGCGGCGCTCAAGCTGCTGGGCGGGGAGATCGAGCACGTGCAGGTGCTCGAGGAGGAGCGGCCCGCGCCCGCCACCCCCGCGCCGCCTGACGACTGACAAACCCTCCCGCTTCCCCTACCCTCTCGCCCCTCTCATCGCCACGAGAAGACCGCACATGCCAGGCATCGACCTCAACTACTTCATCCGGCAGGCCAACAAGCTCACCGAGAAGATCGAGCAGCGCAAGCAGGAGCTCGCCAACGACACCGTGGAGGGAAAGGCGGCGGACGGGCTGGTCACCGTCGTCGCCAACGGGATCCAGGAGATCAAGACGATCAAGATCAACCCCAAGGCGATCGATCCCGCGGACACGGCGATGCTCGAGGACCTGATCACCGCCGCGGTGAACGCCGCCCTCACCGCCAGCAAGGACCACATGCAGAAGGAGCTGCAGAAGGTCTCTGGCGGCGTGAAGATCCCCGGGGTGACTTGAAAGCACCATGACGCCGGATCCGCTCAACCGCCTCGTCGCCCAGCTGGCGAAGCTGCCCGGGATTGGGGAGAAGACCGCCCAGCGGCTCGCCTTCCACATCCTGCGCGCGCCGGACGGCTACGCGCGCGAGCTCTCCACCGCGATCAGCGAGGTGGTGGAGAAGGTCCGGCTCTGCGAGCGCTGCTTCTCGCTCACCGACGCCCCGCTGTGCGGCTACTGCCGGGACGAGAAGCGGGACGAGCGCGCCCTGTGCGTGGTGGAGGGCGTGGCGGATCTGCTCGCGGTGGAGAAGACGCGCGAGTTCCGCGGGCGCTACCACGTGCTGCACGGCGTGCTCTCCCCGCTGGAGGGCGTGGGGCCGGATCAGCTGCGCATCCGCGAGCTGCTCACCCGCCTCACGGAAGGGCGGGTGGAGGAGGTGATCCTCGCCACCAACCCGGACATCGAAGGCGAGGCCACCGCGCTCTACCTGACGCGGCTGCTCAAGCCCATGGGGCTGAAGGTGAGCCGGATCGCCCAGGGGCTGCCCATGGGCGGAGATCTCGAGTTCGCGGATCAGGCCACGCTCGCCAAGGCGCTCGCCGCGCGCCGCGAGCTCTAAGCCCTACTTCACGCTGTACGTGTAGCCGCTGGAGAGGCTGAGCTCGGCGTCCGCGTGGGCCGGGAACTTGAGCTGGCTGATCTTCTTCTCCACGCAGTCCCCCACGTGGGTGCCGGCGAGCCCGCCGAGCACGCGCGAGTTCACCACCTTGCCGCTGCCGAGGATGGTGAGCTCGAACTTGATTTGCCCCTGGTCCGCGGGGAGATCCGCGCGGTGGTCCACGAAGCAGCGCTCCACCTCGCGCTGGTACGCCGCGAGGCGGTGCTGCACGTCCGGACCAGTGAGCTGCTTGGGCTTGGGCTTGGGCGCCGGGCGCGGATCCGGCTTGGGCGGCTGGACCGCTACGGGCGCGGGCTGCACCGGCACGGGCGCCGGCTGCACCGGCACGGGCGCCGGCTGGACGGCCACCGGAGCGGGTTGCGCCGCCACGGCGGCGGGAAGCGGCAGCGGCGCGGGCCCTGCCGGGGCGGAGAGGCGCAGGAAGGCCGCCACGCCGGCGGAGAGGGCCACGCCCACCAGCATCGCCAAGATCAGCGGCGTGCGGCGCGGCGCGAGGACCTGGGAGGGCGGCCCCACCATGCGGGTGCTGTCCTCCCCCGGGCGCGGCGTCAGCGGCGAGGGCTGCGTCTTGGGCGAGAGCGGGTTGCTGAAGCCCGGCACGTCCACGCCCTGCGCCGCCATGGCGGCGAGCGTCTGGATCCGCATGCGGGACGTCACGCGCTCCTGGCCCACCAGCGCCTGGACGTAGGCGGAGAGCTGCCCGCCGCCGGTGCTGGAGCTGGAGCTGGCGATGAACGTCTCCAGGTCCTGCGCCATCTCCGCCGCGCTCTGGTAGCGGTCCTTCACGTCCGCGGCCATGGCCTTGAGGATGATCGCCTCCAGATCCGGCGGCAGATCTGGCCGCAGCCGCCGCGGCGGGACGAACTCGCACTTGAGGACGGCGTTGAGCACCGCCAGGTCGTTCTCCTTGGCGAACGGCCGGGTGTTGGTGCACGCCTCGTAGAGGCTGACCCCCAGCGAGAAGACGTCCGAGCGGCGATCCACGCCCGTCCCCCGCGCCTGCTCGGGGGACATGTACATGTACTTGCCCTTCACCACGCCGGCGGTGGTGTTGGTGACGCGGACCTCGGCCTTGGCGATGCCGAAGTCGAGCATCTTCACCTGGCCCACGTAGGTGACGAAGATGTTCGAGGGCGAGACGTCCCGGTGGACGATCCCCAGCGGCCGGCCATCCTCGTCGTGGAAGTCGTGCGCGAAGTGGAGCCCCGCCGCCGCCTCCGCCACCACCCGCGCCACCACGTTGAGCGGCACGTACTCGCGCCGCCGCGCCGCGGTCCGCAGCATCGCGGAGAAGTCCTCGCCCGCGAGGTACTCCATGCAGATGTAGTAGCAGCCGTCCGCGAGCCCGAGATCGTAGATCTGGACCACGTTGGGGTGCGCCAGCCGCGCCGCCAGCCGCGCCTCGTCCAGGAACATCTTCACGAAGTCGCTGACCTGGGTGAGGTGCTGCAGCATCCGCTTGATGACGACGTTCCGCTCGAAGCCCTCCGCGCCCACGAGCTTGGCGAGGAAGATCTCCGCCATCCCGCCTTCGGCCAGCTTGCGGACGAGGAAGTACTTCCCGAACGGACGGATCGCGCTCACCACCGCGCCGTCTGCGGGAGCCTTCTCCGGAGAAGTCCTGCCAACGTCTGCTCGCATCACCTCACCGGGCGCGGCGCAGTGTACGGACGGTGAATACCTCGGCTCCGTTCGCGCGCGCCGTCCGGAAGATAATAAGGGGGGGCTGGCCGACCGGAGAAGCCTGCCCCTCGAAGCGGTGCTTGGCGTCCAGCGGCAGCGCCTTTCCATTGGCGAAGACCTTCGTCCCCAGGGGCGCCACGCCCGCCACCGCCAATGTGTTGCCCTTCACCACATCCCCATTGCGCGGCGTCTTGACGACGATGGACGGCACGGAGTTGTCGTAGGTGATCTCCAGCTTGTTCATCTTGCCGCCCCGCACCGGCTCGCCCTTGGCGTCCAGCGGGGTGATGTCCCAGAGGTAGCCGCCCTCGCCGAGCGCGCCCGCCTCGAGCGCGATCTCCTCGCCGGCGCCGGTCTTCTCCGCCACCGGCGTGTCGAACGCGCCCGGCCTGAAGACCCGCAGCCGGTACTTCACCGCGCCGTCCTCCTTCTTGAAGCGGAAGGTGACCGCCGGCGGCTTGTCCTGGAAGTAGATGGACGTCTTGTCCGAGCCGTCCTGGACCTCGTTGCGCGCCCGGGCGAGATCCTTCAGCGGCGCCTCCGGCGCGAAGGTCGCGCTCCCCTTGGCCACCTCGGTGTCGCCGTTGGCGGCCAGCACCTTCCAGTGGAGGGTCCCTCGCTGCGGCGCCGGGATCACCGCCTGGCGGTCGTGCACGCGGCCGGTGAGCACCGGCTGCGTGAAGCCCGGGTCCGAGGCCACCACCAGCCGGTAGTCCTGCGTCTCGCCCTCCCAGGTGAGCAGCACGTCGTCCAGGCCGGGGTGGAACACCCGCAGACCCATCTTCGCCGGCAGCACCAGCTCGGGGCGCGAGAGCGCGGAGGTCTCCACGGCCCCCGCGTCCTTCACCTTGGCGCGCTCGCCGGCGCGGACGAGCTTCTCCTCCGCGTCACCCGCCTTGGCCCGCACGTCCCCGGTGAACGAGCTCACCTCCAGCCCGTCCGCCGTCTTCACCACGCTGAAGCGGCCGCCCAGATCGCTCTCCAGCGCCAGCTTCCCCACCACCACCCGGCTCTTCGAGGGCGGCAGCTCGAGCTCCAGGGTCCCCTTGGCCAGCTCCACCTTGGCCTGCTCGAGCACGTCCGAGCGGCCGCTGTCCACCAGCGTGACCTCGCCCCCGCGCGAGAGGCCGAGCTGGAGCTTGCCGCCCTGCGGCCGCAGGGAGACCTTGCCGTCCTTGCCGCGCACCGAGTCCCCCGAGGCGAGCGTGGCGCCCTTGCCGACCAGCTCCCACCTCTTTTTGTCCTTGCGCCGCAGCTCTGCCCGCCCGGAGAGGGAGACCACCTCCACCGGCATCGGCGTGAGCTCCACCTTCCTGCCGGTGAGCTCCACGTCCCCCACGCCGAGCACCGCCTTGGCGCCCTCCTCCGCGCGGGTGGCCTTCCCGTTCCGGGAGATCAGCTCCACCTGACCGGCGAGCACCTCCACCCGCGCGCCGTCCTGCTTCACGTCCACGGAGACCGAGTTGCCCCCCGAGCCCACGCGCGTGAGGCCGAACGGCGTCAAGATGGAGAGCTCCACCGTGGGCACGTCGCTCTTCGCGGCGGCGGCGGACGGCACCCGGGTGAGCACCAGACCGCGCGCCACCTCGAGGACCAGGCCGCCGTTCTGCGCGGCGATCACGAAGCGCGCGTCCGGCCCCATCTCCACCATCCGCCCACCGCCGAAGCGGACCACCGCTTCGCCGTCCGGGCCGGTCTCCAGCGCGTCCCCGGCGTAGAGGTAGCCAAGCTCCGCGGCGCGGGTCTGCCCGCCCCGCTCCACCGTCACCTTGCCGAGCACCTTCTGGAGGTGCGCCGCCGGGGCGCTGCTCGCGTCAGGCGAAGCGGCATCCTCGGGGCACGCCGCCAGCAGCGCGGCCCCCACCACGATCGCCAGAAGCCGGAGCCTCGTTCGCGCCATCAGCGCCCGTCAGGGTACAGGTCCACGTTGAAGATCGTCTCCGTGTTGTCCTTCACGGTCACGGTCTTGTTCTGCGTCATGTAGCCGTCCGCCGAGATGATCACCCGGTAGGTGCCGCCCGGCAGCCGGATGGAGAAGGAGCCGGCCCCGGACGCGCGGGTGCGGATCTTCGCCTCGGGGATCTCCAGCTCGGCGGAGATCGGCCGGCCGCCGCGCGTGCTGCGCACCAGGCCGGTGATGGTGGCCGGGATGGGCTTGGCGGCCTTGTTGAGCGCCACCGGCACGCTCGCGCTGCGGCCAGCGACCACCGTCCCCACCTCCTTGGTGCTGACGAAGTCCTTGGCGGCGATCTCGATCTCCACAGTCCCGGGGGTGAGCTCCACCAGGCGGACCTCGCCGGCGGCGTTGGTCAGGTACTCCTCGCCCGCGAGCCGCACCGAGGCCCCGGCGATGGCCGTCCCGCTCTCCTTGTCCGTGATCGCGATGGTGAGCGCGCCCTTCTTCGGCGGCTCCTTCTTGAGCGCCACCGACAGCTGCTCCTGCCGGCCACCCACCACCGCCACCGTGGCCTCACCGGGGAGGTAGCCGGGCGCCGTGGCCTTGGCGGTGTACGGCCCGGGCGTGAGGCTGCTGCCGGAGAACTGGCCGCCGCCGCGCGTGCCCACCTCTTCGGCCTGCCCTTCGCGCGAGAGCGAGAGAACGGCGCCCTCCAGCGCCTGGCCGGTGGCCTCGTCCACCACGGAGATCTCCAGCCCGCCCAGCTCCACCTTCGGAGCGGGCAGCCGGTCCAGCAGCGCCACCTCCACGGAGAGCCCCATCCGCGAGAGCGACTGCGAGGCCGCCTCGCCGGCCGCGCTGGTCACCGAGTCCGAGACGTATTGGTAGTCCAGCACCGCGGAGAAGAGCGCCTTGTCCACGTTGAAGAGGGACTTGGAGAGGCCCCCGCCCACCGCGAAGCCGGAGCTGCTGGTGGCCGCGGCGCCGGTGTTGTCCCGCGTGGAGAGCGAGATCGGCAGCTCGCCGCGCGCCTCCAGCCCGAACCCCGCCGGCAGCGACAGCGTGGCGCGGCTGGCCAGCATCAGGCTGTGGCGCTGTGCCGGGCGGAGCTCCGGCTGGTTGGTGGAGCCGAACAGCGGCAGCTGCTGGAAGGCGTAGCCCACCAGCGCTTCGATCTTGAAGGGGCCGAAGGCCACCCGCCCGGAAGGGCCCACCGCCGCGCGCAGCAGGCCGCCGCTGGTGACCTTTCCTCCGCTGTCGTCCAGCAGGGAGAAGGCCTCGCGCTGCAGCCAGAGCGCACCGCCCACGTACCCGCGGCCGAAGTAGGAGAACGAGAGCGCCACGTCATTCGGCGTCATCCCGTCATAGGTGAGGCCGCGGCCCGTGTCGCTGCTGCGGCCAGAGCGGAGCACCACGCCGTAGCGCACGCGCGCCGAGAGCAGCTCCCCCACCGCGGGCGGCGGCGAGGTCTCGGAGACGTCCGCGTCGGTGCGCTGCGCCCAGGCGGGCGAGCTCGCGAGCAGCACGAGCAACGTCCCCGCCGACCACTTCCTCGTGTTGGAGTAGGAGGGCAAGCGAGCTCGATTATAGGGACCGCTTCCTTTCACACCTAGAGGACCGCCCGCGCCACGGCGCCCCTCCCACCTCCGAGTCGGAGCGCCTTGAGGCGCCTACATCCCACGCGCTTCGCCTTGACAGCACGCGGGAGCAAGCCGCGTTCGCGGTTCTTGCTGGACCTCGGAGCGTCTGCTAGAAATCCTCGTCCCGAGGACGATCTAACCCTCGGAATTCACTTCCAAAAAGATCGCGGGGCGGGCGGGAGTGCAGTTGACAGCGGAGGGGAGCGTTCACGCCGATGGGCACGCAACTGGTGATGTACGAAGAGGAGTTCGCGAAGATCAACGCGGTCTGCGATCGCCTCACCAAGGACGCCAACGCGAAGGTCGTCTTCCTCGTCGATAAGAACGGCCAGCTGATCTCCGCCGCGGGGCAGACGCAGAACATCGACACCACTTCGCTCGCGTCGCTCACCGCCGGCAACGTGGCGGCGATGGGCGGGCTCGCCAAGCTGATCGGCGAGAACGAGTTCCCCAACCAGTTTCACGAGGGGGCGAAGGACTCGCTGTACATGACCATCGTGGGCAGCCGCGTGGTCCTCGTCGTGATCTTCGACAACCGCACCAGCCTCGGCCTGGTCCGCCTTCGCATCAAGAAGGCCTCGGACGAGCTGGCGAAGATCTTCGAGTCGCTGATCAAGAAGACGGACAGTCCGGGAGCCGGCTCGCCGTTCGCCGAGATCTCCGACGACGACATCGACAACCTCTTCAGCGAGTAACCCGGGAAGCCATGTCCTTCATCAACTACTCATCCCGCGAGATCAACTGCAAGATCGTCTATTACGGTCCCGGGTTGTGCGGGAAGACGACCAACCTCCAGTACATCTACAACAAGACCAATCCGGAGACGAAGGGCAAGCTGATCTCCCTCTCCACCGAGACGGACCGCACCCTCTTCTTCGACTTCCTCCCGCTCTCGCTCGGAGAGATCCGCGGCTTCAAGACCCGCTTCCACCTCTACACGGTGCCCGGGCAGGTCTTCTATGACGCCTCCCGCAAGCTGATCCTCAAGGGCGTGGACGGCGTGGTCTTCGTGGCGGACTCCCAGGTGGAGCGCATGGAGGCCAACATGGAGTCCTTCGAGAACCTCCGGGTGAACCTCAACGAGCAGGGCTACGACCTCAACAAGATCCCGGCGGTCATGCAGTACAACAAGCGGGACCTGCCGAACGCGGTCTCGCTCGAAGAGATGCGCAAGGTCTTAAACCCCAGGAACATCCCGGAGTACCAGGCCGTTGCGCCGACCGGCGTGGGCGTGTTCGACACGCTCAAGGCGGTGGCCAAGCTCGTGTTGACCGAGCTGCGCAAGGGTGGCTAGGCCACGGCACCCGAATAGAAGTCGCCAGGGCCGGTCTGACAGTCGAAGGTCTCCACAAGACCGCAACGCAGGTTCGTCGAGCCCAAGGACATGATCTCTTTCCAGCGCTCCCTGTCGTCCGCCGCCGCGCTCAGCCTCCTCGTCGCCGCCTCCGCGGCGCTCGCCCAGCAGCCAGACGCGCAGCCTCCCGCCCCGCAGCAGCCCCCGCCAGCGGCCGAAACGCCCAAGGCCGCGCCGGTGCAGACTGCGGATGAGGCCTTCAACACGCGCGTGAAGACGCTGGAGGAGCAGGTCATCGATCTGAAGGAGAAGATCTTCCGCACCAAGGCGCGCCTGCTGCTCTTGCAAGAGACGGTGCTCGGTGGAGATCTCTCCTCGGGCGCCCGCGCGGTGCTCTTCCACAAGAACGAGATGGGCTCGTCCTTCGTGCTCGAGTCCGTGGCCTACGCGCTGGACGGCGCCCCCATCTTCACCAAGGTGGACGTCAACGGGGACCTGGACAAGCGCGAGGAGTTCGAGATCTTCAACGGCCGCATCGTCCCCGGCCAGCACCAGATCGCCGTGCGGATGGTGTACCGCGGCCACGGCTACGGCGTGTTCAGCTACCTGGAGGGCTACAAGTTCAAGGTCTCCTCCAGCTACACGTTCAACGCGGAGGCCGCCAAGGTCACCACGGTGAAGATCGTGGGCTACGAGAAGGGCGGCATCACCAGCGATCTGAAGGACCGCCCGGCGGTGCGCTACGACATCGAGGTCACCAAGGACGCGGCGATGAAGAACCAGGCCGCCGCTCCTGCTGAGAAGCGGTAGGAGCCCTTCTTGCGCCGCCCCCTCCCCCGCCTCCGCCGTCCGCTCCTCTGGGCGCTGTGCTCAGGCGGCCTCGCCGCCTTCGCGCAGGGGCAGCCGCTGGCCTCCCGCGGCCGCGCGTCTCTCCCGGAGCTGGCCACGCAGGTGGATCAGGTGGCCAGCCAGCTGAAGAACGCCGAGGACAACCTCCGCGTGGTGGAGACGCAGTACACCGAGCGGCCCGAGCCCTCCATGGAAGAGGGGCTGGCCCGCCGCTTCAATGAAGCGGAGATCCAGTACCTGCTCGGAGACGTCACCAACGCCTCCGTCCTCTTCTACGATCTGGTCGCCGACAAGCGCTTCAAGGGCTCGCCCAACTACGCCAAGGCGCTCTACTTCCTCTCGGACTCGCTCTACCAGCAGCAGAACTTCCTGGGCGCCAAGGTCTACCTGCGCGAGCTGCTCTCGCTGCGCTCGGAGCACTACAAGGAAGCGCTGCAGCGCTACGTGGAGATCGCCGGGCGGCTCAACGAGTTCACCGGCATCGAGGACTACATCTCCCAGGCGCGCGGCCTCAACGGCGGCCAGCTCGCCCCGGAGATCGCCTACGTCTACGGGAAGTGGCTCTTCAAGCGGCAGGACCTCTCCCGCGAGGAGCGGCTGCGCCGCGCGGATGACGTATTCGAACCGCTCGCCAAGGACGTGAACAACCCGTTCCGGCTCCAGGCGCAGTACTTCCTGGGCGTGGCGCTGGTGCAGCGCGGGGAGTTGGACAAGGCCAAGCGCAAGGAGCACTGGGCCGCGGCGGTGGAGCAGTTCAAGAAGATCACCGCGGACCACTCCACCGGCGAGCGCGCGGTGCGGGTGCGCGAGCTGGCCAACCTCTCCCTGGGACGCGTGCTCTACGAGCTCGGCGGCGAAGAGGGGGTGGAGCCCGCGCAGCGGGACGCCGCCTTCAACGAGGCGCTGGACCGGTACCAGGAGATCCCGCGCGAGAGCGAGCACTTCGTGGACTCGCTCTACGAGATCGCCTGGGTCCAGGTGCGCAAGGGCCAGTTCGAGAAGGCCAAGAACGCCACGGACATCCTCCTCTTGGTGGCGCCGGACTCCACGCTCGCGCCGGAGGCGCAGATCCTCCAGGCCCACCTGCTGCTCAAGCTGCAGAAGTACGGCGAGGCCTCGGAGACGTACAACTCGGTGATCAACACCTACGCCCCGGTGCGCGATGAGATCGACGCGCTGCTCTCCGTGCGCGGGAAGGACCCGGTCGCCTACTTCGACAACCTGCTCGCCAAGAACGAGCGGAACCTGGACGTGGCCGCGCTGCTGCCGCCGGTGGCGCTCAAGTGGGCCACCACCCAGCGCGAGGTCGCGGACGCGGTCCGGATGGTGAACGACCTGGAGCAGGGGCGGCGCGGCGTGGGCGAAGCGGAGGAGGTCGCCATGCGGATCCTCAAGGCGATCGACGAGCGCGGGCTGGAGACCTTCCCCGCGCTCCAGGAGGGCTACACGCGCGCGGACGCGGTGGACACCGCGCTCTCCCAGATCGAGCAGGCGCTGGTCCGGATCGAAGGCTACCTGGTGCAGGCCCAGCTCTCCGCCGAAGAGCGGGCGGAGCTGGACCGGCTCACCCAGGCGAGCGCGGAGCTCAAGGCGCGGATGGCCAACCTCCCCACCAGCGAGAAGGAGGTGGAGGCCCGCCGCCAGCGCATGCAGGCCAAGGTGGACGTGATCGACAAGGACGCCTTCAAGCTCGGCTACGAGATCCAGAGCATGCAGGCGATCGTCACGGCGGTGGAGAAGTGGCTGGACGACACCAAGGGCCAGCGCAAGGACACGCCTGAAGAGGAGAAGGAGTTCGCCCTGCGCCTGCGGCACGAAGTCGAGGCGCTCTCCGCCCTGCAGAAGGAGCTGGAGGGGCTGCGCCAGCTGCTCGTGGAGGAGCGCGCCTCCGCGGACGCGGCCATCTCCGGTGAGTCCAAGCTGCGCTCCCAGCTGGAGGACCTGCTCAAGAAGCAGCACCAGCTGATCGCCACCGCGGAGTCCAAGCTGCCCGCGGACGGCCTCCAGGTCATGGGGCGCGCGCACGACGTGCGCCAGAAGAACGACAAGCTGCGCGAGCGCGTGGCGGCGGCGAAGAAGGTCCTGCGAGACCAGGTCACCCGCCGCGGCAAGCAGATCCGCGACACCGTCACCGCCGAGCAGGCGCTGCTCCAGGGCTACGGCTCGGAGGTGAGCAACGTCTCCGGCAATGCCCGCAACCTGGTGGGCCGGATCGCCTTCGACAGCTTCAAGCGCGTGCGGCAGCAGTTCTACGATCTGGTCCTCAAGGCGGACGTGGGGATCGTGGACGTGGCCTTCACCCGCAAGCAGGACAAGACGACGCAGATCCAGAAGCTCTCCTCCCAGAAGGACCGCGAGCTGCGCGCCCTGGACGAGGAGTTCCGCGAAGTGCTCAAGGACGTGGACTAGATGCGCCCCTTCCCCCGCCAGCTCGCGCTCCTGCTGACGCTGCCCGCGGCGGCGCTCTTCGCCCAGCCCGCCGCCCCCAAGGCCAAGGCGCCGAAGACGGAGACCGGCGTGGCCGGCCCGGCGAAGAAGCCGGCCGCGAAGCCGGCGGCCAAGCCTGGGGCTCCGACCACCCCTGCCGCGCCCGGCGGCGCGCCGCCCAACCTCCCCGCCGCCCCGGATCCGGCCGCGGAGAAGAAGACGGACGTCGTCCCGGAGGCGAAGGCAAAGACCCGCTTCTTCGAAGGGATGGGGCGCACCCCCGCTGAAGAGCAGCAGCTGGAGGAGATCTCCCGCGCGCTGGAGACCTACGAGAACGAGTCGAAGGACTTCCGCCGCGAGGTCCAGCTGCTGGTGGAGAAGAAGTACGAGGAGAAGCGGAACACGCTGGCCAACAGCTACGAGAAGGCCATCCGCGATCTGGAGGTGATCGAGCGCAAGGAGCGCCTGGACGCGATCGCCCAGTTCGAGGAGTTCCTCCAGCGCTACCCGGATGATCCCAAGTACACGCCGGACGTGATGTTCCGCCTGGCGGAGCTCTACTACGAGCGCAGCAGCGACGATCACATCGTGGCGATGCGCGAGTACGAGGAGAAGCTCAAGAAGATCGACCCGGAGAGCAACACCACCCCGCCCGCGGAGCCGGTGGTGGACTTTGGCAAGAGCATCGCGCTCTACCGGCGGCTGATCACCCAGTTCCCCCAGTACCGCCTCAACGACGGCGCCTACTACCTGCTGGGCTACTGCCTGGAGAAGCAGAACGAGTTTGACAAGAGCCGCGAGGCCTACCAGCAGCTGATCGCCGCCTACCCCAAGAGCAAGTTCGCCACCGAAGGCTGGGTCCGGATCGGCGAGTACTACTTCGACGCGTACAACGAGTCAGACGCGCTGGCGAAGGCGGCGGAGGCCTACGAGGCGGCGATCAAGGACGCCGGCCACCCGCTCTACGACAAGGCGCTCTACAAGCTGGGCTGGACCTACTACCGGATGGACCGCTTCGACGACGCGGTGGACCGGTTCATCGCGCTCGCGGACTACTACCAGGCCAAGTCCAAGGAGAAGGGCGACGAGGAGGTGGGCGGCGATCTGCGCAACGAGGCCCTCCAGTACACGGCGATCAGCTTCGCGGACGAGAAGTGGGGCTCCATCGCCAAGGCGCAGGAGAAGTTCCAGAAGCTCGGCGGGCGCCCCTACGAGGCGGAGATCTACCGCCGGATGGGCAACGTCTACTTCGATCAGACCAAGCACACGGACGCGATCGCCGCGTACCGGCTGGTGATCGCCCGGGATCCGCTCGCCAAGGACGCGCCGGAGATCCAGCAGCGGATCATCCAGGCGTTCGAGCGGGACCGGAAGCTGGAGGAGGCCTTCAACGAGTCCGAGAAGCTCTCCAACAGCTACGGGCCGGGCACGCCCTGGCACGAGAAGTACAAGCGGGACCCGGACGTGCTCGCGGGCGCGCAGGACCTCGCCGAGCGCAGCCTCTACTCCACCGCCATCTACCACCACCAGCAGGCGCTCCAGTACAAGCAGGAGGGCAAGTTCGCCGAGGCCAAGGTGGGCTTCGAGACCGCCGCCAAGGCCTACGGGACCTATCTGGGCCGCTTCCCGCGCGCGAAGAGCGCGTACGAGATGCAGTTCTATTACGCGGAGTGCCTCTACAACTCCTTCCAGTTCGAGCCGGCGGCCAAGGCCTACGAGCTGGTGCGGGACTCCTCCCAGGACAACCGCTTCCTCTCGGACGCCGCCTTCGCCGCGGTGCTCTCGCGCCAGAAGCAGGTGGACGCGGAGGTGAAGGCCCAGAAGATCCCCGAGCTCAAGCCGCTGCGCTCCAACGAGCGGCCTGAAGGCCAGCCGGTCACCAAGGTCCCCCTGGCCCCCTCCGAGCAGCTCCTGGTGCAGGACTCGGACGTCTACGTCTCCAAGCTGCCCAAGGACGAGAAGGCCCCGCAGATCGCCTACAAGGCGGCGGAGATCTTCTATTCGCACAACGACCTGCCCGAGGCGCGCAAGCGCTTCGAGGAGATCGTGAAGACCTACCCGCAGAACGAGGTCGCCAAGTTCGCCACCAATCTGATCGTCGAGAGCTTCCTGATCGACAAGGACTGGAAGGCGGTGGAGGAGGTCTCGGCGCGGCTGGCCCAGAACAAGGAGGTCATCGATCCCAAGAGCGACCTCTACAAGGACCTGGTCAAGTTCAAGCTCGCCGGCCGCTTCAAGCTGGCGGACGAGCTGATGGCCAAGGGCGACTACGACAACGCCGCCAAGAAATACATCGAGCTGGTGGATGAGGAGCCCAAGCACGAGTTCGCGGACAAGGCGCTCAACAACGCCGCGGTGGCCTACGAGAACGTCCGCCGCTTCGACTCCGCGCTCAAGCTCTACGAGCGGATCTTCAAGGAGTACCCCAACTCCAAGCTCGCGGACGCGGCGCTGTTCCGCGTGGCGGTGAACGCGGAGAACTCGTACGACTTCGACAAGGCGGTGGGCAGCTACCAGAAGCTGGTGAAGGACTACCCCGCCTCCAAGGACCGCGAGGCCGCGCTCTTCAACGCCGCCCGCCTGCTCGAAGGCCAGCAGCGCTACAACGAGGCCGCCGCCGCCTTCCTGCGCTACGCCGAGCTCTTCCCCAAGACCGAGGACGCGCCCAAGAACCAGTACCGCGCGGTGCTCATCTACGAGAAGCAGGGGGACTGGCGCGGGGAGATCAAGGCGCTGGACGGCTTCATCCGGAAGTTCTCCGGCCAGGCGGCGCAGCTGGAGCTGGTGGTGGACGCCAAGAAGCGCATGGGGGACGCCCACCAGAAGCTCAACCAGGACGCGGAGGCCCGCAAGGCCTACGCCAGCGCGGCCGAGGAGTACGACCGCCGCAAGCTCTCCGGGGACACCCACCCGATCGCCGCGGAGGCCGCCGCGCAGGCCCGCTTCCAGCTCGCCGAGTTCCAGTTCAAGGAGTTCGACCGCCTGAAGATCGGCGGCAAGGGCAAGCAGCTGGAGCAGAGCTTCACCGCCAAGCGCAACGCGGTGAAGAAGATCAACGAGGCCTACGCCGAGGTCTTCAAGTACAAGCGGCTGGAGTGGACGCTGGCGGCGCTCTACCGCCGCGGCTACGCGCTCGAGCGCTTCGCCGCCACCATCATCGAGACCCCCGTCCCGCCTGAAGTGAAGCGGCTGGGCGAAGACGCCGTCATCGCCTACCAGGACATGCTCGCGCAGCAGACCGCCGGCCTGGAGGACAAGGCGGTGGAGAGCTACGCGGCCACGCTCCAGGAGGCGCGCAAGAACCGCATCTCCAACGAGTGGACCAAGAAGACGCTGGAGTCCCTCAACCGCTTCCGCCCCAAGGAGTACCCGGTCCTCAAGGACCCCAAGCAGCAGCTGGCCCAGGACGCCATCTACCCGGAGGGGCTGGTGGGGAGCCTGGAGGGGCCCATCCGCGAGGCGCCCTCCGTGCAGAAGCTCACCGGCGGGGGTGACAAGTGAGCGCGCGCGTCCGCTGGCTCGCCGGCGCCTGCGCCGCGCTCGCGGTCTGCGGCTGCGCCACCACGCCGGCTGCCGCGCCGGCCGGGAGCGGCGCCGCGGGCGAGACGCCGGAGATCCCCTACCAGCCGCGCAGCGCCCCAGCGCAGCAGCAGCCCGGCGCGCAGCAGCCGCCGCCCGGGCCCACCGCCGCCGCCGCGCCCGCCGCCGGGGGCCATGTCCCCGCCGCCGCCGCGCCGCCGCCGGCCGCCGCGCCGGCGCCGCCGCCGGTGCCGGAGAAGGTCACCACGGATCCGGAGATCCGCGAGGCCTTCGCCCGGGCGCTGGAGGCCTCCTCCAAGGGGGACTCGCTCACCGCCGAGCGCGAGCTGCGCCGGGTGGTGGATAGAGACAGCAAGCTCGACTACGCGTGGACGAATCTGGGCGTGGTCTACGAGCGCCAGGCGCTGCTGGACCAGGCGGAGAAGGCGTACCGCAGGGCGCTGGAGGTCAAGCCGGACCAGGAGGCGGCCTGGGACTACCTGGCGCGCCTCTACTGCCGCACCGGCCGCGCCTCGCAGATCGAAGCGCAGCTGCGGATGAAGATCACCGAGTTCCCCAGCGCGCTCGGGCTGCGCACCGCGCTGGTGGTGGCGCTGGTGCAGGGCAACAAGCTGGACTCGGCGGCCTCCGAGGCGAAGAAGATCCTCAAGGCGGACGAGCGCAACGTGCGCGCCATGCAGCTGCTCGCGCAGATCTACTACCGCGAACAGAAGTACGAGCTGGCCAAGATGGTGCTGGAGAACGCCCGCGCGGTGGGCCCCAACGACGCCTCCACCCACAACGCGCTCGGGCTGGTGAACCTGGCGCTCAAGCAGCGGACGGCGGCGCTGGAGAGCTTCCGCCAGGCGGCCGCGCTCAAGCCGGACTACGCGGAGGCCAAGAACAACTTCGGCGCCATGCTCAACGAGGCGCAGGACTACGACTCGGCGGTGCGGGAGCTCGAGGCGGCGGTGAACGCCGCGCCGGACTTCGCCAACGCGCGGCTGAACCTGGGCAACGCCTACCGCGGCCGGCAGGACTACGCGAAGGCGATCGCCCAGTACAAGCAGGTGCTCCGGCTGCGGCCGGACCTCTCGGACACCTACTTCAACCTGGCCATCCTCCACCTGGACTCCGAGATCCCCAACATGGACTCGGTGGAGCGCTACAAGACGGCCATCTCCTACTTCGATCAGTACAAGGGCAAGGGCGGGAAGGACGACCGGGTCGAGCAGTACGTGAAGGACGCCAACAAGGGGATCGAGAAAGAGGAGCGGCGCAAGGAGCGCGAGAAGAAAGACCAGCTCAAGAAGGTGGAGCGCGAGGCCGCGGAGAAGAAGAAGGCGGAGGAGGACCGGGTCGCCGCCGAGGCGAAGGCGAAGGCGGACGCCGCGGCCGCGGCGCAGAAGCAGGAGGCCGACCGGCAAGCCGCGGAGAAGAAGGCCCAGGCCGAAGCCGAGGCCGCGGCCAAGCGCTCCAAGAAGGAGCAGGAGGCCTTCGCCAAGAAGCAGGAGGCCGAGCGGCTCGCCGCGGAGAAGAAGGCCAAGGCGGAGGCGGACGCGCTCGCCAAGAAGCAGGAGGCCGAGCGGCTCGCCGCGGAGAGGCTGGCCAAGAAGCAGGAGGCCGAGCGGCTGGCCGCGGAGAAGAAGGCGGCGAAGGCCGGCGGCAAGGGCGCCCCCGCCAGCAAGCTGGGCGAAGAGGATGACGCCCCCGCGCCGAAGCCGGCGCCGGGCAGCGGCAAGCTCAGCGGTGACGAGAAGTAGGAGTAGTCAGGAGTGTGCGGCATGGCGAAACACCGGACGTTGGCATCCTGGATGGTTCTGGCTACGCTCTGCGGCGCTTCGGCGTTGGGGGGCGGCGTCGCGTTCGCGCAGTCGGCCGGTAAGAAGAAGAAGGTCATCCGGCTGGACGCCATCACGGTGGAAGGCCGGATCCAGAAACCTCAAGCGTTCTACATTCTTCAGCGCTCGAACCTGAACTTCGACGAGCTCAACCGGACGGAGAGCTTCGTACCCAAAGTGGTCAAGAGCGTCGACAAGGATCCCTTCTAGCCCGCTGCGGCATTGCCCTTCGGAACCCCGCCCCCGCTTCACGAGTCAAAGCGTTCATGGCCTCCACCTCTTCCCACAAGATTCTGCGCGTCGGCGTCATCCAGGGCGGCAAGATCATCGAGGAACGCCACCTCCGGAAGCGCGACAACGTGACGGTTGGCCAGGAGGCGAAGAACACCTTCGTGGTGCCCGCCTCGAACCTGCCGCCCTCCTTCCCCGTCTTCGAGTTCAAGACCAACCAGTACTTCCTGGTCTTCACCGAGCAGATGGACGGGCGGGTGCGCCTGGGCACCTCGGACGTGGACTTCGCGTCCCTGCGCTCGCAGGGGCTGGCGAAGAAGCGCGGCAACGTCTACGTGCTCCCGCTCACGGACTCCGCCAAGGGGAAGATCTCCCTGGGCGAGGTCACCCTGCTCTTCCAGTTCGTCACCCCGCCTCCGGAGCCGGTGAAGACCGAGCTGCCGCCGGCGATCAAGGGCTCGTTCTGGCAGTCGGTGGACCAGCTCTTCTTCGTGATCCTGGTCAGCTCGCTGGTGCTCCACTTCTCCGGCGCCACCTGCATCATGCTCTCGCCCAAGCCGCCCGAGCATGAGCTGGCGCTGGACCAGCTGGAGGACCGGTTCGCGAAGGTCCTCATCCCGGTGAAGATCGAAAAGCCGGAGCCGGTGAAGGAGGTCGCCGCCAACACCGGCGATGAAGAGGCGAAGAAGGAAGACAAGAAGGACACTGCGAAGAAGACGGACAAGCCGGCCGGCAACCCGGATCCCGCGGCGAAGAAGGCCGCGATCGCCCAGAAGGTGGCCTCCAAGGGCCTGCTGAAGATCCTCGGCTCCTCCGGCAGCGGGAGCGGCGCGTTCGAGGACGTGCTCGGCGGCGGCACCGGCGCCGGGGACATCGCCAGCGCGCTGGCGGGCGCGGGCGGCGTGGGGGTGGCCACCGCGGACGCGCTCGGCAGCGGCGGACCGCGCGGCGGCGGCTCGGGCAGCGTGGCCGGCATCGGCGATCTCGGCACCAGCGGCGGCGGCAACGTCAACGTGGGCGAGAAGGGCGACGCCCGCGTCTCCGGCCGCGTGAAGGACGCTGCCCCGGAGGTGGACAGCGCGGACGTGGACCGCGAGGCGCTCGGCCGCTACGTGAAGCAGCGGCTCAAGGCGATCCAGAACTGCTACGAGAAGGAGCTCAAGCGCAACCCGTCCCTCAAGGGGAAGGTGGTGGTGCGCTTCTCCATCACGCCCAGCGGCCGCGCCGCGGACGTGGAGATCGAAGAGAACACCGTGGGCAACGAGGCGGTGAGCTCCTGCATCCGCACCGTGATCAAGGCGTGGATCTTCCCCTTCAAGCCGTCTGACGACGTGCCCGTGGCGTACCCGTTCGTGTTCTCCCCGGCGTCCTGACCGGCCCTTCAAGCGGGCCTCGAAGGAGCGCATGAAACCGAGGCGTCTGCCCGAAGTCCGAGCCCTGATTGCCCAGCCTGAGTTCCAGGACTGGTGGAGCGCGCTCCAGCAGGCCCGCAAGGACGCCACGACCGCCCAGCAGCACTACGACGAGCTGCTCTCCCAGACGACCTTGATGGAGTTCCGGGCCGAGCTGACCCAGAAGAACGCCATCGACACGCTCTACCGCGCCGGCGAGTGCGAGGACGCGGCGGCGAACATGCTGCACGAGTCCACCGACCTGGAGAACCGCTCCTACCGGGCCATCTCGGACTTCGAGGAGCAGCGCTACCGCGTCTCCGAGCTCTGGTACCGGCTGGGCGCGGCGGAGAAGAACCGGGACGAGAAGCAGGACCTGGCGGGCAAGGAGAAGAGCCGCAAGGCGGAGCTGGATCTGCGCACCGCGGAGACGCTGCTGCGCAAGGCCAGTGAGGACTACGAGCGGGAGACCGCCGCCAAGTCCAAGCTCTGGGACGAGGTGGAGCGGATCTGGGCGAAGAGCGCCGAGGTCAGCCTCCTCATGGCGGAGCAGCGGGTGCGCGGGAAGAAGATCCGCCGCGAGGCCGAAGGGCTCTTCACCCTGGCCGAGGAGCGCAAGGCGCGCGCGAAGGCGCTGCGCGCGGAGGCGGACGCCGCCTCCGCCGCCTGCGAGGCGGCGCAGGGGCTGGTGGAGGCGCTGCTGCGGCAGGCGCGGGATCAGTTCGGCTGCTCCGCGGGCGCGGACTTCCTCTACTTCCGCCACAAGGACAACGCGAAGCTCGCCTTCTGCGTGTCGTTGATCGAAGACCACGACAACTACAACGTGGAGCTGCGGCCGCTGATGCTCTACGCGGTGGACCGCGCGCGCGGGGCCTCGTTTTTGGAGCCCGCCCGGCTCGAGCCCACCTCCGTGGAGGAGGGGGACCGCCGCTTCGAGGAGTACTTCTTGCGGGGCCGCAAAGGTGAGGCACGATCCGCCGGCGGGACGCTTTAGGGAAGGCGCGAGGAGATCGGGATGGAAAAGGTCGCCGTGCTGTCCGCCTCACCCCTGTTCGAGATGCTCTCGAACCAGGAGCTGGAGTACGTGGCGGAGCTCTCCCGGCCGCGCCGCTACACCGCCGGCCAGGTGGTCTTCGAAGAAGGCGAGCTGGGAGACAGCCTCTACGTGATCGTCTCCGGCGAGGTGGAGGTCCTGCGGCGGGACGCCGCCGGCGCCCCCAAGGTGATCGCCACGCTCGGGCCCCCGGAGTTCTTCGGGGAGATGAGCCTGATAGACAAGGAGTACCGCTCGGCGAGCATCCGGGCGAAGACGGATGCGGAGCTTCTCCACCTCACCGCAGAGAACCTCACAACCTTCCGCAAGCAGCACCGGGACGGCTTCACCTTCGTGGTGATCAACATCGCCCGGGTGCTCTCCTCCCGGCTTCGCGAGGCGAACTCGAAGCTTGCCGCGCGGCTCTAGAGGGTGTCGCCTTCCGAACCACAGGGTGCGCCCGGGTTCATTTCGCGCCGTGAATCGCGGTACGGGTGGGGGGCACCAAGCCTTCGAACACTGCGTCACCGTCGTTGACACCCCCCCGGAGCACCCCTAAGCTTTTCGGGTTCCAACAGTTCCGTGATTCCGCGAACTTGAGTCGAATGCGCCCCCTCTTCTTCCTCTCCCTGCTCGTCGTCAGTGCCGCGCTCGGTCAGAGCCCGTCACCGGCCGCTCCCCCGCCTGCCGCCGCGGCGCCCAGTGTCGACGCAGCGCAGGACAAGTCGGCGGACGTTCCGGATCCGGAGAAGGTCCGCCGCAGCGCGGACGGCCTCTCCCGCATGCGCCAGGTCCTCAAGGACGTGCTGGGCAAGCTGGAGGAGGCGCGCAACACCAAGGACGTGGTGAAGCTCAACTGCGTCAACGAGAAGCTCACCCAGATCAAGGGCTTCCTCCGCGTCTCCGAGCAGGCGGACGTGGCGCTGCAGGAGGCGGTCGCCAAGCGCGAGTCCTCCTCCGCGGAGCACGAGTTCACGAAGGTGACCATCGCTCGCCAGAAGGTGGAGCAGCTCCGCGCGGAGGCCGAGGAGTGCATCGGCCAGCTGGCGTTCCGCACGGACGAGCAGGCCGTGGTCGAGGTGGAAGTGCCGGAAGGGCTCCCGTCGGAGGATCCGACCCAGGTGCCGCAGCCTCCGGACGTCGTCGTTAGGCCGCCACCCGCCAGTCCGACGCTGTAGAGAGGCGCTGGCGGTACCGAGGGGGAAGTTCCCCAACAGCAGTGGGCAACGAAGGGCGCGTGCTAGACGCGCTGGCAGGGGTCATGACCGGGGAGCGGGACAGAGGGGCGGTTTGGCACGACCGGGTGCACGCCGTATGAGCCGTGTGCTGCGCATCAGCGCGCTCTGCCTCTGCGTGCTCGCGGGGAGCTCCGCCACGGCGTTCGCCCAGGCGGCGGTCACCGCCAATGGGATCAAGGTCGGCGAAGGGCGGATCCACCCCTACTTCGACCTCGAGCTGCGCTTCGACAGCGCGGCGCGCTTCTCCACCGCCGGCACCGCGCTCGCTGAGCTGCTGATGCACTTCCGGCCGGGCGTCCGGCTGGAGCTGCCCTCGCAGGCGGTGCTGCTCAACCTGGACGCCAACGTCGACTACGTCTGGTACACGGGGATCTTGTCGCCGGGCTCTCAGCAGCTCTCGCGGCTGCAGGCGGACGCGAGCGTCGACGCGGCCTTCAACAAGACGGGCACGGTGGAAGTCGACATCGGCGACCACTTCATGCGCAGCGACCGCACCACCAACGCGGCGATCGGCGTGGGGGTGATCAGCCTCTTCAACGAGGCGCGGCTCGCGGTGCCGGTGCACCCGGGCGGCGGCGCGCTGGAGGTGGCCCCGGGCGTGGCGTGGGCGGTGGAGTTCTTCGAGCCCATCTCCAACCTCACGGTGCCCGGCTGCTCGGATCCCACCTGCACCGCGGCGGCGCTCGCGGGCATGGCGTACAACAACTTCCACTTCGACCTGGACGGCCGCTGGCGCTTCCTGCCGAAGACGGCCCTGGTGGTGGACACCGGCTTCGACTTCCGGACCTACGCCAACCCGGCGGCCAACACGAGCGCGTACCTGCTGCGGCTCGAGGTGGGCCTCGCCGGCCTGCTCACCTCCAAGCTGGCGCTGGTGGCCAAGCTGGGTTGGGGGCACGACCTCTCCGCGCGCGCGGCGACCGAGCCGGCCACGGCGAAGACGCTCATCGCCCACGCCGAGCTCACGTACCTGATGAGCGACACCTCGAGCATCAAGGCGGGCTACCTGCGGACGCTCGAGCCGGTCCCCACCTTCGGCGTGTACGGAGATGACCGCGGCTACGTGGAGGCGCGCTTCCTGTTCGCCGGGCGGCTGACCGCCCACCTGTACGGCGCCTTCGACTACCTGACCTTCTACGCCTCGCCCACCGCGCCCACCGGGCGCAACGACAGCAACGCCACGGTGGACGTGGGGGTGGACTACCAGTTCTACGCTTGGTTGATCGCCGGCGTGGGCTACGACCTCAGCATCCGCAACTCCACGCTCTCGGTGGCGACGTTGAATTACCCGCGCCACGAGGCTTACCTCCGGTTGACGCTCACGTACTGAGCCTCCCCATGCGGTCCACCTTCAGCCAGGGGTTGCTCCTCGCTTGCTGCGCATGGCTCGCGGCGGGCTGCCGTACGCCCCGGGAGAACAACCCCGGAGATCCTCCGCTCACCAGCGCCTCCACGGTGCCGGTGGACGCGGACGGCGGCACCCGCGCCAACAGCCTGGGCGTGGGGGACCTCGTCGAGGTGCGCGTCTTCCAGGAGGCGGACCTCTCCGGCACCTTCCGGGTGTCGCCGGAGGGCACGGTGGACTACCCGCTGTGCGGCAAGGTGAAGCTGGCGGGGATGACGTCCAGCCAGGCGGCGGACGCGCTGACGCAGTGCCTGGCCCAGGGCTACCTGAAGCGGCCCCAGGTCACGGTGCTGATCCGCGAGTACAACTCCAAGAAGGTGTTCGTGTTCGGCGAGGTCCAGAAGCCCGGGACGTTCCCGTACGACGACAACATGAACATCATCCAGGCGGTGACGCTGGCGGGTGGCTTCACCAAGGTGGCGGCGAAGAACAACACCAACGTCACCCGGCTGGTGAACGGCACCGAGCAGAAGATCCGCGTCCCGGTGGAGGACATTGGCGTGGGGCGGGAGAAGAACTTCCAGCTCCAGCCGGGGGACATCGTCTTCGTCCCGGAGAGCTTCTTCTAGCCGCTAGCGGCTGCCCCAGCGCAGCTCCGCGAGGAACGCGGTGGTCTCCCGGGAGAGCGCCGGCTCGAGCGGCGCGGCGCAGGCGAAGATGTTGCCCACGGACAGGTTGAGCGGCGCGCCGTCAATCTGGCGCACCACGCCGCCGGCCTCGGAGATGAGCAGCGCCCCAGCGGCGATGTCCCAGGGCTTGAGGCCGAACTCGAAGAAGCCGTCGTACCGGCCGGCGGCCACGTAGGCCAGATCCAGCGCGGCGGCGCCCATGCGGCGGATGCCCTGGGCCTTCTTGATGAAGTGGTTGAAGAGCCCCAGCGGCCCTTCGGGGCGCTCGCGGACGTCGTACGGGAAGCCCGTGCACAGGAGCGCCTGGTTGAGCCCGCCGACCTCGGAGGTGCGCAGAGGGGCGCCGTTGAGCGTGGCGCCCAGCCCTCGCGCCGCGGAGAAGAGCTCGTTCCGGAGCGGATCCAGCACCACGCCGGCGAGCAGCCCCTGCGCGTCCTCCAGCGCCACGCTGACGCAGAAGTGCGGGACGCGGTGGGCGTAGTTGGTGGTGCCGTCCAGCGGGTCGATGATCCAGCGGAAGCCCTCAGCGCCGGTGGCGGCGGTGAGCCCGCTCTCCTCGGCCAGAATCTCGTGGGTGGGGTGACGGGCGCGGATGAATTCGATCAGCGCGGCCTCGCTGGCCTTGTCCGCGTCCGTGACGAGATCGATCCCGCCCTTGAGCTCCACGGTGCGCTCGCCGGCGAAGCGCTCGGCGAGGATCTTCCCGGCGCGCCGGGCGCCCGCCTCCACCTCCGCGCGCAGCGCGGCTGTCTGCGCCGCGTCCATCACTTCCCTTCTGCGAGCAGCGCTTCAATCTCTTGCTGGTACTGGGCGAGGAACTCCTCGGCGAAGCCCTCGTGCACGTGGCGGATGATCCCCTTGCGATCGAGCAGGAAGGAGGTGGGCATCAGCTTCACCTTGAGCTGCCGCTCGGCGAACTGGGCGTCCGCGTCATGGAGGATGGGCAGCGTGACCTTGGTCTCCTTGAGGAAGGGCGGGATCTGCTTCACGTCCGAGTCCACGTTGATGGCGTAGATCCGCAGGCCCTTGTTGCCGTACTCCTTGGCCAGCTGCTCGTAGGTGGGCAGCGCGTCCCGGCAGGGCTCGCACCAGGTGGCCCAGACGTCGAGCAGCACCACGTTGCCGCGCTGGCTCTGGAGGTCGAACGGCTTGCCGCTCGGGTACTCCGGCAGCGTGAGCTCCAGCGGCTTGGCGGGCGGGGCGTCATCCCCCACCGGCAGGGGCGTGCGGCGCACGCAGCCGGCGGCGAGCAGCCAGAGCCCGGCGAGCAGCAGCGCGCGCCTCACGCCTTGCCCCCGGCGCGCTGCCGCAGCCGCTGCAAGAGCTTGTCGATGAAACCGCCGAAGGAGCCGTTGCTCATGACGAGGATCAGATCTCCGGCCTTGGCCTCGGTGGCCACCCGGTCCACCAGGGGGGCCACGTCCCGCTCGCCGTCCGCGGGGATCCCCTTGGCCTTGAGGTCGTCTATCAACCGGACCACGTCCAGCTCCTCGCTGGTGGGGACCTTGTCGTGCTTCTCGGGCACCTTGATGCTGGCGCGGGCGGCGCCATCGAACGAGAGCGCGTACTCCTGCTGGTGGATGTTGCGGCGGCTGGTGTTGGAGCGGGGCTCGAAGACGGCCCAGAGCCGGCGCTGGGGGTAGCGGCCGCGGATGGCGGCGATGGTCTCCCGCACCGCGGTGGGGTGGTGCGCGAAGTCGTCCACCACCAGCACGCCGTCCAGCTCGGCGCGGACCTCCTGGCGGCGCTTCACCCCCTGGAAGGAGGCGAAGCCGGCGCGGATCTCGTCAACCGACAGCCCCACCCCGCGGGCCGCGGCGATCACGCCCAGCGCGTTCTCCACGTTGTGGGCGCCGCCCATGGGCAAGAGCAGCTCGCCCACGCGCTTGCCGTGCTCCACCACTTCGAAGCGCGCGCCTTCAGGCGAGAAGCGGAGCCCCGCGGGCACGTAGTCCGCGGCGCCGCCCTCCTTACCCACGTAGGTGACCACGCGGGCGGGGCACGCCTTGGAGATCCGCACCGCGTTTGGATACGCCGCGCTCACCGCGAGCAGCCCGTCCTTGGGGAGCAGCGGGACGAACTTCTGGAACGAGGCCTCGTAGTGCGGCAGGTCGTTGTAGATGTCCGCGTGGTCGAACTCCACGCTGGTGAGGATGGCGGTGCGGGGCTGGTAGTGGAGGAACTTGGGCCCCTTGTCGAAGTAGGCGGTGTCGTACTCGTCGCCTTCCACCACGAAGTGGGGCCCCTTCCCGACCCGGTAGTTGCCGGCGTAGTTCAGCGTGACGCCGCCGACGAGGAAGCTGGGGTCCTTGCCCGCGGCGGTGAGCACGTGGGCCATGAGGGAAGACGTGGTGGTCTTCCCGTGGGTGCCGGCCACGACGATGGAGTGGCGGGACTTGAGGAAGAGCGAGCCGAGCGCGGCGGGGAAGCTCATCTGCGGCAGCCCGCGGGCGCGGACCTCGGTGGCCTCGGGGTTCACGCGGCGGATGACGTTGCCGATGATGACCAGATCCGGCTTGGCGCGATCCAGGTTCCCGGGCGCGTAGGGGGTGAGCGCCTCGATCCCCCAGGCCTTGAGCATGTCGCTCATGGGTGGGTAGACGTTCTCGTCGCTCCCGGTCACCTCGTAGCCGGCGGCCTTGAGCATCCCAGCGAAGGAGCCCATCCCCGTCCCGGCCACGCCGACCAGGTGGATGCGGCGGACCTGCTTGGGGTCCACCGTCTGCAGCACGTTCCCGTTGTCGTCAGCCATCGGTCGATCTGCTCCTCAAAGCGCGAGCGCGCGGATGACTCCATCATGGAACCTGGGGCGAAAGTCGCGGATCTGCAGGTTCGCGCGCCCGAAGGCAGTCCGGTTGGTGCACAAGGCAACCACCAGCTCGCGATCCAGGTCCACCCAGAGGCTGACGCCGGTGAAGCCCAGGTGGCCCACCGCGCCGCGGCTCCCGTTGCCGATGAAGCGGCCGGCGGAGGAGGGGCTGGCCTCGGTGCCGCTGGGCGTGTCGAACCCGAGCGCGCGGGTGCTGCCTTCAGTGGCGGTGTCGCGGCGGAGCGCGCGCAGCCAGAGCGGCGCGGGGGCGAAGTGGCCGGCGCCCTGGAGGTCTTCGAGCACCCACTGCCCGAAGCGGGCGAGGTCCCCGGCGGTGGCGAACAGCCCGGCGTGGCCGCTCACCCCGTCCATCACCCAGCAGTTGTCGTCGTCCACCTCGCCGGGGCGCGTGGGGTGCGTGGGGAACGGCTCCCACTCCTTCTCTTGCCCGGGGCCGGGCTCGCGTGGGCGGGTGGTGCCGGTGGGCGCGGCGGGCGCCACCAGCGGCGAGCGCACGGACGGGTGGCGGAAGTGGGCGGAGAGCTGAGCGGGCGTGGCCACGCGCTGGAGGAAGAGCTCATCCAGCGGCGCTCCGGCCACGTGCGCGAGCACCTCGCCGAGCAGGATGAAGCCCACGTCGCTGTACACGGCGCTGCTGCCGACCGGGCGCCACAGGCCGGTCTTCTTCACCGCCTCCACCACCTCGCGCCGCACGTCCGCCCAGACCTGGGGCGGGCAGTCGTCCGCGAAGAGCTCGGGGACGGCGGGCATCACCCGGGCGAAGTAGGGGCGGAACGCGGGGAGCCCGGAGCGGTGGTAGAGCAGGTCCGCGAGCGTCACGCCGGCCTTGGCGGCCTCGGCCTCCGGGAAGAAGCGGGAGAGCGGCGCCTCGGGGCCGAGCTTCCCCTCCGCCCAGAGCGCCATGAAGGTGGCGGTGGTGCAGAGCACCTTGGTGACCGAGGAGACGTCAAAGAGCGTCTTGGAGGTGCCGGGGCCGGCCACGCCGTCAAAGCGCACCTCCCCCTTGTGCAGCACCGTGGCCTGCGCGCTGGGGAAGGCGCCGTCGGCGACGCCGGATTGAAGCAGCGCCTGGAGCTCCGGCGCCGCGCTCACGCGCGGGCTCCGGGGTCCACCGCTGCCTCCAGCTGCTCGAGCGTGGCGTTGGCGCCTGTGGCGTTGAGCCGCACGCGGACGCCGAGCGGGACGGCGTAGTGCAGATCTCCGTGGCCAATGCGGAAGCCACCGGCGCACGGCAGGTTGGCCTCCTTGGCGAGATCTTCCAGCACCTGGGCGCTGCTCCACGCCGCGTCCTTCTCCTCGCAGTCAGTGAAATCGCCGAGCACCACGCCCTTCACGCGCTTGAAGACGCCGGCCAAGGCCAGGTGCGTCCACATCCGGTCTAGCCGGTAGGGGGCCTCGCCCACGTCCTCGAGCAGGAGGATGGCGCCATCGAGCGGAGGCAAGAACGGGGTGCCGATCAACCGCGAGAGGACGGACAGGTTCCCGCCGAGCAGCGGCCCTTCGACCAGGCCGGGCACCAGCGTGCGGCCGTTGGTGAGGGGCGGCGCGGGGGTAGTGGCCTCGAGCAGGTGGAAGAGCCGCTCGGCGACCGAGGCGGGGTGGCGCCCCAGCTGCGTCACCACGGGCCCGTGGAAGGTGACCCAGCCCTGGGCGTTCAAGGCCAGGTGCACCGCGGTGATGTCGGAGAAGCCCACGAAGGGGCGCAGCCCGGACTTGAGCCGCGGCAGCTCGGGGAGCAGGCGCATGGCGCCGTAGCCGCCGCGGGCGCAGAACGTGGCGCCGGCCTCCGTGTCCTGCAGCGCGGCGGAGAGCTCCTCGAGGCGGCGCTCGTCCTTGCCGGCGAGGTAGCGGTGCTGGGCGAAGAGCCCTTCGTCGAGCACGGGGCGGTAGCGGGCGGAGAGGACCTTGAGGCCGGCCTCGAAGGCCTCGCGCGGGACGCGGCCTGACGGCGCCACGATCCGGATGGGGTCCCCAGGGCGCAGCGGCGGTGGCTTCCGGAAGAGCACGGAAGGCTTCATACCATCCGGCTGCCGTATGCTTGACGGCCTCGCGCGATGAAGCTCTCCGACACCCCGGCAGCGGATACCGACCCGGCCCTCACCCGGCTGCGGATGCCCTTCCCGGTGCCGTGGGGGCTGCTGATCGTCCTGGGCCTCTACGCCACGGTGGTGACGCTCTACATCGGGCTCCAGTACTGGAGATCTCCCGAGTACCAGGCGGCCGTGCACTACCGGGAGGCCTACCCGGTGCTGCAGCAGCGGCCGGGGGTGCCGGACAAGCGGGAGGAGCTGCTCGCCGCGTACGAGCACCTGCTGGAGGCGGCGCGGCTGCTCCCGGCCGCTACCGCGTTGCACCAGGAGCTGGAGAAGCTCAACTGGCGCCTGGACCGTACCGGCGGCGTGCCCAGGGAGCTCCAGCTGCGCGCGGGGGCGGTGGCCGAGCTGTGGCGGAGGATCCAGGAGCAGCACGACCCGTATCTGGTGATCGGCGCCGCCGAGCGCGGCTGGGCGCCGGATCAGCTGGTGGCGGGCCCCGCGCGCGCGTTCGGCTGGGCGGTGGCGGGAGCGCTGTTGATCTTGGCGGTGTGGGCCTACCGGATGTTCGGCGTGCGGCGCGAGCGGGAGGAGCGGCGGGAAGCGCACGTGCAGCAGACCGAGCGGGAGATTGAAGAGATCGCCCGGCAGCGGCGCAGGTAGCCTTTGGCCAGCCGAGGGACGCCCCACCCACCGCTCACCCCGAGCGAAGTCGAGGGGCGCCCGTGCTCTCCCTCTCCGTTCACCGTCGAGGGGCCAGTCGGGCGTTCACCTCATCCACAGCGGCACGCATGGCTTCCGTGGAGGCAGCGCGGAAGCGGAACCCGTGCCCCGGCAGCACCCACTGAAAGTCGAGCTGGCGCAGGCGCGCGAGCGAGGCGAGCTGCTCGGGCCAGGAGTACCAGCAGACCCCGCGGCCCATGTCGAGCCGCTCGTCCTCCTCGTCCCACCAGAGGTGGTCACCGGTGAAGAGGAACTTGTCCCGATAGAGGAGTGCGATGGAGCCGCGCGTGTGGCCAGGCACGGGGATGAGCGTGAGGTCCTCGTCGAGCGCCACCGGCTCCAGCCCTTCGATCCGCCGTTCAATGGGCAGCGCGCCGGAGTCGGCCGCGTGCATGACGCGCTCGCAGCCGAAGCGCCGAGCGAGCTGCGCATGGTCCGCCACGTCGTCGCGGTGGGTGAGCACCAGGGTGCGGATGCCCCCGAGCGCGGCGATCCGCTCGAGCAGCGGACGGGCCGCGCGGGGCGAGTCGATGAGCACGTTGCCGCGCGGCCGGACGATCAAGTACGAGGCCGCGCCGTAGGACGCCTCCGAGTGCCAGCCGCAGTAATAGACGTCCTCCTCGAGCTGCTCCGGGAAGGCGCTCAGGGCGCGGTCCACCGTCCGCTTCGGAGTGGTCCCGATGCTCGCGGTGGGACACGCGATGGTCGCCTTCATCGCCTGCAGCTCGTCGGCGTCCTCGGTCGGCTGCGTGGTGACGAAGGACTGCCCGAGCCTTGGTGACCGAGCGAAGATCTTCGGGGCGATCTCCCGGCACGCGCCGCAGTCGATGCAGCTGTCGTCGACGAAGAGTGGGCCCGGGGCGTTCTCGTCGAGCCGATGGGAGAGGCGTGCCATGGAACGTCTGTGCGAGCGGGAGGGCGGCGCTCGCAACGCCTTCGAGCATGGCTGGAGGGGAACCGGGCGTCCAGACCCGCCGCCGCCGGTCACCCCGAGCGAAGTCGAGGGGCGCGCGCGTCGTCAGCTTCGCTGCAGCACCGCAGCGAAGAAACCATCCGTTCCGTGACGGTGCGGCAGCGCCCGGAAGAAGCCGTCCTGGACGAAGGTGGGAGCGCAGCCTGGAGGGATGAGCCGAAGCGCAGGATTCGCGGCGAGGAACGCGCGGACCACGCCCTCGTTCTCCTCACGCCGGAGCGTGCAGGTCGCGTAGACGAGCCGGCCGCCCGGGGCGACGTGGGCGGCCGCGGTCGCCAGAAGCTGGGACTGAAGGGCCTGCAGCGCGGGGAACGTGGCTGGGTCGATCCGGAAGCGCAGATCCGGCCCGCGGCGCAGCGCCCCCAGCTCCGAGCAGGGAGCGTCCACGAGGACTCGGTTCGCGTTGAGCGACTGCGGGAGCTGGCCGGGGAGGTGGATACGAAGCCCGCTGACCCCAGCCCGCGAGGCACGCTGGCGGAGCCGGTCCAGCCGCTCCGCGTCCGCGTCGTAGGCGTGCAGCTCGCCGCGACCTTGGAGCGCAGCCGCGAGCGCGAGCGTCTTGCCGCCGGCGCCTGCGCAGAGGTCGAGGACGCGGTCACCGGGCTGGGCCTGGAGCAGCTCGGCGAGCAGCTGGCTGCCCTCGTCCTGCGCCTCGAAGCGGCCCTCGCGGTGCGCTGAGGTGCCGAGCAGGTTGGCGCGGCCGTCGAGCACCACCGCGTGCGGCGCGTGGACGCCCGGGCGCGCGGCAATCCCCTCCCCTGCCAGCTCCTGGATCAGCGCGGCCTGGGAGGTCTTCAGCGCGTTGGCGCGCAGGCAGATAGGACCGGGGCGGTTGAGCGCGTCGCACAGCGCGGGCGCCTCGTCGCCCAGTTCGCGCTGGAAGGTGTCCGCCAGCCAGTCGGGGAGGGAGAAGAACTCAGCCAGGGAGCTGGGCGGTGGCCGCGGCGGCGGGAGCGCCGAGAAGTCGAGCCCCTCCCCTACCCCGGCGACATCCCGGACCAGCGCGAGCAGCAGCTGGCAGGGCGTGGCGTTTGACCCAGCGTGTGAGTAGACGCGTCGGCGCCAGAGCCCCACGCCAAAGATCGCCTCTGCCACCGCCGTGCGCTCCTCAGGCGTGAACCCACGGTGCGCCCGCAGATAGCCGTCCAGGACGCGCTCAGCAGGACGCCCGCCGAGGACCTCCTGCAGCGCCGGCTCGAGGTCGCTCAGCGGGGTCGCCAGAGCGCGCCACGGGACCGCTCGAAGACGATCGACCGTGGCAGTTGACAGCGAGAGCACGGTTCCCTAAATAGCCGACCCCTCACCATTCCCCGATAGCTCAGATGGTAGAGCGGGTGACTGTTAATCACCATGTCCGAGGTTCGAGTCCTCGTCGGGGAGCCAATCTTCCTCCACCACCAACCGGAGGTGGAGGCGCAGTTAACGAAGGCCCCGCGAGGCGACTCGCGGGGCTTCGTCTTGAAAGCGCCAGTGTTCGCGGGCTTCTGCGCGAGGGCGACGAGCGCGGCGTGATCCCGGAGCGCGATCCTGAGAATGCGGACGCGCGTGGAGACGGGCTCTCGGGGGCGCGATCGTGCTCTCTGATCGGCTCCGTGGGTCGAGAGCGGCAGAGAGCGGTTAACAAGGTCGTGCCTCGGCAAGAGGCCCGGTTAACAGCGTAGACCCGAAGGTGCTGTTGTGCTCTGATCCGCCCGCCTGCCCCAGCGGGAAGAAGGCGGTTATGGCACTCAAGAGCAAGGAGTGGTTCTTCAAGCACTGCTACGCCGAACGGCAGGCCGTCACGCGGCTCGCCCACCTCAGCCACGACATCCTTGAGAAGGGCATGGGCCAGAAGGACGCCACGCGTGGGCACGTGACCCAGGCCGTCGGTGCGGTGCAGCTCTTCCTTGCCAAGTTCCCGAAGCATCGTGAAGCGATCAAGGCCGCGGAGCCCACGGAACCGTACGACATCAAGCAGAACCCGCAGATGCTGTCGGACTGGCTGGACTGGTTCTCAAGCCAGGGGCAGAGCACCTACGGGCGAGCGGACTTCGGGTACAACCTGGATGTCCTAAGAGGTCTTCTCACGCCTGCGCTCGGCGGCACGCGAAAGGGAGGCGGCGGCGGCAACGACGAGTTCAAGCGAGTCCTGCGCCTGATGCCTGAATTCTGGGGGCGAGACTGATCCCGCCCGCTACCCGGATCCGGAAGCGGCAACTTCCACCCAGCCGATGAGCTTGGCGGCGTAACTGCCACCTTCCGGCACGATCTCGCGATGCTGCAGCTCGCGCTCGAGCATCGGCTCCACCTTCTCGTGGAGGAGCGCCTTGCGCGCTGACACCGTCGTACCGTTGACGTGGCCCTTGCGCGTGAAGACGCCCGCGCCGAGGCGTTCGAGGCGGGAGTTGCGCTTGCCATCATCGCTCACGCCGAGGGGCAGCACGGTGGCGCGGTGCTCGCCCGAGGGGCCGCGCGTCTCGACGAGCCACCAGGTCAGCACGCCCGGGCCCTCGGAGCCCGACACGGCCACGCCGATGCTCTCGGGCGACACGGCCTGCCACCGCTTGATGGCTTCCTGCACGAGCGGATGGTCGAGACCGAGGAGGTCGAGGTCCGCACGCGCGCGGGCAGCATCGCGGTCGAGCGTGAAGCGGCACACCACCTTCTGCTCGGCGTCCTTCACGACGTAGGTGCCGTCGTCCTGCGCATCGACGCGGCGGCCATCGGCAGTGATGGCTGCGCGAAGGAACTCCAGCACGC